>NZ_OZ156465.1:2400000-3600000 GCF_964212655.1 Candidatus Thiodiazotropha sp. LNASS1 | reverse complement strand
TCAAGCTGCAAGCCGACGGAAAACCGGAGAGTGCCAATGCCATCATTGGTGTCTGCAACCATATGTATAGCGTGGTACGGGACATGATGAACCGCCTGCGACCGGTAGCTCTGGAGGAGCTGGGGATGGTAACGGCAATCGAGCGGTTGGTGGACGGCTGGAACGACCGCCAGGAGGAGTGTTTCTGCGCCCTCACAATCAGCGACAACTTCGATGGGGTAGACGAGGATACGGCGATCACCCTTTATCGCATCGTGCAGGAGGCACTGACCAATGTGGCCAAGCATGCCGCCGCGGAAAAGATCGAGATTCGACTCGAACGGAATGCAGAAGATTTGATTGCTTTGTATATACGGGACGATGGACATGGCTTCGACCAAAGCAGCAAACACAAGGGCATGGGATTGCTGGGTATGCGTGAGCGGGTCGAGGCACTGAATGGGAAAATCTCCCTTGCCAGTGAACCTGATCAGGGTGTATCAATTGATATCCATCTACCCTTCACCCAGAAGACCGGCTGACAGAGGCAATTGCAGATGAATCCAATCCGGGTACTGTTGGTCGACGACCACGCTGTGGTGCGGGCAGGCTACCGCACCCTGCTCGACGGCATACCCGACATCAAGGTCGTCGCCGAAGCGGAGCGGGGTGAAGAAGCCTGTCAGCGTTTCGCCGAGCTACTTCCGAATGTGGTGGTGATGGATCTATCGCTACCCGGCATCGGCGGTCTTGAAGCGACCCGCCGTATCATCGCCCGTGACAGCGAAGCGGCCATACTGGTATTCAGCATGCACGACGACACAGCCTTCGTGGAAAAGGCGCTGGCCGCCGGTGCGCGGGGTTATATCACCAAGAACAGCGCCGCCGAGATCATGGTCGATGCAATCCGCGCGGTGGCCTCGGGCCAGGCCTTCATCGATCATGAACTGGCACAGAATCTGGCCCTGCGCCGGGCTGGCGGAGGTGGTGAGATATTCGATTGCCTGACCACCCGTGAATTCCAGATTTTCAACCTCCTGGCCCATGGTAAGACACCGTCAGAGACCGCCAGCGAACTGGCGCTGAGTTATAAGACCGTGGCCAACTACACCACCCAGATCAAGCTCAAACTCAATGTAAAGACCTCCACAGAACTGGTACACCTTGCCATTCGACATGGGATCATCGACCCGGTCAGCGAATAGTTTTGGTTGGTCCGCAAATGAACGCTAATAAACGCAAATCTTACTTTTACGTGTAGATACCATCTCTCCCTTACTCCCACAAGTAGCTATAAAGCGGCTTGTGGGGAGTAAACTTGCTGGTGCTTGAGTACCCCAAAGCACAGATGTACTAATTTGCGCATAACGGCTCCTAATGCGGACATTTTGCATTTTCCTCTCGCGAGCAACCGCTCGTATAAGGCCTTGGCCGTCGGGTTGTGTAGACTGGCCACGATAGCAGGCATGTAGAGTTTGGCCCTGATCCTCGCGCTGCCTGCTTTCGACAGTCGTGGTCGCTTGTTGATGCTGGATCCGGATTGATGCTCGATGGGCACCACTCCCAGATAGGCGGCCATTTGACTAGCATGCTCAAAATCCCGGGCACGGTAGACACTCATCATGATTCGACTGAGGGTCCGGCCAATGCCTGGGATACTTTCTAGCAGCTGCTGGTCGTTTTTCAGCTGGGGGTGGGTGTCGATATGCTCATCGATCATCGCTTCCAGACGCTTTTGTTCTTGCTCCAGGCCTTTGAGCACGGTCGAGATGGAGTGCCCAACCTCTGGATGACTGATCCCTGACAAAGCCTTCTCCAGGCGGTTGCGTTCACGCTGGATATCGCCTTGCAATGCCTCCAGCCGTGACAGTAACTCTTTGAGTTTACGTATCTCTGCCGGTTCCGGTCTCCACAGATGCAGGGGTTCTTTGGCGCCATACAAGGCTAACACCAGCGAGTCCTTTCTGTCGGTCTTGGTGTGCACCGCGATACCCTTGGCGTAATCTCTCACCTGGGCCGGGTTAAGCACCGCGACTTCACCACCTTGCTCATGCAGACCGTAGGCTAGACGCTCGTGGTAGATGCCAGTCGCCTCCATGACAAAGCGTAACCCACTCAGTGGCTGACCAGTCTGTTTTTGTGACCAATCGAGTAGGTGGTCATGGCCGGCTGGTGTATTAGGAAAGACCTTCGACTTGACCTTGCGTGGTTCGATACTGCGTAACCACAGACAATCCAGCTTATTTTTACTCACATCAATGCCAATTATCGCTTTCATTCTCTTCACTCACCTTGTTCATGCAGCCTCTCTCCGTAATGCCGGAGGGACTCCGATACCATTCAGTTTATAGAGAATCGGTGATAGCCTGTATCTACAAAACAGACTCGTGGTCTCAGGGTGCGGTGCAGGTCTTATCACCGTGTGATGAATTGCTAGCTAAACAATTCATCAGAAGAGATACAAGGGTGCGGCTTGCTGCACCGTAAACTGACGATGTTACACGCTCGTTCCCACGCTCCGCGTGGGAATGCATAGATCCAGGAACACAATAGAACGCGGTATGAGTTCCCACGCTGGAGCGTGGGAACTAGTTAATTCATCAGAAGAGATACAAGGGTGCGGCTTGCCGCACCGTAAACCTAAGTACGCTCGCACCATGTCCATGCTAGCGTTTTGGTGCGGCAAGCCGCACCCCACATTTGTCCAAATACAGATCCAATGCGTGAACTTGTTGACAATGTTTAATGGTGTCACATGTGACACTGCTCAAATTTGTTCAAAATTGGTACGGGAAAATTTCCCGAAACCCCGAGAAAAGCTCCTCTTCAACTCAAGGCCTGAAGGGCATATAAATTCTCTCAAAGCAGTCAACAAAAAAGTGAGAAAACGACCATGTACGCCGTTCCGCTTCGACAGACAAACCACAATAGGTTGCTGTTCACCGCCTCCCTCGTCCTGACGGGCTCCGGGACAGGGTGGGCGGACGAACGCTTACCGTCGATCGATGTAATCAGCACCACCCCGCTGCACGGGGTCGAGATCGAACGCACCCGTCTGCCGATGCATACCGAGATCGCCACTGACGATGATCTGCGGCAGCTGCAGAGCCTCGATCTCTCCGAGTTTCTGAACCAGCGATTCGGCAGCGTCTTTTTAAACGAGGCGCAGAACAATCCCCTGCAATCGGATCTGCTCTATCGGGGCTTCGTAGCCTCGCCCCTGATCGGACTGCCCCAGGGCATGTCGGTCTATATGGATGGCGTGCGCATCAATGAACCCTTCGGCGATACCGTCAATTGGTCGGTGATTCCCGAGTCCGCCATTGCGGGAGTCAACCTGATGTCGGGCTCCAATCCCCTGTTCGGGCTCAATACCCTGGGTGGCGCCCTCTCGGTACGCACCAAGAATGGCTTCACCCACCCTGGCGCCGAGGTTGAGATCACCGGCGGCTCGTTCGGCCGTTATACGGCCCAGGCCAGCATCGGCGGCAGACAGGACAACCTGGGTTACTTCATCACCGGCAACTACTTCGATGAGGACGGCTGGCGTGACCACTCCCCTTCGGAATCGAATCAGCTCTTCGGCAACCTGGCCTGGCAGGGAGAAGCGGGATCCCTCGACCTGACCCTAAGCCTGAGCGACAGCAACCTGATAGGCAACGGAGCACTGCCGGCGGACCTGCTGGAGGAGGACCGGGAGACGATCTTCACCCGTCCCGATATCACCGACCAGGAGGCGACACTGCTGCGCCTGGGGGGACAACGCTTTCTGGGTGACGAGGTTGTGTTGGAGGGTGCGGTCTACTATCGCAACAGTCAGATCGACACGCTCAACGGTGACGATTCCGATTTCGAAGAGTGCGAGGAGAGCGAAAACGCAGGCTTCGTCTGTGAAGAGGAGGAAGACGAGGAGGAGCTTGTCTTCGATCAGGATGGCAATCCTATCCTAGCTGACGATGAGGTCGAGGGTGGTACCGTGAACCGCTCCGAGAGTGATCAGGACACCTTTGGTTTGAGCCTGCAGACAGCCTTTCTGCAACCCCTGGGGGGCAGGGAAAACCAATTGATCGTGGGCATCGCGGCTGACCGCAGCGAGGTGGACTTCTCCTCCGATACGGAACTCGGCAGCCTCGACGACAGCCGTAAGGCGATCGGCAGCGGCATCTTCGTCGAGGAGAGTTTCACCGAGGTGGAGACCGAAACCAAGAATCTCTCATTTTACTTTACCGATACATGGTCCTATAACGAAAAGCTCGCTCTGACCCTCTCCGGCCGCTGGAACAAGACCGAGATCAAACTGCGCGACCAGTTGGGCACAGCCCTGAACGGGGATCACAGCTTCACTCGCTTCAATCCGGCCGTGGGCCTCGCCTACGACCTGAGAGAGGGAATCAACCTGTATGCCGGCTACAGTGAATCTAACCGCGCCCCCACGGCCATGGAGCTGACCTGTGCCGATCCCGAGGATCCCTGCCGCCTGCCCAACGCTTTCCTCTCCGATCCGCCGTTGGATCAAGTCGTGGCAAAAACCTGGGAGGCCGGTGTCCGGGGCTCCCGGGCGGGGCTGGAGTGGCATGTCGGGTTGTTTCAGACCGTCAATGAGGATGACATCCTTTTCATCAGCGCCGGTGCCTTGACCAATGAGGGATTCTTCGACAATGTAGGCGAAACCCGACGTCAGGGGATTGAACTCAGCCTGAATGGCAGCCTGGTCGACAACCGGCTCGACTGGTTCCTGAGCTACACCCGCCTGAAAGCCACGTTCGAGGATAACCTGACCATCGCCAGTCCCAACAATCCCTTTGCGATAGATGGTGAACTCGCTGTGCAACCCGGTGACCGTCTACCCGGACTGCCGGAGAACCTGCTCAAGGCCGGCCTGACCTATCGCATGACATCCAAGTTCTCACTGGGCGCCGATCTCCAGTACAGCTCGGATATCGTATTGCGTGGTGACGAGGCCAATCTTGATGAGGAGATCGACGGCTACAGTGTGGTCAACATCCGCGGCGAATATGTGGCTACCGCCAATCTCAAATTGTTCGCCAAGGTGGATAACCTGTTCGACACCGAGTACGAAACCTTCGGCCTCTATGGCGAAGCCGACGAGGTACTGGGTGACGATTATGAAGATCCTCGTTTCCTCTCACCCGGCTCGCCACGGGCATTCTGGGCGGGGCTCAGTTACAGGTTCTACTGAGTGAAAGCAGTTAGGGTCGATTGGATGAGTGTTAACAGGCCCTGTTTCGAACACCTATGGAGGTGCCGGGAGTTATAAAGAATATTTCAGTTAGATTGAGTTTCTTGGAGTTCATAACCTGCCCCTACCTTCGCAAGGGAACGGATCGTAACTCAGGAAAAAAGGGTTTATATCCTCGGTATGGGCCGACTGATCGGTTTTGGGTGAGTGGACCTCAGGGTCTACAATCAGGCATCATCCAAATATGATCTCGGCCCTTGTTTTTTTCCGGGATTGCAGTCGGAGGCTTTGTGGAGTTTGTAAAACAATATCTCGATATCTTTATCTTTGGGCTGCTCGGCCTGATGAGCTTCGTCATGGTCTGGTTCGTCATCGAACGCTACCTCTTCTTCGCCCGAATCAGTCTCGCTGACTATGACCACCCAGACACCCTCAATATAGCGCTTACCGCGCACCTGACGACCATTGCCTCCATCGGCGCCAATGCACCTTACATCGGCCTGCTCGGCACGGTACTGGGGATATTGATCACCTTCTACGACCTGGGTCAGGGCGGTGATATCGAACCGGCGACGATCATGCTCGGACTGGCCCTGGCATTGAAGGCGACCGCCATGGGACTGGTGGTGGCGATTCCGGCGATCCTTTTCTACAATGCCCTGCTGCGTAAGGTCGACGTCATCACTGAACGTTGGAAGCGGTTACAACGATCATGAAACGCATCGACACTGTCAACGTCATCCCTTTCATCGACATCATGCTGGTGTTGCTGGCGATTGTGTTGACCACCGCGACCTTCATCTATCAAGGTAAGATCACCCTCGATCTGCCCGAGGCTGAACACGCTGAAACGCTCAGCGATATAGAGGGCGTTGAGATTACCATCGACGCCAATGAGCAGATCTTCTTCAATCAGATTGCGCTAGACAAGGATGCGCTTGGGGAACAGCTGAGCACACTCTATGAACAAACTCCGGTAGTTCTCTACGTGGACAAGTCGGTACGCTTCGAACGTTTCGTGACAGTCGTTGATCTTCTCAAAGCGAATAACCTGGAGACGCTCTCTATCGTTGCGCGCGGCAGTCGATGAGCACCCATACACCGGCATTCCTCATCTCCGCCATGATCCATTTGGGGCTGCTGGCACTGGTATTGACCGGCGTCGCCCAGCTACCCAGCGATAGCGCCGCGGAAACCCGGCTGGCAGTGCGCCTTGAGATGTTTCAGCCACCCCCTCCTCCACCCGAACCGGAACCTGAACCGGAACCTGAACCGGAACCTGAACCTGAACCGGAGCCTATCCAGGAACCAGAGCCTGTTGTGGAGCCAGAACCGGAGCCGGAAGTGGTCGAGCCGCCACCGCCCAAGCCCAAGCCAATACCGGCGCCCAAGCCAGTACCGAAACCCAAGCCCAGGCCTGAACCGAAGCCCAGGCCCAAACCACCGCCAGTGGAACAACCCATTAAACCGCTAAAGCAGACACCGCTACCGGTCGCACCTGCCATCGATATGGGCCTGATCCGGCGCCTCGAGGAGGAGTACAAGGCCGCACTGCGCAAGGCGATCGAAAACAACAAAGGTTATCCCCGTCGGGCCGTGCGCCTGCGCCAGGAGGGTGAGGTGTTGGTGGGTTTTACCGTCCGCCGGGACGGTGTCATCGGGGCCTTGCGAATCGTCGAGAGTTCAGGCAGCAAATTGCTAGATACGGCCGCTCGTCGAGCGGTTGAGAAGATCAGCGGCAGATTGCCCTTTCCCGAGGAGTTTAAACGTGATCAATGGGAGTTCACCATTCCCATCAACTATGGACTTCGCTGAACTGCCGCCAAGCATATCTCGATCCCGGGTAGTCGCAGAAATAATGTTTGAAGTTAACTTTTATTTCATTGTGAATTTGCACCCGCTCCAGCAGGAGAACAGTGTACATTAGAGGATTAGTGAACATTCGGAGATCTATCACTGGACTTGGGTAAACAGGGCATTTATCCTTTCTGAGGTCAGGATCTGCCCATACTCTTCAAAGGATAGGATGAAGAGATGGATCCTGATTGGAGCTGGCGGGCTGCGGCTTTATAATTCCCGCGTCCTTCACCACTCCTCCAAGTCTGGGGTGCCGGGTTAACCCAAACTGAATGAAATATTTAAGTACGGCTTCTACTCAAGGACAGAGCAGGCATGCGCTGCTCCCCTGACGGCTACCAACCGCGCATTCTGCACAATTATTGCAAGCGCCCGTGGTTGGTATAGGAAAATGATGTAACTATCCGATCATAGGATTGTGAGAAAAGTATGGGCAACAGTATCATGCTGGTGGATAGCTCCAGTGCCGCTCGCGAAGTACTTACCCGGCGGCTGCAGATAGCCATGCCTGAGATCATTATCACCAGCTGTGCCAGCGCCACCAAGGCACTGGAACTCATTGAACAAGACCGCTATTCATTGATAACCACCGCCTTACTGCTTCCTGACATGGACGGTTTGGATTTCTGCCGCAGCATCCGCTCCAGTAAGCGTAATCGCTATACTCCCGTCATCGTGGTCTCCTCTGATGCCGATCAGCGTCTGCTGCACGAAGGTTTTAATGCAGGCGTCACCGATTATTTTGACAAGGCTCTCGGCTTCAAGGCCTTCGGACAGTTCATCAAATCATTCATGGAACGGAACCCCGATCTCTGTGGTCGCATCCTATACATCGAGGACAGCATGACTGCCGCCACCGTCACCCGACAGATAATGGAACAGCACGGCATGGAGGTCCTGCACGTCACCTCGGTGGAAGAGGCTCAATCCCTGCTTGAAAGCGCCCGGACTCAACGTGCAAAAGGTTTTGACCTGGTAATCACCGACTTCCATCTGAAGGGTGAAATGACCGGTGGCGATCTGCTCTATTTCCTGCGGGTACGCATGCACTACTCTCAGCAGGAACTGCCGGTACTGGTAACCACCGGCAACGATGAGACGCATACCCAGGTGGAGGTCTTCAATGCCGGCGCCAACGACTTCGTCATCAAACCCCTGGTGGAAGAGGTTGTCATGGCACGGATACGCTCATTGTTGCTAGTCAAATATCAGTATGACGCCCTGCTTCGTCAAACGGTGGACATGGAGAGGATTGCCACCACAGACGCCCTCACAGGCACTCGCAATCGACGCTATCTGGTGGACGAAGGCCAGCGATTTCTCTCCAGTATCGAAAACGGCTGGGTACTGATTATCGATCTGGACCACTTCAAGCGCATCAACGATACTAATGGCCACCTGATGGGCGACAAGGTGCTGATGGCGCTGGGCAGACTACTGAACCGCCGCTTCAATGACGGTTTACCCGCCCGTTTTGGCGGCGAGGAATTTGTCGTCATCGCCCATGGTCCTGAAATACCGGCCCGCGCCGAAGATCTTCGCATGGCAGTGGAGAAGCTCAACCCTGTCGGCATCGGGGTCACAGTGAGCATCGGTCTTGCTTGTGTGGACGATCACCCCGGCGACGACCTCAACACCCTTCTCGGCCATGCCGACAAGGCCCTTTACGCGGCCAAGAACGCCGGGCGCAACCAGGCCTTTGTCAATAGCCGCGGTGATAGCGTTAAAACGGCTGCGCAAGAGATTCGATTTTAAAGTGTAGGATCAGGGCAGGTTATACTGATCATATGCATTGCCGCTTCGCCCATCCGCCAGGGACAGAACGATGAACGTCGTCGGCATCGACGGTTGTCGCCGAGGCTGGTTTTTCGCTCAACTCTTGGACTCGGCACGATTCAGGCTTGGCGTGGTCGAGCACCTGCAGGCACTACGCAACACCATCACTGCTTCGGATCTCACCTTGATCGATATACCGATTGGTCTGAAATCGTTTGGTGAGGAAGAACGAAAGTGTGATCGTGATGCAAGAAGGTTACTGGGTCCAAGGGCATCGAGTGTCTTCCCTGTCCCCTGTCGTCAGGTACTCGAATGTATGAGCTACCAGGAGGGGAGTGCCGTCAACCATTCGGTGACCGGGAGAAGACTATCGCGACAGAGTTGGGGGATCGTAGCAAAGATCGCTGAGGCGGACCGGCTGATCCGTGAACTGCCCGAACCCGGAAAATTGAGAGAGATGCACCCGGAAGTCTGTTTTTGTACCCTCAATAACGGCCGACCAATGGCCCACAATAAGAAGAAGCCACCGGGTCAATCGGAGCGGTTTGCACTTCTCAAACGCCATCTTCCCCACATCCAAACGATCGTAGGCGAAGCACGCCATAGCTGGAGAAAAAAGGATCTCGCAGATGATGATATCCTGGATGCACTGGTCGGCGCGGTAAGCGCATCATATGCAGAAAGACTTGTCTCCTTACCCACTATGACGGAAAAGGACGAGCTCGGATTGATCATGGAGATCGTGTTTATATACTGCAAAATATGGCCCAACGACTGATAATGCATATCGACCTGGATGCATTCTTTGCATCCATCGAGCAACGAGACCACCCTGAGTATCAGGGACGCCCGCTGGTCGTGGGTGCGAAACCGGGCAAACGCGGCGTGGTCGCTACCTGTTCCTATGAGGCCCGGCGCTATGGCGTACACTCGGCCATGCCGATTAGCGAGGCCGTCCGTCGATTGCCGCCGGAGACGGTCTATCTGCGTCCCAGCATGGCCCGTTATGGAGAGGTTTCGCGACAGATCATGCAGGCCCTGGAGAGTATCTCCCCGGCTGTGGAGAAGGTCTCAGTGGACGAGGCCTTCCTGGATATCTCCGGCATGCAGCGCCTGACCGGCCCCCCCGAGGTTATCGGACGCCGCGCCAAGTCGGTTATTCTGGAGTGTGTGGGATTGACCGCATCGGTTGGTATCGGACCCAATCGCCTGATCGCCAAGCTTGCCTCCGACTACCAGAAACCTGATGGCCTCACCATCGTACTGGCGGATCAAGTACAAGCCTTCCTCGATCCCCAACCCCTGACCGTCCTGCGTGGATTGGGTGCGAAAAGCGCCCCGGTTCTTCAACGTATCGGCCTGCGAACGGTGGCCGATGTGCGTCGACTATCCCTGCTGGAATTGAGGCGTCACCTGGGCGGCCTGGCCGGCACTAAAATCCATGAGCAGGCTCATGGCATCGCCTCGGACAAAGTTCACCTCGATAGCGAGCGCAAATCAATCTCCAAAGAGACCACCTTCAATGAAGACATCACCGATCCGGAGATTGTGCGCGATACCCTGCACTGGGCGGCACAGGAGGTGGGCTACATCGCCCGCCAGGAGGGCCGCAGGGGGAGTATTGTGACGGTCAAAATACGCTTTCAAGGATTCGAGACCCATACCCGAAGCCGGACCCTGGCGACGCCGACATCGGCGGACCAGGAGATCTTTCAACAGGCATGGGAGCTCTATCAGTCCGAACAATGGGCCGGACGACCGGTGCGACTGGTAGGTCTGGGTGTCAGTGGCTGGGATTGCGGTGCCACCAAGGCTGCGGAGCAGGCTGACCTGTTTGATGAGATAACGACTGACTACGACCCCAAACAGGAGCGTCTGTACCAAACCATGGATGCGGTAAGCGATAAGTTCGGCAGGAAATCGGTACGGTTAGGGGTTCGGCGTCGTAAGGAGTAGTAGGCAGAACGATGATATCATTGCCGATTTTGCTCATTCTTTCTCGCCAAGCCGTGCCTTCTCCCTGAATACCGGTTCCACTGCTTATCTGTTGCAATGGTAATGCCCCCGACCAAAATTACATGTCTGCTACTTTTCTCATCGCGATAAGCGATTGTGACAATTGATTTTGGCGTGAACGGACACTCCCATATTCTCAATCAGCAACCAATCAGCCGACACCCGCCATTGTCAGACTTGCAACAATCCACTTCTGCATTCAGAGAAACAATTAAAAAAATCAGACAATTTGCTAGAAACACAGAAATCCTCTGCGCTGACAGATTCGCTTGTTGGCAAATCTGTCAGGGAGGATTGATTGATTGTTAAATCGAGTTGTTATCGCAGTTAGTGGTATAGATAGCGATAACCCTGTCTTTGGTTATACGCAGATTCTCCACCGCCAACGGCAGGCTTTCAGGGATGGCGGTCTCGACACGCTGCGCTGGATAGGGATTATTGTTCTTACCCATTAAATAGACAGTGTCACTCAGCACCGCTTGCAGAGACCAGAAGGTTCCCTTGGTATCGACGCCCTTGGCATTCATGTCATGGATCGCCTGCTCGATATTATCCAAGCGATATACACGTCCATCCTCCTCGTCATAAAGGATATGATGATTGCCCTTAGCATCGACACCCACGATCCTGTCAACGATAACCAGTGTATCAGTCAGGCTGTCGGAGGAGACCTCAGCCATCCCATTGGTCGACCTGACCATTTCATCGGCTGATGCAGATAAAGGCAAATATAATAGCGACAACGCCATAACAGAAGAAGCAAAAAACTGTACAATTGAATTCATCTTAAAACCTCCAGAGTTACACAAACTCATAAAATGACTTGCAACATTTCAAGTCTTAACAAATCTAAAAAGGGCCACAACGCTGCCCTGACCACAAAACCCCAACAGCTCCGGCATATATCCATCAACTTGCAACAGCCATCACATCTCTTGCCAGGCTTTACCCCCCCTGAGTGACGGCTCTTTAGTGCAGTGTTCCTCTCCTGATTTACAGGGCGGTCGTATTCTTTAGTGTTAAAATTAGTAGCCCATTCTTAACCAAAACTTAAAAGCCAAAACAGATAAACAAAAATGTGAACCAGTAGTTACCGCTTAATTAAACGTTAAGGAGTCTCTGTATTTTTTATAGGGTTCCAGTGTCGCAGAAACGCTCCGCCAGACATGACAGAACCGGGACTTCCCAAAGAATCGGCAAGCCCTCCTAATGAACGTGTCTTTTGTCATGGCTTGATTTATAGTGCCTGCAGGTCAGAACAAAATCCTGTTAAAGAGGGCACAAAATGGGGAATTATCTATTACCGGGGATAAAAGATGCGATCTGCATCACAGCCTGCCTGCCTTTGCTCCAGGCTTGTACGGGTATAGGCGGAGTTTCGGGTGACATGCCGCTTAATGTTGATACTGAACCCAGTGGAGCCACCGTCTACGTGATGGGAAAAGCGATCGGTGAAACACCAATCTCAATCCCGCAACAGCAGATCTACCCTGCGGGTTATGATGCCAAAAAAGAGCCGATGTACGGTACACTGTTGATCAGAAAGTCGGGTTGCCAGGATCTTAGAAGACGCATCCGTTACCAGGAATTCAACAGCGGGTTGTCGATCGAACTCAACTGCAGCGGAACCCAGTCAAGCGCCAGCAAACAGGCCTCCCAACCAGCC
The DNA here is from genome assembly GCF_964212655.1 of Candidatus Thiodiazotropha sp. LNASS1. Taxonomy (NCBI): domain Bacteria; kingdom Pseudomonadati; phylum Pseudomonadota; class Gammaproteobacteria; order Chromatiales; family Sedimenticolaceae; genus Candidatus Thiodiazotropha; species Candidatus Thiodiazotropha sp. LNASS1. The sequence continues at coordinate 3,587,506 of NZ_OZ156465.1, read as the reverse complement.
AAGGCAATAGCTCCTTCAGTTATTTCACAACAAGACAGGCCACCAGCAGCCAAAAACATGGAGGTGGAGCAAAAGCTTCATTCCGTTACTCAACCGAGTCCCACTCCACGGCATACACCAAAGAATGAAAAAATCGAAGCCGGCAAACAACCGGCGAATAATACGGTTAGACAACGCCTGATCCGCATTGATGATCTCAGGCGGGAGGGCTTGATTACGGAAGAGGAGTATCAACAAGCCCGGAAAAATATTCTCGACACATTATAAGCGGTAAAAAAAAGCCGCTGCCTTTTGGCAGCGGCCCTACCCAGTTCATTCTATTCGTTATCTAGTAGGTTGATAACAGACGCAGATAACCGACCACTCCTTCAATTTCCGCCTTTGTGAGCATGTCCTTCCAGCCGGGCATCAGCGATTTACCCGGTGTTCCATTGGTCACGATCTCAACCATGTGGGAGTTGGGGTGCTTGTTCATTTCAGCACTGTCGGTATGGTCCTTCGGTTTCAGATTCAGCACGGCTGCCAGCGGCCCGTCCCCTTTACCCGAGCGACCGTGACAGGCGGCGCAATTATTGTCATATACACTCTTCCCCACAACAGGATCACCCAATAGGGGGTGCTTGGACCTCTGTAGAAAACGGATGTAGGCGACCAGGGAATTGATCTGATTACCCGGCATGGCCAACCCCCACTGCGGCATGGCGCTGGCGCCAGAACCGTGCTTGATAGTGCCCTGTATCATACCAAACAGCTCTCGGTCAGATTTTTCCGCCGCGCCGTTATCTCCATCGGTCAAGTCGTCAGGCGCCACATCGAGTTTTTTTGCCAACGGTCCATTGCCCTTGCCATCTGTTCCATGACAGAGAAAACAAGACTGATTATAAAGGGTATAGCCCTGATAGGTATCACCCGCGTAAGCAGGGAGTGAAATCAATCCGAATGCGCTAACCAACGCTGCGAATCCAGCCATTCTAGTAACAATTCTGTTCATGAGTTAGTCCTCACTTGGTTCTGACTGCAATCCACATGCAGCCGAGGCGACTGAGAAGTCGATTCGTTTTTAGATTTGTGTGCATGCTGTCCATTAATAGCCGGCAAAGAGCTGGAACAACCATTTGCTGTCACGATCATTGTCGCGTGCATCCACACCATCACCACTCTCTTTCACATAGAAGAGTTCAAAACGAATATTTTGAGAGAACAGATAGTTTAAGCCGACTGTGGTGGAATTGAACTCAGAATCCTCTTCCGAACCGTCGTCGAGAGCACGATAGGCAGCGAAGACATTGGCTTTGTTGGGCAGGATACCCAGTTGAGCAAGAATACCGAACGCCTCACCATCATCGGTATTTGTGCAGCCTTCCAGAAAATGTGACTCATCGGCGGAGCAACTGCCGAAACTGGCATAGATGCCCAATGGCATACTACCCACACTGCCCTGCATCTGGCCATCCACGACCCAGCCATCGGTTGCAATCAGGGTCTCGCCACCTGCGCCATCGGCGACTTCCGCATCTCCCGACCAGAGCTGAAAGCCAAACCCGGTATCCCAGGATCCGATAAACGGAGTGTAGGCAGCGCGCAGGTAGTGAGCCAGCCCGGACGGCTTGACCTCCACGTTATTCTCTTCCCAACCCGGCACCCATGGGGTGTAGTTGATGAAAAAGTTATGACTCGAGGCAACAAGCGCGATACCGGTAGCCTCACCACTGCCCAAACCCAGCGCCTGGGCGGCACTGAATCCTGTACGATCCTCGATCGGCCGCTGTGAGCGCTGGGCGCCGGTATTCAATAACTCAAATCCGTATGCCGATCCCAGGCCATCGGTGGAGAAAGGTATGACACTGAATTGGGTACCTCCCGCCTTACCCACGTTGAAATGGACTTTGGTTGAGAGGAAAGAGTTGGCATCGGTCAATCCCAGCTCCATGAGAAAGCCGGCATCCTTGGCCAGCTTGCCCCCCACCAGGAGAGCCGCTTCGTCCGGCCACTCGATAACACCATAGTCGCTGCCGACATTGGTGTTGCCGTTGCTCTTTACATAACGCAGCTTGGTTATCACCGATGCGTTCAACATCAACGGCAGGGAGATATCATCGCCCTCGATCATGCCCTGACCACCGGTCAGTGTGTAGCCACCCGCCCTGAATGATCTACCGAACGAATTGAGCGTTGGAAAGTGTTGAAAATGACAGGCCGTGCAGGGCATGCTTGTCTGACGTGCGAAAGCGGGCACAGCATCCGCCGGTTGCGGAAGCACCAGGCTCCCTATCAGTATCAATATCCCCATTGCATAGCCATGCAACATCGTGAGTCTATTAGTCATACGCTTCTCCAGAATGTGAAAGCTAAATTTAACTCAGTCGTTTGTTACTGCTTTGCGGTCATTCCGAACGCGACAGCGGCTAGCGCCACCGATTTTCCCATAACCAGTCAACGACCCCATTTCATTGGATGCCGCGTGAAAAGCGACCTCACGCAATAATGCATCCAAGTAATCATGGTGAAGGGTGGTGAAATATTTGACTTACCCGGAAGGTGGTGACTGCGTGCGGGCGACAGACTGCCTACGAAGCCGGCCGTACTTAGCACCATGCCTACACGATTGGCGTTGTTGTTATATCCAGCGTGGCGTACAAACCTGCCAATGAACCGGTTTCCCTTGAGATATCGGAGTCAAGCCCCATCCAGCTTGAAGAGCGAGCACACCAAAATCCAAAAAGAACCCCTTAAAAACCCGATTCATTAGCAGAAGAGCCTGCACACCTACCGGTCACCCCATCCATTCTCCAATTTTTGTTTTTACCGAGAACTCAAATTCGTGAAACAGCCTCAGTAGAGCTAAAATTTCTTAGTTTTTTTCAACTTATGTTAATTCTTAAGAATTCCTTCGCATTAACATTACCCTATGGCAATCATGTTTATTATGGGTAGTTACCCTACTTTCTCATATTAGTAATTACCCACCTTAAGGCGGTGGAACGGCTGGAATGACCACCCGCATGACCGGACAAGGTCATAATATTTCACACTCTGAACTGGACTGGCACCTGCACTTCGGAGACCATTAACAGTGGAGATCGATGCGGTTTGCAGCGCAAACTTGTTGCTGAGTGCTGTTTTCACATAACAGGCTGAGAATCCGAAACCAGATGACTCAAATACCCATTATCGCAGCCCTGTTGAAATATGCCGACCGACTGAAGTTCCGTCAGCTGTTTCTGGTGACCGCTTCGCTGTTTGTCATCGATCTGTTGATACCCGATCTGATCCCTTTCGCGGACGAGCTGTTGTTGGGGCTATTGACACTACTGTTCGGTTCCTGGCGAAAACCCGAGCCGCAAGAACCAACACCGATTGAACATACGGAACAGGGTCCGCAGTGATGAACGAAGGAAGAAACAGAATGATTCAGAGACGCCACCGGTATCCCGGAATAGAAGCCCATGCATTTGCCAGGCTGACCGCCTGCACTGTCCTGTTACTTCTTCTCCAGATCCTTTCCGGTTGCACCTCCTTGCAATCCCAGGAGGAGAGAATCAGGGTAACCATTGCCGACTTGAAGCCACTTGAGTCGACCCTCATGGAGCAGCGCTATCTGGTCAAAATCCGCCTGCAAAACCGCTCCAAAGAGGCGTTGAATATCGACGGCATGAGTTTCGACCTGGATCTGAACGGCAAGCGGTTCGCCTCCGGCGTCAGTAATCAGGAAACCACCGTTCAGGGTTTCAGCGAATCCATACTCGAAGTTAGGTTAAGCAGTACAGTGTTCGGTCTGATCAAACAGTTTGGCGCGCTTCAGGAACGCCAGAACGGGACCTTCGATTATCAGATAAGCGGCAACCTGAGCACACCGGACAGCATGCTGTCCCTTCCCTTTAACGAGAAAGGCGAGATCAACCTGCTGCCGACCTCCGCCGGGCCTTCGACAAAAAAGTAATTACCACCCCAAGGGCTCTGTCATACTCACTCACCACTATTGCCCGCTTACCTGATAAATAAATTGCGCGGCACACTTTCGAAGCTTGGCTTGTTGTCAGTCAACTCATCTCCCCCATGGCCGGTTATACTTCTAGAAGGGAGAGGTGAGCCGCTTTGTATCTGGTTGGTTTACTTGCGGCGCCTGCACTCTCTGAGTTGATCATTCTGGCTTCAAGGAGTGATGAAAGACTTGTTCCCACCGAACCCAGCAACGCAACAGACGATCACCCTGCGGGGCCGGTCTCTTACCAAGACCTACCACACCGGCGCGGTGGACGTACACGCCTTGCGTGGGGTGGATATATCCCTGTTTGAGGGTGAACTGGTGGTATTGCTGGGCCCTTCCGGCAGCGGCAAATCGACCCTGCTGAATATTCTGGGCGGTCTCGACACCCCGAGCAGCGGAGAGGTGAGCTTTCGCGATCTGGATGTCACTTCAGGGGATGAGTCACTGCTTACCCGTTACCGGCGTGATCACGTGGGCTTCGTGTTTCAGTTCTACAATCTCATACCAAGCCTGACGGCACGCGAGAATGTGGCCCTGGTGACCGAGATTGCCGTCGACCCCATGGCGCCTGCGGAGGCGCTTTCACTGGTCGGACTGGGTGAAAGGCTCGATCACTTCCCGGCGCAGCTCTCCGGCGGCGAACAGCAACGGGTGGCCATCGCCCGGGCCATCGCCAAGCGCCCCGATATCCTGTTGTGCGATGAACCCACCGGCGCCCTGGACAGCTATACCGGAATCCTTGTGCTCGAGGCCATTGAGCGGGTCAACAGGGAATTGGGCACGACCACGGCGGTGATTACCCACAATACCGTTATCGGCAACATGGCCGATCGGGTGCTTCACTTCGGTGACGGCCAGGTCATCGACAGTGTCAGCAATCCCAGCCGCCAGCCGGCAAGGGAGCTGAGTTGGTGACATCATGCGCGCATTGAATCTGAAACTGCTGCGTAACCTGTGGAAACTGCGCGGTCAGGTACTGGCCATTGCTGTGGTAATCGCCTCTGGCGTGGCGGTACTGGTGATGTCTCTCTCCGCCCAGCAGGCCCTGCAGGACACCGCAGACGCCTATTACGAGCGACAACGCTTTGCAGAAGTCTTCAGCAACGTGAAACGCGCCCCTCTCAGACTGGTCGAACGCATCAGTACCATCCCCGGTGTGCGCTCGGTTGAAGCACGCATCAAGCAGTTCGCCACACTCTCCATCGAGGGATTTGAAGAGCCGGTGATCGGTCAACTGGTCTCCATCCCCGAACAGGGTGAGCCCCGCCTGAATCGACTGGTACTGCGCAGCGGGCGCCTGGTCACCGCGGGTCACCCCGACGAAGCTGTGCTTAGCGAACCCTTCGCCGAGGCGCATGACCTGCAACCGGGGGACCGACTGCAGGCGTTGATGAACGGCAATCAACGCACCCTCACGGTGGTCGGTATCGCCCTTTCCCCGGAATTCATCTACGCCATCGGGCCAGGGGCCCTGACCCCCGACGATAAGCGCTACGGCATTATCTGGCTCGGCCAGGAGGCGATGGCTGCCGCCTACGACCTCGACGGCGCCTTCAACGACTTGAGTCTCGGTCTGCTTCACGACACCAATCCTGGGCAGGTAATCGAACGACTCGACCGTCTGCTCGAGCGCTACGGCAGCCAAGGTGCGATTGCACGCAAGGATCAGATCTCGAACTGGTTTCTGATGAACGAAATCAAACAGTTGAAAAACATGTCGACGATCCTGCCGATCATCTTCCTCACCGTGGCCGCCTTTCTCAGCAATATGGTATTGAGCCGGCTCATCGCCACCGACCGCAGCGAGATCGGTTTGATGAAGGCCTTTGGTTACAGCAACTGGCAGGTGGGCTGGCACTACACCAAGCTGGCGATGGCGATGGCTAGTGTCGGGATCCTGCTGGGTTGGCTCCTCGGCGCCTGGCTGGGGCGGGTCAACACTGAGCTCTACGCGGAGTTTTTCCGCTTTCCGTTGCTCATATTCCGCCCGGATGCAGGTGTTTTCGCCATTGGTGCCATCGTCAGCCTGATCGCTGCCCTGGCAGGCAGTCTGGGTTCGGTGCGCTATGCCGCGACCCTGCCTCCGGCCGAGGCGATGCTGCCGCCCGCACCCCCGATGTTCCGCAAGACCGCACTTTCCAAAAGTCGTGCCGGACACATGTTGGACCAGCCGACCCGGATCATTCTGAGACAGATTTTCCGATCACCGATCCGGGCCTTGCTCACCAGCTTGGGTATCGCCCTGTCGGTGGCGGTGATGATAATGGCGCTGCAGTGGATCGATTCCATCGATAAGATCGTCCAGGTCTACTTTCACGATGCCCAGCGACAGAGCATGACAGTAGGTCTGGTGGAGACCCAATCGGACACCGTCCTGGACGAGTTCCGACGCATGCCCGGGGTGTTGGCTGCCGAGCCGATGCGTGCCGTAAGCGCCGACTTCCTGGTTGGCAATCGCAGCCATCGGGGCGCCATAGAGGGTGTATTGCCGAACCCCCATCTGCAGCGTGTTTACGATGCCGGCGGGGAGGTACTCCAAGTGCCGCCGGACGGCCTGATCTTTTCAACCAGACTGGCGTCGAAACTGGGCGTGGGGATTGGCGACACTGTCCGGGTCGAGGTTCTGCAGGATCGTCGCCCCAAGCGGGAAATCCCAGTAGTGGACCTGTTTGAAACCTACATGGGTACTCCCGCCTATATGCATATTCAAGCCCTGAACCGCTTGATGGATCAACGGCCCAGCCTGGAAGCGGTCAATCTGCTGGTGGACAAGCATCAGCTCTCTTCCCTCTACCAACGCCTGAAATCGCTCCCCAAGGTCTCGGCAGTGGTGCTGAAGGACGCGGCAGTGAAAGAGTTCAACGACACCATGGCCGAAACCATCATGATCTATATCACCTTCTTCGCCGCCTTTGCCTGTGCGCTGGGTTTCGGTGTGGTCTACAACAGTACCCGCATCGCCCTGTCCGAACGCGGGCGTGAACTGGCCACGCTGAGAGTGCTGGGATTCCATCGCGGCGAGATCTCCTACATCCTTTTGGGTGAGGCGGCATTGCTGATTCTTGTCGGACTGCCCTTGGGCTGTTTCGTGGGGCACGGCCTGGGTTGGGTGATGACCAGCGCCATGGACTCCGAACTCTACCGCATTCCCCTTGTCATCAAGGCCGCCACCGACGCAACAGCGGTCCTGGTCACCCTCGGCGCCACCGCCTTTTCGGCAGCAGTGGTCAGACGCAGGCTCGACCATCTCGATCTGATTGCAGTACTTAAGACACGTGAGTGAGAGACATGAACGCATATTGGAAACGCATACTGTTATGGAGCCTGCTGAGCCTGATCCTGATAGGCACACTGGTATGGGCTTTCATCCCCAAACCGATCCCGGTGGATCTGCTCACCCTGAGCCCCGGCGAACTGGTGGTGACCGTGGATGAAGAGGGTGAGACCCGGGTAGAGGACGTGTTCGTGTTGTCGGCCCCGATCAGCGGCAGGGCAATGCGTATCGATGCGGAAGTAGGCGATGAAGTCGTCGCGTCAGAGACCCTGATAGCGGAGATCGAGCCCATCGACCCGACCCTGCTCGATCCTCGTAGCGAAGCCCAGGCCAGGGCCGATATCCGCGCGGCCGAAGCGAACCTGATACTTGCCGAAGCGACAGTGAAGGAAGCCAGGGTTGAACTCGCGTTCGCCCTCAGTGAACTGAAACGGGCACGCAGCCTGCGCCAGGAAGCCGTGATCTCGGAACGGGAGCTGGAGGCGGCGGAGCGCACCCACCAGACCCGCCAGGCGGCATTGGAAACTGCCATCGCCACCCGCCAGGCACGCCAGGCGGAACTGGAAAGGGCGCGGGCACAACTGATCTCCCCCGTTGAGACACGGAACAACTCTGAGGCTTGCCAATGTGTACCGATCAAGGCACCCGTGGATGGCCGAATCCTGAAGATCCTGCACAAGAGCGAGGGGGTGGTTAACGCCGGTGAACCACTGGTGGAGATAGGTGATCCAACCGAACTGGAGATCGTCGCTGATCTGCTCTCTTCAGATGCGGTCAAGGTTCAACCCGGACAACAGGTGACCATAGAAAACTGGGGGGGTAAAACCGATCTGGCGGGTAAAGTACGCCGGGTGGAACCCTTCGGTTTCACCAAGGTCTCGGCCCTGGGCATCGAAGAGCAGCGGGTGAATGTGATCATCGATTTCACCTCTCCGAAGGAAGCGTGGTCGCGCATCGCCCACGGCTATCAGGTTGATGTGCGCATTGTCCTGTGGCGCGGCAGCGGTGTGCTCAAACTGCCCTTGACCGCCTTGTTCAGAAATGGCGATGAGTGGGCGGTATTCGTGGAGCATGAAGGCAAAGCAAGACAACGCCGGGTCACACTGGGGAAACGTACCGGCTTGGAGGCTGAAGTCCTTTCAGGACTATCAACCGGTGAACGCGTGGTTGTGCACCCTGGCGACAAGATTGCGGAGGGAATCGAAATCGAGGCCAGGAACTAAAGGCCGTTAGCGTCAACGGCAACAGGGTTCATCCCGACCACTGACACAAGCAGATCGATTCATAGACAGACTACCCAGCGTCATTAGACACGGGGGAGGTGTAAATTGAAGACAAACGAATCTGCCTTGGACAGACAATTAAAAACCAGCGGACTGCTCCAGGGCCGTCACCCACTCCGTCGAATGCCCACCGACCCCAACGCAGCGTGCCCTGCCGTTGGATTTGGCGGTATACATGCGATGATCCGCCAATTCGACCTGGGATTTCCAGTCTTTTAATCTGTCCTGCTGAACTTCAGCTATACCGATGCTGGCGGTGACGGGTGAGCCATCCGGTCGATTACCGAGACCGGCCAGCATAATCCGTGTAATGACATCGTTTGCCTCTTTATGATCGGCAGTGGGGAGTACGACAATGAATTCTTCACCGCCCCAGCGAATGACACTATCCCCTTTTCTCACCGTATCGCGAATCTGCCGGGAGGCGACTCTCAATACGGTATCACCCGTATCATGGCCGTAAGTGTCGTTGATTGCCTTGAAATTATCCAGATCAAAATAGAGGATGGACAGGGGTTTTTCACTCATCAGCGCCAGACGAAACTGCAATTCGAGTATCTCGATGCCGGCACGACGGGAGAGCATGCCTGTCAGGATATCGTAACTGGCATGACTGACCTGCGACAGCATGTAGCGAAGCTGGGTCATTGAGGCAAACAGGCCGACACCCAGCAACAGTATCAGCAGCCAGAGCGTTGAGACGGCTTCGGCAATCTCAGCCGGGTTCTCCGGATAGACGGAGTAAACCACCACCAGGAAGATCGGCACGGCATAGCTGAGAAACTCAGATATAGTCAATGGAAACAGTGTCAGACCAGCCACCATGACAAAGGGTAGCAGGGCATAGACTTCCGCCAGTATCATGGCCGTTCCGCCGAGTTGTTGATCTGCAATGATCTGATCCGAGAGGAGGTAGAAAAGTGGCGTTATCGCCAACATGGCGGCAAGCAGCATGCGGGCCAGCTTGAGATTGGGTTCTCTGCGGGTTTGCCAGGCAATGATTGCGAAGCTGGCGGCAGCCAGTAAACGGATCAGCAATAATTCACTCCACAGCGCTTGGGGCAGATAGAGGATATCGATTACCGACCAGGCGGGCACCAATACCGCAAAAATCACACTGAAGAAAAAAATGCGACTCTGCATGACCGCAGCACGATGACGGGAGATGGGCATTCCGTGCTGTTTGGTGCTGATCAACTCATAGAGCTGATCCGTGGTGTAAATTCCTAATGACTCGATCAGTGATATATACATCTTTATTAAGTACTTCATGTCTACTGCATCCCTACCACATCCCTATATCTTCCGACACCAATGTGGACGTAAATATAGCGCTCAATGTAACATTTAATTAACAATCAAAAGAGCAAACCGTGATCCAGGTCAATTACCGCACACAGCACCATTCTCAAACCTGTCCACAGCCTGAGGAAAGGGTATGGATCCGGGACAAAGCAATTCTTTGCTGCAGTTCGGGTTTCCAAGCGATCTGAAACATTTGTCTCTTCTCCGGAGACTGACTATGTTTATAGGACTACTGCCTGTCTCACATGGCAACTGCAGCGGATCAATCACACTATTTCGATAGTCTGTTGAGACTGAGCGCCATCAGGAAATCATGCCATAACCTTATATCCGGCATTAGTACTATATCAGGGAGATAGGAATGGATAACCTGGCAAGGAATTTTTCGATCTACTTTTATCCCCGTTACGCAGCAACACACCACCAAAGGCGATTCAGCTATAGCATTCGTTATCAGGTCTATGCCGAGGAACTGGGCTGGGAACCGTTGAATGAGAGTCGTCTCGAGCGTGATGAATGTGACAACTACGCACATCACTGCCTATTGGAGCACAAACGGACGGGGGATATCGCCGGTTGCGTACGTCTGGTAGTACCACCGGCCGGCAACAGGCAGGCCCGCCTGCCCTGTCAGCTCCACGACATCGATATCACCGGGAGTGATAATCTGAGTCGCCTTACCCAGAGCAAAGTTGGGGAGATATCCCGCCTGGCGGTACCGAGCTGTTTTCGCCGGCGGGCCAATGAGGCCGGTAAACCTTTTATCCTCGGCAGTCATAATCCTACACTTTTTACCAAGGATGAACGGCGCAATTTCCCCAACATCTCCATCGGTCTCTATCTTTCGGCCATCGCCATGGTGGATATCTGCAAGCTCGATTTCGCCCTGGTGGTGATGGAACCGAGATTGCAACGCCATCTGAAACGTTATGGATTACTGTTCAGGCAGATCAGCTCCACCTTTGAGCTGAAAGGCGAGCGAGCGCTGTATGAGTTGCCACGCAGTGATCTGACATGTCACATGAACCCCCAAATCTTAACGCTATACGATTTAATTCGTAGTGAATTGGATAGCCAGTCATGGCAGGGAAAATCGCAAATGGACGATCGGCAGTACAATGATCCAGTTTGATTTCCATAAGGCATTTTCACGTACCACCGGCTGGGTAACGGAGTCGGAGCTGCAGCGACTGCGCAACTCCCGAGTCGCCATTGCCGGATTGGGAGGGGTGGGGGGCAGCCATCTTTTGACCCTGACCCGGCTTGGCGTGGGGGGCTTCAATCTGGCTGACTTCGATACCTTTGCAATCGAGAATTTCAATCGCCAGGCGGGCGCCAACCTGACAACGATTGGCCGACCCAAGCTCGATGTACTGCTGGAAATGGCCCTGTCGATCAATCCCGAACTCGATATCAATCAGTTCCAGCGGGGAGTGGAACCTGCCCGGGCAGAGTACTTTCTCAGTGATTGTGATCTCTATCTGGATGGACTTGATTTCTTTGCCCTCGAAGCGAGACGGGCTCTTTTTTCCGCCTGTGATCGGATGAAGATCCCTGCAGTCACCGCTGCACCTCTGGGGATGGGATCGGCATTGCTCAATTTTTTGCCTGATGGAATGAACTTTGAAGCGTACTTTCAGCTGGAAGGAAAAGGCGAGTATCAGCAATATCTGCACTTTCTCGTCGGCCTGGCGCCAGCCGCACTTCACGCCACCTCTCTGGTATTACCCGAACGGATTGACCTGGTGGCCAAAAAGGGGCCTTCCACACCAATGGGATGCGAATTGTGCGCGGGCCTTGCCGCAACCCAGGTATTGAAAATCCTACTCGGTAGAGGGAAGGTCCTGGCCGCACCATGGGGTCTCCAGTTCGATGCTTACCAAAACCGATTACGCCGTACCTGGCGACCCGGCGGGAATCGCCACCCTCTGCAACGCCTTGCCATCTGGTTGGGTGAAAGGCGATTACTGGGATGATGTCATCAAGGGGGGTGTAACATTTTAACCTGTTACATGCCGTACAGTATGACGAATAAGGCATTATAACCTTCTGATCTACAAGACCTATAGCAATATAGACCTGACGACAGCAGGGAAGTGCGTTCATCTTGTTACACCTATCATTTGCCTCCCCTGTTTCTATAAATCACCCTATCTATCTGATTTTCAACCGCTAATCACAAATCCATCTGGTTGGCACTATTCATGCGTGTGAGTAATGTAGATAGCATTCAAATCCCTATGTGGAGGCAAAGGAAATCAATGAAACATCAAGAGTTGGTTAAAGAAATAAACTTCCTTCTAGACACCGTTGAGAAAAAGCGGGAAAAACAACGGAAAAAACTGAAGTGCTATCTCAGCCAAGTCAAGGCGGAGAAACAAAAACTGCGAAAGAAACTGACCAGGGAGAGTTCAACGACGAATCGTAAAAAGCTGAAGAAGGAGCTGGATGCGGCAAATAAAGTCTACAGCATGCTCAACGCATAGCGTACTTACACTCACCCCGTCAGCCATAGCATGCCATATACAATGACACTATTTTAAAGGAGCGAAATATGCAGTCTAGAAACAATGCCGGAATGGTCAAACCTTCATTCAGTTTCTTTTTGATGCCAATGCTGTTTATCATCGGCATTTTTTCCATCGTTGCGATACTGAGCCTGATCTAGTGGCTGTTACCGGTAACAACATTTCATATTGACAGCCCTCAAATCAGCGTGCCCGCATGCGAGCCAAGCGTCTGTTTAGAGCGGGTCGTGAAATACCCAACAGGGCGGCGGCGGTACCCTGATTTCCCCCCGCCCGATCCAGCGCTTTCTCAATGTGCAACTGCTCTGCCTCTTTCAGGGTTGGAAATCGCCCTTCCACGGCGGCAATCTCATCCTGTCTCTCTTCAGTAGCCACCTGCTGTAACTTGACCGTGTTGCGGAAACTCTCTATCCCAAGCACATGACCCGATTTATGGCGCGCCACCGCATCGAAGACCATCGCCCTTAACTCTCGGATATTGCCCGGAAAATGATAGTTCGCAAGTAGAGTCAACAATTCAGGGCTCGCTTCAGGCGCGCCTTTTCCCAGGGAATCAGCGGCCTCTGAGATAAAGTAGGCCACCAGTGCAGGAATATCCTCTTCGCGCTCACGTAATGGCGGTATCTCCACTTGATGCACGCTAAGACGGTAGTAGAGGTCGGAGCGAAATGACTCGGCAGACATGCGTTCATTCAGATTGCGGTTGGTCGCACATAGGATCCTGGTGTTACAAACCTTAGCCATATCCGAACCCAGAGGATAGTAGCGTCGCTCCTGCAGAAGCCGCAGCAGCTTAACCTGGGAGGCGTTTGTCAGATCACCTATTTCGTCAAGAAAAAGGGTGCCGCCCTCTGCTTTGGCAACCATGCCTTCTCGAGTTGTGTCCGCTCCGGAGAACGCGCCTTTGCGATGACCGAACAAGGTATCCGAAAACAGAGTGTCATCCAGTCCAGCCGCATTGACCGGAACAAAGGCGCCTTTGCAATGACTCAACCGGTGAATGGCCTTTGCCAGCAGTTCCTTGCCGGTGCCTGTCTCACCCGAAATAAGCACAGGCTCCGTAGAGACTGCGATAGCCTCCAAATACTGGAATAGAGAGCGCATTTTCCGACTGACTGTAACAATATTGGAAAATACCTCCCCATGCTCCAGCTGATCCGTCATCAGACTGCGTCTGAGGGCACTCACCTGTTGGCGTAAAGCCCTGACTTCCATGGCATGCTTCACACTCGAGACGAAGCGATTCTCCTCCACCGGTTTTACAAGGTAGTCAAAACCTCCCCCTTTCATACAGGCAACCGCAGTCTCCACTTCCTGGGTTGCGGTCATGACGATTACCGGAAGCTCTGGATGCTCTCTGACGACCTCCGGCAGCAACTGTGTACCGGACAGATAAGGCATGAACAAATCCAATACCACCACCGCCACATCCTGCTCAGCCAGCAATGGCATCAATTCCCGGCTATCCCCGAGCGTAAGTACCTCCTTGATACCCGCACTTTGCAGAATCATCTTGGAACTGAACAGTACACTGGATTCATCGTCCACCAGTACAACCGGGAAAGCCATCTTCGATTCATGCTCCATCTTGTTGTACCCTCATGCCTTCTGAATGACCGGGAAGCGGATTGTCACACAGGTCCCTTCACCCAATACCGATTCGAAACCCATACTGCCACCATGCCGCTCCACAATTGAGCGTGAAATGGACAGGCCCAGACCGGTACCGCCGGCGTCTGTCCGAGTGGTGAAAAAGGGTTCAGTCAATTTACTCAGGTCCCTTTCCGATATGCCCCGACCCTGATCATGGACAGCCACCCATAATTCACTCTCGTCACTATCGTAGCCGGTCTCGATATTCACTCGTTTGCTTCGATCGGGCAGAGCCTGCAACGCATTCAATAAAACATTGATGAATACTTGTTCGAGTTGCTGTGAATTACCCTGCACCGGAGGCAGGTCGTCCGGTATATCCGTGGAACAGTTATCGGTGAACTTCTGGATCTGATTGTGGAGAATCATAACTGTCTCCTCCAGGACCTGCTGGATATCCACCTTTTCGGTGAGCTCACCAGCATCTTGCCGGGACATGTGCTTTAAGTTTTGCACGATGCGACGAATGCGGTCTGAGTTACCGGTTATTCCCGCAAGGAGTTGTTGAAAACTCTCCCTGGCCTCTGAGAAAGGCATACCGCCCAACGCAAAATTGCCATGCGTCTCATAATATTCGTTCAATATGGGTGTGATATCCTGCCAACCCCGTGAAATCAATGACGCGTTGAACTGTATCGCGTTGTTGGGGTTGTTAATCTCATGCGCCACACCGGCAGCCAGCACACCGATGGAGGCGAGACGGGCGTTACGCAAAGCCTGAGCCTCCAGATTGCGCTTTTCCGTGACATCACCGGCGATAACCATCGCGGCCGTCACTGCACCCTCGCTACTGGATATGGGTACAATACGCCCCTCCCAATAGGTGCCATCGTCTGCCGAATATTGAAATTGCCGGGTACTTCCCTTGCGGAACACCTTTTTCAACGCTTTGCGGAACCATTTACGAAAATCTCTCGGCATCAGTGCCAGGGAGTTTCGCCCAACCGCCCTCTCTGCCGGCAGTGCCGGAATCGACCGGTTCATCAATAGGATCTTACCCTTGCGATCGACGGTCATAATGATATCAGGTGTCTGCTGAAACAGATCTCTCAACTTGGCTTCGGATTCGCGCAGCGCCTCGTCAGCCAGCTTTCGCTCGGTAATATCCTCGATGAAGCCTACCAGGCGGTAAATCCGATCATCCATGTCGCGCACAGCAAATCCCCGCGTTCGCACCCATCGCAGGGTACCATCTGCACGTTGAATCCGGTGTGTGACCTCAACATCGCCACCCTCGCGGCTGATACGTAGCAGCGCCTCACTTAATTTCATCCGATCTTCGGGATAGGCCGCATCGAGTAAGGATTGGCGTTTGATATCACTGGCGATACCCAGCATCCTGCCGTAGGTGGGACTGAGATAGAGCAATCTGCCTTCATTCACCGCCGTGGACCAGAACGCCTCGTCCACTGTCTCTGTCATTTGCCGGAACAACTCCTCCCGCTCGACCAATTGCAGTTCCATGGCCGAGCGCTGTCGGATATTCTCGCGTATTCTGGCCAGATAGAATGCCAACAACATGGTAAACAGCAATCCCGCTATCAACACCATCCAGGGGCCTTCCTGAAATGCCTCGGCACTGCGGAACATATTGGTTCGGCCGCAGACGATCGCCAACACACGATCGGCGATCCGCACGCGTTCCATGACCTTCGCCTCATCCGGATCATTCATCCAACCCTCATACTCGTCAACCCCGATTCGCCTGGGGGAGAGTCGGCTGGTGTAAAAATGCAAAAATTGTTCAGCTGCCGGAGCCGATTCATCCAGAATCAAGATCTCAACGCCCCGTGGTTCCAGTAACGATATGGCGGCATTGGTCAGACTGGCAAGGCGAAAAAAACCAACTAAGAATCCACTCAGGTTTGCACGGCGTTGGCTTACCGTATCAGTTGCTTCACCTTCAGCGTACACCGGACTGGCGACCATGAAACCGTACTCAACGCCATCCTGTGACACCGGGTATGCGATTCTTCCGCTCGCTTCCATCCGTCCCAGATCTCTGGCGCGTGACAAGGCGTCAGCAAATTTGGGTATCGACCCCAGGTCAAACCCGGACGGTATGGTGCCATTGTTCTCAGGGGCGACATGGCTCACTGGAAAATATTCTGTCCGTTCAGCGGCTGGCAGCAGCTCGAAATGTCCGTCGCCTTCCGAAATTTGAAAGGTTTTACTGCCCGATGTAACTGAGGCTTCGAATCGATCCCGATCCGTACCTTTGACCCGCGGCGTCCAGATCAGCGCTTGAACACCCTGGTAGCGATCCAGCAGGGAGCTGGCGAACAGTTGGAACTCCTCACCCTTGACCTCGCCGGATGCTATGACATGGTCGCGAAGAGTAGTCACTGCGAGCATGCTGTTATCTATACCATGCGTCAGGGCACGGATACGATTGTGCGCAACCCATTCAAAGTCCAGCATGCTGTGTGCCTCCAGTTGCTGCCGCATCAGCAACATGGCGGCAAACGAGAGACTCAAACCTACGACGGCAACCAGCCAGATGGCACTGTTCTCACGACCGAACAGTAGACGAAACGGATCAGATATTCGT
Organism: Candidatus Thiodiazotropha sp. LNASS1; assembly: GCF_964212655.1. NCBI lineage: Bacteria > Pseudomonadati > Pseudomonadota > Gammaproteobacteria > Chromatiales > Sedimenticolaceae > Candidatus Thiodiazotropha > Candidatus Thiodiazotropha sp. LNASS1. Next base: position 3,570,924 of record NZ_OZ156465.1, on the reverse strand, counting down.
TTTCCCTGACTCATAGAGTGTTTAGTGTAGCGCTGTTTGGAAAGGATGTACCTTTTCCGTTACAACACACCCTATGGGAACAATCCCGTGACTGATAAATTTGGCCCTCTCTTAATTTCGAGCCATCATTGATTTGCAACCCTTCGATCAATTCATAAATAACAGCCCATCCAACAATAACGAGTGGGTTACAAATACCTATGAATCAGGACTCAAAATTAATCAGGGAGAATCGACAGGTTACTCCGGAATGCCGCATTCCGAATCGAACAAAGAAATCACCCGGATTCAGGAATGTGAACAACAATGACTGTCAATAGCATGGCGAATCAGTTTCAATAGCTTGACTGAATATCAATGACCCAAGGTATGAATGAACTCTTCATAGGTCGTATTCTTGCTCTTCAGCACATCCACCAGCCATTGCAACGATGCATTGGGGGCATCGCGCGCACCGGCCTGCTGCTCGATCCTCAACATCTCCTTGTAGACTGGAATCATGGCTTCGATTCCTTCCCTGCTGGGTTTGCGGCGAACCGAAAAATAGCCGATGGGATTGTTGTTATCGTCGTAATCGACCGTGACATTCGCATAAACCCAATAGAAGTCACCGCTCTTCGCCATATTCTTGACATAGGCAAAGCACTCATTCCCTGACTCGATCACATTCCACAACAGACGAAAGACCCCTCTCGGCATGTCGGGATGACGAATAATATTGTGCTGTACACCAAGCAGTTCCCCTTCATTGTAACCGGCAATCTTCATGAAGATACGGTTGGCGTAGGTTATGCGTCCCTTCAAATCCGTCTTGGAGACGATGAAATCGTTCTCATCCATAAGGATTTCCCGATCGGTCGGCGTGATAGCTCGCTTCATGGCCCCACCCCTGCTAGTTGTGTTTCTCAGAAATCATGGCATCGATACGATCCATCACCTGGTCACTTGCGTGTTCCATCTCCGTGTAAGTGCTTATAATCTTTTTCTGCAGTTGCTGATCCTTTTGCCAATCCTCCGACAGATAGTTGAGTGCTGCATGGCCGTGGCTGTGTACTGCCGTGTGCGGCGTCTCGAGTTGCTTGAAGGTTGGCAGGTGACCGAAGCTCTCCTTGCCAATACCTTCATAATACCACTTGCCAAGCCGGCAATTATGGTGATCCACCAGCACGGCCTGAGCATCGGGATTATCGGTTCCCGCATAAAACGACTTGTAGGCCTTCTGCTTGTAGATCATATGATCCACTTTGATCAGTGAGGCATAGCAGATGTCATGTGCAAAATTGACGGAGACATAGGTCTTTTGCGCCCTGTCTGCGAAGTGATTGAAACTGGTGTTCATCTCCTCCACAGCCTTCTGCACACTGTTCGCCATTTCCAGCATTTCATCGGAGTGGGACTGCATCACTGTAGTTTCACCCTGAAAGGTGGTCACCACACCACGAATTTCATCGGTCGCTGTCTTGGTGCTCTCGGCCAGCTTTTTCACCTCGTCCGCCACCACCGCGAAACCACGGCCGTGCTCACCGGCCCGTGCCGCCTCAATGGAGGCGTTCAGGGCCAATAGATTGGTCTTGTCGGCAATCTCACCGATCATGCCCAGGATGCCGGTTATCTCATCGCTCATGGTATTGAGTTTACCCATGGTCTGGTGACTCTGCTCTATCAGGCCAAGGGTTCTGGTCTGGGAATCGACGACATGTGACACCGCCTCTTGATTCTCTTCGGCCTTTTGCATGTTGTCAGTGGCTATGGAAGAGACTTTCTGCATCTCATCGGTGATACGTATAAGATCATTCTGGCTCAGCAACAGATTGCTCATGATCTGACTGGTATTCAGTTCCTGCAGCTCAGCCGCCATTTCATTGCGTTTGATATAATTTGCATTTTCTGACATTGCATCCAGTGATTCATTGATACGCGCCAGAGTCTTTTCCAATTCACCATGCAATCCAGTAGGCAAGGTGCGGCGATAATAGCGGCCGTTGGAAACCAGCTCAAAACTGGTCTTGACCTCTCTGAAGAATGTCTCTAACTGATCCAGCGATTCATTCAGGTTCCATGCGATATGCCCTGCTTCCCCCATCCAGGGCACCCTGGTAATGCGGGAAGTGAACTGCCCCTGAAGCATCTCCTGCAATGCCCTTTCGATCTCCTGCATGACATAGAACGGCATCTTCATCCGATGTCCGACCAGCACGGCAGTTGAGATGGAAAGCAAAGGAAATATCCAGAGCCAGTGTTGGTAACCGCCCGACAACAGGACCGATAGAATGGTCAGCAGGTTCAGGATAACGAAAACCGCTACAAGGACCTTCAGCCTGGTGGCTAAGTACAGACGTTTCATAACTCTTAAACCCTTCCACACATATGGCTTGACCCACTAATGTGGTTCGCGAAACACGCTACGCCAATAGCAATGGTCTCCCAAAGCCTGTTGACAACACCACGCGGGTTATCCGGGTGGCGGATGATATTGTGCGGCTTACCCAGCAGTCCACTTTTACAGAGACCGCTGCTATGCATGAAATCCCGGTTTACCTACCTGATTCTCCCTTTAGCACCCGATGTTGATACGATAATGTTATTGTTTTCCAGAACCACTTCATTACCTGAGGGCGGAATATTGCCTTCCATTTCAACCCGCGGAATTTCAACTATTTCCTGCAAGCTGCAGTAATCTATATCGCCTGACTGGACAATAACTTTAAGTTCGCCGGGAGGATAAGAATCCGATCTTCCCTGGAAGCCTGTGGATCCGCTCCACCTACCCATTAATGGATACAAATTGGCAGTTGTACATAATTATCAGACAATTACTATAGGATTATACCGACAGGTCTGAACCCGGACAGTGTGTGAGCGGGTAGCAGCGACTGATACCAGCCGACCCATTGCAGATGGGCATAACCAAAACGATGACAGGAGGTTGCATGTCCAGATCGAGCATACAGAAACTACCCGCATCTCTCCTCGTCTGTCTCAGCCTGATGGTGCCGCAATCCCCACTACAGGCTGAGGGACAGACCCACCACTACGATCATGTGAAACTACACAGCAGTGCTTCGGCTGAAGTTGAGAACGACACCCTGATCGCGGTCCTCTATGCACAGAAGGAGGGGAGTGACCCTGGATCGCTGACTGATAGCGTCAACCGCCTGATCGCTCAGGCCGTTAGTGAAGCAACAGGCAGAGAAGGCATCAAGGTACAGACCCTCGGCTATCAGACTTCGCCAATCTACCAGCAGCAGAGGCTGACTGGCTGGCGTGTACGCCAATCGATCCGCCTGCAGAGCACCCACAGCGACAGGCTGAGTAAACTGCTGAATCAGCTGCAGTCAACCCTGGCTCTGGACTCAATCAGCTATGCAATCTCGCCGGCGCAAAGGGAAAAGGTGGAGGAGTCGCTGACGCTGCAGGCGATCGACGCCTTCCGCAAACGTGCTGACCTGGTGACGAAACAGTTTGGACGAAACGCATATCGCCTGGTGGAAATATCAATACAGGCATCGGACCGGCCGGTTCAGCCTTTCCGAATGCGCGCCAACATGATGGCCCTGGAGGGAGCATCTGCTGCCCCTACACTCGCTGCGGGAAGTCAGACACTGCGCATCGAGGCCACCGGCACCATCGAGTTGCAGTTAGACCGGTAACGACGCCCCTGAATCGCTAATAACCGATCGGACCGTCTCTCCATGAAGATTGAAGTACCCTAGGAGACCGCTGATGTCTCCCGGCTGGATACAAGAAATCATACATTTCGCTGCCCATCGAAAGCTGTTATAGATCACTCCGGATTTAATCCAAAACCTTATAACCAAGCAAGACCCCAGGTTATACAACATATGGCCGGGACAGCACCGACAGCAATACCTTTAATAAAGATGTCTATGTTTTCTCACAGTATTTTACATTTTCGTAACCTTTTTAACCTTTATTTTTGCGATTATCGGCCGCTATAGGCATATCTAATTCAGTAAAACTCGTAGTCGTTAACTTTCTTCATCCGAGAATTCTTATGTTTGGCATATCTAATAAGAAACAGATCTCTCAGTTACAACAGCAGTTGGAAGAGAAGAGCGGTCAGGTCGAATTGCAGGCCGCACAGATCTCCACACTCCAGGAAGAGAATGCACAATTGCGTCAACGGATTGAAGAGGAATCAAAAGAACTGCATCTGCAACAACAGTTACTGGGAAATTTTTCCACACTGAGTGACTCTTTCAGTGAGCTTCAGCACTCTTTGATGCATACAGCCACGAACATGAAAGATGAAAAGGTGAATGCCATCCGCGGTTCTGAGATTTCAACCCAGGCAATCGCCAGCGTCGAGGTCATGCACAGTGAAATCGACAGTGTCACCCAGATCTCCCAACAGAGTTCCGAAAGTGTTGATAAACTGGGTACGATCGCCGATAACATCAGTAATTTCGTCAGTATCATTCAGGGCATATCGGAACAGACCAACCTGCTGGCATTGAATGCGGCAATCGAGGCTGCGCGTGCTGGCGAGATGGGAAGGGGGTTTGCCGTGGTCGCCGATGAAGTTCGCAGTCTGGCCGGGCGTACACGGGAGGCTACAACGGAAATCGCCGCATTGGTTGACACCATCACGCAAGAGACAAAGAAATCGATGGATACCATGTCATCGATGATGGATGTAACCCACAATTTTCAGAATCAGGTCTCAGATTCCATCGCAACCATCAAACAGCAATTCGAGCTTTCGAAATCGATGGAGGAGACCATCTCCTCAACCTCACTGCGGACCTTCGTGGAGCTGGCGAAGTTCGATCATCTGGTTTTCAAGTTCAGCATCTACAAGGCCTTTCTCGGTCTGGCCGAGCTCCCCGCCGACGCGCTCTCTGATCACAGGAGTTGCCGCCTGGGCCAGTGGTATTATAACGGCGAAGGGGTTTCTTGCTTCTCCAACCTTCCCGGTTATCGTGAAATCGAAGCACCCCATCAGGACGTTCACAAATACGGCAAACAGGCCCTTATTCATCTTGAAAGCGGGGATAAACAGGCCAGTATCAACAACATCGGCATGATGGAAGAGGCCAGTATGCAGGTCATATCGAACCTTGAGGGATTGGCACAGTCTGGCGAGTCTAATGCGCATATCCTGTGCACGGATGATGCACAATGATAGAGACGGCCATGGCAGACGCCTTTGAAGGCCGTTACAGATTACGACAAAATGGTTGGCTCGAGCTTTGATGTCTCGACTTTCGAGAGGGCCTCGGCCCTCTCGATCATTTTTTCCACAATGGCATAGATGCCGACATGCCTGCTCGGACTCAGATGCTCCTGCAGCTTAAGTCGCGTGAAGAGAGCATCCACGTCCAACTCATGAATTTCACTCAAGGTACGATGGGATAGCAGGTCTATCAAAAGCGCCAGCACACCCTTGATGATCGCGGTATCACAATCGCCTTTGAAAAAGATCAGCGCCGGATTGTCTTCATCCCGATGTGCTGAGACGTGAACGGTACTCATACAGGGCTTGACCCAGTTCTCTTCCACCTTCAAAACATCCGGCATGGCGGGCAACGCCTCTCCCAGTTCAATGAGGTATTGATAACGCCCGTCCCAATTGTCGAAAAACTCGAAGTTTTCCACGATCTCGTCGATTTCGCTCATCCCGTTCTCCAGACCTTGAGGCGGCTGTTTACACACTGAAAGACTCACCGCAACCACACTGTTCCTTGCTATTCGGATTGATGAAATCGAAACCCTCATTGAGCATATTCGCCTTGACATAATCCACTGTCATACCGTCGAGCATCGGCAAGCTCTTACTATCGACAACGATTTTTACACCATGGGATTCGAACAATCGATCATCCTCTCCCACCCGTACTGCATAGTCGACCACATAAGCGAAACCGGTACAGCCGCTCTTTCTGGTACCCAGACGCAATCCAATTGCGCCATCTCTATGAGACAGCATCGATTTGACATGCCCGGCGGCGCTCTCAGTCAGTTGAATTGCCATAACACACCTCTAATTAAGGCAAACAAAGTACCGAAACGGACCCTGGTTGCCCACTCTAATCAGCCATTTGGCAAGCGACTTTCCACAATTTTGAGTTTAGAATTTATGTAAAAACAAGCGCAGCCTATCAACTCAAAACTTTTCAGCAGCTTTTACGATCTAAACCATCTCTTTCCAATAACTGCCCTGCCGTATAATCAGCAAGGATTTTTAAAGTAGTCCCAGCTGAAATTTTGCTTCATCACTCATCCTCTCCTGGCTCCAGGGAGGCTGCCACACCAACCTTATGGTGGCATCGGTGACGCCCGGCACTGCATCGATCACTCTGCCGACCTCGTATGGCAGCGTACCCGCCACCGGACAGGCGGGTGCCGTGAGGGTCATATCGACTTCGACCTTGCCCTCGGCATCCACTTCCAGGCGATAGATCAATCCCAGATCATAGATATTGACCGGTATCTCAGGATCGTAAACAGTGCACAGGGCCTCAATCAACGCATCCCGTGTGGGTAGCGTTCTGCTGCCGGTTTCGTTGATTTGCAGTCCACTCATCTGCCAATACCGTCAATTGCCGTTTCAGTGCGAAAAACCCACGAAAATCAAAACCGCATCCGCTTTTCCAGATCACTCCTGATCTCTACACGCAGGGAATCTGTGACAAACCTGTCGATAATTTCTTCGGCAAAGCCGAGACACAACAGACGCCGTGCCTGATGCGCATCGATTCCCCGCGAGCGAAGATAGAAGAGTGCCTGTTCATCCAGCCGGCCCACACTTGTACCATGGCTGCACTGCACATCATCCGCGAGGATAACCAACTGGGGTTTAGTGTCGATTTCGGCCTTGTTTGAGAGCATCAGATTAGCGTTGTGCAGATGCGCCTGGCTCTTCTGCGAATCGATCCCGACCCGGATCAAACCGTCAAATACCGCTCTTCCCACCCCATGCAGAATACCTTTGAAATTCTCCCGGCTTCGGCAACGGGGCACGCTGTGATCCACATCGAGATGGAAATCCGTCAATTGACCATCACCCGCCACATAGAGGCCGTCGATTTCACATTCCGCACCTTCCCCGGAGAACCGATGATGGAACTCAGTACGTGACCATGCACCGCCCAGTGCCGCATTCACACCCAGATAGCGGGCATCCCGGCCCAAACTGACATAGAGGCCGCACAGATGATAGGCATGATTGCTCTCCTGCTGCACACGTTGGTGTCTCAGGGTTGCTCCCTCCGCCAGATCGATCTCGCAAACGACATTGTTGAAGTAGTCGTGGTCATCACCCGCCGACAGATAACGCTCTATGAGGCTAACCGAAGCATCCGCATCCAACTCGACCAGGTGGCGTATCTGTTGTGCATGCCCGCCTCTCTTACGGGTTGTTATATGCAACAACTCTATGGGCTGCTCGATCACAACACCTTTCGACAGCTGAATTACGGCGCCATCCTGTTGGGTCGCCATATTCATGGCGGCGAAGGCATGATCTCCCACCCCGGACAGATTACCCACCGAGCTGAGCACCGACTGATCACCTGTGGCCATGGCTGCGCGCAGATTTCCTATCCTGAACCCTGTCTGCTCAATGTCCATCGACAGCCCGGGGTGGTAGCTACCGTCCACGAACACCAGACGCCCAGCAACAGGACCCTCGAGCATACGATCGATGGCGATATCCCGGGATGAATCCAATACTGAAGGGGTCGATATAAACCCCTTTTGCAACAAACCCTCCACACCCGTATAACGCCAGGCCTCCTGGCGGGCATGGGGAAAGCCGAGTTCAGTCATGCGCTCCATCGCAGCACGTCGCTGTTCAATGAGCCAATCTCCATTGTCATGGGCCAGGCTGTCAATGGTACGTTGCGCCGTCTCTCGGTAGCCGTGCATATTCATGCCGCATCCTCATCAATCAGCCAGCCATACCCCTTCTCCTCCAACTCCAACGCCAACTCCTTGCCTCCGGAACGAATAATGCGGCCCGCCACCAGCACATGGACGAAATCCGGCTGAATATAGTCAAGCAAACGCTGATAATGGGTTACCACCAGCAAGGCTCTCTCTTCTGAACGCAGCATATTCACACCATCCGCGACTGTTCGCAGGGCATCTATGTCGAGACCGGAATCCGTCTCATCCAAAATAGCCAGCCGCGGTTCCAGCATAGCCATCTGAAAAATCTCGTTGCGCTTTTTTTCACCCCCCGAGAAACCCGTATTCACCGAACGCTTGAGCAGCTTTTCATCCAGCTTCACCTGTTTTGCTTTGGCGCGTACAAGCTTCATGAAACTGACCGCATCAATCTCCTCTTCACCGTTAGCCTTGCGTATCGCATTCATCGATTCCCGCAAGAAGGTCATGTTGTTCACTCCGGGTAGCTCAACCGGATATTGCAATGCGAGAAAAAGCCCTCTGTGCGCCCGTTCTTCAACCTCCAGGTCGAGCAGATTCTCACCCATATAACTCACATTACCGTCAGTCACATGATAACCATCCCTTCCTGAAAGGACATGCGCCAAAGTGCTCTTTCCCGACCCGTTAGGTCCCATGATGGCATGCACTTCGCCTGCATTGATCTGCAGATCGACCCCATTCAGGATCGTTTTGTCTTCCACGCTGGCCCGTAAATTCTTTATCGTCAACATCGGAAACCTCTCTTCCATCTCAACCAACCGCCCCTTCCAGACTCACAGCAAGCAGCTTCTGAGCCTCAACGGCAAACTCCATCGGCAGCTCGTTGAAGACCTCTTTGCAGAAGCCGTTAATGATCATCGACACCGCATCCTCATCCGAGAGGCCACGCTGACGACAGTAGAACAGTTGATCCTCACTCACCTTCGAGGTTGTGGCTTCATGCTCCACCTGGGCGGTGGGATTCTTCACTTCGATATAGGGAAAGGTATGGGCGCCACAACGATCACCGATCAAGAGGGAATCGCACTGGGTGTGGTTTCTCGCGTTTTCCGCCTTCGCCGCAATGCGTACCAGACCCCGATAGGCATTGCTGCCCTGCATCGCCGATATACCCTTGGATACTATGGTGCTGCGGCTGTTCTTGCCCATATGGATCATCTTGGTGCCGGTATCCGCCTGTTGCCTGCCCTTGGTCACAGCCACGGAATAGAACTCACCCACACTGTCATCCCCACGCAGGATACAACTGGGATACTTCCAGGTAACCGCGGACCCTGTCTCAACCTGGGTCCACGAGATGTGTGAACGGTCACCCCGGCAATCCCCCCGTTTGGTCACGAAGTTGTATATACCGCCACGGCCCTCACTGTCGCCCGGATACCAGTTTTGCACCGTTGAATATTTAATCTTTGCATCAGTCATGGCCACCAACTCCACGACTGCCGCATGGAGTTGATTCTCATCCCGCATCGGAGCGGTACAGCCTTCAAGGTAGCTTACCTGACTAGCCTCTTCGGCGACGATCAGGGTGCGTTCAAACTGCCCTGTCTGTGCCTCATTGATACGAAAATAGGTGGACAACTCCATCGGACACATCACACCCCTGGGTATATAGACAAAGGTTCCGTCACTGAACACCGCGCTGTTCAAAGCGGCGAAATAGTTATCCTTATAGGGGACCACCGATCCCATGTAGCGCTGCACCAGTTCCGGATATTCGCGTATCGCCTCCGACATGGAGCAGAAGATCACACCCGCTTCAGCCAGTGTCTCCCGGAATGTTGTCGCCACCGAAACACTGTCAAAGACTGCATCCACCGCCACGCCGGCCAGTGCCTTCTGCTCGTCAAGGGGAATCCCCAACTTTTCGTAGGTGGCCAGCAACTCCGGGTCCACATCGTCAAGGCTGGCAAGTTGCGGTTTTTTCTTCGGTGAGGAGTAGTAGGAGATTGCCTGGAAATCGATAGCGGGATAACGGATGGCTGCCCAGTCCGGTTGCTGCATATTCAGCCAATGGCGATACGCCTGGAGGCGCTTTTCAAGCATCCATTCCGGCTCGTCTTTGCGTGACGATATGGCACGGATTACCGACTCGTCCAAACCTGGCGGCAGCGTATCCGATTCAATCCGAGTGACGAATCCCTCTGCATATCCGGTGCTTATGAGATTCTCCACACTACTATCGGTCATACCCATGTCTCATCTCCCCTGCGGTATGCAATTGCGGCTGTTACAGCAAAAGAAATGGGGTAAACAGATTGCGGGAATAGATTCATTTTTTACTGCCCCTGGCCAATGCCGGCCGACTGCTGAAACTTAATAACACAGTAATATAGTCAGGTATTATAATTTGCAAGGGCTATACCCTAGAGAAATACTAAGGTAATCACTGGCGTGAAATCGGATGGGCTGAAAATAACTATCAAATACAATAAGTAACAGCATTCATTACTTATTTGCAGGGACACCATACCCCAGTGGCACAAGGGTTTCCCGCTACACAGATCAAGCTTCGATGACGCTTCTCACACCTTCTGAAATGAGTTTTTCATAGAGGAATTTCTGTTTACCGTCGACCTCGATCCCCATACCGCTGAGCATAATAAAAAGATCGTCGATAATGATTTCCGATATGTGCTGTTGGTTGTGCAGCGAGGCCTCGAGATCGTTGTTCATGGCCAGCATACAGGCAAGTGCTCCGATCACCTGCAGCGTTACCTCATCCTTGACAACAATAGGCTTGGATTGAGGTTCTGAATCCGGACGCTGTATACCGTAAGTATCACAGACACGATTCAAATCGTCGTGGTTGAAGTGCATGTCGGCAGGATAGTTGAACTCATTATCCATTTCGCCCTTCCCGTCGCCAATGAGCAGCTCTTCGTCGAATACCAGAAACTTCTGAAACAGGTCATCACGAACAACACCATTAATTGTGATGTTGTGATCGATAATGGCACTGCTGTAGGTGACCGGCAGATTCTTTTTCAGCTCGTTGACATCAGTGGCGTAGAGCTTGAGATAACCGTCCACATAGACCCTGTCAAAGGTTCCGCTCTCCACCTCGACAGAAGCGAACCCGTTGAAGTGGAAATAGAACTCTTCAAGTTCATGCAGAAAACGACTGTCACCGACGTAGTCACAGGCCTGTTCCCAGCTGTAAAAGACGCCTTGTTCATTCATATTGGTTTCTATCATCCTTTATCGGTCAGATTCAGCTAATCCTTCCCCTTTTTTAGATCAATTTCAACACTCGACAAGATTGACTGCCAGCCCTCCCCTCGATGTCTCTTTATATTTTGTCTTCATATCCGCGCCGGTCTCTCGCATGGTTTTTATGACTTTATCCAGTGAAACAAAGTGCGACCCGTCTCCCCGTAAGGCCATGCGCGCGGCATTTATGGCTTTTACCGCACCCATGGCATTACGCTCGATACACGGCACCTGCACCAGGCCGCCTACCGGATCGCAGGTCAAGCCCAGATTGTGCTCCATTCCTATCTCCGCGGCATTTTCAACCTGGCGCGGCGTGCCGCCCAATACCTCGGCCAATGCACCCGCAGCCATGGAACAGGCAGCACCGACCTCACCCTGACAACCCACCTCGGCACCGGAAATCGAGGCATTCTCTTTGTACAGGATACCGATCGCACCGGCACAGAGTAGGAATCTGATCACACCATCCTCCGTTGCTCCCGGTGAAAAACGCCAATAGTAGTGGAGTACCGCGGGAACAATTCCGGCAGCCCCATTAGTGGGAGCGGTCACCACCCGGCCTCCGGCGGCATTCTCCTCGTTGACCGCCAGAGCAAACAGATTGACCCAGTCCATGGTGCCAAGCGGCACCTGATTGAGTTCCGCATCGTTACTGAGCTGCCTGTAGAGACGTGGAGCGCGTCGTTTAACCTTTAATCCACCCGGCAGCACCCCTTCAGTCGTGCAACCCTGTTCCACGCATTGCTGCATGACATGCCATATCTGCAGCAAACTGTCGCGAATCGTCTGTTCACTACGCCATGACTTTTCATTCTCCAACATCAGCCGGCTGATGGAGAGCCCCTGCTCGTCACAGACCCGCAACAACTCTTCGCCACTATGAAAAGGATACTTGAGTAGGGTTTTATCCTCACTGATAACAACCTCGCCTTGCGCATTTTCCTCAATTACAAAACCACCTCCAACGGAATAAAAATGGTTTTGTGAAATCTCCTTCCCCTTATCGTCGAAGGCCGTGAACCGCATACCGTTGGCATGCAGTTTGAGCTGTTTTTTCCGATGAAACTGAAGATCACCCTCCATATCGAAGCAGAGCCGCAGTCCACTGCCCAGCACCACTGATTTCTGCTCACGGATAGCATCGATCCGCTGCGGTATGGCCTGGACATCCACCGTTGAGGGCGACTCTCCCATGAGTCCGAGCAATAGTGCCTTATCCGTCCCATGCCCCTTGCCGGTAGCTCCCAATGACCCGAACAGCTCTATCTGAATTCTGTGTGCAACCTTTAGCAGGCGCTCATCCGACAGTGTTTCCACAAATCGCTTGGCCGCCAGCATCGGCCCGACGGTGTGGGAACTGGAAGGGCCTATGCCGATTTTGAAGAGATCGAAAACACTCACCGCCATGCCAGCCAACTCCCGACTGATTCAATGCATTGTTCTTTATCACCGACCGCTTTAAGCATCATTCAGTCCATGCTGATTGTTAGGCTCTGTCATTGACCGCGTACACAGCCAGCCTGAGCTGCGGACGGTATCGCCGCATATACTGCTGTATTGTCATGGTAGGCTTTTGAAGATGTAAGGTACAGGCCAACAGCCTCTGTCCCTGCATGGTCTTTATCGACTGTTCATGTAACGGGCTATATCCATATCGCTGTCTATGACATGATCGATAAGCCAATACTTGAGTGAAGTCAGGGTTTCTATATCGAGCCTGCGTTTCCCCTCTTCTATCTCTCTTATCAAATCACTCATCTCAGCCTGAAGCAGTGCATGTTCCCGATGATGACTGCTGACCTGAGGATATTCATGATTACGCATAAAGGCCTCCTCATCCCTGAAATGCTGCCTGGTCTCCTCTTGAAGTTGCAGCACCAGCCGCATCGCAGCTCCGTCATCATTCGATTCTGAATTTTGCGTCATAACCGAGTCTGCCACCTGATTGACCAGATCCACCAGATGGAGATGTTGCTGATCGATTTCATCGATCCCCAGATACCAGTCATCCCGCCAAGTAAGAAATCTCTTCATTGGTCCGCCACCGATCTATTGCACTGCCCCGTACTAGCCAAAGATTCCACTTGCAACCTTGTACCTGATCTTCATAGGTCGGTATATCCATGATGAGATTGAGGAAACATACGTCTGCTCAGCTGTTTTGTTTCCATGGTGCGAGGATCTTATTTTATCCTGAAAATGCCTATCTTAGGGTTTAAATCGTTTTGCCCTAATCAGAAATCGCTGCAAATAGCCGATCCCTCCATCTTCATGACGATAGGCCGCATACAACTTCCTATTGATGCCTTGACTCCCTAAATGTAGCGCTTTCAAAGGCAGCTCCGCACTTACTTTGACGGCCAACCAGTCCGGTAAAGTACAGATGCCACGATTATAGGCCACCATCTGCAGCATAATCTCGAATGATTCAATCTGCTTCTGTTTTATTGTTCTCACCGCCGCCGGCCATAGGAACAGGGTGAGGATATCCAGACGCTCCGGCGCCACCGGAAAAGTGACAAGGTTCTCCTGCGCCAACTGCTCCGGCTTAATCCATGATGCATCAGCCAACGGGTGGGAATCGGATACCAAAAGCATCAACTCATAATGGAAAAGCGTATCGAAACCAAGCCCAGGCTGATCCACCCTATCCGGAGTGATCAGTAGATCGATATGACGATTCAACAGCCCTTCCAGCCCGGCAAATTGAAAACGGTGAAAAATATCCACCTCCACATCCGGTTCACGGCTCAAGTAGTCAGCAATAACGTCCTTCAACCATTCATAACAGGGATAGCACTCTACTCCGATACGCAATGTCCCCTGCTTCCCTTCAGCCAAGGCTTTTAAGGTCTGCTCAGTCTGCTCCAGGATGGGCAGAATTTCATGCGCCGTCTTCAATAACTGTATGCCGGCACGGGTCAACCTCAACCGGCGCCCCTGCCTCTCCCAGAGTTCAACACCCAGCTTTCCCTCTAAATATCGTATTTGGTGTGAAAGCGCAGACTGGCTGAGAAAGAGCGCATCGGCTGCGGCAGTGAGCGTTCCATGACGCTTCAGGGCAGCGATGATCTTGAGGTGGGTCAGCTCTATCATAGTATGAGTTTTCTTCATATTTTATAGCAATATGATCATTATATTTTCATAATTTGCCTCCTTACAATAGCGCCCTGGTAATAACGACATCTCAGAGCAAGGACTATGGCCACAACACATCACCTCGGACTACCCCGCATCGGTACCAAGCGACAATTGAAATTTGCCCTCGAGGCCTATTGGCGGGGGGAGCTTGACCAGCGGGAGCTGGAACGGACGGCCCGTCAAATTCGCCGGGACAATCTGCTGTTGCAGTCTCGACTGGACATGCTGACAGTGGGAGATTTTTCGCTCTACGACCAGGTATTGGATAGCAGTTTTCTATTCGGCAATATCCCACCCCGTTTCCGGCAGGAAGCTGGGATCACCACCCTTGACAACTATTTTCAGGTTGCCCGGGGCGCTTCCAATCAGGATACGCCACCGGAGGCGGCTGCTGAAATGACCAAATGGTTCGACACCAACTACCACTATATCGTACCGGAATTTCAGCACGCCACGGAATTTCGGTTGGCGATCGATACACTGCTCACACAAATCACCGAAACCGGCACTGACACCCAGCGGATTAAACCGGTCATCATTGGCCCGGTCACCTATCTTTGGTTGGGTAAAAGCAAGGACGGTAGCGACAAACTCGATCTACTGCAGCGCTTGCTGCCCATCTATGCCGATCTTTTGACTCAACTTGCAGCGGCTGGCGTAGAGTGGGTGCAGGTCGACGAACCGATACTGGCGACCGAACTCAGCGCAACCTGGCAACATGCCCTGCGCAATAGTTATTACCAACTGCAAAGCAGTCCGGTCAAACTGCTGCTGACCACCTATTTCGGTCAGTTGCGGGAAAACCTGCAACTGGCATGTGAACTGCCCGTTGCCGGGCTGCATATCGATGTGAGCCGACAACAGGAGGAGGTCGACCGGATCATCGATTGGCTGCCCATGCATAAGATCCTGTCCCTGGGTATTATCGATGGCCGAAATATCTGGAAGAGTGACCTCAAGGCTATTTTGGCGTGGCTGGAGCCGATCCATAGCCGCCTCCGGCAACGGCTATGGCTCGCCCCCTCATGTTCACTACTGCACGTTCCACTCGACCTGGAACGTGAACAAAGACTCGATCCGGAGATTAAAGCGTGGTGCAGCTTTGGCAAACAGAAACTGATTGAGCTTGAACTCGTCGCCACTGCGCTCAATCAGGGGCGAGACAGCGTGACAACCGAACTGGAGAACAACGCCAACGCTCTGCTCACACGCAAGCGATCTCACCGGGTGATCAAGCCGTCTGTTCATCAGCGTATAGCGGAAATCACTCCATCGATGGCACAACGTCGAAGTCCCTATGAGGTCCGCAGCCAGGTACAGGCACAGAGATTAAATCTGCCACCCCTCCCCACCACCACTATCGGCTCCTTCCCCCAAACCGGTTCAATACGTCAATGCCGCAGGGATTATCGTAACGGCAAGCTGACCTGGAACCGTTATAAAAAGGCCATGAAACAGGAGATCGCCTACTGCATCCGGCAACAGGAGAAGATCGGCTTGGATGTGCTGGTACATGGTGAACCGGAACGCAACGACATGGTGGAATATTTCGGCGAACAGCTGGATGGCTTTGCCTTTATGGAGCACGCTTGGGTGCAATCCTATGGTTCACGCTGCGTAAAGCCGCCGATTATTTACGGTGATATCGAGCGTCATCACTGCATGACCGGTGAATGGACAGACTATGCCCAGTCCCTTACGACAAAACCTTTGAAAGGGATGCTCACCGGCCCGGTCACCATGCTCAATTGGTCATTCGTGCGCGATGATCAGCCCCGTGCGGCCACCTGTCTTCAGCTGGCGCTCGCCTTGAGAGACGAGGTGCTTGACCTGGAACAGGCCGGGATTGCAATCATCCAGATTGACGAGGCGGCATTGCGGGAAGGACTACCCCTGAGACGCAGTGAATGGCAGGGTTACCTGGAATGGGCCACTCATGCATTCGGCGTGTGTGCCAACGGCGTGAAGGATTCGACCCAGATTCATACACATATGTGCTATTCGGAGTTCAACGACATAATCGGGGCAATTGCCGCCATGGACGCGGATGTGATCACCATCGAAACATCCCGTTCGGACATGGAGCTGCTGGAGGTGTTTGAGGCATTCGACTACCCTAACGCAATCGGACCGGGTGTCTATGACATCCACAACCCAAACATCCCATCCCTCGATAAGATCATGACGCTAATGCGGCGGGCAATGCAGCGGATCCCGGCAGATCGACTGTGGATCAATCCCGACTGCGGTCTCAAGACCAGACGCTGGCAGGAAGTCGTACCGGCGCTTGAAGCCATGCAGCGGGCCGCAGGTCTACTGCGTGAGTCATCCGCTTAAGCCATTCAACATGAAGCCAATATCATGATCCGCTTCATGGGTCATGAATTGGCTGATTGTTTGGTCATCTGCTGGCATAGATCATCTTTTTCGTCTATGTTGTATGGATCAAAAGGCGTAAGAACTCAGTTCGACCGCATCATGTTTAAATGCCAAGATAACAACGAGAATGGCGCATTATCACTACAGCATATAGCGTTTTAACAATCGGCTTCATAATCCGGATGTTCATTTCGCACCGGTGTCAACGGGATCGTCACACCGTCACATCCAGACGCAAAGCAATACTGGGTAGAGAAAGGATAAGAGTAAAATGTTCAACATAGCCGGAAGGATAACCTCTCATAAGGCGATCTCTTTCGGCGTTGAAAAGTCTAAGGGCCTGTTAACAGGCCCCAGCTAGCGGATCATACGATGCTTTATGAAAAACTCCATAAAATCGAACAGATCATGTTCGACGCCTTGGCACTGGGACTGGTGCTCTTCTACTCCTACTCCGCAGTTTTGGAACCCGCCGCCACCCAGTACCATCGTGGCATCTATATCATCATCACCTATATGCTCGTCTTCATGCTCTACCGCACACCCACTGTCTGGGGTCGGGTGTGGGACTATATACTGATCGCGGCATCCATCGGGTCGATCGGCTACTGGATTGTCAATTTCGAGGCCATCAACTATCGTGCCGGTGCAGAGACCGAACTCGATAAGTGGATTGCCATGGTCGGTGTGCTGATAGGCGTCGAACTTGCCAGGCGGGTAGTCGGCAGCGTGTTTGTCATTATCGGTGCGATCATGCTGCTCTATGGCGTGTATGGCGAGTACGCCCCGGAGATAATATCGCATGCGGGAGACACCTTCCCTGACCTGTGCACCAGCATCTTTTACAAGAGCGATGGTGTGTTCGGCATCATGGCCAATGTATTGGCGACCTATATCATCCTGTTCGTGATTTTTGGCGCTTTCCTGGAGAGGAGCGGCGCTCAACGCTTTTTCATCGATTTCCCCCTTGCCGCTGTCGGTCACAAGATCGGCGGTCCAGCCAAGGTATCTGTCATCGCATCAGGACTGTTCGGTTCCATCTCCGGCAGCGCCATCGCCAACACCGTATCCACCGGCGCCTTTACCATTCCGATGATGAAGAAGGCCGGATTCAGGCCGCACGTGGCTGGCGGCATCGAACCGGCCGCCTCCATCGGCGGTATGTTCATGCCGCCTATCATGGGAGCCGGTGGCTTTATCATGGCCGAATTGACCGGCGTGCCCTACTCCACGATCATGCTGGTGGCCATCTTTCCGGCCCTGATGTACTTCTTCAGTGTATTCGTCATGGTCCACTATGAGGCCAAGCGGTTCAACATCGTGGGTGAGAGATCGAAAGAGAGCGCCAAGGAGATACTCAAAAAGGAGTGGTTCTACGTCCTGCCGCTGGTCATTATCACCATCTTCATGTTGCTCGGTTACTCGCCCGGCTACTCAGCCATCCTCGGCATCGTGGCCTGTATTGTCGTCAGCTGGTTCCGCAAGGATACACGCATCGATCTGAAAGGTTTCCTGGAAGCGTCCCGCGCCGGCGCCGAATCAAGCTTGAAGATCGGTGCCACTGTAGGCGTCATCGGTATTATCATCGGCGTACTCACCTACAGTGGCCTGGTGCTTACCTTTGCCGATATCGTCATCGAGCTTGCGGATGGCGCACTCTGGCTGACCATCCTGTTAATCGCCCTGGCTTCGCTGATTCTCGGTATGGGTGTTCCGGTCACTGCAGCCTATCTGATTACAGCGGTAGTTGCGGTACCCGCACTCACCGAACTGGGCGTCAACCCGATTGCCGCACATATGATTGTCTATTGGCTGTCGCAGGACTCCAACATCACGCCGCCGGTCTGTATCGCCGCTTTCGCCGGCGCCACCATCGCCAAGGCGAATATGTGGAAGACCGCTTTCACATCATTCAAATTCGCCAAGTTCCTCTACCTCGGTCCCTTCCTGTTTGGTTATGTACCCGGCTTTTCACTGGATGGCACAGCGAAGGATATCGCCGTCACCTTCATACTGATCCTCATCGGCACCTACGGTTACGCTTGGCTGCTCAGCGGCATCTGGCTGGATTGGTTCAAGAAATCACCGGTAAAGACCTGATAAGCGAGATCGGATATGCCTAATAGAAAACTACCCCGTATCGGCTATAAAAAGATCCTCTATGTCACCGATCTCTCTGAAGAGGGCCGCCTGGCCTTTCCTCATGCCGCCAGTCTGGCACATACCTACGATGCCGCACTGACCGTCTTCCACGTGGTGGAATCCCGTGAGTTCGAGAAGTTTCTCGAAGGCTACTTCAATGAGGAGCTTTGGAACGAGATCAGAAACCGCAACGTGGAAGACGCCAGGGAGATCCTGGTGAATCGGAAACGCAGCGACGCCTCGATTAAAGAGGGTATCGAACAGTTCTGCGAAGAATGCATGGACAGCAGCGACGATTCACCCTATGTAACCTACGACGTGGCCGTCGACATTGGCGAACCGGGTGACAGAATCGTGGAAAAGGCCCACTCCGGCGGCTACGACCTGGTGGTTATCGGTAAGCGTGGCCAAGGCATTCTGCGAGGTGGCCTGATGGGAGACACCGCACGTCGCGTCATCCGTCACTCCAAGGTGCCGGTCATGGTAATACCCATTCCGGTATGACCCGCATGCCTAAGTAACCGATAAGCGATACGCCCGGCTGATAGACGAATATGAGGCCTTTCGTCAGCTACGCCGTTCACTCCCCCGAATCCAACACTAGCCTGTCATCGCTTTGGAATTGTGCGGTGTCGCCGTCATCTCAAGAATATTGCGTATCGATTGCGTCAAATGGTAAATCGTATTGATCGATGTACCCGATTCACCCTTGTGGTGCTCCTTCAGCAACCTTTCCGCCCGCTCGGATATGCCCCTGTTGAGTCGCGATATCTCACGGTACTGTTCCGTGAGTAACTCTCTCCTTGCCGCGATTGCGTTCAACAGCTCCTTTTCAGCCTCTCCAAGCGATTGAGTCTTTTGCCCGTCACCCGCCGTGATGACCTTCTTAAGCTGCTCACAGACATCGGCCTCTTCCATCGACATCTTCCACCAGGCTATAAAACGCGCCTTATGGTCGGCCATCGTGTTGACCGACTCGGCCATGGAATTAACCTCATCCCGTCCTTCAGGAACAAACGGCATTCGTTCCGCCGGTTCTTCATACGCCAGTTGATCCAGTATACCCGCCATTTTCCGCAGCGGGTGGACGATACGCAGTGTGATGGTAATGGCAAAGAATATTCCCAATAAGACAGCACCGGCTACAATCCACAACATCAGTTTCTCGTTCTCTCTGGACGTGAAATTGATATCCGATGCCATCTGATTCATCGTTTGGTTGGCGCTGACCACATTGGCTTCCACAAGGCCGGCAATTTCGGATACCGCCTTTTTCATCTCCTCAGTGACCTGTTCAATTCTCCCGTTTTGCTCTACCAGTGCCAGGAAGTCATTTTTATATTTTGCCAATAAACCACCAAACATGGCTTTATCCTTGATGGAGATACCAGACCCCTCGACCTGGGCATTGATAAGCTCGAGTTCGTGGAGCGCCATGTCCACATAGACCTTGTCACCCCTGAGCAGGTAGTCCTTTTCCCGTCGCCTAAGTTGCAGAATATGTTGTTCCAGGTCGGGTATATAATGACCGTTGATGAGCGCTTCGAGCCGGTGGGCTGCTTGCCGAAACGGCCCCTTACCGCCTGCAACGTTTTGATTCGCAAGCACATCACGCGCATAGACCGTAAAAGTATCACGGTAGGTATTGATCTCCTGCAAAAACTTTTCCTGTACCGGCTGCTCCAGCTCTGAGTCGGCTAACTTCTGTTTATACTCCTCGATAAGCTGAAAAACCCTGTCGCGGTATTGCGCTTCTCGTCTTAGTCCGAGATCCTTCTCTCCTCGACGTATTTGCAGTAGTTGCAAATAGAGGTTTCCCACTTTAAAACGGCCGGCCATTGCTTCCAGCTCATGCACGGTATTACGAAATGCCCCCTGCAGACCTGAATTATGATCCAGTCCTTTTGTTCGCCAGGCGTCTGCAATCATCAGGAATTGCTGATTGTAGGCATGGCTGAGCTCAGAGATTCGACTCGATGTTTTGGCGGCGGACTGATCGATATTTCCCAGTTCTTCTGCATACCGGAGTACATCCTGCACATGCCCGCCTACCTCCTCCACACGCGCTTCGCTGCGATCGATAAGAAACAGCTTTTCTACCCGGCGTGCCTCGAGCATGCTGTTTTCGATCTCCAGCGCATAGCTCTTTTTTGCACCATAGACATCCTGGAGTCGCTGGTAGTCACCCAGCGATTGCTGCAGTGTCGAGTGATACTGCCAAATTACACCAAGAAACAGCAGACCCACCAGACCAAAGCCGAATCCTATCTTCTCCCCAATGCGTAACTTGCTTGCAAATTTACCCATATCTTGCCCCTTGGCGCCTTAAATATTCACGCTCTCCACCCGTGTTTCCAATGACCATAGCAATCCTTTATGACAGTTCTGTTACAGTTAACCAAGTGTAGTCAAGAAGCTGATGACCCGTGACCATAAACCGTCATAACGGAAAAAAGCCGATATGGAACAGAAACCCGCTAAATCCTCACGTGGACTGGAGAACATCAGCAACTACCTTGAACAATTGATCGATATTATCAGTCAGCCGGCAAACTACTGCGGCCTGACCAATAAGAGCGACTGTCTTGAACGACATAACGTGAAAGTCACGGCAGAATTGGGCAACGAAGTTCCCTATGCGGAAATCAGGATCGGTGAACTGAAACGATATGGCGTCATCGTGAAATACCCATTGAATGAAGTAAAGAATCAAAGCCGTATCGCCAACAAGATGGAATCGATATATGGCAATTAAGGCGCGGGTATTCAACTCAACACGGCTGTCTGTCATGGCATTACCCATTCACGGTTGATCTGCCGACTTGTGTAAATTATAAAAAGTCCCCATTGAGATCCGCAATAAATCACCTGTTGTTATTGCACACTTGATCAGACGTGGCCCCTACACCTGTAAAGTATGATCCGTTTGGTTAGTCTGCACACCACAAACGGGGCATGCCGTCGTTTCGGTCCGGGCACAGAGAAAAAAGTACATGACACATATTATTGTTTTTTATTCAATTGGTTACATTACTCAGGCAGACACTTCCATGTCCATTCACGCCACCTGCGCATCTCTCAACTCAATGATGCTCGTATTGATATGCGTACTAAATAAAACGAGGAATCCGTCGATACAGAAACTGTGACATATATTTAACAAAATGCTGAATTAGATACCGTGACAACCAACCAAACAACTGTCGAACCGGCCGAACCTCTACCATTCAGATGCGTCCACTCATCCTCTCGTACAAACTAGGCATCGTCGCTATCATCATCACACTTGGAGTACTCACCCTGCTCCAGCTGTCGAACAGTGTCCCAGAGGGGGACCGGCGACAAGTATCAAACCAGATGAAGACGGCCACAGACACAGCTTCACGCCTGTCATCGCTGGTATCGCTTGACCACCATCCATCCGTTGAGTCCCTACTGAATGAAGTCGTAGAAGAGCATGCTGCAATTATATCCGCGGCCGTCTATCTCAATGACGGAATACACTTGGAAGTCGGAGGACACCATTCGCATCCCGGGGAGCTTGTCCCGGACCGCCCGATCTACAAGGAGATAAAGGTCCCCATAGAGAAAAATGACCGGGTGGTGGGAACGCTTGAATTGGCCTTTGGCCACCAATCGGATGTGATGAGATATTCGCTGATCGAACTGGCTGTATTCGTACTCATCACCATATTACTCATCCTGATCACTTATCTATTTTTCAACAAGAAATTCACTCACCATTTCGATACGATTTCAATTATCCCCGAAAAAGTCAGAAACGCGTTTAATGCGCTTTCCGAAGGACTCGTCATTGTCAATGAGAAAGAGAGGATTGTCTTGGCCAATGACTCGTTTATTGCGAAAACTGGACAAAAAAATAGAGAAGAGGTTATTGGTAAAAAAATCGGCCATATGCAGTGGAAGCAGAGAGAGGGCGGCATGGATGGTGATATCCTGCCCTGGCATTTCAGCTTGTACAATTGTGAACGCAAAACCGGGGTACCGGTACGTCTGGAATATAGCAATAAGACAAAAACCTTCTCAGTCAATACAGCACCCATTTTTGATTCGCTAGGAACCATCCGTGGCGTACTCGCCACATTCGATGATCTTACCGATCTGGAAAAGCAGCATAGAAAACTCAGCTCTACACTCAGCAAACTGAGGATTTCCGAAAAGGCACTGCGGGACAAAACCGTTGAGTTGGAGTATCTCGCGACAAGAGATCCACTCACCGGATGCCTCAATCGCCGCGCCTTTTTCAATAAGCTTGATATGTTATTCGAGCAGTCCAAATCGAAAGGACACGACCTGGTTTTCATGATGGTCGATATCGACAATTTCAAGTGGATAAATGACCTGTATGGCCATGCAAACGGCGATAAAATCATTAAGCTTGTAGCGGAGATCCTGAACAGCAATTCAAGACCCGAGGATGTAGTCGGCAGATATGGTGGTGACGAGTTTACACTGGCATTACCGAATGCAGATATCAAACAGGCGACGACCATCGCAGATCGACTACGCCTGGACATACAGAATAAATGCCGCACATTGTTCACCAATCGCCAGCAGGTTACGCTGTGCTTTGGCCTTGCTGCCTTACAACAGCAGATGGAAGATTCGATATTACTGGTCAACAATGCGGACGATGCGCTTTATGCGGCCAAGCAGCAAGGCAAAAATCAGGTCATCGTTTGGAAACCCGGATTAAAGAAAAATGTAAAACGGGATAACGACAAAGCAGAAGAGATCATTCCGGTACCTGAAAATGCGATCGACACGGCCACAGCAGGTCTGTTGCAGGCCGAAGTAGATAATCTTCAAACGATCGTCAAGCGGCTTGAATCCGAGCTTGAGTACACCCGGGATGAGATAAGCAAACGGGGTAAAAGCGATGAATTAACCGGTTTACCCGTCAAACTTTTGTTCGATGACCGCGTATCGAGAGACATTATCAGGGCAGAGCGTAACAAACACGCGGTTGCCGTGGTCTCCTTGGACATCGATAACTTTTCACGCATCAACAAGGCTTTTGGGCAAGGAATAGGCGATCAGATCCTGAAAATCGTAGCTGAACGACTGATCGATTCACTCCGCAGATCCGACACCGTTGCAGTGCTGGATAAAGAGGAGAACGATGAAATCCCTGCCATAACCCGCTTGAACAACGACGAATTCGCCCTGGTTCTCAGCGATATCAAAGATATTCAGTCCGTAACATGGGTGATACGCCGTATTCTTGGCAGATTAAAGAAAACCATGGAGGTCGATAACCAGGAACTGTTTGTCTCTTTCAGTGTTGGCGCCGCATTCTATCCGCACGACGGCGACACCACTTTCGACCTTCTGCAAATGGCCTATAGCGCCAGACACGCTGCCAAAAGCAATCCTGGAAGCAATAACATCAAATTCTTTTCGAGAGACCTCAACAGAAATGCATTCCACGACATTTGGCTGGAGATGCAATTTTATAAAGCCATAATTCAGCAACAGTTTGAGGTCGTATACCAACCGAAGATCGATGCCAAAACCGGCCTTATTACATCCATGGAAGCACTCACCCGCTGGACACATCCCAAGGTCGGACCCATACCGCCAGACGACTTTATTCCTGTTGCCGAACATACCGGTCTGATTAACAAGCTGGGAAACTGGGTCTTTAAAAAAGCCTGTTTGGATCTGCGTCGCTGGCATAAAATGGGCTTCCGTGATCTACGTATCGCAGTCAATCTTTCACCTGTCCAATTAAGGGATGAGTCCACACTCAGTGAAAGGTTCCTTCGAATATGCAACAAGCGCAAGATACCGCCCAACAAAGTCGAACTTGAAATCACTGAGAGTACACTTATTGAAAACTTCGATCAGACTCAAGCAGCAATGCATGCCATGAGTAAAGCCGGAATTCAGTTCACCCTGGATGATTTTGGGAAGGGATTTTCATCCCTCAGCTACCTGCCTAATCTGCCGATCAGGAATATCAAGATCGACCGGGAATTCATCGACAGCACCCTCCCCGACAGCCAAAACCTGATTATTGTTAAAGCAATCATCTCGATGGCTAAAAGCCTCGGCTTAAAGGTCGCAGCCATCGGTGTGGAAACCGAGACTCAAAAGCATATGCTTTCGCAGCTTGAATGCGATGAGATACAGGGATCCTTTTACAGCGATCCCGTCACTATGGAACAAGCCACTGATCTACTTCGAATCTATAACAGTTGACAGTCATTCGGTTGGTTGGACGCCTGGTGGCACTATAAAAGCAGTAAGCCGGACGCCAAACAGGCAACTCACAGGCACCCATCCCGGGCCACTGCCAATTCAATGCGACGGAATCACACCTTCCTTTGGTGAGTCAAACACCACGGCCATACACTCCCGCCTTATAATCCGCACTTCGATTATAGCGCAGGGCTGATATAATTCCCCTATACGCCACCGACCAATATTTATTCATGCTGCGCATTGAAACCGGAGGCTAGCAATAGTACCGTGGCGCCAAGTGATCGGGTACGCAGCGATTTGAGGTAATAAAATGCCAACCCTCTGGGAAAAGGTGACCAGCGAAGCCAAACTCATAAGCCTGCCTGAAGCCTACTTAAGACTGAAATCGGTGGTCGAGCGACCCGACTACGAGATTACCGAAATTGCCGATGCCGTCAGTACAGATCCGGCATTGACGACCCGAGTGCTCAAACTGGTTAACAGCCCCTATTTCGGCCTTGCCGGCCGAATAAAGACCGTGATAAGAGCCGTCAGTATGCTCGGCGCCCAGCAAATCCACGATCTGGCGCTGACAACCTGCGTCGCCCACGCCTTCAGCGGTATCGATCCCGCCCACCTGGATATGCGCAGTTTTTGGAGAAGCAGCGTGTTCAGCGGACTTGCCGCCCAACAGCTCGCCAAGCGGCGGGGCGTGCTGGATAGTGAGCGACTGTTTGTCGCCGGCCTACTGAGTGACATCGGCCACCTGATCCTTTATCAAAGCGTTCCCCAGGAGATCATAAGGGCCGATAACCTCGCTCGAGAGCAACAACTGCCACCAGTGGAGGTCGAACGCGAATTGCTGGGTCTGGATTATGCCCGGGTTGGCGCTGTCCTGATGCGACAATGGCAACTGCCGGACTCCCTGATCGAAACAACCGAATTTCACCCGGAACCCCTGCGCTCCAGAAAATTCTTTTTGGAAACCTCTATCGTACACATCGCCGTGCTTCTATCCAGATCCTGGAATGAAGACCAGCCCTTTGACCAGGGGACGCTGCAACCTCATCCATCGGCATTGGACAGCGCCAATGTCTCATCTGATATCTGCCTCGAAATATCGGAAACCGTCGAATCTGAGGTTGATAAGCTATTGGAAACACTCGCACCACTCAGTAAAGCCTCCTAGGGCCATTCATCACTGACCCCAATGGCATAGCTCTGACTGTCAACGCACAGATTATCGAATAAACCTGTAATTCATTTCATGATGATATCGATCCGTTCAGAAACTCACCTATAGTACGTGCGCATGCGATCGGCTAGAATCAGCAGATTCAATCCCACCTGATGTCACGAGGAATCCCAACGTGTTTCGCAAAGAGCTCAAAGTACTTGACTGTACCATTCGCGACGGCGGTCTGATCAACAACTACCATTTTACCGATGATTTCGTAAAGGCGGTCTATCGCGCTGCCTGTGATTCCGCCGTGGATATTATCGAACTGGGCAAGAAGCTTGCCGTCAGTGAGGAATACAGTCGGGATAAATTCGGCAAATGGAACTTCTGTGACGATGATGATCTGAAGATGATTATCGACTCCCATGAATGTGAAAACCCACCTTTGATCGCGGTGATGTTCGATATCGGCCGGGTGGATATCAATAGCCTGAAACCCAGAGATCAAAGTCCGTTCGACATGGCGCGCGTGGCCTGTTATGTCCCCGACATCGACAAAGGATTGGACCTGGTCAAACGCTCAAAGGACATGGGGTACGAAACAACCATCAATATCATGGCCTGCTCTGCCGCCATTCGTACCGAGTTGATCGAGGCCCTCAACCAGGTTGAGGAGACTGCCGAACTTGATTACCTTTATCTCGTCGACAGCTACGGCGCATTCTATTCCGAACAGGTGACCGATTACCTGAATCTCTACAAGAAATACGCGCCAAGCAAGGAACTGGGATTCCATGCACACAACAATCAACAGCTCGCCTTCTCCAATACCCAGCAGGCGATAATCGACGGGGTAAACCTTCTCGACGCAACCATCAATGGCATCGGTCGCGGTGCTGGTAACTGCAACCTTGAACTGCTGCTCAATTTCTTGAAAAACCCCAAGTTTGACGTCGAACCCATATACAAAGCGATCCAGGATGAGTTCGTCCCTCTACGCAAAGAGATCGAATGGGGATTCAATGACATCTATGGCATCAGCGGACACCTCAATCAACACCCGCGTGCCGCCATGAAGCTGCGCGCGGACAAGAGGAATCGCGATCGCTGCTACGATTTCCTGATTGAATCAAGCCGTCTGGACGAAGGCATTATTTCTTGAATGAAAGTCATAGAGCGATACAACTCCCCAACACCCTCAAAGTGTTGGGGAACCAGCGATGTTGAATCATTTAATAAACGTAATATGATCAGGCAAGTATTTTATCAATAGCCTTGACAACCTTGGCGCATGCTTCTGAGTATGCCTTGCTCTCCATGTGCTTGTCTTCATGCTTAGGAGTAAGATTCACACGCGGTCATATCGAATACCGCATCACCATCAGATCCACCAGTGGGTATGGATGATGGCAGATAGAATGTGCGCCCGGTACCGCCCGCCTCGCCTGCGAGGCTGCCGCTGTCGGTATCCGTCCACATTGCACTCAGTTTGGCATAGCCGCCGATACTGAATTTACGTCACCTCCGAAGACATCGCTCAAATCGTAGGCCGATGCGTTCAATAGCATTATAAAAAGCATGGTTAGCACGCCGATTCCAGGCATTTTTACACATATATTAGATATCTCGTTACTCTCCTCTTTTTTCAGTGGATAAGCGTTACGGAAATATGCGTGTTGAGTTATCAGCCAGGATCACAGGGCGGTTATTATCGATGCTGTGTTATTGGTGTTGTTATTTTCCTCCAAGGGCTATATTCGTGGAGAACAGGAGACTGTATCTAAATACGCGGACGGAAATTTTTTAGATTCGTGAGTTTTTTGAGATCGGCTGCCTTTACGGATCAGACATGCCACTGCCCGAATCCGCATGCCCCATAATGACAAATAAAACCGGGAGTGATGACCCTTGCAGTTACAGCCATTTCTCACTTTGTGCCACTGTAGGGACGAGCAATTTACAAACGGATGATTTTTCCATGCTAATATATTTATGCTGAGATAGAATTCACTAATGATACGGAGGGGGAGATGGGAACAACCCGCGACATAGTCGTATTGAGCGCAGTACGTACAGCCGTCGGCGGATATGGCGGCACCCTTAAAGATATTGCTCCGTGCGAATTGGCGGCAACCGTCATAAAAGAGGCGGTCGCACGTGCCGGGGTTGATCCCGATACTGTTGGACATACCGTATTGGGAAACGTTATCCACACAGAACCGAGAGATATGTATCTGTCCCGCGTTGCGTCGGTAAACGCAGGCCTGCCGGTCGATACCCCTGCATTTACCTTGAACCGCCTGTGCGGTAGCGGTCTGCAGGCGATTGTCTCAGCCACCCAGCAAATTGAAACCGGCCATTGCGATGTCGCAATTGGTGGTGGCGCCGAGTGTATGAGCCGCGCCGGGTACACTTCAGTCAACCAGCGCTGGGGGGCGCGCATGGGGGACAGCAAAATTGTCGACATGATGGTAGGCGCACTCACGGACCCCTTCGATAATGTCCATATGGGGATCACAGCGGAGAATATTGCCGAGAAGTGGGGAATAACCCGTGAGGAACAGGACCAACTGGCCGTCGAAAGCCATAAACGCGCTTCAACCGCCTGGCAAGAAGGTCGTTTTAAAGATCAGATTGTGCCAATCGAGATTAAGTCCCGTAAAGGCACCATACTGTTCGAAAAAGACGAACATTTTCGTACCGATGCCGATATGGGCGGCATGGCCAAGCTACGCCCCATTTTCAAGAAAGACGGCACAGTCACGGCTGCAAACGCCTCAGGCATCAACGATGCCGCATCAGCCGTTGTGTTGGCGGCGGCGGAGACGGCGCAAGCCATGGGGCTCAAACCGATGGCACGGCTGATAGGCTACGCTTTTGCCGGTTGTGATCCCAAATACATGGGCATAGGTCCCGTACCCGCGGTCAAGCGGCTTCTGGAGGATACGGGTATGTCAATCACCGACTTTGATGTATTGGAGGTCAATGAGGCCTTTGCGGCCCAGGCCCTGGCTGTGATTAGAGACCTCGATCTTCCAATGGATAAAACCAATCCCAACGGCAGCGGTATCTCCCTGGGCCACCCCATCGGAGCGACAGGTTCAATCGTCACAACCAAGGCAATCCATGAACTACAGCGTACCGGTGGACGCAATGCGCTGGTCACCATGTGCATCGGTGGCGGTCAGGGTATCGCAGCAGCCTTCGAGCGTATCTGAATAAACAATAAATCAACAATCAAGCAGAGGAGATGATCTATGGGACGTGTAGCATTAGTGACTGGAGGAACACGCGGAATTGGTGAGGCAATCTCTGTAGCATTGAAAGATGCGGGTTACACGGTTGCCGCAAACTTCGGCGGCAATGAAGAGGCGGCCAAGGCATTTACTGAACGTACCGGCATCCCCGCCTATAAGTTCGATGTCGGTGATTTTGATGCGGTCCAGGCTGGAATCGCAAAGATTGAAGAAGAGATCGGGCCAATTGAGGTCCTGGTCAACAATGCCGGAATTACCCGAGACGGTACCATGCATAAAATGAACTTTGAAAAATGGGACAAGGTCATCCAGACCAATCTGGCCTCATGCTTCAATGCCTGTCACGCTGTCATCAGTGGTATGCGTGAGCGGGGTTTCGGCCGCATTGTCAATATCGGTTCTGTGAACGGCCAGGCCGGACAGTATGGACAGGTCAATTATGCGGCGGCGAAATCAGGTATCCATGGTTTCACAAAAGCCTTGGCCTTGGAGGGCGCCACCAAAGGCATTACCGTCAACGCTGTGGCGCCGGGCTATGTGGCAACCGACATGGTGCGTGCCGTACCGGAGGATATTTTGGTGAAAATCATCAAGACAATACCGGTTGGGCGTCTCGGAGAACCGGAAGATATTGCCCGTTCCGTGTTGTTCCTGGTTGCTGACGATGCAAGCTTCATCACCGGATCGACACTTTCTGTGAATGGGGGTCAACATATGTATTAAGGATTCTACCCTTAATCAAGAAGCCACTATCCAGACAAGGAATAAGCCGCAAATGAACGCCAATCACTGCATAACAAGCGTTAAAGGTATGACGATGTGCATGGCTACCGCTGAAGCCATTAATATTCCACTAGCGTTGGTTTGTGGTGATTTGCGTATATTAGCGGTGAAATAATGCTGCTTTCATGGTTGGTTCTATGATTATTCACGCTATTCCAGCTGGTTCTGCTGTTCCGTCAGTTCCTTCTCCAGTTGCTGGCTGAGCTGCTTAGGTGATCCGCTGTGCCTGGCCAGGAGATGGTACGCGACAGGTACGATATAGAGGGTAAACAGGGTCGCGGCAATGACACCCGAGAGGATGACAGTACCTATCACAGTGCGTGTCTCGGAACCCGCACCGGCTGATAATAGCAAAGGCAGGGAGCCGGCAGCCGTGGTTATACCGGTCATCACGATCGGGCGAAATCGCACATGGGCCGCCTCTATCAGGGCATCTGAAAATGCCTTGCCCGCGTCTCTGAGCTGATTGGCGAATTCAACGATAAGGATACCGTTTTTTGCCGCCAGTCCCACCAGCATGATCAAACCTATCTGGCTGTAGATATTCAGCGTCTGGTCTGTCAGATAGAGACCCAGCAGCGCCCCCGCCATGGCTAAGGGCACGGTCAACATGATAACCAATGGGTGCAACCAACTCTCGAACTGTGCGGCAAGTACCAGATAGACCACCACCACGCCGAGTATCAGCACGAATACGACGGAGCTGCCTGCGGTCTTGTAGTCCCTGGACTGCCCCTTATAGTCGATGATGGCATGGGCGGGCAGATGCTCCCTCACCAATCCCTCAAGGTATCCCAACGCCGCACCCAAGGCCAACCCCTGTTTCAGATTGGCCTCGATAGTCAGGGCACGCACACGATTATAGCGATTCAGGCTGATCGAGTCGGCAACCTCCCGCAGCGTCACCAGATTGGAGAGCTGCACCAGCTGACCGCTTGCTGTGGAGCGGACATAGAGATGATTCAGATCTGTGGGAGTACGCTGATCGCTGCGCTCACCTTCAAGAATGACATCGTACTCCTCCCCTTGCTCGATATAGGTCGTTACCCTGCGCGAACCGAACATGGTTTCCAGTGTACGGCCGATGGTCTCGACGGTTACACCCAGTTCCGCCGCCCGATCGTAGTCGATATCCACCTTCAACTGCGGTTTGGTCTCCTTATAGTCCCAGTTGAGACCCACTAAACCCGGATTGTCTTGCTCGATCTGTTGCAGCAGCCTATCCCGCCATTCCGCCAACTCGTCATAGGTACCCCCTCCAATCACAAACTGGATCGGTTTCTGTATGCGTCGGCCAAAGCCCTGGCGCATCACCGGGAAGACCTTCACACCGGGAAGATCGGACAGATTTTTACGCAGTTCATTCATGATCGTCCAGGCACTACGGCGCGAGTTCCACTCATTCAACACATTGATGACGATACCGCCGTTGAAGATCGCGAAGTTACTGAATCGCCTGGGCGCCCTTACCAGCAAGCGCGTTATTTCGCCGGACTCCACATAGGACATCATGCGCCGTTCGATCTCATCCATATATTCCTTCATATATTCATAGGAGGCACCCTCCGGACCGTTGACGATCAGATAGAAGGCACCCCTGTCCTCCTTGGGGGCATACTCATCCGGTATCTGCTGCAACAGCCAGTAAGCCATCGCCACCATACCGGCGAACAACAACAGCATCAGCCATACATGGCGCATTGCCACATGAAGTGTCTTGATATAGATATCCCGGATACGCCCAAACAGTCCATCCACCCATCGGCTGAGGCTTACCCTGCCGACATTGCCGGCAGGCAGGATCTGGGATGCCAGCATGGGTGACAGCGTCAGGGCGACCAGACTGGAGAAGCCGACCGCTGCGGCCATGGTCAGGGCAAACTCTGAAAAGAGCCGTCCGAGATCACCCCCGAGGAAAGCGATGGGGGTGAACACGGACACCAACACTACGGTGGTTGAGATCACCGCAAAGGCAACCTGCTTGGCGCCGCGAAAGGCCGCCACAAGCCTTGACTCACCATACTCCTCCATACGACGATGGATATTCTCCAACATCACGATGGCATCATCCACCACCAGGCCGATCGCCAACACAAGGGCGAGCAGGGTCAGTATATTGATGGTGAAACCGAGTATCAGCAGCACCAGAAACGTGGCGATCAGTGAAACCGGCACCGCCACCGCCGGTACTATCATTGCACGCACGCTGCCGAGGAAGAGAAAGATCACGGTAACCACCAAAAGAATGGCGATAAACAGGGTCTTGTAAACCTCGCTGATAGCTCTTTCAATGAATACAGAACTATCGAAGCTCTGCTTGATCTCCATACCCTCGGGCAGGGTGGTATTGACCCGCTCCGTCTCTGCCTTGGCCGCCTCGGCCACAGCCAGGGTGTTGGCGGTGGACTGCTTGATGATACCGATACCGACCATCGGCACACCATTGCCGCGGAAGAAGGTACGTGTCTCTGCGGCACCTTTTTCAACCCGGGCCACTTCACCCAGCCGCACCAGATAACCGTCATCACCCCGGGCGAGCACCAGCCTGGCGAAATCGTCAGCGGAGTGAAATGTCCGGTCCACCCGTACCGTGAACGCCCTGTCGACCGAATCGATGCTCCCAGCGGGTAACTCCAGATTCCCGGCGCGCAAGGCCTGCTCCACATCGGTTACCGTCAAGCCGCGTGCCGCAAGGGCCTGTCGGTCGATCCAGATGCGCATGGCAAAAGTCTGGCCGCCGCCCACCCGCACCCGGGCCACGCCATCGAGCACCGAGAAGCGATCGACCAGGTAGCGCCGCGCATAATCGGACAGCTCGGGTACGGTCATCCGGTCACTGACCAGGTTGAGCCACATAATGACATCTTCATTACTGTCGACCTTCTGGATCTCCGGCGGCTCGGCTTCCAACGGCAAGTTGTCCAGAATGGCCGATACCCGGTCACGCACGTCATTGGCAGCACCGTCTATGTCCCGCTGCACGTCAAACTCGATGGTGACCACGGAGCGTCCATCCTCGCTCACCGATGAGATAAAACGGATCCCTTCGACACCGGAGATTCTATCCTCGATCAATTGGGTGATACGGGTCTCCACCACATTGGCGGCCGCTCCGGGATAGATCGTCTCCACTGAAACGATCGGTGAATCGATATTGGGGTACTCGCGCAACGGCAGCTGATCGAAGGCAACCAAACCGAAGGCAATCAATAACAGCGAGAGGACAGAAGCGAAGACCGGTCTTTTGACTGAGATGTCAGAAAGGATCATGGCTTGCCCTTGGTGGCCTTGACCAATGGCTTGAGTAAGGCGTCGATGGCAACCTCGCCTTTCTGCACGCCCTTGATACGTACCTTCCCATCGGCCTTGGCCTTATCCGTGCCATGGGTGATGACACGCTCCCCTATCATCAATCCGCTGACCACCTCCACCTCGCCAGGGCGGCGTGAGCCGATGGAGATTTTCCTTTTCTTCACCCGATTCTCTTCACCCTCAACAACGAAAACAAACTGATCGCTACCCTTTGGCATGAGCGCAGACTCGGGTATCAGCAGGGTACGACGGGGATTGTGCAACAGTTCGACTGTCATCAGCATGCCCGGCTTCAACCATCGCTCCGGATTGGCAATCATGGCTCGCACCAGGACCGAGCGATTGACCGGATCGACCCGACTATCCACGACCTTCACTTCACCCTCGAAGATACGATCCAGGAAGGCACGACTGCGGGCACGAATCATCAAGCCGGGTTGCAGATCCGCGAGATAGACGGATGACACAGCGAATTCCAGCTTCATGGTGGTGTCATCGTCCAGGGTGGTGATGGTATCGCCGGTTTCAACCAAAGCACCGACACTGATGTTGCGCAGACCGATGACACCCGAAAAGGGCGCTGTGATCAGCCGATCCGCAAGACGGGATTGGATGGCCGCCAGGCGGGCGCGAGCGGTATCCACTTCGCGTCGTCTCTGATCGAGCAGTGACTGCGCCTCGATTCCCTGAGATTCGAGCCGACTGACCCGGTTATATTGGCGCTTGGCCTCATTGAGAGTGGCCCTGGCCTCCTGCAAAAGGGCATGCTCCTCACGGTTTGTCATCTCCACCAACACCTGTCCGGTCTCAACCCGCTCACCGTCATCGAAATGAATCGCGCTGACCGTCTCCGTCACATTCACTGTCAATTCGACCGATTCATTCGCTCTGAGTGTACCCAATGCCTCGATCCGCTCGATGAAATCATCCTCGAGGACTTCCGCAACGATTACCAGGGGGGCCGGCTTATCCGCACCCCAGCCGGACGTGGAGATCAGTATCAAAAACAACAGGTATGGCCAGACCAACAAGCCATTGGCGGAATATTTTCCAGCCATGGGAGTCACAAGCGTCACGTCCACATTGTTTCTTGCCGGAAAGAAATTGGCGGCAGAATCCCAACTGATTGTCTCAGTCAGCACTCCTTTGAAATTTAACAGTGCAGTGGCTATTGAAAGTCTATTCACTATATCCCTCAGCGGGAGAGGTTTTATTGATAATGGGTTTAATAGCATTTTGAAAGCATAGCTGCCGGTCGAGTTCCATGGCGACACAATGCGGGTCAGAATACTGCAAACGCTTTTAGGGCCTGTTGACAAGGATATAATGATAGCTGTCGATGGAGTAGCTTAAACATGTGATTTAGCAATATCAGGGCATATGGTGTGTTGTGACAGCTGCATTGGTATCAGATCTCATCCCAAAGGCCGAGCATGGAATTCATCCACTCTCTGTTTTTTACAGTGCATGATTATCACAATTCAGGTGCCAGGTTAATATTCACCCTATCCTGCGGTGTGACGAATAGTCAGTCAATTGCGCCAGATCATTCAGATATACCAATCTCAAGGTATGCTAATGCGCACTGTTTGACTGTGGGCTTTATACAGCACACCTGATTTAATCCCTCAGAAGGCATAGAATTCCGAGCAATGACAATGGGATGGCTTGTATTCACAGACCTTGACGGCACACTATTGGATCACAATAGTCGCGATCATCATGAGGCGCTTCCCGCGCTGCAGAGACTCAGAGAACGGCATATTCCGGTCATTCCCGTGTCAAGCAAGACCCATGCTGAACTTGCTGTTTTAATGCAAAGACTCGGACTCGAAGGACCCATGATCGGTGAGAATGGCGCCGTTATCATCTATCCCGGTGAGGCCCCACAGATCGCTCCTCCGGGCTATCTGCAGATCCGTGATTTTCTCGTCGATAGCCGGACAAATCCCAGCTACGACACCCTGGGATTCGGAGACATGACCGTGGATGAGGTCATGGCATATACCGGACTGGAAAAGGAGATGGCGCAGCTCGCCATGCACAGACTCGGTTCAGAGGCGTTTTTCTGGCAAGGCAGCGAAGCCGGACTAAGCCAGTTCCGGCTGGATGTCACCCATGCTGGTTTGCGACTTTTACAAGGCGACCGATTCCACCACCTGTTGGGTGATACGGACAAAGGCAAGGCAATCGGATATGTGACCAGACATCTGAAGCGGAACGGATATGCAGTCACCAAAACCGTGGGCCTGGGTGACAGCAACATTGATCGGGAGATGCTGCTGGCAGTCGATATTCCGATCATAGTACGCAAACCTGACGGCACTCATATCACACTTGAACAACGACCCGATGCCACGATCACTGATCTGCCCGGCCCTGCTGGTTGGAATCAGGCGATTCACAATCTGTTACAACAGGCATGAGACCCTTGTTCAAGGTTTCGATTTCACAATCCTCATCGACTCACCAGCCCTCCCAATGAAGAGTTGGAGCGGAAATATGTCGTCTCCGTAAATGGCCAGGCTCAGGATCATCGAATTGATCTATGACGCACTCCTATTAACTTCCGGCCAATGCCTGATGCCGGGTCGGCACAATTTCCGTGGGGAAATAATGGTGCGGATTAATAGCCCACTGATCCAAAAAATCTTTTTATGAACAGTTGGTTATAGAAACCGACTATATTCAATATCTCTTAAGTATAAAAGAGTTGATTTATATCAACATCAGGTTGGAAAATCACCGGTTTATCCTGCTATTTTTAAAAGACAACAACAATAAAAACACGGCAAAATGCACACCAAGGAGACCAACATGAGGCTTGAACACCCCGATATAGCCGATCCGCCTGAGGCGGTAAAGGCTAACAGGACCATCGAAGTAGAAGGTCGGATGATCGCTATTGATGATGAAGGGTATCTACTCGACTTCGATGACTGGAGTCCTGCAGTAACTGAAGCCCTGGCAGAAGCCGCTGGTGTAAAACTGACCGAAGAACATTGGTTGTTGATCGATTTTCTGCATCGTTTTTACAAAGAGTATGAGATCGCACCGGAGATACCGATCCTGGCCCGCAATCTATGCAAGGACCAAAACGATTGCCGCTGGACCAAACGCTATATTGAGACCCTTTTTCCCGGTGGCGCAAAGATGGCATGCCGTTTTGCTGGCCTGACAAGGCCTGTCGGGCGCAGCTGCCTGTAGTCGACAGACTTTCGCAGTCTGGCGTTACCCAACAACACGAGCAGTAGTGACACAGGGGCGCCTTGCTCAGGGGCTCCTGTACTCTTTCCCAGATACTGTTAGCACTGATTCATCCGGCTCTGTCGTGCCTGATAAAACGCCAGTGATGGCGTGGTATAGTCTGGAAATATCCAACTGAACAACGGACCACACAGAGCGACGCCTTTTTCAGACACACCCCAAGGGCACTTCCTTCGGGGCGCAACCCGAAGCACTGGGACCATTTTCACGCCCAGCGGTGTTATCATTCGCTCATTCCACTTTGCTGGATGAAAAACTGCTCCGGCAGTACTGAGATTGGATCCATCCCAGCCGGCCCTGAACAATCGGGACACAAAAAAACCTTGAACCATGACTCTCAAGCCGCAAGTCGCTTTACAGCCCACACACAACCCAGACCATCCGAGGCGATACACCATCACGGCCGCGCTGCTGTTTATGCTTTTTTCCTCTCTGCTGCAAGGGGAAGAGCTGGGGCAGGTAAGTACCAAATTCCGGGTTGTAGGTCCAAACGATAAGATCATCATCGAAGCCTTCGATGATCCGGCTGTTCCCGGTGTCACCTGCTATCTGAGCAGGGCTAAAACAGGAGGCGTCGGTGGCGCCATCGGTATTGCAGAGGACACCTCAGACGCCTCAATCGCCTGCCGACAGACAGGTCCGGTGAAGCTGGCCACAGACATTCTGAACAAATCACGGGATGGTGAAGAGGTCTTTAAACAACGCACATCCATTTTGTTCAAAACGATGCAGGTTGTCAGGTTCTATGATGAAAAACGCAATACCCTGGTCTATATGACTTACAGCGATAAACTGGTGGATGGTTCGCCGAAAAACAGCATCACAGCGGTACCACTCTATCGACCGGCACCACTCCCGGCACCCGGCCCGGACAGCCAATGAACCAACCGCTGCATACCGGTCGCCTGGTGCTGACACCGGAAGATCCCTATCTGCTACCTGATGATCCTGAAGCTATCCTCACCAAACTACATGAGATAGGTTTGATAGAAGGAGCCCTGGAGAGCGGCCCTGGGTATCTGCTGGGGGAACATTTCATGCAGCTGGTGACCTTCATGGGGTGCTCTCCCTATATCCGGTTGCAAGCGGATGCGTCTGGCGAGCCTTTCTGCCACCTTTTACTAGACGGCCCTTACCCCCGCCCCAAATTGCTTTGCGGCACGAACACTCAGCCCCCTCGTTGCGAGGCCTGCCGCAAACGATTGATTGAGTGGCGTGACAGTTTCGAATCCTGCCTGACGGATAATCACGGCTGCAAGGTCGGTTGTCCCCATTGCGGTCACCGTCAGGATCCGTTTACCTACGACTTCCGGCAGAGCGCCGGTTGCGGACGCCTGTTTCTATTTGTGGAAAACATCTTCCCCCAGGAAGCGATCCCATCACCCACACTGCTCACGGCTCTGGAACTGGCCTGCATTGGGCATCCGTGGCGCTATTTCTATCAGCAGATATGATCTCCGGGTTGAACATCCCGGGCTCTGTCCCCCAGGCTCGGATATGTTGCCGACGCTTAACCCAACTGACAACGGTTTTTGCCGGCCTTCTTCGCCTCATAGAGGGCCTTGTCCGCCCGTAAAAACACGCTGTCGATTGAATCACTCCCCGTAAAGGGCGCAATACCGCACGAGATGGTCACCGGAACCGGTTTTCCGGCTGAATGGAAGCCATTGGTCTCTACCGACCTGCGCATCTCATCAGCAACCTTCAATGCCTCGCCACCTTCGGTACCGCAAAGCAGGCAGACGAACTCCTCACCACCATAGCGGGCAATAAAGTCAGTTACTCTGAGACGCGACTGCAGACTCTTTGCGATGACCCGCAGGGCCTTGTCTCCGGCCTGATGACCAAAGCGGTCATTGATCGATTTAAAATCATCGATGTCCCAGACCAGCATGCAGAGTGGGTCGTTGAATCGCTTCCAGCGGGCATACTCTTGCTCCACCCGTTCTTCGTAGGCCAGTCGGTTGGGTAATCCGGTCACGGCATCAATCAGCGCCAGATGATGGGCCTCCACCATGCGTGAACGCAGTTCGCTGGACTCCTTCTCCAGTTTCGCCAACCGATGTTTCAACTCCTGTTCACTCTCTTCGGTCTTTTGGTGCCACTGTTTCTCTTCGTGAAGGTAGTCATCGATATTACTCTGGATAAGGCTCAAGCGTTCACGCACGGCCGTCTTCAACTGTTGCAGATCGGTCGCCGTCTGGACACTCTCACCCAGATCACCGACATGGCCGGTCACCTTCTCGCTCAAACTCCGACCGTACTCGATGATCTGATTTCGTCCATCGTGGGCACTTTGCAGATGCACACCCAGATCCTGCAGCCGCTGGGTCAGTTCTTCCAGAAAATCCTCTGCCTCCTTGATCTCCATCTGGACCTGGCCATAGGATTTTGCCGAGAGTTCGAGCAGATCACGCAGGACTTCCGACCAGGCATCGGTTGATGCCTTTCCGTCGAGACGCCGTTTCAATTGACTGATTTCATCTCCCCAATGTCCCGGCCACGAGGCCTGCTCCAGTAAATTGAGCAGAATATCATTGGGTTTCGGTCCCTGCTCATGTTCACCTTGAGCACCACCCAGCAGACGTTCGAACAACCCTGTCTTTTTCACTTTTGCGGGCTGGTCCCTGCTCAAGAGCTGAACCAATCGGGAGAACTGACCAATCTCCATCTGTGACGGATCATCGGCCAGCTGATGCATTAACCCAGCCGCTTCCTGTGCCTGTTTTTTGTTTAATTGAAGGGAATCGAGCAGCTTGATATAGTCGCCTGTCGTATCGACATCCTCTTCACCGGCATCTTCCGAGAAGTGGAGCAATCCATCCGACAGAGCGTTCAGTTTACTCTTCAGTTTATCGTTGACGCCACCGCGGACAGCGTCACGGACACCTTTCAGGTGGGGGTCCAGGCGGGGATCGAGACCGTTGGCTGCAAGGGTCAAGCGTATGATGGTGCGAGTCAGTAACTCTTCCAGCTCGCGGTTGGCTTCATCCTCGCTTTCATGTTGACGCAGCAGTTCTTCGTATCGCTCTTTCCAGTCTTTCTCATTCATCGCTTATCGCCATTCTCGCGAGAGTATGTAAAGCGTAACCGTAATGCTGTCAGCAACCAAATCCAGGTATTGTCGAGGAAATCCCTCATGCGGCCATGGGCAGCACAACATCTTTCGGCAGTTCGATCTCCAGACTGACCGGCAAGTGGTCCGAGTGTGCATAGTTGAGCACTTCCGACTTGGCCACTTTCAGGGTGGGCGAAGCCAGGATATGGTCCAGCTTGCGACTCGGGCGCCAACTGGGGAAGGTCATCATGTCGCAGGGACTGCCTTGCAGGTTGGTCCGTTCGATCAGGTAGCGAAATTCCTGGGAACTGCAGCCACAATTGAAATCCCCCATCAAAACCAGATGTGAGTAGTGAGATACCAGATCGCTGACATAGGAGAGCTGGCGCAGACGTGCCCGACGGCCCAATGCCAGGTGCATCATGCAGATACCCAAAGGCTTCTCGCTGGTCTCAAACTCCATCAATACGGCACCACGGCCGGGTAATCCGGGCAGTCGGTACTCTGAAATGATGCTTGGTTCAACCCGGCTGAGCACACCGTTGCTATGTTGAGCCAGCTTGCCCAACTTACGATTCACCTGCCGGTACCAGTAGGGAAAGCCCGCATGCTCGGCCAGATAGGCGGTCTGGTCGATAAAACCGCTGCGCAGACTGCCTGAATCGACTTCCTGCAGCCCCACCACATCGAAATCCTTCAACAGATGCGCAATCCGATTCAGGTTCCCCAGCTGCTGCTTATGCGGCAGCATCTGCTTCCAGCCACGGGTGACATACTCATGGTAGCGCCTGGTATCGGCACCGGCCTGTATGTTGTAGCTGAGCAGGCGCAGTCTGTCTGTACCGTCCAGCATGGACTGGTTCTGAATGATTTGATTGTGCATCGTTGTTCTGGCGCGTGTTTTGATTATTACCTCTACCGCACTAGTCTTTACGGCAACACTGGTTTAAAACTTGAGCGTCATCGCACAAGTTGTTAATACAATAGCATGCAAACGTAAAAAGGCGGCCATAAGCCGCCTTATTGTATCGGTTATAGGTACAGAAAATGGTGATTACCTGCTCAGACCCTGGACATACTGGGCAACCGCCGCCATTTCTTCGTCACTCATACGGGATACAACTCCCTGCATCATCTTGCTCGCATCGTTGGTACGCTTACCGTCACGAAAATCTTTCAGCGCCTTTTCCACATAGGGAGCATGCTGGCCGGCTATGGCAGGAAAGTTAGCTTGCGGGTTACCTGATCCTGCAGGGCCATGGCAGGCCATACAGGCAGCCACGCCGGTCTCGGAATTCCCGGCTCTATAGATCGCTTCACCGGCACTGACCTTGTCCGCTGCAGCCTCACCGATCTGCCGTGGTTGACTGGAGTAGTAGGCAG
This sequence comes from Candidatus Thiodiazotropha sp. LNASS1, assembly GCF_964212655.1. Lineage (NCBI taxonomy): Bacteria > Pseudomonadati > Pseudomonadota > Gammaproteobacteria > Chromatiales > Sedimenticolaceae > Candidatus Thiodiazotropha > Candidatus Thiodiazotropha sp. LNASS1. The sequence continues at coordinate 3,529,685 of NZ_OZ156465.1, read as the reverse complement.
CCAGGTCTGCAATATCCTGATCGGAGAGCGGCATTGCCATCGGTGACATGGTTTGATCGACACGGGCGCCCGATTTAAAATCCTTGATCTGCTTCTCGATGTATCTTGGAGACTGTGCCGCAATTTTCGGCCACAGGGGATTGATAGGGCTATTCCCATCAGCGCCATGGCATCCTGCACAGATTGCAGCCTTGTTTTTTCCCTCATCTGCATTCCCGGCGGCATGGGCCAGATTGAAACCGATGCCAAGGGCGATAGTTGCGGTTATGAACCATTTATTCATGATCAATCCTGCTCTAGATTCTGCTGGATATGTTGAAATTCCGAGCTTTGCTGCCCCACCTACCCATCGGCGGAAACCTCAAAAGCCACCAAAAAAGCTGCGAAACTATAGCAGAATTTTCTAATAAAGGTCAAAATCAGACACTCCGATTCGACATAGGTTCTATCTATGCAGAAAGACCCCGACCAAACCATCGTGAAGCGCTGTTACGCGGTTATCTACACCCCCAGCCAACGCCGTAAGCGCTTCCCGGAAAACTGCGTACAACCGTTCGCCAGCGCTGAAGATGCCCTGGCAGCCGCCTCAGAGCAGAAAGACCGTCACGCAGCGGAGGTGATGGGGCCTTCACGCTCGTCCGAAGGATTTCGCCTCTATTACCTGTTGAGATGGTTATAGTCATGCCCCATCCCCCACGAATCCCGATCACACCCTGAGCTTACCCATCTCCTGCTCGATCGCCATGCCATCCAGGGTTTCGAAATCCGATCGACTGAATGTGGTAATACCGCCGGCGAGTTCATACCAGGCAAAACCATTCGTCCAGGGCGCATGCTGATAATGACCTTGCCGTTTGCGTGAGAGACAGTAGAGCCGGCCTGGCCGAAAGATCAGATTATAACTGGTCTTGTGTTCATGCAGTGTCCGTATATGCGCCCAGGCCGCAGCTGCAGAGCTGAACACCTCGCACGACAGGGGATAATGCAATCTACCACCATTATGATGCCAACATGCCCTTTCAATGGGCAAAGGAGATGAGCGCACATAGAATTGAAAATGAAGGTGATTAACGGAAGCGTAGGCACCATAACTGTTGTAGGCGATACCCAGCCCCGGCAATCCTGACCCCAATTCCTCTGCCAGAGACCAGACATAGTCATGGTAGCCAGCACTCAACAGCTGTGGATGTCGCGCACGCCTGTCCGGTACCAGCAACCCATGCAGTGGTGCGAAGGGGAATTTGTTATAGAGCAGTTCGACCTCATTCCCCCGCAACTCCCCCGCCCAGAGGACTTCTTTACGAATATAGGGCTTATTGAAGTTGAATCCGTTCGGGTCGAAGGGACGACTGATTCCCTGCACAGGCTGCCGGCTCATGCGGGAGGGCCGAAATGCCCGAACATGATTGAACTGCAGTTCCCACTCCCCCGATTCGCGAAACTCGGTGGCCTGTATACCCTCAAATCCGATCGCCATCAGCTTCAGGAAGACCAGTTGATCATCCTCGGCGCCAGCCAGTTCACGGCCTTCGCTCAAGGCTTCCCGGCAGTATGCGGACAGGTTATCGAAACGGTGCGCCAAATTCCGCTTGAGTATCTGATAGATATCAGCGTCAAAACAGGCGTTGGCATGCACCAGGATATAGCTGCCAAGACCGGGATTGCTCAGCAACCGCTGCAACCCGGAAGTGAATGCCTGTTTCAGTACCTCAAGGGAATTAAAGGGCGGCGCAGTAATCAACTATCAATGCATATGGCCCTGTTGGCCATCCTGTTTCATACGCATCTGCAATTTACGCACCGGGGTATCCACTTGCAGGCTCGATCCATCCTCGAAGGTCAGGGTCAACGACACCTTCGCATCCGGGACCAGTTTCTGCTTCAGACCGATCAGCATCAAATGCAGCCCACCGGGCTGCAACTTGACCATCTCGCCGGCAGGCAGATCAATCTTCTCCACCTTGCGCATACGCATCATTCCCTCTTCCATTGTATGGGTATGCAACTCCACCACTTCAGCGGCAGGACTGCTGGCAGCCGTCAAGGCACTCCCCGCTTTACCCATATTGTGCAAACCCATGAAAGATGCAGAGTTCGGCTGACCCGGCGGAACAGCCCTGACATAGGGATCGTCCACCATAATGCCATCAGCGACATTGCCCGCGACAGCTGCCTGACCGGCACAGATGAGAAACAATCCGACTAGAGAAAAACGTTTGAAACAGGACATCTTGCTGAACTCCTCGTGCGTATCACTATCTTCAATCAATCTTCGACGGAAGTAGCCGTATATGGCTGACTCAAAGGCTGACGAGAATGACATCAATGCCTACCCCAAGGCAATCCAAATCGAAGTGAATTATGTCAATTCATGGCATTTATAGGCCATTTGACACAAGACGCGTCATTTGACCCATCCGATAGATCGCAATTTCTGATTATTTGTACAAAAAAAAAGCGCCTGACACTGGAGCAGGCGCTTTTCCGACATCCAATTTGGATGGATGTACTGGATCAGAGCGTCAACAGCCAGTCGACGATGACCTTGATGTCTTCATCACTGACATGCGCATTAGGCGGCATGGGTACAGGACCCCATACACCGGATCCGCCTGCCTTAACCTTTGCGGCCAGCATCTCGGCGGCGCCTTCCTGGCCCTTATACTTGGCAGCGACCTCTTTATAAGCAGGTCCGACTACCTTGGTTTCAAGCTGGTGGCAGGCCATGCAGCCACGTTGAGTCGCAAGTGCCACAGGATCAGCGCTAGCAGTTGCCACGGCGCCCAGAGACAGAACTGTCGCGCTGGTTGCCAGCAGCATCATCTTCATCTTATTCATCAGGTATTATCCTCTAAATTCAAACAGTTATCACTTACACACCTGGAGGGAACAGTATCACCCTTCCCTTAAACCCGGCGGATTATAAAGTAAATAGACCACCATTGGCTATCAAAGACAATTATCAATCAGGTTAGTTTACATTAAATCACAACACACTTTACCCCATTGACGACAACTTAATGACACACTCACTGTCATGAAATTCCATTTATTAATCAACTTGTTACAAAGCTCAGGCAAATCAATGGGCACCATCCTTGTCTGACAAATGGGCCAGATAAAGCGCCAATCCAAGCAGAGCAATGCCACCCGCAAATTGCAGGAGATCCATCGGTGTGGAGAATTCCATGCTCAGCGCAAACTCAAAATAGCGCACCACCAGAATCATCATCACGACCTTCGCCAGTCGGCTTTTGAGATCGTCCAGACTGGTGATCATCAGAACATTCGAGGCGCTCTCAGAGTTCTCGGCGTAATCGATTTTACTGATGAACAGTTCATATAGGCCGAGGGAGAAGATCAGTAGCACCGTCGCCAACAGATAACCGTCCACAATCTCCACCACATGGGTAACAGTGGAGGATCGTAAATCGATCCGTTGCTCTGCACTCAGCGAAGGGGAGGCATAATCTCCGAGGTGAGAGATCATGTAAACAGCGTCCACCGAAGCCATATAGAACATTGCGATGGCCGCAGCCATGCTTGCCACAACGGCAGCCAGGACTACAAGCCGGCTGCTCCAGAGAATCTTTTCAAACTTCTTTTCCACAATTCACCATACTCAGTTTGTCGTCGGACTATTATTCCCAGCCGCCGCCCAGACTCAAGTCTTTTCCCGCCCCAATACCATCCACAGGCCGCACGAACAGACATGGTCGCACTGGATCAAAAACAGTGAAATGATATCATCTGCCTCTTTTTGCCAGGATCATACCCAAATGCCAGTTTTCTTACCCGGCCAGCGCTGGATCAGTGATAGCGAATCGGAGCTGGGTTTGGGCAGTGTCGTTGAGTGCCAAGGACGCACAGTCTCCATCCATTTTCCCGCAGTGGGAGAAACCCGGGTCTACGCCCGACAAGGGGCTCCCCTGACACGGGTCGCCTTTTCGGTCGGAGACAGGGTTGAAAGCCGTAATGGCGACACGCTGCTGGTCTCCCGCGTGATCGAGAAGAAAGGCTGCCTGAACTATCTGGGAGAAGATCAGACCGGCAGGCAGACCACACTGGCAGAAGCGGATCTGAACGACTCACTGCGTATCGACCAACCCCAGCAACGCCTCTCCGCGGGCCAGATCGATCCACCCCACTGGTTCAATCTGCGCTATCACACACTGCGCCGGTTCGGACGACACCTGCAGTCCCCCATACTCGGCCTGGGCGGACCCAGGATCGATCTGATCCCTCATCAACTGTACATCGCCCACGAAGTGGCCAACCGGCCAAATCCACGGGTATTGCTGGCCGACGAGGTGGGACTTGGCAAAACCATCGAGGCCTGCCTGATACTGCATCATCAACTCATGACAGGGCGCACATGCCGAGCCCTGATCCTGGTTCCGGACCCCCTGGTACACCAATGGCTGGTGGAACTGTTGCGACGTTTCAATCTCAAGTTCCGCATATTCGATGAAGAGACCTGCCAGGCCATCCAGGATTCCGGACAGGCCGACAACCCCTTCCACGCTGAACAGCTGGTGCTCTGCAGCCTTGATCTTTTTCATCACAATACTCAACGCCTCAGCCAGGCCCTGGATGGTGGCTGGGATATGCTGATTGTGGACGAGGCACACCATCTGACCTGGTCCGCCGACGATCCCAGTGCCGAGTATCTACTGGTTGAGGCCCTGGCGCTTAAAACACCGGGAGTACTGCTTCTGACCGCCACGCCGGAACAGTTGGGGCGGGCAGGACACTTTGCCCGTCTGCGACTGCTCGATCCGGATCGCTACTATGATTTGCAGGCCTTTCAGGAGGAGGAGCACCACTACCAGCCTGTTGCAGAGGCGGTAGAGCAACTACTCCGACACAACAGGATATCGAAGGCGGCTGCAAGTCAACTGTGGGATATCCTGGACGAGAGTGAACAACAGCCCCTCCTTACTCTGCTCGAAGAGAGCGATGCCGATGAAGAGCAGCGGAATACGGCCAGGGAAACCCTGATTTCAATGCTACTTGATCGACACGGTACCGGCCGGGTGCTGTTTCGAAACACCCGTGTCGGTGTTAGCGGCTTCCCCAAACGGGAGTTGCACAACTACCCACTACCCTTGCCTGTGGAATATGAGGGGGCAGGGACAGAAAGCGATGTTCCACCGGAACTGTGCCTCACCCCTGAACGTTTACATGCCGACCGGGGACACCCCGCCTGGTGGCTTGTCGATCCCCGGGTTGCATGGGTGATCGAACAGTTGAAGCAACATGTTTCCAGGAAATACCTGCTGATCTGCGCCCATGCCGAGACTGCCATCGAGCTGCAGGAGGCTATCCGGGTACAGACCGGGATCGGTGCCGCCCTGTTTCACGAGGGGATGAGCATCATCGAGCGTGATCGATCGGCAGCCTGGTTCGCCGACCCGGAGGGGGCCAGACTGATGATCTGCTCCGAGATCGGGAGCGAGGGTCGCAACTTTCAATTCGCCCACCACCTGATCCTCTTCGACCTCCCTCTCGATCCGGATCTTTTGGAGCAACGTATTGGCAGACTCGACCGGATCGGCCAGAAAGAGACCGTACAGATTCATCTCCCCTATCTGGAACCGGGCCCGCAATCGATACTGCTGCATTGGTACAGGGATGGATTGGATGCCTTTAGCCACCCGGTGCCTGGCGCCCATGAACTGTACAAACAGCTCAGTCCGGTACTATGGGAATCACTGGAGGATATCGGCGGGGAAGGCAATCTGGAACGGCTCCTGGAACAGACCCGACAACTCAGGACGGTGACCCAACAGCGCCTGCAACAGGGTCGCGACCATCTGCTGGAGTTGGGTGCCTGCCGTGAGCCCACTGCCAGCTGGCTGGTCAAGGAGCTGCGTGCGCAAGACCGATCTCATCATCTTCGCGACTATCTCGAGCAACTGTTCAACAGTTACAACATCGACACAGAGGAGCTGGGGTCAGGCTTTATTCTGCGTCCCGGGGAACAGGTTATCGCGGGCCAGCTGCCTGGCCTGCCAAGCGAGGGGATGACGGTGACCTACAGTCGCAGCGATGCCCTTGCCCATGAGGAGCGTCAACTGTTGACCTGGGAACATCCCCTGGTCAGCGGGGCTATGGAACATGTCATCGGTCAGCAGACCGGTAACAGCACCGCTCTCGCCTGCAAGCACGCCAAACTGAAAGCGGGACAGCTTCTGTTGGAGTCCCTGTTCGTGGTCGAGTGTCTGGCTCCGCGCAAACTGCATGTCGCCCGTTTCCTGCCACCGACACTGATCCGCATCATGCTCGATGCCAACGGCAAGAGATGGGATCAACTGATCGCTTGCGACGATCTGCTGGAGAATGCCCAGCCCCTGGAGACACAGACCCTGCTACCGGTCATCGATAGCTACCGTCAACAAATAAGAGCAATGGTCAAAGAAACTGAAACCGCCGCTCATCGCAGCATGGAGCCGCTTAAAAACAGTGCCGTCAATGGAATGATGGAGCACTACACGGAAGAGATTCAACGGATGATGGCACTCAGAAAACACAACCCGGGGATACGCGAGGAGGAGATCCGCCTGATGCAGGATCAGGGCCTTGCACTACACAAGCATCTGCAGGCCACCAGGGTTCGTCTGGATGCAGTGCGCCTGATTGTCACGTTGTGACCCGAAACTGTTTACGTAAAGAGCAACCCGATTACCCATCATGCTCAACTATCTGCTTTAGCCTACTTCTCCGTCACTGAGGGTGCTGTGAATGCAGGCCGCAAATTGACGCATAATATTAATAATCCGCAAATATACGCGAATAGACACATTCTTAGCGGTTTAATCCAAAAGCTTAGGTGAGACAGTCATCACAGGTCTCGTGACACACTCAATCGGAAAAGGGTGTTGCATAAACTGCAGGATTGGGTCCATCCAATCAACTTTGTTGGAGAGTTAATAGATAGATTTGCGTTCATTTACGGACTTAGAACTATTTGGCGAGTATTTGCGGCTTGTTTGCAAAGATCACGATCACCTGATCGGCGGCTGAGTATTGTGAGTAATCAGGTAACTGAATAAAGTGGGCAGCCGGGAAGGACTATAGGTGAAGCGATAGTTGTGTGCTGAACCCGCCTACTCGAAGAGTTTCTCGATAGGGTATGGCCGGCAGATGCCATAGCCCTGGGCGTAATCGATTCCGATATCCTTCAGGCGATGCAAAACGCTGTCGTTTTCCACAAACTCCGCAATGGTCTCCAATCCCATGATATGCCCGATCCGATTGATAGCATCCACCATCGAATCATCGATTAGGTTATCGAGCATCTCTTTGACGAACGCCCCGTCTATCTTCAGATATTCCACCGGCAGATGCTTGAGATAGCTGAAAGATGAGAGGCCGCTGCCGAAATCGTCCAGGGCAAATTCGCAGCCGATTCGCTGCAGCGTGCGCATGAAGTGCTCGGCTGAAGTCAGATTGGATATGGCCGCGGTTTCAGTGACTTCGAAACAGAGCATCCCCTTTGGAATGTCATAACGTTTAATTCTGTCCAGGATCATCTGCAGGACATCCTCGTCACATAAAGAGTGGCCCGACAAATTGATAAAGTAACGCCGTCCCGCCGCGAGACACACCTCCCGGTTATCGACTATATAGCGTATAAGTCGATCGATCACCCAGCGGTCCACATTCGGCATCAGGCCGAACCTTTCCGCCGCTGGAATAAAGGCCCGTGGAAGAATCAATTCACCCGACTCATCCAACATGCGTATCAATACTTCCACATGCTCTGCTGCATTGTTGTTGATCGATATAATAGGCTGCACATAGAGCGTGAAGCGGTCTTCATCCAGCGCACTGCGGATATGGGTTACCCATTTCGCTTCACCGTGCCGCCTGGCGGCAGAACTCCCAAGAGGATCGTAGATATGGATTTTGTTCCTGCCCTCCTCCTTGGCGGAGAAGCAGGCTGAATCCGCCAAACTCAAAATCTGTTCCGGATTATTGCTCTGATTGTCTATCGGTACCATGCCGATACTGACACTTTGCGAAAAGCTCTTATCTCCATAGACAAAGCGAAAACCCTGGATTGAAAGGCGAATGCTGTCCGCGATACGTTCAGCCGCCTCAACGGAACACTGTGTCAACAGTATGCCGAACTCATCTCCGCCCAATCTGGCCAGCAGATCGCTGTTACGGATGGAACGTTTGATCAGACTGGCCAGTTGACGCAGCAATTCATCCCCTGCGGCATGGCCACAGTTATCATTGACGATCTTGAAGCGGTCGATATCGAGATAGAGCAGGCAATGCACACAATCCTCTATCGCAGGCTGCTCCAACAAACCGGTCAATTGACGATCAAATTCGGTTCTGTTGTAGAGCCGGGTTACCGGATCATGACTCGATTGCCAGCTCAACTGCGCCGCCAGTTTTCTTGATTGACTGGTGTCTTTGAAAACCAGCACGATACTCTCCAGATTCCCCGCTTCATCCCTGAGACTGGTAATCGATTGCTGTACCGGCAGACTCAAGCCCTCTCTGTGCATCAATACCAGCTGACGTCCCTCGCTGTCGACGATCTTTTCAAATGGAAGCGGTTTTTTCTCCGTATCCGACTCGTCGAAAACCCGATACACCTCTGTCAATCGACGTCCCGTCATCTGCCGGTTGGAATAGCCTGTCATCCCTTCCGCAGCCAGATTGGCAAATTCGACCCTGCCAGAGGCATCGAGCAGAATGACAGCATCTTCCACAGATGAAAGCATCGCACGAGTCCGCTGTTCCGCTAGGGTGTTCGTAGTCAGCTTATCCCGTTGAGCCAGTGTTGAGTCGATTTCACTGATCTGCACCAGACAGTAGCCCGGGTGCATCATCAGCGGCTTGACACTGACCCGAATAAAACAATTCTCATCGATTCTGAACAGGTGGCGGGAACCGGAGAGGGAGAAATAGGCCTGCAGCGATCTATCGGATTGAGGCACCTGCGCTGCAGTGTGCACCATTTTAGAGAAACGGGGTCCGGCCAGCTGTGGGATAAGCTCTTCCAGCGGTTCGGTTAGCGCCTCTTGATCCGTCTTTCCGGTAATGTCAGATAGATGTCGATTCCAGGCAACCACCCGGCGATCGGTGTTTATGAGGCAGAGCCCAACATCGCAAGCGTCGATCACTTCCTGCAGCTGCACCAGATCACTCTGGCTAAAGACCCCTGTCTGCAGCGCCTCTGTTGACCCCTTCCCCTGCACGACCTTACCTCTCGTAAAACACTTTATATCGTAGTCATAAATACTCAATGAGATATGCAGCGGCCGAGTCTTTCAGCGCCTGGTCATCAGTTCCTGAAATTATCCGCCGTCTCAGGCGGTTAACAATGATAGGAAACATCAGGTCATTGTCCTTATTATTCCGCATACGAAGACCTGCCCGTAAGCAGGTTGACTTGATATAGGATCGGCCGACCCTTACTGGAACTTTAATCCACAATGGTAAACCGGGGATTAGAGAAGTGAGCAGCAGATGGTTAGGTCCTGTTAACAGGCCCTAGGGCCTGTTAACACTAATCCAATGCGCCCTGTTGTGTCTGAAAAAGCGCCAATCAAGGCGCGAGGAGAGAGGTTTGGTTATTCCAAATGAGCGACGAGCAACGCCGAGTGGCGCTTTTTCAGGCACAACCCGAAGGGCTGGGGCTGTTTTCGCCCCCAGCGGCGTTATCATTCGCTCATGTAGAATAACTACACTACGCTCATTCTGCCTTGCTGGGCACAAAATCAGCCCCAGCAGGGTGTATTGGATTAGTGTTAACAGGCCCTAAAACAGTTCGATCTCTTGTCGCTTCAATGAACGATACCCTCCAGGCACGAGAGACTGGTCCAATGACAGCCCTCCAATCGACAGCCGGTGCAGCGCCATAACACGATTTCCCAGTGCCGCAAACATACGCTTCACCTGGTGATATCTGCCTTCGGTGATCGTCAGGTGCAACTCAAGCTCCGATACCCTCTCAATGGTTGCCGGTTTTGTGGGTCTGCTTTCGCCCTTGAGCAACAGACCTGCACCCACGCTGGAGGCCTGTTCCACCGTCAGCGGCTCAGCGAGTATGACATGGTATGTTTTGGGGCAGTGATTCGAGGGAGCGGTGATTCGATGCGACCATTGGCCGTCGTCGGTAACCAACACCAATCCCGTGCTATCGATATCGAGCCGCCCTGCAATATGCAGCGCATTCCGCTTGGGGACGTCGAACAGATCCAGAACTGTCCTTTGACTGGGATCGCGGGTGGCGCAAACCACGCCCAGGGGTTTGTTGAGCATGAAATAGCGCGGTAAAGGCGGGGACAGCAAGCTGTCATCAAGCACCACCTCGGCCTGCATATCCACTTGGCTGGCGGGTTGTGTGACCGGAGCGCCCCCCACACTGACTCTGCCTCCCCGGATGATGCTGCGCGCCTGGGACCGGGTCAGATCGGTGGTTTGGCAGAGATAGCGATCAAGTCTCACAGCTCCTTATAGATCTCACCACCCTGGTGTTTGAACTCCACCGCCTTCTCCTGCATTCCCTGTTGTAGTGCCTGATCCTCGCCCACCCCTTGGGAAAGGGCGTATTCCCTCACATCCTGGGTGATCTTCATGGAGCAGAAGTGTGGCCCGCACATGGAACAGAAATGGGCCACTTTATGGGCCTGGTGGGGGAGTGTCTCATCGTGAAATGCCATCGCCTTCTCAGGATCGAGGCTAAGGGCGAACTGATCGCTCCAGCGAAACTCGAATCGCGCCTTGGACATGGCGTTGTCCTGCAACTGGGCACCGGGAAAGCCTTTCGCCAGATCCGCAGCATGAGCGGCGACTTTGTAGGTAATTATCCCTTCGCGCACATCCTCTTTATTGGGCAGCCCCAGGTGCTCCTTGGGTGTCACATAGCAGAGCATGGCGGTACCATACCAGCCGATCTGCGCAGCGCCGATTCCGGAACTGAAATGGTCGTAGCCGGGGGAGATGTCGGTGACCAGGGGGCCTAGGGTATAGAAAGGCGCCTCGAAACAGTCCCGCAGCTCCTTGTCCATGTTCTCCTTGATCATCTGCATCGGCACATGACCCGGCCCCTCGATCATAACCTGTACGTCGTGTTCCCAGGCGATCCTGGTCAGCTCGCCCAGGGTCTCCAGTTCGCCGAACTGGGCAGCATCGTTGGCGTCGGCCAGGCAGCCGGGACGCAGGCCGTCGCCCAGGGAGAAGGCCACGTCGTAGGCCTTCATGATCTCGCAGATCTCCTCGAAGTGGGTGTAGAGAAAATTCTCCTGATGGTGGGCCAGGCACCATTTGGCCAGGATCGAGCCGCCGCGGGAGACGATGCCGGTGACCCGCTCGGCAGTCAGGGGGACATAACGCAGCAATACGCCGGCATGAATGGTGAAATAGTCGACCCCCTGCTCCGCCTGCTCGATGAGGGTATCGCGCATAATCTCCCAGCTCAGCTCTTCCGCTTTGCCGTTGACCTTCTCCAGCGCCTGGTAGATGGGCACGGTGCCGATCGGCATGGGGGCGTTGCGCAATATCCACTCCCGGGTTTCGTGGATGTTGTCACCGGTGGAGAGGTCCATCAGGGTATCGCCGCCCCAGCGGGCCGACCAGGCCATCTTCTCCACCTCCTCCTGTATGGATGAGGTAATGGCGCTGTTGCCTATATTGGTATTTATCTTGACCCGGAAGTTGCGGCCGATGATCATCGGTTCCAACTCGGGATGGTTGATGTTGGCGGGAATGATTGCCCGTCCGGCCGCCACTTCATCGCGCACGAACTCCGGGGTGATCTCATCGGGGATACGGGCGCCGTAGGGCTCACCCTGATGCTGACGCAGCAGTTTGGCATAGCGCGGATCATCACGCAGTTCCTGCAGGCGGCAATTTTCCCGGATAGCCACGAACTCCATTTCAGGGGTAATGATTCCCTGGCGGGCATAGTGCATTTGGGTGACATTTTTCCCGGGTTTCGCCCGTCGCGGGGCATGAATATGCTCGAAACGAAGATGGGTAAGGGCAGGGTCATTCTGCCGGACCCGGCCATATTCCGAACTGGGGCCGTCAAGCAGCTCACTGTCGCCACGCTCCTGAATCCAGCCGGAGCGGAGGTCGGGCATCCCCTTGAGCAGATCTATCTTATGGGCCGGATCGGTGAAGGGGCCTGAAGTATCGTAGACAGGGATCGGAGGATTCTCCTCTTCACCAAAGCTGGCGGCTGTCGCCTCCTGGCTGATTTCACGCATGGGCACACGGATATCCGGGCGGGAGCCATCGACATGGATTTTGCGAGATTTGTAGAAGGGGCCGGTCACCGCTTCGGAAAGCGTGGCGGTCTTTTTGATGAAATCTTCAGGGATTACGCTCATGCTTGAAACCTCGCTGTGGCAGAGGCGAAGATGAGCCCAGTAAGGTTTCAGCTTCCCTCCGCCGGTATTAACCGGATCAGGTAGTAAGGGTCTTTCTCAGCCCAAGACGGCCACCCGCCATGGACACCCCCAGCCTGCCAATTCGCGCAGTATAACCCGATTCCACAGCGGTGAACCAAGATTAATCGGATGGCGGTTAGACAGAACAAGCGCAGTGATGGCGGCGATCATTCCAAGCCAGCCGACCACGTTACAAGATAAGTTTTATAAACAGCAAGTTAGCTCGACAAATAGAGCCGGCCATTCAATCCGGAGGTCAGATACCTGTATCGAAATACCCCACAGAGTGACGGTGTCTGGCCCGCCTGATCGGATAAAATCGCTCAGGAGAATCTTGCCCGGAGGTAATAAAATACGTAGTCTTAATTCTCTGCCGCATTAAACCATATTAAAAACCAGGATATTTTCATGATGGCAAGCAGCTTCGAGAAAGCACGATTCAACATGGTGGAACAGCAGATCCGTCCCTGGGAGGTACTCGATCCGCGCGTACTCTCGTTGATGGAATCTCTTCCACGGGAACATTATGTTCCGCAATCCTACCGGGATCTGGCATATGCCGATATCGAGGTCCCCATCGGACAGGGGCAGCAAATGATGTTCCCCCGAATCGAAGCCAAATTGATGCAGGCCCTGGCCATCCAACCGACTGACAAGGTACTGGAAGTGGGTACCGGCAGCGGTTACCTCACAGCCTGCCTGGCAAACCTGGCTCAAGAGGTCGTCTCCATCGACATCCACAACGAATTTACCGAGAGTGCCAAAGAGAAACTCGGACAGCAAGGTATTCGAAATATCACCCTGATCAACGGAGATGCCCTTGCCGACCCGCTGGAAGAGGGGCCTTTTGACGCGATAGCCGTCACCGGCTCCCTACCCACCAGTCAACAGGCTGAAATCTTCCGGCAACAGCTGAATGTTGGCGGGCGACTGTTTGTCGTCGTCGGCACGGCACCGGTGATGGAGTGCATGCTGATCACCCGGCATGCCGATAAGATCTTTCAGGAAGAGAGCATTTTGGAAACGGAGCTGTCACCGTTGATCAATGCACCGGTACCCGTGGTGTTTGAGTTCTAAGCTACCAACCTGTTGCTGCTCCCCGGTTAAATTTCGCAGCACAGCGAATAACTATAAAAGTGAGGGAGATCATGTCTAAAAGCAAGTGTGAACTGCCGCTGACCCATGCCAAAACCAGTCAGCTGTTGATCATCAATACCCAGGAGAGGCTGACGAAGGCAATGCCAAAGCTCGACCTGGACCAGATGGTTGCCAATATCGTCAGACTCAGCCAGGCGGCTAGTGCGCTGGAGGTACCCATCATTCTATCCGAACACTATGGCAAGGGGCTGGGCAACACCCTGCCGCAGATCGCCAAACACCTGCCGCCACACACAAAGGCAAAAGACAAACTGACCTTCTCCTGTTGTACTGCCCCAGGATTCGAAGAGGAACTGACAGAAAACGGCGATCGCAAACAGGTCGTAATTGTCGGTCTCGAAGCCCATATCTGTGTCCTGCAGACTGCATCCGGGCTGCAACAATGGGGTTATCAGGTTTTCGTGGTAGAAGACGCCATCTCTTCACGCAATCCCCATCACCGAAAAAACGCACTTCAACGGATGCGTTTAAATGGCGTTCAGGTCACCAACAGTGAATCGGTAGCGTTTGAATGGATGGGGGACGCCAACAACCCGAAGTTCAAAGAGGTCTCTCTGCTGTTTCGCTGAATCCACAGGGAACAGCAATCGGGTATGCGGGCCGGCACGTGCCTAGATATGGGACTTATCCCTGAGCCGCTGCTGAAGCCTGTTCGCAAGCAGATCGTAGCCCCTGAATCGCATTTCTGCGATCTCTCCGCTACGTTCATAGATATTATTGAGACGTCTTATTGCACCGATTGCATCAGGGGTGAGCGATCTGCTCAGCAGGGCCTCCGCCAAACCTATATGGATACGGTAGGCGTCGATATAGGCTATATTTTCACTGCCGCCCTGTTTATTCAGCAGCTTCTCAAACTGGTGATATTTTTCAACTTGCCGGATATGGTATGCGCGATTGTAGAAAAGGTCGGCTACCGCAGCCACTTTGCAGCTTTTGGCGATTGAAAGAAGCACCTCGACACGATAGCCCTCATATGCATCCGGTTGCGTGCAGGCGACATGTTCATCCGCTGATAGCGGTGTCCCTGAAAACAACAAAAAAACCACCCCAACGATCCTTTGCCGCATGATTGTGTTACCCCATTGCTACTATAAGATGGCAATATTATTGACATCTATAGTCCATGACGGAGTTATCGCAAGTGGGATAATTACCTAATTAATCATAGTGAATTGAGAAATCTGGGATAGACAATAGAGCATGAAGACAATGGATGAGAGTTACTGAAGTCGATCTACGATTATAAGTTCATTGCATGACTTCCCACTCCTCGATATGTCCTTTGCGGAGTTTGAATAATGGGTGTGGCTTTATGGAAGATGTACTTCTAACAGCCGCATACGCAATAGGGTCCCGCTCTCTTAGCTTTTTCAATAAATGCCTGAATTCATAGTTTATTTGACCCTCTGTAACATACAACTGGGTACGCATGCTTTTATTGAGTATTTTACTTTTATCGAATTTGTAACCACGTTTTTCGGCCTCACCGGCAATTTGCCGTAAATAGGCCGCAACGGCTCCAAGCGGATTTCTTGATTCCTTAAACCTGGTGAGTTGAGGATGGTTGACATAACCGAGGGTGTTACCCTGCAAAACCTTTTGTGCCAACAGCGCCTCTCTCCACAATGCCACCAAACCTTTTGAATCCAGATACTTTGGATGGAGTGACCAGAGCCTCATGTTATGCTGACCAGTTCAGTTATGAAACCCGTCAACTCTAATCCAAACGGTCCTGGTTCAATACATGGTATTGCCATTCTTGGTCTCACTCGGGATCTGCTGTATTGAATCCCAGTGCTCGACTATCCTGCCTGCCCCATCGAAGCGAAAAAAATCCATCGTCACATACTCATCGTTCCCCGGCCATGTTTGATGGGTATGAAGGGCCACCAGATCACCCTCGGCTACAACGCGAACAAATTCAATCTCTTTATCGGGATATGATCTGGCCATCTCGTCGAAATAGTCGATGAATGCCGCCTTACCATTCCCTACCAGAGGATTGTGTTGAATATATTCTGTCCCCACATACAACTCGACAGCTTTCTTGGGATTGCCTAAGTATGCTGTACGGTAAAACGCTATCGCATTATGTTTATTTGCTTCCAAATCTTGCATCTTACGCACTCCGCAGAATAGACAGTTCGATTTTCACAAAGCCCATTGCTGCCGCAATCGTCTTTAACGTTCCATAGCTGCCAGTTTGACGCCCATCGCAAGGAACAATCCGGAAAATACCTTTTGTACTCCTTGAACCATGCCGGGTGACCGCGAAACATATTGACGCACTTGGTTCGCCAAAACTCCGTAAACAACAAAGACGACCAGGGTCATAACCATAAAAATTACGCTTGATACCAGCATGCATGAAATAGGTGATGACGCACCGCTCGGAACGAATTGCGGTAGAAATGCAAGGAAGAAAATTGAGAGTTTGGGGTTCAGGATATTAATCAATATAGCCTGCATGGCAATTTTTCCATATCCATCGGTATCTGGCTTGCTGTTGAAATGTATGGCGCCGGATTCATTCCACATAGTCCAGGCCAGATAAACCAGATAGCATACCCCCAGAAACTTAAACACCTGAAACGCCAAGGCACTGGCGTACAATATGGCCGCCAACCCGAACACGCTGGCCAACAGATGAGGCACGATTCCAAGGGTACAACCGAGCGCGGCGAAAATACTCGCGCGCCACCCCTTGGTCAGGCCCGTGGAGACGGTATAGAGCACACCGGTACCCGGTATCATTACCACAATCAAAGAGGTTATCAGAAACTCTGTGACGAACATAAGCTATACCAATTATGCGGCCTCAACACTAATGCAATGGGATATGGGGCATAAGGCAAAGTTAACTCCTGGCATCTTTTGCGAAATTCGCCTGGCTAAGTATTGGCACTTGAAACAAACCCATCCACTGAACTTCGATTATGGACTTTTTTTCTCCTGATGTGGAGCATGAAAGCAGCAGGTACTGATCTCGGAGCAGCAGCGTGTAATTCCTTTCCGGTCCGTAAAGGGCTATATATCGTGCTATGCAATAATACTTTAAGACGTAGACGATATATGTCATCGTTTAAATGTATAGGTTGCCACTACTTATATTAACGCATCCTTAAGAATATTATGGGTTTGACCTTCAGGAGAAATTGCGCCTGGATCGTGTACAATCCTGTTGAATGCTGAAAACATCTCACGAAGGTTGTAAGAATATGGGAGAACACAAACAGAAACCGGGAAGTGACTGGCTCGCCTGGGAGAAACAGCGTGACAGTCTCAAGAATCGATGGGTCATCGTCGTGGTGGCATTCTGGGTGACCGCGCTGATCGCCGCAGCCATGTACGTGGTGAACAAACAACTTGATTTCATCCTGACATCCATCGCACTCGGTATGATGGTGTTAGGTGTGTGGCTGAAGTCACGCTACCAGCAACATCTTCGCCAAGAGCCTGACAATAAGGCATAACAACAATGAGGTTGATTGCTGCAGATGTCTAAAATCATCAATTTAGGATGTAGTGTCTCGGATATCCATCGCCAGTATGCCGAAATACATGGCGCTCTTTTCGGTATTACTTCATACCGCATGATCCTCTACGCCCTGAAGGGTAAAACGAGCTCGCTGTACAGTGATTATGAGCAAAGACTGAACACACTGCAGGATGAACTTGCAGGATTGGTTGAGCAGATCAATAGTGTCGCTGAAGATGATCTGCCTTTAAGAAATGCGGCCGAGCTTCAGCAAACATTGATTGACTATACACAAATACTAAAACAGGCAATCAGCCAGCTACGCTCAATCTGTGGTTATCTCAAAAATGACGAGGATGATTACCGCTCGAGCAACGAAAGCGGCCAACCAACGTTTAATCGGGATAAGGTCGATTACGACTACACGATAAGGGAACTTGAGCGTATCGGCACAAAACTCAATAAGCTGTTTTCAACCTACTAGACATTCCCCATAATCTCCTTTAGCTCGATTTTGCAAGGCGATAGCGAAGGCAACCAGGCGCCGGTCAGTCTTTATGTGAAGTTATCATCAATGCTATTGATGAAGCGTGATAGATTAAATATCAATGTCAATCATATGGAGTGAATACATGATTATTCGTCATAATTGACGAACCGCGGACAGAATAACCGATACCCTCGTTGCAATAGCATACTCATTTCAACCGGTCCTGAAATAACACTTGTTGGGCTGGTTATGACTCCTCTAGCACCTTGACTTAAAGAATAAAAACAGAGATTCACGTATCCAATACAGATCAACTGCTGCTACGCACAATAATTTTTGTAGTAACCTCATATCTTGGAACTGTTCTTTACACCCATTATTTCACATCAAGGTGACTGGATGAAAAACCGACGCGTTCTCCTAGACAGTGAACTCTCTCCTTTGGTACTTGACCTCTTCCAGGAGGCGAAATTCGAGGCTGATATCATCTCGCCGAAGAAACGCATCCTGAGGCCGCTGCTGGAGCTTGGAGACTATTCGGCCATCCTGGTCCGCAGTAAGGTTTCGATCAATTTCGAAATGCTGGAATCCGCCGGCAAACATCTCAGGGTGATCGGCGTATTCGGCGATGACATCACCAAGATCGACATCGCGGACGCCTCGCGCAATGGAATTTTGGTCAAGGTCACTGAATATGGTAACAGCTATGAAGTGGCAAACCTGGCTGCACGCTTAATGGTTAAACTGATCAGCAGGGCGTTCCGCACGCGAGATTCCAAGAAGGCTTTGATAGTGCAGACCTTATCAGAGTTGGAGAACGATGGATTGACCGGCTTCGAGTTGGCCAATCTCGTGGTCGGCCTTATCGGATGTGGAAACGTTGCCCAGGTTGTAGCCACAGAAATACGCCCTCACTGTCAACGAGTGATCGGCTATGACTCACATCTCCGTACTGTCTATGAAAACTTCCACCAGCGTTCACCGCTTGAGAAACCGGTAATCGAATACAATCAACTGAGCGAGGTGCTGGAACACTCCGATGTGATCAGTATACATACAGCGGGCGATGAGAAGGTGTTCAAGGGCAAGGAACTCTACTTTGCCAGAAACCGCCCGTTTATCGTAAACACATCGCGTAGCGGGAATATCGATTATTCTGCTTTACTCCAGGCGTTGTCGGAGAATCGGGTAAGAGGTGCGGCCATTACTCTGCCCAAAGAACAACTGAGGGAGAAAAAACTACCGGAATGGGTGCAACCCTTCCTCAAACACAATAATGTCATCATTGCGCCTTGTGCCGGCGTGCCTGCATCTGATACCAGGCGTAAACAGGCGCGCAGACTGGCGCGGTCACTTATTGATTATTTGGATCATAAGGATTTGTCCCTGGCAGTAAATCCGATGGATGTGGTTATCTGGAAACGTGAACCGCGCTATCCACTCTCGCGTGGAAAAACCCGTAGTACGGTGCCTATCTTTTGGAGTCGGTAATCTTGACCACGCATTAACGCGGTTCAGGTCTTGTGAGAAGAAAAGCCATAATTGATACAAACAGCGCGGTCAGTCCCGCCATCACCCATGGACTGCTGATTCTCAGGTACATGACTACCCATGCTACGATGAGTAGTATCACAGCCACAACTTTACTGGAGCGTGAAATGGCTCCTTGCTGCTCCCAATCAACCAAGAGCTTTCCAAAATGCGGATGAGCATAGAGCCAACGATGCAGTCGCTCTGATCCTTTTGCGGCAAACCAGGCAGCCAACAGCAGAAACGGTACCGTTGGCAACCCAGGAAGAATCACGCCAATAACCGCGAGCGCCAGAAAGAGGTAGGCAAGTATCAATGCAGACCAGCGGGTTAGGTCAATCATGTGACAATTATTGAATACGATAATGCGTGGAGGATGTATGTGCGATTACTGCACTTATTCACATAAGCTTATTGTATACCATTTTTTCTTAGGGCCCGTTAACATTATTCATTCGCGCCAGTATTGTGGTTGATTTAATACTTTTGCACATTGAATCTTTCCCTTAACCCTCCCGATAATCCCTTTTTTTAGTTCCAATACCATCCAAGCATCTGCACTTTCCTCAGGTATCGGATAAGGAGCTTCATACCCTATAATTCCGGCTGTTCTAAAACCATAACGTGGATAGTATTTCGGATGCCCCAGAACAAAGACCAATTCCACGCCTGATTTATTTAACCGCTTTGTTCCCTCATTAATGAGTTGAGCACCAACCCCCTGGTTTTGAGCTTCAGGTAAAACCCCTAGCGGCGCCAGTAGCTGTGCCGAAACAGATTCGGTAGTTTGTGTGACCACTGCGTTTGTATAGAGTAGATGCCCGACAATTTTACCGTTTACAATAGCTACGAGAGACAACAATGGAAATGCTGTTTCATCCTTAAGCAAATCATTAACCAGTGCTGCGATTTCCGGGCCTTCATTTTTTCCAAAAGCTTGGATATGTACGGTTTCAATTCCGAGTTTATCAGCCTCATTGGACTCCCTGATTTTCATGGTACTATTTCTATCGTACAAATTCGCTTGAGCTTTCATTTGTCAGCCTAGCAGCGCTCACTAGGTATAGTTGTTTTCATTCACGATACATGGCCGATGTGATGAATTCGCCAAAAGACTCACACCAAACAATAACACTATTGTAACTAGACGGATCTATACCTGCCGGAACATCTACTACGAAGTTATCGAATGTTTTTACATCACCCACACGAACCATAGTAGTCTTCAAACGATTGAAATCATCTTCGGTCTCAACATATTCAGGAGAAAGATAGAGCTTGTAGTCAGGACCAGGTGCAAGTTTGCCCATAAACGTTATGAATTCGGAACCAATTGTAACTGTACCTTCTCCCCAATGGAAAGCATCGCTATCTTTCAGATCTCTACGAAATGATGTGGTGTACTTGGCTTGCGAAGACATTGCCTTTATCTCAGATTCGCTAGGAGCAGGGGGTGCGGTAAGAATAGGTAACGCGTAGATGCCGACACCGAAACCTAATACAGCTACTACGCAGTGTGTTGCTATAAGTATTACAATGGTACGTATGCTCATAATGATTCCTACGATGCAAGTTTTTACACTGATCCTACCCACAAAAAGTCCACACTCTTAACTCAACCGTCCGTGGAAACTGGGCAAAACCCTTGGGCATTCAACGCCTGCTGGATAGTCCGCTTTGAGTGATCCCTGTTATATCCTTTATATTCATGTTTACCAAGGGATAGTGGGGAATGTTCGGTTCAGGCAACTGCCACCAGGTAGACAGCAAACAGACCATCTTCATCGACCCAATGGCGAACCTGGGTGAATCCGTTTTCTGTGACCAGGTTGATAAACTCCGTCGGTGAGTATTTATAGGAGTTTTCGGTGTGCAGTGTTTCGCCCTTTTTGAATTCGAAGCGGTGACCGTTGAGGCGAAGCGTTTGTTCTTCAGTGCTCACCAGGTGCATTTCGATACGCCCCTCTTGATCGTTATAGAAGGCGAGATGCTCGAAGATTTCGGGATCGATATCAGTACCCAGCTCCTGCTGCATGCGCTGCAGCAGGTTCAGATTGAAATCCGCAGTCAAACCCGCTGCGTCGTTATAGGCGGCGTTCAACACCCGTTCGCTCTTTTTGGTATCGACACCGATCAGCATCATACCCCCGCTACCCACTGTATCGTGTACCAGGCGTAAAAACCCGCCTGCTTCGCTGGGGCTGAAATTACCCAGGCTGGAACCGGGAAAAAAGAGTAAGCGAGGTCCGTTGGGTACTTCGTGAGGAATCGGCAATGAATGAGTGAAATCGACACAGGCGGCATGGATGGGCAACCAGGGATACTCCACCGCCAAGGCCCTTGCACTCGATTTCAGATAGTCGAAGGAGATATCCATCGGTACGAAGGCGCTCGGCCGTAACGCATCGAGCAGCAGGCGTACTTTTGCGGCGCTGCCGGCGCCTGGTTCGATCAGCACTCGCCCGGTTCCGGCCAGGGTTGCTATCTCCTCCGCGAGGCTCGACAGCATACGCCGTTCAACGGTGGGCAGGTAGTATTCCGGTTGTTCGCATATCCTGTCGAACAGTTCCGATCCGCGCTGATCATAGAAGAATTTCGGCGGGATCGATTTGTCCGATTTGGAGAGACCCGTAACCACCGCGTCATAAAGGCTCAGCGCCTGGGGCTTATGATCGTGAAAGGTAACATTCTCCATCATGCGTCCTCCGCGAGTCGCAGGCCGGTAAAGGCCCAGCGTTCATCCGGATAAAAGAAGTTACGGTAACTGGCGCGGGTATGGCCTGTAGGCGTCGCGCAACAACCGCCTTTCAGCACCATCTGGTTGGACATGAATTTACCGTTGTATTCACCCATTGAACCGCCCAGAGGCTTGAATCCGGGATAGGCGGCGTAAGGCGAAGCCGACCAGGTCCAGAGGTCGCCAAACCACTGCCCCATCTCTCCCGCCGGCGCGGGATGTAGCTGATCCCGATCGACGAAGTTGCCGCTCAACGGCTGTTGGGACAGCACGACCTCCAGTTCACCCTCCAGCGGTAAACGCTTGCCCGACCAGCGGGCGTAGGCGTCCGCCTCGTAGTAACTGAGATGACAGACGGGTTCGTGAGGATTCAGTGGGCTCAGCCCACCCAGAGTGAATTGCAGCCACTCATCCTCTTGCTGCTCCCAATAGAGCGGATGCCGCCAAGCCTCGCGCTGTAGCAGGGCCCAACCGTCGGAGAGCCATAGCGCCGGATCGTCATAGCCGCCGTCTTCCATGAACTCCCGGTATTCACCGTTGGTCACCAGGCGATCGGCAAGCCGAAAATCGGACAACAATAGATCGTGCCGTGGCGTTTCGTTGTCATAGGCGAAACCCTCATCCTCTCCATGACCGATTCGGTAAACGCCCCCCGCCTGTTCCACCCAGCGCATCGCTCTGGCGTTGCCGGAGGCGGTCTGCAGATCGCCCCGATAGGCCGGCTTCAATGGATTCGACCAGAAGTTGTGCTTCACATCCATCAACAACAGTTCCTGGTGTTGCTCCTCATGGTTGAGCCCAAGGATGATCCGGAATGCGAGTTCGCTCCAAGCCTTCCCATCGATGGCCTCCATCAACTGCATCATCTGTTCGTCCACATGGGCGCGGTATCGGTAGACTTCGTCCACTGTCGGACGTGACAACAGACCCCGCCTGGGTCTGGGATGCATCATGCCGTGGGTGTAGTAGTAGCTGTTGAAGATGTAATCGAACTGGGGATGAAAGGGCCGGTAGTCGGGATTGAAGTGAGGCAGCACGAAGGCCTCGAAAAACCAGCTCACATGGGCGATGTGCCACTTAGGCGGGCTGGTCTGAACGATGGATTGGATTTGAAAATCATCCTGCTGTAGCGGCTGACAGAGGGTCTCGGAAAATTGGCGGACTCGCTGGAACTCCGCAACTACCCGATCACGACTGCTGTGTGTTGTGATAGCACTGTCCATATCAATATCTCATTCTGATTTTTTATACTGTTTGAGATCCGATGCATGCCATCGGTAGTTCAAGCCATCAAGTCCGCACCATGTAAACGCAATTGCTGAAGATATACAAGCAACAAACTATAGGGTTGATCGTGCTTCAACAATTCCGCATAGGGCAGTACCGCACCGACCCAGCCATCCGTATGCCAATAGGCACCATGTTTCAACTCAAGTTCCATCCAATCGGCGGGTTCAGGGTAGGCGGTCACGTAAAAATAGGCATCCGGAATCGATTCATCGCCAGTTACAAAGCCGAAGTTCATCTGCTCGTCGGCATGCTCAGCATCCGCAGGATCGACACCGGGGATCAAACGGCCGGAGAACCAATTCAAGGCAAGATCGAAATGGTGCGGAAAGAGTTGTACGGGACTGGTCTCCTCCCTCAGTCCACCCTTGAATGCCTTGAACGCTCCATCCACCCAATTGATTGCCTGACGATAGCTTTCAACCGCCGCAATATCGTAAGGCAGGGTCGATTCATCCCCGTAATCGCCTAACAGTTGCCGGGCCAGGCCGCCCCCCGTCAATGGGAGAGCCGCAATGATCCATCGGCATATACGCGCCGTACTCTGTTCGGCCAGGGGCAGTGATGACAGCCTGCCATCACTGCCGGATAGCACCAGGCGATGCGCGGCCAAGTCAAGGATGAGTTCATAATTCTGTGCGCCGACGGGAAAGGGTGTAGTGGTCAATCCATGGGTGTAGACACTCAGGGTAATGTGCCACCAGTGCTTTGACTTCGGCATAAAATGGCTGCGCACCTTACCGACAATACGGGCATATTGCTGCAGGGTATCCCTGGTTGGTCGCCAAGCAGACAGAGCAAGTGCGGGAAGTTGTATAGGCTCGACAGTTTCTTGATTGGTCATGGTTGTCTCACATCAAGGGTTACACAGCTTATGTTGAGATGTTTCTGCATTGCCGATCCGGAAGCATCCTGCATGGCATCTCTCCGCATGTGACTTCAATGAGCCACCTGGATCGGTTCGATTTCATTCCAACGAGACTCCCGCGTAGGCGATGCCGGTCAGATGAGCCATCTCACGATCGAAGGTAGTGAGGTCATCGGTACAGAAGCCGCTGAGATGATCATGGCCACAGGCCCTCGCCATCACCTGCATCAACTCGGTCGAGGCGCGGAAGAAACTGTTCAGCTGTTCGGCCCCCTTCTCGATCTTCAGACGCCGCCGCAAGTCCGCTCGCTGGGTGGCGATGCCCACCGGGCAGTTGTTGGTATGGCAGGCGCGCATGCCGAGACAGCCGATGGCCTGCAGCGCCGAATTCGAGACGGCGATGGCATCCGCGCCCAGGGCCAGTGCCTTGATAAAATCGGCCGGCAGCCTGAGACCACCGGTAATGACCAGGGAGACGTCACGCCGTCCCCGCTTGTCCAGGTAGCGCCTGGCCCGTACCAGGGCGGGTATGGTGGGTACGGATATATTGTCGCGGAAGATCAACGGAGCCGCCCCGGTACCCCCGCCCCGGCCGTCCAAAATAATGTAGTCGACACCGATACTCAGCGCAGCCTCGATATCCCGCTCGATATGTTGCGCGGAGAGCTTGACTCCGATGGGAATACCAGCGGTGGCTTCACGCACCTCGTCAGCGAAGCGACGGTAGTCATCCAGGCTCTCCCAGTCGGGGAAACGGGACGGCGAGATGGCGGCTTCGCCCTCATCCAGCCCACGCACCTCGGCGATCCGGCCCTTGACCTTGTTTCCCGGCAGATGGCCCCCGGTACCTGTCTTGGCGCCCTGGCCGCATTTGAAGTGAAAGGCCTGGCAGCGTTGCACCTTGTCCATCGAGTAGCCGAAACGGGCCGACGCCAGCTCGTAGAGATAGCGGCTGCTGGCTGACTGCTCGTCGGGAAGCATGCCCCCCTCGCCAGAGCATATGCCGGTACCGGCCAGCTCCGACCCCCTGGCCAAGGCCACCTTGGCCTCTTCCGACAGGGCGCCGAAACTCATGTCGGAGACCAGCAGGGGGAGCTCCAGCCGCAACGGTTTGTCGGCATTGGGACCGATCACCACTTCGGTGCCTACCGGGTGATCATCCAGCAGCGGCACCCGATGCAGTTGTGCCGTCAGCAGTTGGATCCGTTCCCATTTCGGTAATTCGTCCCGGGGCACCCCCATGGCGCTGACCCGGCCATGATGGCCAACCTTCGACAGGCCGTGCTCGGCCAGATGCTGGATATACTTGTAGTGCGGCTCCTCGCTGCCGCCATGCAGATCCTTATACAGACCCTGAT
Source organism: Candidatus Thiodiazotropha sp. LNASS1 (assembly GCF_964212655.1). NCBI lineage: Bacteria > Pseudomonadati > Pseudomonadota > Gammaproteobacteria > Chromatiales > Sedimenticolaceae > Candidatus Thiodiazotropha > Candidatus Thiodiazotropha sp. LNASS1. Next base: position 3,504,357 of record NZ_OZ156465.1, on the reverse strand, counting down.
ACTTTTCCCGCTCATAGGGCTGGGGGTTATCCTCCGCCCAGGCCCTGATCTCATCCTCGTCCACCCAGACCCGACCCTCCTCGACCCAGGCCTGGAAACTGCGCAGCCGTTCTGCAGGATTGTAAGCACTGATTCCAGTCTTATATCGATAATCCCAGTCGTGCAGCCCACAGATCAGATCCTCGCCCTCGATTCGGCCATCAGCCATCAGCGCGCCCCGGTGGGCACAGCGGCCATAGAGCACCGAGACCCGTTCCTCCTCCTGCCATCGAATGACGACCAGGTCGACACCGGCAGCCAGGGCATAGGTGGGTGTCAGCGGTTGCAGATCGGACCAGGAAAGGATGGCGGTTTTTTTCATGACAGATACCTTGGTGTTATTGTTGATCGAAAGCGTGCGTCCTCTAACAATACGTCAAGAATAGAAATACCGATTCATTTCATCAATCGATACGGAGATCCGGGAGTGTAAGTGTGGCCAATGAAGAGATGCGTAAGATCTTCTACACCAACCTGGCTTCGATCCCGCCAGGCCGTTACTGCAGCTACGGCGATATGGCCAAGCTTTGTGGCGTTCATGTACGTCAGATACTGGCCTGGCTGCGTAAATTGCCGCAAGGGAGCGAACTGCCCTGGTACCGATTGATCACCGGTCAGAGACGGATCGCGGATTATCCGGGTAACGAGAGGCAATATCGCAGACTCGCGGAAGAGGGTCTTGTCCCCGAAGCCGACGGCCGTTTTCCGGTTCATTACAGGTGGCCGGATTCCTAGGGCTTGTTAACACTAATCCACAGTTGCCCCTCCGCCATTCAAGTCACCCTGCTGATCGATATCGAGCAGAACACCAGGATCTTCCGTGGGTAACAAAATCATTTCATTGGTATGAGCCTGTAGCAGATGGCGTGCACCATGGTCACCCTGCAAAGCCTGTAACCGGTCTCCCCATTGTTGCCCGAAACCAACTGGATGGCCACGGCGTCCTTGAAAAGCGGGTGCGGCGATAGCGGCCCCTTGAACCAACGCTTGGACCACTGAGCGAATGGTCTCGGGCGCAATCCAGGGCATATCCGCCAACGCCACCACCCAGCCCGCCGCATCGGCACTGGCCCTTATCCCCATGGCCAGGCTTATCCCCATGCCCTGCTCCGCCTGTGCGTTTTCCAGTACACTCAAACCCAGGGCTTCGAAATGCTCAGCCAAACGAACATCATCAGGGCGTACGATTGCCAGGGCGTTGGGCAACGCGGTAACGAGATTATGCGCCGCCGCCATGCCCACCAGCTCACCGTTAGGGAGTGGATGCAGCAGTTTGTGGCCGCCGAAACGTTGACCGGTGCCGGCCGCCAGCAATATGCCTTGAATCTCAGTCATGACTCTAGTGCCTATTGATAGTGATTCAATATTCCTCTGCGGTGGATCTCCATTAGGAACATGTCATCAACTAACCGGGTAGGCTATCAGTGGATCAGCTTAAATAACTCATTATGCACATTCGTAGCAGTTTTTTATAAACACTCTAATGCTGAGACTAGACATACAGGAATTCAGGCAATTCAATGGCACGCCCTGTCTGGCTTTCTACTACTACTATTCTTTGCACTTAGTCTATGCTCAGACTATTAAAGGCAATGAATGCTATAAGTATTATATGATTACTTCAGAGGTACCCGCGGCACAAGGACAATCCAACTCCCTGCAGGATTTCCTAACACCTACATCTCTATAGGTCAGATGCGCCGCCATTTCCGATCGCTCCCAGCGATTGAAAAATATATTGAATAAGCGGTATCTGTGTGCTGATAAGCTAAGGGCCATTTTTTTCAGCGCCTGCATGGAAAAGGGAGTCTGCCCATGACCAGGAAACTCGTTTTATGCTCGGACGGTACAGGTAACAGTGGCGGAAAAGCTCGGGGTACCAATGTCTGGCGCTTTTATAAAGCGGTCGATACCAATCCCAATCTAGGCCAACTGACTTTCTATCAGGATGGTGTCGGCACCCAGGCTTTTAAACTTTTTCGACTGCTTGGTGGGGCATTTGGTTATGGCCTGAAGGCCAATATCCTAGAAATGTACCACTTTTTGGTCCACAACTATCAACCTGGTGACGATATTTATCTGCTCGGTTTCAGCCGCGGCGCCTTCACCGTCAGAGCCTTGGCCTATATGGTGACTGTATGCGGAGTCGTCAAGGCGGATGGTGACCCGAAAGAGACAGAAAGGCGTATTGATGATGCCATGAAGAGATATCTCGATTGGCGGAAGGAGATCCGGAAATTCAGAATAACTGCGCTTACTCCTTCTATTCGGAAGAGAGCAGGACAAGTGCCACTCGAACAGCTAGTCCGGGCGTATAGAGAACTCGGCCACAAACCACTCACCGAAGTATTGGAAGAGCAGGAAAAAAAATGGTCGGAGAAGGAGAGTGCCGACGATGATTTGGTGTACCGCCCGATAATCCGTTTCATCGGGGTATGGGATACGGTCGATGCAGTCGGTCTTCCCATCGACGAACTGACCGAATTTCTCGATTGGTGGTTTCATTTCAAATTCTACAGCTATGATCGGCACCCCATCGCCGGGCACAACTATCACGCCCTCTCCCTGGACGACGAAAGGCACACCTTTCACCCACTGATGTGGGACGAGTCCTTGCAGGTTACGGGACAAAAGATCGAACAGATCTGGTTTTCCGGCGTTCATTCCAACGTCGGCGGCGGCTATGCCAAAGATGAAATGGCTTACGTGTCACTGGACTGGATGATGGAGAAAGCGGAAGGCTGCGGACTGAAGTTATTGAAATCCTCTCGGATAGAAGCGTCGGAACAGGCCAGAGTCAACGGCAAGATATATGACTCACGAGCAGGCCTGGCTTCCTATTACCGTTACAAACCCCGGGGAGTGGATCAGATCTGCAATCTGGCAAATGCTCCAGTGCTGTTGCACGAGTCGGTATTCCAGCGAATCAAACAGGTGACCGAAGACTATGCCCCAATGGTTTTCGGCAAACACTACTCGGTACCGCCAACGGGCAAACCACATCCAATGGACACCCTACCGGATGAACGACTAAAGGCGCAGAGTCTGGGTGAAAAAATCGTCTGGTGGCGCAGAGTCACCTATTTCCTGCTACTCGTTTCCACCATCGGTACACTCCTTGCCGTCCGAAGGTACGGGGCCATGCCCATGCCTTTGTCCGGCAACTGGAAAGGCATCTTAGAAAGTCTACCGGCTTCCCTCTCCGAATACATCGGCGGATTTCCGGAAAAATGGCTCTACGCCTTCAGTGGCCGCTGGTGGTTCCTCGCATCACTGGTAGTACTCTTCAGCGCACTGCTCATGTTCCGCAGCTACCTACGCAAGCGCACCCGATACCTTGGACGATCAGGGTGGAATCTGACTAATGGTATGGCAGTACACTCTCCGGCGGGTACGGTACTTGAATCCATGGTGGATATTGTCAAGGCAATCTATGCGCCCCAGAAAATACGCAATTATATGCGTGAAAAAGTCTTTCCAGTGACAGCATTTGGCTTTGTCGTCCTGCTGGCTTCATTGTGGCTGTTCAACATGCATATTCTGCCGCCCAATAGGGATGCGTGTATGAGTGAAAAGATAAAATTCAGCCAACTACCAGCGAATGGTTCAACGTTACACGACTTCCACACATGCAATCCCTGGTATGCAACCGGAATCAGCGTGGAAAAGGGCGCGACCTACAAGGTGCAAGTCACAGGAGACGATAACTGGAACGACTGGCATATTCCTGCGAATGCGAATGGTTTCGTGGACGAACCAGGCCTACGACATAAACTCATTTCTTTGTTCAAACGCTACAATAGTGATGAAAATACCGGCAACCAAGACTGGTTCAAGTTAATAGCCAATATCGGTGGACGACAACAGGTGGCGGTAGGTCGAAAAGCAGAGTTCACAGCGAAACACAATGGGCCTTTGTATTTCTATGTTAATGACGTCCTGTGCGATGTGTGTCTAAAGGGTGTGTTTGCCTATTACCGAAACAATCAGGGTACTGCGGAGATCCACGTTACGAAGGTTACAAAAACCATGAGTAAGTAGTTGATGTGATATCAATGCAATTGATCAATCAACATCTATATCATCAGCTAACTCTTCTTCGGCAGGATCTATAGTCACAGCATCAGGGTAAAGCTGTTGGATTACATTCCTTGCTTCATCTGGAAGGGGCCAAGATTCAAAATCAATTCTGAAATCGATTTTGTAAACTAAAGATATATCAACATCGTTGCTTATGAGATCGTTCAATACGAAACCGATGGAATCGTTCGGAAATTTCATATCAATCAATTCGTATATATAACATCTAACTTGGCGTAACGACTGGTGAACATTGATAACCAGAAGTATCCCCACTGACCAAATGAACTATGCCGCGCTGACAATTCTATTCCGGGTCGCGGTTATCTCAGCCATAATGGAGAGAGCGATCTCCGAGGGCCGTTTACTGCCGATCGGCACACCGGCCGGGCCACTTACTCGGTCAAGCTGCTGGGGGGTACAGCCCATTTTCGCCAAACGCTCATGTCGCCTTGCGGCGGATCGTATCGAGCCCAGCGCACCGATATAGAAGGCATTGGATTCAAGCGCCTCCACCAACGCCATGTCGTCCTGTTTCGGATCGTGGGCCAGCGTGACCACTGCCGTACGCGGTCGCGCGGCGATATTGCGTACCGCGTCATCGGGCATCTGGCGGGTGTAGTCAACATCGGGCAGGGGGTCGGGATCGGTGAACGTCTCCCTGGGATCGCAGATCGTCACCCGATAGTCGAGCATGCGCGCCATCCTGGCCAGGCAGCGTGCCAACTGACCATCCCCGATCAAAAGAAGCTGCCAGGCGCTACCGAAGACCTTTGTCAGACTCTGATCCGAGAAGCTCAACTCCGGGTATCCCTCACCGGTTAGCAGGGTAACTTCCCCATTCTGCAGGTCTACCTGACGAGCAACCAGTTCACCATGATCTACACGGTTCAATAGCTGGTCGATGAAGGTGACCGAGTTGAGGCGCTCAACGATGATCTGCAGACGACCGCCGCAAGGCAGTCCGAGCCGCCCGGCCTCCTGGTTGTCGACGCCGAAGCCCAACGAAACCGGATTCGTGTCGGCCAATTCACCCTGTCGGTATCGGTCGATCTACGCCTGCTCGACACAACCGCCTGAAACCGAGCCGATAAAGCGGCCCGCATCGTTCATCGCCATCAACGATCCAGGCGGTCGTGGCGAGGAGCCCCAGGTCTGGGTCACCGTCGAGAGGGCTACCTTTTTTCCCTCACGCAGCCACTCAGCGGCCTTGGCAATGACTGCCCTATCTTCCGCCCGCACCAACTCCCTGGACATACCGTTGTCGTTCACCTTTGAAACCTCACTTCATCGTTCCCACGCTCCGGCGTGGGAACGCAGACCACAGTGCAATAGAAAAACAAAGTATGGATTCCCACGGAGGAGCGTGGGAACCGGAAAAACCAGAATGGCAATAACGATCCCGTAATTCATGCCTTGTGAACCTAAAGCCCTCAAGCGGGACGAAGCGGCAGTTGGCGCAGACGTTGACCTGTCGCCGCATACACGGCATTGGCAACGGCAGGCGCTATCACCGGTGTGGCCGGCTCGCCGACCCCGGTGGGTGCTTCGGTGGACGGTACAATATAGACCTCAACCTCTGGCATCTGATCGATGCGCAGGGTCCGGTAGTCATGGTAGTTGGACTGCTCGACCCGTCCCTCCTTGAAGGTCAGCTCGCTGGCCAGAGTGGCCGCCAGGCCATAGCCCATACCGCCCTGCATCTGCGCCTCGATGACATCGGGGTTGACCGGAACGCCGCAATCCACCGCGATCACCACCCGGTCCACATAAATAACCCCGCGGCGCACCGTGACCTCCGCCACCTGGGCCACGTAGGAATTGAAGGATTCGTGCACCGCCACCCCCCGGCCACGGTTACGGCCCAGGGGTTCGTCCCACCCTGCCTTCTCCACCGCCAGGTTCAGTACACCCAGATGTCGCGGATGTTCCGCCAACAGGGTGCGTCGAAAGGCTACCGGATCCTTGCCTGCCTCAACCGCGAGTTCGTCCAGAAAGCACTCCACTGCGAAGGCGGTATGGGTGGAACCCACCGAACGCCACCAGAGTACCGGCACCTGTAACTGCGGAGAATGGAGATCGATATGGATATGCTTCAGGGCGTACGGCAGATTTGCCGCACCCTCTACAGAAGTCTGGTCGATTCCATCCTTGACCATCACCGATTCGAACGGGGTACCCGCTAAAATAGACTGCCCCACGATACGCTGTTGCCATACCAGAGGCCGGTTTTCGGCATCCAGTCCCGCCTTGAGCTTGTGGAGATAGAGTGGCCGGTAGTAACCGCCACGCATATCGTCTTCCCGGGTCCAGATTAGTTTGACCGGCGTCCCCGGCGGCATCGTCTTGGCGATATGCACCGCCTCGAGCACATAGTCGGCCTTGGGATTGGCCCGCCGGCCAAAGGAACCGCCCGCGTAGAGCATATGAATACGTACCTGTTCCGGCTGCAATCCCAACAGACCGGCGACCGCCATCTGATCGCCGGTGTTCATCTGTTCGCCGTTCCAGATCTCGCAACCCGAGGCATCGATGCGCACCACGCAGTCCATCGGCTCCATCGCCGCATGGGCCAGGAAAGGTACGCTGTATTCGGCCTCAATGACCTTTTTAGCGCCGGCCATCGCCGCCTCGCTGTCGCCCTCATTGCGGGCGACCGTACCGGGCTGATTTGCCAGCTCACGGTAGCTGTCGAGTATCTCACTGGAGCTCTGCTTGAATGCCTCGCTCTCGTCCCATTCCACCTGCAGTGCATCCCGGCCCTGCTTGGCGCTCCAGAAATCGTCCCCCACAACGGCGATCCCGGAAGGGATCTGCAGCACTTGTTTGACGCCTTTGATCGCCCTTGCCGCCTTGTCGTCGAAACTGCGCACCTTGGCGCCGAAGCGCGGAGGATGTGCCACCACAGCGGTATACATTTCGAGGAGTTGCACATCGATGGTGAAGACAGCGCTGCCATCTGTCTTTTCCGGGCTATCCTTACGAGGTAGGCGCTTGCCGATCAGGCGGAATTCATCAGGCTCCTTCAATAACACCTCCTGGGGTACCGGCTGCTGCGCAGCGGCATCCGCCATCTCGCCAAAGCTGGCGCTGCGACCGCTGGACGCATGGGTCAGGAGACCGGCCTCGACCCGGATCTCATCCGCTTTCACCTGCCACTGCTTGGCGGCGGCCTCCACCAGCATATGTCTCGCCGCGGCGCCCGCTTTGCGCATCTGCATCCAGGAGTTGGCTATCGCTGTGCTGCCGCCGGTACCCTGGGCCTCGCCCCAGTAGAGATTGCGATAGCGTTTGGCGTCAGCCGGGGCACCCTCCACCCTGACCTGTTCCCAGGCCGCATCCAACTCTTCCGCCACCAGGGTTGCCAATCCAGTATAGGTCCCCTGTCCCATCTCAAGATGTTTTGAGATCACAGTGACCCGGTTGTCACTACCGATGCGCAGAAAGGCGTTGGGCTGAAAGGCCGCTTGATCCGCTGGCGCCGCACCGGCAAAACCGGGCCCCGATCTGCGCATATCGGCACGGGTTACCGGCATGATGCCCAGAGTCAGTCCGGCCGCGGTGGCGACACCCGCCGCCAGGAAACGGCGGCGACTCAGATTGGTTATCCAGTCACTCTTCATCTTGATTCCCTCCCGACGGCCTAGACAGACTTATTCGCGGCCGCCTTGATGGCGGCACGAATCCGCACATAGGTCGCGCAACGGCAAAGATTGCCCTGCATGGCATCATCGATCTCGGCATCGGTGGGTTTGGATTTTCGCTCGAGCAAAGCTGCGGCCGACATGATCTGGCCCGACTGACAGTAACCGCACTGTACCACTTCGAGCTCGCGCCAGGCCGCCTGTACCGCCTTGCCGGCGGGGCTTTTCAAACCCTCGATTGTGGTTATCTGTTTACCTATCGCCTCCGAGACGGGGGTAATACAGGAACGTACTGGTTCACCGTCAAGGTGGATGGTACAACTCCCGCACTGGGCAATCCCGCAACCGAATTTGGTGCCCGTCAGCCCCATATGATCGCGCAATGCCCACAGCAGGGGCATTCCCGGATCGATATCGAGGGATTGTTTCGAGCCGTTGATAGTTATTTGAATCATGTTATGCCTCCGGATGCCGCTATCCCTACAGCTATCTGGTTAGGATAGTACGGCAGACAAAGCTTAGCTACGATCAAACTGGATACAGAAATTATGGATAAATCACCATCATGTAGGGAGATCTATCAATCGCTTTCAACCACCACCCTATTCCTGCCCGTTTGCTTGGTCCTGTAGAGGGCGTCGTCAGCACGTTTGGAACTATTTCCCCTCTTTGTGGACCCTGCAGTGACGCAATCCCACAAGAGACCGTGAGCTTGAGTATTCAATCATTGAGCCTGCAGGCCTCGATTACCCCGGGTGACTGTCCATCCACAGGTGGTCTTCTGTCGTCTGGTTCTAACTGGCAAAAGAATCAGGTGTGGCTGTTGCCGTATATTGATTACACAACTGCGATTGAGAGCGCCTAAAAAGACCGCAGGTGTGTGGTTACTGTTTCAACGCTCCCTGTTCGTAGAACCGCCAGGCCACCAGCAGATTCAACAAAACCAGGGTTGGCACGATCAACGCCGGCGCCATGACCATGGGAAACATGAACAACTCTGCAAACAGGGGCTCCGCCATAAACAGGTGCATCAATCCCGCTACCGGCAAGACGATTGTAAACGCACCGACAAGATGCCAAAAGAGGATAAATCGATCACTCAGCCACCCTGAACGGGACAACAGGGTCACGATGATGGCAGAGACGCCGAACAGAAGATCCGGACCACCCACAAACCAGGCAAACATCTGTGGAAACAGATCATTCGATGCCTTCAACAAGGTACCCAGAGCAAGGACTCGGAGAATATGTATCCCGCTCAACCAATGGGCCGGTGTTTCATCCACGAGTACTCTCAGGCCATCCCGGAGCGGCGCCAGCAACAACATCATGCTCACCGCGACAACAACCGGTACATAGGGCAGCCAATACCCGGGCATCAGATTATAAAATGATTCACTGCCAAACCGGCCAACACTCGACTGGTAACCGATAAACATACCCCACATCAAAATTACGCCAATCAGTAATGCCATCTGATTCCGTTGATCTGAGGTCAGTATCCCAGCCCGATGCAGTCTACTTACAAGAAACCAGAAAAATCCGAACACAACAGCAATCAACAGAGGCATGCTGGATAATTGCATCGTGATTTCCCTTATTACTTAGACAATGATCGTAAGGCCCATGCTCTCAGGCCATATATAGATCATAAGGCCCTTCTGGTTTCTGTCGCAGTGGCTGATTGCGTTCGGGTGAGAATGCCAAACACCCACTGCGCAATCGACCGCGGCGGCAACTCACCGAGCAAGGCAAACACCTTGTTGAGCAGTCCCGGCACTGATGTGGTTCGCCCCGCCATGGTGGCTCGATATCCGGCGAGCGCCACTCTTGCCGGCGTAAGCTTGGGCATCCAGCGATAGATCGGCATGGCGTTCGCACCCGCCTGACCGGCAAACGACGTCGGTGTGGCTCCCGGGCATAACGCCGTGACCTTAACCCCCGTCCCAGCAAGCTCTCTTGCCATGCCACGGGTGAATGCCAGTACATAGTGCTTCGAAGCAACATAGCTAGCCCAGTTTGAACCACCCGCAAAATAGGCGGCCAGTGAGGCGACATTCAGAATTCGTCCATTTCCACGTTCAATCATAGCGGGGAGAAACAGCCTGGTGAGCGATGTCAGTGTAACGATGTTTAGCCTAAGCATATTGAGCTGCCGATCAAGATCACTCTTCGCAAAGGGACCCACATCCCCCATCCCGGCGTTGTTAACAAGCACATCCACTTGGATACCCTTATCAATCACTTGCCGATGTAACTCAGTGGAACTATCGTCTGCGGTCAGATCAAACGGGTATATGGTAACAACACACCCAAATTCGTTTTCCAATTGTCCGGCTGCTTGCCTGAGATCGGTCTCACTGCGCGCCGCCAACACAAGATTGTAGCCGTGCATGGCGAACTGTTTCGCCAATTCAAATCCAATCCCTTTAGAACCACCGGTAATCAATACTGTTGGTCGTTTTTCACTTTTCACATCTTTCGTAGTCATTGACTTGATCTCCATATGGCTCGTCTAATCTGCAGTATTCTTCACACAATCATTCCCATGAACTACATGATGCTTAGAATCAACCCATCACAAAAGATTTCTGAATGCTGCAAATCAAAAGTGTAAATAAACCCGTGCAAGCAATGAGTGGCAGCTTTTGCACCTGAATGCATCTGTTTTGCAACCTAAGTCTTCATTCATCAGCTTGGCTGGGACAGAGCCCCTCAAAAACGATACATTTGTCATCGATTGTTAAATCGACTGAGTATCTCGACTGACCGATGCCTGTAACACGATTAACGCAACAGGGAGGAGCAGTTCAACCGCTATGGGGACGATACCCGCCATACCTGCCGATCCGAATTGAACGAGAGCATAGATACGTGCTACAGCGCCTACCAGAACAGCCCCCGCTATGATTCTCAAGACAGTCCCGCCGTATTCGACCTCCCGCATTAGCCAGATCATGACAAGGCCGATGCCTAACATCAACGCACCGAAAAAACGAAGATCTGCGTCCAGCAACAAGCTTGTGGTGTTGCCGGGCTCCACCCAAACTTCCGCAAAGGGCCCAGGACCTGTCGTGCCGTAGATCAACGCCGGTCCGCCGAATCGAAAGAACATAAGAAACGCTCCCAGGCCCAATAGAATGCGATAGACAGTTTTCTTCATTAAGCCCTCCTTATGGAGTGTCCATGATTTTCTGCGTTATCGGATTCAGCAGCCGCCGCGGCACCCGATACCAGGATCTTCTCAGGTTCGCGCTGAATGTTACTTAGGTTCATGGTAAATCCTTAATATGTGTATATGCACATATAATAACTTTAAATAACTGCTCACGCAGTTGCAGCACTAGTCACAACAGCTGTCAGATCCTCGAGCATACGATCAAGCCGTTCGCCGCCCAGAGATGCTTTTATCTTCTGTTGCGCCTCCAGCCATAGGGGTACAGCCAGTTCCAGCTGCTTTACCCCTTTCCTTGTCAGATTCACCTCGCGCGTCCGCTTGTCGTGCCGACTGGGTTTTACCGTCACCAGCCCGTCCCGCTCAAGGGGCTTCAGGTTTCGTGTCAACGTAGTGCGATCCATCACCAGCACCTCTGCCATCCTGGATATGGCAACCGGCCCCATGCCCCGGGTTACAACCAACAGTGTGAACTGAGTCGGCAATATGCCGCTGGGTTTCATGACTTCCTCGTAAACCTGGGTCAAAGCCCTGGAAGCCTTGCGTAGATTGAACATAACGCATGTCTGGCCGATTCCCTGGCACATTCCAATATCGCAATTTAACTTATTCTCCGGCATATATAGTGTATATACACTTATTATTTCGATGTCAAGTTTTTCTACTCTTCTGAGCTCACCATCGACACACCTGGCAGAGCACCACAGATTGTCTTTTAACATTTGGGGTATTCTGAACTTGAACCCTTCCTTAGACTCCATTCCACTCACATGGTGTGAATTTTTCACTACACCCATCACTTCCATTATTGGTATATCTCTGGTTAGATGACTCGCCTGAGAGCGTTTTCAGTGATACAAACAAACAGATATTCACATGGAGAATGTAATGATTTCATACATTAAACAGTTGGTAACGTTTTCGTTGGCTGCACTATCACTGCTGTTTCATACAGCACATGCCGCACCCGGCATGAGTGAACAGCAGATGCAACAGATGATGATGCGGGCTCAAGAGGCAGAAGAGTGTTTCAGTAAAATCGATAAATCACAGGTGGAGGAACTCGAGGCCAAGGGGAAAAAAATGCAGGCCGATATAAAGGCCCTGTGTGCTGCCGGCAAACGGGATGAGGCCATGAGTAAAGCGTTTAAATACAGCAAGCAGATAAATAACGATCCCAAGATAAAAGAGATGCGTAAATGCAGCGAGAAGATGCGGGGCATGATGGTCAACATGCCGCAACCCTATATGCCTCCGACAGTGGACGAGCGGGAAAAGGCCGGACATGTTTGTGACGATATGTAGAAAAACAGAACGACCATATTCAGTATAAGCGAAGCCGGCGGGAAGGCACGCCCCAGGCCGGATATCTGGCCATAGCTGTTGTGCGCGGTTATATGTTGAGATCTGCGAACCGGGACTGGCCGATGCAGAATCACCTCAAGCAGCCGGCCAGGTTCCGGATAACGTCATATGCCGATGAGCGGTTGCAACATGCGGCTGAAAACCCCTGAGAAGAGCAACCTGTCATCAGTGGCGATAAGACATATGCAAGGTTCACCGCTTTCTGCAACCGGTTGGTGGGAAACCGATGCATCCAGGTCTGTCAGGTCACCACATTGGAAGCATCCCATCTCATCCGTGTAGGCACCCTTGATCACCAGGGTCAGTTCCCCGCCCAGATGTGTGTGGTGCGGTATGGTTGTACCGGGCGCAATGGAGAGCAGACGTACACTGCCCCGGCCGCTTTCAACCCCGTTAATCACATGCTGGCGGATACCCGGCACTAAACTGCGCCAGTGTAACGAATCGATTCCATCCGGCAGATAGGGGATCAGGATCCCGGGCACACCATCGACCGGTGCGTGGGGCGTGGCGACCGGAAACTCTTTATCCGGTCCGCTATCTATACGCGACCAGACATCCTCAAGACCGCTGGCGGACATGGCTGCCGGCTGCATCTCAGACAACAATTCACCACCCAAGGCGTTCGCCTCCGCCATACGGCTGCGGCAATGGTGGCAAGACTCCATATGGGCTGCCAGTACCAGGGAAAAGCCCTCGGTTACCGCTCCAGCCGCATAGGCAAGTATGGTTGCGTCATCGGGGTGATGTTTGATGTTCATATCTTCTCTCCCATGCCCATGCGCAGCTTGCCGAAGGCAAGTCTCAGACGGGATTTGACTGTGCCGATCGGTATGGACAGCTGCAGACTGACCTCGGAATGGCTCAATCCCTCGAAGTAGGCGAGTCGCACAACATCCATCTGGTTTTGCGGCAGTGTATCGACCAGCGCACGCAGTTTGTCCGCGTCGGGTCGCTTTTCGTAACTTTCATGGCCACTACCTTCATCGTCGCCCGGTTCCACTTCAGCGGTCATTTCCACTTCGTGCAGCTTGTACTTACGCAAGCGGTCGATCCGCAGGTTACGCGCCACCCTGAATATCCAGGTGGTTGCAGCGGCTTTTTGCGGATCGTAGTGATGGGCCTTGCGCCAGATCTGCACCATGGTCTCCTGGGCAAGATCATCGGCACTGGCTTCATCCGTGCCTTGTCTCATCATATAACTCTTTATCCGGGGAGCGAAGTATCCATACAGGCGCTCGAAGGCATGCCGGTCACGGTTAACGGCAACCGAAGTGAGCCAGTCAACAGTCTCACTGGCAGATGCTCCCGCTATGTTTTCGGATTCGGGAATTATGTTAGTCACAGCTAACATCATAGCGCGGACCTTTCTCTTGTCTATCCATATGTACGCTACCTTTGTCGTATCGGATCACTGTCGGCACAATCAATTCATCTCTCTCTGTATGGTCATTTCAGTTTCTTAAGGCAGTGATCCCAACAAGCCGTATCCCGCACAGATGCGGGACGGCCATGATGTTTGAGAAGCTCAGAATTGTGGCAGCAGCACGCTGTCGACAACCCAGACCAGACCGTTGGCCGTGCGGTAGCCTTGGCAATCGACCTCTGACTGGTTAACCATAGGACTTCTTCGATCCCTGCTGGCGAACAAAGTCTGGCCAGCAAGGGTCTGGTATTTTCTGATGTAACGCACCTTTCTGGGATCGACCTCTTTCGGCACCACGTGATAGGAGAGAACAGCTGTCAATATATCCGGATCGCTTGCAATGAGGGTGAGCAGGTCAGGCGGTATATTTTCAAACGCCTCGTCCGTGGGCGCCAAAACCGTGATGCCCTCACTGGAATCGAGCAACTCTGCAACCTCAAACGGAAGGACGGTAGCCAAGGTACTCAGACCCAGTGCCACCGCGCCCTCGGTGATGGTCGCGGGTCTCACATCGATAATTTCTGTCTTGGCGCATTTAAAGTACCCGCCTCGCCAACCCGCATTTGCTGATGTAGCCAACAACATCAGCATTGCCGGCAGCACTAAAGTAACGAGAGTTATCACCGTTTTGTTTTTCAAAATAAAAAACATGCCATCGAGTTTCGTATGGGTGGTAGTCATAGTTAATTCTCCAATCGATTTTTGTTTAAACGTCTTCAGGGACAAGAACGAGTCCGAAGCCACACAGAACGACGCCTAACCATTCAACATTCCATTTGATCTCTCCCTTTGATTGCCGACGTGCGTTCATTCGCTTCTACGCCATCCCGGGAGATATGGATCACCGACAAAACGAACATCAAATCAATACGGTTTTTGTGGACTTGCTCAATGCAGAAACAGGGGGGGGGAATCCAGGTCCATACAAAGATAGGCTCCGCACCGTCACCCTGGATTTATCGCTACAGCACACATTCAGTTATTGACGAGCACAGCAGAAACCTGCATGGCGGTTTGGCACATCAACAGTGCAGCCTTGCCGGATTGTTGTATGACTAAGTTAAGAAAGATTAAAGATTAATAGGACATATATGGATATTTGGCCATATGCCTAAAAAGGGACTCGCACGCGCAATCTGAATTCTCTACGGAGGCAGCCCGGTTCTCGCGTGTGGAACCCGTTGCCATAACAAAATAAAACAATCCCCTCTAAAACAGGTCACAATAATCACAGACTAAGAAATCATGCTTCGAACTCAACTCACCATCGTTTTCTCCCTGCTCATCGCCACCACGAGTGGCTGGGCAGTTACCCCAGAAAAACAACCACCGACCAATATCATCGAAACCCTAATCACCTCCCTCCCCGGTTCCTGGGATGGCCAGGCCATAGAAACCCCCGTCGGCCCTGTCGACTACGACATCATCTTCCAACAATGCAGCGACTCCCTGGTGGCCGGTGTGGCCGACCTCAGGCCATCCGACCACTACTGGCAGTTCCGCAACGAACCCGACAAACTTGAGCTGACCTTCCTGTCGACCTTTGCCGGTAACCGCGAACCGGTAAAACTGCTGGTCAGCAGGAAAACCGGATCATCGATCGACTTCTATGCACCGGAATTGCCACTGTTAACCGTGTCGATCAGCATCAACGAACCGATCATCGACATCCGGGTTTTTCATCACCACAAACCCCACGTGCATATCCGCCTGAGCAGGCAAGCACAATCCACTCTCCAGGCTGAACAAACCTCGCCGCTGTCTGCCTGCAAAAAAGTTTACGGAGAATAAACGCAACACCCCTGCCCATCATGGCAAAAACTGGAGACAGGATAGACCGGAAATAACCGTCTATCCGGCCTCAATCCACTCAACTCCCCTGGATTTCAGGTTGAATCCGCCCTCTTTCATTGCCTTTCAGGCCTTCCGGCTTGCTTCAGGCAACAAGCCGCGAGGCAACCTGTTCTTGTGTTGCTTGCCGTGCAGAAAAGTGTGAAAAACAGCTTGCTATGCAAACCAATCCGCAGTGGGAGAGGCCCACGTAGCAGGTAGCAAATCTGGCGGTGGTGGCAATGCGCCCATGGCCTGCAAATGCTGCAGAGAAGTGGTGCATGGATGCACCGTTTACGGACCTAAGGATGGACTCTTGTCGATGACCGCCTGATCCTCAATTCTGGCTATCACCTTGGTTTCGCCTCCGCACTTCGGGCAGATCGACACATCTATTATGACGCCTATGTTTATTGTTAGGTGCGAATACACCATGAAACCGGGTCAGATTTACTCTGGGCTTGGGCACCAGCGCCGCCAGCTTGGCGACTTTGAGTTGATATCGGATATTCCCCGAAGGGGTCAATGACAGGCGCTTCCCGGAGACCGCTGGTCTTATCATATTGAGATTCCAGATCACGTTACGACTGTAGGGCTGACCCACGCGCTGGTAGTGTACCTCGATGCCTTATTCGCATAGACAAACATCTTCCCAACCAATTGGCGTAGCTGGTAAATCTCCAGTCAGGATATCCTCGGGGAGCTCTCCGGTCGGAAAGGCCTTCTGGTCTGGCGTCTGCTGCGAAAACGCTTTCGATAATCGCCCATGGTCATGCCGATACTGCGTTTGAACAGGCGTCTGAAGGAGCTGATGTCCGTGTAGCCGACACTGCTGGCTACGCTTTCGTGTGACTTGCCCGTACTCTCAAGCAGCCATTTCGCCTTGTCGATCCTGAGGTTTTGCAGGCAGGCATTGGGTCCCTGACCCGTTGCGCTTTTAAACCGCCTTATCAACGTCCGGTCACTCACGTTGAGGCGTGCGGCGAGTTCAGGTACCTGTAACGGATCACCCAGGTTCTTCTGCATCAACTCATGTGCTTTGGTGACCACCGGGTCATCATATTTTCGCACGCTGCTGACGCGGAAGGCGGCCTGCGAGTGTCGACTGCTGTCCAGCAATAGGTAACGGGCGGTCAAATGGGCGACTCTGCTATTGATATAGCGGCGAATGACCTCCAGCATCAGGTCCTGATAGGAGGTGGAAGCGCCGGCGCTGAGAATGGAGTCCGCTGCCACCAGCAACTCACCGCTGTTGAGATGGATATCCGGATATCTGGCGGCAAATAGCCCCTCCACGGGCCAGCCGGTGGTGGCTTGCTTGTCCCGCAACAATCCCGCCTCGGCAATGAAAAAACTGCCGGTGCAGCTGCTGGTGATCAGGCTCTTGCCGGCGGCGCGCCTGGCCAGCCAGTTGATCAGCGGTCTATTGCTTTCAAGGATATTCACCAGGCGGGTTTCATCGATGACCGACATGCCAGGTATGTAGACCACATCCACCTGGCTTACCCCTTTCAGGCTGCAATCCACCGCCTGCAGCATGCCGTTGCCGGTTTTCACCGGCCGGCCTGAGACGGAGACCACCTTCCATTCGAAACGGGGCAGCTCCTTTTTGCCCATGGCGTCGATGATTCTGTTGGCGGCGTAGAGCATATCGATGGAGCCGGCGATGGCCGAGGCCATGCACTCATCTATGGCGACGATAGCGACGGTAACGGTCGTTTTCATAATGGCGGATATGGCATTAAAGATGTCATTTATGACTCTTACTACCAACCTAGTCCAGGACTATATTTTTTTCAACACCGGCAATCTGCCCCAGAAGAGAATCAAGAGGAGAAAGAAAATGTCCCTATCGACCGCACAAGCCATATCCGAGCCGCGCAGCAGAAAAAACACGCACAAGAGCACACCGGTTCAGCGCGCCTTCTCTACCCTGACACGGGTATCTCCCTCTCTGGCAGGACGATTGGCTAACTACTTCTGGTATCGCACCCAACATCGCTCCGTGACAGCGGATGAACAGCGTGTTTTGGATCAGGCCAGCGTTGAAGTCAGACGATATGGCGGGAAGTCAGTTCGCGTCTATCGATGGGGTGAGGGCCAGCCAGTACTGCTGACTCACGGGTGGAACGGCGATGCGGGGCAGATGACCTTTCTGGTGGAGGCGCTGGTGGGACAGGGCTTCCAGGTCACCGCTTTCGATGCGCCTGGCCATGGTCGCTCTTCCGGCAGCAGTACAGATATCTTCGAAATCAGCGGTTTTATCACGCAACTGCTACAGGAGTCTGGAGATGATACGGCAGTGATTGCCCACTCTTTTGGCGGCATGTGTACGCTGCACGCAATCTCGAACGGTGCCCGTGCGAGCGCAGTGGTCTGTATCTCTACACCCAAGGACGTCACCACCCTGTTGCAGCAGTTTTCAAGTCTCCTGGGTTTGAATGAGGTGGTAGTCGGTCAATTGAAACGCCGTCTTGAGCAGCGCTTCGGTGAAGATATGTGGTCTCGGTTTTCCATGCAGGAGTGGGTTCGTCTTGCAGATCTTCCAGGACTGATCATTCATGACTCGCGGGATAGATACATTCCGGTATCCAATGGCAGAGCAGTACACGCGGCCTGGGCAGACAGCGAACTCCAGATAACCCGGGGGCTTGGACATATGCGCATCCTGCAAGATGCCGAGGTTATCAGCAGCATCAAGCGCTTTCTTGGTCGACTCAAGTCAGTGAATGAGGAGCAGTGACAGTCAAGAACTTGGTGGGGCAGGGCCCCACCCGCCCGAGTAGGTTGTATCTTTCGGTGCGTCTACTATTCTGTTGCTGGCCGCCTGATCCTCGATACTGGCTATCACCTTGGTTTCGCCTCCGCACTTCGGGCAGATCGACACATCTATGTTGAATACGCGATTCAGACGTTGCGCCCAGGTCATCGACTGGTGACGATGTTCGGAGGTTTTGTCCACCCATTGTGATGGGTTGCCCTTCCCGCGCCGGGCGGGTGTCACGTACCTTCGATGTCTGCTGTTGGGTGCAAATACCCCATGGAACCGGGTCAGGTTCACTCTTGGCTTGGGAACCAGCACCGCCAGCTTGGCTATGAAATCCAGTGGTTCGAATATGACATGGGTCGTGCCATCATTGTAGGGTGTTTTGAGTTGGGTTGAGCAACGACCTTTAACTCATTTTTACCTATCAGGATGGCAATGTTATTTACTCGTGTAGTGTAAATACATGTACTAGAGCCAAATCGAATTCCCACGATACAAGGTTGATTACGATGAGTGTGCCCCCAATCCGCCCATCATCGATCTTGTGGAAGGATAGATAAGCCTTACTGATCAGGTATGGGTTGCCGTTACTGTTTGAATTGGATCAATACTTGCCAGGTATACAGGCCAATCACACATTTCTTGGTGTGTGAAACAATGCTCAAGACCATTTTAAAAAATGGAAACCAATAATAACTCTGCCGAAGTCATGCGAATAGGCTATTCAATGTGAATAAACAGTTTGATCTACAATACGGGCATTGATGCTCGATATAATTTCAATATTCATGGGATTGCAAGCAATAAGTAAAGATATGACATACACTTTTTATAGATAATAACTACGTACACATTTTTTCAGCATATTCCAGGATAATATTTTCGGAGGCTCCACCATGTCGTCTTTTGCTCAGGATATATATCCTCATCGACTCAACAGTGTCTCCTTAACCCATAATCTGCTTTCCAAAGTGGATACAAACTGGACCCGTGTTGTTAAGGATGGGGTTACAACGAATATTTTAGTTCATTGCTGAATTGGGATGACAGACACTGCTACGGCTTGATCAACAACTTACGGAGAGAACAAGGTCGTAACGGCGCAGGAGGTACTCCAGGTCATCTATGGGCTGCTACACGACGCTGGTTAGCGTCGAATCAAGACAACGGTATCTATTGCGAGGTCGGATTAAGAGTCGATTGAACCCTAACTGCGACATAATATGTCTTCATAGTAATCAGATGCAAGGTAAATAATGTGCTAGAGGTGTTTGTAAATTCAGACATTATGATCTACATCATCATTGGTATCGGCCTTGTTATGGCATTCGGTATAGGTGCCAATGACTTCAGTAATTCGATGGGGCCAGCGGTTGGTGGAAAGGTCATTGGCTTAGGTACAGCGATGGTTTTGGCTGCAATATTTGAATTTATTGGAGCTATGTTTCATAGCACTAGTGTTACTGAGACCATACGCAACAATATTATCAACATTGACCAGTTGAATGACCAGTCTTCCATACTACTCTACGGTATGATCTCAGCATTACTGGCTGCTGGTCTCTGGCTATTATTTGCCTCAGCCAGAGGATGGCCTGTATCTACAACTCATTCAATCATTGGTGCTATTCTGGGTTTCGGTATCGCAGGGATTGGTTTTGATGCAGTTCATTGGAACGATGTCTTAATTATCGCCAGTAGCTGGATTATTTCACCACTACTGGGTGGAGCGATTGCATACTTGCTGATGAAAGGAATCATTATCCTGATATTTGAGTCTGGATCGCCTGTTAAGGCCGCCAAACGCTGGGGACCAATGTACGTCCTTCTTACTGGTTTTACACTTTCCTTGGCGCTCTTATTCAAAGGCATGACACTATTTGTTGACGATGCAATGGAAGCATATGAGATCTTCATCATGGTTATGCTGGCTGGTACAGTTATATCGGTAATGGGTCTGTTTGCCTTTTTAAATCTGGATGTGGATGAGGTGGAACATGCTTTCTATCCCATGATCCTGTTTACAGTCTGCACCATGGCCTTTGCACATGGTGCAAATGATGTAGCCAATGCGGCAGCGCCTGTTGTGATAGCCCTTGATATGCTAAATAACGCTGAAAAGGAATTGAGCAACCAGTTGGCACTGAAACAGATCTATCTCATCTGTACTGCTGGCATCATCCTCGGCATGGTATTATTTGGAACCAGAGTTCTAAGAACGGTAGGGACCCAGATCACTGAACTTTCACCATGCAGGGCCTTTTGTGCCTCACTGTCAACTGCCGGAACTGTCGTGGCAGCATCAACCATTGGACTGCCTGTCTCTACAACTCATATTCTAATCGGTGCTGTACTTGGTGTGGGTCTTGCTGAGGCCAAGCATAGTGTTCATTGGAACACTATCCGTAAGATCATCTATGCCTGGCTGATCACCATCCCTATAACAGGTATACTTGCGGCACTTCTTTTTTCGGTTATTACTGTGTTTCACTAAAATACCCTTCACACCTATTTCATAATTAGTTGCCGTTTGTGGTTTTAACTCCTGGTTACAACCACCACCATCCGGATTATCTAATTCACGGGCTGTTGGTATCTCGAATAAACGTGAGATGTTTGCATAATAACTGATGACTCTACACTATAGTCCTGTTCCACGATATGGTATAGGCACATTATCAACGCACAACTTCAAAAGTCGATTTGGAATCTCGGATTCCCAAAATCGCCAGTTGAAGCGATAGGCAAACTCAACCAGGTAGCCTTGCAGGTATTTTTGCCCTGTTCCATGGTAAGTACCCGGCAGATAACGTTTCAGGTTGGCAATCACGATATGCACCCAGGTCATCGATACCAGACTTACGGTCAGTGCAGAGGCGCTTATCCGATGGTATTCAAGAAAATCAAGAATCACCTGCAATCCCGTCTCTACCTTGAGATCACTGGTGATCCTGTTCATGCCAACTTCTGTGAAGCGATTATTTCTATGGCCTATCATTTGAGTTGAGGAAGAGATTGAAACCGATGGCCAATGGCTGCTTTTTACTAGGGATTGGCTTACCTTCACATAGCCAAATTCAGTCTAGAAGCACAGCATGTCACGGGGTCGCCATGCGATGGTATGGATAAATTCCAGGTCACCGACACGCACCTTATTGCTGCCGTCGGCATCCATTTTAAACAGCATACTCTGGCCACTGTACTCCACACCATCACTGCGGGTGAATCGAGCTGCACGGGAGAATGCAATCTGACTGCCATCCGGCGACCAGCTTGGAAACATATCCTCCACATCTCGGTAAATCCCATTGTTTACCGACGAAAGCCGGGTTAAATTGCTGGCATCCGAATTAACTGTATACACGGCATGCCGACTCATGCCGGTTTCCCGGCCATGGAACAACAGTTTCGAACCATCAGGCGACCAGCTTAAGTAGCTGATAACGTCGAAGCCAGACACCAGTGTGACAATAGCGCCTGCACGTTCACTGCGTGCAATAGTGGCAATGCTGACTTGCCGCGGTGACCCGACCTGCGTGCGAATAAAAGCGATACGACTGGAATCGGGTGACCATACCGGATGGCTGTCATTGTCCACAGTACTGGTTAAGCGTGAGCGTGTAGTAGCGTTGCTGTTCATCCAGAAAATATCCAGGCCGGTAGTATCGTTGACACTTACAAAGGCAATACGATCACCTGCCGGAGCCCAATCAGGCTGCATATCGTTGGTCGACAGCGGTGTCATCAACCGAATGTCGCCGCTGTCCATGTCGACCCTGGAAATATTGGCATTACAAGTCTGACAGACATCATGCTCAAACACAATGGTATTATTGTCCGGTGACCAGTCGAAATTAAAATGCACATTACCATAGAGATGATGTACCAGTTCTCGATCGGCCCGGGTCTGCTTATTGCGAACAAACAGGCTATTCCGAGGTGATGAGGCACTTCGCCGAGTATATGCCAACCATCTACCGTCAGGAGACCAGTCAAGAGCATCGTTAAGTGCTGCCGAAGTGAGAAAGCGGTTTCTATCGCAGAAATAGTAACCGATGTTGTGATTACGTATATAGGTGATGGCGTTACTGCATCCAGCGACGACCAGGACCAATAAAAAAATGGGGATAGTTAAATATACTTGCATAACAACCTCCATGTGCCAACAGTTTTGACTGTAGTATATTCAGCCCGCCATAGATAAGGATCAACTTTTTATCGGCCAGGTATAGCCGCGCTTGCCTGCTACGAAGTGCAGCTATTGTGATCCTCTGGCCCCCAAGCTTCACAGGCCAGCGATACATAGTTACAAGCTGTTATTTACTAAACATTATAAATAGCTATAGTAAAGGCTCACAGCGACAATCATGCTCATGTATTCAAAAAACCCGTCTATCAGTATCGTGGATTGCTATCTTGACAAGCACTCATTCGAAATCATACGTAAAAGCACACCAATAATTCAATGATCGATGGACTCGTCAAATCGCATAACCATCCTTGCTGGTTTTCCTCCTCTATTTACCCAAATTTTCTACTCTACAGATTCATCAAATATGCGGCCTGACCCCATATTCTTCTCCTCACTCTGATCCCTTTCTATTTGATCAGAGCGCTCATCATCAGAATGCTGTGAAGAGTAAATTTCATCTAAAACCGGATTCCATTCGGATTCCAGGACCTCATCAGGATATAGCGCGGGCTCAAGATCGACTTCTTTATCGAATTGGTGTTCCGTAAAAAGGTTGAACATCAGCATGATTGTTTACCCTCGTTGTTTCCGACAACGGGTTGAATCAAGTCCGAATACTCCCTTTTCAATGAAGTTTAGTCATTTAATGACTATCTCTGACACCTTGATCACCCTCAATGAAAGGCGTGCAAGATTGGCGCCACCCCTGATTGAATTACAAGTAATCAATGGCTTGCAACTATACTACAAGATCGGTGCTTTTCTGAGTGTAAAACATTTCGACGGTTACAGGCATAGATTTCCACATCGCTGCAAAGCCTACATGATGACCTGTTTAGATTGATGTCTTAAGCTTGGAATTTAAGTCTCGAGGAATGTATGCGATCTACCGACCTCTTAAATATGCTGAATTAGGATTCTATGTGTTATTGCAATTTTAGGAGTTAAGAATGTACGCCAGTTTCGAACTACCCTGAGAAATAGAAAAAGTATAGGGAGAATAACTGCACCACCCCTGCCTATCAAGGCAGAATACCGGTGGCAGAATACGCTTGAGATACCCGTCTACCCGACCTCATTCTATTCAACTCCCCGGGTTTCCGGCTGAATCCAACCTCTCCCACTGCCTTTCTGGCCTTCCGCCTTATTTCGGGCAACAAGCAACCAGGCAACCTATCCTGCTGTTGATTACCGCGTAGAGAGGTGTGAAGACCCGGTGCTGAACAAACCAGTCCGAAGTGAGGCCCGCGTAGCAGGTAACAGATCTGGCGGTGGTGGCAATGCGCCCATGGCCTGCAACTGCTGCAGAATCTTGTCGATGACCGCCTGATCCTCGATACTGGCGATCACCTTGGAATCACCTCCGCACTGCGCGCAGATCGACACATCGATGTTGAATACCCGTTTGAGGCGTTGCGCCCAGGTCATGGACCGGTGACGCTGTTCGGGTTTTTTTGCCTCTTTCGATTGAGATGGGTTGCCTTTGCCCCGTTTGGCGGGCGTCACATCGACATGGCATTTGCTGTTGGGCGCGAACATGCCATGAAATCTGGTCAGGTTTACTCTGGGCTTGGGCACCAGCGCCGCCAGTTTGGCGATGAAATCCAGCGGCTCAAACATGATGTGTGTGGTCCCATCGTGGTAAGGCGTTTCTCTGCTACCGCTGGCTTTGAAATATATCGGCAAAACCTTTCCAACTTCTGTCGTTCCCAGGCCTCAGCCGCAACACCGGCATGCGGGCTAAACCCAGCCACTTTCGCTACCTGGATAAACCGATTATTCTCTTCATGACATTCGGTGCATTGCACCCTCAGGAAGCCGTGCTCCTGACAGCCGCATTTGAGGTAGTCGGCAAATTCCTGTTGTACGTGCGGGGTCAAGTCCTTGCCCTGCGCGGCCATCACATCCCTGAACGCCGGGTAGTGCCGCTCAATGATGTGATAGAGAAGCGTCTGTTCCGGCCGATGACGTTTATAGGGTGGGCTGTGTGGCGACCGCTCCGTGATCGCTGCGTGGGGCATATCGTGCTCCGTTCCATGGAGCAATTGATATTCTCATAATGTTCTCTATGTTGCTAGTCGCTATGCTCGACTGCATGAATACCAGGTACTTACCGACAGCCAGCAAGTCTCAGACAGACCGGCGGCCAAACCCTCCGGTCTGGCCTGATCCTCAGGCGATCAACTTGACCGCGATCTCCTGCCCCCGCTGGGCCGATTCCACATACTCATCCATCTTGTCGAAGTTGAGATACTTGTAGATCTCCGGCGCCATGGAGTCGATCTTGGTGGCGTAGGCCATGTACTCCTCCACCGTGGGCAGCTTGCCCATGACGGCGGCCACCGCGGCCAGCTCCGCCGAGGAGAGGAAGACATCGGCGCCCTGCCCCAGACGGTTGGGGAAGTTACGCGTGGACGTCGAGACCGCTGTTGAGCCCGCCGCGATACGCGCCTGGTTGCCCATACACAGGGAACAGCCGGGCATCTCGGTACGGGCGCCTGCACTGGCGTAGATGTTGTAGACACCCTCCTCCATCAGCTGCTGCTCGTCCATCTTGGTGGGGGGCGCCAGCCAGAGGCGGGTCGGGATAGACTCACCCGAGGCCTCCAGCAGCTTGGCGGTAGCCCGGAAGTGTCCGATATTGGTCATGCAGGAGCCGATGAAGACCTCGTCGATCTTGGTGCCTTGCACTTCCGAAAGCGGCTTGACGTCATCCGGATCGTTGGGGCACGCCAGGAGGGGTTCCTTGATTTGCGACATGTCGATCTCGATCACCTCGGCATACTCCGCGTCGGCATCAGCGCGCATCAAGGCCGGGTTCTCCAGCCACTCCTCCATGGCGCGGGCGCGGCGTTCCAGGGTACGGGCGTCTTCGTAACCGTTGTCGATCATCCAACGCAACATGGTGATGTTGGAACGCAGGTACTCGGCCACCGACTCCTCGGAAAGCTCTATGGTACAACCGCCGGCGGAACGCTCGGCGGAGGCGTCGGAGAGTTCGAAGGCCTGCTCCACTGTCAAATTCGGCAGCCCCTGGATCTCCAGAATGCGGCCATTGTAGACGTTCTTCTTACCCTTCTTCTCCACCGTCAGCAGACCCCGCTGCAGTGCCGCGTAGGGGATGGCGTTGACCAGGTCACGCAGAGTGATGCCGGGCTGCATCTCACCGGTGAATTTCACCAGTACCGACTCGGGCATGTCCAGCGGAATCACCCCCAGCGCCGCGCCGAAGGCCACCAGGCCGGAACCGGCCGGAAATGAGATGCCCAGCGGGAAGCGGGTGTGGGAGTCACCGCCGGTACCCACCTGGTCGGGCAGCAGCATGCGGTTGAGCCAGGAGTGGATAATACCGTCGCCCGGCCGCAGGGAGACACCACCCCGATTCTGGATGAAATCTGGCAGGGTGTGCTGGGTGTTGATATCCACCGGCTTGGGATAGGCGGCGGTGTGGCAGAAGGACTGCATCACCAGATCGGCGGAGAAACCGAGACAGGCCAGCTCTTTCAGCTCGTCGCGGGTCATGGGACCGGTGGTGTCCTGGGAACCGACGGTGCTCATACGCGGCTCGCAGTAGGTACCGGGACGGATGCCGTCGACACCGCAGGCCTGGCCGACCATCTTCTGGGCCAGAGTAAAACCCTTGCCGGAATCTTCCGGATCGACGGGACGACGGAAGACGTCAGTGGCGCCCAGGCCCAGGGCCTCACGGGCTCGTTCGGTCAGGGAGCGGCCGATGATCAGGGGGATGCGACCGCCCGCCTTCGCCTCATCCAGCAGCACCTCGGTCTTGAGGGAGAACTCGGAAAGCACCTCGCCTGATTCTGTTTCGATCCTGCCCTCGTAGGGCTTCACCACGATAACGTCATCCATGGCGAGCTGCTCCACCGGGCATTCGATAGGCAGTGCGCCTGAGTCCTCGACGGTGTTGAAAAAGATGGGCGCGATCTTGCCGCCCAGCACCACACCGCCCTGACGCTTGTTGGGTACGAAGGGGATATCGTCACCCATGTGCCAAAGCACCGAGTTGGTGGCCGACTTACGCGAGGAACCAGTACCCACCACGTCACCTACATAGACCAGGGGTAATCCCTTGGACTTGAGTGATTCGAGGTTCGAGATCGGACCAATCGCGCCTGACTCGTCAGGGGTGATGCCATCGCGCTCGTTCTTCAGCATCGCCAGGGCATGCAGTGGAATATCGGGGCGGGACCAGGCATCCTGAGCCGGCGAAAGGTCGTCGGTATTGGTTTCGCCGGTGACTTTGAAGACGGTCAGCTTAATCTCAGCAGGTACGTCGGGCTTGCGCTTGAACCACTCGGCGTCGGCCCAGGAGTCCATCACTGCCTTGGCATTGGCGTTACCGCCATCGGCTTTCTCCTTCACATCGTGGAAGGCATCGAACATCAGCAGGGTGAACTTCAGCTGCTCTGCGGCCAGCCCGCCAAGCTCGCTGTCATCCATCAGGTCGATCAGGGGCTGGATGTTATAGCCGCCCAGCATGGTGCCGAGCAGTTCCACCGCCTTCTGTTTGTCCACCAGGGGACTCTCCGCCTCACCCTTGGCCACTGCGGCCAGGAAGCCTGCCTTCACATAGGCGGCATCATCCACCCCCGGCGGCACCCGGTTGGTGAGGAGATCGAGCAGAGTCTCCTGATCACCGGCGGTTGGGTTCTTCAGCAGCTCCACCAGATCGGCGACCTGCTGCGCGTTCAACGGCAGCGGTGGGATACCCTGTTTGGCGCGTTCTTCGACGTGCCGGCGATAGGCTTCGAGCATGGATGACCTCGCTTCAGTTATGGGGAACCGCCATCGATGGCAGTCTCCTGATGATGAGATTCCGATATTCACCGGAGTGTGGATTAGGAAGATAGCAGAGGTTGATCCATACGTATAATGGATTGTTCGCATATATATCATAACTTTTTTGCATGCTATTATTACCTGATTATGGATCTTCAGCGTTTGAGATCACTCCTGGCTGTGGCCGACACCGGTTCCATCACCGAGGCGGCGGACCGTATCGGTCTCACCCAGCCCGCCCTCTCCCGCCGCCTGCAGCAGCTGGAAGCGTTTTTCGGTGCCGAGCTGCTATCCCGAGGGCGCAAAGGCGCCCAATTGACTGAGATCGGCCGTTTGGTGGAACGCGAGGCACGGGGCCTGGTCAACCGTTTCGACCACCTGCGGGAACAGGTCAGGGCGCATCAGGGCCTGGAGGGGGGCACCGTACGCATCGGCGGCGGTGCAACCGCGGTCTCCTTCGTGCTACCTAAAGCGATCGCCCGCTTTCGACAGGAACATCCCGGGGTCCGCTTTCAACTCAAAGAGGCGGGGAGTATCGAAGTGGCCGGGGATGTCATCAGCGGCCGTCTGGAATTGGGGCTGGTCACTTTGCCTGTTCAGGCCAGGGAGCTGCAGATCTGGCCCCTGATCACCGACCGGATCGTGTTGGTCGCACCCAGGGAGCACCCCCTGGCGCGCCTGGGCGAGATTGACGCCAAGGCCCTCGACGGACTCGCCTTTGTCGGCTTCGAGGCTGACACGGCGGTGCGCCAGATTATCGATGCGGCCCTGCGCGACGCAGGCGTTGAGATGAACGTGGTGATGGAACTGCGTTCCATACCGGCCATCCTGCGCATGGTGGCCACCACGGGCAACCTTGCCTTTGTCAGCCGCATGGGCGTGGATACCCTGGCAGGCGTCTGCGAAATTGAAGTACGCGGACTCAACATCGCCCGTGAATTGGCGGTCATCGCCAAGCAGGGCAGTTCCCTCTCCCCCGCGGCCCAGGCGTTTTCATCATTGCTCAGAGAGGAGCAGTCTATTGCATGACGGTATGACGCCTGTCGATACCGCTTCTTCTCTCGACTCTCTGCTGTTTTCCAGCTTTGTTGATCGGTAAATGTGCATAGATCCACATGCTCACCATGATGATTCCGCCTACGACCAGCAGGACGAAAAAGATCGCCGGTGCCAACATTAATAATCCAGCCAAGATGGTTTCCATCGCTCTCCTCTGGGCAAAACTGCCGGTTCAATTATCACCCGATTAGACCTGAGTGCGAACGGTGTGTGCTCCTGATTAGATATGCTCGTAATAGGGTATTTCCAGATCCCCCACCAGAGTGACGGGATTCATTCTATTGATTTTACTCGTTTTTATTTTTTCAGCGTACTGCCGTCATCCGCCTGCAATGGAAAGCGACCAACGACTATACTGCTAGTTACCATCAACTCACCCCGATAACGCCATGACAAACCAAAGCCCTTCTAAAAACGCCCGGGAAACCCCTGTCGACCCTTTGGCTGAGCGTATCCTCGATACCGCCGTTCGATTGGCCGAGGAGGGCTCATGGGAATCGATACGACTGCATCAGGTAGCGGCCGAGATGGGCATCGACCTTGAAGTGATTCATCGTTATTACCGGCAGAAGGATGACCTGGTGGAGGCGTGGTACGATCGCGCGGACCGCGCCATGCTGGCCGATGCCGCCCTGCCGGATTACCTCTCCCTGACCACCCGGGAACGCCTTCATCGTTCCATCATGTGCTGGATGATGTCGATGCAGCGTCATCGCCGCGTCAGTCGGGATATGCTGATGTACAAATTCGAGCTGGGCCACATACACCTGCAGGTGCTTGGCGTATTGAGAATAAGCCGCACGGTACAGTGGTTTCTTGAGTCGGCACATCGTGACGCCATACATCTTAATCGGGTCGTTGAAGAGATAGGGCTGACCAATATCTACCTTGCCAGCTTCGCTCACTGGTTGTTTGACAGCTCCAATGAAGCGGAAAAGACCAGGCGATTACTCGACCGGCTGCTGGGTCGCGCAGAATCAGTAGCGCGCTTTCTAACCCCCTTCAACAGAACCGGGAATGAAGATTTCACCCCGGCTCATGGTGAGACTGAGAGAGATACCACACAGAGTGTCGAGGGATCGGTCCACTAAGGAGAGAATAACCACCAGCCGATGGACACCGTCACCCATGTTCTTTTCGGCGCGGTCTGTACACTGGCGGTTACTCGAATCGAATCGGCTCCTGATAAGGAGCTGCCTATGCGCCTGGCCGTTGCCGGCACCGCCGCAGCCTTCCCGGATATCGACTATCTGAGTTTCTGGATAGACCCCCTGCTGTTCCTAGCGGACTGGCATCGAACTGCAACTCACTCACTGTTGTTCATGCCAGTCTGGGCTGGATTATTGGCATCGCCTTGGATGTTCTCTCACTGGGCAAGAAATCAGTGGTTCACTGTCTATGCCCTGTGCGGGCTGGGGATTACGTCCCATATTCTGCTCGATCTGTTGACGGTCTTCGGGATCAGAATCTTCTATCCGTTATCGTCCTCCCTCTACGCTATCGGAACAAGCTTTGTCATCGATGGGATAGTCACCATTCTGCTTGCAGCAATCCTCCTCTACTCCCTGCGTCACCCGGGTAGACGTGCTGCCATGAGCGGTCTGTTGTTGTTATCTCTCTACCTGGGCGCCCAATGGGGACTCAGGAATCATGCCCACAGGATTGTTGCCGCGCAGTTGTCCGAAGCATCCGATCTGCATCTATTGCCGCAACCCTTCTCACCCTTCTATTGGCAGGTAATCAACCGGGACGGTGATGAGTATCGGGTTGCCTATCTCAGCCTGCTTGCCAAGGACAAGGCCGTCATCGATGACTATCGGGGTAGTGCTGCACTTGAGTGGCGACAGGAAAGCCTGCAGGGAAATGATAACCATCTCGCCCCCCTGATCGATGAGGCATGGAGTCAGCCGCTATTTTTGAAATTCAGGGAGTTTGCCCGCTTTCCGGCCCTCTATCGTCTGGATGAATCGACGGGGGAAACCTGCGTATGGTTTACCGATCTTCGCTACACCTTACCCTATCTGACACCCTCTTTTCGCTATGGCATGTGTCGCCATCAGGGAAAGACCTGGGGACTCTACCGATTGAAGCGATTTACCCATAACGAACGGCAAGCTCTACCTACCACCAGTCAACGTTGAAGGTATGGTCAGCCAATGACTGTACCGGGCAGGTTTCGAGAAGATGCACACTTACTCATCGCGGGGGGCTGGCCACGTCCTGCGGATACCCATATGCGTACCAGGTACCCTATTCGGATCCGGTCTATGCGGTACGAGAATTCAAACTAGGGCCTGTTAACACTAATCCAATACGCCCTGCTGGGGCTGTTTTCGTGCCCAGCAAGGCAGAATGAGCGTGGTGTAGTTATTCTACATGAGCGAATGATAACGCCGCTGGGGGCGAAAACAGCCCCAGCCCTTCGGGTTGTGCCTGAAAAAGCGCCACTCGGCGTTGCTCGTCATTCATTTGGAATAACCAAACTTCTCTCCTCGCGCCTTGATTGGCGCTTTTTCAGGCACAACAGGGTGCATTGGATTAGTGTTAACAGGCCCTAGTCTGATCCTCCTTGCGCTTCGTCTTCTCCTGTGACCCTCGATACTGCGTTGCGTCCTTTCTCTTTGGCCTTATACAGGGCAGAATCCGCAGCCTCGATTAAAGAGTCCAGGTCGTGACCTTGATCAGGGAACATCGATACGCCAATACTGACGGTCGCCGATATCTCCTGCCCGTTATCGACGCAGTGGATCTCCTTTGCCGCACGTTTACGAATTCTCTCTGCAGTTGTAGTGGCCTGGTCTAGTTGTGTTTCACCCAGAACGACAATGAATTCATCACCCCCAAAACGACTGACATAATCCACATCCCGGACCGTATACTCAATTATCTCTGATATCTTGTGCAAAACCTCGTCACCAATATGGTGACCAAAGGTATCATTGATTTTTTTCAGTTTATCCACATCCAACAGCAACAAAGCAATACTGTGTTTATAGCGCTTGGCCCGCTTCAAGTCCTGCCCAAACCGTTCGGAAAGCCCTCTTCGATTATACAAACCGGTCATCGGGTCGTGGGAGGCAAGAAACTTGAGTCGTTCCTCTTCCAGCTTTTGATGCGCGATATCCCGAAACGATCCTAATGCCTGCCAGCCATTCAGGCTCTCAAATGGGGAGACCGTCAGCTCCAGGATGGTTTCCTCGCCATTTTTTCGTACCGCGGGAAAATGCTTGGTCCAAGACTCAAATTCCTTGCCATATTCTTTTACGAACCGATAGAAGTGTTCGTTGGCATTGCTTCTGAGCCGTTCGGGTACAAGCAGTTCGTGAATGTTTCGATCAGTTACGTCGGCGGCGGTATACCCGAGTATTTTTTCCGCAGCGGGATTCCAGAACAATATTCGGGCTTCACGGTCAACGATGATGATACCTTCCCTGGTGGCCATTGCGATACTTTTGAATCTTGCTTCACTCTTCTTTAATTGACGTTCAACATTAATCAGGTTGTTGAGGGCCTTTTCCCGCAGTTTCCCCAATCGGATGGATTGACGAAGGCTTTCCTCAAGCAACTTATTTTCACGGAGAATTTTTGAGACCCGCTCCTGAATTTCCGTTGTGAGGGTATGCATGTTATTGTTCAGGGTAGATCAGGTCCGTTCCACACCGTAGTTCCTTCAGATATTCCATTGCGTCGTCAATATGGGGAGTGCCGATGATTGACCCATGCTGAGGCAGTATGGCCTGGATCTCTATTCCAGATAGCGACTTAATGAAACCCCGGGTTGCCAGATTGGATGCCATGTAATCCAGGTGAAACAGGTCCATTTTCTCTTTGTGTGTCACGAAAGAGGAAACTGCCAGACTCCAATCTGTATCAAGGGCCGCCCAAATGTCCCCTGAAAACAAAAATCCGCTCTCCGAATGATAGGTTACAAAAGCGCCAGGGAAATGCAGAAATGGGGCCTCTATGAATCTCAAATGGCTGCCGGATGGCAGGGCGAATACGGGATTGGCAACAACATCATAAGCGTAGTAATCGGGGTTACCGTAATGAGGAAGCAGGACATGGGTCCTGGGTGAGGAATAGACCGGCATTTCAGGATTCAATTCCAGCCAGTCGACCATTGAGGCCGCAACATCCGGATCCTGGTGGCACACTATCAGTCCGCTGACATGCTCAGGCAGCATGATTTGCGAAACCCGTGTCTTCACCTGATCAAAAAAAGAGCGGTTGCCGGGGTCTACCAATAACGCCTGGTCACCATCAACTATAAGATAGGTATTACAACGAAATGCTGTCTCATCGGTGATCCCCAGCCAGTAGATCGCCGTACCATGTCGCGAATACAACGGTGTCGGACTATCCATATCGGGGATCGCCGCTGTGGTCAGAGTGAAATCCGCTTGATAAGCCACAGCACACCTTTGGGCAGCTAGTCATGAGTAGAGTCTGCTAATAATCAGTGTAGACTCTGCCTGATAACAAGATATTGATCTTTATCAATACGGCACCCACTTAACATACCATAGCCAATTTGACACAACTCTGATGCACCAGATGTCATCAAATCCCGACTTGAGGCAGTTCATTGTTTGAGCAGCTGTCTTATCTGATGCCAATAATGCAGCGTCTTTAATTGGCGGAGAGATAAGGATACGCAGGCTCGCCTATACGGGACGCCCCTCCTTCGCGCCTGGTCGAACGAAGTGTTCAAATCAAATCCTCGCTCACCGCCAATTAAAAAGGGATTGAGGGACTCCTGTGCCTTGATGCCGACTGACGGGAGGGATTGACTCACCTGCTGCGCAGGCTCGCCCCTTCGGGGCGCCTTCGCTGCGCTACGGCGTCCTGCGGCGCTTCGCGCCTGGTCGAACGAAGTGTTCAAATCAAATCCTCGCTCACCGCCAATTAAAAAGGGATTGAGGGACTCCTGTGCCTTGATGCCGACTGACGGGAGGGATTGACTCACCTGCTGCGCAGGCTCGCCCCTTCGGGGCGCCTTCGCTGCGCTACGGCGTCCTGCGGCGCTTCGCGCCTGGTCGAACGAAGTGTTCAAATCAAATCCTCGCTCACCGCCAATTAAAAAGGGGCTCACAGGCCCCTTTTTAATTGGCGGAGAGGGAGGGATTCGAACCCTCGGATCCCATAAGGGATCACCTGATTTCGAGTCAGGCCCGTTCGGCCACTCCGGCACCTCTCCTGATCGGGTTGTTGCTCACTGGCGGCTAGATAAGGCCAGGTGGAACTGGCCGATGCTGTGAGTCTGCTGGTTATAAATTCAGTTAATTGTCTAAAATCAATGCCTCAGCAGTCAAAATAGGTTATCAAGAAACACTCATACTTCTCGTGAACTGTCTCATTCTATACTAAATGGGCTAGAGTTAAGTACCAAGCGTCCCATTCAGCGGCCGATTCAGTGATTAAAATTTGCCAACTATGGAGTAAAGGATCATTCCGGTAGTCATAATAATAAGTAATAACCAGCAATTGAGATAGATGCTGCCAATACAACGAACCCTGCTGGTCTCTCTATGTCTGCTTGCCCTTGTTATGTCCTTGGGCAGTTGCAGCATCCCACCCCCTCTGGTGGAGCGTATCAAGGCTTCCGGAGAGCTGATCGTCGCTACCCGCAACAGCGGCACCACTTTTTATGAGGGCCCTGAAGGTTTGACCGGTTTTGAATATGAGCTGGTGCAACTCTTTTCCCGGGAGTTGGGGGTCAAGGCCCACTTCATTGTTCCCGCGCACTTCGATGACCTGCTTCCCACGGTGATCGAAGGTAACGCCCATCTGGCCGCCGCCGGGTTGACTGTCACCCCGGAGCGGGAAGCTGAAATCCGCTTTGGCCCCTCCTACCAGGAGATCACGCAACAGGTGGTCTACCGCGCAGGCAAGAAGCGTCCGCGAAAAGTCGAAGACCTGATCGGCAAGGACCTGCATGTTTTGGCAGGCAGCAGTCACGAGGAGGAGCTGCTGCGATTGAAAAAATCATACCCGGATCTGCAATGGATCAGCCATACCGATCTGGAGAGCGCCGAACTGATGCAGATGGTGCAGGAGAATAAAATCGACTTCACCATTGCAGACTCCAACGAATTTGCTGTTACCCGGCGATTCATGCCCTACCTCAAGATCGGTTTCGATCTGACCGATCCACAACCCTTGGCATGGGCGATGGCCCACGCGGACGATGCGAGCCTGTTTCAAGCGATGGAGGCTTTTTTTAACCGCATCCGTGAAGACGGCACCCTGGCCCAACTGATAGAGCGCCACTACGGACACATCGGCCGACTCAACTTCGTCGAACTGCGCACCTTCGTCAAGCATATAAAAGATCGACTGCCGAAATATCAAGTCTATTTCGAAGAGGCGGCAAAGGAAACCGGCATCGATTGGCACATGCTGGCCGCCATCGGTTATCAGGAGTCGCACTGGAATCCGAAGGCAAAATCACCCACGGGTGTCAGAGGGATCATGATGCTTACCCAGGCCACTGCCAAACAGATGAAGATCGAGAGCCGGCTCGATCCCGAACAGAGCATCATCGGCGGAGCGAAATATCTGCGCTTTATCGAAAAACTGCTGCCGGAAAGGATTACCGAGCCCGATCGCTTATGGTTGACCCTGGCGGGTTACAACGTGGGTTTCGGCCACCTGGAGGATGCGCGGATCCTGACTGAACACTTGGGTGACGACCCCGATAAATGGGCCGATGTAAAGAAACACC
The DNA here is from genome assembly GCF_964212655.1 of Candidatus Thiodiazotropha sp. LNASS1. NCBI lineage: Bacteria > Pseudomonadati > Pseudomonadota > Gammaproteobacteria > Chromatiales > Sedimenticolaceae > Candidatus Thiodiazotropha > Candidatus Thiodiazotropha sp. LNASS1. The sequence continues at coordinate 3,469,256 of NZ_OZ156465.1, read as the reverse complement.
TGCCGAAACTGAGTCTCAAGAAATGGTACTCCAGCCTCAAACGGGGTTATGCCCGCGGCAAGGAACCGGTCAACTACGTGGACAATATCCGCGCCTACTATGAGTTGCTGAAATGGCAACTGCGGCAGATGGAACTGGCGAGGCAGGCGGATCAGAACCCACCGCACGCCCTCTCCATCAACCCCGAGGCACTATAACCAATCGGTCAGTTGCAAGCCGAATCCGAGACGGTGACTCTTGGCGTTATAGTCGATCAGGCTTTCACCATAGCCGTTGAAGTATTGCAGATAACCGCGCCATCGCCCATGAATGGGGAAGCTCCAATCAAGCTGCATAGTGTCACGGTTGTCACCGTCAAACAGGTTTCGCAGCATCAGGCTGAAGGTCTGGTTCTCTCGCTTGTAGATACCCCGCAACTCATACCTGCCGAGAAAATCGTCGATATCCGGATTGTCGTCATTATCCTCGGGTATGCGATACCATGGCTTGACACCCACCAGGAAATTACCCCTCTCGAAGAGAAAGTTGGCATAGGCGCGATTCCAGCTGCGGGACAGAAAACCGCCCTGGCCATTGGACTGATGTACCACACCATACTGTTGCAGCACATTTCTCCAACCGAACAACGACCAATCATTGGGGATCACCAAAAACAACTCTGGCTCATGCATGGTTTCGCGGAAGGGTGATGAGATATCCCGGTTGTAGGCCTGCCAGAAGGAAAGATTGGTATAGGCGGCGTAGAGATCCGCACGGCTATCGAACAGAGACTCCACCACCGGCATTTTGAAACTGAGTTGAAACTTCATCTCCACGCGATCGAATTCGGAGGGAGGAGTATTGTAAACTTCATAATTCGGCTTGTCGTTATAGGATGCCAGTATCACATAGTTCTGTTTATGCGGCGAGAGCACGAAGGGGTTGGAACGGGTCTTTCTCTCTGCACTGATACGTTTCTCAACCAGCGAAATACTCTGTTCTGTAACGGGAGGCAGGGCTCCATCTTCGCTGACTATGTGCCGCTCAAGAGGGTCCCGACTTTTGAGACAGAGGCGCTTCAACTCGCTGATGAGCATATCGTCGTCCGCATGCTGCAGCTGCTCCCAGATACAGCGTTCATAGTCCGCCAATGGATCGGCTGCTACGCGACACGGCCCCAATATCGCAAGCAGAACCATCCATAGGCTGAGTCTTATAAGCTTGGGGTTCATGCTTGTTACTCCCCTTGTTGTTTTAATCTTTTTTGTCGAAAGAAATCCTTAAGCAGATCCGTAGCACGCTGCTGCAGCACACCCCCCTTCACCGCCACACTGTGGTTGAATCGATGATCCGTCGGCAACAGGTCAAAGACACTCCCGGCGGCTCCACCCTTGGGATCGTCTGCGGCAAACACAACCCGGCCGACACGGGCATGCACAATGGCACCGGCACACATGGGACAGGGCTCAAGGGTGACATACAGGGTGGTTCCCGGCAGTCGATAGTTACCTATCCTGGAGGCGGCGTCCCGCAATGCCATGATCTCTGCGTGGGCGGTAGGATCCTGCAGTGCAATAGGCCGGTTCCAGCCTTCGCCGATGATGTCGCCTTCCAATACGACCACTGCACCTACCGGCACCTCGCCCTGGGATTGCGCCCGTTCCGCCAGCAGCAGTGCCTGCCGCATGAATTGCTGATCCTGCAGGTCCGGCTCATCAGCTGTCATCAGTCCAACCTCATGCCGGGCTGCCTGATCTACTCCCACTCGACTGCCAATAAGCTTGGTAAATGGAGTAAATGCAGTTGGCTATATTTGGCGGGCAGAGTGAAAACCATGAAAAATACCATTATCTTAATTTCTTGAATGAAAAATTCTATTTCTTTGCTGAGCGACTTAACAAGCTGATTTGAAAAAGGGTATCACAGACCGTCAAATACCACGAAAGATATCTAAAAAAACAGCATCTTAACATTTCACGATCCAACCAGATTTCAATCGCTCGCAACCACTGTGACGCCCGCTACTTCGATGCCCAAAACATCCACACGCAGGATCACCGTCTCCAATAAGCGCTTATACCCATCATTCAGCCCGGCTTCCTACCGCCACCAGAACCACCAGAACCACCAGAATAAAAATAGTTGGCCCCGTCTCTCCCTGAGAACTCCACGGTCTATCGAGCAGCGCGAGTCACTCATTCAGTATGACCCGGTCTATGTCAAAGATCGCCTCCACCAGCGCATCATAATCCACGTGAGCCAACCGCTAGATTAGTCAATACCCTGCATAAGATCAGATCTCTGATTGCAACAAGGTTGGAATAGACCATATCACTTATGCCTGATAGTCAATTATGTAGAGCAATAGAATCCCCAAACAGTGGCGGCAAAACCAAGGGCTCGGCCGATAGCCCCTGTTTAGCCTGGTAGAGAGTGAATTCGCCAAAATCACCCTTAATGAACAAGGTGCTTAGATCCGTATGTCATTAGGCTAATTTTCGCAACCATATCATCATCGCACCGATGATATATTGATGACAAGATAACCGGATATAAAGGTGCACTGAACCTGGCGCAGTGAAGATTGTCAGTATCAGGGGACAAAACAAAGAATTACCACCATGCATATCTTCTTTATATCAGCATGCCCACTTTTCCATGCCCATGATCATGCGTGCTAGAGTCGCCTGACATCCGAATCACGCAAACACGACAAAAAACCAGTAGCTATGAACTTGTTGCCAATCAACCAGATCTTGCATGACCTTGGCCCCCTGGTGCTGAGGAAAGCAATGAAGGGAATGCCGGACTGGCGGCAATCGCACCGTTCGGGAAGCCGGAACTATACGAGGAACACCCTATGAGAAACCTGACTTTTGTTTCACTTCTTTTTACCATGCTCCTCATGACTCCGCCGCTTACAGCCGGCACCTACCCAATGGCACCGGCACTCGATGTGGATGAGTGGATCAATGGTGATGGAGTTACCCTGGATGATCTAAAAGGCAAAGTAGTTGTCATCGATTTTTTCCAGATGTGGTGTCCGGGGTGTAATAATTTCTCGATCCCGCTAGTGGCGCAATGGGAACAGCGCTTTGCCGAGGAAATTGCCGCCGGCCAACTCGTCATGTTGAGCATACATACGGTTTTTGAGGGTCACGATTACCAACGGACGGAACGTTTGATACCCTATTTAAAAAAGAAGGGGATCAATCATCTGGTTGGAGTTGATCGGCATCAAGGCAATGACCCTACACCACAAACGATGAAGCTGTTCCACACCCGCGGGACACCGGAGATTGCTATCCTGGATAAGCAGGGGCGTATTCGTTTCCAACGCTTCGGCGGTTTCGATGTCAAGACGGCAACGACGTTGATACGTGACCTCCTCCGGGAGTCGGTCGAATAGTAAAGTGGTGGCGGTTATTCATTTCGTAGCACAGGCCCATTCTAACACCGACCTTTTACACCTTGTCCCTGAACTGTAAATCTTTTCCTGATCACCCTCACTATTCAGCCACCTAATCGGTGTCTTGGTTTAGTGAGATGTATAAGTAAGCCGCGAATAATCGCGAATGATTATTTATGTCCGCAAATGAACGCAAATATATTATTTACTGTGCAACAGGGCGCAACAAAGACCCAAACCTACCGCCTCCATACAGGACAGTTAAAACACTAAATTTGCGTTTATTTGCGGACATATTGGATTTGCGTCGATTACTGCTTGCTTTTACGACACCCACAGTGAGGGGAATGATATATATACTAGAGAAAACTTCCTCACTTTATTTAGTCATTGCAATATCACTGTCTTAAACTATTGTTTAAGAAATCCTGCTTGCCTGTTAAACGATTCGGGATCCTCGTTTACCCCAATGTCCCGGGTACATGTTAAATAAGCATTTCGTTTATTTTCTATCTGACTATGTGTGAATATTAGTACGAGTATTTAATATGAACTTGGAAAGGGTAACTTTTGGTTTTTTTATCATTCTTTCATTGACCTTTAACTTTGTTTTTGTGATTGGCCATATCGACAACCCCTCACATCACAATGTATGGATACTCACAATAGCGATTTTGGTGAGCCTTATTGCAACCGGCTTAAAACTTGGTGACCGCTCCCAGGTCGGTGCGTTGCTTCTAGCAGCCAGTCTGGTAGCGGATCTTCTCCTGATTACAGCACGAATATTTTGGGTGGTTTTTGAGAGCGACACAGAGATGGGGCCAGGCCCGGAGTCCATGGTTATGATCGTTTCACTGGCAAGTGGCGCACTGTTGGCGAATATCGTTTCCGTTGTCATCCTTATTGGAGACACACTGATGTCCCGCCGTTGAGGTTCAATTAATGGCGGCAACCTCAGAACTGGATCGGGTTTCCATGCTGGTCCTGCGCTATATGCGCAGGCCGATATTTGTGCTTATCCTTGTTTATGCGGTCGGAATTACGGGCATGGCTCTCATTCCCGGAAAATCCGCAGACGGCAATACCGAGTACATGAGTTTGTTTCATGCATTCTATTTTTTCACTTATACCGCCACCACCACCGGATTCGGGGAGATCCCGAGTGAGTTTACCGATGAACAACGTCTATGGGCCATATTTTGTCTGTACATGGGTGTAATAGCATGGCTCTACGCAATCGGTTCTATTATCGGATTAATAAGAAATGCACACTTTGTTCAGGCTTTGAGTGAATATCGATTTTCAAGAATTGTGAAACAAATATCCGATCCCTTTTTTATCATATGCGGTTTTGGCGATACTGGCAGTCTCCTAGCGCGCGGTTTAAGTGATCACCATCTCATTGGCGTTGTGATTGACCGGGATCCGGAACGTATAAAGGCTCTTTCCTTGCGGGATTACAACATCAAAATGCCTGGTTTGTGCGGTGATTCCAGCGCGCCTAAACATTTGGTGGATGCAGGTGTAAAACACCCGCAGTGCAAGGCTGTGATCGCATTAACAGGCGATGAAGAGGTCAACCTCAAAATCGCTGTTATGGCCCGGTTTATGAACCCTGATGTTCATATTATTTGCCGCTCAACTTCACCCAAACATGAAGAGCATCTGTCGCCACTACATAACGTCACCATAATTAATCCATTTGAAATATTCGCTCAGCTGCTGAGTATGGCCATCACAGCCCCAAGACTACATAATCTTAACAGCTGGCTGGTGAGGGCGAAGGGCGTTCAACTTGGCAAGCCTCTCAAGGCTCCCAGTGACAAGTGGATATTATGCGGCTATGGACGCATGGGAAAATGGCTGCATCAGTACATGAAGTTAAATGATATTAATCCTCTTATCATCGATCCAAATGTGGACAAGGCGCCGGATGATGAATCGTTCATTAATGGATATGCTGATCACGGCACGTTGGAAAGAGCAGGCCTAGCCAATGCAAGCGGAATTGTCGCGGGTACTGACAGTGACTCAGACAACCTTAATATCCTGATGAGCGCGCAGGTGGTGAATCCAACCGTGTTTACCATTGTGCGCCAAAATTATCATGAGAATCAGCTTGCATTCGACGCAGCCCACGCAGATTTGATATTGCAATCCAGTCTGACTACCGCCCGTCGAATACTAAAATATTTAATCTCTCCACATATTCAGCAATTGATTGAATATTTATACGGACAGGGAGAGCATCTCACAGGCGAGATCAGTGATAAATTAACCACTATCATTGGCAATAGAAAACCACACCTCTGGTGTATTACGCTGGATAGGGCGCATGCACTGGCTATGGTGGATTTCAGTGAACAAGGTCAAAAAATAGTTTTGAGTAACCTATTACACCACCCCTCTGACAGGAACGAAATCCTTACATGTATGCCGTTGATGATTTTCCGGGATGGACAATCCAGCATGCTGCCAAGTCTCGATGAGTCGGTATATCTGGGAGACAGGATCCTGTTTTGCGGTACAGAGCAGAGTGAGCGGTTACTCAGGTCCACATTAAACAACTCTTACGCACTTCACTACCTGGTGACGGGTGAGGAACAGGCCAGGGGGTACTTCTTTCGCTGGCTTGAATGTCTACAAGAGGACAGACATAATCGAACCACATGATTAATAGTTGATTGGTGCCGTACAGTTCAATTGCCAAGACGATTAAAATCGCCAGACGGTCGCATTTCAGATAATCCTCAATTTCCATTGGACATACGCCGGCAACCCCCAATGTATTTCTTTCTTACACGTACGGAAACTCCCGATTGCGCTGCCAGCAATCAAAGCACCGGAATAAGAGCGTCAGTCAAACAATCCCTGCTGCAGCTCAACCGGCCAAGCATCCTGCAAGTCGGGTCGGTACCTGATAAGTCACCCATCCCGGTCAATGGCAACACTTCCTCTTACCTGCATTCTCTTTTGAGAAGCAGGCTTCAGGTACCTCAGGCTTGAAACCGAAGTCGCGCGTGGAAACGTCCAAGGCACACTGGTCCTCCAGCATCTTCAACAAACCGCTGCCGGTTCCTGCCTGCTGAGTGGCATCACAAGCCGCAATACATTGCATGCATTGCGTACAGGTAAACATTCGACGCTTAATACTGCGCGGTTTCAGGCGCATGGGACAGGCATGTTCACAGGAGGCGTCACAATTCACGCAGACCTTTGCCCGTTTGCGATCATAGGCGACAACCATCGCTTTCTTGTTCCCCATCCAGATCAGACTCTGAAAGAGGCCCAGTGCACAGCCAAAACGACAGAAAAGATGTCGTGCAAAGGTGAACTCAATCGTCAACAGTATAGTCCCCACACCGATAAAAACGAATTGGTTTCTTGTCAGGCTGGCTGTGATCAGGTTGCTGTATATCTCCTTAGGCGGCAGCAGGTAGGTGAGCAGAGCAACCGCCCAAAGGAAAGAAAAAAACAGCACCGCCACGACAGTAACTAGCCACCAGCGCTTGTTAGGTTGGATTTGAGTACCGTCACGTTGTACTTCGGGCAACGGGTTTTTCTCCCAGATGGACAGCTTGCCATGGGCTCGACGCATCAGGGAATTGATCATCTCAACCACAGAAAAGTGCGGACACAGCCACCCACAGTAGAGACGCCCCCACTTCCAAGCGAAGTAGACCCCAAGAGTCAGTAACAAAGCGAGCGGTAGAAACAGTCGAAGCAGCATCTGCATCCCCATCTCCATTGCCCCAATGGTTCCTTCCTGGAACGCCGACATACCGAGTGTCCAGGGAAAACCAAACAGGATGAGGTGATTCTGAGTGAGGTCGAAACGCAGTATATCCAGAGGCGGGGCTAATATGAAAAGCAGAAAAAATGCGCTTCTCCAGGCCAGGCGTCGCCTCTGGTCGTTATTTTTCATCATGGTTGGATAAGTCCGCTATGAAATCGTTGGATTGCTATCCTAAAGATAGACATCACACAGATAATCGAGTCACTTAGGCATGATATAGATCAAAAAAATACCGTAGAGTATTTAGTGTTTTCACAAAGGTAAGGCAACCCGCAAATCCCCGGACTCAAAGCTTTTACCTTGAAGGCAGCTACTTTTTGGGCAGGCCAAATACTATGATTAATCACTCTCTTGAATTAAATGATCAAGCCATAACACCTTCAACAAGTCAGGTGGGTAACGGGCTCACTCTATCCGTAAATGCTAGCCCGTTACACCAGCGTACTACTACCTCTGTAGTACACCTTCGATCACACCAGGTTCTGCTGTTGTCTGTGGGCGATAACTCCAGTTAAAATTGACACTGCCTGCAACCACATTTGGCAGACTGAAGCCGGCCAGCTTGCCGGTTCTGTCGCTGAATTGATCTGTAGTGGTTTTTGTTTTAAATGGTGACTATCCCGTTTTATGCGCAGTTTGTGGGTTTATGAGAGAAAATGCTACAAAAAATGTATCCAGAATTTTTGCAATCACTATGTATACTTATACATTTCTCCAACACTTCCAACGATTTTGGGATCGGGAGGTATGGCAATTTCCTTATTCTTGTCCGTATATTGCAGGCTGTTGAGCACATAACGCATACAATTCAGGCGGGCTCGCTTTTTACCATCAGATCGAATGATTGTCCATGGCGCCCAAGGAACATCCGTTTTTTCAAACATGATATTCTTCGCTTCGGTAAACTCGTCCCAACGCTTTAAGCCATCCTGGTCTACAGGGCTTAATTTCCACTGTTTGAGGCGATCGGTTTCACGTGATTTAAAGCGCCTGAACTGTTCTTCCCTGCTGACGGAAAACCAGAATTTGTATAATCGAATACCGTCATCGACAAGCATATGCTCGAAGATCGGAGCCTGCTTCAGGAACAACTTGTGCTGTTCCGGGGTACAAAATCCCATTACCGGTTCGACAACACCGCGATTGTACCAGGAGCGATCATAGAGAGTGATTTCTCCCTTAGTAGGCAGCGTACTGATATAACGCTGGAAGTACCACTGGCCGAGTTCCCTTTCACTGGGTATGGTCAGAGCGATAACATGAGCCTGCCGGGGGTTCATATGTTCCATGAAACGCTTGATCGTGCCTCCTTTCCCACCGGCATCCCTGCCTTCAAAGATCATTACAATGCGCTCTCCGGTATCCCTCACCCACTTTTGCAGCTTCAGCAGTTCCACTTGAAGCTCTGCTTTTTCCTTTTCATACTCTTCACGACCCATTTTTTTTTCATAGGGATACTGGGGGCCGATGAGCTGCTTCTTCTTGGATGCGTTTACCTTATCAACGATATGCTTGGGAACGCCTTTGTCTAATGCGGATGGTTGAAATCTTTTGTTCGCCATGTATGCCTCCCATTTTCGGGTTATTAAATTATTTGTGTTTTCAATCCAGTCTTATATCTCAGGTCGACTATTTTGTTTTTACTCCATCCCTGAGTTGATTCAATACTTCAATGTATCTTCATTTTTCAGGTAGAGTTGATCCATACAGGTTCCGCAGGAGATCAGAACTGTCTTGATATCCATGTAATTTTAGGGTAATGGCGATACGATGAAACAGTATCCTGTTCTCAGATATAATCTGGCGTCCCCGGTCGTACAGCCCAGCTGCGGTTTGTGGATAGCCGCAACAGCGATAACCAGGTGGCATGAACGTCTCCACACCCACTTCACGAAGTATGGCCAGTGTGGCTATGCAGACTTCACTGAACAACCGCACAGAGCCGCAGTCGGGAAAATAGAAAATCGCATAACTTTCCTCAGACACCTTACCAGGATTGTGCAGTATCGGTACTGAATCAGTGCCATCAAGCCTCAATGCATTGCGCAGTGTCTGCTAATGTGAAGTATAAGGAGAATAACCACAACCACCCTGCATATAAGCAGAAAACTGGAGGCAGGATACACCGGAAATAACCTTCCATCCAGCCTCAATCGATTCAACAGCCCGTATTTCCTGTTGAATCTACCCCCTCACACTGACTTCCCGGCCTTCCGGCTGAATTGGGACAACATGCCACCAGGCAACCTATCCTTCAGTTGCTGTACCGTGTAGACCGGTTTGCCGCTGATCTTCCCTGGCCCGTTTGGATAACGGGCTCTTGGGCCATGCATAGAAGCCACTCGGATGGACATTGGGCACCCGGCACATCGTTGCCACCCGAAACTCATGGCGATGGCTCCGAATAAAGCCGTACTTCACCCGGACTCCTTAGCGAAGTATATTGCGGCCTTTTTCAGGATGTCACGCTCCTCTGTCTCAAGCCGCCGGCGGTTGGCACCATTCACGCCACACTGGAACGGATCTGCTGGACTGCGAAGCCCTGGATTCCACGCAGGTGAGCGGCGCATTACCGGTATTCGGGCGCTTGTACCGGGAGTTTAGCCTCCCTGCGGCGATCCGAACCGATAATGGCGTCCCTTTCACCTCGCCTCATGTCCTGTTTGGCTTGAGTTGACTCGCCGTCTGGTAACTGCGTCTGGGTATTGCGATTGAACGCATCAAGCCGGGCCCAGTAGAATGGACACCACTAGCGGATGCAGCTGACGTGTGTTACGCAGTGAAATAGCTACTCGGTACGATGTGTCATTTAACGGGTCACCCCCACTTTTCTCTTCGCCGAGACCAACGACCTGGACCCAATATAAGAATGGCCACTTGCCCCCTCTCCACCCTGTAGAGAGATTGGTTGAGCGGATTTACAAAGTTATGATTGGGGGGTTTTGAGAAACAAGAATATTAGAGCGGGTTACGGGATTCGAACCCGTTTCGCCGACTTGGAAACCTCTTTTTGTCATTGGTATCCTGCGTGAGTCCACATAATATCTGCTCAAGCGTTCAACTTTTTTTGCGGTATTCTTCACATTGCTTTAATTTAGAATCCCTAATTCAATAGGGGGGGACAGTCCCTGTTGGTATGCTTAATAAGCTAAATTTGTTAATTCAACATACGATAGCGCTCACACAGAAATGGATAAAATAAGAACCGCTGTAATCGGTGTTGGTTATCTCGGCCGATTCCATGCCCAAAAATATGCCGCACTGGACGACTCGGAACTGGTCGCCGTGGTCGATATCGATCCTGATACGGCCGCCAATGTTGCCAAGGAGTGCAACACAGAGGCGTTATCCGACTATCACGAGCTTTTGAACAAGGTGGACGCCGTCAGTATCGTGGTGCCGACTCAGCTTCACCATCAGGTTGCTAAAGAATTTCTCGATAGCGGTATTCACGTGCTGCTGGAAAAACCGATCACCGTTACCGTTGCAGAAGCGGATGCACTGATTGAAATTGCCCGATGCAAGCAGCGGGTACTTCAGGTGGGGCATCTGGAACGCTTCAACTCCGCGGTACTGGCACTTGAGGGTGTTCTCAAGGATCCGCAATTTATTGAATCCCATCGTCTTGCTCCCTTTACTCTACGTGGCGCCGACGTCAATGTGGTGCTGGATTTAATGATCCACGATATTGATATCATCCAAAAAATGGTGGGCTCTCCCATTGCGTCAATAGACGCCAAAGGGGGGGCGGTATTGACCGAGGAGTATGACATCGCAAACGCTAGGATTAAATTCGAGAATGGCTGCGTGGCTAACGTTACCGCCAGCCGGGTGAGCATGAAACCACAGCGCAAAATGCGCATCTTTCAACCTGACGCCTATATCTCGATCGATTTCCAGAACAAGATCCTTAGTATTCATCGCAAGGGAGAGAAGGAGATATTTCCCGGTATTCCTGAAATCACCAGTGAAGAGAGTGTTTTTGAGAATTCAGATGCCATCATGGCTGAGTTACGCGCTTTTCTCGATGCTATCCGGAATGACACCTTGCCGCCAGTTACCGGCGAGGATGGACGAGAGGCGCTAAAGACGGCAATCGATATTAGCGAACAACTGGGCGGTTGACACTGCCAGGTGAAGATCATGATCCCGATGGTAGACCTCAAGCAGCAATATCTCGATCTCAAAGAGGAGATCGATAATGGTCTTCTGGCAGGACTGGAAGAAACTAAGTTCATACTCGGACCTAATGTACGCGCCTTTGAAAAGGAGTGTGCAGAATACTTGGGCGTAGAGCACACTGTTGGCGTCGCCTCCGGTACCGACGCACTTCACTTGGCATTGATTGCCGCCGGAGTCGGGGAAGGTGACGAGGTAATTACCACTCCCTTCACCTTCATCGCAACAGCCGAGGCGATCCGTTACCTAGGTGCTATGCCGGTTTTTGTCGATATCGATCCACAAACCTACAATATGGATCTCAACCAGGTAGAGGACGCCATCACCGAAAGGACCCGGGCAATACTGCCTGTCCACATTTTCGGACAACCTGTCGACATGGTCACCGTCCAGTCACTCGCCGAGAGACACGATCTCCTGGTGATTGAAGATTGTGCGCAGTCATTTGGCGCACACATAAACGCCAGGCAGACTGGTAACTTAGGCCTGGCAGGCTGTTTCAGTTTCTTTCCCAGTAAAAATCTTGGGGGATACGGGGACGGTGGTCTGGTATCCACCAACTCCGCCGAGCTGGCAGAGCACCTTCGAGTATTGCGTAACCATGGCAGCTGGAAACAGTACCATCACTCCGAGATTGGCTTTAACAGCCGCCTTGATGAGCTGCAGGCAATAATTTTACGAGTGAAGTTGAAGCGTATCGACAACTACAACGAGAATAGACGCCGCGTTGCCAACCGTTACAGCGCTGCACTGGCAGAGATGCCAGGGATTACGCCTCCCTATGAGGATGGGATCGGCCATCACGTCTATCATCAGTACACCCTGCTGGCGGAAAATCGAGATACCATACAGCAGGCTCTAGGCGACAACGAGATCGCCTGTGCCATCTACTATCCCATCCCGCTTCACCAGCAGGAGGTCTTTATCAATGTGTGTCAGGGACTCTCACTTCCGGTCAGTGAGCGGATTTCTCGGCAGTGTCTGTCGCTACCGGTTTTTCCCGAGTTGAAGGATGCGCAGATCGATCGGATTCTGGATGTTATTCGTGAAGTGGCGAACGGCTGAAACAGAAGCGGTGATTCACTATCGAATAATACTGCGCCGGGAATGTTCCAGAAATCGGGAAAACAATGCAAGTTCCTCAACCTCATCGGCCATGGCCGCGATCTCACGCTTCGCCTCTTCCAACGGCAGTCCGGATCGGTAGAGTACCTTGTAGGCACGCTTGATCGCCTTGATCGCATCCGCGCAAAAGCCTCGTCGCTCAAGCCCTTTGCTGTTGATGCCGTGTGGTTGACCGGGATGTCCCGTCACCATCAGGTAGGGTGGCACATCCTTCGAGATGGCGCTCCCCATTCCCGTAAAGGCGTGGTCACCGACAGAGCAGAACTGATGAACCAGGGTGAAACCGCTCAATATCACCTGGTTTCCGATGTCAACATGGCCCGCCAGTGAGGCGTTGTTTGAGAAAACCGTCCCGTTACCAACCGTGCAGTCATGGGCAATATGGATATAGGCCATGAGTAGATTGTCATCCCCCACCCGGGTGATCCCGCCACCATTGACCGTACCGCGGTTAATCGTGGCACACTCACGAATGGTGTTGCGGTCGCCAATCTCCAGCTGCGTCGGCTCTCCCGCGTATTTCAAATCCTGAGGCGCCTCACCGATTGAGGCGAATTGGTAAATGTGGTTCCCTGTTCCGATCCTGGTTGGTCCATTGATGACAACCTGCGGCCCAATCCAGCAATCATCACCTATGACCACATGGGGTCCGATTATTGAGTGGGGTCCAACGGAAACATTGCGACCCAGTTCAGCGCCGGTATCAACAATGGCGGTGGGATGTATGCTCATACTATTGCCTGCTCCATACAATCAGAACTGTATTGGCTACAAAATCAACATGTCCTTTTCTTGCTTATCTGCACTCCCCGACATTTTTCTCGTTATATTTCAGGGGCTAACCAATGGAGAGGTCAATCCACTAAACCAGTAGGGTAATCAAGAATCAGGTCGCTACCTTGAGGCAACCCGAAACGTTGGCAAGGTAATCAGGGCCAATGGAAAGTTTGAGGAGAATAACCGCAACACCCCTGCATATCAAGACAGAAAACTGGAGGCAGGATCTGCAGTATGAGAATTCGTGCATGTTTTTAACCTGCTTTGGTGGGGGCAGGGCCCCACCATTACGATGAATGAAATCAGAGAATATCCTCATATCACCCTTACCATGACCACTTATTAAGTAAGTACCATTCAACCCGGTAAAAAATCCTCTGATCAATCGATTTCTGCAATCCCTCTGTCTTAGAGCGAGATTTGTCACCAGGTCCTAGTTAAACAGTATTCGTATCAAAGCTTTCGGATCGGCGCCGTTGGCTGCCGCAATTTGCGCTATGGACATATCCGTATCCCCGACACTGAAACCCGCTGCCTCGAATCTCGCCATCACACCGTCGGCAGGTTCATCAAGGAGTGGGGCAACTTCGGTCAGCGGGGCGCTTTCATAGCTTCGAATCATGCTCATCATCGGATTGCTTCCAGTCTGGGTCATCGACGAGCCGATGAAAACAGAGGTCGCAATCGCGACAGCACCTACAATCGTGACAGCCTGTCGCTGCGTAAAATAGTTTTTAAATGCAGGCCAGTGGTTGAGTATGTGTAGAACAATGGCGAAGGCAAAGGCTAGGCCGATCCATTCATGGGCCTGTTCAATGGGGTTGTGTACGCCCAAAAACATCAACACGCCGGATATGGCGACAAAAATGCCGGTACCGATAATGATGGGTGTTGACCATTGTCGTGTATTGATTCGGTTCATTGTGTTCCCTAAATCTATTGTCTGATTTTCTAAAAGCTGACGACCCGCCCAGGCGGGTCGTTTCCGTGGTGATACGCCTGAGAATTAACGCTTGGGCCCGAAAGGTCCACGCGGCAGGCCGTTGTCCCGGTCAACCTCTATCTGTCGTACCAGCGAGTCGTCTACCGTAACGATATCGACCAGATAGGTCTCCTCGTCCTTCTCACTGATCTGGCCTACCTTGAGTCGATCGTTGCCGCGCATGATCAGTCGCGCTTCAACCAGCGTCCTGGCCTGGTCTGAAGTCAGATTCAGATCGCGATCTGCCATCAACTCACTCTTTTTCATCCGTTTCATCATCATGGTATGTCTGTCGCCCATGTCTGTACGGTCACAGTTGCCGCGATAGTCTCCCCAGCCGGCGGTGGCGCCAAAAGCGGTCAGTCCGGTAGCGGCGACGACAACGGAAATAGCGGTGTATTTTGCTATCTTGTTCATGAATTAATCCTCGTGTTGTAGTGGGTGTGTCTCTTCGACAATTGCTATTTCACGCCTGAAATGTGTTCGGAAGTTGTCAGAAAAGGGCCTTTTTGTGACGACATGTGTCAACCGGTCCGGTTGCCATAATCGGTCACAAAGTTCCCTACGGCGGCACGATGAGTTGCGGTAGACTCTCTACCATGGATAAGCAGCCCCACATCCTGGTCGTCGACGACCATGCGGAGATCCGCGAGTTGATCGAGCGTTTTCTCAGCGACCACGGCTATCGCATCACAACGGCGGCGGACGGCGTCATCATGAAACGGGTGTTGGCCGACGCCGCCATCGACCTGATCGTCCTCGATCTCATGATGCCTGGCGAAGACGGTCTGTCGCTGTGCCGGAATCTCCGTGCCGAATCCGACATTCCGGTGATCATGCTGACGGCGATGGGGGAGGAGACCGATCGTATCGTCGGTCTCGAGATGGGGGCCGATGACTACCTGGCCAAGCCGTTTAATCCAAGAGAGCTGCTGGCTCGCATCAAGGCGATCCTACGCCGTACCGCTGGCGCGCATGAGCGGGTCAATCAGGAGGCGCCGGAGAGGCTCGAGTTTCATGGCTGGACGCTACTGCCGAAAGCACGGGAGCTGATCGATCCGGCACAGACCCTGGTACCGGTCAGCACAGCGGAATTCGCCCTGCTGATGGCGTTCGTCACCCGTCCCGGTCGGGTGCTCAGTCGGGATCAGTTGCTCGATCTGGCGAGAGGGCGGGATTCACGGGCCTTCGACCGCTCCATCGATACCCTGGTCAGCCGCCTGCGCCGCAAGCTCGGCGATCCGCCGAGGAACCCGCAGATTATCAAGACCGTTCGCGGTGGCGGGTATGTTTTCGTCCCCAAGGTGAAGCACCATGCACCTGTGGCCTGATACGTTGGCGGGGCGCACGCTGTCGCTCCTGATTGCCATGACACTGGTGTTGATCATCGGAAGTGCCTGGCTGCTGCATGACGAACGCCGGGAGCGTTTCGACGAGCGCAATCGATTTCATCTACTGGATCGCGTGGTGACGCTGGCGCGCCTGCTGGAGGATGCGGATGACGAGGAGCGTCTGCGAATCATCGAGCGGGTTGCCGGCAAGGGTGACGATATCGTGTTGGGTGATCAGCCACGTGTGAACTCACCGCCCAGACACCCGTTGGAACACAGGATCTCACACGAATTGAGACGCCGGCTGCATCTCGACGATAAGTCGTCAGTCAGGGTGCGTATCGCCTTCGATGGGCATGAGAGGGGATTCCGCGATAAGCGGGATGACCGGCATAAGCCGGGTCACCCACGCGATTTCGGCGGTGTCAGCATATCCATCCGCTTGTGGGAGGGGGAGTGGCTCAACGTCCACACAGACAATTTCGAGGGACCGCCGCCCTGGGCGGGCAAGACCCTGCAGTTGTTGGCACTGTTGCTGGTACTGGTGATTCTCAGTGGCCTCTATATCTCAAGAAGGATGGCACGCCCGATGGCGCAACTCGCCGATGCGGCCAACCGTTTCGGTCTCGGTCAGGCGCAACCGCCTTTGGCGGAGAAGGGACCGCGCGAGGTGCGCAATACCGTACGAGCCTTCAACCAGATGCAGGAGCGCCTGCAGAGGCATATCTCCGACCGATCGCAGATGCTGGCCGCGGTCTCACACGACCTGCGTACACCGATCACCACATTGCGGCTCAGGGCCGAATATATCGAAGATGACGAGATGCGGGAGAAGACACTCGCCACCCTGGCTGAAATGGAGTCCATTCTCTCCGCCACCCTTGGCTTTGCACGGGACGAGGCGGCGGACGAAGCCGCCAGGTCGACCGATCTGGCCGCCTTGCTGACAAGCCTGTTGGATGACCATGCCGATCTGGGTGGTGATGTGAATTACACAGGCCCCGAAAAATTGATCTTTCTTTGTCGACCAATCGCACTGAAGCGTGCCTTGAACAACCTCATCGATAATGGGTTGAAGTATGGTGCGTCCGTCGCCGTCAGGCTCAATGAACTCAGTGAGGGGGTCAAAATCGTCATCGATGACGTAGGCCCCGGTATCCCGGAAGAGAGCCTGGAAGCGGTCTTCACTCCTTTCTACCGTTTGGAGGCCTCACGCAATCGCGAAACCGGGGGGACCGGACTTGGGCTCGCTGTGGCGAGAACCATCGTGTATGCCCATGGCGGAAAGCTTAGCCTGATGAATCGACCGGAGGGCGGACTGCGTGCCAAGGTGTGGTTGCCGCACTATAACGGTGAATAGCTTCACCCCGGTCCAGCAGTAGCTGACGGATGGTGGTGCGACTTAGTCGGTGGCGCCCGGCATTTGGGCAGCCCTCTGGGCTTACTGGCTTCTGCTTAATGCTTCAGGTGATCGAGAATCTGCTTGATCACTACCGGATCTTCAATACAGGCAATCACCTTCATGGCACCGCCGCAGGCACTGCAGGTCTCGATGTCGATGTTGAAGGCTTCATTTGTGAGTTAAGAGCGGCACTCAGAGAAAAACGAGAAAGCAGAGAAAATGGGGGCGGAGCGAATAATAATTATCATTCGCTCCACCCCTTTACTGTTTACTAATGGTGTCTTGCTTTACCTTTTTTGCCTAGCTTCGCTCTCTTGAGGACATCCAGGTCATAGGATAGTCGCTGCTCGTTGTTCAACACCGAGCGCATGTTAACGATATGTGAGTAACGGATACGCATGATGTTCTTCTTAACATCCAGCAGTTCTTCGATTTTGCTGTCAATTGCCGCGGAATTCGGCTGATCGGCAGTAGATAATATGGCGAGTTCCGTCTTTAACGCCTTTACTTTAGATTTCAAGGTCATTTTCGCCTTTGTGAAATCCAAGTGCATCTTATCAATACGAAACCGTTGCTCTGGGGTAAGTGTCGTCTTCCAGTGTGGGCTCAGCAGCTTACTGTGACCACCGTGGTGACCATAATGATGCCCATGGTGCATTCCACCCCGATCGCTTCCCATATGCTTTCCATAACCTGCCATGCCAGCAGGTTGCATTCCGTACATCCCACCCATCTGCTTATAGGGATTTGCCATAGCACCGCTTACAGCAAAGATTCCAGCAAATAATATTAGTAAACTCGTGAGAACCTGTGTGTACTGCCGCATCTCTTTCTCCTCCTCTCAAATACTTACTCTCGAGTAATTCCAACTATAGCCTGTAATTGGGAAGGGTGAAAAATAAGAAAAATAAGGACATATATGGACGCCCCAAGTAAGTCAAGTAATTACTGGATCATAATTATTTCCACTTACCCAACGGATGACAGCCTGAGAGAAATACGGTCTTAGACATATATCCGGCTTCTCAATGGTGCGTAATACGCACCGAGCCCTGATGAGATTTAAGAACCCCCACCACCTCTGCACCCACTAGGTCTTGATGACCGCTGTCCTAACTCTAAATCTTGAGGACACCCGTAAAAATCTTGCGAACTCACCCTACGAGATGTAGGGTTAAAGGAAATCATCATGGACAACAAGGAGGTTGTGATGACACGCGCTCGCGAAACCTTAGTCAGCCTGGAAGCCACCCCTTACTATCACTGTATCTCCCGCTGCGTACGCCGTGCCTGGTTGTGTGGTGAAGATCCCTATACAGGCCAAAGTTTTGAACATCGTCGCCAATGGGTGCTCGACCGACTACAGGAATTAGTCGACATTTTCGCTATCGACGTGTGTGCCTATGCCATCATATCCAACCACTATCATGTTGTTCTGCATGTGGATGCCGACAAGGCCAACGGTATGACGGATCAGCAGGTTATCGAACAATGGAACCGGTTATATAAAGGCCACATGCTGGCAGATCGTTATCTGGCGGGTGAGGTGATGAGCAGGGCGGAATGGGAAGCACTATCAGAGCTGATAGAGAAGTGGCGATTACGCCTTTATGATATCAGCTGGTTCATGCGTTGTTTGAACGAACACCTTGCACTACAAGCCAATGCGGAGGACAACTGCAAGGGAAGATTCTGGGAAGGACGGTTCAAGAGTCAGGCCCTGCTGGACGAAGGAGCGCTGCTAACCTGCATGAGCTATGTCGATCTCAATCCCATCCGGGCAGGATTGGCAGAGACACCGGAGCGTTCGGATTTCACATCGGTCCAAGAACGCATCGAGGCTTATGCCGAGCGACGATCCGAGAACAAAGCCAAGCTGGGGCCAAAACGACAACCGACAAAGCTTCATCCTTTTAAGAGCGGGAGAGAGAAAGGCTCCGTGAAGTGCATTGATTTTGAGCTGAATGACTATCTGTGCCTGGTAGATTGGACAGGGCGAGCCATACGCGAGGATAAAAAAGGTGCGATACCAAGTGAACTTGCACCAATCCTAGAGAGGATTGGTTTGAATCCGGATGCCTGGTTGACAAGCGTCAGATACTACAATCGAAATTACTTTTCGGTATTGGGTGCAATTGATCGAATCAAGGCATATGCCCAGACGCAGAAAAAGAGTTGGCATCGAGGTCAGCGTGCAGTATTGCGCAGTTATCGTCTTGTCATGGCATAGTCGGTATTAAACAGAGTTAGAAATAGAGTCTGGTATCGACACAATTAACGGGTGTCCCATTAAGCTTTTTAAGCTTTAAGCTCGCAAGTTTTAACCCAGATATTCGCGGTGTTCGTATTCGCGCTACTACTCGTTACTGCAATTCATTCAAAATAGCCTTGAATGTTTCTGCCCCTTCTCCTTCTATGTACACATTAGCGGTTGCAATTAATGACTGAATATTGCGCGGATGTATGTTATCCATATGACTTTGCGTGTAGGTGAGATCAGGCTCGAGCCGATAATATTTGAGTCCTGCTTGTTTCAAGGCAGTCAACTGGCTGTTTGTGACCGTTTGAACGGCATCAAGCACGATGCCTATCAATACACCCCTATTGTGATCGGCGCCCTCAAGGTCGTCCAACTTCTCGACCATCCAGGGGGTCGTGCTCCAATTACCACCTACTGGAACTATATCCGTTATCGCATTGCTATTAATGCCTACACCTGCACCACCTTTATATATTCCCGTCCCCAGGGAAATAACAACTATGTCTTCCAGGCGCGAGGCCAAACCTGTTCTTAAGGCTTCCGTGACGCCCCAAATAGCGGGGTTATTAGACATGGTTCCACCGTCAACTACCCACTTGTTGGCCGCTGCAGACCTGGGGGATTTTTTACCACCCACATTAGCAATGGGAAAATATGTTGGGGCAGCACTCGTTCCCCTGGCGGCCTCCCATACATAGTAGTTATCGGTAGCAGGGCTATTGACAGCATCAAACCAGTTAAAAAGATAGGGACCAAAGTTTTCGCCGCGAACAGGTTCTGATACTTTTTTCTGGCTGTTATTCACAATGTAAGAAGTAGTGAACAAATGTTTTACGCGGTTGCCGGCTAAAGATTGTATTTTATCGCGACTACTAATAAGTGAAACGTCCTGGCCATACATTTTTTGCAAGTAGGGCTCAACCCCTCCTCCCTTACCGTTATCGGCGTAGTAGGTGGCGCACTGATCAATCTTACACCCCTGAGCCAGAAATATTTTGTCACCATCATGGCTGTATATATTTACTATTTCTTCGGCGGTGTAAGGGCTGCCAGTGGTTTTTTTGGGTGTGGTGAGAGCGGCAGAGATTATGCCGCCGGTAGATGTTCCTCCTATTACATCGAATAACTGGTAGGACGGTTTCCTTAACGAGGATTCAATATGCTGAATAAATGTCGCAGGTATAACCCCTTTAATTCCCCCACCATCAATAGCCAAAATGATGGTTTTTCCCGTCTGTGGATCCGTTGTGTCTTGTGCTGTTATTCCGGCGGTTGTGTATATACACAAAACAACAACGGATAGAAGTAGAACCAAAGGCTTTATCGTTTTTTTTATACTATGATCCATAAATTGGTTATTCAACATGAGTCGTGGTTTCCAAGGTCGTTATAAATAACAGATTAGGAAAGACAATATTAGTTACTCACCAGATCATTTCAGCAAGCCTTGCAGGCTTGTACCTTTCAACAGATGGCTCAGAATGTGTTCTCCGGGAATGCTGCCGTTGTACATCGTTTCGCTCGCCTTGATGATTACATGCACGTCGTCCTTGGAGGAGTAAATTTCTGGCGGGGTCTTATCCGTTATGCCAAGTAGTTTGTAAACAGCCATAATTGCCGAGCGAACTGAATACTCGACGGTAAATACACAATCATCAGGTATCTCGGCGAACTGCCCTAAAAAGGCAAGGTTTTTGCTTCCTTCAGGAATAACTTCCGGACGGTCACCTTTGACGCGTGGTAAAAACTGGCTGGTGATATATGGCATCATGCAAGGGACAACTTTGACCGTCTTCATAATAGCGGGAATCTGGTCTTTGGCTCCCCAATGGTAGAGTAGCTCTGTAAGCAGTTCTTCACCGGTACAATCGCTCATCTTCTTTTTCACGAAGTCACCAATATTGTCCGGAAACAGGCCGTAGGCCCAGATAGCCAGTACGTTTTTGTCCGGGTCATCCTTGTGCTGTTTTGGCTGGTAGTCACCGACGGGCTGACTCCTGTATTGCGGCTGTCGGTTGCAGGTTGCACTCATGAGCCAGCTCGAATCCTTGATCGTCATGATGCCACCGGTCACTGCTTTGTGGGAATAGGGATCCACGCCGGTAAATTCTTTTAGCAAATCCGCAATCGGCGAGTCTGTCGCAGTAATGGTGAAAGAGACAAACTTGCTTTTGTCGATGTCTGAGCAAAAAACCTCAGGCCTGCCAAAAGCAGGATCTTTTGCAGCAATATTTTTCCACAACTGCCAGCAAGCACCGGTCTCCCGATTAAGAATTGCAGGTTCATGAGTATTGCCTGTAGTGGAATTCTCCACCATTGAGCCATTGGTAACGAACACAAGGTCGTCTGCTGTTGTGGCAATCGTTTCACTCGTCTCTGCAGAGCCACGCAGCAGATGAATAGCGGTCACGGTCTTTTCACCGTTGACAATCTCGATGTCCAGATCAGTGACCTGAGTTTTCGTATCAAAGTTAACGCCCTTACCCTTAAGCCAGATTTGCAGAGGCAAAACCATGGATTCATATTGGTTGTAGGTGGTAAACAGAATATGTTCCAGTATGCTCATCGTCGGCATCAGGTGCATGAAGCGCAGCATATAGCGCCGCATCTCGACTACCGAGTGCCATGTCTCCATGGCAAACATCGATGTCCAGAAATACCACATATTGGTTTTAAAATAAGAATCTGAAAAAAACTCTTCCACGGTTGTTGCACCAAGTTCTTCTTCAGTCTTCAGGGTCAACTTCGTCAGTTCCATCACATGGCTCGAGGAGAGCCCTAAAGAAGGGTCTCGATCCGGGTCACCACAGTTACTCATCAGACGGCATTTTGAAGAGTTGGGGTCCCATTGGTTGACATCACGAATCCGCTTTAAAACTGTACGTTCCGGGTCGGAAACAAGTTCTGGCTCAGGGCTGGTGAATGGCACATCAGGATCTTTACGCTTCAGGTCAGGAATAAACGAAAACAGATCCCATGTACACTCATAGTGAGCCTCCATCTCCCGCCCACCGCGCATAATGTAGCCGTCGATGGCATTGCCGCTACCATCCAAACAACCACCATTTATATCGAGCTGTTCCAAAATAGTGATCTTTTCGCCGGCCATATGGCCGTCTCTTATCAAGTACGCAGCCGCCGCCAGCGATGCAATACCGCCACCTACAAGCCAGGCGCGCTTTTTCTCAATTCCCTCTGGTCGAGATGTACTAACATTATTGTAATTACCGATCACAGTGAATCCCCTCCATTAGATGTGAACTGTCAATCTATTGTGATATCGTCCATATTCATATTATCTTTATGCGCATTTTTCCTCTTCATGGTTAGAGTAGTAATATTCTTTGATTTGCACCATGACCAGGCGCGGTCCATTAACATCTGTAAAGGGCTGCATCCCATTCCATTTTGCATGACTCTTTGTTCTGAGGCATGATTGCTTCCGGATATCCGGCCTATTCCTTTAAAGAAGAGTCTCTTCTGGACGCTATGAAGTGTGTGCGTATCGACCTTATCGGTAAAGGAGCCTTTCGGTCTTAGGGCTAAACAGGTTTTCTAAATGTCAACCTGCACTCTCGGAATCGGGATTGAAAGATTCAATGGCAGCAGTAAATTTTTTGCCAAGGAATAATCTGATTTATACCATCAAGAAACAGATCTTTGCGTGTCCTTATTACGGAATAACTCGAAGCTGTTATCAGCAAATTTGTTGGCGCAAGATGTATTCAGGTGCCTTTATAAATAAATGTTATTATGGAATAAACATTTAAAATAACCATAGGTTCCACACATATATGGAAGATTTAACCTCCCGGTATCAAACAGATTTTCATCTTAGATCCACATTCTGGCTTTCTGTCACCGCCGGAACCCTGATATTGCCTTTTGCTTATTATCACCTGACTTATCAACACGTAGGAATTGGTATAGGCGCTGTAATTACCTCGTTGAGTCTTTATTTGGTTGCCTGGAGCTGTCATAGGAAAACATATAAAACCATCTATACGTTTATCTGGTTAACCCCTTTTACGACTTTCTTTGTAGCCTATCTAACAAATTTACTTGGAATAACCGGTACCTATTGGTGCTATTCAACAGTACTTTTATATTACTTTATGATGACAGAGCGTCAGGCATGGATGTCAAATATTTTATTTGCTCTGGTTAATTTGCCACAAGCTTGGCAACTCTTTGAGATACACGAAGCCACCAGATTCACCGTAACATTCTTATTGGTCAGTGCATATTCAGCTATTTTTCTTCATATCATAGCCATGCAATATAGCGAGCTGCAAAAGCAGGCGATTACTGACAAGCTAACCAATCTGTACAATAGAACACTACTTAAAGACTCTTTGGAACAGGCGATACATCAAGCTAATAGAACAAATACTCCATTCACACTAATCATCATGGACGTTGATCATTTCAAGAAGATTAATGATGAACTAGGCCATGATATTGGCGATCACGTCCTCGTACAGCTTGGAATATTCTTGAAGGATTTCCTCCGAGACAGTGACAAAATATTCAGAATCGGCGGAGAGGAATTTTTGATTCTGCTCTACAATACCGATGAAGCCAATAGCATCGACATGGCAGAAAAAATACGAAAGGGTATTGAAAATCTTTCATTAATACCCGATCGTAAGGTAACAGTCAGTATTGGCGTGGCTGGCTTGAGTTCAGTTAGAGATTGGAAGCATTGGATGAAGACCTGCGACAAGAATCTATACGAGGCCAAGAACAGCGGTCGAAACAGGGTGGTTGTTTGTAAAGGATAGAGGAGAATAAACGCTCATCCTTTCCCCAGGAAGGGATGGCCTGTAACCTGAACACCTTGCGGCCTTGTTGGGGGCCGACGGCAACGCGGTAGCTCACCGAGCAGCCCAGTACCTGTTGCATGGGGTCTTCGTCACCCGCCTCCAGGTTCAGGTGGCTGTTTTCCATATCTCGCTCAAGGATTCCTTCCCGTTCCAGAAATCCGGCAACCCGGTATCTGATCGTATACACCAGTGACGTCAATTCCTGCTGCTTGGGTGCGCTGGTACGATGAAACCGGCTCTTACCCCAGGTCGTGGTGGTGTAAACGCCGTCCAGAAACAGCAAGTGGAAATGCACATTAGATTGAGTGCACTGCCAAACTGTTGGATTAGCGTCACCGCAAAGGTCTGCGCGGTTTGCCGGGTGAATTCCGCTTGTTGTATCAGCTGGCCCGATACACGATCACCAGCACCCGACCCATCAGTTACGAGCGGCTGGCAAACAGGAATCTTAGTTGAAAAGGATAACTCAGCGCCCATTGGCGTATCGGTTGTTCCAGTAACACCTCATCGACCAGCAGTGCGGCACTTTCTGCCATGCGTCTTGCGCCGCAGCTTGGTCAGAAACCTCTTTGTTTGCAACTGAACGCAACCAGGTTGTTCATGGTGACATTACGTACATTGTACCCGCAGGAAGCCGTGCTCCAGGCAGCCGCATTTGAGGTAATCGACGAATTCCTGTTGTACGTGCCGGGGCAAGGGCCTGCCCTGCGCGGCCATCACGTCCCTGAACGCCGGGTAATGGCGTTCGATGATCTGATAGAGAAGTTTCTGTTCCGGCCGGTGGCGTCGATACAGCGGCCCGGGTGGTGCGACTTCCCTGTTCGCAACGTGAGACATATCGCTCTCCTTTCCATGGAGATGGCAATATTCTCATTATGTTCTCTTTCTGTATAGACCAATGCTTGATGCCTGCCGTTGCCCGACATTGCCTGCCAGTACCGGTCACTCCCACTCTATTGTAAATAAGCCTTTTTTTCTTTTATATTCAATGGCTTATTTTCCAGCTAAATGAGAATACCATGAAAAATACCATGCTCAGAAAATCCTTCAAAATGCTCGAAAAAAATGCAGATTGAACACTGATACACAGCACCTTAGGCCACCTTCCGGGCTTTGACTTCCAGGTGAATGCCCTCCTGCTCCTGCAGGTATTGGATCACTGCAAACAGGTTACTCGCCTGGGGATTACCTTTTGGCCCGAACATGCGCATGAGGCTCTTGCTTGACTTGTCGAAGACCTGGGAGAGTTCCTCGAACCCGATCGTCGCATTGATATAGTCACGCAGCACTGCCTTGCCGGTATCGACATCACCAGCAAGCAGGCACTCGACCCCTTCCTGCAGCAGGGCCTTGCGAAACGCCGGATCCCGTTGGGCGCGTGCCTGTATGGTGTCCTTAAAATCTTTCGTCAAAGCCATCATGTCACCTCTTGCCGTTTCCGTCGCTTATAGTCGCGCCAGTTAGCTTTCGCGGCAGTGATATCGGCGTCCTGCCGCTTCTTGGTACCGCCCGCGAGCAATATCACCAACCGGTCGCCGTCCTTGCCAAAATAGATCCGATAACCGGGACCGAAATCAATCCTGAACTCATAGACGCCGGCACCCACACCTTTCACATTAGAGAAGTTGCCCTGCTCCATCCGATGGACGGCTGTCGTCACCTTGACCGCAGCGGCCACACTCAGACGATCGAACCATTTGGCATAAGGACTTTTTTCCTCAGCATCCAGGTACTCTCTAACCTCGATCATATGACCCATATAGTAGCATATATGTTACCTTTTTCAATACCCAAATAACGGTGCATTCGGGACAGGCCAGTACGGTTTCAAGCACGAGTCGCGATAATTATCAGGCAATGACATTAAAGCCCCATCCCACCAGCGTGAACGCGATCGCGAGCACCCCGGCAAACAGCGCCAGTGCCTGCCACTTGATCACCTTGCGCAGGATCAGCATCTCCGGCAGCGACAGGGCAGCAACACTCATCATCAGCGCCAGCGTAGTCCCCACGGCCACCCCCTTGGTCAGCATCGCCTCAGCGACCGGAATCACACCGGTGGCGTTCGAATACAGCGGAATGCCCATCAGGACGGCAGCCGGTACCGTATACCAGGCATCGCCGCCCAGGTTGTCGCCGACCCACTGCTCCGGCACGAAACCGTGGAACAGTGCGCCGACGCCAATGCCAAGCAGTACCCATGTCCAGATGCGGCCGACGATCTCCTTGACCTCGGCCACGGCATAACGGTGGCGACCGGCAAACGACCGGTCTGGCTCCGGCAGGTCCGCCTGGCCCATCTGGATCTTCCAGACGTACTCCTCCACCCAGCGTTCGGGTTTGAAGGACTGCATAACGATGCCGCCGAACCAGGCCACCAGCAGCCCAGCTCCTACGTACAGTGCTGCCAGCTTCCAGCCCAGGATCCCGACCAGGATCACCGCAGCCACTTCGTTGATCATCGGACTGGCAATCAGGAACGAAAAGGTCACGCCCAACGGAATACCTGCCTCGACGAAACCGATGAACAGCGGCACCGAGGAGCAGGAACAGAATGGCGTCACCGCCCCTAGCGTGACCGCGAAGCCGCGCGCCTGCCAGTCCGGCCGACCGCGCACGAACTCGCGCACCCGCTCGGGCGACAGCAATGCGCGCAGTAGACCCATCACGTAGATGACGATCACCAGCAGGACGAAGATCTTGGCGACGTCCATGACGAAGAAATGCAGCGCCGCCCCCAGGTGGCTTTCTGGCGACAAAGCCAGCCACTGATAAACGACTAGACTGGCCAGATGATCAAACACGGGGTTGTTCTCCGGCAACAGGCCGAACCGAGGGCAGCGCAAAGGAAAGCATGGCTGCAGCCAACACAAAACCCGATGACAGCCACAGACAGCCCTCCAGTCCATGCGTCTGGTAGACCAATCCGGACAAGACCGTGCCTGCCAGGCGGCCACCCGCGTTGGCCATATAGTAAAAACCAACGTTCATCGACACCTTGTCATAATCGGAATAGGCCAGGATCAGGTAGGAGTGCACCGCCGAATTGATCGCAAAGACAATGCCGAACAGAATCAATCCAGCGACCAGCACGGTTTCGACTGGCCAACCCTGCTGCATAGCAATGACGATACCGGCTGGAAATACCGCCAGCACGAAGGCCCACAGCCTTGCGGTACCGCCACCCGGTCCCTGCCCATGATGACTGCGCCGGATCAGTTTTGGCGCTGATGCCTGCACAAACCCGTAACCGATGACCCAGGCTGCCATAAAAGTACCCACGCCAGTCGCTGACCAGCCGGCTACTTCTACCAGAAATACCGGCAAGGCCACGACAAACCAGACATCGCGTGAACCAAACAGAAAAAAACGTGCCGCCGACAGCCAATTGATCGCAGGCACTTTGGAAAACACTTGGGTAAACTTCGGCTTGGATTTCATCTTGCCGACACCCGAAGGCAGCATGACTGCCGTCACGATCAGCACCACAAACAGCATGCCGGCCAATGCAATCAATGCGCCACGAAAGCCGATCCATTCAAGCAACGCGGCACCAACGAAAAAACCACCGCCCTTGAGCGCATTTTTGGAACCGGTCAGAACGGCTACCCATTTGAAAAGCTTTGACTCACCACCGTCGCCGGCAATGAGTTTTACCGACGCCTTGGCCGACATCTTGTTCAGATCCTTGGCAATACCTGACAAGGCCTGCGCCGCCATCACGTAAGCCACAGACAACCAGGCATCCGGCACGGTAAGCATCATCAGCGCCACCACCTGCATCGCCATGCCGATGTTCATCGTCAGGTTCAACCCGATACGCGCACCCAGCCATCCGCCCACCAGGTTGGTGACGATGCCGAAGAACTCGTAGAACAGAAACAGCATCGCCACTTCAAAGGGCGAATAACCAAGCAGATGGAAATACAGCACCACCAGCATGCGGATGGCGCCATCGGTGATGGTGAAGGCCCAGTAGCCAGCGGTAACGGTAAGGTAATTGCGGGTGCCAGTATCCATCAGCAGCACTGGCCCAGGCGGCAGACCTCGCCGCGAATCAGGTAGGCGGGTGGCACATCGAACGACTCGCCACCCAACTCCAGGGTCCGACAAGACTCCTCGCGCCCAGTCAGATCGCCACAGGAGGCGCAGGCACTGCTGCCGACCTGGATAGCCGGAGTGCCGGCCTCCAGCGGTTGCCCATCGATCAGCACCTGGTTCGACTCCTGGATAGACTCCGGTCCGAGCAAGGTTTCCGTCAGTGTCACTTGAACTCCGCGAGGTGCGCATTCCCTATTCAGATTGGCAACCAACCCGCGCAACAGAACACCAGTGTCCCCGCAACGTTCACAGGTCTCACCTTCCACCTGCAGGTGGCGCCATTCGATATCGATCGCCTTCACTGGCTTACAGACTCCGGGCGATCATGACCGCGATATCCATCATCCGGTTCACATAGCCCCACTCGTTGTCGTACCAGGCATAGACCTTCACCTGGGTGCTATCGATCACCATGGTGGACAATGCATCCACGATCGACGAGCGTGGATCATTCAAGTAATCCACCGACACGAGTGGACGTTCTTCGTATCCGAGAATTCCTTTCAGCTCACCTTCGGCGGCCTCTTTGAAGTATCCGTTGACCTCTTCTGCCGTCACCGGCCGCGCCGCTTCGAATACGAAGTCGGTAAGAGAAGCATTGAGTAGCGGGATACGCACCGCATGGCCATTCAGCTTGCCGGTCAGTTCCGGGAAAATCTTGGTGATCGCTTTTGCCGATCCGGTCGTCGTTGGAATCAAAGACTGACCGCAGGCACGGGCGCGGCGCAGGTCCTTATGACCTTTATCGACGATAGTCTGGGTGTTGGTGATGTCATGGATAGTGGTCATGCAGCCATGCACGATACCGATCTTCTCGTGTACCACCTTGACTACGGGCGCCAGGCAATTGGTTGTGCAGGAGGCCGCTGTGACCAGATGGTGTTGTGCGGGATCGTAGAGATGGTCATTGATGCCGTAAACGATGTTCAGCGCACCCTCGGTCGGTGCCGCCACGATGACCTTCTTCACGCCCTGATCGAAGTAGGTGTTCAGAGATTCAGGCTTCTTGTGATGCTTCCCGGTGGCCTCGATGACGATATCGCAGCCAGACCAATCGGTCTCGCCGATGGTTGCATTACGGGTGTATGCGACTGGATTGCCACCGATGACCATGGCGTCTCCATCAGCACTGCACTCTTCGGCCCAGGTTCCGTGCACCGAATCGAACTTGAGCAGATGTGCCGAACCGGCAGCATCCGCAGCGATCTCGTTCACCTGGGTGACAGCAATGTCTTCCTTCCCCCAGCCGGCGCGTAATCCCAGGCGGCCCATGCGGCCAAACCCATTGATGCCGATCTTTACTGTCATTGAACTGTCTCCTCTTATCATTTTTTGTCGTAATGCGCTGCGAGGTACTCAATATGCGCCGGCAGCTTCAGTGAATTGGGACGCAGACCTTTCACCATGTCGGTTGCCTGCGCCTGGTCCATGCCCATCTCCCGCATAATCACCGCCGCCATGAAGCCGGTGCGACCCGAACCGCCCCGGCAGTGAATCGCCACACATTTACCTTGTTCAATCAGCGCCAGCACGTCGGGTTTGCTCGCCTGCCAGGATTGCTCGAAGTCCTCGGCAGGGGCTGCGTCATCCTCTACGGGAAAATGAAACCAGGTCATGCCGTTTTGCCGGACGACATCCGGCAGGGAAGAAACCTCGAAATTGGCCAGTTCTTCATTCGTCATCATGGTGACGATGGCATCTGCGCCGGCCTGGTGAAGTTCGCTGACCGATGTGGTCAGATCTACACATTTGGTACCGGGGCACGGGGTGAAAATCAGTCGCCCTTGTTTGGGCAAGGCCAGAATGTCATAGGGATGTGTACTCACGTTGCCGAACCTCGGTATCAGTCCTGGGTGATCCAGTTACGCACCAGATCCGGACCGGGAAGTCCGCCCGCATACACAACCTTTCCATCTACGACGACGCCGGGCGTGGACATCACCCCGTAGCCCATGATCTGCGCCATGTCGGTGACCTTTTCCAGTTCGATCTCGACCCCGGCCTGCTCGGCAGCAATGCTGATGAGCTTGGCGGTTGTCTCGCAGTTCTTGCAGCCTGAACCCAATACCTTGATTTTTTTCATCTCTGTTACCTCTTATAAATCGTTTCAATCACAGCAGCCGGAACTGCAACAGGCGTTTTTGCCTTCCAACTGCACAGGCGGACACGGCACGGTGCCATAGGAGCAGAACACGCAGCAGTCGCCTTGCAACGGCTTGAGTAACTCTCCGCAACCCTTGCATTCGTAGTACCACTGGCAGGCGTCGGTCGGCATGGCCTCTGCAGCGACATGACCGCACTTGGGACAGGTGATGGTGGACTGCAGGACTACAGCCATGGTGCTTACCTCGCCGCCTCCAGTTGCATATAGGTCTGGTGCACATTGCGCTTGTGCCAGCCATCGAAGAACTGGAGATGCGCGAATGCCGGGGCATCACCCATCTGCTCGATGGTGTCGCCGAGATCCTGCCAGTCTTCCAACGCCTTACTCACGCCCGTGATCAGCCAATCGAGGTAGTCACCGGTCTCGGCTTTTGCCTTCGCCATGTCAGCAGGATGACCATG
The DNA here is from genome assembly GCF_964212655.1 of Candidatus Thiodiazotropha sp. LNASS1. Lineage (NCBI taxonomy): Bacteria > Pseudomonadati > Pseudomonadota > Gammaproteobacteria > Chromatiales > Sedimenticolaceae > Candidatus Thiodiazotropha > Candidatus Thiodiazotropha sp. LNASS1. Next base: position 3,438,524 of record NZ_OZ156465.1, on the reverse strand, counting down.
GCCAGGCACTACATGCGCAGCGGCCAGCTTCTCAATCTCGTGAAACGACTGCTGCCATTTCGCGACTGGACTGGTTGGATGAATGCCCAGCAGGCGCCCGAGGAAGACGAAATCCCCAGTGAACACGGTGCGTGTCTGCGGCAACCACAGCACCGCGTCGCCAACAAAATGACCATCCCCTGGCCACAGCAACTCGAAGGTCACGTCACCAAACTCGAAGGTCTGTCTGTCGGCATCCACGATGTCTGTCGCGTAGGTTGGGACGACGGTCTTGGCTTCGTCTCCAACTTGGGAAGACAAACGCCCGATATGCGCTACGGCCTGTTGGCGCTGACTATCGACCGTGCGGGCCAGCGCCTTGATGGGAACACCCTTGTCTGCAAAGTAGCTGTTGCCCATCCAATGGTGATCCTGCACCCCGATATTCACCAGCAGGCGGATCGGATTGTCAGTAACACTGGCCACCGCTTCCTCCACCAGCTTCGCGCCAGCCGGGGTAGCGCCGGAGCCGACCAGCACCACACCCTCATCGGTTACCACGAATCCCAAGGTGTTGTTGAGGCCATGGTTCTCCGGTGTGCGCGGACCGATCTCACCGACGACGGCGTAGACATTGTCCGCCACCGGCTCGACCTTGAATTCAAAGGCCCAGCCACTGATCGAATAAAGGCCCAGCAACAGGCTTGCGATCCAGCGCTTCATAGTTCGAAATCGCCCGCAAACGGCTTGTCACCGGTGACGGTCGGCAGATCCAGCCAGTTGCCCCACTGCGACCAGCCACCGTTGTACAGGCGCACATCCTGGTAACCCAGGTGTGTCAGTTGCTGGTAGGCAAGACTCATGCGAAAACCATCATCGCAGTACACGTAGACGGTCTTGTCTTTGGGTACGGACTTGTACATGTCGGCGAGGACTTCATCCGAGCGCCAGGTCTGCGACTGCCCATCGGTGCCATCCATGCTGATGATGTTGATCGCACCCGGAATATGACCTTCGGCTACACCATGATGGCTACCACCGGCATAGCGATCCGTGGGGCGCGCGTCGATCAGTACGATATCCGATGTCTTACCTTCGGAAACGTAGTCGTAGACTTCCGGGAACTCGACAAACATCGACCGATCAGCCGGGGCGAGTTCAATATTACCCGGCTCCCGTGCTCTGGTCGGCTCCTGGGTAATCTCTTCAAAGGCCGACCAGGCAATTGTGCCGCCATTGAGCACCTTTACCTGTTCCATCGGGAAGCCGTACAGCTTGAGTAACACCCACAGTCGCGCACTGGTGACCGTGCGCGTATCGTCATAGATCACCAAGGTGGAATTCATGGTCACGCCCCAGTTGCGCAGCGTCTGCTGAAACTGCTCGCGGGACGGAAAGCGCTTAACGGTCAGCGACTGGTTGTCTGCGAGGTCTTTAAAACGCTTGACCTGAATGGCACCCGGAATATGCCCAACGCTGTGATAACGGTGTGGGTGGTAACGCACCTCCAGAACGACCAGGTTGTCATCGTCGATGTGTTCCGCAAGCCAGTCGGCATCAACCAGGTAATCTGGTTTAGCCCAGGCGAACGGTGAAATAGTCAGGCCAATAGCCATCAGCAAAGACAGGAGTGTTGATTTCATAGTTACTTTTCTCAGTTTGACGTGCCAGTCTCGTACCAGCCCTTTGTTTTATTGACGATTTTCACCACCGACAGCATGACCGGTACTTCAACGAGCACACCGACCACGGTCGCGAGCGCCGCGCCCGAATCAAAACCGAACAGCACGATGGCCGCGGCAACGGCGAGTTCGAAGAAGTTGCTCGCCCCAATCAGGGCTGAGGGTGCCGCCACGCAATGGGCGACCCCGAAATGTCGGTTCAGCAGGTACGCCAGACCGGAGTTGAAATAGACCTGGATCAGGATCGGCACCGCGAGCATGACGATCACCAGTGGCTGACTCAAAATCTGCTCGCCCTGGAAACCGAACAACAGCACCAGCGTCGACAGCAAGGCGATGAGTGAGACCGGATGTAATTGATCGAGCCGCGCCTGCAATGCCGCCTCACCACCCGATCGCAGCAGGCGTCGCCGCCACCATTGCGCGAACAGCACCGGCAACACGATGTAGAGCACGACCGAGAGGAACAGCGTGTCCCAGGGCACGGTGATCGCCGACAGGCCGAGCAGCAGCCCGACAATGGGTGCAAACGCAAACACCATGATGGTGTCGTTCAAGGCCACCTGGGTCAGAGTGAAGTTGGCATCGCCATCAGAGAGACGACTCCAGACGAACACCATCGCCGTGCAAGGCGCGGCCGCAAGCAATATCAGTCCGGCGATATAGGCATCAAGCTGGTCAGGGGGGAGGTAGTCCGCGAACACACCACGAATGAATAGCCAACCGAGCAGCGCCATCGAAAAAGGCTTCACGGCCCAGTTGATGAAGAGCGTTACGCCAATACCACGCCAGTGCTCCTTCATCTGGTGCAAGGCCCCGAAGTCGACCTTCAATAGCATCGGTATGATCATGAGCCAGATTAGTACGGCCACCGGCAGATTCACCTGCGCCACTTCCATCTGACCGATAGCCTGGAACGGCACCGGGAACCAGTGCCCCAGTGCGATGCCCACGATAATGCACAGCCCGACCCACACCGTCAGGTAACGCTCGAACAGACTCATCGAACTGCCAGCCGCACGCTTGGCAGTGACTTCACATTGGGCACTCATGGTCAGGCAGCCGAATCCTTGTCGGAGACGTGGATGCGGCCAATCTCGTCCAGCTTCTCCTGCAGACGCAACTGATCAAGCGAATTAAGTGGCAGGTTGACGAAAATCGAGATGCGGTTTTGTAACTCACGAAAAGCCGTAGCGAATGCAGTTCGCCGGGTTATCTCGTCGCCTTCGACAGCAGCAGGATCGGCGATACCCCAGTGCGCTGTCATCGGTTGGCCTGGCCAAACCGGGCAGACCTCGGCTGCGGCTTTGTCGCAGACGGTAAAGACGAAATCCATCTGCGGCGCATCCGGGGCGGCGAACTCTTCCCAGTCCTTGCTGCGGAGCCCATTAGTCATGTAATTGTTATGCTGCAGTTCATAGAGAGCCCCCGGATGGACCTCACCTTTAGGGTGGCTGCCGGCGCTAAAGCCTCGGAACTTGCCGCGACCCAATCGATTGATGATGCTCTCGCCGAAGATACTGCGGGCAGAGTTGCCGGTACAGAGGAACAACACGTTGTATGTTTTGTCGGTCACAATCAATTCCCTCCTCGGGTTCGATGGGCTAATGAAATACAGTTATGCGCAACGGGGTGCGCCGGGACGATTCGGCATGCTTTCCAATGCAGCCAGATCTTCCGTAAACGGGGCCACTCCCTTCACACCATCAGCCGTTTCCCGCAATACATTGGTCACCCAGGCAGGAAGCTCATTGTTGATCCGGTAGTGGATCCACAGACCCTCTCGGCGGTCACTCACCAGCTCCACCTCACGCAGGTGCGCAAGATGACGGGAAATGGTCGGTTGAGCCGCTCCGATGGCGTGCGTTAGCTCGCAGACGCAGAGTTCACCGTGTTCAAGGAGTAGCAGGAGGCAGCGCAGGCGTATTTCGTGCGCGATGGCGGGGTATAGCGTTAAGGGGGATATATTCATGTAGCCGAATATATCCTGCACCATATATTTCGTCAATCGAATATAGTTAAAGGCCCCTGGATAAAATCGAATTGGTGCGTGATCGAGAATTGTGCTGGACACCCCTCGGCGTCGAAGCCAAGGCCTCGGCGACAGTCAAAGAAAGGGATCTACGTGGATTTATAAAATGAGTCGACCTGACCGGCAATCAAATCGCTGCAGGAGTCGATCATTACGATGGCGATAAAACCATATCTCTTGGGAAGCAGCGTGTGGGCGGTTCCCCTGTGCACACTCTGGGGCCCATAAAGCTGTTAGAAAATATCCGCTCAGTCGAGCTTCAAAAATACCATGACTGCACCAATCTGACTCTCATGGTATCGCTGCTTCTCGTGCTACAACGCGCGGGAAATACCATGAAATATACCATTGATGATGCAGAATATATTATCAATAGGATTGTTTTTATTATTAAATATCAATAGGTTAAAAATTCCAGTCACTCCCACTCGATGGTGGCAGGCGGCTTGCTGGAGATGTCGTAGGCCACCCGGGATATACCCTGGACCTCATTGATGATTCTGCGTGACACCTCTTCGAGAAACTCGAATGGCAGATGAGCGAACTTGGCCGTCATGAAATCCACCGTCTTCACCGCCCTGAGAGTGACGACATACTCATAAGCCCTGGCGTCCCCCACCACACCGACAGACTTGACCGGCAGAAAAACGGCAAAGGCTTGGCTGACTTCGTCGTAGAGATTGTGCTTGTAGAGCGCTTCGATGTAGATGTGATCGGCCTGCCGCAGCAGATCGGCATACTCCTTTTTCACCTCGCCGAGGATGCGCACCCCAAGACCCGGTCCGGGAAAGGGGTGGCGGTAGATCATTTCGTAGGGCAGACCCAGTTCAACACCGATCTTGCGGACTTCGTCCTTGAACAGCTCGCGCAGGGGCTCGACCAGCTCCAGCTTCATATAGTCGGGCAGCCCCCCCACATTGTGATGGGACTTGATGACATGGGCCTTGCCAGACTTGGCGCCCGCCGATTCGATCACATCGGGATAGATGGTGCCCTGGGCGAGAAAGGAGACATCTTCCAGCTTGCCGGCCTCCTCCTCGAAGATATCGATGAAGAGGTTGCCGATAATCTTGCGCTTCTGCTCAGGTTCGGCAATCCCGCTCAACGCCTTGAGAAAGCGATCCTCCGCATTCACCCGAACCACCTTGACACCCATATGTTCGGCGAAGGTGGCCATCACCTGGTCGCCTTCATTGAGGCGCAACAGGCCGTTATCGACAAACACGCAGGTCAGCTGATCGCCGATGGCACGATGCAGCATCGCCGCCACGACGGAGGAGTCGACACCACCGGAGAGACCCAGCACGACCTGCTTTTCACCAACCTGTTCACGCACATGGTGGAGGGTGTCTTCTATGATCTTGCCCGGCGTCCACAACACCTCACAACCGCAGATTTCGAACAGAAAACGTTCGATGATGCGTTGGCCCTGGCGGGTATGGGTCACTTCGGGATGGAACTGCAGACCATAGTAGTCACGGGATTCATCGGCGATACCGGCGATGGGTGCATTCTCCGTCTCGCAGATCACCCTGAATCCCTCGGGAAGGGACTCCACGCGATCGCCATGACTCATCCAGACATCCAGCAACCCATATCCCTCCTTGCTGGTATGGTCCTCGATATCCCTGAGCAGCCGGGAGTGGCCCCTGGCGCGCACCTGAGCGTAACCATACTCATGCCTGTCTGACGATGCCACCTCGCCACCAAGCTGAGCCGCCATGGTCTGCATGCCATAGCAGATTCCCAATACCGGTACGCCAAGCTCGAATACCTCGTTTGGCGCCGCCGGCGCCTCATTGGAGGTTACCGTCTCCGGCCCCCCGGAGAGGATGACACCGGCCGGTTTCACGCCGCTTAATCCCTGATCGGGATTGTCGTAGGGATAGATCTCGCAATAGACACCCGCCTCGCGCACGCGGCGGGCGATCAACTGGGTATATTGGGAGCCGAAATCGAGGATCAGGATCCGATGGGCATGGATATCAGTCGTCATGTCAATCGCGCCGATAGTTGGGGGCTTCTTTGGTGATGGCGACGTCATGGACGTGGGACTCGGTAACCCCCGCATTGGTGACCCGCACGAACACCGGCTTGGTGCGCATCTCATCGATGTTGGCACAACCGGTATAACCCATGCTGGAGCGGATCCCGCCGATCACCTGATAGATGACACCGACCACAGGCCCCTTGTAGGGAACCCGGCCCTCGATACCCTCCGGCACCAGTTTCTCCTTTTCATTGGTCTCCTGGAAATATCGGTCGCTTGAGCCATCCTTGCCGGACATGGCGCCCAGTGAACCCATACCCCGATAGGATTTGTAGGAGCGGCCCTGGTAGATCTCCACCTCGCCGGGAGCCTCGTCGGTACCGGCAAACATGCCTCCGATCATGACCGAATAGGCGCCTGCAGCCAGGACCTTGGCGATATCCCCTGAGTAGCGCAGGCCGCCATCGGCAATCAGCGGCACGCCGGTGCCTTCAAGGGCCTTGGCAACATTCGTTACCGCAGTCACCTGGGGCACACCCACACCGGCAACGATGCGTGTGGTACAGATGGAACCGGGACCTATTCCCACCTTGACCGCATCCGCACCCGCTTTGATCAGATCGTTGGCCGCTTCCCCGGTGGCGATATTACCGCCGATCACCTGCACATCGGGATACTCCTTCTTAACCCAGGCAACCCGGTCAAGCACACCCTGGGAGTGGCCGTGGGCGGTATCCACCACCACCACATCGACACCGGCCTTGACCAGCGCATCCACCCGTTCCTCGGTACCCTTGCCGACACCCACCGCGGCGCCCACTCTGAGACGTTCATGTTCATCGCGACAGGCGCCAGGATAGTCCTTGGCCTTCTGAATATCCTTTGCCGTAATCATGCCGCGCAGTGAGAAATCGTCATCCACCACAAGCACCTTCTCGATACGGTGTTTGTGCAGTAGTTGCAGTACCTCGTCGCGGCTCGCACCTTCCTTGACTGTAACCAAATTCTCCTTTTTAGTCATAATGTTACGTACTGGGTCATCCATCTTTCGCTCGAATCGCAGATCCCGGCCAGTGACAATGCCGACCAACTCTTTACCGTCCACAACCGGTACCCCGGAGATATTTCTCGCGCGGGTCAGCTCGACAACCTCGCCGATACTGACATAGGGCCCAACCGTTATGGGTTCACGAATGACGCCGCTCTCATATTTCTTGACCTTGGCGACCTCGGCGGCCTGCTGCTGCGGGGTCATATTCTTGTGCACGATGCCTATACCCCCTTCCAGGGCCAGTGCAATGGCGAAACGGGCCTCGGTCACGGTGTCCATGGCTGCAGAAACCAGGGGGATACTGAGCTCAATCCCACGCGTCAGCTTGGTCCGTAGATCTACATCTTTAGGGAGCACCTGAGAGTGGGCCGGTACCAGAAGTACATCGTCGAATGTGAGGGCTTCCTCGATTACACGCATAGCATTTATTCCGGCAGGTGGGGTGAAATAAACCGGGCATTATAGGAGGTGCCGGTTGGTCGGTAAACCGTTAACCATAAATATCCTATAAATCAAAAATATAGAGGCTCAACAAAACGCTATCGCGAGCCTGGCGATCTACCCCTCACTACACATTGTCTGACTGACTCCGTCCGGCGCCAGGTTAGGCAGGAACCGATAAAGGTAATGAGGCCCCTGCAACATGAAATATTACCCAACATTCGATTTTCAAAGCGCTATGCTTCTGGTAAGGACTGTATTTCACCGGAACTGCGACTATGCGGAGACGAGCTGTCAATACTATTGGAAGGTATTTCCTGCTCTTTTCAATCCTTTTAGTAGACGCCATTCAAGCCGATCAGTCGGCTACTTTGTTAAAAGTCGGCATCTATAACAATCCACCCCTCGTCACTCTCAATCAGACAGGGAGTCCCGGTGGTCTGTTCATAGAGACTCTCAATGAAATCGCTTCCAAAGAGGGCTGGAAACTCTATTACGTAGCCGGCACCTGGAGCGAAAACCTGCAGCGCCTTGCCACCGGCAGGATAGACCTGCTGCCGGCCGTAGCAATCAACACAGCCAGACAACAACAGTTTTTGTTCATCGAGCAAGGCCTTGTCAGCAATTGGGCGCAGATTTTCATTCCTGAAACGTCACCGGTCAAGTCGTTTCCTGACCTGGACGGTAAACGTATCGCCGTATTGCGGGATGATGTGTATATCACTGGTGCGGGTGGTCTTGAATCCCTGTGCGAATCGTTCCTCATCACCTGTGATCTCATCGAATACGACACCTATGACAGGGTCCTGCGTGCCGTCTCCCTAGGGAACGCGGACGCCGGCCTGGTCAACCGCCTGTTTGGCGCTACACGGGGTCATATCTACCCTGCCATCGCCAGCCCCATTGTACTGATGCCTCAGGATATACGTCTTGCCATATCGCGAAAATCACCCAGCGCCGAATATATAAAGAAACGACTGGAATACCATTTGGCGATCATGAAAATCGATGACCTTTCAGCCTACCAACAAAACCTGAGGAGCTTATTCGAGCCGGAAACAACCATAGAGGAGAAGATACCGACCTGGATATTGCAGGTGCTCCTGATGAGCAGTCTTGTGATCATCGCACTGTTTATCCTGGCGCAGATCCTCAGCCTGAAACACAGCCGCAAGAGTCAAAAACTAATTACCCAGGAGGCACAATATCGACAGTTCTTCAACGGCGTTGCCATTGCGCTCTGTGAGGGTGACAGCTCCAGGGCCTTGATCAAACTGCAGGAACTCACCGACTCAGGCGTGAAGGATATCCGCAGTTATTTAGACAACCATCCACAAGAGCTTGCTGAATATATTCAGCTGATCCGCATCGTGAACGCAAACCCGGCCACCCTGCGGCTTTTCGCCGTCGACACTTTGTATGAACTGCAACATTGGCTGCCGGAGAGCTACACGCCTGATGTGTTCACCGCATTCAAGGAGTTTCTCATCGCAAGCAGCGAAAAAAAACGGGTATTCACTGCGGAGATCTCCATGCTTGCAGCCGATGGCAGACCGATTCAGCTGCTGATCTCTTTTCCTCTCTCACACACCATTGACGAGGCTCGCCGTATTCCTGTCTCGATCATGGACATCAGCCTGCAACGGGATACGGAAAGACAACTCTCCCTGGTCATCAAAGGCGCCACGCTGGGCTTCTGGGATTGGAACCTGACCACAAACGAGTTGACGGTGAACAGCAGATGGATGGATATGCTGGGATTGTTGCCGGACGACCTGAAAGGCAATATCGAGGATTGGCGCAGCCGCCTACACCCAGCGGATAGAGAACGGGTGATGCCGATCATTATGCAGCATATCGAGGATGGCATTCCCTATAACGTAGAGTTTCGAATGCGCCACAGCGATGGCCGCTGGATATGGATCGAGGGTTCAGGCGGCGCCGTGGAACATGAGCCGAGCAGCAACCGCCCCACTCGCGCCTGCGGCACCCATCAGGATATCTCTGATCGAAAGCGGGCAGCCGACACCATGCATACGCTAATGCGCAGTATGGTGGGCATCACCGACGGTGATTTCTTCAAGCATGTCGCACAGGAACTTTGCCGCTGGTTCGATGCCGATGGGGCCAATATCGGCGAGCTGATCGGTAACAACCGTATCAAGGCCCTGGCAACCATTGTCAACAACAAATCCATTGATGATTTTGAATACACACTGGCAGGAACGCCCTGCGATGTCGTGATCAAAGATGGTGCCCAGCTCTACACACAGGGAGTGCAAGACCTGTTTCCCGGCGACGAGAATCTGGTCTTACTGAAGGCCCAGGGGTATGCCGGCACACCTATCAAGGATCGTACAGGCAGGGTAACAGGTATCGCCTGGGTTACATCGAGCAAACCCTTGTTCATGGAACATGAATGGGTGGATGTGATGGATATTATCGCCGCCCGGGTCAGTGCCGAGATCGAACGCATGCACGCAATGGACCGACTGGAACACCAGGCCACATTCGATGCCCTTACCGAACTGCCGAATAGACGCTTATTGCTGGATCGCCTCAGTCAGTCAAGGGCTCGCTGCCTACGACACAACCACCGTGGCGCGGTCATGTTTATGGACCTGGACCATTTCAAGACCATTAACGACTCCTTGGGACACAATATCGGGGATCTGCTGCTGCGGGAGGTGGCCATTAGATTGACTGAGCAGATCCGCGATGAAGATACTGCCTCCCGACTCGGTGGCGACGAATTTGTGGTGCTGTTTTCTGAATTGAGCGGGGACCCTCAGCTGGCGGCGCAGCAGGCCCAACAAGGTGCGAATAAGATTCTCAGGACCATATCGGAGCCTTTTACGATCAGCGGTAACGAACTTCACATCACGCCCAGTATCGGTATCGTGATTTTCCCGATGAACAATGAAACCGCTGACGATATCCTCAAATTTGCCGATACCGCGATGTACCGGGCCAAAGATGCCGGTCGCAATACCATCCGCTTCTTTCTTCCGGGGATGCAGCAGGCGGCAGAGGAGCATCTGCGTCTGCAGCACGACCTCAGGCTGGCACTGGCAAACGACCAGTTACTTCTCCATTTCCAGCCCCAGTACAACAGCGAGGAAGAGTTGGTGAGCGCTGAAGCGCTGTTGCGCTGGAATCATCCACAACAGGGTGAGATCAAACCCAATATCATTCTTCCCGCGGCCGAGGAATCGGGACAGATCCTGCCGATCAGCGAGTGGGTGCTGAGACATGCCCTGATGCTGAGCAAACCATGGGTGCAGGAACCGAACAATCTCAGACGCATCGCAGTCAACATCAACGCTATACATTTTCACCAGGTCAGTTTTACCGATCAGGTCAAGACTATTTTGAGGGAGACCTCATTCAACCCGAACAGGCTGACCCTGGAAATCCATGAAAACACCCTGGCGGAAAACCTCAATGAGGCGAAACAGAAGATTCTCGCATTGAAGCAGCTTGGGGTCAGATTTTGTATCGACAGTTTTGGAATAGGCTATGCCTCTATCGCCTACTTGAGACAGTTGCCACTGGATGAACTGAAGATCGACCGTAGTTTCATCAGGGATATCGCCAGCGACCCCAAAGACGCCAAACTGGTACAGACAATCATTACCATCGCTCATCAGATGGAGATCGAAGCTGTTGCAGTCGGCGTCGAAACAGAGCAACAATTGCAATTTCTGCGTGACAATGGCTGCAGGATATTTCAAGGTTACTACTTTGACCGTCCGTTACAACCGGAAGCGTTAGAATCCAGCCTGAAGAAACAGCCAGCTTGAATACGACAACCAGCGACATTCCCCAGAGAGATATCTATACGGTTTCCCGCCTGGTGCGTGAAACACGTTCGGTACTCGAGAACAGCTTTCCGCTGATCTGGATCAGTGGCGAGATCTCCAACCTGGCTCAACCGGCCTCCGGGCATATCTATTTCAGCCTCAAGGATGAGATCGCCCAGGTTCGCTGCGCCATGTTCCGCATGAAGCGCCAGCGACTGCGTTTTCAACCGGAGAACGGGCAGCAGGTGATGCTGCGCGCCAAGGTAAGCCTGTATGAAGCACGTGGCGAGTTCCAGCTGATCGCGGAACATATGGAGCCGGCAGGAGAAGGGGCCTTGCGACTTGCCTTTGAGCAGCTCAAGCAGAAACTTGCAGCGGAAGGCCTTTTCGATGCTGCTCACAAACAAGCAATCCCCGGCATGCCGAGGCAGGTCGGTATTATCACTTCACCGAGCGGCGCTGCGATTCGGGATCTGCTCACCGTGTTGAAGAGACGCTTCCCCGCATTGCCTGTGGTCATCTATCCGGTCCAGGTCCAGGGTGAAGGGGCGGCACAACAGATGGTGCATATGCTGCAACTGGCCAATCAGCGTAATGAATGCGATGTATTGATCCTGAGTCGCGGCGGCGGATCGCTGGAGGACCTGCAGGCATTCAACGACGAAAGTCTTGCCCGTGCCATTCATGCATCCAGGATTCCACTGGTCAGCGGTATCGGCCATGAAATAGACTTCACCATCGCCGACTTTGTCGCCGACCAACGGGCACCCACGCCATCGGCGGCGGCTGAACTGGTATCTCCCGACCAGGCAGCCTGGTTGAAGCAGCTGCACCAGCTAGGCCAACGTCTTGACCTGATTCAGACGAGACGTTTACGACATCACCAGGAGCAGCTCTCCACACTCCGGAACCGTCTCCTCAGGCAACACCCGAGCCAACGCCTGCAACAACGCGCTCAACGGCTTGACGAACTCAACCAGCGCCTCAGACAAACCCAGCAGCTCTACCTCGTTAACTTGCAACACAGATTGGAAAAGCTGTGGTCCAGCCTCACGCGCCTATCCCCGCAACAACGCATCGAGAATCAGCGCCACCACTATCAGTTATTTGCGGAAAGGCTGCAACGCGCCATGGAACGCAGCCTTCTGGATAGCCGAACGAAATTGAACCAACTGGCAAGAGACCTGCACACCCTCAGCCCGCTGAATACCCTGAGCCGGGGCTATGCCATAATCAGCCGTGAAGAGGATGGCCATATCCTTCATGCCAGCAGCGAAGTCGAGAGAGGTGACCGGGTAAATGCCAGACTCAGCCAGGGCAGCCTTGTTTGCCGGGTCGAAGATATCAACCCGGCAGCGAAAAAAGAGTCATAACTCGTCAGAGCGGATCACCATCATCTTCTCAATCTGCATATCACGCATGGTATGGGGTATGCCGCCAACGCCCATACCTGACTGGCGCAAACCCGCAAAGGGCATCCAGTCGACACGAAAGGCGGTGAAATCATTGATCATCACCGCCGATGCGTGCAAGCGTTTATAACCTCGCAGCGATCGCTGCAGGTTATTGCTGAAGACCGCCGCCTGAAAGGCGAAGGGCAAGGCATTGGCCTGATCGATGGCCAGATCCATATCATCATAGGCATAGACACAAACCACCGGTCCGAAGACCTCCTGGGTACTCACCTTTGCGTCCACCGGTGGATTGTAGAGCACTGTCGGCTGATAACAGGTTTCCGACAAGGGTTGGCCGCCACAGATCAGTTCAGCGCCCTGTTCTATCGCCTCGCTGACCCAGGCATGGATTCGCTCCACTTCACGGGGCCGGATCAGCGGACCTATGGCTGTCTCCTCGAGTGTCGGGTCGCCCACTCGCATACTGTTTCCTTCGGTTGCCAGGCCATCCGCGATACGGCGCGCAATCGACTGATCGGCGAACACCCTCTGCACGGACACGCACACCTGTCCGGCATGGTAGAAGGCACCCTTGGCAAGCAGCGGCAGGGTATCGTCGAGATCGGCATCGGCTTCAACAATCACCGGTGCAAGGCCACCATGTTCGAGAGCGCATCTCGTGCCTGGCGCCAAATGGGATCGCAAATGCCAACCCACCCTCGCACTGCCGATGAAACTGAAGAAATCGACCCGGGGATCGGTCACCAACTTCCCTGCAACCTCCAGATCCGCGGTGACCAGCGCCTGCGCCCACGCCGCAGGCAGGCCCGCTTCTCTGAGTATCTCGATGAATCGCATACAGGAGAGCGGGGTATCCTCGGCCGGCTTGATGATCACGGGGCAACCGGTGGCAACCGCCGGAGCGACTTGATGCACAATCAGGTTGAGGGGATGGTTGAAGGCACTGACGGCCACCACCACCCCAATCGGCTCCCGGTGGGTGAATGCGACCCGTCCGCTGGATGCAGGATTGACCCCCATGGGAATCTCTTCACCGGCTTCGGTGCGCAGAGTCTCGATGCAGATTGCAATACCATCAATAGCACGCGCCACTTCGATACGTGAGTCGATGAGGGGCTTGCCGCCCTCTCTTGCCGCTTCCAGTGCCAGTGACTCAGCCCTTTCGGCCATCAGCTCGGCGGTTCGCCTCAGGATTGCAATCCGATCCGACAACGCCAACCATCCGTCACGTTCATCAAACAGATTACGCGCAACAGTCAAGGCCTGCTCCACACCATTCTCATCCACAGTGTCGATGGTTGCGATCGGAGCCAGATCGAATGGCGCGACCACCTGCATTCGGCCTGCGGATTCGATCCCGGCAGCGATCATATGGGGGTAGTGGCTCAATGGGGACATCGAGACCTCCTTGACAGCAAGTATTGCCGCTCCAAACTAAAAGTCTACTTGGCTATCAGCTCTTTTGCCTGTTCGACCCAGCGCTCCCGCTCGATTCTCCCCTTGAAGTTCAGCCTTTGTGAGAAATCCTCAATTTCCGCACTACTCCAGGCTGCAATCTGGGCATAACTTTTAACCCCATATTCCTGTAGTTTCTTCTCGATGACAGCGCCGATGCCTTTAATCATCTGGAGATTATTCCTGTTTTTGGCCGCTGACTGGCTGGCCGCAGGTTTATTCGCCGCAGGTTTATTGACGGTACGTCGCTTGGTTACCGGCGAAGCCTTTCTGGCACCTTCGTCCAGCAGCTTTCGCAATGCCTTGAACTCCTTCTCCAACACATCCACCCTGGCCTTCAGGGCTTTGTGATGGTCAGAGGTGGTGAATCTTTTTTTAAGTTTTTTCTGAATTTTGTCTTGCAGTGCATTACTTGATTTACTCTTCTTGGACATCAAACTTCCCCTTATTCATGTGGTTATTTTTCCAGTCTAAGTATTTATTATGGAACAAAAATACTGTTTTTTCAGGAATGATGGAGAGGTTATTTACCAACCGGACATTTATCAGCCTAAAATCATGACCACTTCGGCGGGTACCCGTCTGACCCTTTTCATATTCATCCATCAGCCGGGATTCACTCATGGGCCATTTAGACTTTATCAACCTGTTGGCGGATAGACGCAGACAGGTGTTTTATCGTCTAAAGTTCAGATATACGATTCACCATCACATCTTGGATGGCTATAACACCAATACATCAGAGGAGATACCGATGCTGGTAAGCGACTATATGAGTTCCACACCCATCACCGTTCAGCAAGAGGATAATTATGATCTGGCTTTCGAGATCATGGAAAAGAAAAACATGCACCACCTGCCGGTTGTAGACAACGAGAACCAAGTGGTCGGCATCGTGACACGACGGGATCTTCAACTCGCTGCCCGCTATTTCAAAGAGGCTCCGGTGGAGATCGCCGAAGTCATGCATACCCCTGTATTCACCACTTTTGCAAGCACTCCCCTTGCCTCGGCGGCCAAGCAGATGAACGACAACCGGATCGGCTGTCTGCCGGTTATCGGCGATGACAAACATGTCGCCGGCATGCTCACCGAAACCGATCTCTTCCGTGCACTGACCGATTTACTGGACAGTTAGCAGACGAGCAAAGCTAATCCAATTTTAGAATCACTGACTAATGCCCGACCGTGCGCCCACCACGACCGGTTAACAGGCCCTGCGCCGCTCAATCATCACTGTGCAGAAAAAGGTTCATCACCTTCTTGAAAAATCCGCCCGGCGCAATGGTGATCTGGGCATTGTCGTGGTTGATCTCTTCCATTGCATAGCCGGTGACTTCCACACCGGCTTCGCGGTACATTTCGCTGGAGAGTTTCAGGTCGTCGGCCCATCGGGAGAGAAAATCCCCACTGGGTGCGATGTAGACGATACGCCCCACCTCCTCCTGGATCAGTTTTGATGCACAGCGCGGGCAGGGCGGATGAGTGACATAGACAGTACAGCCGGTGAGATCACGCTTGGCGAAGATCATTGCATTCTCTTCAGCATGAATGGTCAGGTTGAGCTTGCAGTCGCGGTCGCCCAGCCGCTCCTGTTTATCCTCCACACCGGCTGCGAATCCGTTGTAGCCAAGTGAGATGATGCGGTTCCCATCGGTGATAACAGCGCCGACCTGGGATGAGGGATCCTTGCTCCAGGCTGAGATATAGGCCGCCAGCCCGAGAAAGCGGGTATCCCATTTGGTCATTAGCGTTGATCGTCGCCTGTCGGCGCAACTTTGGCTGCCGCCTCTTCCATCATTTTCTTCAATTCACCACTCTGGTGCATCTCCAGGGTAATGTCGCAACCGCCGATCAGATCACCATCGATGTAGATCTGTGGGAAGGTCGGCCAATCGGCATAGCGCGGCAGGTTCTCGAAGATCTCCTGATCGGCGAGCACATTGACGTAGGCGAATGGCACCCCGCAATCCTGCAGGGCAGCGGCAGCACGGGATGAGAAGCCGCACATAGGGAACTGGGGTGTACCCTTCATGTAGATAACTACCGGATTGTGCTCGACCTGCTCTTTGATTCTGTCCAAGACATCCATCGTGTATACCTCACAATATGGGTTATCGTGTCTATATGGGGTGCTTACTGTAAGATTCAAACACGATTTTATCAGGGAATTCTATCTATTTGTGCCGGGATAAAAAACCCGTAATAATCCAAGCGTACACCTTTTGACCCGACAGGGCTTGAGAAGTTGTCGACACAGATCCAACTATGCCGGTCCGGCATGTCTGATTCGAACTGCAGGCAGCTGACAAGATACACTTACCGGCGAATCGATGAATGCCGGTTATTGTTGGTGCAGGCAAAACCACAATGAACACAACGACAACAAGGGAATTAAACGACTGAAATAGATCCCAAGTGACGTAAAATCATTTAGTAATCTTAAGCTTAACCGGAATACAGGTTGCATAATTGGCAGAGAATTGTGATACAAAAGGAAGATATCGACAATTTACAAAAAAGTGTTTCATTGCTTGAAGATCATATCGGTTTTAAACTGGAACCGATTCTCCACTATGCCCTGCAAGCAAGGGACAACTACACCCTGGAACACTGCAACAGGGTTGTCTCACTATCGGAGCGAATTGGTAAGCATCTCAATCTGCAAAAGCACGAGATGAATGTACTCTCGCTGGCTGCGGGTTTTCATGATATCGGCAAGATCGGCATACCCGATAACATCCTGCTCAAGCCCGGCAAGCTCAACGGAGATGAGTACGATGGCATCAAGGCCCATGCCAGTATCGGTGCGAATATGCTACGCACCCTGGCACACCCGCTACTCAACGAGGTCGCAGAGTGTGTTCTGCATCATCACGAACATTGGGATGGCAGTGGTTACCCGGATGGCTTGAAAGGTCATGAGATACCGGTCATCTCGCGCATTATTTCCGTAGTGGATGCCTATGATGCCATGACCTCGACTCGCAGTTACCGGCAGGAGATCAGCAAACAAGATGCATTGAAGATGATCGAATCTGAGAGCGGAAAGCAGTTTTGCCCGGATGCGGTAAAAGCATTACTGGCTGTCTCCAAGGCGGATATCCCTCCCTTGAAGAAATAGACACGACACAGAGAATTCCCTACTTTTCCATCCGCTCTTCACAGTAGGCCTTAGCTTTCATGTTGGCGGCAACCGGATCACTCCCCTGGTCGATAAACTCCACTGTCATCTGCTTGCGACAACCCTGGTAGTTGAAGAGTGCGACATCGACCGGATCTGAACACCCGCTGACAGATACCGCCATAGCCAGTAGCAAATAACGCTTCACCCTATACTCCTTGCCTGATGAAGATTGCGTTGCAGCCAGTACTCGAACAACGCGATATGCCACAACTTGCTGCCGCGTATTCGGGTGTGGTGCATCTCCGGCGCGGCCATCAGCATGTCGATATATGACTGCTGGAAGACCCCCCGTTGCCTCGCCTCCCGGGTATCGAGTATGCCGCGCATGAACTCGAGAAACTCACCCCGCACATATTTCAAGGCAGGCATCGGGAAGTAGCCTTTGGGACGATCGATTACCGCGTCAGGGAGGATGCCCCTGGCCATCGCCTTGAGGGGATATTTGCCTCCCTCGCGCAATTTCAGCTCAGGCGGGCAGCGAGCCGCCAGCTCAACCAGGTGGTGGTCGAGAAAGGGTACTCTCGCCTCCAATCCCCAGGCCATGGTCATATTGTCCACACGCTTCACCGGATCATCGACAATCAGCATGGTCTGATCCAAATGCAATACGGCGTCGATCAATGTCTCTGCATCGGACATGCTGAGCCGCTCGGCAATCAGCTCCCGCGTATAGTCGGCGCCTCCATACTCCGCACTGACCATGCGCAAGTACTCATCGTGATCGCGGTCGAAGTAGTGTTTGGCGAATCTCTCCACCGCTTCGCCATTGTGCTCCTGCATGATGCGCGAATACCAGAAGTAGCCGCCGAAGACTTCATCGGCCCCCTGCCCCGACTGCACCACCTTGATCTGCCGGGAGACCTGTTCTCCGAGCAGATAGAAGGCCACCGCATCCTGGCCGAACATCGGTTCGGCCATGTTGTCCACCGCTTCAGGCAACCGTTTCAACACCTCGCTATTGGGTACCAGGAACTTATGGTGCTGGGTATCGTATCGCTCGACCACCGGATCAGAGTATTCGAACTCACTCCCCTTCTCTTCCGGCTGATCTTCGAAACCTACTGAAAAGGTCCTCAAATCCCTGGCGCCGGACTCTGCCAGTAATGCCACCAGCAGGCTGGAATCGAGACCGCCGGAGAGCAACACCCCGACAGGCACATCGGCAATCTCATTGCGTTTATACACCGCTTCGCGAAGCGTGTCGTGTATCGCCTCCAGCCACTCCCCGTCCGATAACGGCACTTCGGGACGGGTGGCGGGATAGCGCCAATAGGTGCGAATGCGTTCCGTACCATTCGCTTCGATCACCATACAGTGACCCGGCGCCAGTTTGCGTACACCCCGAAAGATGGTCAGCGGTGCCGGCACCACGCCGTGCAGGGTAAACTGGTGATGCAGGGCAACGGGATCGATTACGGTATCCACACCGCCCGCAGCCAACAGCGCCTGGGTGTTGGAAGCGAATCTGAAACGCCTCCCGTTCTGGGTATAGTAGAGAGGTTTGATCCCGAAACGGTCTCTGGCCAGAAACAGACGCTGCCGTTGACAATCCCATACCGCAAAGGCAAACATACCGTGCAGCCGGTCGACACAATCCTCACCCCAGGCATGGTAGGCCTTGAGAATCACTTCGGTATCGCCACTGGAGAAAAAGTGATAACCAAGCCCTTGCAGGGTTGTCCTGAGTTCCTTGTAGTTATAGATGGCGCCGTTGTATACCAGTGCCAGACTCAGCTCCTGATCCAGCATTGGCTGATGCGCGTGTTCGGACAGGTCGATGATGGATAGCCGCCGGTGGCCGAATCCCAATGCGCCGTCGCTATAACTCCCGCCATGGTCGGGACCGCGCTGGCGCAATCTTTCGTTCATTCTCTCGATAGCCGACAGATCGGCAGGCCCACCATCGAAACGCAGTTCACCACAGAGTCCACACATACAAACTGAATCCGGATAACAATCCCACGTCCGAGCCTACACCAAGCCCTTTTATGTGTCATGCCATAACATTGTATATGTAGTGACATTGGAACAAGCCTGGTACACAATCCTACTGGTACAGGATTAGGCGGGACATGGGCTGATGCACCACCCTATCGATGCAGGCTGTGCAGCTTCAGGCAACAGTTGCCGTCCCATAAGGCGCAGTTCGATCCGTACTGAACTGTCTTGATTGGTCAGTGTGAAAAACGCTGACACACAAGAAAAAGGAAAGGATAATGTCACGGATGACTGAGACTCTTCCGACAAACCCTGGCTTGGCGCATGCACGTGAAGTGCTGCGGCATACCTTTGGTTACTCCGACTTCCGTCCGCCACAGGATCGAATCATCAGCCATTTGATCGATGGCGGCGACGCCATTGTGTTGATGCCCACCGGTGGCGGCAAATCACTCTGTTACCAGATACCCGCAATCGTGAGAGCGGGCACCGGCATAATCATCTCGCCCCTGATTGCATTGATGCAGGATCAGGTCAACAGCCTGCGTCAATATGGGGTTCGCGCCGCATTTCTCAACTCGGCACTGGCTCCCGAGGAGGCCCATCAGGTAGAACAGCAACTCCTCCGGGAAGAACTCGACCTTCTCTATATCGCACCGGAACGACTGCTGACACCCCGCATGCTCGATCTGCTCATGCAGTCACGGATTGCCCTGTTTGCCATAGATGAAGCCCATTGTGTCTCCCACTGGGGACACGACTTTCGTCCTGAATACATACAGCTTTCACAGCTGCACGAACGTTTCCCCGAAACCCCCAGAATCGCCCTCACAGCCACTGCGGACAAACCGACACGCAAAGAGATCGTACAACGCCTGGCCCTGCAGCAGGCCGGTGAGTTCTTCGCCGGTTTCGATCGGCCCAATATCCGATATCAGATCAGCGAGAATGACGGCAATGCCAAGCAACGCCTGCTACGATTCATCCACCAGGAACACCCGGACGAATCCGGTATCGTCTACTGTCTTTCTCGCAAACGGGTAAATGAGATCGCCGCCTGGCTGCAAGAAAACGGGATCGATGCCCTCCCATACCATGCCGGCTTGGACAACCGGAGCCGTCAGCATCACCAAACCCGATTCCTGCGCGACGAAGGGGTGGTGATCGTCGCCACCATCGCCTTCGGTATGGGCATAGATAAACCCGATGTCCGTTTTGTCGCCCATCTCAACCTGCCGAAGAGTATCGAGGCCTACTACCAGGAAACGGGACGTGCCGGCCGCGACGGGCAGGCTGCGGATGCCTGGATGATCTATGGACTGCAGGACGTCATCACCCTACGCCAGATGCAGGCCTCTTCCGATGCTGACGAGCAGCACAAACGTGTAGAACGCCACAAACTCGATGCGATGTTGGCATTCTGCGAAATCACCACCTGCCGCCGCCAGACGCTCCTCGCCTATTTCGACGATCATCTCGAACACCCCTGCGGTAACTGTGATACGTGCCTGCAGCCCCCCGAGACCTGGGATGCCACCATCGCCTCACAGATGGCCCTCTCCTGCGTACATCGGACCGGCCAGCGCTTCGGCGTCAATCACCTGATCGACGTCCTGCTGGGCAAGGAGAGTGACCGTATATCGCAATTCGGCCACCATCGGGTCAGTACTTTCGGTATCGGTAAAGATCTCATTGCCACCGAATGGCGTACTGTATATCGTCAATTGATTGCCCGTGGCCTGTTGACTGTCGACCTGGAGGGTTATGGCGGGCTCCGCCTGACCCAGGCAAGCAGGCCGGTGCTGCGGGGCGAGACCCGGCTGATGTTGCGCAAGGCACGAAAAATGGGTGCTAAACAACAACGCAAACAACCCCGCATTGCTGAAATCAGCGACAGCAATCAAGCCATATGGCAGGCATTGAGAAACCTTCGCCTCGAACTCGCACAGACACAAGGGGTGCCGGCCTATGTGATCTTCCACGACGCAACCCTGATAGAGATGGCGGTAAAGAGACCAAGGGACAAACAGCAGCTGGCACTGATATCAGGCGTAGGGGATCACAAGCTCGAGCGCTATGGAGATGCATTTTTATCGCTATTGAACAGCAACCTTGAGGGTGCACAGAACCGCTCTACGGATGCGGTCGATCTACCGACCGATCCAGCCTGATCCCGTCAGAGGTCGTCTATAATGTCTAACCAGTTCTCATTTCCAGAGTCCACCATTGATAAAATCCATAAATTCTTTGTAAGTATTGCCGGTACATAGAAGATAAAGAAGAATTTTTCCACCCATCAAACTGAGGTACACGCATGATGGATCCAAAAACGCTCGTCAAAGATCTTGATCATCTGGTCTCCCTGCCCGATATCTGTATTCGCGTGAATCAGCTGATGGGGTCCGGCAATTACTCCTCAACACAAGTTGCCGATATCATAAGTCAGGATGCCGATATCTCCGCCCGGCTGCTGCGCGTGGTCAACAGTTCGTTTTACGGTCTGCCGGCTAAGATCGAAACCCTCTCCCGCGCCATCACCATCGTCGGTGCAGACGAGTTACGGAACCTTGTCATGGCGGCCACCGCCATGCGCACCTTCACCGGCATTCCCAAGCAGCTGGTCGACATGACAGAGTATTGGCAACATTCAGTCACCACCGGGGTGATGGCACAAACCCTGGCTAAAGAATCTAACGTGCTGCACAGCGAACGGCTCTTCGTAATGGGTCTGCTGCACGATGTGGGGCGACTGGTGATCTATCTCACATTGCCAGAAAAAGCCACCGATATCCTCTATATCACCGGCGGCGATAACTGGATACTGGCGCAGACCGAGGCCGAGGTTCTAGGTTTCACACATCTGGATGTGGGCTCCGAACTGATGCGCTCATGGGGCCTGCCCGACAGTTTCGCAGCGGTGGCCGGATACCATGATCATCCTCAGCAGGCGGGCGATTATCAACTGGAGACGTCCCTTGTGCATATCGCCAAGGCTATCGCAAACGGGGATATGGTCGGTCTTAACATCGAAGAGATGCTATGGGCTATCAACCCGTTCGCCTGGAAGATGACGGGTCTGAGTGCGGAAACCGTAGCACCTATGATTGAAGAGATGGTGACAAAAAGTCATGAGGCTTTGAGCTTGATCACACCCCAATACAAACAAGCTCTCGCTTAACTGCAGACAAGCCGAGTCAGCACAATCCGGAGCCGGGGTGCGCCATCCCGCCTCTGGTCAAGACCCGGGATGAGAACATGCCGGCCGAACCGGAATGACACCCCAACCACCTCCACCGGGCGTCTCAATGGTGACAGTATCGCCTGCTTCGACCGTCAATGCGATCTTGGCCGGCAGGGGTGTTCCGTTATGGCTGTTGATCCCTGCCTCACCGGGTTGACCGCCGACGCACCCCCAGGGTGGATGGACACGTCTTTCGGTCAACAGCGTTACTTGAGTCGGCGCGAGAAATCTGAAACACCTGACCAGACCATCGCCTCCCCTTCTGACGCCCTGACCGCCCGAGCCCCGACGTAAACCGTAGCTGACGACCCTGACTGGAAAACGCGTCTCGATCACCTCGATTGGCGTGTTCAGTGTATTGGTCATGTGGGTCTGCACACCATGCAGTCCACCGCCCTGCTTTCCCGCCCCCATGCCGCCACCTATGGTTTCGTAATAGTCCCAGGGAAATTCCCCACTGACACTCCCCATCGCCAGATTATTCATACTGCCGTGACTGGCGGCGGGTATCTCATCAGGCAATACCTGGGCGAGGGCGCCCAATACGACATCCACAACCCGGGTACTGGTCTCAACATTACCCGCGGCAACTGCAGCCGGACGTTTGGCGTTCAGCAGACAGCCCTGTGGGACATGCAATTCGATGCCCCTGAAACTGCCTGCGCAGGCCGGTGTTTGCGGCAGCATCAGACAACGAAACACATAGTAGACCGCGGCGGCGGCCACCGACAGGGGTGAATTGATGTTTCCCGGAACCTGATCGGCGGTACCGCTGAAATCCACCAGAATCCGTTCCGGCTTCACGTCCAGTCTGACCTGAATTGGAATATCTCCATTGCCTTGACCGTCATCATCCATCAGATCCTTGAAACTGTACTCACCTGCCGGTATCCGTTTAAGCGCCTCCCTCGCCAGGCGCTCCGCATAGGCATTGAGCGCCTCCAATCCAAGCAGGAAGGCACTCCTGCCCCATTCGTTGATCAACTGTGCAAGCCGTTTCAAACCACTCCTGTTGGCGCTGATCTGAGCCGCGAAGTCGCCTTCAGACTCACCAGGATTGCGATTGGCGCGCGTGATCATGGAGAGAAAACGGTTATCGAGAGCCCCTCCCCTGATAAGCTTGCCCGGCGGTATCACACGTCCCTCCTGATCGAGGGAGCGGGAGACCGGCATCGAACCTGGCGAACTGGCGCCGATATCGGCATGGTGCGCACGGTTGACCAGAAACGCAGTTAAGCGACCCGCATGGAAAAGGGGTGCGATAAGGGTGACATCGGGCAGATGGGTGCCACCCATGAAGGGATCGTTGAGCACGACCATATCGCCCTCGTGCCACTCCACCCTGGCGACAATGTCCGCCATGGCGTAGGCCATGCTGCCGAGATGGACAGGTATGTGCGCCGCCTGGGCGCAAAGTTCGCCCTTGGCGTCGAACACCGCACAGGAGAAATCGAGCCGGTCGCGAATATTGGGCGAGAAAGCGGCATTGCGCAGCACCGCACCCATCTCGTCACAAACCGCCTCCAGGCGTGAGGAGAAGATACTCAGTTCGACCGCGTCCATAAACCTCCAACTATTTCATTCATCCAAAACCTGAGGCCAGATTGCATGCACACAATAACATTTTCCATGCCAGCCATATTACCGAGCCAATAAAACGCTATGCCACACCAAACCCGGCTACTCAAACCCAATAAGAGTGGTATTATTTTCCCCCACAACACCCCCTGTTGCATCCCGGGATCAGCACCGCTAGAATAGCTGACCATTCTACTAGGTTATAGACCGGATCTCTCGATTACGAGGATCACAACAAGAATTCATATCTAAAGAAGGAGCACCATGCCATGGCACATGAACTACCCGCCCTGCCCTATGCAATCGACGCACTGGAACCCGTCATTTCCAAAGAGACTCTGGAGTTTCATCACGGCAAGCACCACAACACCTATGTGACCAATCTCAACAACCTGATACCCGGCACTGAGTTTGAGAACGCCTCCCTGGAAGATACCATCATGAAATCATCCGGCGGTGTATTCAATAACGCGGCACAGATCTGGAATCACACCTTCTATTGGAACTGTCTGCGAAGCCCGAACGATGACAATGCGCCCGGTGGCGCCCTGGCGGATGCCATCAATGCGGCCTTCGGCTCCTTTGGCGAGTTCAAGAAACAGTTCGCCACCTCCGGGGCAACCAACTTCGGTTCCGGCTGGACCTGGCTGGTGCAGAACGAAGACGGCAGCCTGGAAATCTTCAACACATCGAATGCGGGCACACCCATGACCTCAGGCAAGAAGGCCTTGCTGACAGCCGATGTCTGGGAACACGCCTACTACATCGACTATCGTAATGCTCGCCCCGCCTATCTGGAGGCGTTCTGGAAGGTGGTCAACTGGGACTTTGTCGCAAGCAACATGAGCTAAGCGCCCTATCACCCGCCGGTATGGATACATACTGGCGGGGCTTGATCAACGATATCCTCGCCCCACTCCATCATCCAGTATCGTCGCAATGCTCTAAACCAAACTCTCATTGATAAAATATATGCGGCTTTGAGTAAGCATGCTTAGCCAAAACCACATTCATCACAGAGTGTATCTTTCATATCGTTCCCACGCAGGAGTGTGGGAACCAGGGGATGATTTTGTAAAAAAACAATCTGTTTATTGATGCCATATCTATATTACGATATAGAACCAATAAAGTTCCTTTCAACACCGACTGCGCGGCTTATCAGACACTTGCCCCAAGTAATCAGGGAGGCACTCTATGGCTGAGACGATATCAAAAAAAGAGATTGAGCACCTCCAGGTACAACCCTACAGTGTAATGCGAGATGAGTTGCAGACAGGCGACTTGGTCTTCTGTTCAGGATCATATTTTTTTTCACAGGCAGTACAGAAATTCACCAAATCCGTCTGGAGTCATGTCGGCATGATCTATAAGGATCCGACCCTGGAGCGGGTCTTCGTCCTGGAGAGCGAGACGATGATAGGTGTGCGTCTGGCGCCGCTGTCCAAGTATCTGCGCGACTACCACGGTAAAAACCGTCCCTACAAAGGCAACATCGTGATTGCAAGGGTGGATCCGCCGGTTGACAAACAAAAGCTTAACCAGGCTATCAGCTATGGGATGGACGAACTCACCAAACCCTATGACAATTTCGAGATCATTCGCATTGGAATTCGCATCCTGTTCAAGATCAGCCGCCGCACCCGAGACCGGAAATATATCTGCTCAGAGCTTGTTTACGACTGTTTCGACAGTGTGGGGGTACCCTTCAATCTGCGTGACGAATACGTAAGTCCTGACGACATCTGGCAGGATGATCAGGTACAGCCGCAATACAGAATCTATTAGAGCCAGTGCCGGAATAAATTCATGGGTAAGTCCGCGCTTCCTGGTTGATGATCCCTTAAACCAGGCCATTG
The DNA here is from genome assembly GCF_964212655.1 of Candidatus Thiodiazotropha sp. LNASS1. Lineage (NCBI taxonomy): Bacteria > Pseudomonadati > Pseudomonadota > Gammaproteobacteria > Chromatiales > Sedimenticolaceae > Candidatus Thiodiazotropha > Candidatus Thiodiazotropha sp. LNASS1. The sequence goes on along the minus strand of NZ_OZ156465.1, from coordinate 3,412,873 downwards.
ATTCAGCCGCAAATGGACGCCAATCACCGCAAATTCACGCAATTTTTATATCGCTCCCACGCTCCAACTCGGATAACGTAAATTATCACGTGCACATATTTTGAGGGGGTGGCTCCGGTCTGTTAAAACTGTAATCGCCAAACCACAGTACAGACCATAAGGAACCACCATGGAAAAAGATAGCACGAAACCGATGAGCAAAGTGATCCGGATTGATGAGAGCGAGATCCGAACCCATTTAGATGAAATGGTTAGGGGCACGGTTGAAGAGACCTTGAATCAGATGCTGGATGCAGAAGCTGATGAGATGTGCCGGGCGCGGCGTTATGAGCACTCGCCGGATCGCATCGATACGCGAGCTGGCCACTATAAGCGCAAGTTACACACGAAAGCCGGCGAGGTCGAGGTCAAGATGCCGCGTTTACGCCAGCAAACCTTTGAAACCGCTATTATAGAGCGGTATCGGCGTCGAGATATCTCGATTGAGGAAGCCATCGTACAGATGTACCTGGCCGGGGTATCGGTACGCCGAATCGAGGATATCACCGAGGCCCTATGGGGTACTCGGGTATCCTCAGGTACCGTCTCCAAGCTCAACCAAAAGGTCTACCAGCACATTGAGCGCTGGCGGACCCAGCCCATCGAAGGTGAGTATGCTTACGTCTACTTGGACGGTATCGTACTGAAACGCAGCTGGGGCGGCGAGATCAAGAACGTGTCCGTGTTGGCAGCCATCGGCGTAGATCAAGCGGGTTTTCGCCGTGTTCTGGGCGTACAGGAAGGGCATAAAGAAGACAAATCAGGCTGGCTGGGTTTTCTCAAATATCTCAAGAAACGCGGCCTGAAGGGTGTCAGGTTAATTATATCCGACGCCTGCATGGGTCTGAGTGAAGCGGCAGCCGAGGTCTTTCCTGAAGCCGACTGGCAACGCTGCGTGGTGCATTTTTATCGCAACGTATTCTCCCACACGCCCCGTAGCAAGATGCGAGAGGTTTCGGCGATGCTCAAGGCCATCCATGCGCAGGAGAGCCGAGAGGCGGCAGCAAGCAAGGCTCAGGACGTCGTTGAAAAACTCAAAGCGAAGAAACTCGGTACAGCGGCTGAGCAGGTAGAGACAGCGATCCATGAGACGTTGACCTACTATGCTTACCCACCGCAGCATTGGCTGAAGCTGAAGACCAACAACCCAATGGAGCGATTACTCAAGGAAGCCAGGCGTCGCACCAAGGTGGTGGGTGCTTTTCCTGACGGACACTCAGCCCTAATGTTGGTTGCTGCACGATTGCGTCATGTATCCGCGACCACTTGGGGAACCCGTAAGTACATGAATATGGATTTATTGAAAGAGAAGGATCAAGAAGCTGCTTTCTCAGCAGCCTGAGTAGCAACCGGAGCCATCACCAAAGAAAAAGTGCGCAAGATAATTGACACTACCCCAACTCGGGAATGCATAGGTAGGCAGGGCATCAGGGCAAGATATGAGTTCCACGCAGGAGCGTGGAAATTAGGGGAAGATGAACGCATGAACCAGGCCTTAGTAAGCCGCGAATAAACGCCAATCACCGCTAAAAAATCACAAATGATCCATTAACACAGCATGATGGTGGTTACACACGGTTTAATACCAAACTATTTTCATGAATTTGCGGTGATTGGCGTCCATTTGCGGCCTGTCTTTTATCCAGCTATTCAGAACAAACTCAAGTTCTAGTTTACCTCTACCGCTATTCAGGCCCGTCGACAGTCATCACCCGGATCAGATCCGTACCACCGGTGGTTTGACTGTAGCCACTGGTGGCAATGGCGATATCGCCACTGTTCAGCAGGCCACGCTTTCTGGCTTGTTCGATGCAAAAGGCGATCTTCGCCTCATCCGTGCTCTCCTCCTGAAAAAGAATGGGTACTACCCCCCAGTTCATACACAGCCGCCGGGTCACTCTCGGTGATTGGGTGACTGCCAGTATGGGACACTCGGGCCGATGCTTGGAGATCAGCCTCGAGGTGAAACCCGTCTCGGTCAGACTGATGATGGCAGCCGCCTTCAATCGATCGGCCATATTGACGGCCGAATGACTGACCGCTTCGGTCACCACGTTGGAATGGTGGGGAATGATATGCTGCAGATAGCCATACTCACGCAGCGATGCCTCGGTACGGATCGCCAACATCTCCATGGTCCTGACCGACTCCACAGGATAGTCGCCCATAGCCGATTCGCCGGACAACATCACTGCGGAGGAACCATCCAGAATGGCATTTGCCACATCACTCGCCTCGGCACGGGTCGGCTTTGGATTGTGCTCCATCGAAGCCAGCATCTGAGTGGCGGTGATCACAGGCTTGCCGTTACTCACCGTGATGCGGATGATCTTCTTCTGCATACTCGGCACATCCGCCATCGGCAGTTCCACCCCCATATCGCCCCGCGCCACCATAATCCCGTCCGACGCCGCCACGATAGCCTCGAGATTGTTTATTCCGGCGCGGTTTTCGATCTTGGCGATGATCGGGATATCCACCCCTTTCTCGATCAGGATTTTCCGCATCCGGTTGACTTCATCGGCATCCTGAATAAACGAAGCGGCGATATAGTCGACGTCGTTCTCCGCCGCGAAGGATAGCTCCTGAAGGATATCGTCACGATGCTCCGGCTCCACAGCCGTCATGGAAAGCTGGGTATTGGGTAGATTGACACCCTTGTTCTCTTTCAGCACTCCGCCCAATACAACCTTGCAGCGAACCTCCCGATCAAGGATCGATTGCACGGTGAGTTCCATCGCTCCATCATCGAGTAGAATCACATCGCCGGGATTCACCTCCTGATGCAAACGCTGGTAGGTGACTGAAACCCCTTGCTGATCACCGGCACGGCCGTCGGTGAAGATGGAAAAGGTATCACCCGAAGTCAATTCAACGCTTCCCTGGCGAATCTTTCCGGTACGGATCTCAACGCCCCGTGTATCGATCATGATTGCTACCGGTATCCGCAGATTATCCGATGCCTGACGGATACACCCGATACGCTGGCTGTGTTCAGCATAACTGCCGTGGGATAGATTGAGCCGGGCGACACTCATGCCGGCCACAATCATCTCTTCGAGGATTTTGACCGAATCGGAGGCAGGGCCGATAGTGGCTACGATTTTGGTTTTTCGTATTGGTATTGTCTTCATCCGGTCTGCTCTTTACTTGCCAAGCGTATAAAATCATCCCAGTGATCCCGATATCGATCAAGATCCTGCATGAAACCGTAATTGTGGTCACCGCTCAGTTCAAGAAAACGTCTCGGCTGATGGGCGCGTTCAAACAGCAGGCGACCATGATCGAAAGGTATGATCTCATCATGGCGGCTGTGAATAATCATCACCGGGCTGTCGATGGCGGCCATTCGCTCTAGGGTATTGTAGTGATAGCGCGCCAGCCAGCGGGCAGGCAACCAGGGATAGAGTTCAGCGGCCATGTCCGGGACGGAAGTGAAGGTCGACTCCAGGACTACGCCCATTGGATCATTATGAGTCGCAAGGTAGGCGGCAACCGCGCCGCCAAGTGAGCGACCAAAGAGCAGGATCTTCTTCTCGGGCAGCGCTCTTATCTCAGTCAGATAACGCCATGCCGCCTCCGCATCCCGATAGAGCCCTTTTTCCGACGGCTTCCCTTCACTGTTGCCATAACCGCGATAATCGATGATCAATATCGCCAGCCCCAATGCGTTGAAGAGTGCCAGGGATTCCATGCGATGGGAGATATTGCCTGCATTGCCGTGAAAAAACAGCAGTGTTGCGCGAGGTCTCTCATGGGGAATAAACCAACCGTGCAGCTTCACGTTATCCGCGGTCATCAGGTCTACCGACTCAAAACCCAACCCCACCTGATGCGGCGTGGCAGCCACACGTCTCGACGGAAGATCGGGCAGATGAATCAGGTTGGTCTGGTTAAGATAGAGGTAGAGTGCAATTGCCAGAAACAACAGCAGTACCAGGGATGCCAGCAGCAATATCTCCCTCAAAAAGGTCGGCAAAGTCATACCCTGTTTCTCGCCTCGATCAGTGCATGATACTCATCCGGGGCCAGAATCTGCCTGAGATCGATATAACTACCGCTTTCAAATTCCTTCAGGCGTGACAAGGTTTCCAGGATCCGTTCAGCGCCCTGGACCGGCGAAAGCACTGCACCATCTCTTCTAGCCTGCTGAAGTCGCTGCAATGCGGGATACTCCTCGCTGTCCGCCTGGGTACACAGATAATCCATCATATCCGATTCGATCAGGCCCGGCGCAATGGAAGCAATGTGGGTCGCCGGGAATTCGTGCGCATACAGGCGTCCCAGCATGTTCAGCGCGCATTTCGATAACGCATACCCGCCCCATCCCTTATTACCCAAAATGGCTGCACCGGATGATAGCAGCAGGATCTGATCGACTTTGATATGCGATTGCAACAACCAATCCAGGATTATCTTATTCGGCCAAAGATTGATGTCCATGATCTGTTGCAACTCATCCAATGAAGTCTTGCTGATATACTTGATCTCACCCAATATACCGGCATTGAGCACCACCAACTCCAGCGTCTCAATCCCTTGCAGCAGTTGCTCAAGCTTCTGTGCAATGGCGTCAAATTCGGTAAGGTCACAATGAACATCGACGATCTCACCCGGCAGATCGCAACCCCGCCGGCTGCAGCCGAAAATCCTGTAACCACGGGCCAACAATACTTTGCTGAGCCCCAATCCAAGGCCACTGCTGTTACCTGTAATCAAGGCATTTTTCTTATCCATACCGAATCCGCATTATCCTTGCACCAATCAAGGCTTGAGTGGTACTTAACATCGATCCGACGGATTTATGGAGCGGGTTCTCAACACTGACTCCAGAACCGTTCTCGCATAGTCATATGCCGAGGCTTCTCCACTTGCCCGCGGCCCGGCAACATTTAAGACAGCAATCCCTTTGTCAGCAATGAATTGCTGAATCCGTTCTGCCGCGCGCCGCCTGTTCAGCTCCTCGGCATCGATCAACAGATAGGGCTTCCTCTGCGCAATGCAGAAGACGAGCGTTTGCTCCGTACCGCCTGAGAGATAACCGAAATAGATAATCAGTGTAGCATCGCTATCGATGACATTTTGCAGGGTGCGTTCCGTATATCCTGCATTGGCCAGTTCCGTAACCGGATAGCATTCGGGTATGACGCCATCTTCAGCCAGGCGGCCATGGGGGCACCATCCGCCAGCCTCGACACCATACGCTATGGCGGCATCCAATGCCGCTCTATCCACTCCCGTCTGTGCTCCTGATACGATCTTCAACACAATATGTTTGCCGGGTTTTCATGCATTGCGATATTAGATGATCAGCATGATCCTATTGAACAACAACAAAAACATAACCTCAAATGAATCCAATTCCAATCTGATGAGATGACACTCGTGTGTTGCCACGCCAGCCCAGCTGATGGGACCGACTCATCGGACAGGCAGCAACAAGGGTTCCGTCCAGCTTAGGGATGGCCGAGGGTTATCATTTCATTTTCAGTACAGCTACTTTCTGACAGGAATATTCCCGTGGGTATTGGCGATCATTTTCTGCCTCTCATCCCCCTTTCTTTACCATCCTGATCCTCGAAGGAGTCTCGATCCTCATCCCCGCCCAGATTGAGGACCTCGGCAGCCTCCCTGGCAAAGATCCGGTGAGTGGCCCGGGTTGGATGGATGCCATCCCAAAACAGGTAACGCTTCGGTTTTTTACAGGCGAAAGGGGGTAGATTAGGCATCACGCACGCATCAATTACATTCTTCAAACCAAATGCATCGGGATCGTCCACGATCTCGTGCAGCGTCTGAAAAACATTCAGTTGCGCAATCTCCAATGCTGGAAATACCAAGCTGAGATCATCGAGTAACGCGGCAAGATTCAGGTTGAACTGCAGCGATGCCACGGCCGCCCCCAGGGCGGTACCCGGGAACAGGCTATCAAGGCGTTTTATCGCCGGGGTCAGAGAGAGATCAGGCGAGTTGACAATCAACAGCTTTGTCGCGCCAGCCCCATGCAGTGCGATGATCGAATCGGATAGCGCGATCAGTGCATCCTGCAGAATATCATTACTGGCCTGGCCTGTGGGATCGACGGAAAGGGCGGCAACGGCGTCCCTTACATCGTTACCGCCCAGTGCGATAACATAGAGCGCATCCATCGATGCCACTCCCTGGGAATCACTGAGAAAGGCGCTCAATTGTGTATTGAGGTTGATATCGATACCGTTATCCCGGGCACGGGCACCACCGACGGCATAGTTGGTCATTTTCAGTTTTTTGCCATTCTTGCCCTTGAAGGCAGGTTTCGCACTGCCTCCCACATCGAGTTTTTTTGCCAGCCGCTCAATCCATGTGGGACCGTTACTGAAGTGATTACCGCCTCGTGCATAGGGCGCATCCGGTATCAATAATTCATCCAGGGTCGAATAGGGTGGTTTGAGGTTGATCCCGGATAGAAAAAAAGCATTGCCGGGATCGGAAAGACTGTCGCCGAATACGACTACACGTTCATAGGGTTTATCCCCTGCAAGGACCAGGCAGGGGATCAGTAACAGGACAATTAAGATGCCCGATATTCCGTAGCGTTGTTGTTCTCTTTTCATGTGTTATCCTCCTTGGTTAGCAGAACTTTTTTTATCGAAACAGATTCTAATCCAGTTCAACCTCCTCCTCTCCTGAAACAAAGGTCAAAGCGCGCCCAAAACTGTGATATTTCGTCAACGGCCGAATCTTCAAATCTAAAAAAAACTTTCAGTGATGGCATGGTGAGCGAACCCAGTTTGACCGGCCCCATTTCATGCAATTGTAGAACAGCTCTTAGCCCCCGGCAGGAGATCTCAACTTCTCTTCGGGCTTCATCGATCTCGATCTGGTAGTGTTGCTTGAGTGGCGACAGGCTGCGCAGAAACTCTGCGTGGGCAATTGTCATCATCCGACTGCTGGTGCGGCTGACCATGGATTCTGCACCAGTCAGCGGGACTGGTCGGGATTATCCACCAGCGACTGGCGGCCAGAGAGCGATGACATCTCCATCCTGTAACCGATAGGTCTCACGTTGCGAGGGTGGCACGAACAGGCCGTTACACACAACCAAGTGGGCCTGTTCGCGGGGGACCTGGTAGCGTTCCATCAAATCAAAGATGGTTGCGCCTTCGGATAGCGTGACATTGACAGCATGATCGGTCGCACCAGACGGCAGGTACGTCATTAAGCTTGCATAGAGTTTGAATTCGACGTTCACCTCGGACATCCAATCAACTTGCACCCTGTACGGAACCGAGATAGGCCTCCATCAAGCGGGTTGGATCCTTCATCAGGCGATCCTTCCATTCCCCCAACGGGACACGACTCCGAATCAATCCCCTGAGCACACCGATGTGCTGGGTATGCCCAAGACTGCTGGCGCCGACAAGGTAGTCTCCGTCGAACTGCAGTTGCAGATAACGGAACTCACCCTCATCCAACAGGGTTGCCTGGTCACCGCCTTCGACGCCCATCCATTGACCGAAAGAGCTGGAGATCAGGCCCAGGGTATCCAGGACATTCATGTTCAGGCTGCCCTGATGCGTGATCGCCTGGTCCTTGACCATGTTGATTGCCGCGATACGACCGTGTTCAACCGAGGTGGGCTGAATCGCCTGGACACTATCAGCTCCGGTGGAAAAATCACGCCCCTGGGCAACATCCCCGGCAGCGAAAATATCCTCCCAACTGGTCTGCAGATGGTCATTCACCAGGATACCCTGGTCGGTTTCTATACCCGATCCGGCCAGGAAGTCGATATTCGCGCGTACCCCCATTGCCGTTATCACCAGGTCCGCGGCCAGACTCTCGCCACTGTCCAGATCGACACTCAAACCACTGCCTGATTCAGAGAAACCGACAACTCCGCTGCTGGTCAGGATACGCACCCCTTTCTTCTCGCACCAGTTTTTCAACAGATTCCCGGCCACGTTATCCATCATGCGGGGAACCATCCGGTCGCCTTTCTCCACCACCGTAAGCTTCACGTCGCGCTCAACCAGGGCTTCGAGAATAATGCAGCCAATGAAACCCGCGCCTATCAGCACCACAGGCGATCCCGGCTTGGCGCGTGCCACGATGGCGCGGGCGTCCTCCAAGGTCCAGCAGTTATGAATACCATCCAGGTCGATACCGGGGATCGGCGGCTTCAATGGCGTGGCGCCGGTGGCGATCAGCAGGCGATCGTATTCCAGGCTGCTCCCATCGGCCAGGGTGACACGATGCTGTTCAGAATGCACCTGAGTCACCGCCATCCTGATATGTTCAATCCGATTTTGGCTATAGTGGTCCTCGCTCTTTCGCAGGTAGGTACCCCGTTCATCAATCTGTTCCACCAGCAGGTAGGGTATGGCCATGCGTGAATAGGGCGGTTCCGGCTCCCCGCCGATCAAAGTGATTTGACCGGCGGGGTCCTGGCTCCTCAGGGTTTCACAGGCCGTAACACCGGCCGGGCCGGCACCGATTACGATATATTGCATCTGACATCTCCTGCCATGTCAGGTCAGGCCAAGCCGCTGACGGGTAGCATCAGTGGGCACACCGTCCGCCGTCCAGCCGCGCAATTCGTAATACTCTGGCAGCATCTTGTCCAGGTCGTTGACACGACCCTCTGCAGGCCCGGTTTTGGCCGCCTCTTTCAGCAGGCGTTGCGGCAGGGTATCATCCGCGGCGGTCAGGCCGGCCCGCAGATTGAAGTCCCGCTCCATGTTCCACACCCGTTCTCCCAGCTCCAGCATGCGCTCCGCGGTCCAGTCACCTTCGCAGGCACCATTCACCTGGGGCGCGATATCCTCCAGCGACCAGGCAAAAGTGGTAAACAGACAGAGTCCACTGGAATCCACCGCGGCGGTAGCGTCCTGAAAGGCCTTCACTAGTCCGGCCTTTCCATCGGTCTCCAACGGATCGGTTTTCTCCGGGATTCCCAGAATCTCGGAAGCCACCGTGTAGCCCCTGAGATGGCACGCACCGCGGTTTGAGGTAGCATACGCGAGTCCCATACCCTGTATGCCTCGAGGATCGTAGGCGGGGAACTCCTGACCCTTGACCGTCATGGATAGCTCGGGGTGTCCATACTTCTCGCACAGGCGCTTGGATCCCAGCCCCAGGTCCCTGCCGAAGCCCTCGCCCTTGACCAGAATCTCAGCACCCCAAACCAGGTTCTCGGCAGAACCGAAAGAGAGCTCCTGTCCGCCTGTATGCTCGGTGGTGATGGCGCCGATCTTGAAGAGTTCAATAGCCGCCGCGAGGGTGGCACCGAATGAGATCGGATCGAATCCGTCCTCGTTGCAGATGAAGTTAACATAGGTCAATGCATCCAGATCATCGACGCCGGTATCCGGCCCCAATGCCCATGCCGCCTCGTATTCCAGGCCACCGGAACTGCCCCAATACTCGGGTTTGTTTTCAATGGAGAAGTGACCCTTGTCGATGGTGGAGATACGCCCGCAGGCGATGGTGCAACCGAAACAACCGGCATTGGTTGTCAGGTTGGGCTTGCCATCCGAGGCACGTTTTTCGTGCATCGCCTCACCAGAAACCTTGTTCGCCCCCTCGAACTGTACTTCACGCATATTGCGTGTGGGAAGGGCGCCCATCTCGTTGATCACGTTCATCAGCACCTGGGTGCCGTAGGTAGGCAATCCCTGTCCGGTAACCGCGTTGTCGGCAAGCACCTTTTTCCCATCGTTGACAGCCTGCATGAACTTGGACGGGTCCTTAATGTTAGCAACCCCTTTAGTCCCGCGGATGGCCACCGCCTTGAGATTCTTGGAGGCCATGACGGTGCCGACACCGGATCTGCCAGCCGCCCGGTGCAGGTCGTTGACAATTGCCGCATAGAGACAACCCGCCTCGGCGGAACGTCCGACAGCTGCGATACGCAGCATCGGGTCCTGGTGTTTTGCATGCAGCCACTCATCGGTGTGCCAGACACTAGTCCCCCATATCTCTTCAGCGGAAAGCAATTCCGCCTTGTCGTTGACCAAATAGAGGTAAACCGGTTTTGGCGACTTACCCTCAAAGATGATCATGTCCCAACCGGCGAAGTGCATCTCGGCACCGATAAACCCCCCGGAATTGGAACAGGCTATACAGTTGGTAAGCGGCCCTTTGGTAACCACCGAATAGCGACCACTGGTCGCAGCCATGGTCCCGGTCAGGGGTCCGGTGGTCATGATCATCTTGTTTTCGGGACTCAGGGGATCGACTTGCGGGTCGATCTCTTCAACCAGATACTTGGATGCCAGGCCGCGTTGGCCGAGATACTCCTGTGCCCATTGACGATTGAGCGCCTCGGTGGTGCAGGTACCTTGAGTCAGGTTGACGCGAAGAATTTTTCCAGCCCATGACATAGCTATATACCTCCAGAATTACGCACTTGCAGCATTGCCGGCATCGGTTTTACCCGCCCAGGCACGCATCTTTTCAAATCCCGTCTGATCCGCGTCCACATAGGTGATCGCAGCTGTCGGACAGGCCTTGGCACACGCGGGATCTCCGCCACAGAGATCACACTTGACCACCTTTCCACTGCCACTGCTGTAGTTGACGGTGCCAAAGGGGCAGGCGATGGTGCAGACCTTGCAGCCGACACAGACGGAGGCATTGACAACCTTCGCCCCAGTACCGGCATCCAGCGTAATGGCGTCAACAGGACAGGCCTGCATACACCAGGCTTCAGCGCATTGTGTGCATGTATAGGGAACAAAACGCCCTTCATGGTGGAATGTAAAAACCCTGATTCGTGATTTGGCAGGATTAAACTCACCTTCATTTTCATAGGAACACGCCAATTCACATTGCACGCATCCCGTACACTTTTCCGCATCTATCAAAAGGGACCTGAGCATATTGTTCTCCTTCCCAACTTACATTAAGTTTTAGAAATATTTTTTACTTAACTTGGATCTGACCACTAACCCGGCAACACAGACGCTGTAATTATTCTTGGTACGAATGATCACCTCCTCGGTAATCGGATACCAAGGCTGTTTGGGCGAGTCGAATTGGCGTAGAAGATGTTTGATCACCCACTAAGGGTTCCGCTATTTGAACGAAAAACAGTGGGCGCACAATGCAAGGTTAGTTGGGAAATTTTTATAGATCAAATTATTCGGTTAAAAAAATCGGCAACTTAAAAATACCGGAAAATATGGAGCAATAATGACAAATAGTCATAGCTAAATGACAGAATGTCACGGTAACCATCAATTTATCTTACGCCTGCCTGGTAGTGGTTATCCTCTTCCGGTTGATACCGTTGAGGTATGACAATGCCCCAGGGCACCCGACTGCAGGAACCGCAATATGAGATTGACACAGCCCGGTTATTTTGTTAGGATTCCTAACTATGAACTTCGATGAGATCACAGAACCACTCACCCGCCGAATCGCCGACGGGCTCACAAGACTGGCATCAGTGGCGCGACAATTAGACTGGCAAGCAGCCGAGGCGGCTGGCTTGTCTCCGACCCAGGCCGATCTACTTCGCTTTGTCGTCAGCCGGCCGCAGGGCACACGACTCACCGCGGCGGCGGCCCATTCCGGGATTCGCAAGGCTACCGCCAGCGATGCCGTCAGTGCCCTGGAAAGAAAGGCGCTGGTAAGGAAATACGCAGACACTGCGGATGGCAGGGCGATCACGCTTAAGGTCACAGCCAAAGGTAAAAAGGCCGCACAGAAGTGGCCGGCAAGCTTCGAGCCCATCATTCTGGGTCTTACCCAGAACGAGCAGCAAGTACTGTTGGGACTGGTCATCAAAATGATCAGCCAGCTTCAGCAGCGCGAGCTGATCGCACCGCAACGGACCTGTGTAAGCTGTCACCACTTCCGTAAGAACGTTGCCCCCGGGACCAAGACCCCGCACTTCTGTGCCTTCGTCGATGCACCCATGGCGGAACGGCATCTGCGTGTAGACTGCCCGGAGCATGAAGCTGCCGCATGATGACGGCTTAAATGTGCGCTAAACACAGACAGGGTTTGTATTAACCTTAAATGTTAGGACTACTTACTATATATAAAATACCGTATTTTCGACATATCTGCTGTTCCGTTTACGCTAACCGCCAACTCCATAAGGAGGATAGATTGATGAAAGCACACTTATTTACTGCATTATGGGTAACGGCATCCGTTGCATTGGCGACAGAATCCAATGTCCCCTACCCGACAGATTATCGTAACTGGCATCACGTCAAGAGCATGGTGATTGAAGAAGGCCATCCGTTGTTCAATGCATTTGGCGGCATTCATCACATCTATGCCAACGACAAGGCGCTTGAGGGCTACCGGAAAGGACTCTTCCCTGATGGGGCCGTCATCATCTTCGACCTTCTGGATACGGTGCGTACCGACAATGCCGTCACCGAGAGCAGACGCAAGGTGTTGGGTGTGATGCATAAAGATTCCGCTAAATTCGCAGCAACCGGCGGATGGGGCTTCGAGGGGTTTGGCGGTGGCGACCCAACAAATCGCGTTGTCGGCGATAAAGCCGCATCGGCCTGCTTTGCCTGCCATCAACCGCAGAAAGGGCAGGACTACACATTCAGTCAACTTCGAGATTGAGGCGTCGCTCTGAAACAACCGGTGCTATTGCAGATTTTGCGCATTACAGAGCAGTCGAACACCGAAATAGAGATCGGCCCGGAGGCGTAGTAAGTTCATGCCGTGGTCATCTGCGCCTTGCAGGGCCGGTGAAACCAAACGCCGGTCTATCCGTTCCATGATTTCTTACGCAGCAACTGGATAAACGCTTCAGCCACGGCATTTTTTAAATTCGAACGGGTTCTGGCAATCCACAGGGTACGGTTGATACGAAGTCCCTGTATTTTTATATGGTAGAGGGTGCCGGCATTCAGGGCATCGTCGACTGCAAAACGGGGCAGGAAACTCACATGCCCCCCATGTTGCAGCATCTCCACGATGGTGTCCGTCGATCCCACTTCCATGGCAATGGGCAACTGATCGATGCCGATATCCCTGAGCGCCTTATCCAGGGTGATCCGCATGGACGACTGGGACTCGCGCAGCACATAGCGTAAATCTCCCAACTCTGTTACCGGCAACAGTCCACTGCCCCAAAGTGGGTGCCCCAGACCGCAAACCAGTACAAGTTCATCGTCCAGCCACTTCTGCACCAAGACCTCGGGATGGTCAGGGGCCTGCTCAAGTAATGCCAAATCGGAGAGCCCTGTAGCGAGTCGGCGTTGAATATGCCGACTGTAACCCATGCGGCTCTCTATCCTGTACTGAGGAAAATTATCGGAGAAGTTCAGCAGCAGGCTCGGCAATAGATGTTCGCCGATTGCGAAGGTGACTTCGAGGCGCAGTCTGTTCAGACCCGACCGCAGATACTCCAGATCATCCAAAAGGGAGGCCTGATGATCGAACATCAGTCGCGCAAAGGCATAGACCCGCTCCCCTGCCGGGGTAAGCTGTAGATTACGCCCTTGCCGCTGCATCAAACTCGCCGCATAACAACCGTCAAGGGCACGCAACCGTTTGGTCACCGCAGGCTGGCCGATGTGCAGTAGTCGGGCGGCCTCCGAAACGCCACCCTGTTCGACGACCGCTCTCAATGTCGCCAGATGTTTCAGGTCAGGTAGATTTGAATATTCCATAAAGGAATATTAAGACATTATTATTTATTTGAAAATATCTGAATCATTAGGCAGGATACCCCGATTCTCAGGCCATCTATCGGCCGAAATTGCAAGATATCGCACCATTCTAACCCGAATGCATTTCCATATCGGAATGTGCAGTGCAGCACTATTTTTCATTTGCGCCACGGGGATGGTGACAGTTCGAGCACCCACGAACCCTAGTTTTTAAAGCAGTAATCGCATGACACCATCAAACAACCAGCAATCGATGCCCAGCCAAGGCAGGCTCCTCTCACTTAAACAGCTCATTGCAAGCGCCATCTTCCTCATCGCAGCACTGTTGCTGGCCAATCTATCCCCCACTGTCGAGATCGCCTGGGTAGGGGCCATCCTGATGCTGACCATCTACCTGTTTGCCTTCGAAGTCGTCGGGGTGGATGTTGCCGCAGCCAGTATTATGGTGTTGTTGGGCCTCTCGTCCCTGCTTGCACCACTGATGGGACTCGATCAGGGGCTGGTCGATAACAGGCATCTGTTCGATGGCTTTTCATCCAATGCCGTCATCTCCATCATCGCAGTCATGATCATCGGTGCCGGCCTGGATAGAACCGGCATCATGGGCAGTGTCGCTTCATTCATACTCAAGACCGGCGGCACCACTGAGGGCAGGATTATCCCGATCATATCCGCCACTGTGGGATTCATCTCTTCTTTCATGCAGAACGTGGGCGCGGCTGCGTTGTTTCTTCCTGTAGTATCGCGCATCTCCGCCCGTTCCGGCCTGCCCATGTCCCGCCTGCTGATGCCGATGGGCTTTACCGCTATTCTCGGCGGCACCATGACTATGGTCGGCTCCAGCCCGCTGATTCTGCTCAACGACCTGATCCTCACCTCAAACAAGGCGTTGCCCGCCGACCAACAGATGGAGACCTGGGGACTCTTTTCTGTCACGCCGATCGGGATTGCCCTGATTGTCAGCGGGATCATCTACTTCCTACTGGCCGGACGTTTCGTGCTGCCGAAAACCAAGAGTGAAAGCAGCACCAGCGGTACCGATCCGATGCAGTATTTCCAGGATGTCTACGGCTTGCGCTACAGCCTGTCAGAGGTGGTTGTCACCGATGAGAGCGGCCTGATCGGCAAGCAGCTGGATGATATCGAGACCGCTTATCGGGTCAGGGTGATCGCGACAAAGCTGTCGGGCGAGGCGAACCGAATCGGTCCGGGAGCCCTGGCCCGGGATGTCGATCTTGAAGCCGGCATGGTGTTGGGAGTGGTTGCCGATCCGGATTCCCTGGCCAGCTTCGCCGAGGTATTCAAGCTTAAAAGACGCCCTACCCTGCGTACATTCTCCAATGACCTTTCTGCCAACAAGGCCGGTATTGCCGAAGTGGTCATACCGCCCGGCTCATCACTCATCGGCAAGAGCGCACGTGATGTGTGGATGCGGAAGACCTATGGCCTTGCCATGATCGGATTACACCGCAACGGAGAAACCCTGCGTGAGGGGGAGGATATCCGTAACATGCCCTTTATGGCGGGAGACACCCTGGTGGTGCACACCCCATGGGATGTTCTCCCGAGGATCGAAAAAGATAAAAATTTCGTCGTCGTTACCACTGAATACCCCCATGAGGATTTGCGCCCACACAAGGTGGGATGGGCAATGCTGTTTTTCAGCATCGCGCTCTCAATGGTACTGTTTACCGACATCCGTCTTTCGGTTGCACTGCTCACCGGTGCCATTGGGATGGTGCTGTCCGGCGTCCTCAATATCGATGAAGCGTATGAAGCGGTCAGCTGGAAGACGGTCTTTTTACTTGCCTCCCTGATACCGCTTGGTCTCGCAGTGGAGACCACCGGCACAGCAAAATGGATTGCGGATCAGGTGCTTTGGGTAGTGGGAGACATGCCGATCTGGATTATCCAGTTGTCGGTTGCGGTGCTCGCCACCTTTTTCACCCTGGTCATGTCCAATGTGGGCGCGACGGTTCTACTGGTTCCGCTGGCAGTGAATATCGCCATTGGCGCCGGCGGCAACCCAGCCGTTTTCGCGCTCACCGTTGCCATCGCCACATCCAACTCCTTCCTGATCCCCACGCACCAGGTGAATGCACTGATCATGGGGCCTGCAGGGTATCGCGTATCTGATTTTATGCGGGCGGGCGGCATCATGACACTACTGTTTCTGACCGTCATGATGCTGGTGATGAACCTGGTGTTTTAGATGACATTCAGCGTGCAGCCGCAGTAAGCCCACTCTTTGAAGATTGTATGCAGAGAACGTTTTAAGTAGTATGAGGATCGATCCATTGCATAATGAGGAGCTGGCCAGATTGCTCCACCTATAAAGGCCAGCCGAAGATTACTCATTGTTTTTATATCTTTTTGCTTCCCAGCCCACCTGGTAATGCATGGCACGGTAACAACACCCTGATCATACAATGAATGACTCACGGATCGTCAAGCGATACAACGCCTACTACAGGGGCTGGTGCCTCGCCTTTGGCGAACACAGTGCCGACTACGATGAAGAGAGGGATATCAGCTGGCTATTCGGAGAAGACCGGGCCGGGTTGATCCTCTCCACCCGCCTGCGCAAACAGGCACAACACGAGCTGCTGGGACATCACGATGAGATCCCGCAACTGGCGCTGTACGATGATAGCTTGGTATTGAACCATTACAAGCACCCACTGCAGGATGATGTGGATATGAGGAACATCCTTCGCCTTAAGGAGTTTCTACTGCGTGGAGAGGAGATGCACATGTTCCTGTGCAGCCATCTGTTTTATCCATCGCGCACCCGTATTCTCACCTTTGCCAGCAGAAAGCCTCTCGTTATCATGTATAAAGAGATGCAGCCTCTCAAGCTGCTTATCGAATAAACCGTCCGTTGACAGCACCATCCGGCAGCCCATCACAATCAGTAGCTTTTTTCGTTCAATTACCGCCCTTACGGTGTAGTTCACGCATGCTGTCACTCCAATACTTACCCAGCAGCGAAAGCGATCGCAGACCCTCTTGCGTGCCAGGTTCCATCGCCAGTTTGACAACCCCCCCGAGACCACCTTTGGCGGGCGGTGAGATTGCGATTTCCCGACTCATTTGTGAGAGCGCAGTGGAGAGTCCAAGCAGCAGATGCTGAGTCTCCGGCTTATCGAGCACCTGCAACAAGCGCATAAGACCCTCATTGCGGGTAAGGCGGTCAAGTAGTGTGATACCTTCACTCAATGCCGAAGCGACACGGGAAACTATATCGTCCGACAAGGCATCCCGCGCCGACAAAACCAGTGTCGCAAGTTCTGATAGCTGCTCCAGTTCCTGGGCAAGCTCCTCACGATCAACGGTGTTTGCGGGTTGAGGTGATTCAGTCTGAGCAGTCATAACCACGCCTCCTCAAAGTAGACCGCGGACGCTGGTCCAATACATTTTGTTATAGCTCATTTTAAACCAGTGCATCGATTTATTGGGCGCCTTCAGGTCGGGTGGATTCTCATAGTTGAACATGGCATAGGTCGCCCTATCATGACCTGCCTCGATAAAACAGTAGACCTTACCGTCATAATCACGTACGGGTGTACCGATCTTGATAATCGAAGCGATGTTCTCGGCCACCACTTCGGCTTCGAAATGCGCCGCAGAACCGGTCTTGCTGACCGGCAGGTTGGTGGTATCCCCCAATACATAGACATTGTCATGTCCCTCCATGGTGAGTTTGTACCGATCAGTGGGTATCCAGCCGCCATCGCCCATCTGATCCCGTTCAATCACCGGCATTCCTCTATGCGGCGGTATGGAGATAAGCAGATCATACGCGGTCTCGGTACCCTCTTCGCTCTTTACCACCTGATTCTCCACATCCACTTCCTTGACGTTGAACAGGGTTTCATATTCGACGCCAATGCGGTCGAATTCCGGCTTTGCCCATTTGGCGACATTTTCAATGGTATGGATACGACCGATCGGATAGTGGTACTTGATGTGCACCTTGTCGCGGATACCGCGCGTCTTGAAATAGTCGTGTAGGGAGAAAGTTACCTCCACCGGGGCGATCGGACATTTGTGCGGGACACCGACGACAATCGCAACCTTGCCACCCTCAAACTCACGGAGACGTTTGAACATCTTCACGGCAGCCGCCTCGGAATAGAAGGTTTCAGAACCCTCGACCAGACCCGGCACTTCTTCAGGCACGATACGTGAACCGGTTGCGATAACCATCACGTCATACTCATGTATTTTACCGCTTTTTGTTGTGACCTTGTTCTGATCAAGATGGAACGCCTCGACCGGATCCACATGAAACTCAATCGAGGGCTCAAGCAGACTCTCCTGATCGCGATACAGTTCGTCAGGCATCATCTGTCCAAACGCCACATACAGCAGACCCGGCTGATACATGTGTTTATCCGAGGCCGAAAGCAGTGTGATTCTGACCTTCCGACTGCGGATCTCGCTGGCCAGCCGCCGCGCAAGGTTGTTGGCCAATATGGTACCACCGCAGCCACCACCGACGACTAAGATTCTCATTGCACTCTCCTAATCCACTATTACAGGAGATCTCTGACCCTTGGTCAGACAAATCTCATTTGTTAAACCAGCTGAGCCGTTGATTAACAAGTAACCAATCCACTCCTCTTCACCTACCGCTATTTGAGCTTGCGAACCTTCAGGTGCCAGACCTCCCCGACCTTCTCACTACTGATCATTTCGTGTCCGACCTTGTCGATCCACTCGGGAACATCGGATGCCGTTCCATTATCGGTCGATAACAGTTCGAGGGTATCGCCCACTGCCGCCTGCTTCATATAGGTAATAAGCTCCATTAGCGGCCCGGGACAAAAAGTGTCTCGAGCATCGATGGTTTTAAATTCACTCATTCACAATATCCTCTTGCTGAAATAGTTTGAGCCGCTATCGAATCAAAATGTGAGCAGCTGCCCGCCTTCCGCATCGTTAAGAAAGCGGGTCAGCCCTGTCGGCGGACCAAACTCGGGATCAAGAGCCTCTTTGGTAATCTTCAACAGATCAAGGGCCATGGAACAGGGCAAAAGCTTGGCATCGCCCAATTCCGCCGCACTTTTAAACAATTGCTTGAACGGCGGCACACCCACTTCGTTATTCATCAATTCACCAAACCGGCCTTCCACCGGTGGATCCTGTACCGAATTCTTGATAAAGAAGGGCAATGCATTCATTGAAAAAAAGACAGTAACCTGATCACCCGTGGCAGCCGCCACCGATGCGAACATTGCAGCCATCTGTAACTTTTCGCGTGTTCCAGTCAAGCAAACGATGTGATAATTCTGTGACATGAAGTTGTCGCCTCTCTCTCTAATGCATTGTCACTGCAAAACCAAACAATATGCCTGCCACATTCATCTCTTTGGTGTTCACCACTTCTTCGATACCACGCGCTTTAACGCCTGATTACGTAAGGCGAGATCGGCAACGAGCGCTCGAAGTCGCTTATTCTCATCCTCGAGCTGCTTCAAGCGCCTTGAGTCGTTGACTGACTGGTCTCCATACTTCGACCGCCATTTGTAAAATGTGGCATCGGAGATCCCATGCTTGCTGCATATTTCAGTGATCTTCTCATCCGACTCCTCTGCTTCCTTCAATACAGCCAAGATCTTTTCTTCGCTGAATCTCGATCTGCTCATCACATTTACCTCGCATCCGCCAGCACACAACATATGCTTGATACCAAGCCTTTCAGGTTGCTGTTATCGCGTCATAGACTACGAGATGTCACTGATCTCCACGATGCCAACTGAAGCGCTTGATTAGCATCACACAGGAGCTATCCAGGATGTAACCGATAGCACCTATGATAAGCACCCACGCCATGAGATGGTCGTACGAAAGACCCTCACGCGCATCTTGAATCGAGTAGCCAAGACCGGAAGTAACACCAAGGAATTCTGCAGGAACGAGAACGATCCATGCCACACCGAGCGCAAGACGTACACCTGTAAGCACATCGAATGTAATCGCCGGTATGATAATCTGTGTCACGATATGCCAGGGTTTGGCGCCAAGATTTCGCGCCACCTTAAACCAGGCAGGATCGACCTTGGCCAGACCGGCTGCGGTTGCAAACGCAATAGGCCAAACCGATGCAATGGCTATC
The DNA here is from genome assembly GCF_964212655.1 of Candidatus Thiodiazotropha sp. LNASS1. Classification (NCBI taxonomy): domain Bacteria; kingdom Pseudomonadati; phylum Pseudomonadota; class Gammaproteobacteria; order Chromatiales; family Sedimenticolaceae; genus Candidatus Thiodiazotropha; species Candidatus Thiodiazotropha sp. LNASS1. The sequence continues at coordinate 3,393,082 of NZ_OZ156465.1, read as the reverse complement.
AGGAATATGATCGCCTGATTCCATGTTGCGAAAACTATAACCGCGATGGGTTCCCAAGAGAGAGGACTGATCATGCGCAGCAACTGAAAGGGTGAGTTGCTCAATTCACGGAACCGCTTACTGCGTCCCATCAAAATGCCGATGGGCACCCCGATGCATATGGCAATCAACAATCCACTACCCAAACGGTAGCCGCTGGATGTAATCGCACTCTGTATCGTGTTCTCTTCCCATAATACGGGGATCGCCTGAATTGCAGGTATCGGCCCAAAGTCAGCGAAATGTTCAGTAGATGTATTTGAAGATATCAGGTAGATGCCAAACCACCAGACCACAAACAGGATCGCGAGCCCGCCAATGAAATTCAACAATCCCCGCCAGGACGATTTTAATAGGCGTTGCGATGCGTTTTCACCCATCATGCTGTTGATGATATTCAACCCGGCAGGTGCGGTATCATTACTCATTGCTTAAAAACCTCTCCAACGGGTGAACACGCTTTTTTTATCTCCTCGCTTTGATGGCTCACGATTCATCTCCACGGTGCCAACTGAAATGTTTGATCAGTAACACACAGGTACTGTCGAGGATGTAACCGAGAGCACCGATCACCAGCACGATGGCTGTAAGGTGGTGGTATGACAATGTTTCCCTGGCGTCTTCTATTGAGTAGCCGAGACCGGAGGTGACTCCCAGATATTCCGCCGGCACCAATACAATCCACGCCACACCCAGCGCCAGCCGGATACCAGTAAACACATCGAAACTGATGGCCGGCAGAATGATTTTGGTCATCATGTGTATGGGCGTAGCGCCCAGATTGCGCGCCACTTTGAACCAGGCCGGATCGATTTTCGCCAGACCTGCGGCGGTGGCAAAGGCCACTGGCCAGACCGATGCAATTGCAATCAGAAAAATGATCGATTGATTCCAGGTTGCAAAAACAATGACCGCAAGCGGCATCCAAGCCAACGGACTGATCATGCGCAACAGCTGAAACGGTGAATTGCTTATTTCGCGGAAGCGCTTGCTTCGGCCCATCAGAATTCCGATCGGCACACCAATTACTATCGCAATCAGCAGGCCCAAACCCAAACGATATCCACTTGCGGCTATCGCACTCTGAATCGTGCCGGAGGACCATAATTCGGGAAATGCCTTAAAAGTGGGAATCGGCCCGAATGCCGCGAAGTGTTCGGTGGTTGGATTGATGGATATGAAATAACCGCCAATCCACCAGAAGACGAACAGGATCGCCAACCCACCAAAGAAGTTGTATAAGCCGCGCCCTGATGATTTCAGGACGCGGTACGGTCGGGATTCGCCCACCTTGAAAGATGCGGCATCTTCACTCACAGTTTAACCACCTCTACTCTGGAGTAGGGGTCGCCCGTTTTGGGCACGCTCGGGTCATTCTTCCATTTCGGATTGGCTTCGAGGGCGTTCTTCACGTATTTGTAGTTGACCAGATCATCAGCCACATGCTCCGGTGAGAGCCCGTCAAGGAAACTGGCGTCGCCGGTGAGTACAGTATTCTTCAGATCCGAAACGACGAGTTCAGTGGCGGAACGGTAGGGCCAACTCTGAAAATTGATTCGGTTCATACCCCATTCCGGATGTTTGATCGCCACCGGGTTGCTGTAGTAGGCGGGATCGTAGAACAGCATTGCCCGCTCGATGACTTTCTTCGGGAACGGCAGATATTTCTTGCCGTTACGGGAGAGCATGTGCGCCATCTCCTCTCTGTTTTCTCCGAGATGGATTTGCGCAGCGATAATCGCGTTGTGGACACCCTGAGCCCAGGCTGCACGATCAGGATCCATCGCATCGGCCTCATGCATGACTACGACACAGCATGGATGACCTTTCCAGACATCACCCGTGAAGCGCAACACCTTTCCACCCGCCTTGATCTCGCCCAGGGCATTGAAGGGTTCGGCCACGCAGTAACCATCAATCGACTTGGCCGCAAGGGCAGGCGGCATCTCAGGTGGATTGAGCACCAGGAAATTACACTCATCAGGGGCCAGTTTTGCGGTTTGCGGCCGTATCACAGGTTTGATACCGGCCTCCTTCATGATCTTTTGCGAGACGATATTATGAATTGAATACCAATAGGGCACGGCAAACTGCTTACCGCCGAAATCCTTTGGCGTATTTATACCGCTATCCTTGTGCACGATGATTGCGGAGCCATTGGTATGATCCCAGGCAGTGATCTTCAACGGATACTTGTTGTTGTAACGCATCCAGATCGGAATCGGAATCAACATGTGGGTGAGGTTGAATCGGTGCGAGGCAAACGCCTCCACCAGGGGTGACCAACCACGTATCAGGGTCGGGCGAACGGAATCGATACCCTCTTTCTTGAAATAACCCAACTCATGGGCCACCAGGAGCGCCGCAGCATCGGTGATCGGGATATAACCTATACGAACCACCGGATCCCATTTCTTCTCCTGGGCAAAGGTCGCTGCCGAAGGAATCAGGCTGCTCATCGCCGCAAGACTACCCATTTTCAGAAAATCACGCCTATCAACGCCACTACCTAACACGTTCTTGAATAGGGGATCGTATTCCAGGACGAGATCGGGATCGTTGATTCCGTCACCGTACTTATCTATAAGCTGCTTCTGCTCATTCATCTTCGATATCCTCCGTTAGGTAATCGGATATTCCGACTTATGCAGGGTCAGGCATGCTGCGTGACGCTGTGTGGACTTGATTCGTCACCAGCATCCTTGCCGGAAGCGCTTGGGTACTCATTAGCGGCTTGTTTGAAGGCCTCCATCAGGCGTGTCCGCATTGCCTGCACATTCGGGTCGTGCCGCTCACGTGGATCGGGGAGATTGACTTCGAGCTCGTCGTAGATCTTGCCGGGAGAGCCCGCCATGATCAGTGCCCGATCCGCCATCAGGACCGCCTCGTCGATATCGTGGGTCACGATCACCACATTGAAGCCGAGGCGTTTTGCGATCGATCGAACATCATGTTGCAGAGATGCGCGGGTAAAGGCGTCGAGCGCCGAGAAGGGTTCATCCAGAAGCAACAGTTCGGGCTCCATAACCAGTGAGCGCGCCAGCGCCACACGTTGCTGCTGACCACCCGACAGGTCCTGCACGTTGTTATCGGCATAGTCCTGAAGATCGACAAGGCTGAGTGCATCGTCAACCCTTTCACGCATCCTGGGCTCATCCCAACCCGCAAAGTGCAGGCCGATGCCCACATTTTGCGACACCTTCATCCAGGGAAAAAGATGGGGCGCCTGGAACATCATGACCCATTGCGGCGATGGCGATGTCACCAAGGTATCGTCAAGACGAACAGAGCCATCCGTCGGTTTCAACAACCCTGCAAGAATATGCAACAAGGTCGATTTACCGCAACCGGAACGCCCGATAATGACAATGATCTCACCATGCTTCGCTTCCAGATTGACCTTGTCGAATGTGATCGGGCTTTTTGAAGTATAGCGATGGCTAAGGTCTTCAATCTTAATGCGGACTCCGCGTATAGACATTCAATCTATCCTCTGTGTCAAGTGTTGATAGTTGCTGCATATGCAGCGGGGCCATGCACACTCCAAACAGCAAGCGGATCTGCATCGATCTCTCCTCGCCACCCCGATGGTTTAATTGACTGTTGCGTTTGGATGCTGTCTCCAGCCCACCCGTTTCACCTCTGTGTCGAACGGGTGAACTACAATCGAGCGAAACAGTCGCTCGACTGCAAAGCGGCATCTCCACGATCAGGCGCTGTTCAAACGTCGATCGATCTCTTCCATGCGGCGCGCCAACTCTTCCTCATTAAACAGTCCGCGCCGGATCATCGTATGCGCCAGCGCCAGCAACTGTCTTTCCGGGAAAGGCACTTCGTCATAGTATTTGTTGACCAGTTGATCCTCTTCCCAACGTCTTTCAACGGCGTCGAGGTGTTCCTGTTCCTGCTCCGGATTGCGTTCCTCCTTGGGCTTGCAGACATTGAAGGTTTCCCAATAACCACCGGCAAGCATATCGCAGGTGGCTTCCAGGGTGATCCGCCATGGAGGATCGGGATTGTCCACACCATACTGCTCACACAGATCGTCCCAGACCCGCCCCTTGCCTTTGACATCTTCCAGCAGTGAAACAGGCGTCGACTCATCCAGATTGCGGTCGCGCATCTCTTTGTCGAGTTCGAAATATTTTGGATTGATCTCTGCCATGGGACTTCCTAGTGGTGGTATGGATTGACGGCCGGACGCACAGGTCGCGGATCATTGGCTGTCTTGCCGGGCTTCGGCACAGCCACACCGATCAGGCAGTCCCGTGTCACGATCTCTGCCAACTGGTCCTCGCTCCACCCTTCGGTTCCCTCGGGACGTACGGGCAACACGATAAATCGTGATTTCTGATTCGAGTCCTCTACCCGAACCTCTACGTCTTCGGGCACTTGAAGCCCAAACTCCGCGAGCACCTGTCGCGGCCAGCGCACCAGGCGTCGGCGATAGTTCGGTGTCCGGTACCACTCCGGCGATTGCCCGAGGATGGGACGTGGATAGCATGAACAGAGCGTACATACGACCACATGTTTTAACTTTGGCGTGTCTTCGAGTACACGCAGATTGCAGTAGTCACTGGGTGTGCCGAAATGGGTCGGCATGCTGTTGACCCAGTCAATTCCGACTTCAAGGCTGGCCTTGACCCCATCCTCTACAGCCAGCTTCTTGAATTCCGGATCCAACCAAGCCTTGGCAACCAGGCGTGCCGCCGGAAGTGGCCCGAGTGTATGCATATATTCAGTCCAACGCTGATGGTCCTCAGCGGTGAAGAGGCCTTTTTCGATAGCGAGTTCGCGAACGGCGATTTCGAGCACCTCAAATTCACTGACCTCATCAACCATTGGTGCAGGTTTATGTTTCTCCGCCATTTGTCTATCCTCTCTGATTCTTTATCCAAACAAACGTCTTGTGCTCAATCGGCAGGCACGGCTACAGCGGCTCAAGCCAGCGTTCAGGCAATTCGGTTTCTACAGTGTCATTTGCAAATGCATCCGGATAGTCCGGCCACAGATCCTTTTGCTTGAACACCAGACTGTAGAACCAAACCACCTTGTCAGTGTTGTCCCACGCTTCATCCTCCGGGGCGGGACTTTCATACACCAGTTCGGCGACAGTTGCAGGTACACCGCGGGTATAGACCTGGGTACGGGTATAAAATATATCGGGCAGATCCCGAATCCTTACCTTGTCGCCAACCTTGAACTTTGGCGCGCCGGCTTCGCCTTTAAAACATTGGGGATCACCGATACCCGTAGCCTTCTTGACGTGATGCTCTCGATCGTAGTGTGGTTTACTCATAGCGTTTTTTGACCTCATCAATCTTGTCGGACAATTCGGTGAGCGTTATGTATTGCTTGTCGACCAATATTCTTGCTGCGGTCAACAACCACCGACCGTAATAAGGCAAACCCAGATACATTGTCTGTCCCACATCCACATTCTGCCTGCGGCGCCTCTCCTCGGCATTCCAAATACCCCGCCAAGCCAACACCTCACATGTTACGAAGGTGTTGTGCTCCCATACCTCTTCCTCTTTCTCTTCCCATGTGATTGGTACGTCCGGTTCACCACCGACATCATGCGACATACGTGTATAGGCCCGATAGTGTTCGTTATCGACCTGATCAGGAGAGGGCGCATGAGTCTCCTGGTGTAGAGACGGCTGGAGTTGTTTGACGATCTCCAGATGTTTCATCACTTTTTGTCTGATGGCTGATGACATGGTCGCGTGACCTCCTTATGATTAGGTTTTAAAAGCTTGTATTTATTACCTAATGTTTAATTACATATTTCGCATATACTGTTTTGATACTTAAGCAATCGATGAATGATCTGTTTCACAGCGGAAATTCACCTTACTTAAGTCGTTCTTAATAATTCACGAAGTGCGCGATTCTCTAATCGTGTTAAGTCAAACTATTTACCAGGTCACAATAATTGTCCAAGACCTAATTCTGATTAGCTCTATAGGCGATGGCTATGGTCATCACGAATTGCCCCGTTGATTTACATGGAAAAAGTAATTTAATTTCGCAAGGCAAAGATTTATTCGCTGATCCCCACCACAAATTTAAAATTGGTCTACACTAGGACTCATCATGGAGTGATTAGCAAAATCCGCTTTTTTTATAACTTCCATAGGGGTTGGCTATGGATAGAAATATCATGTGCCCTCGTTCGCTACGCTATCTTTTGGCGGTTGCAGAACATCACAGTTTTACCCGTGCGGCAGAAACACTGTTTGTTTCTCAACCCACACTGTCGCAACAAATCAAGCAACTGGAGGAGTCTCTCGAAACACAGCTGCTGGATCGTACAGGTCGTACCGTTCACCTTACTGATGCGGGTGAGGTTTACATCAGTTATGCCCGTCGAGCGCTAGGTGAGCTGGATGCCGGGAAGCGGGCCATTCAGGAGCTGCAGGACCTGAGCCGCGGATCTCTGAGCCTTGGCATGACACCGATCACGGATTATCTTGCAGCGCCACTGATAGATCGATTCAACAAACGTTATCCCGGTATTTCCGTAGGCACTTATGAGATGCCGCAAGATGATATTGAGAGCGGCGTTCTGGCTGGTAATATCGATATCGGCATAGCATTCACGAATACACTTACCGTAGCCGCCAATTATGAATACATAGAGACTCAACATCTGTTCATAGAACCACTCAACTTGGCGGTTGGATCGACCCACCAATACGCCGGACAAGAAACTCCTTTGGATCAACACACCCTTGAACAGGAACCGCTGGCACTCCTCAATAGCGATTTTGCATTACGCAGGCACATCGACCTGTATTGCCTGGAACACGATATCAAACCTTCGATTGCAATTGAGACCAACTCGCTAAGTACGATTATCGAGGTTCTACGATTAGGCCGGCTCGCGACCATACTCCCCAACACGATCGCCTGCCAACAAAATGAGATATTTCCGGTTATGCTGATTCCAGAACTCCCGCACCACACAATCACGCTTATCAGCCGTAAGGATTCGTACAAGAGTCCTGCTTCTCTGGCGTTCAAGGGACTGGCTGCGGAATGGGGCGTGGAAGGGTGTCACGATACGCCAGTAAAACGGACCGGCCCTTGCCCGATGTCAGAAGTATGCACACCTAACAGCCACAATTAGCGAGCATCGCATATACACGCACTGTGCAAACTGATTGCCAATCCTCGATGCCCGGAACAACTTCCTGATTGATAAACCAAAGCAGCTGCTTAACCTGCTTCGCTACAGATATCATTCAAGGATCGGGGCACTGGCCCTCCTGTCACCCAGTCGAGCAGTTCCACCGTATGTACAACAGGAATTCCTGTACTTGATGCCAGGTGCACCATACAGCCGACATTTCCAGCTGCGATCGCTGCAGGGGATCCTGTTTCCAACTCCTTTAGCTTGCTCTCTTTCAACTGCCTGGAGATCTCCGGTTGCAATAAATTGTAGGTACCGGCCGCACCGCAGCAGGTATGTGAGTCCCTTGGCTCAAGTACAGTAAAACCTGCCGATTTCAATAGCTTTCTTGGCGTGAATCTTATTCTTTGACCAAATTGCAGAGAGCACGTCGCATGATAGGAAATGCGCAGACCAGGTTTGATTAGATAGTTTAATTCGATCTCTGAAAGCACTTCAGTTACATCCTTTGCCAAACCTGCGATAGTTGCCGCCTGCTGCGCCAAAGGATCGTTTCGAAACATGAAACCATAATCCTTGATAACTGTACCGCAACCACTTGTGTTAATGACTATTGCATCCAGCCCGTCGCCTTCCAGCTCTTTCATCCATGCCTGTATGTTTTTTGCAGCTGCCGCAAGACTCTCATTCGTCTTACCCATATGGTGCGTCAATGCCCCGCAGCAGCCGGCACCACGTGGTATCACAACTTCGCAACCGTGCCTGCGAAGAATACGAATAGTCGCGTCATTTATATCCGTATTCAAAGCCTGTTGCGCACAACCGTTCAACAATGCTACACGTCGAATACACTCACCTTGTGCCGGAAACACTTGCGGTTGATCATTCGGGCTCGGTGGCGGAAGCCGGTCTGGGGTGTAATCAACCATGCCACGAATCGGGCCGGGCAGCACCGAGGCTACAGGCTTGATCGTTCTTGCCGCCCGCATCGCCAGACGAAAGCGTTGCGGATAGGGTAGTATCTTTGCCAACAACCAGCGTGAAAGCCGGTCCACAGGCTTGCGGTGATGTTTCCGTTCGATCACCTCCCTTGCATGATCCATAAGATGCTGATAGTGGACGCTTGACGGGCATGTGGACATACAGGCAAGACAGGAAAGGCAACGATCAATATAGTCAACCGTCCTCTGGTCAGGCTTATCCTCATTCTCCAATAGCCCCTTTATCAGATAGACACGTCCACGCGAACTGTCGTATTCATCACCCAGCAATTTGAATGTTGGACAATTTGGTGTGCAGTAGTCACACTGCAGGCAGGCCCGCAATTCCACATCCGAGCTGGCTATGGCAGGCACTGATAACTGCTGGTCTGTAAATTTAGTTTGCATAGGACAATTCAATGCACTCGTACGAGTGCTTTATCAAAGCGAGAAAACCCTAATCCAGCATGCAATCTGATTACTGAAAACCTCTGCTTGTAAACCGCTAAAAATAGTAATTGCCCATCAGGCGCACGAAATGACCCTCTTCATGCAGATCCGTATAGATAAATTCAAACGCAAGATCTTCAACCGATTCATAGATGGCATAGTAATCCGTTTCATTTGACCCGCTATCGAAATCCGCATACATCAACCCCAGGGTTAATCCTTGTATCCCGACATATTCAAATCCCAAGGTTACCGCCTGCTGGTCTTCAACCTCACCAATGGTATGATCATCCGCGGATGTAAAATAGGGACCGCCGCCGAAACCGTCGATCACAGTGCCTGAGACATCGTTGTAGGCAGCTGACAAAACAATGCCATCCACAGTGTAACTCGCCATTACGCCATAGACTTCACCGTCCGGCCCGCTATCATCCATCGTATCATCCGATTGCGAGCCAAACTGAAAGCCGATGGAAACCTGCTCTGTTTCATATATGCCTTCGACATAGATCAGGCTTGCAAGATCTCTGCCTTTATAGAACCATGCCTGCAATGCAGCATCATCGATTCCATAGTACTCGATGCCTAAGGCAAATAAACCGTCGTCACCATTAATGTCTTCAAATTTTTCCGGTATATCCGCATCGACACCCGCCCTCTCATCCAGAAAGACGATAGAAACTGCAGTATCAACAATATCCTCATTGCTGATCACCGCACCCTGAAATGTATTCGGTACCATTCTTATGTCATCGGTATCCGCATGAGGCGTATCGATCTCGAATCGTCCCAACTTGAGTGTCGTATAGTGCAAAGCACCCTTTACATAGGCTTCGCCTATCAGGGTGTACCCTTTATTATCGGTGGCAAAGAAATCTCCATTTTCATTATCCGCCAGTTCCTGTGTAGTGTATATGGATAGGCCAGCACTCAGGCCACGCCAATCTAGGGCCTGTTAACACTAATCCAATACGCCCTGCTGGGGCTGTTTTTGTGCCCAGCAAGGCAGAATGAGCGTAGTGTAGTTATTCTACATGAGCGAATGATAACGCCGCTGGGGGCGAAAACAGCCCCAGCCCTTCGGGTTGCGCCCCAAAGGAAGTGCCCTTGGGGTATGCCTAAAAAAGCGCCACTCGGCGTTGCTCGTCGTTCATTTGGAATAACCAAACCTCTCTCCTCGCGCCCCGAAGGAAGTGCCCTTGGGGTGCGCCTTGATTGGCGCTTTTTCAGGCACAACAGGGCGCATTGGATTAGTGTTAACAGGCCCTAGCGTGATATAGCCCAGCTTGCCACCCAGCGCCGAACCTCTCGCACTTTCACCTGCCTGATCCTTTGTTTCGATAATACCGACTCTCACATAACCATTCACACCCGGCACTTCATCAGCAAAAACAGATATTGTTATAAAATCCGATACCAGAAAAAAAGCGGATAGTATAGTTTTGACCTTCATATTTTTTTATTTTTGCTGACTTCTCTGAATTGTTCTGCATGTTTCATGCTGTCTTGTGCGCAATTCCTGTTACAGGAACAACCGCATAACATGCTAATTTACTTATGAGAGCCGGACCCCGACAATCTTGAATCAACAGAGAAACGGATAGCCCGTAACAATAATTTTTACCTGATACTTCTATTTGTCAAAGAGCTAATTTATATAGAATCTATAGTTTTTCCCTATAGTATATTTCCTGTTTTGACATTTGTTCTTACCTGGCAGGGAACCATTTCAGACATACTTCACGACAGTCAGATATATCTGATCATTTTTCATGTCCCTATTACAGTCGACCACAAGACAACCAAGGACTAAGGCACTGCCTATTACCTGTCAGGCAGCAAAGAATAACCAATTGATTTGTGATGATTAACGGCAGAAAGTATGCGGTCGTGGCAACTTATACGCGACGTAAAAGATATGTGTAATAGTTACATGACGCAAAGAATGTCCCTGACTCCATGGCTTCACGCTGTACAGACAACCAGCTATCGACATCGTCTTCGGCCATCAACCCTGAACTCGTTACATAAGGCGCATAGGTTTCAGCAAAAGATTTGAAATAGCTTCCCTCTCCAATCTCAACCACCGCATCGCCCCAAGCACTAACAAGTTGAAGATCATATGTATCCAGCATTCTCGGCAAGTCACGCATGACTCTGGGGTTGTTGAACGAAGCAGTTGCCAGCGCACTATCCATTTGCCGGCCGAAATCGTGGTCAGGAAATGCATAGGTCAGCGAAGCGTAGTCGCCATCAAAAACAGCGATTATGCCGCCAGGCCATACTACTCTCGCCATCTCTTCCAGCACACGTGCAGGATCGGAAACATGGCTTATCAGGGTATTGGCAATAACGGTGTCGAAGCTGGCGGATGGAAAATCAAGATTATGCGCATCGCCAATCTGAAATTGCAGCCTATTCTCAAGATGCTCATAGCGGGCAAATGATTTTGCAGCATTAATGAAGCTACCGCTTTGATCAACGCCGACAGCATGACCATTGAAGTCTTTACTGCGCACGAAAGACCGAATCATTGCCCCCGTACCACAACCAACCTCCAACACCTTTGCAGGGTCAGTAAGTATCAACTGCGATGAGTATTTATCAATGAGACTTGTAAAAACACTATCCTTTGCCCGACTTTCCAAACGGGCTATAAGGCGCTCGACCGCCTCGTCACCAAGATCGTTGACAAACCTGTGGGGATCCCGGGCAGCCATCATGTTTCTCATCCCGACACAGCTGACTTGACATTACTACTCAAGGTTGATTTCCGGCACGCAAAAATAAGAGGCCTCAGTCAGGAGGCCTCTTACTGCTACAGGTTATACAGCTGCACGATAGAGACGTGAGTGAAATAGCTTGCTGTCTTTGAGTTGATGCAGTGACTTTGCAGTTGCAAGAATCGCAAGGTCCAGCAGCGGTTCTATTACAATGACCGTCAAATATGCAACACTGAATGACCCTACCTGGATCAGGTTCTCGGCACCGAAACCGTTACCGTAGAATGCCCAGAATGCCACCCAGGCGATAACACCACCCTGATAAGCGGTTGAGAGAGCCAGTGCCTGCCCATACTTGACATCTTTATAGGCGGTCTTTGCCGGGATCAGACGACGCGCCAAGGCATCAACCAGCAACAGCGGTACAAGTAGAGAGGTTACATTCATACCGTATTGAGGCAAGTCAGCCGGCGCCAGCAAAAGCCCTTGGATGAGCAGTCCCGTTGCCAACCCTATCGCTGCAGGCCCTGCACCAAAGATCAAAAACAGTGTTGCGCCAAGGATGAAGTGAACTTCAGACACCCCAACCGGATAATGCGGCAATACCTCAAAAAAGCAAAAGACGAGCAGAGTCGTGATCACACTGCGAATAGCAATCGTAGTGATACCATCCTGCTTAACGGTACTCAACGCAAGTTTGGCCGCATATCCGATCGCGCCTGCGGCCGTTACAACGCTAAGTGCTATTTTTGCGCCTTCGACAACGCCTGGTTCAATATGCATCTGTACCCCCTCTCCTCATGCTTAGTGGATCAACTGGTCAAACGATTATTAGCAACATCCATACCCGTTGCCATACGCATTCAATAATTCAGGTTATCGCCGCTTAGTCATTATTACCGTTCCCATGCGCCGATATGGTTTGACGCTATCTTTCATAATGTCTAGACAGCTACCATTAAATGAAACTATTTACCACGCATCACTATTTGTCCAAGACCTAAATCTGATTAACGCTATAGGAGTTGGCTATAGAAAGCCTCATGATTACGCAAGTCATTGTCATTATTGGCATCCCACGGAAATACACCATCACGAAAATCCGTTACAGAAATGCACCAACGGCGCTTAAGCGGTAAAAATAGATATGCCTTTTTGCAGTCGAATATCAGTCAGCTATTTCTGACAATAATGGTAATTCCATACTGTAAATGGCGGATTAATCAGGGGGCGGTCAGCTTCACTAACGTTTAGCCCTGATTACCCACAGTATCCAGCCACTGAATCAGTGACCTGACCATAGTGAGATGTATAAGGTGTAACATAAACCCTTACCTAAGGTCTCCATACAGGACCGTCAAAAAAAGCCAAACCTGCCTTCATTTGCGGACTTATTAAATTTGCGTCTATTTGCGGTTTTCACTTACAACACCCACCTTGAGGAAGAGGTCGGGTGAGGGCAGATAGCTGAGAATGGCGGATAACCAGGAGATTATTTGCATTTACTATGCCAAAGACCGCGAAACTACCGAAGGTGGCGCTAAACCGTCGATAGAAATCCATCATCAGAAATGGTTGCGTCACCAACTGCATCCAGCAGTTGGTGATGACAACGCTTTTGTCTATTTCATGCGGTATTGCCCCATCAACCAAATCTTATCGGTGTCAAAGCTGAAACCATCTCCGCCATCCTCAAAACTGGCAAACTTGATAAGACCCAACCACTTTTTATCAAAGGGTTTGGCAAACAACACCCCCCATTCATCGCCATAATCGTCAACTCCGCCGATAACATTATCAGCTTCAAATTTGTGGTATTGGACAACCAGCTTTGATGGACCAATCACGCTTGACATCAAACCTTTCAGGACCAAGGTGACACTGGTATCCACCAGTCCCCCTGCCGGCGTGGCCGACCCTCCGGGTGCGCCAACAAATTTATCTGTCCAACCATTGAAGGCGTGTACTGTTGCAAGGGGTGTCTGCAAGGCATTGACTCCATTTCCTTCCAGCACCTCTTGCCCAACCTTTAACACCACCGGCTTACCCGCCACATCGAAAACGCCTCCTATTTCGATATTGGTGTAATCGTTATCATCGAGATTAGAAGCTGCATCACCACTCGGGTCCTGATTTGCCCACTCAAGTTCCGTCAACAGGGTTAAATTGTCATGTAGCCTATGTTTCCCGGTAAATCGCAAACCCCAGGTATCCGAGTCGAAATTGGTTATTCCGGGTCCGACACCGACACCTTCAGGAAAAGGCGTTCGCGAATTATCATCGTAATCCAATAGATAACCGTATCCACTCAACTTTCCGAATGGCAACTTATACGCGACATTTATGAGATGGGAGTTATTCATCTCATACTCCCTGAACGGGGAGTCATCGCCAAACAGCCTGTTTACACGATCAACATAGGCATATGAAAAGGTAAGGTTGTTGATTGAACTGTTGTCAAAACGAAATGCATCGAATGACTGAAAATTTTGCCGCCATACGATGTTACCCACCCATCGGTGATTATCGTAAATGATCGACTGCCGGCCCAGTTTAAATGAGGTGTGGCCATTGCAGGCGCCAGGTGCATTCGGGCAACCACCGGTTGCACTGCGCCAACCGATGAAGGCCTCGTTGATCTCCTCGAAATTATTATCCGGTATCAGCGCATGACCTTCGGCAATTCTCGAACCCGCCGGGCCAGGGGGAAAGGTTAGGTCATCGTCAACGTTTAGTGCGCTATCGCTGCCCAGTCGCCTATTGAGTTCCAACTCCAGCCGCGCCCAGAAGCCGTGGAAACGGGCTGAGGTATAGCCAAGCGCCGCCCGCAGGCTCGACAGGTCGGCATCTTCTGTACCGGCAAGTGGAGAGCCGGCGGGAATGTCGTCCTCCACCTCCTCGTAACGCAAACGCAACCATACATCAGGTTTACCGGTCGTAATGGCACTGGACAGTTCACCGGTTTCAGGCAACACCTTTGCTTGATGAACATTTGAAACAGCCGGCAATCCTACCGCACCAATGCCTTGTGAAAAGATGAGTATGGAGACTGCAAATAGACCTGACGCAGGCTTGATAATAGACATGCAATTCCTCCTCTGACTATGATTGGATGTGGCTGGCAACCACAAGCAACATCGACCTGTGTGCCACCGTTAAGGAGGGAGCTACTTGCAGGCTCCCATGGAGCATCGGAAGAGAAAACACATTTCCTTTTGACTTTCCGCCGGCAACCCCAGACATCGCATGCGCTTAACTATTCACCAAGCAATCTATCTTGTCCAAGACCAAATTCTGATCGAAACCATAGGCGACAACTATACAAAGTGCAGGGTTGAAATGAGGAGTGCTCGACAGTCGATCTGACAAAACAGGCAAGACTTAACTGAATCTATAGTCAATGCTTATGGGGAAGATGGAAACAGCCGCAATCTTCAATGGATTCCACTAAGTCCGGCCTGGCTTGCTCGTTGAGTGAGCCGAATGATAGACAGCGCCAAAGGTCAGAACAAAAAGTATCCAGAACAGTTGGCCGCCCCCACCAGGGCTATCAAACTTTTCCGCTCCGTCAGCATCGTTGAAGATCACACCATGTTCCAGATCTTCTCCGTCCAACGGCTGACAGTCATTACCAAGGGCCGCCTCTGCACTTGCAATGCTTAGCGTGGCATCGGAGAGTGCGAAGAATATATTATCCGAGCAACTGAGCATGACACGGGCATACTCAACAGAGACATTCGGCAGTACGATGTTGGCGGAACCGCTATTGGAAAACTCGCCCAGGTACAACTGGTCGAATCCGCTGTCGTGCATATTGCAGAATGTTGCAGGTGGATTGCCTGAACTCAGACTAAGGAGTGAAACATGTACGGTTGGGCAGCTTGCCTCGGTGCCCGCGGTTGACCATTCAAGGGTATGCGAGCCACCACCCATATAGGTAGACGAACGGTTCAAATCCCCACCGGTTATCCTGAAGGGTCCTTGATCGCCATCCACCTGAATAGTGATATCATCGTTGGCGACACCACTTTCACCATCCCTCACAGTCAGTCTGAAATTGAGTGTTCGAGCGGATTGAGGCAGGGTCTCGCCAATATCCTCCTGTCGTGTCAGTAATTGACTCAATCGTGGGAAATAGCGCACCGCAGTTTGTTTAGGCAGAAATGATCTGAACAACGGATTGCTGCCGTCGGGCAGATCGGTACCAATGGTTGATGCATCCGTTGCACCGGCAACACCCCCCGCATCCATCCCGTCCCATTGATAGGAGAGGTTGTCCCCGTCCACGTCACTTGCCATGCCATTCAGCATGAAAGGTGTTGCGGCAGGTATGCTGAGACTGCCGTCATCGCCTTCCTGGCCTGCATCGACACTCGGGGCGCTGTTTCCCGTGACTGTCAACTGACCGCACTGATTGCCTTCGCCATGGGTGATAAACTCGTTCATCTGCTGAATGCTGACGGCATGAAAGGTGGCGTCAGAATTGGCCTGCAGGTTCTCCTCGGCACAAATGCCGGCATAACTCATGATGGTTGAACCACTACCCGGTTCCACGGCGGCACTTGCCACTCTGTTGACACCACCGCAACTCGCCGTAGTGCCATTGAATGAGTGCGTTGCATTCAATTGATGGCCCAGTTCATGAGCGACAAAGTCGATATAGAAGCCGTCGCTATCCGGCATAGGCGTACCGGTATATGCCTGAGCTTTGTAGATTGTGCATAGGGAACCCACGCTGGCCAATCCGCCACCGACCGTGCCGAACAGAATGCCGATGTCATAGCTGTCCGCGCCAAGCATGAAATCGAGTTGCTGCTGATTCTCGATCAGCATCAAACCGATACCGGCAGCGGTCTGGGTATAGGGATCCGAGTCTGGATCGGTAAAGATTATGCGGTCGTTATTCCCCACCAGTTGAAACTGCACGGCCAGGTCACGGCCATAGATCTGGTTCACCCGATTGATCGTGGTGACGATTTGCGCCAGGGCGGCACTGACAGTGCCGCCAAAAAAAGCGCTGTATTCACCTGTTGCCGCCACGGCGAGGCGATAGACCCGGCGATGTGCGCCACTGACAGTTCTGCTTGCCAGGGTTTGCGAAAACGCTGTGGCCAAATGATCACTCTCCGGTTGACCATCGCGATGCATACAGACCAAGGGAGATAATCGATCACCTTGTACAGCCGCATAATCACGCTTGTAATAACTCCGATAGCCACCTTCCCCGTCCGGATCGATATACACAGTCCCTGCCGGCGTTGTAAGCATGGCATGAAAGCCATGCGGTGTCAGATCCAGGCGCCCGCTACTGGCGGCATCGTCCACTCCCCTCACCCTGTAAGTGCGTATTTCCGGATAGCGGTGAGCCAGCGATTCAGCCATCACCGGTGACTCCTCAACGGCGTAGCGCTGCATCGATCCATAGGGCAGCGGCAGCTCAAGTTCAATGCCGGAAGAACTTGTATCCTGCAACGGCGCCTGCAGCAGCCGTTGCCTCAACGCGGAGCTGTCCGCCCCCAGTCGGCGATAGTAAACGGATGACAGGTCGAGACCTTTTGCCGCCAGTTCAGATGTATCCATGTCCTGCCAGATTGCAGCGGTTGTGATTACGGGAGAAAGTAAAATAAGCGTTGCCAGAATCCATCTCATACGTCTTGCCACAGATTCCTGCATCACGGATACCTTTTCACCTTAAATCATCACAGTGTTTCATCGATGACAGGCAGCCCCATCGCCGATCAGTCTTTTAACTTAGCCATCAAGATCTTGTTGACCTGCCCCGGATTGGCCTTGCCCTGGGTCTGCTTCATCACCTGCCCGACGAAGAATCCGAGCAGTTTCTCCTTACCCGCCCTGAACTGTTCCACCTGCTTGGGATTGGCGGCGATCACCTCATCGATGATCCTCTCAATCTGACCACTATCCGTAATCTGCTTAAGACCCTTTGCCTCGATCACGGTATCTGCATCCCCTTCACCGTTCCAGATGGCCTCGAACACCTGTTTCGCGATCTTCCCCGAAATAGTGTTATCCGCAATACGCTGCAGCAAGCCACCCAGCTGTTTTGGGCTGACCGGCGATTGCGCCAGATCAAGTCCGGTCTTGTTCAATGCCCCCGCCAGTTCAACGTTAACCCAATTGGCTGCTGTCTTGGCATCTCCACCGCTTGCAACCACCTCTTCATAGTAATCGGCCATTGCCCGACTCAGGGTCAGCGTCAGTGCATCCGTTGCACTCAGCTTGTATTCTGATTCAAAGCGCTGCCGCTTCTGATCCGGCAATTCAGGCATACCCTGCCTGGCCCGTTGCAGTCGCTCCTCGCCGATCTCGACCGGCAGCAGATCGGGATCGGGGAAATAACGGTAGTCGTTGGCCTCCTCCTTGCTGCGCATGGAGCGGGTTTCGTCCCGATCGGCATCGTAGAGCCGGGTCTCCTGGACAACCTCGCCACCACCCTCGATCAGATCGATCTGGCGCTCCAGTTCGTAATTCAAGGCACGTTCCATGAAGCGAAACGAGTTGATGTTCTTAAGCTCGGTACGCGTGCCGAAGACCTCCTGGCCGTAGGGCCGAATAGAGATATTGGCATCGACCCTGAATGAGCCCTCCTGCATGTTGCCGTCACAGATCCCGAGATAGACCACCAGTTGATGGATCCTGCGGGCGTAGGCCACCGCCTCCCTGATGGAGCGCATGTCAGGCTCTGATACGATCTCCAGCAGCGGAGTACCGGTGCGGTTGAGATCGATCCCGCTCATACCATGGAAATCCTCGTGCAATGACTTTCCCGCATCCTCTTCAAGGTGTGCACGGGTTATCCCGATCACTTTATGCGTGCCATCCTCCAGATCTATGCCGATGGAGCCCTTGCCGACAATCGGCAGCTCAAACTGGCTGATCTGGTAACCCTTAGGAAGATCGGGATAGAAGTAATTCTTGCGCGCGAATATGGATCGAGGCGCAATCTCGGCATTCACCGCAATACCGAACTTGAGCGCCATATCCACCGCCGACTCATTCAGCACCGGCAGTACACCGGGAAAACCCAGATCGATGATACAGGCCTGGGTGTTTGGATCCGCACCATAGGCGGTCGAGGCGCCGGAGAAGATCTTTGACCTGGTCGCCAGTTGAGTATGAATCTCAAGCCCGATAACGGTTTCCCACTGCATATCTTTTCTCTAAAACTGTTTGATTTGATGCCTTTGACCAGTCAGGGACCGATAGCACTCATCCGATCGGCCCAAACTCATGCAAAACCTTCAGCCGTCTGAAGGTGCCAATTCGTCTCCGCCTGAAGCCGGTGAGCCACATTCAGTAGTTTTCCTTCGGTGAAATAGTTGCCGATAATCTGCAACCCGACAGGCAATCCGCCGACCGGCTGCACCGGAATGGATATCCCCGGCAGCCCGGCCAGATTGGTGGCGATGGTGTAGATATCGTTCAGGTACATGGTCACCGGGTCATCGGTCTTTTCGCCCAGGGCAAAGGCGGTCGTCGGCGTGGTCGGACCCATGATTACGTCGACCGTTTCAAAGGCCCGCTTGAAATCGTCGGATATGAGATGTCTGGTTTTCTGCGCTTTCAGATAGTAGGCATCGTAGTAACCGGCGGAAAGGGCGTAGGTGCCGATCAGGATACGGCGCTTGACCTCTGCGCCGAAGCCCTCTCCCCGGGAACGCTTATAGAGATCTTCCAGATCCTTTGGGTCTTCACAGCGATAACCGAAACGTACGCCGTCGAAACGGGATAGATTGGATGAGCACTCCGCCGGCGCAACCACGTAGTAGGTCGGCACCGCCAAGGCCGTATTTGGCAGGCTGATGTCGACCACTTCGGCGCCCAGCTGTTTGTAAAGATCGATCGCACCATCGATGGATGCCGCAACGGCGCTGTCCAGTCCCGCGTCGAAATACTCTCGGGGGAGACCGATTTTCAGTCCCCGCAAAGAGTCGTTCAGCGTAGCCGAATAGTCAGACACGGGTTGATCGGCACAGGTTGAATCCCTGGAATCGAATCCCGCCATCGCCTGCAGCAGCATAGCGGCATCCTCGGCGCTACGGGTCATCGGGCCCGCCTGATCGAGACTTGAGGCAAAGGCGATCATGCCAAAGCGGGAAACCCGTCCATAGGTCGGTTTGAGACCCGTAATACCGCACAGTGCCGCCGGCTGGCGAATGGAACCACCGGTATCGGTACCGGTACCGGCAACTGCAAGCCTCGCGGCTACTGCCGCAGCAGATCCCCCTGACGAGCCTCCCGGCACCCTATCCCGGTCCCATGGATTGCGTACTGGCCCATAGTAACTGGTTTCATTGGAAGACCCCATGGCGAACTCATCCATGTTGGCCTTGCCCAGGGTGACCGTGCCGGCCTGTTTCAGCCTCTCCACTACCGTCGCATCATAGGGTGAGACGAAACTATCCAGCATCCTGGAACCACAGCTGGTCTTCACACCTTTGGTACAGAAGATGTCCTTCTGCACCAGGGGAATCCCGGTCAGGGGACCGGCCTGCCCGGACCTGATAACCCTGTCAGCGGCTTCGGCCTCCGCCAGCGCCTGATCCGGGGTAGGGGTGATCAGGGCATTGAGATCTCCGTTCAACCGCTCGATGCGCTCGATAAAATGGCGTGTCAGTTCAACGCTGGAGAACTCTCCGGCTTGCATTGCGGCGCCCAGTTCAGCAATGGTTTTACTATGCATAGTATGATTTGTGTCCAATCAATATCTGAGAGATTACGGTCAGACCGGTCATATTCTCGGGGCCCGTTATTCGATGACCTTTGGTACCAGATAGAGGCCGTTTTCAGTCTTGGGCGCTACAGCCTGGTTGGCCTCACGGCAATCGCCTTCGGTCACCTCATCCGACCGCATGCGTTGGGCCATGTGGAGCGGATGGGACATCGGCTCGATGGCATCGGTATTCGCCGCTTCCAACTGCTCCACCAGATCGAGGATATTGCTGAGATCCTCGACATAGGCATCGATCTGCGACTCATCGAGGGCCATCCGTGCCAGATGGGCAATTTTTTCGACATCGGACTTATCTAGAGACATCCGCCTGCTACCTGCTCTGAAAAATGGGCAAATCTACCATATTCTCCGCGCCGATACATGATGATTGAACTGGAAATAGCCCAATAAAGGATGTAGTTGGGTCTTCGGATCGAGCATATACCCGTTGAGAATCAGATCATCGTTCCCTGGCGGATACCTGAGATCCACAGGGCCAAGCAGGACATTAATTTAGGTGGAATTCTTATAAATGTTAAAAAAACAGGAAGTTAATGCCTCACATTAAAGTGTGATCCAAATTCAACTTCTGAAAAGTGACAACTAGGTCTACAATTCAATTCAGGAAAGCATTGGGATATAATTCCCAACACCAGACACTGACTGCCCTGCTGGCGATAATGCAGCATGGCGTTCAGCTGAACGGTTCGGATGGAAACTGCAGTAACAAAAAAAACAAGCCTGACAGGCGATAAATATCAACGACATCCAGACATAGCTGGGATATAGAGTAGTCAGATAAATTGATAAACAGAATCACCCGGTAATTAACGCCCATGGACGAGATTCGCAAAACACTTACTGCATCCATTCTCAAGCTGCTCAGACCGCTGGTCAGGCTGATGCTGCGAAACGGCTTTACTTATGGAGATTTTGCCGATCTGAGCAAATGGACCTTTATGGACGTGGCATCCAAGGAGTTTGGTATCCCCGGCCGAAAACAGACGGTTTCCAGAGTATCTGTCATTACAGGGCTAACCCGTAAAGAGGTAAGCCGATTACAAAAAATCGACACCCCCGACGATAGCGCCATTGCGCATCAATATAACCGCGCCGCCAGGGTCATTTCAGGTTGGCTGCGTGATCCCCGCTTTCAAACCAAGAAAGGCACCCCGGCACCGCTCTACTTCGACAAAGGGAAGGCGAGCTTCAGTAAACTGGTCAAGGAACACAGCGGTGATGTACCGCCCCGTGCGATCTACGACGAACTGATCAGGGTGGGCACCATCGCCAAGGATGAGAGCGGTAAAATCACGCTCCTCAGCGATGGCTATGTTCCGCGTACCGGTGAGACAGGAAAACTGCATATTCTGGGAACGGACGTGCAACTATTGATTGACACCATCGATCATAATTTACAGCAAGGCTCGCGAACTCCCTATTTTCAGCGCAAGGTCGCTTACGATAACCTCCCCATAGAGGCGCTTATCGAATTTCGCAATATGAGTGCTGAAATGTCGCAGTCCCTGTTGGTGGAGTGCGACAAGTATCTGTCTCAACACGATCGAGATCTCAACCCTGATGTCGATGGCACCGGCCGTAAACAGGCCGGAATCGGCATCTACTATTTCGAACAGGATGTAATAAAGGATGAATAGTCTTATTCGTAAGATCCTGATTTCGGTGGCAATGGGTGCTGCGGTAGCAGGACTCACCAGTTGCGGTGGCGGCGGTGGTCCACAAGTCGCCGATGGCGGCATCGGCGGCACCGGTATCACCCAGGGCAGAGTAACCAGTTTCGGTTCCATTTTTGTCAACGGTATCGAATTCAATACCGACGACGCCAGCTTTACCGTCAACAATATGGCTGCGACCCAGGACGACCTGGCGATCGGCATGGTGGTCAGCATCAGCGGCAGCAGTGATGCTTCAAATGCATCCGGTATTGCGGACTCGGTATCTTACGACAGCCTGATAGAGGGTGTAGTCAGCAGCAACGATATCACCAATAACAACACCCTCGAGGTCATGGATCAAATCATTACCGTGGACGGGGATACGGTTTATGAAAATCAGATCGATGCCACAACGCTGGAGAACCTGCCGGTCAATAGCGAAGTGGAGGTTAGCGGTTTCACCGATGGTACCGGTACCGTGTTGGCGACCCGTATAGAGGTCAAGTCGCTTGCCTGGGCAGGTGGCGAACTGGAGGTCTCGGGAGTAATCAGTGCGGTTTCCGGGAGTCAATTCCAGATCGGCAGTCTGGTCATCGATGCCTCGAGCATCCCGTCGATTCCGCCCGCAGGCACATTTGTCGAGGTTGAAGGTAACAGCTTTAGCGGTGGCCTGTTCGTTGCCGATTCCATCGAAATCGAAGGTGACGGCAGTCGTGTGGTGGCGGAAGACGGTGAAGAGGTTGAGATTGAAGGCCAGATCACACAGGCGCTCGATGCTAATAATCTCTTCTCCCTTAACGGACAGGTCGTGGACGCATCCGCCACCTCTCTGAGTGGGGCCGCCAGCCAACTTGCGCTAGGGCGCATCGCAGAGGTTGAAGGCGTTATGAACGGCGATATTCTGCTCGCCGAAGAGATTGAGCTGAAGGCCACATCATCAGAGCGTGGAGAAATCAGTGGTCTCCTCGGGATCGGCAACGTCGATACCGCCGCCGGCACAGTGACCCTGCTGGGCCAGACTATCAAGGTCGATAGCTCCACCATCATGGAGAGCGACGTCGGTGAGAGCTCCTCCTTCACCCTGGAACAACTGATCTCCTCCGACTATCTGGAGGCAAAGGTATATATCGACAACGGTATGCTTGTAGCGAGCAAACTGGAATTGGAAAACGTGCCCCCCAACCACAACGCAGAGGTCAAAGGCGCGCCCAATTCCGCTGGTCCATCGACAATCGAGATCTTCGGTATCATCATTGATATCTCCGGCGTGGATGACAACAGCTTCACCAGTCAACAAATTGAGGTGAAAGGTAAC
Source organism: Candidatus Thiodiazotropha sp. LNASS1 (assembly GCF_964212655.1). Taxonomy (NCBI): domain Bacteria; kingdom Pseudomonadati; phylum Pseudomonadota; class Gammaproteobacteria; order Chromatiales; family Sedimenticolaceae; genus Candidatus Thiodiazotropha; species Candidatus Thiodiazotropha sp. LNASS1. Next base: position 3,370,027 of record NZ_OZ156465.1, on the reverse strand, counting down.
TTTGACAACGGTGTGCTGATCGCTACCAGCATTGAAGAGAAGGATTGACCGGCTCCGGTGGCAGGGTGAGGCTTCAGGCCTCACCCCTGCTGTGATTCAGCCTGCAAGGGAACGCGAGCCTGATCGGGGTAGAGACCTTATTTACAGTCACCATTTATTTGGCCAATTGTGCTCAATTGACCATCCCCATTCTTGCCCAACTCCTGTACCATTGATAGATTAACCGACTTTCGGTTTGGCCAGAGCAGGGTTTTCAGCTAACTTCCAGATCGCTAACTGCCCACGTTTCGGCCAAGCCTTTACCAATAGAGAAAAAGACAAGAGATCCATGCTGTTCCGACGCATACGTGGCATATTTTCCAATGACCTATCCATTGACCTGGGTACCGCCAATACCCTGATCTATGCCCGTGGCCAGGGCATCGTACTTAATGAACCCTCAGTGGTCGCGATCCGCCAGGACCGCGGTCCCGGTGGTGCAAAATCGGTTGTTGCCGTGGGTGAGGACGCCAAAAAGATGCTGGGGCGAACACCCGCCAACATCACCGCCATCCGACCGATGAAAGAGGGGGTTATCGCCGATTTCACCGTCACCGAGAAGATGCTGCAGTACTTTATCCATAAGGTGCATGAGAGCCGCATCATCCGCCCCAGTCCCCGCGTGTTGGTATGCGTACCCTGCGGCTCCACCCAGGTGGAGAGGCGCGCCATCAAGGAGTCGGCGGCCGGCGCAGGGGCGAGAGAGGTCTACCTGATTGAAGAGCCGATGTCAGCGGCAATCGGCGCTGGCCTGCCGGTGGACGAAGCCCGGGGCTCGATGGTGCTGGATATCGGCGGCGGCACATCCGAAGTGGCGATCATCTCCCTGAACGGTATTGTCTATGCCAATTCCGTGCGCGTGGGTGGCGACCGCTTTGACGAAGCGATCGTCAACTATGTGCGCCGTAACTACGGCACACTGATCGGTGAAGCCACCGCAGAGAGAGTCAAGCATGATATAGGCTCTGCCTATCCCGGCAATGAGGTCAAGGAGATCGATGTAAAGGGCCGAAATCTGGCCGAAGGTATTCCGCGCAGTTTCACCCTCAACAGTAATGAAATCCTTGAGGCGCTGCAGGAACCGCTCTCAGGTATCGTGGGCGCGGTAAAGACCGCCCTCGAGCAGACTCCCCCCGAACTGGGCGCCGACGTGGCGGAACGCGGCATCGTTCTGACCGGCGGTGGCGCACTGCTCAAGGATATCGACCGGCTGCTCCAGGAAGAGACCGGTCTGCCCGTCATCGTTGCAGAGGATCCACTCACCTGCGTGGCGCGTGGTGGTGGCCGGGCATTGGAGCTCATCGATGAGCGTGGTGGCGAGTTCTTTATGGTTGACTAGAGCCTTAGCGTCTGCCCCCCTGCAACTGGATGGAGACCGAATCCCATAACGACACCATTAGCACGATGCAGGGAGCCAGTGAATTGAAAGTGGAGTCATTCAGCCATTAAACTCATTTTTACACAGGGTCCCTCGATCACCACCAGGCTGGTGGCTGCCGTGCTGCTGTCCATCGCAATCATGGTCCTGGATCATCGCTACAACCATCTGGAGTCACTACGCTCCGGACTCTCGGTACTGCTCTTCCCGGTGCAATATCTCGCCTCGTTGCCCCTACTTTTAAGTGAGTCCGCCAGTGACGCCATCAATAGTCGCAGCGAACTCGAGGCAGAGCGCGACAGGCTGCATGCGGAAAATCTGCTGCTGCGTGCGAGACAGCAGAAATTCGAAGCCCTGGAAGCGGAAAACATGCGCCTGAGAGGCCTTTTGGACTCTTCGTTCAAGGTTGGAGACCGGGTGTTGATCGCAGAGCTGGTCGCCGTGGAACAGGACCCATTCCGGCAACAAGTATTGATAAACAAAGGGAAAACCTCAGGGTTGTTCGTAGGCCAGCCGGTGGTCGATGCAAATGCCGTAGTCGGACAGGTAACCCATATCAACCCGTTCAGCGCCAGTGTGCTGTTGATCACCGATGCCGCCCATGCCCTCCCGGTTCAGGTCAGCCGCAACGGTCTGCGAACCATCGCCCTGGGTACCGGCTTGATCAACCGTCTCGAACTGCCCCATCTTCCTAACAATGCCGATATCAAGATAGGCGACCTGCTGACCACCTCAGGTATGGGGGGCAGCTTTCCGCCCGGCTATCCCGTGGCCGAAGTGATTGATGTGAGGCGCGAGCCTGGACAACCCTTCGCCTCGGTTATCGCACAAACGACCGCCCATCTGGATCGCATACGCGAAGTATTACTGGTATGGACCCTGGATCCCGACATCGTTGCGGATTCCATGCCAACAGAGGAGGACGAAGCGCTACCGGCGTCAACTGCACCGACCGGGGAGGCGGGCGAGTGATCAATCAAGCGCAATCCCGCAACTATATCATCACCTTAACCCTGCTGATCGGGTTTATCCTGACCATCATTCCGTTGCCCGAGTGGGCCACCGCCTATCGTCCGCAATGGGTCGCCCTGATCCTGATCTACTGGTGCATGGCCGTGCCTGAACGCATTGGCGTCGGTATCAGCTGGACAACAGGCCTGTTGCTGGATGTACTCACCGGTACGCTGCTAGGCCAGCATGCCCTGGGATTCTCGGTAATCGCCTATATTATGTTGAAATTGCATCTGCGAGTCCGTGTCATGCCGTTGCGTCAGCAAGTCTTCACGATTTTTATCCTGCTACTCGTGGAACGTCTGCTGGCTTTGTGGTCAACGGGAGCGGCAGGCTATCCGACTCCCTCGCTCTGGTACTGGATAACACCTTTGATCAGCACCCTGCTATGGCCCTGGGTTTTTATTATTCTTCGGGACATGCGACGCCGTTTCCACATCAGCTAGTTTTTTTAAAGCTGATCCAATCGGCTCTGTTGTGCCTTAAAAAAGGATCAGACAAAGCGTGAGGAGAGAGGTTTGGTGATACTAAATGAACGATGTGTAGCGCTGAGTGTCGCTTTTTCAGATAAAACCCGCGGGGTTGGGGCGTTTTTTGCGTCCAGCAGCATTATCATTCACTCATAGTAGAATAACTACACAGCGCCCATTCAGTCCTGCTGGAGGTAAAAAAACAGCCCCGGCAGAACCGATTGAATCAACACTGACAGACCCTGGGAGGTTCGATTGCCCCAATCCTCGATCAAGGACTATCTACATGAGAGCCAGTTGTTTCTGGGGCGCGCCATCGCCTCAGGCACTCTTGTCCTTCTGGTTCTGCTGATCCTGGTTGGGCGTCTCTTCTACCTGCAGGTGGAAAACCACGATCACTACACCACCCTGTCCCAGGATAACCGGGTAAAACTTGAACCCCTCCCTCCGACACGCGGCCTGATCTATGATCGAAATGGCGCCATTCTGGCGCAAAACCTCCCCGCCTACAGTCTGGAGATCACCCCTGAGAGGACTGAAAACCTTGATTACACGATTCAAAAGCTGAGTGAAATCATTGACATAAATGAAGATGATATCAACAGATTCCATCAGTTGCGCAAACAGCGCAGGCGGTTCGACAGTATTCCGATTCGGGTACGCCTGGAGGATGAGGAGGTTGCCCGTATCGCTGTCAATCGTCACCGTTTTCCAGGTGTCGATGTCAAAGCAAGCCTGTTGCGCGACTACCCGCAAGGCATGAAGACCGCCCATCTACTGGGATATGTCGGTCGCATCAACGAGCAAGAACTCCAGATCATCGACACTTCCAACTACAGGGGCACCAATTTCATCGGCAAGAATGGTGTCGAAAAAAGTTATGAGAGCATGTTGCATGGCAATGTCGGTCTGCAACAGGTAGAGGTCAACGCCAAGGGCAGGGTATTGCGGGTACTGGAGAATCAACCTCCGCGACCCGGGGATAATCTGCGGCTCTTCCTGGATATGGATATGCAGGCTACGGCCCTGGAGGCGCTGGGCGACTACAACGGCGCCGTCGCCGCCATCGATATCAAAACCGGCGGTGTACTGACCCTGGTCAGCAAACCGGGATTCGATCCCAACCTGTTTGTCGAGGGTATCAGTGCGAAGGCCTACCGGGAGCTGGAGCAATCCCTCGACAATCCCCTATTCAACCGCGCCATCCGTGGCCAATACCCACCGGGTTCCACCGTTAAACCTTTCATCGGTCTCGCCGGCCTGGAGTACGACGTGGTGGGTTATCATCAGGAGAACTACTGTCCCGGGTACTATCAGCTCCCGGGAAAAGACCACAAGTATCGTGACTGGAAAAAATGGGGGCATGGCAAGGTCGATCTGGAGCGGGCGATCGTGGAGTCCTGCGATGTCTACTATTACGAGCTGGCGCGCACACTCGGCATCGACAGACTCTATGAATTCCTGACCGGTTTCGGCTTCGGCCAACCCACCAATATCGACCTGGATGGCGAATTATCAGGCCTGATGCCGAGCCGTGAATGGAAGCAGCAGAAACAACGTGAACCCTGGTATCCAGGCGAGACCCTGATCGTCGGTATCGGTCAGGGCTATTTTCTGACGACCCCGCTGCAGCTCGCCTCCGCCACTGCAACCCTGGCGAATCGCGGTCATCATATCCGCCCCAGAGTCGTTGATAGCATTGAAAAACCCGACGGTACACTGATAGAGAGTCCGAAGATTGTGGACGACCTTCATCAGCTCGACCCGATGCACTGGAATCAGGTCATTCATGCCATGTCGCAGGTCGTCGAAGGCGTCCGGGGTACCGCCCGCTCAATCCATACCGACCATTATCGAATTGCCGGCAAAACCGGAACGGCTCAGGTATTCAGCATAAAACAGGATGAAGAGTATGACGAAGAGACGATTGCAAAACGCAAACGCGATCATGCCCTGTTCATCGCCTTCGCACCCGCTGAAGATCCCAGTATCGCCATCGCTGTGGTTGTCGAGAATGGCGGCCATGGCGGTTCAGTTGCCGCGCCCATAGCACGCAAAGTGATGGATCGTTATCTCATCGGAGCACCTGATGCGGGGTAGGAACTACACCACCTTCTACGAATCACAGCCGGCGCAGGCCAGCGGACTGCTGGCTTGGTTGCATATCGATCTTCCACTATTGACCGGCTTACTGATCCTGTCAGGTGTTGGTTTGAGCATCCTCTACAGCGCCGGCGACAAAGAGATGATACTGCTGCAAAAGCAGTTGATACGCCTGGGATTCGGTTTTACCGCCATGATCGCACTTGCCCAGATCCATCCCGCCAATTTACGTCGCTGGTCTCCCTTTTTGTATGCTGCCGGGGTCCTCATGTTGATTTTGGTGATCCTGTTCGGTGAGCTGGGAAAGGGGGCCCAACGGTGGCTGGATCTCGGGTTTCTCCGCTTTCAACCCTCGGAAATGTTCAAACTCACCCTGCCGATGCTGATCGCCTGGTATCTGGCCGAACACCGCCTGCCACCCAATCCTTCCCGATTGATAATTGCGGGCCTGTTCACCCTGATTCCAGTTTTGCTGATCGCAAAACAGCCCGACCTGGGCACCGCGCTCCTGGTGGCGACCGCTGGTACGTTCGCCCTTTTTCTGGCCGGCATCAGCTGGCGCGTGATTAGCGCCATAGGCTTGCTGATGGCTGCGCTCGGACCAGTCGCCTGGTACTTCATGCACGATTACCAGCGCCAACGGGTATTGACCTTCCTCAACCCGGAGAGCGACCCATTGGGTACCGGATACCATATCATCCAGTCGAAAATCGCCATCGGCTCCGGCGGCATCAGCGGCAAGGGCTGGCTGAACGGTACCCAGTCGCACCTGGAGTTTCTACCTGAACGGCATACCGATTTCATCTTCGCGGTCATCTCCGAGGAGTTTGGACTGGTGGGCGTGCTGGCGCTACTCTCTCTCTACCTCTTTATCATTATGCGCGGGCTCTATATCGCCACTCAGGCCCAGGACACCTTCGGCAGAATCCTTGCCGGATCACTATCACTGGTTTTTTTCGTCTATCTTTTCGTCAATGCCGGAATGGTCACAGGATTACTGCCGGTAGTAGGTGTACCCTTACCTCTGATCAGTTACGGAGGCACATCCCTGGTGACCATTCTTGCCAGCTTCGGTATGCTGATGTCTATTCATACCCATAAAAAACTACTACCGACATAAACGATCATGCAACTCATTACCCGACTCCTTCTTCTGCCCCTGTTCACCCTCATCCTGACCACACAGGCATGCGCCCACACCCAGAGGCAGACGACAGAATTCAAAAAATTCGCCCTTGAGATGGCGAACAAGCATAACTTCAACGCAGAAAGGGTTGAGCAATTGTTGAACAGCACAACCTTTCGGGATGACATCATCGCGGCAATCACCCGCCCCGCTGAATCCAAGGCATGGCACGAATACCGCCCCATCTTTCTCAAGCCGGACCGGATTGCAGGCGGGGTCAGATTCTGGCAGGAGAATGAGGCCCTGCTGACCTCCGTCAGCGAACGCTATGGCGTACCGGCCGAGATTATCGTCGCCATCATCGGTGTGGAGACCCGTTACGGCAAACACACTGGTCGTTACCGGGTCATCGACGCCCTGACCACACTCGCCTTCGGCTATCCGAAACGGGCGAAATTCTTTCGCCGCGAACTGGAAGAGTTCCTGCTGCTGGCCAGGGAAGAGCGAGTCGACCTCGAAAGCGCCATGGGATCCTATGCCGGCGCCATGGGCAAGCCCCAATTCATCTCCAGCAGCTATCGCGAATACGCGGTAGACTACGATGCCGACGGCCGGCGTGATCTGTGGAACAGCAATGCCGATATCATCGCCAGCGTTGCCAGTTATTTCAAAACCCATGGCTGGAAACCCAACCAACCCGTTACCCTGCTCACCGATGGCGGAGAGGATCTGCAATCCTTTGTCGAAGCCGGGATGAAGCCCAGCATCCAGGTAGGCAAACTGCTGGCCAAAGGCGTCCGCCCGGTGAACGGCAAATCACCCGCCCCCGGGACACTGACCAGCCTGATAAAGCTGGATGCCGGTGAGAAACATGAGTTTTGGCTGGGGCTGCACAACTTCTATGTCATAACACGCTACAATCACAGCAACCTCTACGCCATGGCCGTCTATCAACTGAGTCAGGAGATCAATGCCGCCAAACAGGCGGCCGATGCAGTCAAGTAGATAATGACAAGCTTGAGCATACAATTGCCTGCCGGGGTTTTGACGAAGACCATTGTGGTCGCATTCTGCGGGATGATCTTGATCAGCGCATGCAGCACCAGCAAGGTTGGACGCAGCCCAGCCCGGGATGGCATCAGTCACCGCCACCCCCCTCCCGCCGATATGGCAACCATTCCCGATGCGGTACCCAAGGACGAACCCAAAAGCCGGTATGGCAATCCCGAGAGCTATGAGGTATTCGGCAAGCGCTACTACACAATGACCAATGGCCGGGGATACAATGCCCGCGGAATCGCTTCCTGGTACGGCAGTAAATTCCACGGCCAGCGCACCAGCAGCGGCGAAACCTACGATATGTATGCCATGACGGCAGCCCACAAGACCTTGCCCCTGCCAAGCTATGTCCGCGTCACCAATTTGAAAAACAACCGCAGTGTGGTGGTCAAGGTCAACGACCGCGGCCCATTTCATGACAATCGCCTGATCGACCTCTCCTATACCGCAGCCTGGAAACTGGGCATTACCGGTGAGGGAACAGGCCTGGTCGAGGTGGTCAGTCTCGATCCCGGCAGCAAGATAGAGCCGGTCAGGACTAAACCGGTGAAACTGAGAAAAGGCAACATGCTGCCTGAGCTCTTCCTGCAGGTTGGCGCCTTCGGCAGTTCCGAGAACGCACAACGCCTGAAAAAGAGGCTGGAGGAACATTTACAGGCGGGTGTACTCATAGAAGACAGCGCGCACCCGGAACGCCCGGTCTATCGGGTGCAGGTGGGGCCGATTGCCAGTGTGGAGCTTGCTGACCATCTGAGCCAAAAACTCGGCAAACTCGGAATTGCCAACCCGCATGTTGTCATTCGCTGAAGGATAAATAGAATAGCGCATCACTATGCCAACGATATTACCCCTACCCATGCATCGACTGTCACCGACCAGATTCATAAAAACCGCTCTGTTGTGGCTCTCCTGCCTGATAACGTTTGCAACCTATGCCGCCGTTCCAACACCGGCACCCCCGGATGTCGCCGCCTCAGGTTATCTATTGGTCGATTTTCACAGTGGCAAGGTGCTTGCCGAAAAAGGTGCAAGCAATCGGCTTGAGCCTGCGAGCCTGACCAAAATCATGACGGCTTACGCGGTATTTCGCGAATTGAAACAGGGCAATATCAACCTGGAAGACAGTGTACTGATCAGCGAGAAGGCCTGGCGTACACCGGGTTCGCGGATGTTCATCGAGGTCGGTAAAAAAGTCAAAGTCATCGATCTGGTCAAGGGAATGATCATTCAATCCGGCAACGATGCCTGCGTTGCACTGGCCGAGCATATCGCCGGCAGCGAAGCCACCTTTGCGGAACTGATGAACAACATCGCCCGGGAACTCGGCATGACGAACACCCATTTCATCAACAGTACCGGACTGCCCGACGATGACCACTACACCACGCCTGCGGATATAGCCAAGGTGGCGGCGGCCACCATCCGCGATTTCCCTGAATACTACCCCTGGTATAGTGACAGGTCTTATGTATTCAATGATATAACCCAACACAACCGAAACAAGCTTCTGTGGCGGGACAATAGTGTCGACGGTATCAAGACAGGCCACACCGAGGCGGCGGGTTACTGCCTGGTGGCATCCGCCCAGCGTGAAAGCATGCGCCTCATCTCAGTGGTGATGGGCACCAAGGGAGAGGAGGCCAGAGCCCAGGCTAGTCAAAGCCTGCTCAATTACGGATTTCGTTTCTATGAAACCCACCAGCTCTACACAGCAGGAGAGGTGCTCAACCGGGCGCGCATCTGGAAGGGGGATAAAGAGAAACTGCCTCTCGGCCTCGGTCAGGACCTGAATGTGACCATTCCGCGTCACCAGTATCAAAATCTCGATGCCCGCTTGGAGATCGAACCGAAAATCATGGCCCCTGTCAAACAGGGAGAGGTACTCGGTCATGTCAGTATCACCCTGAATGGAGAACCGGTTACTGAAGCCCCCCTGGTGGCGCTGAAGAGTATTGCCGACGGCAATATCTGGCAGCTGATCAAAGACAGCGCACTGTTGTGGCTGGAGTGAAGACCAAATCATCATGAGCCAGGATGAAGAGACACTGCTGGAGTTCCCCTGTGACTTCCCGATCAAGGTGATGGGCAAGGCGGAGCCGGGATTTGAGGCGATGATTGTGGAACTGGTAAGCCGTCATACGGAGGCGCTCCTGGAAACCTCGGTCAACAGCCGGCTCAGTAAAGGGGGGAAATGGGTTTCTGTCACCATCACCCTGCGTGCGGAGAGCAAGGCCCAGCTCGATGCCATCTACCTCGATCTCAGCGCCCACGAAAAAGTGGTCATGGCGCTGTAGTGCCCACCGCACCAATCAATAATCCGTCAATACACTCGGAAGCGCTTGAAGTGTCCTCTCATCTCCTGGTCCGGCAACTCGGGCTGCAGCCCTACCAAACGACTTGGCAGGCCATGCAGGACTACACCAATGCACGCGATGCCTCGAGTCCGGATCAACTCTGGTTAGTCGAACATCCACCTGTATTCACCCTGGGACAGGCCGGCAAAACAGAACATCTCCTCGATCCCGGCAATATCCCTGTGATCAAGACAGACCGGGGCGGCCAGGTCACCTATCACGGTCCCGGACAGCTTATCGCCTATCTTTTACTGGATCTGCGACGCGCCCACATAGGCGTTCGCACCCTGGTCGGCCATCTGGAAGGGGCGGTGATATCACTCCTGGCCGAGTATGGCATCGCGGCGGTTGCACGCCGAGACGCCCCCGGTGTCTATATCGCTGAAAGCAAGGTGGCTTCGCTGGGCCTGCGGATAAGACGGGGTTGCAGCTTTCACGGACTCAGCCTGAATGTGGACATGGATCTCGCCCCATTCACGCGCATCAATCCCTGCGGTTACCCCGGACTCAAGGTAACCCAGCTGGTCGATCAACAGATAGATGCGGACCTGGCCACACTCGGCCGAAAATTGCCCCACCATCTGGCGCAAACTTTAGGCTACACTCTGACCTTCATCGATACAGAAGTAGACCCATGAGCCTCGACAAAGACATCCTGCCGCCATCCCGCACCACACCGGAAAGTCACCAACGCGGCAAGTCCAAGCTGGCGCGCATCCCGGTCAAGGTAGAACCGCAGCAGACCCTCCCGCGCAAACCCAAGTGGATCCGTGCCAAGGCCCCGCTCGGCAAGGAGGTCAGCCGCATTCGCCGCATCCTGCGTGAACGAGGATTGAGTTCAGTCTGTGAAGAGGCCGCCTGCCCCAACCTCGGCGAATGTTTCCACCACGGCACGGCAACATTCATGATCATGGGGGACATCTGTACCCGCCGCTGCCCCTTCTGCGACGTCGCCCACGGCAAACCCAAACCCCTCGATCCGCATGAACCGGTACAACTCGCTGAGGCGATTGCCGCGATGGAACTCAGCTATGTGGTCATTACCTCGGTCGACCGTGACGACCTGCGCGATGGCGGTGGGAATCATTTTGCGCAATGCATATCGGCAGTGCGCCAACGACGACCCAAGATCAGGATCGAGATCCTGGTGCCTGACTTTCGTGGTCGCATCGAACCGGCGCTTGAGGCATTGTCAGCTCATCCGCCCGACGTCTTCAACCATAATCTGGAGACGGTTCCACGACTCTATAAACAAGCCCGCCCCGGAGCGGACTATCAGGGTTCACTCAATCTGTTACAGCGTTTCAGGCAGAGTCAGCCGGATCTACCCACCAAGTCAGGGCTGATGTTGGGTTTGGGGGAAACGCGGGATGAGGTACTCGAAGTCATGCAGGCACTACGCCAGCACGGCTGTGAGATGCTCACCCTGGGCCAATACCTGCAACCAAGCAAGGACCATCTGCCTGTCGACCGTTTCGTCTCGCCGGAAGAGTTCGAGCAACTGGGCGAGATCGCGCAGGAGATGGGCTTTTCCAGTGTTGCCAGCGGCCCTATGGTGCGCTCCTCCTATCATGCGGATCTGCAGGCGAATCCCTTGATCCAGGGGTAGCTGCCAGGTTCGACAATCAACCAGAGCCTGACGCATTGGAAACCGGTTGCGCCAGGTGGGAATCATAACGCTCCATCAGATAGCAGAGACAATCCTGTCGAATGACATTGAGGTCCTTGGTCAACATGGAGGGCATCACTGAGCGGTGCAGACAGAGCTGACCATCCTCAATGGAGAAATAGTCGCCAACCACCGCCTCGCCCTGTTCATCCCTGACATCCAGGGCATCCAGACCTACGCCATTTATCCAGCCGAACAGCGTTCCCGCAGGTAATTCACGAAAATTGAAATGATCGATATCGGGAGCCAGAACGATATCACTCTCCCCCGGTGAAAAACCAAAGCTGGTAAGCGACGATATCTTGACCTGAGCCACGGTATGAAACAGATCGATATCGAGGTGACTCACGGCATGCTGAGGATGTTCCGCCAGATGCAGGCAGGCTTCGAGGTAATCCCTTGCGTGCTCGACACCGTGGGCACTGCCGACCTTACCGCACTCCAGCGTCACCGAGGGGCAGAGATCGGCAAAGGCCATCGACTGCACTCCCTTCGGCCGTAAAAAGTAGACCACAGTACGGGAAAACAGCAGTGCCAAATGAAAAAAACGGGTATCCAATCGATTGATACAGGCGTAATGGGGATTCAGACCGGTGTTGTTGTGCACATCAACACTGGCAAACGGCTTGCGTTCACGCATGCGTTCAACAACCTGCTCCATAACCTTATGTTCAGGCGTCTCAGCCACTTCACTGCCGCACCAAATTCTGTTGTAGTCGGGCTGCCCGGGCAGCAGGCGCAACCCCCGGGCCGCCGCATTGACATTGCCGATGAACAGGCTCAGGGCCCGTGGCAGATCCCGCCCTCCCTGATAACGGGCCAGCAGGGTCCGTATAGCCTCCCAGCCGACTGTTTCATTGCCGTGCATCAGCACAGAGACGAATAACGGTTGTGCTCTTCTACCGGGCAGATGAATCAGGGTTGGACCGCTAAGGTGAGCGGCGAGCTGATTTGCCTCCAGGGCCAACAGATTGTCTGGTAGATAATCGAATTCCTGCAGCATACTCATAGTTTACCTGAATCGATGAGACTAGCCCGGGTTTCTCATATCGGGCCACCACTCGGCCTGATAAGACTAATCCAGCGACCACTCATGTACCGGTTTGCCGCTCTCCTGCTGTTCGAGATAGGCCTCCATCAAGGCTTGAAAATCCATACCATGACGCGACACCCACTGCCGCTGCCATGTGGCGCCATTGATGCCACGAACGACCCGTTGCTGAATAATGTCCAACCAGAAATTAATAGAGGCCGTTTCAATACCGAGGCTCGTCAATCCCTCTCTTGCCACCCCCAGCAATTGTTCCCTGATCAACTCTTTGGCACGGCATGTTTTCCAGTTGAACCAGAAGAGCTCCGCCTGCAGACCTTCCCGTGCCGCATTGTAGAAGTTGCTTCGCGCACGGATAAATCCCATGTCGCTTTCCGGCGATTCGTAGCGATTCGCCAGGCCGCTCACAAGACCGAAATAGAAGGCGGTGTTGGCAATGCAGTCGCTAACACTTGGCCCCGCGGGTACCACGCGATGCTCAATCCGCAAATGGGGCCTGCCACTGTCATCAAAACCGATCAACGGGCGATTCCATCGCCAGATGGTACCGTTATGCAGCCGCAGGTGGGCAAGCTTCTCGGCCGGTTCATCCATCAACAACGGCAGCAGTACGGGATAGCGTTGCAGATTGGCCAGAAAATTCTCCATCATCGACTCATAAACATAGCGGATGCCGAAACTGACTCTTTTGGTCAAATCGGATGCCCCCACTGCGATGGATTGTTCAAACAAGGGTATTCGGGTTTCGTCCCACAGATCGTGACCGAACAGATAGGGGGAGTTGGCGCTCACGGCCACCATCGGCGCTGAGGCTATTTTCGAAAGGTTGTAGAGTTTCGCCGCGCTCTTTTCATCGACCTGAAAATGGATCTGAAACGACGTTGCCGCCGACTCAAGCATCACATCATCATGTTGCAGATCCAGGGTCTCTCTACCCTCAATATGTACCAACAATGGTCTGTCGTGTCGCAGCTTGAATACCTGTTCATTGAGGGCCTGGTAGCGATTCAGGGGGGACATGTTATGCAGCGTGAGTGCCTGTTGCTGAAGACTGGGCATAATACCGATCATGCCCATCCTGGCGCCCAGTGGTTGCGCCAAACGATTGCACTTGTCCCAGACCCGCTGCAACTCTTCGGCCATTCTTTCAAACACATCTCCCTGCAGCAGCCTGGCCGTGCTGTTTATTTCGACGTTGAAGGTCGCCAGTTCAGGGACCACCAAAGGTTCATCCAGCTTTTCCAACAAGGGTTGATTGAGTGGTGCCGGTCCCGCCCTTCGGTCGAGCAGACAGGCCTCGAGCTCAAATCCCCCGACGGCCCCTTCCGAGGTGAATACACCCGCATCGAACCACTCGGCCAGCAGTTCGGTCTCTCGCTTGAGACGGCGCTGAAACTCGGCGAAATCGTGCGCAGAGAATTCACTCGATTCTATTTCCTGTCCCATGGTTTCTCCATTGACCCAAAACGCCAGTATTGAACAACGGCCGTTTACATACCATCGATGGGGTTGAGGCTAATGCGTTCGGATCCTGTTGTCATCGACATCACGATTCACTGATGGCGTCAGGCCTGTCCTGCATGATCAATTGCTCCAACCGAGTTAGCCTTTGAGGTGTACCGATGTCCATCCACAGGCCGCTGAAGCACTCACCCGATACCCGTCCCCTGTCCATGGCGACTCTCAGTAACGGCGCCAGCGGGAATGCTTCAGGCCTGCAGGATGCAAACAGTCGCGGATGATAGACGCCAATCCCACTGAAGGTCAGGCGCCTCTCACCGCCTTGACTTACCCGACCTTGTTTCAGCTGGAAATCCCCCTGCGAGTGGTGGTCGGGATTGGGCACCAACACCAGATGCGCCACATCTTTCTGTTTCAGGTCCATGCCTGAAAAATCGAAATCACACCAGATATCGCCGTTCAACACTAAAAAAGGTCCCTCTCCCAACAGGGGAAGCGCATGGTAGATCCCCCCTCCAGTCTCCAATGCCACGGATTCAGGAGAATAGCGTATCTCTACCCCCCAGGCAGCGCCATCTCCGAGTTCAGCTTCGACCATCTCCCCCAAGTGGGCATGATTGATGACCAGCTCGTTAAAACCCGCCTCGGCAAGCCTTTCGATATGGTGAACGATCAGGGGCTTGCCGGCGATCGGCAGGAGCGGTTTGGGCAGTTTGTCGGTCAGGGGCCGCATACGCTCGCCTCGACCAGCGGCCAATATCATGGCTTTCATTTTTATTTCAGTGGCTAGTTAGCTTGCTAACAATGTAACCGGTTCTGGTTAAATGCGCATCCCCGGGTGGCAGGAACAGGTGTCTGCGACCCAAGTGCGGCTACATGACGACTAAAATCCGTTCTTAAAAAATAGTAGATCGGCAGGGTAGATTAATGGCACAAAAGGATGGTGGGCCGCAATCCGGGTGATACCACTAAACCAATGTAGATACCATCTCTCCCTTACCCCCACAAGTAGCTATATTCTGGTTCCCACGGTCCCCCGTGGGAATCCATACCTAGTTTTCCTATTGTGCTGAGGTCTGCATTCCCACGCTGGAGCGTGGGAACGAGGAAATACGGGGTAGTGGAAGTGTAGGGTGCGGCTTGTCGCACCGAATAGTCTGGAAATCGTCCACGCAACAACCCGGTATGGCAGGAAATCAACCCGCATTCCTTGGATGATATATGGGGTATTGAAACCAGTGAATGGCTTTAGTTCGCCTTTTTTACAAGCCACACGTTGCGGCAAAGGCTTGTACACGAGACAACAGGGGGTTTATCGATATTAGACACAGATTGACAAAGTGATGACTTAATATGTGCCAATAGACCCATAGACGCCGGTAGTCGCTAACCCTTCATCGCCTCGAAGAACTCGTCGTTGGTCTTGCTGACCTTCAACTTGTCGTAGAGAAACTCCATGGCCGCAAGCTCATCCATGGGATGAAGAATCTTTCTCAGAATCCACATCTTCTGCAACTCATCCGGCTTCATCAGCAACTCCTCGCGACGTGTGCCGGAACGGTTGATATTGATGGCGGGAAAGATACGTTTCTCGGCAATGCGCCGGTCCAGGTGGACCTCCATATTGCCTGTTCCCTTGAATTCTTCGTAGATCACGTCATCCATCCGGGATCCGGTATCCACCAGGGCGGTGGCAAGGATCGTCAGGGAACCCCCCTCCTCCACATTACGGGCGGCACCAAAGAAACGCTTCGGCCGGTGCAGCGCATTGGCGTCGACACCGCCGGTCAGCACCTTGCCGGATGAGGGGACGACGGTATTGTAGGCCCGTGCAAGCCGCGTGATCGAATCCAGCAGGATAACCACGTCATGTTTATGCTCAACCAGCCGCTTGGCCTTTTCGATAACCATTTCAGCGACCTGCACATGCCTCGTAGCAGGCTCGTCGAAGGTACTTGATATCACCTCGCCCCTCACAGAACGGGCCATTTCGGTAACCTCTTCCGGGCGTTCGTCGATGAGTAGCACCATGACATAGCATTCGGGATGGTTATGGGTGATCGACTGGGCGATGTTCTGCAACATCATGGTTTTACCCGCCTTCGGCGGCGATACGATCAGACCACGCTGTCCTTTACCGATCGGTGCGCAGAGATCGATGGTACGCGCGGTGATATCCTCTGTACTGCCGTTGCCTATCTCCAGGTGGAAACGCTGGTTGGCAAACAGGGGGGTGAAGTTCTCGAACAGAATCTTGCTTTTGGCATTTTCCGGTTTGTCGTAGTTGATCTCATCGACCTTGAGCAGTGCGAAGTAACGCTCACCATCCTTTGGCGGGCGGATCTTGCCGGAAATGGTATCACCGGTGCGCAGACTGAAGCGCCGGATTTGACTCGGTGAGACGTAAATATCGTCTGGTCCCGCAAGATAGGAGCTATCCGCCGATCGCAGAAAACCAAACCCATCCTGCAGAATCTCCAATACCCCGTCGCCAAAAATACTTTCGCCTTTCTTTGCATGGGCTTTGAGAATCGCAAATATCAGATCCTGTTTACGGGTCCGTGCCATTCCCTCGATTTTCATCTCGGTAGCGAGGTTAGCCAGATCGGATACCGGCTTTTTCTTGAGTTCAGTCAGATTCATAATTTTTCAGGCGTTGTTCTATTCTGGGAAATCCGTTGGAAGGGAGATTGGCCACACAGGGCAGTTTGAGGTTATTGGTTGATTCACTAATCAGGCGCTACCGGACGAAACGAGGTGGTCTACAGAGAACTCTGTTTGGCAGACAGCGACGGCACGTCCGACGCCTGAGATTTTTTTAAAGGTTACTATCGATAAATGCCACGAGCTGCGATTTAGAGACTGCGCCCACTTTCGTTGCCTCAACTTCACCATCTTTAAACAGCATCAACGTAGGAATTCCACGAATGCCGTAGCGGGGTGGTGTGTTGGGATTTTCGTCAATATTCAATTTGACCACTTTTAGTTTGCCATCATACTCATCGGCAATATCATCCAGCACCGGCGCAATCATCTTGCACGGACCGCACCATTCCGCCCAGTAGTCGATCAGCACCGGCTGCGTCGACTGAAGCACTTCTGATTCAAACGAATCATCTGTTACATGAACAATCTGCTCACTCATAGATTGAGGATCTCCAACTGAATGATCGGGGATTGCTGAGCGGAGTCATCCCGCTTCATTAATTCTCGCTATGAATCCAGAACGGCACCGTGAGACAAGCTTTAAAGACAAATCGAGGGGGGCATCTGGATAGGACTGATTATTCAATCCCAAAATTGATCATATTTCAAGGCCTAATTATAAAAAAACGGCGGCCATTCCACTCTATTCGCGTTTTTTACGCTTCAAGTGCACTCTTCCAGCAACGACTCAACCTGGCACAGGCGGGCAATGGAGACCATGGATTCCGGTACACCGGTGAAAACAATTCTGGCATTTCGCTCGGCTGCCTGTGCCATCCATTCCAGCACCAGTGCCAATCCTGCGCTATCGGCATGATCGACCTGGGAGAGGTCGACCTCCAACTCCTCGACCGCGGAGAAGAGTTTATTGGAGTGCAGCAATAGATCTTTGACACTCGAAAAAGTCATCTCACCCTGGACATGAAACCGGAATGCTCCATCCCGTTCAACTTTAGTGATAGTCATAGGTTAAAGCTCATCCTTGATGGCGTTTTCTTCCGCCTTGCTGAACAGAAATTGACCAATAATCTCTTCCAACACCAATGCGGACTGGGTCATCATCAATTCACTGCCGCCCTGCAGGCTCTCCAGACTGCCCCCGGGATCGAGCCCGACGTATTGCTCACCCAGCAGTCCGGAGGTATAGATCTTGGCGATACTGTCATCCGGGATCTGACTGTACGCCGGATCGATGGACATGGTAACCACCGCCTCGAAATTCTCCTGATCATAACTGATACCGACCACCCGGCCGATGCGCACCCCCGCCATGGAGACAGGGGATCTCACCTTGAGCCCGCCGATATTGTCAAACCTGGCCTTCACTTCATAACCTTCGCTGGCGGTTATACTGGCCAGATTGCTGACCTGCATGGCGAGAAAAAACAGTGCAACCAGTCCAGCCGCCATGAAGGCGCCAACGGTTATCTCCAATCCTCTTGTATTCATGACTAATCTCCGAACATCAGTGCCGTCAGGACGAAATCCAGTACCAGCACCGCCAATGCGGAATGGACCACGGTACGGGTGGTCGACTGACTGACACCGGCTGAAGTGGGGATGGTGTCATACCCCTGAAAAAGAGCGATCCAAGTGCAGACGAAGCCGAATACCAGACTTTTGATCACCCCGTTTATTATATCCTCGTTCCAGTCGATCTTGGCCTGCATCTGACTCCAGAAGGCACCCTCGTCGACCCCCAGCAGCCCGACACTGACAAAATAGCCGCCGATGATGCCCACGGCGCTGAACAAGGCGGCCAGCAACGGCATCGAGATGAATCCGGCGTAAAACCGCGGTGACAGAATTCGACGAATGGGATCGACCGCCATCATCTCCAGGCCGGAGAGCTGCTCGGTGGCCTTCATCAGACCGATCTCCGCGGTAAGGGCGGAACCGGCGCGTCCGGCAAACAGCAGGGCGGTGACCACCGGGCCGAGCTCCCGCACCAGGGAAGCGGCGACCATCACACCAAGACTGTCCTCGGCGGCGAATTGGGACAGCACGTAATAGCCCTGCAGACCGAGCACCATGCCGACAAACAGACCTGAGACAACGATGATGGTGGTGGTCCGCACGCCGATACTGTGGATCTGGGTGATCAGCAATCCCAGCCTGGGCAGCAGACTGGTGATACCCGCCAGAATCTGAATCAGCAACAGATGTCCGCGTCCGAGACGTTCCATCGCCGCCAGTCCCAGGCGGCCGAAGCGGGCCAATGCATCGAGCACTATGTCGCCCCCCGCATACTCAGCAGATCATCGTTCAGGGCGGGTGCCGCATAGTGGAAATGGACCGGACCGTCGGGCAGCCCACCCATGAACTGCTTGACCGCCGGCGATTGGGACACCCCGAGGGCCTGCGGTGTACCGGACTCGATCACCTTGCCCCCGGACAAGACATAGATCATATCGGATATGCCGGCGGTCTCCTCCACGTCGTGGGAGACCAGGACGCTGGTGAGCCGCGCCGCATCGTTGAGGCGCCGCACCAGCTGCGCCAGCACCCCCATGGAGATCGGATCCTGGCCGGTAAAAGGCTCGTCGTACATCACCATCATCGGATCGAGGGCGATGGCCCGGGCGAGGGCCACCCGGCGCGCCATGCCGCCGGAGAGTTCGGACGGCATCAATTCACGAGCGCCTCTCAGACCGACCGCCTCAAGCTTCATCAGCACCAGTCGCCGGATCATCGACTCCGGCAGGTCGGTATGCTCACGCAGCGGATAGGCGACATTGTCATAGACATTCAGGTCGGTCAGCAGGGCGCCGCTCTGAAACAGCATCCCCATGCGCATGCGCAGCCGATAGAGCGCCCTGCGGGAGAGCTTGTGCACATCCTGACCATCCACTTCGATCGTCCCCCGGCTGGGACGCAACTGCCCCCCGATCAGTTTCAACAGGGTAGTCTTGCCGGTGCCGCTGGGCCCCATGATGGCGGTCACCCTGCCCTGGGGGATATCGATATCCACCCCGTTGAAGATGGCCCTGTCGCCATGGGCGAAGTGGAGATTGCGGATTTTGACCAGTGGTTCGCTAATGTTCACTGTAGCCTTATAACTGGAAGTTCCTGCCGATGATTGAAGATCGGGGCATTGTGGCTGTGCGATGGAGGAGCGTCAAGTGGTAGCTTGCCGATACAAAGGATAACTGAGTTACCAGACAGACCAGGCAGGAAGGTGAAACCAAATGCTATTCGTAATTGAATAAGGCTCAACTAAAAATAGACTTGGGTAAGAATCCGGCTCCCCATCCCATGTGGAGAGCACGTAGATGCTGTATCGGAGGTTACTTGCTACATAACCCAACATTGAAATAATAAAAGTTAAAATAATGATTGATTAAAAAATGACATCTAGCCGAGTGACGTTTCCATTTGGTGTTGTTACTAAAATCGTCAGAGGACCTATCGCGTCGACTGGTATGTTAAACGTGAACTCATCGGATCCTCCTCGATTGCCTAGCCTGGCATTAAAAGCAGAATTTGGCACCGAATACGAGTCATCTATGTCACCTTCTTCGAGTTCGGCCGCAATGCTTGTATCCGCAGGCATGATCTGTCCAGTTTCAGCACCTACTATTTCGAATGTTGCCGAGGAGCCTGCAGCCACCGCACCCTCGATTAGTGTAATACTGGCGAAACTCTCCGCCATAATCATGAATGTTTGTTCTCGTACATTGATATTCTTTTCACTGCTGCAGGCAGGTAAAGTGGCTGGCGTGACGCCGAAACAGACCCCTGGGTCTTCACCAGAGGCCACCGCCGCTTCCGCCGCGGCCACGGCAGCAGTATCACAGCAGAGTACGCCATTGTAGTTGGGATCGCTGCCGACACCGTCATAGATACCATTGGTGTTGAAATCCACAAATTCCTCGTGGGATGGATGTTTGGCGCCGTCCTCGTTATCGTCCCGGAATGCCTCGGGTATGTCAGCGAATGCGGGATCTCCGTTATCCAGGACACCGTTGCCGTTGGCGTCGATGAAACTCTCTTCCCCCAACATGCTGGCGAGGATAGTGATCCGCCCCGCCATACCGTCAGGCACATCATTCTCTTGCGGTCGTGGATTTGAACTCGTCCAATTGACACTGCATCTACCATTTTCGATCTGGCATTGGGATTGGATCTGTCCGCCTTCGGTGGTGAAATAGACCGAGGCGCCATCAGGAACCGGGTTGTTGAAGTGGTCGGCAGCATGGACAGTTAGGGCAACTTCCACACCGTTGTATTGCCAGGTCTCTGGATTAAATATCTCAGGACCAAGGGTCATACTGTTCTGGTCGGAAATACCGGTTGAGATTATCAAACCATCTGACTGGGTGGAGATCAGTGGATTGGCATCCAAAGAGGCGGTGACTCGAACCGCCGTGGGTATCGTACCTGATTTGACATCCGTTCCCACCAATCCATTGACATCACTGACTGCGCTCTCCGCCCCTACAGCAATTCTCGCTCCGCCAACATCGGTACTCAATCTGAAATTGACCCGTTGCTGAGTAACCGGATTACCGTTCTGATCCAGTACCCTGAAGGATACCCGGGAGACCTCGGTCAGGCCAACACCTCTGAGGCCGATGAGTGAAGGCTCAGCAGATACAAACTCCATTGAACCGATCTCGGCGGGCTGTACATTGATCGTACCAGATGCTGTTGTGGTATCACCATTGACTGTAACTGTTGCCCGCACGCTATCTGCACCTGAACAGCCCTGGGCGATATAGGTAGCGGTCACCACTCCACCATTCGCAGCTACGGGCGTATCTATAGTCGCCAATCCTGTCGAAAAACAATCCGTGTTAAAAGATACGTTGGCAGCCTCCTGGTAAAGATTGCCCGCTGAATCGGCGAGGGTTGCCGTAATCGTTGTCTGACCGCCTGCCGCGAGTGAGGTCACCGCGATGTCCAAGGTACCCGCATTGAAAGAACTCCCTGAACCGCTGCCGATAAAGATGTCAGCCCCGGCAGTACCGGCATCGTCAATCGTCTCACCATCAGCCGTGTCACCTGTTGTGGATGAATCCCAAGGCACATCGGGGTCGCCACCGCCACAGGCAGCGAGCAGCAGCATCAGAGACAGAACGGTTAATAAGCGGGCTAAACCTGACATGGCAAACTCCAAAATCCCATAGGAAACAGACCATTAAGGGCAGAAACTTAGACTAATTTCTTAATAGTATACAATCAATCGGGTATTGCAAGTGATTATAAGCAATCACCCGGTTGTTTTTTCTCCCCGATACCGACGCACTTCACGCTTTTATCAAGGAACCAAAAACCAGCTATGATCCTACGACCACGGCGTCAGTAAACTAGCGGCAGCTCTCCCCGCCTCTTTAGCAATGAATCATACAATCCTGACAGGAATCACATATCGGTCACCGCCGATAATCAACCCACCAGCAGGCGTTCGACCACCTTGCCCTCGATCAGATGGGATTGCAGGATCTCGTCCAGGTCTTCGTGGTCGACAAAGGTATACCAGACCGCCTCGGGGTAGACCACCAGCACAGGCCCCTTGTCGCATCGATCGAGGCAGCCTGCGGTATTGACCCTGACACCGCCAGGCCCGGTAAGCCCCAGCGCCTTGACCCGACCTTTCATGTAGTCACGCATCGACTTTGCCCCATGCTGGGCACAACAGGGACGGCCATCGGTACGCTCATTGACACAAAAGAAAAGATGGTGGCGATAGTAGGACATGGATCAAATAAAGTCTTTAAGACACACGGGCGATGATACAACGACGATTAACCGTTATGATAGAGCCTGTTTCATCAATTCCGGCCCCGCGCAATCTAACCGTGACCCCTGATCAGCTGCTGACCGAAGCGGACCGCTGTGTAAAGTGCGGCCTCTGCCTCCCCGAATGCCCGACCTATCAGCTGCTTGCCAACGAGGCTGACTCGCCCCGTGGCCGCATCAGCCTGATGCAGGCCCTGGCTGAGGGTGAGCTCGATCTCGACACAGCCGCCGAGACCCACCTTGACCGCTGCCTGGGGTGTCGCCGTTGTGAAACCGCCTGCCCGTCCGGGGTGAGATACGGTCAACTGCTGGATGCCAGCCGCAGCCTCATCGCCAGACGCAAGCGAGGCAGACCATTCTTGCGGTGGCTCTTTACTCAGTTGACAGAGCCGAAACGACTGGCACGCATCAGTCGACTTTACCGGTTAGTGAAACAGTTGGGGGTTACACAATTGATTACCGCCTTGCTGCCTGACAGATACAGACGTCTGCCAGAACTGGGCGGACAACTCACTGGCGCGGCCGTCATCCAGGCCGGATTCTATCCCGCTGACCTGCCCAAGGGAAGACTGGTACAGCTTTTCACCGGCTGTGTTTCCACCCAGGTGGAGCAGACCCTCCTCGAAAGCGCTATGGCGCTGCTGCGCCGGCTTGGCTATGCGGTCGAAATACCGCAGACGCAGTGTTGCTGCGGCGCCATACATCGCCACAACGGATTTGAAGAGAGCGCGGAGCGATACTGCTCGACCAATCGGCAACAAACCGCAAGGAGCCATGCCCGAGCCCTGGTTACCCTGGCCAGCGCGTGTGAGCTTGAATTACAGGAGCAGCAGGCCAGTGAAATCCCTGTAGTCAGCCTGACGGATCTCCTGCTTTCCCTGCCGGATACGGAGATACCCACCCTGAAACCCTATGCGGGTAGAGTTGCAGTGCATACCCCATGCAGCAGTCGTGATGACGGCGGCATGAGGCTGCTGCAGAGAATCCCTCAGGCTGAGATCTTTCCATTGGCAGACAATAGCGTCTGCTGCGGTGCGGCAGGGAGTTATATATTCACCCAACCTTCACTCTCAACCACATTGGGTGAGGCGAAAATCGAAAAATTACAAGCCGGCCAAGTCGATATCCTCGTCACCAGCAATACGGGCTGCGCAATGCAGTTGCGCCAGCTCATCGCTGATGCCGGGCTACAGGTCCGGGTCATGCACCCTATCGAGCTTATCTATCGACAATGGCCCGGCTGATGCGCTAAAAGGATTACTGACTACAGCTGTATCCCATTGAAGAAAAAAGCTATGTTTTCAGGGCCTGTTAATGCTCATCCAATCGGCTCTGTTGCGCCTGAAAAAACGCCAATCAAGGCGCGAGGAGAGAGGTTTGGTAACTCCAAATAAACGACGAGCAACGCCGAGTGGCGCTTTTTCAGGCGCAACCCGAAGGGCTGGGTCTATTTTTCCGCCCAGCTGCGTTATCATTCACTCATGTAGAACACATACACATCGCTCATGCTGCTGCCTTGCTGGACAAAAATAGTCCCAGCAGAGCCGATTGGATGAGCGTTAACAGGCCCTAGGATGAAAGAGCGAAGATTCAATTCCGCCGACCACTTCATGATCGGCATCGACAGCGCCCTGCGCACCCTGTTCGGACGGCCTCAGGTGACTGAGCGCGCCAATCCGGCCGAGACCATCAATGAAGCGGAGATGAGCGAACAGGAACGGGATCTGGCTGCACGCCTGATGAGGATCAACCATACCGGCGAGGTTTGCGCCCAGGCCCTCTATCAGGGACAGGCATTGACAGCGAAACTGCCGCAAATCCGCGCTACCATGGAGCGTGCGGCACAAGAGGAGAATGACCACCTGGCCTGGTGTGAAACCCGCCTCAACGAATTGGATAACCGGAAGAGTCTGCTCAACCCTTTCTGGTATGCCGGTTCATTCATGATCGGCGCAGCCGCGGGACTGGCCGGTGACAAATGGAGTCTTGGCTTCGTGGCGGAGACCGAACATCAGGTTGAGGCCCATTTGAATGACCATATGCAACGCATTCCGGCACAGGATCAGAAGAGCCTTGCCATACTCGAGCAGATGAAAGAGGACGAGATCCACCATGCAACGGTGGCGCTCGAGGCTGGCGGGGCGAATCTGCCCGCACCCATCAAAGCTGCAATGAAAGTGACGTCGAAATTGATGACTAAATCGGTGTTCTATCTCTGAGGCCGGCGGTGTTTTCTAACCCGCCTTGGGTACAACCTCGGTGACCTCGCTGTCCACGACCTGATGCCGATCAACCAAACTGACTTGTACTGCCAATGTCAGACCAAAGCCGATCATGACCAACACCACGACCACGGCGAAGAAGTCCGGTTTACGATGTTGATGATGTCTGTTCATTTACCTTACAAGCCTATTCAATAACTTAATTAAGATTATTCGTGTAGTTTTCCAGCTTAACTTAGACCCTGTTCACGTTACTGTTCAATATTCAGCCACTTTATCCTTTTACTTACTAAACACTGATCAGTATCAAACCAATCTGCCAGACAGCACTACTTGGCATCCTTATCCTGACTCTCCATAGCACCCATTTCAGTAAGCAGGGCGGACACCTTTTCGTGCTTACCCCTGTTCGACAGACCAAGGGCGGTATTACCCGCCTGATCAGAGGCGTTCACATCGACACCACGTTGCAACAACAAACGTACAATCTCGAGATGTCCAAATGCCGACGCCTCCATAATCGGGGTAATCCCTCTGCTATCCGCCAGGTTGGGATCCGCACCCGCGGCCAGGAGCGCCTTGACGCTCTTCAGGTTGCCGTTGAAGGCCGCGATATGCAGGGGAGTCCTGCCGGAAGGATTGGTGCCGTTGGCATCGACACCCTGCGCCAGAAGATCATTAATGCGAACGACATCCCCCAACATGGCGGCTGAAACCAGCGCCTGGGATTGTTGTGTTGATTCCGCCGACCAGCAGACGGAGCTGAACAACAGCAGCAGGACTGTCAAACTTACGTTTCTCACTCGCTGACACTCTAAATTGGTAACTTAACCCCAATATCGGCACCGGCATTTAATTCTTAACCCATTGCACTCAATCCATCCCCTCAGTAACCTTGCAGTATATGAAGTCGTAAACATGCCAGAGCAGAGTCAACACGTATATATGGATAAGGAATCACAGCACCAGATTGATGTTCAGGTCGAAACCCGTTACGTGGAATCGCAATCAATCCCCAATGAAGATCGCTTTGTCTTCTCTTACACCATAACCATACGAAACGACGGTCAATCGAGTGCGCGCCTGTTGAACCGGCATTGGATCATCACTGACGCCAACGGCAAGGTGCAGGAGGTCCGAGGTGAGGGCGTGGTGGGCGAACAGCCCCAACTCAATCCCGGTGAAACCTTCCGCTACACCAGCGGTACCGTTCTCGACACGCCAGTAGGCAGTATGCAGGGGAGCTATGACATGATCGATGGCCAGGGCAACCATTTCGACGCCCTGATACCGCCCTTCTCCCTCGCCCGTCCGGGCAGTCTTCATTAAGAAACAACAACCGACTGATCTGTAATCGAACCACATAGTATAGGTAACCATGGCTCTGCAAGCTCAAAGTGAACTGCTTTGGTTAGGTGGCGGTGTTGCCTCGCTGCTCATTCTCAGCGGCCTCGACCCGGTCGCTGACCGCTATACCTGGTTTCTGGAAACCCTGCCCGTCATGATCGGATTGCCACTCCTCTATTACACCCGGCAAGGCTTTCCCTTGACCATCCTGGTCTACCGTCTGCTTGCGCTTCATGCCGTCATACTGATCATCGGCGGATACTACACCTATGCCGAGGTGCCCCTGTTCAACTGGCTCAGAGACAGCTATGAACTGTCGCGCAACCACTACGACCGGATTGGACATTTTTTTCAGGGATTCGTACCCGCCATGCTGGCGCGGGAGATATTGTTGCGACGCTCACCCTTGAAACCAGGTCGTTGGCTGTTTTTTCTCTGTGTCTGTTTCTGTCTCGCTTTCAGTGCATTCTATGAGCTGATCGAGTGGTGGGTGGCACTGATGAGTGAACAGGCAGCAGAGGCGTTTCTGGGCACCCAGGGCGATCCATGGGACACCCAGACGGATATGTTTCTGGCTCTTATCGGCGCCATCTGCGCCCAGCTCCTGCTGGTTAAAATTCACGACAGGCAACTGTTTCGACTCGGGGCGATCTGATGTCGATCTATGCCATTGGTGACATTCAGGGATGTTACGACGAGCTGCAGCGGCTGCTTGAGAAAATCCAATTCGATCCATCCAAGGACAAGCTCTGGTTTGCGGGAGATCTGGTCAATCGCGGCCCCAAATCATTGCAAGTGCTTCGTTTCGTGAAGTCACTGGGTGATCAGGCAATCACCGTACTGGGTAATCATGACCTGCATCTGCTGGCGCTCTCCCAAGGCAATCGCAGCCACTATAAATACGGTAGCCTTAAGGATATTCTTGAAGCGCATGACCGGCAGGAGTTGATCGATTGGCTGCGTCACAGACCCATGATGGCCCACCATAAAAAAAAGGGATACAGCATGGTGCACGCCGGATTACCGCCGCAGTGGGATTTAACCACCGCCATGAAATGTGCCCGGGAACTGGAAAATGTCCTGCGCGGCCCCAAGTTCGGAAAATTCTGCCGGGTCATGTATGGCGATCAACCGGACCTTTGGTCGGAGAACCTCGATGGTATGGATCGGCTCCGTTTCATCACCAACTGTTTCACCCGTTTGCGCTATTGCAGCCGGGACGGTCGTATCTCATTAAATGAGAAAGGTCCCCCTGAAGCGCGGAACAACGGCGCGATCCCCTGGTTCGAGGCAGCAGGACGCCTGACGAAAAATGACCGCATCATTTTCGGCCATTGGTCTACCCTGGGTTACCGCCAGAGCGCCAACATCTGCTGTCTGGATAGCGGCTGCTTTTGGGGAGGTGAGCTCACAGCGCTGCGCCTGCGTAAAAACAAACCGGCAAAACCCTATCAGATCTCCTGCCCGATCAAACGTTGACGCGATTCAATACTATAAAGGTATAGGCAAACTGATTACGCCCATCCGCAGGATGGGAATCACGACTGACCTCTTGCCATTCACTCCAGTCTATTTCAGGAAAAAAGGCGTCTCCCGTCACATCAGCCTCGACCCGCGTCAAATAGAGGCGGTTGGCACGCGGCAGCATCTGCCGATACAGACCTCCGCCTCCGACAATCATGACTTCCGGTACCTCACCGGCGACTTGCAGCGCCTCATCCACTGAATGAACGAGCTCACAACCTACCGCCCGGTAATCCCGATTACCGGTGACGACGATATGGCGTCGTCCGGGGAGGAGACCCGGAAGAGACTCCCAGGTACGGCGCCCCATGATAATGGGCTTGCCCATGGTCAGCGACTTGAAATGCTGGAGATCCGCGGGCAGTCGCCAGGGTAAACCGTTGTCCACCCCGATCACACCATTATTGGCCACCGCTGCAATAAGGGAAATCATCGGCTTCATTCAACCTGCCCTGCCAACACTGTCAATACTGGTGTGGTGCAGTGGGATTGCAATCCGGCAGGCTGTTTGCTCAAGACTACTCACTATATCGCCACGGGCGCCTTGATATGGGGGTGGGGATCGTAGTCAACCAGCTCGAAATCCTCGAAACGGAAATCGAAAATCGACTTCACCGCCGGGTTTATTTTCATTTTCGGCAGTTTCCGGGGTTCACGGCTGAGTTGGAGATCGACCTGTTCCAGGTGGTTGCTGTAGAGATGGGCATCACCGAAGGTATGCACAAACTCACCTGGCTGCAATCCGGTCACCTGGGCCACCATCATGGTCAGCAGTGCATAGGAAGCGATATTGAACGGCACACCTAAAAAGATATCGGCACTGCGCTGATAGAGCTGGCAGGAGAGCCTGCCCTCGGTCACATAGAACTGAAAAAGGCAGTGGCAGGGAGGCAGGGCCATATGTTCCACCTGTGCGGGGTTCCAGGCTGAGACAACCAGGCGTCTCGAGTCTGGGTTTTTTCTTATCTGCCCGATCAATTGACTGATCTGGTCGATATGTCCCCCGTCCGGTGCCGGCCAGGAACGCCATTGATAGCCGTATACAGGGCCCAGATCACCATTTTCATCCGCCCACTCATCCCAGATGGTTACGCCGTTCTCCTGCAGATAACGGATATTGGTGTCGCCTTGCAAAAACCACAGCAGCTCATGAATTATGGAACGTAGATGGAGGCGTTTGGTGGTCAATAGCGGGAATCCGTCATCCAGATCGAAGCGCATCTGATAACCGAATACACTCCGGGTTCCCGTACCTGTCCTATCCTCTTTGTCGACACCGTGATCGCGTACATGGCGCATCAGATCGTGATACTGTTTCATGCCGACGCTTCCCGGTGAGTTACAAAAACAAATCTCATCTCAATATCCTGCTGGAAAAAAGCTAGCCATGGCTGTTCTTCGGCCTGTAGGCCAGGTAGAACAGCAAGGCACCAAACATCATCATCGGCAGCGTCAGAAGCTGCCCCATGGTCAACCAGTCAAATGCGAGATATCCGATGTGCTGGTCGGGCATGCGAACGAATTCGACCATAAATCGAAATATCCCATAACAGAGCAAAAACAGCCCGGAAACCGCCATTCTCGGCCTTGCTCTGGCCGAGAAGATCCACAGGATCAGGAATAGCCCCAATCCCTCCAGGAAGGCTTCATACAGTTGACTGGGGTGGACAGGGAGCGAGTACTCCGCATCCAAGGGCAATCCTAGCCGCGTACAGAGCCCTTCCGCCACGCCACAGGGAACACGCATTCCCCAGGGCAGGTCAGTGACGCCGCCCCACAGCTCCGCATTGATGAAATTACCGATCCGGCCGGCCCCCAAACCGATGGTGACCAAAGGCGCGATGAAGTCGGTCGCCTCAAAAAACGTGCGGCCATGTTTATGGGCAAAGTACCACATTGCCAGCAACACACCCAACAGGCCACCGTGAAATGACATCCCACCGCTCCATACCTTTATCAGGATCATGGGATCTGCGAGAAATCCGCTGAGGTTGTAAAAAAGGATATATCCTATACGCCCCCCCAGAACCACACCGAGGACGATATAGAAGACCATATCGTCGACCTGATCGGCGTCCCATATCATACCCGGCCTTCCCACCCGGCGGCGACCCAGCCACCAGCCTCCGAGAAAGCCGATGACGTACATCATTCCATACCAGTGGATACTCACCGGCCCCAGGGTTACCAGGGTGGAATCGATAACTGGATATGTGATCATGGGGGTGCATGGTATCACAGGAATGGCGTTCGCCAATGTGCCGGGAAATCGTAAATCCTCAATTTCATGGCACATATAACGTGTTAGGATACTGTGAATTTGGTCACATTTTCCCGATGTACTGGAATTTATTTCGCAAGCGTCATGACGGACTTCTTCAAAGTGTCAAGTTTTTGAACGCTACGCCGCTACCACGTACAGGTGATGCAAACCCACATCGGCATCTTAACGGGAAGGACCATGAGCTACGTACACGCACAAAAATTTGAAACATACATACCGCGGGAAATGGATACTTTAGGCTCTCGACTACGCAGGAAAAGACGGGAAAGAGGTTGGACCCAGGAGGAGTTGGCGCTCCGCGCCGGAACCAACCAGGCCGTGATACAGAAAATCGAGAATGGCAAGAGCCTTCGTCCCAGAAAGATCGATGAGATCGCACAGGTTCTGGACGTTAATCCCGCATGGCTGATGTTCGGTGAATCCTCAACCACAGTGATGGACGATGAAGCGGTCGAAGTTGCCAAGGCATGGCACAATCTACCCGAGCCTATTCGCAGCCGCATCAAAAGAAATATCTTCGAACAGGTTCTGCTCCACTCAAACAAGAAGTAGCTCAACTTCGAACCGGGATGCACCCGCGCATCCCGGTTGATAATCCCCCATCAACCGAGTTACCTACAAGCATACGATCAGTTCTACTCAGACTCGCCTTTTTCCTTCTTATTACTTCCTTTTTTATCATGCGGAAAACCGCGGAAAGACAAGCCGCGAATGGACGCGAATCACCGCAGATAAAGGCAAACTGTTGTTAACGTGAGCAGGGGTCTTCAATGTTATGCTAAACGAGCGCTTTGGCTAGGTAGTGTACTATGTGGTGGACAGGTACATTGTCATGCCATTTGCCATAGTTTGCTGTGATTCGTGCCTATATGCGGCCAATTCAATAGCTTTTGATGATCTGACTGGAATTGTTGTTTGTTCAAGCCTCTGTTTAGTCGCCTTTTTGCCACTGCAGGGTAGCCGTATCGTCACTCTCTCTTGCATCCACCCAACGCTCTCCCTCCGCTGTGGTCTCCTTTTTCCAGAACGGCGCCTTGGTTTTTAGATAGTCGATAATGAATTCACAGGCCAGGAAGGCCTCTTTGCGATGGCGGCTCGCCACCGCTACCAGTACGATGGGCTCGGTGGGCGACAAGGCGCCTACACGGTGAACCACGCGGCAATGCTGGATCTCCCAGCGGCTGTTTGCCTCATCCACAATCTTTTGCAGGGCACGTTCTGTCATACCCGGATAGTGTTCGAGGTATAACCCTTCCACCCTGTCACCCTCGTTGATGTCTCGCATCAGGCCAATAAATGTCACGACTGCACCGATGGAGGGATCATTACCGCATAACAGGTCCACCTCATGATTGGGATCGAGTGGGTCAGCCTGTATGGATACGCTATTCAACCTTCAACCTCCGGTCACAGGCGGAAAGAAGGCAACCTCGTCACCGGACTTCAGGGGTGTATTTCTGTCGGCCAGCTCTTGGTTGACTGCCATCATTACCCTTTGATCCTCGGCAAAGAGTCGGGCCCACACATCTCCGCGTCCGCACAAGGCCTCAAGAAGATCGCCAATGGAGGATAGGCCGTCCAACTCGAATTGTTCGGTCGCAACACCGAGTTCCTCGCGGAATCGGGCAAAAAAGAGGATCTGAATCATGTCATCAACTCATTGTAGGGTATGAAATCCACAGGATCACCTGGCTTAATGGCGGTAAGCGGTGGCAATACTGCAAGTCCGTTTGCCCACACTACGGAGCTTAATACACCGGACGAGCGATTGGGGTAGAGTTTGACGACCGCCTGCCCTTGCCCGTTCAGCTCCAGACGTCCGCGGGCGTACTCCTGACGCTTGTCGGTGGCGGCCTTCTCGAATCCGGCAATGACACTGACAGGTTTGGGACGGACCTCACCGGATAGTCCCTGCATGCGCAGAATGAACGGCCTGGCGAAGAGGGAGAAGGTGACAAACAGCGACACCGGATTCCCCGGCGCACCCATAAAAGGTGTCTCCCCGATATAACCGAATGCCAGTGGTTTGCCCGGACGGGAGGCGATTTTCCAGAGTTCCAGCGAGCCCAGCCGCTCCACCGCGGGCTTGACATGATCCTCCTCCCCCACGGAAACGCCACCCGACGCCAATACCAGGTCAGCCTCCTCGGCGGCACGGGAGAGGGCATCGCATGTCGCCTCGAATGTATCTTCCACAATCCCAAGCTGAATCACTTCACAACCCAATCGTTGTAACATACCGCTCAAGGTAAATTGGTTGGAGTTGTAAATCTGCCCGGCCTTCAACTCTTCTCCAGGCATCACCAGCTCATCACCACTGGAAAAAACCGCCACTTTCAGCCGACGAAATACCGTCAACTCTGCCACCCCCACCGAAGCGGCCAATCCCAGGTGCTGTGGGTCAAGCCTGGTACCCGCCGGCAATATCTCCTCGCCCTGCAGAATATCCTCTCCAGCTTTGCGGATATTGGCGCCTATAGCAGGACTTTCCATGATCACGACCTCTTCGCCATCGATCCTGCAAACCTCCTGTATGACCACGGCATCGGCGTTCTCAGGCACCGGCGCACCGGTAAATATGCGCGCCGCAGTCCCAGTCTCGAGTGACGTCCCCACCGATCCGGCGGGTATGCGTTGAGCGACATGCAGCCTGACATCATCACTTTGGAGATCATTGCTGTTGACTGCAAAACCGTCCATGGCGCTGTTATCCCAGGGTGGAACGTCGACCTGACTTTTAACCGGCGCCGCCAGTACACGCCCCAAAGACTCATCCAGGGCCAGTGTCTC
Source organism: Candidatus Thiodiazotropha sp. LNASS1 (assembly GCF_964212655.1). Lineage (NCBI taxonomy): Bacteria > Pseudomonadati > Pseudomonadota > Gammaproteobacteria > Chromatiales > Sedimenticolaceae > Candidatus Thiodiazotropha > Candidatus Thiodiazotropha sp. LNASS1. The sequence goes on along the minus strand of NZ_OZ156465.1, from coordinate 3,337,691 downwards.
ATGTTGCGTAATGGGTTTGACCTGATCGAGCAGGAAGGCCAGCGCCTCATCGACCGGTTTCAGCTGAGCTTGATGGCTATCGCAATCACCCATCTTAACTCTCCAACAGGCGGGGAAACATTTGTGCGAAATTACAAGGCCGGGTACGTATATCAAGCTGGGATTTCAAGATTTTTTCCCACCCTGTGCGGCAAGCCCCGGTGGATCCGGGCAGGCAAAATATCAGTGTGCCGTTGGCCAGGCCGGCAATCGCCCTGGACTGCATCGAGGAGCTGCCGATCTCCTCCAGGGAGATTGCGCGATAGAGCTCACCGAAACCCTCGATGGATTTATCAAACAGCGGCTGCAGTGCTTCCGGGGTGCTGTCTCGCCCGGTAATACCGGTACCCCCGGTGGATATGATCACATGCACATTCGAGTCAGCTATCCAGGCTGAAACCACCGCGCGCATCTGATAAACATCGTCTGGCACGATACGCTTGTCAACCACCTGGTGGCCTGTATCCAAGGCCCTTTCCCTTAGGGTCCGACCTGACTTGTCAGTCTCTTCAGTACGGCTGTCCGATACTGTCAGTATTGCAAGATTAAGGGGTACGAAATCGCTCTCTGTAAAATGTCCGGACATAGCTTTTCTCTATTTAAACTTATAATCAAAGGCCTTTTCGAAGCGATGGCCAATCTCATCCGGCGATACATAATGATTCTGTGTACCCGCCTGCTCGACCTTGATCGCGCCCATCAATGCAGCGATTCGGCCGGTCGTCTCCCAGTCCATCTCATTCATCAGCCCGTACAACACGCCAGCACGGTAAGCATCGCCACAGCCGGTTGGATCAACCACCGCTTTCACCGGTGCGGCAGGGATAGAAAAGACCTTATCCCTGGTGATGATTTCAGAGCCTTCCCCGCCACGGGTTACGATAATCGCCTGCACCATCTGCGCCAGTTGTTTCAGGCTTTTTCCGGTACGCTCCTGCATCAACATCGCTTCATAATCGTTGAAGGCGAGCCAACTGGCCTGTTCGGTGAAGGTCATCAGACTATCGCCGTCGAACATGGGCATGCCTTGACCGGGGTCAAATATAAACGGCACGCCTTTCTCGGCAAATTGCGCGGCATGTTCAATCATACCCTGCCGGCCATCCGGCGATACCATGCCCAGCGTACAACCATCGATCGTTGAGACATCTATTTGGTGGGCCTGGTTCATCGCTCCCGGATGAAAGGCGGTAATCTGGTTATCATCCTTGTCTGTGGTGATATAGGCCTGTGCAGTATAGTTACCGGGGACTTCCAACACCTGCTCGCGGCTGATACCACACTCATCCATCCATTTTGCATAAGGGGCGAAATCGTCACCCACGGTACCCGCAGGTTTACCCTCGCCACCGAGCATCTTCAGATTGTAGGCAATATTTCCGGCACATCCTCCAAACTCCCTTCGCATGTCGGGCACCAGAAAGGAGACATTCAGGATATGCACCTGTTCCGGCAGGATATGATGCTTGAAATGGTCATGAAAGACCATAATGGTATCAAAGGCGAAAGAACCACAGATCAAGGCCGACATGATTACTCCTTGCCGATATCGGTTAAGTATAAAAAAATTGTTGAAACGTGGATGCAAAGCGGTATTTTTAACCTTACACACCACAACAGTAATTTATCCAGGACAGAAGACCTCTCAGCTCCCCAATACCTGTCCGTAAATAGATTACTCAAGCTTGAATCTATCTGGATTCGCGTTTATTTGCGTATTCTCGTTCCCACGCTCCGCGTGGGAATGCATACCATGTCGAATCCCTCAGCCAGACCACCCAACCTGATGTAGGCATTCCCACGCAGGAGCGTGGGAACGAGGATTATCTATCTGGATTCGCGTTTATTTGCGTTCATTGGCGGACTAATAAAACACACAGAATCATTTGCATTAGTCTGTGTTCATTTGCGGACTAAAAGCCCGGCAGACAACAGCTACTCATCTCCTCTCCAGGCGAGGTCGAGTTCCCGCGCAGCACGCACGTCGTCGAGCCGCCTTACCGGCATGCTGTGGGGCGCTTGTATGACAAGCTCGGGTTGAGTTTCAGCCTCCTGCTTGATACTCGTCATGATTTCAACGAAATTATCAAGCTCCTCCTTCGCTTCGCTCTCTGTGGGTTCCACCAACAGACACTCCGGAACCAACAAGGGAAAATAGGTGGTTGGAGCATGCACGCCATAGTCAAGCATGCGTTTGGCGAAATCCATGGTATTGACTCCCAACTCCTTGGCTTGCCGCTTCAGGGTAAGAATGAATTCATGACTGGCGCGACGTTCGGGGTAGGCGGCATCGAAGCCAGCCTCCATTAAACGCTTGAGCAGATAGTTGGCGTTGAGTGTGGAAAACTCCGCAACCCGGTGCATCCCTTCGCGTCCCAACAGGCGGGCATAGACATAGGCACGCAGTAACACCCCGGCATTTCCGGCGAATGCGGAAAGACGGCCTATGGATGCGGGTCTGTCCTTTTCCGTCAGCCAGCGGTAGTCACCGCCGTCCAAATCGACCATAGGTACCGGCAGGTAGGGTTCGAGACGTTGACTGACCCCCACCGGACCCGCACCCGGACCACCTCCGCCATGCGGTGTGGAAAAGGTCTTGTGCAGATTCATGTGAATGACGTCGAATCCCATATCACCCGGCCTGACCTTGCCCAGAATTGCATTCAGGTTGGCGCCATCGTAATAGAGCAGACCACCCGCGGCATGTACCAGCTCGGCAATCTCCTTGATACGCCGCTCGAATACACCCACGGTGGATGGATTGGTCAACATTATACCGGCGGTCTGGGGACCCAGCGCCGACTTCAACGCATCCACATCGATATCCCCGTCGGCTCCGGTGGGTATCTCCCTGGTCTTATAACCACACATCACAGCCGAGGCCGGATTGGTGCCATGGGCCGCATCCGGCACCAATATCTCGCTGCGCTGCGTATCGCCTCTGGCATCATGGTACGCACGAATCATTGCAACACCGGCAAACTCGCCTTGAGCACCTGCGGCAGGAGTCAGGGAGACCGCGTGCATACCGGTTACAGTTTTGAGTATCTCCTGCAGCTCATAGAGACAGGCCATGAAACCCTGACTGTGCGTCGCGGGCGCCAAGGGGTGTCTGCCGATCAGCCCGGGCAGGCTTGCCAAGGTATTGCAGGCCCGTGGATTGTATTTCATGGTGCATGAACCCAACGGATAGAAATGGGTATCGATTGAGAAATTCTTCTGTGACAGACGGGTAAAATGGCGTACCGCCTGCATCTCGGAAACTTCCGGCAGGCGTGGTTGAGTTTCACGCCGCAATGCCGACGGGATACCTGACAGCTCAGCCTGCTCCCGCGGTGCCTGCGCTGTCGCTCGGCGCCCCTTTCGTGAATGTTCGTATATCATATCGCCACCATTACCAATCGGGTTTCAACTGACAGGGGGTCTCCACCTGGGATGCGATCACCCGCTCCAATTTGCTCCGATAGTTTTCCAAATCACTGTCGGTTCTTAACTCAGTAGCGCATACCAAAATCGCATCGCCCAACTCGGGATAATCATCACCGAGGTCAAATCCACCTAGTACATTATGTGCCGCCAGCGCGCGCAGTACCTTCTTTGCGGCAATCGGCAGACGCACCACTCGTTCATGAAAGACCGCGCCATTGAACACGCTCTCGACACCGTGCAGTGATGTCAGCGCCTGGGTCAGTTTATCGGTATTGGCATGGCTCGCGCCCGCCACGCGCTGCAGACCCTCGCTACCCATGAGGGTCATGTGGATGGTGGCGGCGGTTACCATCAAGCCCTGGTTGGTACAGATGTTGGAAGTCGCCTTTGAACGCCGGATATGCTGCTCCCTCGCCTGCAGTGTGAGGGCAAAGCCGGGTTTTCCATCCATATCCACTGTCTTACCGATAATACGGCCAGGCATCTGACGTACCAGTTTTTGCGTGCAGCAGAGGAACCCGAAATAGGGTCCCCCGGAAGCCAATGGCGCTCCCAGCGGCTGTCCCTCTCCACAACAGATATCCGCGCCCTGCTCGCCCCACTCTCCAGCCGGTTTCAAAACCGTCATAGCGAGCGGATTAACCACTGCGATCGCCAACATACCGTTTGCGTGCGCCCAATCCGTCAACTCGTCGACCGCCTCCAGCACACCGAAGAAGTTAGGTTGCGGGATAACCAACGCGGCATAGTCCTCACCGCTATAGCGCTCCAGTTCCTGCTTGTCGATTTCGCCACTCTCACTGTCATATGCCACCTCAACCAACTCGATCTGCTGGTTTCGTACTATCGTATGGGTCACCTTGCGATAGGCTGGATGCAGGTTGTGAGGGATAAGAATGCGTTTTGACTTTGATTTGCGATTCGCTCTGACTGCCATTAAAACCGCTTCAGCCAGAGCTGAAGCACCATCATAGAGCGATGCATTTGAGACATCCATACCGGTTATTGCCGTCATCATCGACTGATATTCATACAGCAGTTGCAGGGTCCCCTGGCTCGCCTCAGCCTGATAAGGCGTATAGGCGGTATAGAACTCACCCCGGGTAGTCAACTCCCAGACCGCCGCCGGTATGTGGTGATCGTAGGCACCCGCCCCAATGAAACAGAGGGGCTGTCCATCGGTACGGGCCCGCGCCTGCATCAGCCTGGAGAGTTCCATTTCCGATATTCCTGCTGGTATCGTGTTTAGTTCTCCGCAGCGCAATTCCTTGGGTATCTCATCAAACAACGCCTCGATATGCTCGACCCCGATGGCAGTCAGCATCTCTTGAATATCTTCTTCTGTGTGGGGGATGAATGGCATAGCTGTCTCGTCTTAAAACATATCTCAATATGCCGGCGAGTCCACGACTCGCAGCAGGGATAATCGATACAAACCCTGTATCATTCCTCTTCGGCGATCACCGCATCATAACCATCGGCATCGAGAAGCTCATCCATACTGCCAGTGTCCGTTACTTTCACCTTGAACATCCAACCGCTACCGTAGGCATCTTCATTGATGGTTTCAGGTGCCCCATCGAGGGCTTCATTGATAGCGATGACCTCGCCCGTTACCGGACTATAGACATCGGAAGCGGCCTTAACCGATTCAACGACCGCGCAGTCACCACCGGCCTCGACCTGGGAACCCACTTCAGGCAGATCGACAAAAACAAGATCACCCAGCAGTTCTTGTGCATGGGCTGTGATACCGATGGTATAACTGCCATCGCCTTCATCTTTAATCCATTCGTGGGATTTGGCGTAGCGTCTGTCAGTAGGTGTATTGCTCATATTTCTTACCTTCAAGAAGATTAGTTACAGATTCAGCCCGAGGTTAATTGCATTCCGGATTATAAGTCGATGACGGCCTTGCCGTTGCGTACAAAGGGCGGTTTGACCACTTGCGCCTTGAGCCGTTTTCCACGCATTTCAACCTCGCAGGTCTCACCGATATCGGGCAGGACCCGGGCAAAAGCAATGGATCGCTCCAATGTTGGGGCAAATCCACCGGAGGTGATCTCACCGACCTCTCTCTCGGCATCGTACAGCTTCAAATGGTTACGCAGTACCCCACGTCCGGTCAATACCAAACCGATGAAACGCCGCCTATTCGGATCATTGCGCTGTCGCTCCAGCACTGATCTGCCGACAAAATCGCGTTCCGACGGGTCCCAGGCGATGGTCCAACCGAGCCCGGATTCCAGGGGCGAGGTCTCCTCGTCCATGTCGGAGCCATATAGATTCATACCTGCTTCCAGACGCAGTGTGTCCCGAGCACCAAGCCCACATGGCTCAACACCCGCATCGTGCAATTGCCGCCAAAAGGGTGCCGCCTGATCACCTGGCAGCATGATCTCAAAACCGTCTTCACCGGTATAACCGGTTCGGGCCAGGAACCAATCGCCATCGGTAACCGCATTGAACGGTTTCAGGTCAGCGCCTGCCTGGCGCAGAATGTCGGACATCAGTGGCAGCGCTTTTGATCGCGCATTGGGACCCTGTACTGCGATCATGGCGAGATCGCGACGGGGTGTGATGTTCACATCGTAGGTTTCGGATTTCTGCGCCAACCATGCCAGGTCCTTCTCCGTGGTGCCTGCATTCACCACCAGGCGATACCAGCTGTCATGCAGATAGTAGACGATAAGGTCATCCACCACGCCACCCGTATCGTTGAGCATACAGGTGTAGAGGGCCTTGCCCTTTTGCTTCAGCTTATCCACATCGTTGGCCAACAGATAGCGTAAAAGTGGATTAACACCATCGCCTTTGATATCGACCACCGTCATATGCGATACATCGAACATACCCGCGTCACGCCGCACCTGATGATGCTCCTCCAATTGGGAACCATAGTGCAAAGGCATATCCCAACCGCCGAAAGGAACCAGTCGGGCCCCCATTGCCTGGTGCGTAGCGTAAAGTACAGTCTGCTTAGTCATTGCCTTCTCCAGGTCCAAAACGTGAAAAGGGGCGGCGCGGATGAATACCCATCCGCGCCGCCCCTCTGTCCAAAACCTGAGAGTTTGGCGCCGTTGTTGTTTGTTTCGGCATGGTGATAATCACTATTTACCGCCTGTCCAAACAGCACTATAGAGCGCCTGCCCCTTCGGTGGGTGTTGTCACACCGCTCTCCAGAGTCGACCTAAATCCCCCGTTGGTTGACCTTTACAGGGTGACTTCCCCCCCACGGTCCTTTTGCCTGAGCGATTCCGGGCGGGATTGCGCCTTCGGCGCCGGCTTGGGCCGGCCTCTCCCACGGGGGTGGATCGAGATGACGACTATACCTTGCCGCAAACCGCTTGCCAATCGCGAAAAACCTTATAGGCGGTCCCGTTTCACCACCGATCAAGGGTTTGCAAGCAACTTCGACAGCTGTCACCCAGGGCCTGTTCAGACCTAATTTGCAGGGTTGTAGCAGCGACTAATGGGTAAGTGTTAACAGGTCCTGGTGTAGCGCCCTACACTAATGCATTCGGACTCTGGCAAGGGAAGGCAGTTCACCACTCATCCCCATGGCACGACGAATCAGCTGATGCTTGATAACTCCGGACCGATTCGCCACATCCAGACCGAGGTTGCGAATCAGTCTAAGCGGCATCACGTCGTTGCTGAAAATGCGTTTGAAGACATCCATTGCGGCCAACATGGCCATATTCGGTCCCTTTCTCGCCCGCTCATACCGTCTCAATGTGGTGATAGAACCAATTGCTCTACCTGTGCGATAGGCGTCAATGACTACATCAGCGAGGGTCATGGCATCCATGAATCCGAGATTGACCCCCTGTCCCGCCAAGGGGTGCATCGCATGGGCCGCATCACCCACCAGGACAAATCCGGGCAGACAATAGCTTTGGGCATGCCCAAGACGCAGCGGAAAGAGGCCGCGTGGTCCAACATCGATTATCTCACCCAGAACAGCCTCACTGGCACGGGTCAATTGATCACAGAACAATGCATCGGAGAGCGCCATCAATTCGTCTGCCTGCTGCGGTGACGTCGACCATACGATGGAGCAGCGCCCGTCATCTATAGGAAGCAGTGCGAGAGGTCCTCGCGGCATGAAGCGCTGTCTGGCCATCCGCTGATGATGGCGTGATGGTTTGACCGTAGCGACAATGGCATGTTGATTGTAATCCCACCCTTTTGTGTCGATACCCGCCATCTCACGCAACTGTGAATCACGACCGTCTGCCGCCACGATGAGTTTAGCTCTCAATTGCTCACCATCGTGCATAACGACACCCGTAAGTTGATCCAACTGTAACTCCGCGACACCGGCAGGATGACGTAAAGTGACATTGGGTAGTGTCTCCAGTATTTCCCATAGCGCCAACTGGGTGACGCGGTTTTCCACAATATGGCCCAGATCGGATTCTCCAATTTCAGACGCGCTGAAATGAATTCGACCGCTACCCTCCGCATCCCATACCTCCATATCGGTGTATGGGCTTACACGCATCTCAGCCATTCTCGGCCAGGCACCTAGATTTTGAAGCATGCATTGTGATGCACGGGTCAATGCAGAGACGCGAAGATCGACTTCATCCTTTGGCCAACTGCGTTGAGGCTCTCTCGTTTCAAGGATGCAGATGTTTAATCCGGCATCAGCGAGGGCACAGGCCAATGCGGCCCCCACCATGCCACCGCCCACGACAATCAGATCGTACATATCTTTAATCAAGTGATATCCCCCGCGCCAATCTTGGCAATCGTCCGTTCAATCCCATGAATTGACGCGCCACCAGGTGTTTCATACTGGGAACAACATCAAGACCCACCATACCCAGATTCCGAACCAGTCGTAACGGACCGAACGGATTAGCGAAAAACCGTGCCAGGCTATCGGTGATCATGGCTACACTGTTCTGATCCTTTTTGCGCCAATTTGCATACTCCTTCAATAATTCGATATCACCCGGATCCTGCCCCCTCTGCGCGGCATCGGACACCAGGTCCGCCAGCACGGCGACGTCTCGCAGACCGAGATTTAAGCCCTGCCCCGTTACCGGATGAATCGCGTGAGCGGCATTTCCGATCAGGGCCACGCGGGAGCTGACCTGCTCAACCGCTTGTCGTAAACTCAGTGGATAAGCAACCCGTTTACCCAATTCATACAGACGCCCGAGACGATGACCGAAACGGTCCTGCAACCTGAGCAGAAACGCTTCGTCCCGCAACGCCATCAGTTCCGCAATCTGGTCATCTTTTGCCGTCCACACCATGGAAAGGCGATCATCACGCATGGGCAGCAGTGCCAGGGGTCCGGTATTGGTGAATCGCTCATAAGCGATTCCTTGATGCGCTTGTTCAGCACGCAGATTGGCAATGATCGCGGTCTGGCCGTATGACTTCTCTTTCAGGGGAATCGACAGGAATTGCCTGACCAGGGAATTACCACCGTCTGCAGCAACCAGCAGACGCGTGCTCAGAACCTGCTCGCCATCATCCTGGCTGATGCGCACTTCAACATCTCTGTCCGATACTGCAAAACTCTTCAGTCTTGCCGGGCAGATCATTTTTATGGCGTCATGATTCACCAGATCCTGTAATAAAGCCTGGCCCAGTGCGCGAGCGGTTACCACATAACCCAAAGCCTCGACTCCTTCATCCAGGTGATTGAGTCGGGTAAAACCAAAGTGACCGCGATCGGAGATATGGATATCCAATATCGGCTCGGCGGCGACCTGAATGTCATCCCAAACACCCATTGCCTGTAAGATGATACGGCTGCCCCAGGAGAGGGCAAGCACTCTGTCATCGAAACTGGGCTGAGCCGAGGAGTCGAACGGCCAGGCTTCGATGACACCGATCCTCAATCCCTGCCCACTGACCGCATGCGCCAGACTGGCGCCCACCATACCGCCACCAACGATCAGAAGATCAAAACTATCTGCCATATCATGCCGCCATAATGGCCTCAATTTCAGCCACTGTTTTTACAATATCCTTGGTCAAGACCTCACAGCCATCTTTGGTCACTGCCACGTCGTCTTCAATACGGATGCCGATGTTCCACCACTTCTTGGCCACACCCTTGGAGCCGGCGGGTATGTATATACCGGGTTCGATTGTCAAAACCATGCCCGGTTCCAATAAACGCCAGGTTCCGTCGACTTTATAATCACCCACATCATGTACATCCATACCGATCCAATGCCCGGTGCGATGCGGAAAAAAAGCCTTGTACTTCTCTTCGCGAATTAATTTAGCCAGTGTACCCTTAAGTATTCCCAGTTTGATCAAGCCCCTGGTAATGGTCCGTACTGCGGCATCATGGGGATCATTCCAATGGTTACCCGGCTTTACCTTGGCAATCGCAGCCTCCTGTGCCGCCAGTACCAACTCATACAACTCTCGCTGTGGCTTACTGAAGCTGCCGTTTACCGGATAAGTACGTGTGATATCAGAGGCATAATAGTCCACTTCACAGCCGGCATCGATCAGCAACATCTGTTTGTCGGCAACCTTGTCCATGTTATCAATGTAGTGCAGCGTGCAGGCATTTAAGCCAGCACCGACAATCGGGGGATAGGCCTGGGACTTGGCGCCCTGATGTGCACACTCACGCACAAACTCAGCTTCAAGCTGATACTCCCACAAACCCGCTTTACAGACTTGCATCACCCTTTTGTGCGCCTTGGCGGAAATCCTTGCAGCCTGGCGCATGACCTTCAGCTCGGATCGACTCTTGTATAACCGCATTTCGTGCAGATAGTGATCCAGCGCAATGATCTCGACCGGTCCCTGAACACCGCTGCGCGCTTCACAACGAATGGCGTTGATCCACTCAGAGAGTCGTTTGTCGAACTTTGCATTACAACCCATGATGTAAAAGATGCGCTCACACTGTTCAAGCATGCGCGGCAGAATGTCATCCAAATCTCCGATTGGAAAGGAATCATCTGCTCCATAGTCATCGACAGCGCCTTCCTGTCCCGCTATGGCCCCATCCCACTGCTCCTTTACCGGATCGCGCTCCCTATTGAAAAGAATATACTCCGCCTGCTTTCTTCCCGGAATCAGGACCAGCACAGCCTCCGGCTCGGGAAAACCTGTCAAATAATAGAAATCACTGTCGGGCCGGTAAGGATAGTGCACATCTCTGTTGCGAATCAGCTGCGGCGCCGTGGGCAGTATGGCAATACTGCCCGGCCCCATCATGCGCATCAGTTCACGTCGCCGCCGTTTGAATTCACTCTTCACCATGGTCGAGCTCCCGAACTTTCGCCAGATCTCCCCAAATAAGCAAGGTCACCACTTTCAGGAACTCCTGTAGTTCTGCATAAGCCTGTTCAGTCGCCTCACCCGACTCGAGTAATTCATAGTCGAGCCGGGTGAAATGGGTAATATCCTGCAATGCCTCTCTGGCATCACCTTCGAGTTGCTGATCCGTGATACCCGACATGCCCAAACCATACAGATACCCTTCACACCATTCACTCAGGGCCTTGGCCCTTGCGGTAATGGGTTGAGTATCATCCGGAAGATAGGGCATGAAAGTCAGATCATCATTGCCAATCTGGTCACGAGATATATAGTAAAGTTCACCGATCATCTCTCTGGCCTCGCGCGCCAACAGATCCTCTTGAGGCCAATCCTTGAACAGCGCCGTCATCCAATCGATGTGGCTTTGAATGGTACCGGCACACACCAGACCACAAATCACGCCATGGATCTCGCTGGCGCCAAGATCTAGGCCGATTGAGCTCAACGCCCCTACAAGACGTGAATAATCGGGCATTTGGCGATTCTCAATCATTTACATTTTCCTCTATGATTAAGGGCCTGTTAATACCAATTTGATTGCCACTGTGGCACTCGAAAAAGCGCCATTCAAGTCACGAGGAGCGTTATTTGGTGACTCCAAATATGTGACGAGTAATACCGGGCGGCGCTTTTTTAGGCGTACCCCAAGGGCACTTCCTTCGGGGCTTAACCCGATGGGCCAGGGCCCTGTTTTTTACCCAGCGGTGTTATCGGTCGCATATGTAGATCCACTACACAACGCTCCTTCTGCCTTGCTGGATAAAAAACAGGGTCTTGGCAGTGACAATCAAATTAGTGTTAGCAGGCCCTAGAAACAAATCATAACATGCAGATGTAGAGATTGACCCGCCAGTATCTGACCACTATATTGTTGGCCATGACTGAGAAAGAGACACAAAATCCGGCGGATTTGGACCTGCGGAAGCTTGAAATCCGGGTTGAAGAGCTTATACGGGCCTGCTCCTACCTTAAAGATGAGAATAAATCACTGCGTGTCAGACAGGATAACCTGGTATCCGAACGCGCCGCGCTCATCGAAAAGACAGAGCTGGCTCGTGCCAGGGTTGAAGCCATGATTACACGACTGAAATCCATGGAAACACCCCAGTGAGCAACGATCGATTGCCTGTAACAGTCAATATCCTCGATAAAGAGTACCGTATTTCCTGCCTGCCGGAAGAACGAGAATCCCTTTTACAAGCCGCTGCTTATCTCGATGGCCAGATGCGCGAGATCAGGCAGAACGGGCGTATCATAGGCACTGAGCGGGTTGCCGTTATGGCCGCGCTCAATATTGCCAATGATCTGCTCTCCAGCCAGCAAAGCAAGGAAAATGGCTCGCAGAACATATCGCGTCGTATAAAAAATCTACAAGAAAAGATTGAGATTGCACTCAATACAACCAATCAACTGGAACTTTGATCAAAATAGGTTTAGCCTAGAGGTATGACATCCCCTGCGGTGTTCGTAAGCAACCAGGGTATTTTCTTGAGCCTAACATCTACCCAGGGAGCATGATGAAAGGGCCGGTGTGCATGTCCGCATCCTAGCGGGAAGCCTGAAGCTCTTCTGTTGTTCCCACTTGAACCCTCTGGTTCAAGAACAGCGGTTTGCGACGGCACAGGTGGGGGATGTCTCTTATACAACCCCGCTCAAACCATGCAAGCTCACCATATCCGCCGTCAAATCAAGGCTCACCGGCAGCAGCTGAGCCTACAAACACTCAAGCTCCATAGCCGAAAGGTCCTCCGACTGGCTGCAAACTACAAGCCCTTCAGACATAGCCGTCGCATCGCTTTTTATATCGCCGTACGGGGTGAAATGGATCCGTCACCCTTGTTGCAACTTGCACTGGATACTGGCAAATCCACTTTTTTGCCCGTGCTGCGAGAGCGGCCATCCCGTGGGCTATGGTTTGCGCCTTTTACATCTCGTTCAAGCTTGACAACAAATCGATTTGGTATTCCTGAACCGAATCACAATCATAGCAAGCTGATCATGCCATGGACTCTTGATCTGGTGTTCGTGCCCCTGATTGCATTCGATAAAAAAGGGAATCGGTTGGGTATGGGAGGTGGATACTATGACCGGACATTTGCATTTCAAAGAAAACGCAGCCATCTAAAAGGCCCCACACTGGTTGGTTTGGCGCATGAGTTTCAACAGCAATCACAAATACCGGTAAAGCCTTGGGATATACCACTCGATGCTGTCATAACAGAAGCAGCGATATACAAGTTCAAATAGCAAAAACATATAAACTGGATGTTTAGATCATCATATTTAGACTCATCGATACCCATCAACATCACTTAGCAAGTGTTGCATATCAACAACGATTTGAAATAATTGATAAAAGATTACCATCTATTCTGGATTTTTTTAAAAGCTGAATTATACTCAGTTCATCTATTCAGGTAGTTCTCTCGGGAGGGAATGTAAATGGCGAAGAAAAAGGCCGCCAAAAAGAAGGCAACTGTTAGACGTTCAACCACAACCAAGAAGGCACCCGCAAAGAGAAGGGTCGCCAAGAAGAAGGCAACGACTAAGAAGAGAGTCGCAGCCAAGAAGAAAGTCACGAAGAAGAAGGTGGCAACCAAAAAGAGAGTTGCCAAAAAGACAGCAAAGAAACGGGTAGCTAAAAAGAAAGCTACAACCAAAAAGAGGGTGGCCAAGAAGAAGGCAACCAAGAAGAAGGTCGCAAAGAAGAAGGTTGCTAAGAAAAAGGCAACTAAAAAGAAGGTCGCTAAGAAGAGACCTGCGCGTCCCAGGAAAGTGACGCCACGTAAGAAAAGAACAGCCAGATAAGTCTGTTATTTCTTAACTATACTAAACCCCGCTCTGCGGGGTTTTTTATTGTCTGCGCTACCGCCTGTACCGTACCACAATAATTGTTATTTTTACCTTTAATATCATATAGTTACAAAGACTCACGCAGACACATAAAACGCAATAAACAACGTTAACGACATCACTCGATAGCAACCGCATGGATGTGGCATACGTTACGGGAGATCATAGTGTCTATACCACATCCCATAGACGAAGCAGATCCGACATACCGATCATGATGGAGAACCTAGCTGGCACCCGCAAACAATTTGTAAGCTGGATTATCGGTTTCATCCCAAAACGGATAGTTGAGTTTCTTTAAGCGCCTGAGGAGGGTGTTTCTATCCGCTTTCGATAACTGAATACCCATAAGCACACGTCCATAGGCGGCGCCATGGTTACGATAGTGGAACAGACTGATATTCCAGTCGGTACCCAAATTATTCAGGAAATAGAGCAGTGCACCCGGTCTTTCGGGAAACTCGAATCGTATCAGCTTCTCTCCCTCAAGACCCTGGGCGTGTCCACCAACCATATAACGGATATGCAGTTTGGCTGTTTCGTTATCGGTCATATCCACAATGGAATATCCCTTATCAATGAACCGCTGGAACAATGCTTGTCTTTCCTCGTCACCGTTGCTCAATTCAATGCCAACAAAGATCTGTGCACGATTTGGATCACTGTAACGATAATTGAACTCAGTGATGCTGCGTTTTCCTATCAGTTTACAAAAACGCAGAAAGCTACCGGGCTGTTCCGGTATTTGAACAGCGAACAGCGCTTCTCTTCGCTCTCCGAACTCGGCACGTTCAGCCACGTGTCGCAGTCGATCGAAGTTGATATTCGCACCACTATTGATGGCTATGAGGTTTTTACCGGTGAGCCCCTCGCGCTTCACATATCGCTTTAACCCGGCAATCGACAAGGCCCCGGCAGGCTCAGCCGTGGTACGGGTATCATCAAATATATCCTTGATTGCGGCGCAGATTTCATCCGTGTTCACCAAGATCACTTCATCCACCACCTGTTTTGCGATGCGATAGGTCTCTTTGCCCACCTGTTTTACCGCAACACCATCCGCAAAAATCCCCACCTGCTTGAGCTTTACACGCCGCTTTGCAGCCAATGCAGTATATAGTGATGGTGCGTCCTCAGGCTCAACACCTACAATCTTCACATGAGGGTAGACATATTTGATGTAAGCACCCACACCGGCAATCAAACCACCCCCGCCGACAGGGACGAATACCGCCTCGGGCGGTGACGGATGCTGTCTCATCAGCTCCATTCCAATCGTTCCCTGGCCAGCGATGACCTCTGCATCATCGAATGGATGTATAAAGGTCAATCCCTCTTCCTGGGCAATTGTCTGTGCACGGGTATAGGCCGCATCATAGGAGTCTCCGGCGAGGATTATCTTCGCGCCGAAACTCTTTACCGACTGCACTTTGATCGGTGGTGTCGTCTTAGGCATCACGATCAAAGCCTGAATTTTCAGTTCTTGCGCCGCCAGGGCAACACCCTGGGCATGATTGCCTGCTGATGCCGCGACCACACCCTGGCGTTTGATCGTGTCTGGCAGGTTAACCATTTTATTGTAGGCACCGCGCAGCTTGAACGAGAATACCGGTTGCAGATCCTCTCGCTTGAGGAAAACATGATTATCGAGTCGTGTCGAGAGACGATTGGCTCTATCCAGGGGGGTCTCCCTGGCGACATCATAGACACGGGCGCGTAGTATTTTCTCTATATAACGTTGTGGCATGAACTCATCCGATAACAGACACCCTTGATGACAATGGCATGGTAACAGCCTGTATCCCACCAGTGGACCTGACTTTCTTCATTGGTATGGTTATTATTACGCACACTCGAAGAAAAAGCTTTGGTAACACAATATCAACCCTATATTTTGGGCCAATGTGTAGTTACTTTTCCGGATTATGGGGCTGCCGCAGAAAATTATCGACCGATCTTTGCCATCTGCCACCCATAATTTACTTTTTGGACCTCTAATCTGAACTGTGATAATGACGTTGTTCGGTGCGGTGATTATTTCTGCGGGCCAGTTAAATGACCGCATCAGGAGAATAGAATGAATGCAGACGATCTTAAGAAACAGGCCGCAGAGGCTGCGCTTGAATATGTCAAAGGCGGCATCATAGGTGTCGGTACCGGTTCAACGGTTAATCACTTCATCGACTATCTGGCCGGTGTCAAAGGTAAGATCGAAGGCACAGTCTCGAGTTCGGAGGCATCGTCGGAGCGCTTGAAGGGTCACGGCATCCCCGTACTGGACCTTAATGCCGCGGGAGAGCTTGATATCTATATCGACGGTGCCGACGAATCGGATCACTATCTTAATCTTATCAAGGGCGGAGGTGGTGCACTCACCCGAGAAAAGATCATCGCAGGGGCGAGTAAAAAATTCATCTGCATAGCGGATGAAAGCAAGTTGGTCGATGTGCTGGGCTCTTTTCCACTCCCGGTCGAGGTTATTCCCATGGCTCGCAGCCATGTGGCGCGGCAGCTGGTTAAAATGGGCGGCACCCCTATCTGGCGGGAAAACTTCGTCACCGATAACGGCAATGCCATCCTGGACGTCCATAATCTTGAGATTATGAAGCCCAGGGAGATGGAGAATGCAATCAATGCCATCGCGGGTGTGGTCACGACCGGTATCTTTGCTATGCGCGGTGCCGACGTACTGATTTTGGGCACCGAACAAGGAGCCAAGACAGTAGTGCCAAAATAGTCGTATCCGAACAGCGCCAAGCCCTGAGAACAGAGCAGCCCGACTTATGCCTCGCTCTCCTTTACCGGTGGAAAACGCTCATCAAGTGCAACCGATGGCCCATCCGCGGTTACGATCCTGGCGTGACATCGCCGCAGTTCGCGGGGTGATTTGACACCGCAAGAGTGGGCTATGACACCAACCTCGTGCACCAGGTGGCCCACATAGTTCGCTATGCGCTCAGCCTTCACCGCAGGCACCAGCCCCTGTTGCAGTTTTGGATCATGGGTCGTGATGCCGGTAGGGCATGTATTCTTATTGCATTGCAAAGCCTGGATACAGCCCAACGCAAACATGAAACCACGGGCAGAGGTGACAAAATCCGCCCCTACACACAATGCCCAGGCAATATCCGCGGGCGTTATCAGTTTTCCCGAAGCAATGACTTTGATGCGCTTTCTCAGACCATGCGCATTGAGTTTGTCCACTAAGATATAGAGACTCTCCCGCAATGACAGTCCGACCGCATCGATAAGCGGCATCGGCGCTGCGCCCGTCCCGCCATCACTGCCATCGAGGGTAATGAAGTCCGGTGCATACTCCACTCCCCTGGCTTTGATATCCTTGAACAATCCATCCAACCAATGAGGGCCGCCGACCACGGTTTTGAACCCAACCGGCTTTCCCGTGACATCCCTTACCCGCTTGATCATATCCATAAGATCGTTGTTACTGCATATATCGACATGCCGGTTTGGGCTGATGGCATCCTCACCAAGGGCAATACCCCTTATCTCCGCGATCTCCCGGGTAACCTTTTCAGCAGGCAGAATGCCGCCCTTACCCGGCTTTGCACCCTGGCTGAGTTTGATCTCGAACATCCTTATCTGTGGAATACGCGCGACTTCACGGAGTTTGTCGTCACTAAGGTTGCCAGCCAGATCACGCACACCATTCTTCGCAGTGCCGATCTGAAACACGATATCCGCACCACCCTCGATATGATAGGGAGAGACGCCTCCTTCGCCTGTATTGATCCAACTGCCAGCTTTCTTTGCCCCCATTGAGAGTGCCAATACAGCCGGTTTCGACAGCGCCCCATAACTCATTCCGGAAATATTGAACAACGAATCGGTGGTATAGGGATGGTCGCAACCTTCACCAATGGTGATCGCTCCAGACGGCACTGCGTCCTCTCCCAAGGTCGGGAAGGGACAGTTGACGAATAGAATCGAACCGGGACGACGAATATCCCGGGTTGAACCGAAGGCAACAGTATTCGGCAAGTCTTTGCACGCCCGGTATACCCAGGCCCGCTGGGCACGATTGAATGGCAGTTCCTCACGATCCATGGCAAAGAAATATTGCCGAAAGAACTCACCAAGGTGTTCAAAAAAATAACGGAAATGCCCGATCACAGGATAGTTGCGGCGAATCGCCGTCTTGGTCTGCGTAATGTCATAGATGTAGGTAACGATGACTGCAACGAGCAGACCAGCCAGTAACAGAAGCAACGCGATGGCGAAGACTTCCAGGGTACCGTACAGGAAGCCCCCATTTGTAAGACCGGTTTCATTCATATCAACCCCCCTGCAATTTCACTGACTGTAGTAATCATGCTACAGAGCAAGATGAGATCTGATTGAAACTACAACCTACGGGGCTCCGGTCAGTGTCCGCTCTCGGGCTTATGCAATAGCGATGGTCACCACCATCGTGCTCCATCACACTCCATCACGGGCATAGCTGACTCAAACTCAATAAAAACCTTCCTTGATGGTATCCACATGAGGGCTTCCGGCAGACCCTACGAGATCAATCCCGAAGTTTCATACTTGATATCGGCATCGATTGCGGGAACTTAATCCACGCATTGGATGAATATTTTCTGTTTCGACCCTAAAATAGCCGCCAATTACAGAAAATGAGTTGTGGGAACATGCACTTTAAAAACATATGGCAGCAATTGATTTTAATCGTAATTCTGCTCACTGCGGCAGATTCAGGCTGGGCTGAGCAGGCTTCGGAAAAGACGTCAGATCCAGAAGTCAGCACCAAGGAGGCCGTTCCGGAAAACCTGAAATCCCCCCGCGCCACCATGGAGACCTTCCTCCATGCAATGAACGATATCAAACGTGGCGCGCCGGACAGAATAGAGGAGGCGGTATCCACCCTCGATCTTTCCGACATCAACCCAATCGTGAGAAAAGAGCGGGGACAGGATCTGGCCTGGATGCTGCTGGAGGTGCTCGATCGCACAAAGATCATCGATGTTGAAAAGATACCTAATCGTGTCGATGGATCGAGGTATCTGTTCAAGCGCTATGAGAGAGGTGAGGTGGCCATTTCCCGCACCGATTCCGGACGATGGCTTTTCGATCGCAATACAATCAACAGCCTGCCGCTCATCATGGATGAAGTCGCAACCACAGAACGTGTCAGTGGTAAGGACGATGAAGCCTCATATGTCCCCTGGCATATCCGCTTGCGGCAAAAGGTGCCCCTACCACTGAAACAATCCACTTTCCTGCTGCAAAACTGGCAATGGATCGGTCTTCTACTGACAATCCTGGCCGGCGTTATCATCGACAAGCTCATCACATTCTTCCTCAAAACCAGCGTTCGCCGCTGGCGCAAAGGCACCCGCCATGACGAGTTCAAAGAGATATCAGAGGATATCTTACGCCCCCTCGGTCTGATGGCGATGGCTATCGTCTGGTGGGGCAGCATCAACCTGATGGGCCTGCCCGAAAGTGTCATGCTGGTGTTGCTGTTGGCGGTAAAGTTCCTGGCCAGCATCTCCGGGGTATGGGCCGCCTATCGACTGGTCGACCTGGTCTCTGCTTATCTGCACAAACAGGCAGAGCTGTCAGCCAACAAACTGGATGACGCACTGGTTCCGCTTATACCCCGCACCCTCAAGGTATTCATCACAGTAATCGGCTTTGTATTCATTGCCGACAACCTGAATATCGACATATCGAGTCTGCTGGCAGGCCTCGGGCTGGGTGGTCTGGCATTTGCCCTGGCGGCAAAAGATATGGTGCAGAATCTGTTCGGTTCGGTAACAGTGCTGATGGACCGCACCTTTTCCGTAGGTGACTGGATCGTTGTCGACGATGTGGAGGGAACCGTCGAACGAATCGGGTTTCGCAGTACCCGGGTCAGGACCTTCTACAATTCGGTGGTGACGGTACCCAACTCCAAATTCATAACCGCCACGGTGGACAACATGGGTGAGCGACGCTATCGACGCCTATCGTGCAAGTTGTCACTCACCTATGACACACCACCCGATCGTATCGAGGCGTTTTGCGAAGGAGTCAGAGAGTTGGTAAGGCAGCATCCGTATATGCGCAAGGACTACTACCATGCCTATCTGAATGAATTTGCCGCTTCATCTCTCGATGTGCTGCTGTATGTCTTTTGGGAGACGCCGGAATGGAATACCGAACTGCGGGAACGACATCGCTTTATGCTCGATATATTGCGCCTGGCGCAAAGACTGGGGATTGAATTCGCTTTCCCCACCCAAACCCTCTATATGAAGAAAGAGGATGAGACCGCCGACTCAATATCTGAGATGGATCAGCAGCAGGCCTTTGCACTGGGCCAATCCTACGCCAAATCCATTGTTGCAGAGACTACAGGTACCGGCACCAAGCCACCGCCTGTGGTCTTTCCGCCCATATCGTGAACTAGGGCCTGTAAACACTAATCCAATACGCCCTGCTGGGGTTGTTTTTGTGCCCAGCAAGGCAGAATGAGCGTAGTGTAGTTATTCTACATGAGCGAATGATAACGCCGCTGGGGGCGAAAACAGCCCCAGCCCTTCGGGTTGCGCCCCGAAGGAAGTGCCCTTGGGGTGCGCCTTGATTGGCGCTTTTTCAGGCACAACAGGGTGCATTGGATTAGTGTTAACAGGCCCTAACACTCAGCTCACCAGCAGCCTGTCCACAAGCTGGGTCAAACGATCCAGCGCACCGCGGTTCTGCTCCACCAACTCCCTGCCCGCTTCACCCACACGACTACGTTCACTGGCGTCACTGAGCCAACGGCTCACCTGATCGGCCAGCGCCTCGGCGGAATCGATCTGAACCGCTGCCTGGTGTTGAAGAAACAGCTCGCTGATTTCACTGAAGTTGAACATATGAGGACCAAACACAACAGCGACACCTTGGGCGGTCGCCTCCAGTATATTGTGGCCGCCGTGGGGGACCAGGCTGCCACCGATGAAAGCTACGTCCGATGCGCCCAGGAAAAGGGTTAACTCACCCATTGTGTCACCAAGAAAGACGGCTGTATCATTATCGCAGGGTCGTTGCTGAGTACGCTTTACGAGTTTAAAACCAGCCTCTTCAGCCAGATGTCCAACCCGTTCGAATCGTTCGGGATGGCGGGGGACCAAAACCAACAGCGCTTCGGGAAGATGCTGTTGAACGGTGGCGTGCGCCTGCAATATCAACTCATCTTCACCCTCATGGGTACTTGCTGCGATCCATACCGGTCGTTGCCCTCCCCACTCACGCCGCAACACATCGACCCGCTCCAACAGACTCCCCGGCAGATGCACATCGAACTTGATACTCCCCGTCACCTCGATCTTGTCGGGTTTAGCACCCAGCGTATGAAAACGCTCTGCATCCGCCTCCGCATGAGGGGCAATCACGGTAAGATTACGCAATGCCTCACGAGTCAAGCCTGCGACCCGATGATAG
The DNA here is from genome assembly GCF_964212655.1 of Candidatus Thiodiazotropha sp. LNASS1. Lineage (NCBI taxonomy): Bacteria > Pseudomonadati > Pseudomonadota > Gammaproteobacteria > Chromatiales > Sedimenticolaceae > Candidatus Thiodiazotropha > Candidatus Thiodiazotropha sp. LNASS1. Next base: position 3,316,622 of record NZ_OZ156465.1, on the reverse strand, counting down.
CCCTGGGCAGACCTAACTGAAAGTCTGGCATTGGCAAGCAAAGTAGGCACACCCTCGAGTTTGGCGTGGCAGATCAGATTGGGCCATATCTCTGTCTCCACCAGTATCAGCAGCCGGGGCTGGAAAGCCGTCAAAAAGCGCTTTACCACCCACGGCAGATCGATCGGCGCATAGAGGTGAGTCACATCATTGCCAAACAGTGCCTTGACCCGGTCCGCGCCGGTGGGTGTGGTGGTGGTTATAAGCAAAGGCAAGTCGGAGTAGCGGTCAAGAAGACGCCCGACCAGTTGGGCAACGGCAAGCACCTCACCCACCGAAACCGCATGCACCCAAATACCGCCCTGCTCAATAGGTGTATCGAAAATACCCAATCGCTCCAGCCAACGCTGCCTGTAGGCAGGCGCCCTGAAACCCCGCCAATAGAGCCGCAGGAAATAGACCGGGACCAGCAGTGTAAAAATGAGTGTATACAGATACCGCATCGACGTTCCGTCTCGGTTTGTTTATTCCAAACTCTCAAACTGGTCGCTGAACTGATGGTGGCAGAGTTGATAATAGACGCCTTTTTGATCGATCAATTGCTGATGCTTACCCTCTTCAACCAGTTCGCCGTCCTGAATCACCAGGATCTTGTCTGCATGCTGAATGGTGGAAAGGCGATGTGCGATCACCAGTGTCGTTCGTTCCTGAGTCAAGGTCTTCAAGGCTGCCTGGACATACCGCTCCGATTCTGTATCCAATGCCGAGGTCGCTTCATCGAGCAACAGGACAGGCGCATCTTTGATTAGCGCCCGGGCAATGGCCAGACGCTGACGCTGCCCACCTGAAAGACGAATCCCATCCTCACCGATTACGGTATCGAATCCATCAGGCAGGCGTTGAATGAACTCCAGGGCGTAAGCGCTTTTAGCCGCCTCGACGATCTGCTCATGGCTGACCTCGCCGACAGCGCCATAAGCGATATTCGCCGCCACGCTATCATCGAACAATACCGAATCCTGACCCACATAGGAGATCTGCCTGCGCAAACTGATCAGACTCAACTCCTGGATATCGATACCGTCAATCAGGATCCTCCCACCGGTTGGAGTATAAAAGCGGGGGATCAGGTTGGCGATGGTTGTCTTACCTCCACCGGAATGCCCAACCAGGGCGACCGTCGAACCAGGCTCCATCTCGAAACTGATCGGCTTCAAGGCATCCTTATCCATAGCGGGATAACGGAAAGAGACCGCATCGAATGAGACTCTTCCCTCGACATTTTCCAATGAACGGGTACCGTTATCGGCTTCGGGTTGCTCATCCACCAGGCTGAACACGCTCTCTGCCGCCGCCAATCCCTTTTGCAGCGGCTGATTGATACCGGTGAGCCTTTTCAATGGTGAAAACAGCAATCCGATGGCCACCATCAGAGAGACGAAACCACCAACGGTCAACTCCCCGGCTGCGGTCTGGTGGGTACTGACATAGACCAATGCCGCTATCATCGCGGCACCGACAAATTCAACCAAAGGCATGTGCGCGGAACCGGCCACCTTGCTCTTCATGTTATAGCGGCGCACCCAATTCGCACGTTCCAGGAATCGCCGCTGTTCATAGGGCCGACCTTCAAAGATCTTTATCACCTTGTGCCCCCTGATCGACTCCTCGAGAACCTGGGTCATCACTCCCATGGTCTGTTGCAAGGCCCGATTCACCCGCCGCAGCCGTATCGCCAGATAACGTACCGCGACAACAATAATCGGCATTGCCATAAATACGGCCAGGGTCAACAACCAGTTGAGATAGAGCATATAGGCGAGAAGACCGATGATAATGATCGTATCCTTGACCAGGGTCGTAAGCACTTTGGTTGCCGCCATGGTCACCTGATTGACATTGAAGGTCACCTTTGAAATCAGGCTCCCGGTGGCATGTGCATCGAAATAGGGCGTCCCCATGGTCAGGATTCGCTCAATCATCATTCTACGCAGATCCAGTACCACCTTGCCGGCAACCCACTCGAAGGCGACCCCGCTGATGAAGTTCATGATGCCACGGATGGAGAAGAGCAGGATCAACAGGATCGGCGACCAGAAGATAATCGCCGGATCTTTTTCCACAAAACTGCCGTCGAGCATCGGCTTCATCAGCCAGGGGATGGCCGGCTCGGTCAATGCCAACACCACCATGGCGGCCAACGCACCGCTGAACTGGCGCCAATAGGGACGTACACGCTTTAACAGTCGCAGATAGAGTTCGCGACCTGTCATGCCGGGGCCGGATGGTGCGCCGGTCTCATTCTGCATCGCGCATGGCCTCGACAATACGACTGGTGGAGACACCTTCGAGGTATTCGAGAACTTTCACTTCACCGCCGTTTTTCACTACACAATCATAGCCGGCTATCTCTTGCGGCCGATAATCCCCGCCCTTCACCAGAAGGTCGGGTTTGATGTCACAGATCAATGACTCGGGTGTATCTTCACTGAACGGCACAACCCAATCCACCGATGCCAGGCCGGCCAACACCGCCATCCGCTGTTTGATACTGTTGATCGGCCGCCCTTCGCCCTTCAGGCGCCTCACGGAATCGTCATCGTTAACGGCAACCACCAGACGGTCACCCAGTTGCTTGGCTTGCTGCAGATAGCTTACATGCCCCTCATGCAGAATATCGAAACAACCGTTGGTCATGACTATCTTTTCACCCTGATAGCGCGCCTCATCCGTAGCCTCGCGCAACTGATCCCGGCTCAGGATGGTATGGAAGTCCCCCTGCCTACGCAGGGCGCCCTTCAACTCACCAAGGGAGACGCTGCCGGCGCCAAGCTTCGCCACCATCAGGCCAGCGGCCACATTCGCCAATCCGGCTGCCTCCTGAACGGGCATGCCTGCAGCGATGCCGGCGCCAAGCACTCCGATTACCGTATCTCCGGCGCCGGTCACATCAAACACTTCACGAGCACGGGTAGGCAGATGCAATGGCGGGGCATCCTCATCGATCAACAGCATGCCGCGCTCGCTAAGCGTGATCAGCAGGGCCTTCAGATTGAGCTTTTGTCTTAGCTCAACGCCTTTGTCGTTGAGTTCCTGATCCGATCTGCAGCGACCCACAACCGCTTCGAACTCCTTCAGATTGGGGGTCAGCAGGGTGGCACCCCTGTATTTGGAAAAATTCCCACCTTTCGGATCCACCAGGACAGGTATGCGCCGCTCATTGGCAGCATCGATCAGGCGCTGTGGCTGTTGCAGGGTACCCTTGGCATAATCCGATAGAATCACCAGCTCAGTAGCGGGCAGTTGCTGCAGCCAGAGTCGCTCGAGCTCGGACAGATCACACTCCCATAGCGGCTGCTCGAAATCGAGTCGGATCAATTGCTGATGTTGGCTGATCACACGCAGCTTGGTGATGGTGGGCAAACCTTTCTCCACCTGCAGATGACAGGCCACGCCAGCCTGTTCAAGATGTTTTGCCAGGGCGGCGCCCGCCTCATCCTCGCCCACCAGGCCGCACAGACCCACCCTGACGCCCAGGGAAGCCATATTCAGCGCCACATTGGCGCCACCGCCTGGGCGCTCTTCACTATCGCTCACATGTACCACAGGCACCGGTGCTTCGGGGGAGATCTTGGCGGCAGAACCCTGCCAATAGCGATCCAGCATCAGATCGCCTATCACCAGGACATGCGCTTGACTAAAGTCGGGAAGATGAAATTGCATCAAACAGTTAACATATCAGCTGGGTTACGGATTAAGCGACATTATACACTGAGGGTGTTTCCGGCAAGAAAATCTCTGCCAAATGATATTTGAGGCAACTTATCCACCGCTCAATGACATATCACCTGCCCGGAGTAAGCCGGTGCGGTATACCCCACCGGAATATAATGACCATGGAACCTGTGTTTCGACATCCAATGGGGCCTTTTTACCTGAATAAGTACAATTCTTTACTCAATGGGTATTAACGACAGATCAGTGCATAATAAACAATCGACGCAATAAAGGTAACAAGCTGAATCCAGGTTGATGTACTGCGGCTGATGGCAAAAAAGCGTAAACACTCCCCCTACTCCCCACTCTACTGGCCCACATGGGCGGGTCTGGGCGTATTATGGCTGGTGAGTCAGTCTCTTCCCTTTCGGCCGGCACTACTCATAGGTCGTCTAATCGGCAAGCTAGTTTACCGTTTATCTGCCAAACGTAGACATATAGCCGCTGTCAATCTAAGCATCTGTTTTCCCCAGATGAGCGAAACCGAACGCGAAGCACTGCTGCGCGAGCACTTCCATTCCTTGGGTATCGGCATCGTGATGATAGGATTCGCCTGGTGGGCCAATGATGACAAACTGCGATCACTGATCGATATCGAGGGGATTGAACACCTGCAACAGAGCCTGGACAGAGGTAAAGGCGTTATATTATTGAGTGCCCATTTCACCGACCTGGAGATTACCGGAAGGCTGCTGAGCCTGTTCCAACCGATAGCGGTGATGTACCGACCACATGAAAACCCGGTCATCGAATGGGCATTCAGTCGAAATCGTCGCATACGCTTCGAAGCGGCGATACCGCGCAACGATATACGCCAGGTGGTGAGGACGCTGAGGCAGAATCTTCCTGTTTGGTATGCCCCGGATCAGAGTTTCAAAGGACGTAACAGTACCCTGGCGCCGTTTTTCGGTGAACCGGCCGGCACCAATACAGCCACATCCCGCCTGGCAAAGATCAGTGGCGCCGATGTTATTCTGTTCAGCGGCTTTCGTAAGCAGGACAGCAGTTGCTACCGCCTGATCATACATCCACCTTTGACCGGCTTCCCAACCCGGGACGCAGTGCAGGATGCCACGCGCATCAACGGTCTGATTGAGAAGGCCATCGATTATGCGCCTGAACAATATCTCTGGATACATCGGCGCTTCAAAAAACGAAAAGTGATTCCGGACCCCTACTAGGGCCGGTCAACAACCCTTTTTCACATCCCCCTGTGGCAGCTATACTAACGCCTTTTCCCAGGGCCTGTTCTGTAGATGCCAGCAATCAGCGTAATCATCCCCTCCTATAACCATGCACACTACATTGCGCAGGCGATCGAGAGCGTGCTCCGGCAATCATTCAGTGACTGGGAACTGATAATCATCGATGATTGCTCCAATGATGACTCATGGAGTGTAATCAACAGTTATACAGATAAACGAATTCATAGTAGCCGGCACAAACAAAACCAGGGCGCCCACAACACCATCAACGAGGGGCTGGCACTGGCAAAGGGAGACTTCCTGACAATACTCAATTCGGATGACATCTACAGTCGAGACAGACTGCTGCAACTCCACGCCAAAGCAACGCAGGAAGGCATCGCCTTCCTGGCAACCGGTGTGCAACCCATCACTGCCGATGGCACACCCATGGCAGACCCGGACAGCCACTGGAATCAATGGTACACAGGATTGCTCGACAACTATCGGGAAAACAGCCAGCTGCTCACCGGTCTGTGCAAGGGCAATCTGTTGATTACCACGTCGAACTTCTTTTTCAGTCGCGAGATATACGATAAGCATGGCGGCTTCGCCGATTATCGCTACGTGCACGACTATGAATTCGTCCTGAGGCTGATCTTTGCAGGCTACAAGACTGCCCTGCTGGCCGACAGCGCACTGGTGCAATACCGAATACACGATACCAATACCATCCAGGAGAATCCTGTCGCGGCCAATGTTGAAACCGCTCAGCTATTGAGTGACTCGATCCCTGAAATACTTACCCACTCCAGACAGCACAGCGACAAAAATCTACTGCTCATCACAGAGCAGATAGGCTGGTTGGGTGACAATGTGCAAACCACCGTCAATCAAAGAGAAGCATCCCATAAGCAACATATAAATCTGCTGACGCAACAAATCAGGCAAACAGAAAAGAACTATCAACAGCAGATATCCGCCATCTATAACAGCACATCGTACCGACTGGGAAACAGGATAGTAGGCCCCATACAGCGCCTCCGAAGCCGGGTGACACGGTTTCTGAACAGAAACGCCCATCGCATACACGATATAGCAGAAACCAAGGCGGTCATACTGAAAAATCGTGCACGGCTCAAATGTGTCTCTTTCGATATCTTCGACACGCTGCTGGCCCGGGTCATCGAACCCCCTGAGGCTGTACAGATGGCGGTATGCCGTGAACTTGCGGCGATCTTGGGCGGAGACCATAACACGGAAAGCGTATGGCAGGCGCGGCAGAATGCGGAACAGCATTTACGTGCGGCAGCGCGTGAAAACAGTGGAGACGGAGAGTGCCATTTCGACGACCTGGTCAACGACTGGGTAAATGAGCTGAATTCCGACACTCCCAATGACCTGCTTGCTACCCTGATTCATAAAATCGAGGTAGAGATGGAGTGTCTAGCACTCTACGTCAAACCGGACATGGTTGAATTGCTGAGCTGGATCAGACAGCACGATCTCAAGGTCATCGCCACATCGGACATGTACCTGGGAGAACGGCATATCCGGGAGATCCTGAGCGAAAAAGGATTACTGGACCGGTTGGACGAACTCCATGTCTCTTCAGAGTCAGGCTTATGCAAACACTCCGGCAAACTGTTTCAGCATATATTGGAGCAACATAAATGGCGGCCGGAGGAGCTGCTGCATATCGGAGACAATCCGATCTCCGACAGTCAGGCGCTGCTGGCGCAGGGCGGGATCGGCCTGCACCTGCATGAAAAGCATGAATTGACACGGCGCAAGCATCAAATACTCCATCACGAGATGTGTCACTACGGCGGCCCCTGGCCCGGCATGTGGTTCTCGCAGGTATACGATGCACTACTGTCGCAACAACAGGGCAACCAGGTTGAATCCGGCTTTTTCTACCAATATGGGCGCCATCGGCTCGGCCCCCTATTCAATATCTTCATGGCCGGCTTGACAGAGGCTGTCAGACGGGACCGGATAGACAAACTCTATTTCGTTGCCAGAGACGGATTTATCTTCCAACAGCTCTATTCCATGTGGAAGGGTGACGATTGCCCGCAGGGTGAATATCTCTATGCGTCCAGAAAAACCATTATGGCCGCATCGATCAGCCAGGGCATGACCCTCGATCAGGCGCGCATGGCGCTGTTCAATCCAAAACAGCAGGGCCTTCTGTCGATACTGAAAACCTTTGGCCTGCACAGGAAGGAGTTCGAATCACTGGCCCATCGCCACGGTTTCGAAGAGATGGATCAGCCTCTCACAGACCATCGGGACAGACGCCTGAAGGATTTTCTCGATGACCCTGAAGTACAGCACAAAATCAGTGCATACGGCAGCCTTTGCCGGGAGCGCCTTGAACGCTACCTGGAACAGCTCGGATTCTTCTCCCACGACACTGTCGCCTTTGTGGATATCGGATGGAACGGGACGATCCAGAAGTATCTCAAGAGTGCGTTTGGCCATCGGGACGACTTCCCTAAGATGTCCGGTTACTATTTCGCTTTTGTCGGCAAGATACATAAGGAATTCGGTGAGGATAACAGAGTCCATGGCCTGCTGTACGAAGCCAATAGTGACCCGGAGGCATTTAAGACAGCCACCGAGTTCGAAGAGCTCTTTGAACAGGGTGCGCGATCTCTGGAAGCCACCACCACAGGCTATGCGGATGACGACGGAATGATATCGCCGATACTGAAACCAAATGACAGCGCTGATCGAGTGGCGGAGATACAATGCAATGAATCAATCAAACAAATACATGCCGGCGTACAATCGAGCACAGAAGCATTTGTCAATGCTTACCGCTTGACGGGTGTGAACTTCGATCAACTGCGCCCTTACGGCTTCGCACTCCTGGAACGGGCCATCATCTATCCCACAAGAGATGAAATTGAGCATATTACAGGGCTTGCCCATAGTGAAGACTTCGGCCATGAGAACATCTTGAACCTGAAATCACCACCCGTCAGGCTTGGTGGCCTGCTGCTTCATCCGCGCGCCGTGTGGCACAACTTACTCAATGCACCCTGGAAAGCAGCCATGTTTGCCGACCTTCCCACCCATCTATGGAACTTCATGTTCAGAGTCTTGAAAGTGGTGAGGCACTCGTGAAAACGGCAAGACGCATCAACAATCGCGCTGAATCGAGCAACAGCTACCTCGGTCCGTCAAGAGTGTTTGTCTATGCCTTGCCCTTTCTGCCACTGCTCAAAAGGGGAGTGCCATTCTGGCCTGGTTTGGCGCCACTGCTACGCTACTACCGTAAATGGATCGCCCTGCATATAAAAAACCGACTTATCTGATTTGGGATTGAACTTTGGAAGAACAAACCGCAAATAAACGCAAATTATCTGCAATGAGAATAAAGTCAGCAGTTCATTGCAATACAAAACTCGCGGCTTTCCCGTTAACTTCCTCTCCCTCCGGGAGAGTGTTAGACCATTTGCGATAACTTGCGGTGATTGGCGTTTATTCGCGGCTATACAATAGCAAATGGATTACGTGGTTATGAAGTGAAGGGGGTTAACGATGCTCCAACAGGTAATGGTAGAGCTCCACATAGGCCTGCATGATGGTATCCCGGGCGAACTCTCTTACCGCCCGCTGGCGACCGTTCTCAGCCATTCCCTGCCTGAGTGCGTCGTCATTCAATGCCCGTTCAATCGTCTGTGACAATGCCAGTGCATTTTCACACTCGAACATCAGCCCATCCTCTTCATGCCGCACCACCTCGCTTGCGCCCATGGAGGCCGATGTCACCAAGGGCTTGGCGTAACCCCAGGCCTCGATAATGACATTGCCGAAGGGCTCGGCGTATGTGGAGGGAAATACGATCAAATCCGCAAGGCGATAGTAGGCATCCGGATTGAGCTGCCAGCCGGCCCAGACAATTCGTTCATCGATACCGGATGCCCTGGCCTGATCGTGCAATGCCTGCTTCAGCGGGCCATCACCCAAAATCACCTGCCATACGGGACGTCCGGCCACTATAGCCGGCAAACCGGCAAGCGCCTCGAGGAGGAACCGATGCCCCTTGAAGGGTACAAACCTTCCCGGGGTCATCAACACCCAGGCATCCTCAGGAATGCCGAGATCCTTCTTTAAGCTTTCCGGCGGCAGCCCCGGCACGGGCAGTTCGGCAAAATTATAGAGGTGGAAGATACGGTTTTTCGGCAGTCCCGCCTGTAACAGGTAGTCGCAAATACCTTTGGTGTTGCCGATCCATGCATGGGCATGTCGATAACCGTCCACCTTATAGTATCCGCCGAGCCGGGCAACGTGTACCGTATTGCCCGCGGGCGAAAGATGGGTCAGTCGTGTCGCTCTGCCCATATAGGTTTGTACAATATCCGGTTGCAACCGCCTGACCAGTCGTCTCACTTCGAATCGCGACAGCGGATCCCATACCGTACGCATCGGAAGCGCATGTCGGATCAGGTCTGACCAGTGGTCCCCATCGAGTTCATGGCCACGGCGTACACCGATTTCCGTCGGATTTCCCATCTCTGCCAGAGCCAGCGAAAAACGCTGAAACCAACGTTCCGCGCCACCAAAGGATTTACTGCCGATCAGCTGGAGCGAATGTATCCCTGACATTATTAGTGCTAACAGGCCCTAACCCGTCACCTCAGGGAGATCCAACAGATCCCGATAGACAGCCAGATTCCCCAACACCATCTGCTCCACGGAAAATCCGCGCCGCATCTTCTCCCTGCCGGACTCACCCATCCGCCGGCGCAGCTCCTCGTTATCCAGCAACTGATGGATTGCGTCAGCCAAGGCCTCATCACTGCCCGGCGGCACCAACAAACCGTTCACCCCATCCTCAACCGCCTCCGGCATACCGCCTGCTTCAACTGCCACGATGGGCAGGCCGGCACTTGCCGCCTGCAGTAAGGCAACACCCAATCCCTCCATCAAGGCTGGATGCACCAACAGGTCGAGACAGGGCAGGAGCTGTGGCAGATCATCGCGAAAACCGGCCAAGGTCACATGCTGTTGGAGCTGCAATGCCTCTATCTGCTGTTCAAGCACCTCACGCAACGGCCCCTTGCCGAACACCAGCAGATGCAGATGAGGAAATGACTGTATCAGCCTCGGCAGTGCATGCAACAGATAACGATGCCCCTTGCGGGGTATCAATTGTGCAGCCACACCCATGACCAAGGCATCCTCGGCCAGATCAAACTGCGCACTGAACCCGGCCTTGTCACAGTGCTGCTGATAGAGATCCACGTCAACGGCACTACGTACGCAGACCAGCTTTTCCGCCGGCACGCCCTCCTCGCTCAAGACATCGGCAATACCCTGAGATATGGCGATTACACGATCATAGAGGCGATATTTCGCCATCACCAACACCGGATGCTCGGGGTTGTCGACTCGTCGTGACAGTACTGATTTGATCCCGCACAGGCGTGTCGCAACTCCACCCAGGATATCGGCTCCGCGTCGACTGTGAATATGCACCAGATCGGGGGTAGCGCCTTGGATGGCGCGTTTGAGGCGAAAAATCAGCCCCAAATCGAGATCCCCGCCCATGGGTATCTCCTCCACCGTAACGCCAATCTCGCGTACCGCCTCCGCCACCGCACTACCACGCGGGCAGACCAAGTGTGATTCAATACCATGGTGCTGCAGGCCAGACAACAGATAAACGACCTGCCTGGCACCACCATAGAGATGCATCCCCGCCTCGATGTGCAGAACCCTCACCTCACCCTCCCATCGAGTCCGGCCAGGCGGGACGCGTGACGCATCACCTCCGTGACTTTGATATCCCGCATACAGTCGAATGATCCGTTACAGGTGGGTTTGCGTTTACAGGGTGAGCATTGCCGTGGATGATAGATCACTGCAGCATTATCGTGCGTTGTATCGAGGTAGGGCCGGGTCGATCCAAACAGGCAGAGAGTGGGACGATTCATTGCTATCCCCATATGGGTCAAACCAGTATCGACGCCGATTATCAGCTTGGCCCTTCTGATCAGGGCGGCCGCCTGGCGCAGGGTTGTTTCACCAGTCAAATTAATCAGACTCTCCTGATTCCTCTCTCCAATCGCCAATGAAGATGACCTGTCACCCGGCCCACCCAGCATGACTACGGGCAACTGCCATCGCTGCCCGACTGCAGCCAGCAACTCATTCCAGGAACTGTTGAACCAGTGCTTTTGCGGCCGGGTGGTGAAAGGACAGATCGCGATGAAACCCCGCTCAAGTCCATGTGCCGTCAGCAAGGCATCCGCCTGGGAGTTATCCTCATCACTCAGACCGATGTGCATCTCGAACTCATCCACAGGCAGTTCGAGCTGCTGGGCGAAGTGGTGATATTCAGATGCGATGCGCGTTGGCTCCCCGCCCTTCGCTATGACCTGATCCATCAGCCACTGACTACCCTCCCTGGAACCCAGACCGATACGGTGTTCGGCACCTGACAACCAGGTCAGAAAGCCACTTTTCATCAAACTTTGCACATCCAGCGCCACATCGAAACGATGCACCTTTAATAATTGTCTGAATTGACGGATCGCCTGCCACAGATCCAGCCAACGTCGCTTTTTCCAATGACTTTCCCACGCCTGCCTCGGCCAGACGAGAACCTGGTCCAACTCCGGATGGCACTCCAGGAGGTCTTTCGATTCCGCCTGCACCAGCCAACTGATGCGCGCCTCTGGATAACGGCGCCGTATGGCATGTATCAAAGGCGTGGCAAACACGATATCACCGATGGCACTCAGGCGAACGATCAGGATCGACGGATTCTCAAGATCAGACAATTTCACGGTATTTTAGGTGGCGGATGACCGAATTCTGCGTATAGTCCCGTCAGGGCCTGTTAACATGCATCCAATCGGCCCTGAATTCCGCCTATAGTACAAGCTGGCCGGCGAATATGTTAGCGTTAGCCGTTAGCTTAAAGTTTCAACGCATGCAGAAAGTCGACAATCCCGAGCTGATCTATCTGGGCCGCAGCCGGTTGCACCGCAACCGAGCCAATCTGATCCAGACCTTACATACGGTCGCCGCCCTGGCGGAAATCGGGGTAAAGACCCGGCTCTACCTGCCTCCCTGGCACAAGACGGTTACCCCGCAGCAGCGATGCGAGGAGATGGGGATCTCGAACACACCCGATATTCGGGGTGTTCAGCTACTGCACCGTCGTTGGCCGACATCACTTTTCCCACGTTTCTATAAACGTCAGCTGCGCAGGGCTCGAGCGGTCTTTGTTCGCTCACCCGAACTTAGCCTGGGATTGGGCGCGCAGGGTATTTCCCACCACTTCGAGGTGCACACGCTGCAACCGATGCATCAAAAGGGGATGTTAGACAAGATCATCGATTATCATCGCCGGAGACTGATCGGTTGCCTGATTCCGATCAGCCAAAGCGCAGCGGCGGCCCTGGTGGCCGCGGGTGCCGATGAAACGCGCATCCATGTCAGCCCATCCGGCGTCGACTTGCGGCGCTTCGAGGAACTCCCCGACCTTGAGCCGGAACGACTCGCCAGACCCAGGATCATCTATCTCGGTAGAATCAGCAGGGATCGCGGCCTGCAGATCCTGAGCCACTTGGCAGCGAGCGGCAGCGGCGAAGTGCGCCTGGTGGGTGATTGCGAGGATCGACTGACGGAATTACCCAATCTGCATCACCAGCCAGCCGTTCCCCACCGGGAGGTGGCATCACTCTATGCGGAGAGCGAGCTGGTTGTGCTGCCCTACCAACAGTCATTGAGCCATGCCGACGCGATCAGCCCGATGAAACTGTTCGAGGCCATGGCCGCGGGTAGGGCGATTGTCGCCAGCGACATCCCGCCCATCAGAGAGATCCTGGAACATGGCCGGAATGCTCTGTTGGCGCCCCCGGAAGACCCGGCAGCCTGGGAAGTGGCGGTAAAAACACTTATGCACAATCACCGCTTGGCAGTTAAACTTGCGCAGCAGGCGCGGCAGGATGCCGCTGCCTACAGTTGGACCAACAGAGCGGCAGGCATTGCCCGCGCGATCGGTCTGAGAAATTGATCTGTACAGGTACTAGGGCCTGTTAGCACTAATCTGGTGGGCCCTGTTGGGCCTGAAAAAACGCCAATCAAGGCGCGAGGAGAGAGGTTTGGTCACTCCAAATGAACGACGAGCAACGCCGAGTGGCGCTTTTTCAGGCCCAACCCGAAGGGCTGGGGCTGTTTTTGCACCCAGCGGCGTTATCATTCGCTCATGTAGCATAACTACACCTCGCTCATTCTGCCTTGCTGGACAAAAAAATAGTCCCAGCAGGGCCGATTGGATTAGTGTTAACAGGCCCTAGGTTATGTTGGAGATATTTCGGGCAAGCCTTATCCCGATACACGCACCTACAACAAAGTTTGAGCAGATCGGCAACTGGATCGGCCTGATCGGCCTCTATCTGTTCTCGTTCTTCGCCCTGTTGAGCATCGCGGGCGCCAATCTGGGGCTGGGCCTGATGATTATCGGCTTGATGCTGTCGAGGCAGGCATGGAGAAACCTCTTGTCCCAGTCCATCACCTGGCTCTGCCTCCTGGCCATCATCTATATCCTGGTACGCACCTACTGGTCCACCGGGGAGATCGTCGCTGAACAGAAGACCCAGTTGAACCAGGCCAGGGACTGGATTCAACTGTTTCTGTTTTTTATTCCGGCCTGGTGGTTAAGCCAATCGACCTATCGCATCCCGATCAGCATTTCCCTGATGTTCAGCGGATTCGCTCTTGGCATGATCACAGCCCTGGATGGCGAAACCCTGACGCAGACCTTACAAGGCGTACGCACAGGGCTCCACTTCGGCAAGCCCATCATCTTGGGTTTTGACTGCGCTGCAGCGATACTCGGTTTAATGGCGCTGGGTATGTACTGGATCGACGCTAAACACGGCACTACCCGACGGCGGGTCGCATTGCGCTTGGGCCTGACCCTGCTGGCCGTACTGTTTTTCACCCAGGGTCTCATCATCAGCCAGTCCAGGGGGGTCTGGCTGGCGATGCTGTTTGCCCTGCCAATACTCTTTTTGACCCTGCGCTTTGCCGGCCCGCCCCGTCAACACAGTCCAATCCGGCTGCGCTACCCTATTATCGGTCTGATAGTGGTTGCCACCGTCATCCTCGGCGTGAACTGGAACACCATCAGCCAGCGCATCGCCAGTGAAAGCAACGAGTGGAGCGCCATCGTCAACGAGGGGCTCGAAAACGCCCCCTTGGGCTCTTCCTCCTATCGCCTCCATCTGTGGCAGTTCGGCTTGCGGAAATGGCTGGAGAGACCCTTATTCGGATGGGGTCCTGGCACAACCCACGCCCTGGTTGAGGCGGAAAACGATATCGCCCTGCAAGATCCCCCGGGTTCCAGTTTCGATCATCTTCACAACGCCTATCTGGAAGTGGTCTTTCAGCTGGGTATGCTGGGTATCGTACTGGTAGCCCTGGTCAGCGGTGTGATGATCTCTAAACTGATGGAAAGTTACCGGCGGAAAAGAGTCTCGATCTATTTTCTCGCATTCCTGATGAGTAATTTTATGCTCATCGCTATCTATAGCCTGACCGACTTCAGACACCTGCACTGGAACTGGCGATTTTACTGGTTGATCATCGCCGGTGCCACGCTCGCCTTCGGACTGGCAACATACCGTCCGACCAAACGGCGGGGAGAACATGAGCAGGCAGGCTGAGGTGCATCCGGACCTGTCGATTCTTGCATCATTCTCCGGTGAGGGTGGTGTGGAACGCATGGTGCTGAATCTTGTGAACGCCTTGGCCGAGCGTGGCTTGCATATCGATCTGCTGCTGATCAAGACCCGAAGCAGGCATCTGGATGAGATTCATCCCGCGGTCAACCGCATCGATCTGGGTACTCGTCACACCGCCACCAGCCTCATACCCCTCACCCGCTATCTGAGACGGATACGGCCTCCCTGCCTGCTCGCGGCGAAGGACAGGGCCGGACGCATGGCGGTCATCGCCCGCGCCCTGGCGGGCGCTTCAAATACCCGACTGGTACTGCGCCTGGGTACCAATCTGACTGCCGCATTCGCCCATAAGTCACGCTGGCGGTTGTTTTTACGTCAGCAGCCGATCCGCCTGCTCTACCCCCACATCGACCGCATCATCGCGGTATCCGAGGGTGTCAGGCAAGATACCCTGGCGATTTCCGGTGTCGATCAGGAAAAGGTTGTCGTGATCCGCAACCCGGTCATCACACCCCGCATGATAGAGGCGGCGTCAGCTCCGGCACCACACACCTGGGAGAATGAGTCCGAAGATCCCTTGATTCTCGCTGTCGGGCGTCTCACGCTGCAGAAGGATTTCGCCACCCTGTTGCGCGCCTTTGCGGATCTTCGCAAACACCGGCCCTGCAGGCTCATCATCCTGGGTGACGGACGCCAGCGGGAAAACCTGCTCACCCTAAGTCATGAGTTGGGCATCAGTAAGGCGCTGGCGCTACCCGGTTTCACCACCAATCCCTATAGCTATATGAAACGGGCCGATCTGTTTGTGCTCTCTTCCCGATGGGAAGGCTCTCCGAATGTATTGACCGAGGCCATGGCGCTGGGCACCCCTGTGGTATCCACCGACTGCCCCAGCGGCCCGAGTGAACTGCTCGATCGGGGGCGCATTGCGCCACTGGTCCCGGTCGGCGATTGGAAGGCGCTCTCCCAGGCCATGCAGCGCGTGCTCGACAACCCGCCTGAGTCAACCCTTCTGCGCGAGTCCGTACAGGAATACAATGCCCACCAGAGCGCCAGCCGTTATCTGGAAATCATGGGCCTTGCCAAGGCCTGAAAGGGCCTGTTAACTGGCCTTAGGTCATAAGAGACATATCGATGCTGTTGTCAGTCAAATACAACTTTCTATTTGTGCATATCGCCAAAACCGGCGGTACCAGTGTACGTGCGGCCCTGCAATCCCTGCGCTGGCGCGATCCCTGGTATTACCCCATGTTCGTCTGTTCACGCCTCAGCCACCTCAGCGGTCATCGGCTGGGCAGCAAGTTCCCCAGACACTCGCGCATCGTCGCCGCCAAGGAGATGCTGCCTGAACCATTCTTCAAACAGCTCTTCAAGTTTGCGATTGTGCGCAATCCCTGGGATCTGCAGGTCAGCTCCTACCACCATATTCGCCGCGAACGCCCCCATCTGATTGCCCATCTCGATGACTTCGGACAATTCATGCGCTGGAAACTCGACCCGGAAAGACCTTATCAATACCATGTCGATACATCGATTCAGTCGCAGCTCGACTATCTGATCGATCTCGAAGGTAAAGTCCTGGTCGATTTCATCGGCCACTACGAGAATCTGAGCGATGACTTCAATACCATCACTCAGCGAATCGGTGTACCTAACCTGAAGCTGCCTCACAAACGCAAGGCGACGGACAGAAAAAAAGACTACCGAAGCTACTACACAGACGAATTGGCCGCGCTGGTGGGCGACCATTTCCACAAGGATATAGAGGGGCTGGGATACAGCTTCGATCCATGATCGAAATTCAAGACAATCCAAGGCATCATTCCAAGTTGCATGGCACAGGGAGTGATAACCCGGCTTGCTATTGCCTTGCTTCCACTGAGGATTAAATCTATACCATGAATGGGGCGATGGCCCGTTAACACCAGCCCAATTGGGAATATATTAATCTCAGAACAATCTCGATGCCGAGTAGATCAGTTCGTCGGCCCTGGTTGGATCCGTCTGCCAGGACGGCATGGTTTCAAACCAACCGTCATTCATTGGCGTAATGTTGGTTTTTTCGGCAGTAACCGAAAAAGGCGAAGTCTGTATGGTCAAGTCGTAGACCACGATATCCAACGGGTCCCGCCCTGCACTTACGGCATTTGTATCCAATTGCCAGGCAGCCAGCCTGTCGCCAGTCAGGTTCCACCTGGGGAACAGGCTTGCCAAATCGGGATCCTGCTCCACAAACATTATTGATGCGTCAGTGGGCTGTGCTGCATGCGTGTGTGGTCCTACCCAGATATCGTAATCGCCAAACAGCGCGACGCTGTCCGATAGGTGACGATAGCTGGCGATCAGTGTGGTGTCCGGGGAAAGTTTCGGATCGAAGTCACCGGGACCATTGGGTGTTGCCAACACCGTGTTACTACCGGCAGTACGCTCAACCACACCGGTCAGGGTCATCGTAGTTCTGTCGATTGTTGCGGTATAGACCCGGCTGAACTCCTGGCGAGTACCGAACCGTTGTCGTTTGAAAGTGATAATATCTCCATTTCCCCAGAACGGATCGGCATCGATCTCGCCATCGGCGATATCCGGAGGATTCGAGGCATAGTTGACCGGCCTCTGCTCTGTTCCATCGATATTCATAACATAGAGACGAAGCTGAAAGCTGCCCGGATCATCCCGATCGCTGACAAAGATTATGTATTCACCATCGGGCGAGGGTTCAGGTGTCGCATCGACAGCATGGTTGGAAGCAACGAATCCTGTCACGGGATCGATGTCGGTGAGAAATCTCGGATTGCTGCCATCCACATTCATGACTGCGATGGCACTGCCTGGCAGATCCCCTTCGTCATACAGCGTATCTTCGTTGCTATCCTCGAGATAGGTCTGATAGATCAGAAAGGGTGAGCCGGGTGCGTCATTCGGCGCATAGACGACATGATTCTCCTGGTATCTGGTTGAACTGATCTGTTGCCTGTCAGTGCCAGCGGCATTGTTTGTAAACACCCCATACTCAATCGACAAGCCGCTGCCGGGATCGACTGGAGAGAGTGTGAACTGGGTCGGCTGGGGATCAGCACCGTCAGAAATACCGTCACCATCCGTATCCGCGGTGAGAGGATCGGTATCGAACATCAATACTTCAGTGAGATCCCAAATGCGATCACCGTCAGAATCGGCAACCCGAGGATCGGTGCCAAGTTCTGACTCCGCCTGATTGGTCAATCCATCCCCGTCGGTATCACCCGTGGGAGAGAGAGTATCGCTGTCACCACCGCCACCACTTCCACCACCGCAGGCGGCAATACCCACCAGCATGACAGGCAACAGACTATGTTTCAGCAAAGTAACGAGGAGTCGTTCCATTGGGATTGAAGAAGCGCCTTTGCCGTTGAATTGACTTCAACAAATGTCGATTGTACCACCCGCTACTACTAATGCAGCTTGATTGCCGGGTCGATACTCCGCCGTAGCATGCGGGCAAGGGTAGTCAGCCCTGTACGCCACCACCCGAACAGGGTCAGCTGATGCATTTTGTAGAGGGAGAGGTAGACCCAACGGGCAATCCAACCACTGACCCGTACGCTGCCGGTGATCGCTCCCATCAGGCTGCCAACGGTGCTGTAGCGCCCAAGGGTAACCAGAGAACCGTAATCACGGTAGACATAACGCTTGTTGAACGATTGGCCCTTGATCCGCCTCTCCAGCGCCTTGGCAACGAAAGATGCCTGTTGGTGGGCTGCCTGGGCACGGGGCGGCACCAGATCACCCTGTTCATTCATGACACAGGCGGCACAGTCGCCGATGGCATATATGCGATCATCGTCTTCCAACGTCAGGTCTCCATTGACCTTCAATTGATTGATACGATTGGCTGAAAGACCGAGTTTACCAAGGAAGTCCGGTCCCTTGATGCCTGCTGCCCAAACCTTGATAGCGGCCGGGATCACCTGTCCGGATGCAGTGTGAACCCCCTCTGCTGTCACCTCGGTGACCGTTTCGGAGACATGCACCTGAATCCCGAGCCCTTCCAGCTCCAGTTGGACCTGACCTGAAAGCTTCTCTGGCAGGGCGGGCAAAATACGCGGCCCCGCATCGAGGATGTGCAGCCGCACATGCCGATCCGGTTCAATGATCTCGAAACCGTACTGGGCAATCTGGCGAGTAACCTGATGCAGTTGCGCCGCCAGTTCAACACCCGTAGCACCGGCACCAACGACTGCCACGTCCAGCTGCCCTTCCTGCAAGGGTTCATGCTGGGTGTTGGCACGAATCAATGCCTCCAACAGCTGTTGCTGAAAGGCGCTTGCCTGGGACTTGGTATCAAGCATCAGGCAGTGCTCCTGGACCCCGGGAATGCCGAAGTCATTACTCACACTGCCGACAGCGAAAATCAGGTAATCATATGCGAAGCTGCGACTCGGAATCAGCTCCTCACCCTTGTCGTTATAGAGTGGGGCAAGAATCACCTTGCGCCCAATCCGGTCCAGGTCGCTCATGACGCCAAGACGAAAGCGATAGTGATTCCAGCGGGCATGGGCCAGGTATCCGAGGGCGTGCTGGGCCGGATCGAAGGTGCCTGCCGCCACTTGGTGCAGCAGCGGTTTCCAGACATGGCTCCGGGTTGCGTCTATCAGTGTGACTTCCGCCCTACCCGGTTTGCCTAACTTCCTGCCGAGCCGGGTGGCAAGTTCCAGGCCGGTGTCTCCGACATCGCTGGCTCCAAATATGATAAGTAAACTTGAACTAGGCATTCATTCAGCTTATGGGTGTAGACTTTAGCAGGTTGCCCTGTCCCTGTCTCAAGAGATAACAGTACGCTTAGATCAAACGTGTCAATCTAAACTACAATCAGCATCACTATACTTAACACCGGTTTTTTTAACCGGCATTCAATATCATGACTCATCGTTTTTACATGGTTGATGTTTTCGCGGAGCACCCTTACTCAGGGAACCAGCTCGCGGTCTTCGTCGGTACAGACCCGCTAGCTAGCGAAACGATGCAGCAACTCGCTGCAGAGATGAATTTCTCCGAAACGACCTTTGTTGCCTCTGATCCAAAGATTGATGGCGGATATCACGTAAGGATCTTCACCCCGGCGAGAGAGATAGCCTTTACCGGGCACCCAATACTCGGAACAGCCTGGGTGATTCGCCATCATGTTGAGCCTGAGTTGTCTACACAGGTACGTCTCAACCTGTCCGTGGGACAGGTTCCGGTCACCTTTGAGACAGATGCTGACGGAAGGGAGGTTGCCTGGTTTCAGGCACCGCCAATGTCGCTGGAGGCGACGACGCCTCTTGAACCGGTCGCGGCAGCGCTCGGTCTATCACCACAAGAGATCGATACGAGAGCGCCAATCCAGGTAATCTCCGCAGGCACATCGGCGATGATTGTTCCTCTATCCACTCTTGATGCGCTTCGTCGCAGTCGGCTAAATCTAGAGGTGTTTGCCCCGCTGTTGGCACAGGGTTACCCACCGCTTGTCTATCTCTTCTGCAGCCAGACCCTTCACCCCCAGAATGACCTATCCGCAAGGTTCTTTTTCGAAGCGCATGGGGTAAGAGAAGATCCGGCGACAGGGAATGGTGCGGCTTTTCTCGGTGCTTATCTATTGGCGCATAAGCTCTACCCTGAATCCGTTCTTTCATTGCGGATTGAACAAGGTCACGAAGTCCGTAGGCCGTCATTGGTCATGTTACGTGCACGAATGCTTAACGGTGCGCCAGAGGTGGCTGTGGGTGGCAGTGTCATTCCAACACTGCGGGGTGAGTTGCTTTGATGGGCGATGTGGCGTGGGTGCAGTCAACACAGAAAATGGAAATCACTCCACCGGCAGCCCCATCGCGGCAAGATAGCCTGCGACGCTGCTTTCCAGCCGATAGGAATCCACCGCAGCCAGCAGTTCGGATTTCGAAAGCGGATTGTCCAGTTGACGCACCATCGCTTCTGCCAACCCGGGAGCATCGCCGGGCGCCACCAACAGCTCACCGGATAAACCGCCCAACAGCTCCGCCGGGCCGCTGGGACAGTCTGTGGAGATGACCGGTGTTTCTGCGGCCATCGCCTCGACGAGTACATTCCCCATCCCTTCCCATAATGAGGAGAGCACGAACAGAGACGACTGTTTCATATATGGATAGGGATTGGCCACAAACCCAGGCAGGCTGACTCGATCTCCAAGACCAAGTCGATCTATCTCCTGTTCCAACCTTGTCCTGGCACGCCCCTCGCCAAGTATCAGCAAGCGACAATCATAGTTTTCGGGCAAAAGCGCAAAAGCCCGGATCAGGGTTGTGAAGTCCTTACGCCGGCATAGTTCACCTGCGCCCAGAATGACCCGAGGTTTTCCCGGCCCGAACCAGGGGTGATCCAAGGGCTCATCCAACTGACGCATAAATTGAGGCGTAATGAGTGGACTTGGCACCGCGGATATCCGTTCCCGGGGTATACCGATGGTCGAAGCGAAGTCATCAGCCGCGCCTTTTGACGGGGTTAAAATGGCATCGGCCCGTCGATAAAGATAGCGCATCGAATTGCGCTGCACGAAACGATCAAAACGGCCTCTGCTGGCCAGATTGGCACTGACTGTGGTGCCACTGCGAACCACAAGGCGTGTCTTGGCACCGCTTAATGCCTGGGCAAATATGGCGGTTCTGTTGACCCGGTCCTTGTCGGTCAACAATACATTGGGACGAACCCGTTTCAAGTACCTCAATAGTTCCGGCAGTGCAGTATAGACATGCCGGGCATTGAACTCGATAACCTGTAAGTTTTCTCTGAGAGGTGTATCGAGATAGGGGCCATGGTTGCCAATCTTGAGAAGGTCGACCGGGTGGCCTGCCTGCGCCATTCCCGGTAGCAGATTTTTTGCAAGCCGGTCCACGCCACTGTATCCGGATGTGGCCAGAAAACAGGCAATCCGGGGTTTATTGTCCATCGATTACCTGTGGCACAGTCAACCCAAACGCGGCCAGATAACCACGGGCGCTCTTCTCAAGCGTGTAGTCACTGACGGCCTCCTTCAGGCGTTTTGCATCCAGTGGTTGCCTGAGGGTCTGTAACATGGCTTCGGCCAGTCTTTCAGGATCACCCATCGGCACCAATGGCGCTACCTCACCCCCACGGGTAACTTCATAGGGTCCGGACGGGCAGTCGGTACTCACACAGGAGATACCGAGTGCGAGTGCCTCGGTCAACACGTTGGGCGACCCCTCCCAAAGCGAAGATAAAACAAACAATTTTGCCGCTTTCAGATAGGCATAGGGGTTATCGACAAATCCTGGAAGCCGGAAATCCTCACCCAAATCCAGCTCCTGAGCCAGGCTCAACAGTTGTTCCTCCTTGTTGCCTTGGCCGAGGATCATCAGCCTGCAGGGCAATTGCTTCCGCACCAGGGCAAAGGCACGCATTAGGGTCGGAAAGTCCTTCTGCCTGCGCAACCCCCCAATACCGAGAATCAGCGGGGGCAGATCCGGTGCCAGCCATTCATCGTCAACGGACATCTGCGCTTGCTGATAAAGCTCCGGCGTGATGGTCGGATTCTTGATGACATTGATTTTGTCCAGTGGAATATGGCTGATCTCCACCACTTCATCAGCCACCCCTTGGGAGACCGCAACCACGCCATCCGCCCTGCTGAACAGTGAAACCAGTTGTCGTTTCTTCAACCAGCGACGAAGCGGATGTGTACCGCGCGCCTTCATTCTTGATAACAGGGCTGTCCCGGGCCGTAGAAAAAAACGGGTTCGACCGGCATGGCGCTGTTTCGCCTGTAAAGCCACCTGATCATCCAATATCTTCGCGGAAAGTAAAATATGCGGATCATTATTCCTCAGGTAGTCTATCAGCCTCGGTAACGCCGCCTTCTGCTTTGATACCTGAAACCTGATGATCCGCACTTCCGGCGGCAACAGGTGCAAGTAGGGGGCATCGGTCTCTTTGACGATGAAATCGACCCGGACACCGATAAGTGACAATCCACGGGCGATATTGACCATCATCCGTTCCACACCGCCGTCGCCAAACTTGAGAATGAAGAGGCATACATGCGGCATGCTCAGGGGTGTTTCACGCATTCGACCGCCAGTTTGGGATAATCATCAAATTTCTCGGTGTGTTATGTGCAGGAATCTAATTATTTCATATACAACGGGATGGCGTATAATTTATCATCCTTGCTGAGTCGCATACATACTGCTACTGCATATGCATATGCAAATGGAAATGGAAATTAGGAGAAGTTATATGGTGCTGGAAAACCGAAAAGGAGACAAACCGATCCCCGACAACCTCAATGAAGTGCTGAATAATCTCCAACTGCTGGCACTGCAAAAAGCGGAGGGATTCGGTTGGAAACTGAAATTCGTGCGCAGACCCCTGTTCCAGGAAGTCGTTCCTGTGATCACAGATCCGTCCGGCGATAAAATCGGTATATTGGAGCGAAACGGGGTGATCAATATGCACCCGGATACCAAAATCAGGCAATAGTGGTATACATCAGGCAGAGCTATAGCCCAATTCACCTCCATAGATCAATTGTAGGTACAAACCCCGCCACCGCAGATAATGCAGGCGCCGTCTGTACCGATGAAATCTGTGGCGCAGCCACCACTGTTCACGCCGCCGCCAGCCCGGTTGGGTGATAGAGTACAACAGAATCTGTACCCAACTATTCGATTTCACTCAACATGCGCCTGGCTTCCTGTCCCACGGTATTCTCAGGACCCAACTCTATCGCCCTGTTGAATGCCGCAAAAGCCGCCTCTTTGTTTCCCGTTTGTGCCTGCACAAACCCCAAAGTCAACTGTATACGCTGGAAATCGGGCTGCTTGGAGGCGCCGGTTTGCAATACCTCCACCGCGCGTTGAGATTGTCCGATATAGAACAGTGACAACCCGAGATCGTTATGGGATTCCACATCATCCGGGTTGATCCGTAATGCACGCTCATACAGTTCAATCGCCTGTGGATACTCCTTCCGCATAAAGTAATCATCCGCAAGACGGGCTATCAATGCCGGATCATCAGTTGTCAGGGCTTCAGAAGAAGGTTGGAGTTTTACCGCCGGCTGCATGACTGCATCGAACGAACCCACTTGCGGATAGGTCGCCGGGTCGGGCGAGGCGGCAGGGAACTGACTGGTTGTCACGCTTGTATCTTCATAGTAACTGCGGGTAATCGCATAGACCAACAAGCCGTATGTGACTTGTGCAACGATAATTACCAGCCAGGTCAAAACACTGAATTTAGGCATATCGAACTGACCATCGGTTGTGATTCAAGGTAAACTTGAAAATAATTCTCGGAAACCTGCCAAGGTTTGGCAACATTGATTCTCAGAGCGTAATGTGACAGGAATCAATATATTTATCGCTCTTTTATTAAGGCCAATAGCTTATCCAGCGGCTTTTCGTGCTCCTCGATGTGGACGGAATCGAGCCATGCATAGGGTGGAGATTCATTCACATCCAACCAGTCATCGCCCTGCTCTCCCCTATTGATGATAAAATTATTGAGTTTGGCCGCAGTTTCATCATCAGGCAATTCAATGAGTCGCTTGCCCACTCGTTTCTCCCAAAGATCAATAGCGGCATTACTGAGACAGCCTGGATCGACCGGATTGCCGAGACAAAGCTGTTTAACCGGGTTGCGAATATAGTAATCAACCAATCTGGCGGCATTCTTGGCCTTTTCACCCTTGGGACCGGTATCAGCGCAAGGACACTGCTTGTTCGCCTCTGTGATATCCATCGGCAGGGGCATCTGAATGCGGTAGGCATAGGGTGACAGGTATCGCTCCTCGCGAAAACTGCAATCATCTTCCGGCATACTGCACTGCAGGGCATCATCCCGCAATCGACTCAAGTCCGCCAGCACCAGATCCTGAAGGCTTTCCAGTTGTTTGATAGCGTCTTCATCACTGCTCAAAGGGATAAGCAGTCCCTCCCCATTTAGCGCCTGAAACTTATCTGATTGGTCGAGGATATGTTCGATATCCTCATACAGTTTCAAATACGCCGCCCAATAATCGGCAAGCTGATCAAGCTCCGACAGATCGAGCGTAATAGTTCGTTCCGGCCAATTGGCAAGGGCCGAATAAGGCATCAAGGTAACGCGATAGTAGGCCGGGTAGTCGCTGGCTTCGGTAGTGATTGTATCGAGTTTTGTCAGCAAGTCCTCCTTCGATGCGGGAATCCTATCCTTTCGCCCGCCTGACTGGTAGAAACGCATGCTGACATTTTTACTTTCAATGGATCCTACTTTTTTACCGTTGGCGCTCGCTTTTACATTCACACCCCAACCGGAACCGCTGAAACTGGCGGACGCTTCCTGACTCTCCTTCTTGCTGCTCGTTTTTACTGTGATGACCGCAGTCAGGCGTGCCCCCCCATATAGCGCCGCTACATAAGAGTCACCGCAATAGTTCAGAAAGGCGGTCAGATCGCGTTTCTTCGCAAGCCGCAGTGCCTCTGAGGTCAAACGGATGGAACCTGCATCCGGCAGCGTCTTTCTTGTCTCCGGATCCTTGATTTCGCCGCGGCTGCCAGGCAAGAGCGGTGTTGCATAGCGAACTCCATTGTCCACCGACACATTCAACACAAAGTTGGAACTGAAACTGTTTATTTTCGTATTTTTCGCAAACTTTGCGCTACCGCTTGCCTTGTAGGCGATGGTCTTCACCGATGCGGCGGCTGAAATATTCATGCTCTGCATCAGCTGACGACTGTCGGATACCTCGGTCATGGTCATATATTTGGTCTGACCTTTATCCTCTTCGATGGAATACTCGATGCAGACATTCGGCTGTGGTAAGCCTTCATCTGAATCCCAGCCCCAACCGACATCGACGCCAGTCTCAGGGTAGTTGACCGAAACAGGTTGGGCATGCCTGCGCTCAGTGATCTCCACTGCTTTTTCATAGTCAGCGTTAGACTCAGGTAGACTCTGCTGATTCTCTCCGCTCTGCTGGCAAGCTGTCGTAAATAACGAAGATACCAGTATTGCTATGCTCCGTTTCAGAATATGACCGGTTGAAGTGAAAGCCATACATCTTCCCCTTTAGATCCTACTAAAACCCATGTGTTGACGTTTGAACAACATATGAAGGATCGAGTATAGCCCAGGCTATATCATGCAAAGACCCGTAAAGACTTGCGGCTAGTGTGTTAATGCGTAATCTGAAATTTTCTATGCAGAAACAAAGACCGTGAATGAACCCAAATAATCGCAAACAGAAAGCACCAGTATAGATCTGCCAGTTTTACGCTGCTGTCTGTTCACCGTAGCCAGGTCAATAACGGTAGGATCTGTAGCAGGCACTTGTCTTTACCAGGGAACGGTGCGAACCAGTACCTCTATATCTAATCGCTCAGCTGATAGCGGGTCCCGCAATAGGGGCAGACAGCACTGCCGGTCTTTTCAATGGGCAGATAGACCCGCGGGTGTAATCCGGCCAATGCCTCACCTGGCCTTGGACAGCTCAAAGGCAAATCATTTCGCGTGACCTTTTGCGCATCTTGCTGTGTTGCTTGAGTCTCTGTTTGCGTCATCCTCAATACTCCTGATTAGACATATGCGAGCCATTCCGGGTGGAATGCAAGACGCCCGTGAACGAGATCGAAATAGTCCTTTTGCAATATTTTCGTGATCGGGCCACGACCACCATTGCCGATAGGGCGATTATCCACCTCGCGTATCGGTGTCACCTCAGCCGCGGTGCCGGTGAAGAACGCCTCATCCGCAATGTAGACCTCGTCCCGTGTTATCCGCTTTTCGATAACCTTGTAGCCCCGCTGTTCAGCCAATTCGATGACACTCTTTCGCGTGATACCGTCCAGTGCCGATGTCAGATCCGGAGTGTAGATAACGCCATCCCGTACAATAAAGATATTTTCACCGGAACCCTCCATGACATAACCCTCGGCATCCAGCAGCAAGGCCTCATCATAGCCGTCATGCAGGGCTTCCTGAAGCGCCATCATGGAGTTCATATAGTTACCGTTCGCCTTGGCCCGGCACATGGTGATGTTGACATGGTGACGGGTAAACGAGGAGACGCGGATACGGATACCCTTCTCCATATTCTCGGCCCCAAGATAAGCGCCCCACTCCCATGCGGCCACCATGCAGTGTACCTTGAGATTGTCGGCCCGCAGCCCCATCCCCTCGGAACCGTAGAAACACATCGGCCGGATATAGGCTGAATCGAGATCATTCTCCCTGACCGCCGCTATTTGGGCCTGATTGAGGGTTTCACGATCAAAGGGCATCGGCATATTCAAGATATGTGCGGAGCGAAACAGCCGGTCGGTATGGTCTTGCAGGCGGAAGATGGCCGTGCCCTTCTCTGCGTGATATGCCCGCACACCTTCGAAGACCCCCATGCCATAGTGCAAAGTATGAGTCAGGACGTGGGTCTTAGCTTCACGCCATGGAACCATCTTGCCATCCAGCCAGATGACACCGTCACGGTCTGCCATTGTCGACATCATTGAAACATCTCTCGTTCAGTTTTTTTGTTTTGCATAAGACAGGACCAGATGTCCTGTACCAACGCCCGCTCTTCGGCGAGTTTTTCAATCTCGACCAGAGCCGGCAGATCCTGTAATGCGCTACGATGGTAGGCCGCGCGCAATACCTTGTAGATCCCCATCATCCGCTCAGCCGCATAATCGTTCAGCAGGCCGAGCTTGCTCATGGTCTCCAGTAGACGAATGTTGTCTGTCCACACCAGGAGTTCGGGATAGTCGTGCGCCCACCGGAGGACCGTGTATTGAACCATAAATTCTATATCGACGATACCGCCGGTTCCCTGCTTGAGATCAAATTGATCCGGGTTGCTCTTATCCAGGCTGGCTCGCATTTTCTCGCGCATCTCCACCACTTCACCCTGTAACCGCGCAGGATCCCGCCGCCTGCCGAGCACCTGGCGACGGATCGCTTCGAAGCGGTCATTGATCCGCTTGTCACCCGCCACTACCCGTGCCCTCACCAGTGCCTGATGCTCCCAGGTCCAGGCACTGTTGTGTTGATAAGTCTCAAATGTCTCAAGCGAGCTGACCATCATTCCGGAATTGCCGTTGGGCCGAAGCCGCATATCCACATCATAGAGAATGCCGGAGGGTGTCCGTGTGGTCATGATGTGAATAAAGCGTTGCGCCATTCGGGCATAGAAGACATCCACAGAGACCGGCTTTTCACCATCCGTGAAGGCGTTCCTGTCGGCGCAGCCATGCAGGAAAACCATATCCAAATCGGAACCGAAACCCAATTCAATACCACCCAGTTTGCCATAACCGACAACCGCAAAACCGGTCTCATCACGGGCCAGCCCCGGGGGCCGGCCATGGCGTCGCACCAGTTCCCGGTAGGTGAGTCGAATTACCTGCTCAATGACACTTTCGGCAGTCCAGGTCAGATAGTCACTGACCACCATCAAAGGAATCTGCTCGGCGATGTCCGCCGCCGCAACCCGCAGCCTGTTACTCTGCGCGAAGAGACGCAGCAACTCCATCTGGCTCTCCAGGTCATCCTCATCGATACGGGCAAGCTGATCCGCCAATTCCACATTGAGTTCAGCACGCTTCAGCGGGGAGTAGAGCCGCCTTGGATCGAGTAGTTCATCCAACAGGATGGGGTGCCGGGTCAGCATATTGGCAACCCAGGGGCTAACCGCCGTCAGTTTGACCAATTGTGAGAGTACCAACGGATTCTCAACCAACAGCGCGATGTAGGCGGTACGCTGGGCGATCGCTTCGAGCAGGCCGGTCACCCTATGCAGTGTATCGTCAGCCCACCCCGATTGCCCCACAGCCTCTAGCAGCAACGGCATCAATTGATCGAGTCGCTCCCGTCCCTTGGTACTCAGTCGACGGTAGGCATGGCTGCCACGAAATGTATGCAACTGACGTAACGCCTGTTCACTATTACTGAAACCTGCTGCCCGCAGGGCTTCAATCGCCTGCTCTTGATCGACACTATCGTGCCAGACCCCGGTAAGTGGCTGAGTCTCCTCGTCACTCGATGTCTGCGGCGCGGCGAACACCATATCGAAGTGTCCCTGAACGCGTCTGCGGTAGTGCTCAAGCTGGCTGGAGAAGTCATCCCAGCAGGCATATCCCATGGATCGGGCCAAGCGCAGCCTGCCTACTTCATCCGCCGGCAGGAGATGGGTCTGCCTGTCCTGCCATGCCTGCAGGCGATTCTCCACCAGGCGCAGGTACCGGTAGGATTCACTCAACTCCTGCACCGCATATTCCGGCAACAGCCCCCGCTCCTGCAGGCATTGCAACACAAGCAGGATAGGCCTGATCTGGAGCTCCTTGTCCCGGCCACCGCGAATCAGCTGAAAGGCCTGACCGATGAACTCAATCTCACGAATACCACCGGGACCAAGCTTGATGTTGGCCTCCATGCCTTTTTTATGCAGTTCATTGCTGATCAACTGCTTCATCTCGCGCAGGGATTCAATCGCTCCAAAATCGAGATATCGACGGTAGACGAAGGGGCGCAACAGGGCCATCAACTCATCCCCGGCACGCGAATCACCCGCCACTACGCGCGCCTTGATCATGGCATAGCGTTCCCACTCCCGCCCTTGCGAGCCATAGTAACTCTCCATGGCGGCAAAACTCATGGCAAGGGGCCCGACACTGCCAAAGGGACGCAGCCGGGTATCCACCCTGAACACAAAACCGTCACCGGTATGATTGTCCAACACCTGGACCAGACGCTGGCAGAGGCGGATAAAAAACTGCTCATTGGTGAATTGCCGTACACCATCGGTTTGTCCGCCTTCCGGATAGGCGAAGATCAGATCGATATCTGAGGACAGATTGAGCTCCCTGGCACCCAGTTTACCCATTCCAAGGACCACCAGCGATTGCGCTTCTCCCTCCTGATTTCGAGGTGTGCCCATCTGATCACAAAACCAGGCATAGAGCTTCTGCAACGCCCGATCGATACAACTGTCCGCCAGTGCGGAAAGATCCTCCAAGGTTTCATCCAGAGACGCCAATCCGGCAAGGTCCCGCCAGATTATGCGCACCATTTGACGGCGACGAAATTCTCTGAGTGTTTGTGAAAGCCCCGTTTCATCGCTGACACTCTCCAACACGAGTGCAAGACGCTGCGACATTTCGCCTTCACTGAGGGAACGCTTCAGATCCCCATCTCGATAAAGATCCGGCAGCAATTCCAAATAACGCAGCGCACACTGCACCACATAATCGCTTGCCTCCCAAACCTTCAGCGCAGCATGATGAAATTCGGCCTCCTGGGGTATCGGCAGTCCCGCTTCATTCAGTTTCTGCTGCCACTGCTGCCACTGTTTTTCTGTCTCTTGTTGCAGATTCACACGCAAACCCATGTCAGATTCAGGGTGGTAATGTTTCTATCATCCAATACTACACAGGGTATCATCCGGTCATTTCTCGATACTTACTGATTTTACCCGTGCCTATTCCCACTGTTTTGCCAGTCTAACAGTTTTTTTCCGGCTTAATGATACGGAATCCCTGATTGGATCAGAGCTTCCTTAAGTGGAACCATGAGACTCCGCTCCCAGGGCCTGCCAACACTGATCCAAATCCAAGCCCCTCTCCGTTGCGTATAACAATCAGGCAATACACCATACAGTTGGTACCTGGGATGGACTGGATCAGTTTCTTTTCAATGCAGGGTGTAGCGGCACTCTCAGCACTGTTTATCTTCGTCATCGGCTGTGCTGCATTGTTGGTTGTCATCCTGTTCATCATCGACCTATCACAGACCAGGGACGCTATCCGTCATAATTTTCCGGTAATCGGCCGCTTTCGCTCCCTGTTCAACCGTCTGGGCGAGTTTTTCAGACAATATTTCTTTGCCATGGACAGGGAGGAGATGCCATTCAACCGGGCAGAACGGGAGTGGGTCTACCA
Source organism: Candidatus Thiodiazotropha sp. LNASS1 (assembly GCF_964212655.1). Lineage (NCBI taxonomy): Bacteria > Pseudomonadati > Pseudomonadota > Gammaproteobacteria > Chromatiales > Sedimenticolaceae > Candidatus Thiodiazotropha > Candidatus Thiodiazotropha sp. LNASS1. The sequence goes on along the minus strand of NZ_OZ156465.1, from coordinate 3,286,049 downwards.
CTCCGCTGCGGGGGTCGACAATACCATCGCCTTCGGCTCCACCAAATCGCTGAATACGCCAGGCACGATCCTGTTCGTCAACACCCCGTTTCCCACCCTGGCAAGCGATGCCGCCCATGCACCGCCGGTGATCATTGGGGCCGGTTGCAGAGAGCCATACCGGACAGCTTCTCTGATCCACATATCCGGCATGAGTTATGGCGCTATCTCAATCCCGGCGGTTCGCGCCCTCTCTCGTGGGGCTAAACTGGCCGATTGCTGGCTGAATACCGGTGAAGGCGGTCTTTCACCCTATCATTTGGAAGGGGACTGCGACCTGGTATTTCAGATAGGCACCGCCAAATACGGCGTACGCGATCAAGCAGGCCGTTTCTGCAAGAAGAGGCTGACAGAGATTTCAGCCATCCCCCGGATTAAGATGTTCGAGATAAAACTCAGCCAGGGCGCCAAGCCGGGCAAGGGCGGCATACTGCCGGGCAGGAAAGTCACCGAAGAGATCGCAGCGATACGCGGCATCCCGGTGGGCGAGGCTTCGATATCACCCAATCGTCACCCCGAAATCTCCAACTTTTCAGAGTTATTGGACTTTATCAATCTAGTGCGCGACCTCTCCGGCAAGCCGGTTGGTTTCAAGACCGTGGTCGGAACCCATATCTGGCTCGAAGAGATGTGCGAAAAGATACATCAATGTGGTATTGCCTGCGCACCGGACTTCATCACCATCGATGGTGGCGACGGTGGCACCGGCGCTGCACCGATGCCACTGATGGACAGTGTCGGGCTGCCCATCAAGGCGGCTTTGCCGAAAGTAGTCGATATCCTTCAACGATATGGCCTGCGTGATCGCATCAAGGTGATCGCATCAGGCAAGTTGATCACGCCTTCGGAAACCGCCTGGGCATTCTGCGTTGGCGCGGATTTTGTCACATCGGCACGTGGCTTTATGCTTGCAATGGGTTGCATCCAGGCCTTGAAGTGCAATAGAAACACCTGCCCCACGGGCATCACCACCCACAACAAGCGACTTCAGCGGGGACTCAATCCACAACAGAAGGCACAGCGAATAAAGAATTTTGTCGATAAGATTCACTATGGCAGCGGGCTGATCGCTCACTCATGCGGCGTACCTCATCCACGGGCGCTTAGGCGCCACCATTGTCAGATTATTCAGGCCAATACTCAGCCCATCCCGCTCGATGAGCTCTATCCATACCAGCAAACAGCAGCGCAGTATCGCACCGATATATAAATGACAAGGCCCGCTGAGCAGGCAAAGATGTCTCAGCGGGCCAGGTTGTATACAAAGATCAGTTCAGCTTGCTTTGAATGGTCTGCATCATGCGTACGATCTCTTCAGAGAGGGGACCAACCCGCTGATACTCCCTCTCGGCAGCCTGCATATCACCCCTGTCCTTGAGGTCGGCTATACGCTTGATCAGTTCATGCAGCTCTCTGTGCGGCTTTTCTATCTGGTTTATTTCGCTGATATGGGACAGCTCTTTACGCCCCACATTTTCATACCAGATTCCAAAACCGCAAGCCTTGTGATTATAGGCGACCCGCTCATCCAGGGATCCTTTGCCATCCAGAAAACCCCGCAATTTGGTCTTCCAGCTCAGATGCGCGGCCATCGCCTGCTGCAGGTGATTGGAGTGAGCATCCCCGGTATTGAAATCCGACAACAACTTACCCAGCAGGTCGACCTCTTTCGACATCGCCTCACTCGCATCATAACTCTTGGCCGAATCCTGGGAGGTCGCTTCCGCCACATGGGTAATGTCGACGATATTGCGATTGATATCCTCCGCCACCGCACTCTGTTCCTCGGCTGCGGTTGCAATCTGGGAGCTCATCTGAGAGATGGTATCGACGACCCGGGTTATCTCCTCGAGGGCCTCATGTGCACGACCGGCCTGGTCGACACTCTCGGCAGCCTGTTGTTGGCTGGTCTCCATGACCGTGACCGTCTCTCTGACGCCTGTCTGCAGGCTTTCGATCATCTCCTGGATCTCCTCGGTGGAGTCCTGAGTGCGTTTGGCCAGGGTCCTGACTTCATCGGCCACCACGGCAAAACCCCGTCCCTGCTCGCCGGCACGGGCCGCCTCAATGGCTGCATTCAGTGCCAGCAGGTTGGTCTGGTCCGCGATTCCGCGTATGACGTCGAGCACCGATCCGATACGTTCACTGTCCTGCTCTACATGCTGCACCGTCTCTACCGCCCTGCCCACTTCGGAAGCCAGAGAATCGATGCTGCTGGTAACTGCATTCACCACGTCCCGTCCGCTGTTGGCCTGCTGGTCGGCCTGCCGTGCAGCCTCTGCAGTCTGGGTGGTATTCTGCGCCACTTCATGCACGGTCGCCGACATCTCTGTCATCGCTGTCGCCACCTGCGTTGTCTGCTCGTGCTGTTTGGTGATGCCGTCCCGGGTATGCTCGGCCAGGGTGGCGAAATCACCAATCCGGATACTCAGATTCGCTGTCGCATTGGAGACCTTCTTGATCATTCCCTCGGTCTTGTCGGCAAAAAGATTATAGGCCCGTGAAAGCCGCGTTACCTCGTCAGATCCCGACTCGTCCATGCGTACGGTAAGATCACCTTCAGCAGAGGCAATACCTTCCATCGCTACGGCGGCATCGCAAATCGGTTTCACCACACCACGACTGATCAGCCACACCATCGACCCGATCAGCAATACGGAGAGCAGACCCAATCCAATCACCATCATCATCAGATTCGACATGGAGTCCGCGAAATAGCTACGATCTTTTGCCAGCACCAATACACCGATGGACTCACCTGAGTAGTTCTTTACCGGTGCCGCATAGTAGGCGACAGGCTTGCCGTCGAGTTCGCCCTTGTCGAAAATGTGCTTGTCGGTACCCAAACTCTTCAGTTGCTGCATAGCGACAAGCTCATTCCCCGCCATGGTGGTGGCAAACCTATCCATCGTGCCGTTGCGGTTGATGTAGAGCTCCATGTCGATCTCATGACTTTTGGAGTACTCGTCGAAAAAAGACTGGCCGAAAGACATGCCGAACTCCACGGTCCCTACATGCTGACCATCATGACTGACAGGCACCAATCCCCGCACACCGAGACCGGCAACACCCACCTCCAGGCCCTGTATCGCCTTTTTATTCTTATTACCTTCCACCACGGTGAGACGGAAAGAGGAAAGATCATCGCCAAACTTGGCCGGCTTGTGAACCCTCAGAAAAGAGGTGGCCGGCGGTTCATGAAACTGAAACTGTCGCACGCCATACTCTTTTTTCAATACCTGGAAGCCAGGCACGAAGAGCTGTTCCAGCGCGGCGCGGTCACGATTGGCGAAATAGCTCTGAACCTCTGGAATACCGGCAACCAAGGCACTCATCGCCTTGGCGAGACGCCCTTCAGACTCGATCCCTGCCACTACGGTTTTAAAGATCTCCTGCATCTCATTCTCTTCCGCCGAGTGCAGTGCACCACCCATGAAGTTAAAGGCGGCCGAGAGGGTGATCGCAAGAACGATAACAACAGCCAGGACTGTAGCAATGACAAACCGCGGTGTGATACCTATATTCCTGAACATGACTTTTCCCCGATAGGAAGACGCATCCCTCCGTCAAAAATAAAAATCCTCAACCAATACAAATAACGGCACAAGCGGGAAAATATTTACTCGTACAATGCAAAAAGCCCCACGCCTGTAGGGGCGAGGGGCTTTTCGACAGGTTATCTGCCTGTGGGGCGGATTACATCATGCCACCCATGCCACCCATGCCGCCCATATCACCCATTGGCGGTGCAGCAGCCTCGTCCTTCGGCTCTTCTGCCACCATGCATTCGGTGGTGATCATCAAGCCGGCCACGGAGGAGGCATTCTGCAATGCATAGCGGGTTACCTTGGTCGGATCGAGGATACCCATGTCCATCATATCGCCGTACTCGTCGTTGCTGGCATTGAAGCCATAATTGCCTTCTCCGCCGCGAACCTTGTCGAGCACAACTGAGGGCTCGCCACCCGCATTGGCGACTATCTGACGCAGCGGCTCTTCCATGGCGCGGCAGGCGATCGCAATACCCACATCCTGATCGTGATTTTCACCCGACAGTTCTTCGATCGATTGCAGTGCGCGCACCAGTGCGACGCCACCACCGGGCACGATGCCCTCCTCGACAGCAGCGCGCGTGGCATGCAGGGCGTCCTCGACACGCGCCTTTTTCTCTTTCATCTCAACTTCGGTGGCAGCACCGACCTTGATCACGGCCACACCACCTGCCAGTTTGGCGACACGCTCTTGCAGCTTTTCACGATCGTAATCGGAGGAGGTCTCCTCGATCTGGCCTCGGATCTGCTCGACACGGGCCTTGATATCGCCTTCTGCACCGGCGCCGTCGATGATGGTTGTCTCCTCTTTGGAGATAGTTACCTTCTTGGCGTTACCCAGATCGTCCAATGTGGCCTTCTCAAGAGAGAGGCCGACCTCTTCCGAAATCACGGTGCCACCGGTGAGGATTGCGATATCCTGCAACATGGCTTTGCGGCGATCACCGAACCCGGGCGCTTTAACCGCAGTGACCTTGACGATTCCACGCAGATTGTTGACGACCAGGGTGGCCAGGGCCTCACCTTCCACGTCCTCGGCAATGATCAGCAGCGGCTTGCCGGCCTTGGCCACACCTTCGAGCACCGGCAGAAGATCGCGGATATTCGAGATCTTTTTATCATGCAATAGGATATAGGGGTCTTCCAGTTCGGCCGACTGACTCTGTTGATTGGTAACGAAATAGGGTGAGAGGTAACCGCGATCAAACTGCATGCCTTCGACCACATCCAGCTCGTTCTGCAGCGCTGATCCCTCTTCCACGGTGATTACACCCTCTTTACCCACTTTTTGCATCGCCTCGGCGATAATGTCACCAATATTGACGTCGGAGTTTGCAGAGATAGTACCGACCTGGGCGATCTCCTTGTCATCGGAGCAGGGGCGGGAAACCGATTTCAACTCATCCACGGCCGCCAATACAGCCTTGTCGATACCACGCTTGAGATCCATCGGGTTCATGCCTGCCGCGACAGCCTTCAGGCCTTCGCGCACCATGGCTTGGGCCAGGACGGTTGCAGTGGTGGTGCCGTCACCGGCAACGTCCGAGGTCTGAGAGGAGACCTCTTTCACCATCTGCGCACCCATGTTTTCAAACTTGTCGGACAGCTCGATCTCCTTGGCCACGGAGACGCCGTCTTTGGTCATGGTCGGGGCACCGAAACTTTTCTCCAACACCACATTTCGGCCTTTAGGGCCAAGGGTCACCTTCACAGCGTTGGCCAGAATATTGACACCCTTTATCATACGTTGACGGGCGTCATCACCAAATTGTACTTCTTTTGAGCTCATGTCTTAATTCCTTGGGTAAATGTTGAGAATCTTTACCAGGTATTACCTGTATCGTTCTGTGTTCGAAAGTTCAGGGATTAGTCTTCGATCACACCCATGATGTCTTCTTCACGCATGACGAGAACTTCCTCACCACCCAACTTCACTTCAGTGCCGGAGTATTTGCCAAACAGCACCTTATCCCCGACCTTGACATCCAACGGCCGAGCCTCACCGCTATCGGTGACCTTACCGTTGCCGACAGCGAGTATTTCACCAAGAACGGGTTTCTCGGTAGCTGCATCAGGAAGCACAATGCCACCCGGGCTGGTGCGCTCCTCTTCCATACGACGAACGATCACGCGATCGTGCAGCGGACGAATATTCATCGACTGATTCTCCTCATTAAATGGTTTTTCTGAAAAATCGATATTGGGTTCTTGTTACCAGGCAAGGCTGTTAGCACTCACCAGAACTGAGTGCTAATAATAGAGGGAAAAAGCTGTTAGTCAAGGCTGCCTGAGGAGATTTTTAGCGGCAGATTGCCACCTATCCAGCACGTTTAGCCTAATCTGTGTGATAATTACCGTATTTACACTACAGCTATACAACAAGAGGCAGATCATGAGGCAAGCCAAACAGGGTGATACCGTCCGCATCCACTACACCGGCACACTGGATGACGGAACCCAATTCGATTCTTCGGTAGATCGGGAGCCATTCGAATTCACCCTTGGCGAGAAAGCGGTGATCCCCGGTTTCGAAACGGGCGTGGAGGGTATGCAGGTCGGTGACCAGAAGTCGATCCATATTCCCGCTGATGATGCCTATGGTCAGCGTAACGACGCCCTCATCGAGAAGGTTCCACTGGAGCACTTCCCCGATGATCTGAATATCGAGGTGGGCATGCATCTTCAGGCGCAAAGCCCGAATGGTGAACATTTCAATGTGGTTGTTACCGCTCTCAGCGACAAGGATGCGACGATTGACGGTAATCACCCGCTGGCAGGAGAAGCACTGAACTTCGATCTTGAACTGCTGGAAATCGTGTAACCTACAGGTTTATTACACGTACAACCAGTGTCTTTAACAATTTAAATAAAGCGTGAGACTGGGAGGCTGATATGGCTGAATCGAAAAAAAAGGCACCAAGCAAAAAACCAAAAAAAATCAACAACAAAGTATATGAAAAGGAGCTGTTCAAACTGCAGCTCGAACTTGTCAAACTTCAGGAGTGGATCAAACATAAGGGCCTGAAAGTCGTTGTCATCTTCGAGGGTCGGGATGCGGCCGGAAAGGGCGGCGTGATAAAACGGATCACCCAACACCTCAGTCCACGTATCTGCCCCGTGGTCGCCCTACCCGCCCCCACGGAAAGGGAACAGACCCAGTGGTATTTCCAACGCTACGTACCTCATCTGCCCGCTGCCGGCGAGATGGCGCTGTTCGACCGCAGTTGGTACAACCGGGCAGGCGTCGAGAAGGTGATGGGATTCTGTAGCGAGGATGAATATCAGGAATTCATGCGTTCCTGCCCAGAGTTTGAGCGCATGTTGGTACGATCCGGTATCATCCTCATCAAATACTGGTTCTCCGTATCCGATGAGGAGCAGGAGCGAAGATTCCAAAGCAGACTGGAAGAACCTCTCAAGCGCTGGAAGTTGAGTCCGATGGATCTTGAGTCCCGTTCCCGTTGGCTGGAATATTCTAAAGCAAAAGATGAGATGTTTGCCCACACCGATATCAAACAGGCACCCTGGTATGTGGTGAACTCCGATATCAAGAAACACGCCCGGCTGAACTGTATCGCCCATCTCTTAAGCATGATCCCCTACAAGGATTTGACCCCCGAACCTATCGAACTTCCTCATCGCGCCCCCGATGTAGGTTACGTAAGGCCACCGATCACCGACCAGACATTTGTCCCGGAAATCTATCCCTAACCGGCAATCCGATCCCATCCCGGCACACGCCGGGATGTGTTAGGGCCTGTTATTCATCATCCTCGCGCTTGAATTCACCTTCGATCACCCGCTTCTCCGGGCTTCTGTCCGATCCATTGGGCGGCGGTCCCGCCGGACCCATGACGCCACCCTGTTGCAATCCCAATGTAATCAACCATCGCCGTACGGGGGGAACCAGAAACACAAAACCCACCACATCGGTGATAAAACCCGGGAGCAGCAACAGAAATCCACACACCAGCAATACCGCACCCTCCATCATCTCAAAGGCCGGCACTTCCCCGCGATCCATCGAGCCACGCACTTTGGAGAGGGTTGAAAAGCCCTGTGTTCGCACCATCCAACCACCGAGCAAGGCAGTGAAAACAGTCAGGAAAATCGTCGAAAAAGCACCGATCTGGGAACCCACCTCGATAAGAAAGTAGAGCTCCACCAGCGGAACGCCTACAAACAACAGCAAAAAGAGTAACAGAGGATTCATAACGGGAGAGCTTACGCGGGGAGCCAGGCCCATACAAGACTCCATGCCTGGTCGTCGGATTCACCTTGCCGACAGACCATATTGCTCTGCACAAGGGTTGAATCAGCTTGAATTCAACGCTCTGGGGGCAATTGATTTCGAAAAATATTCATGTTCTTATCAAACTTGACGACATAAAGAAACCAGAGTGCAATTGCACAATTCAAGCTATTATTATTATCTGTTCGTTAAAGGGAAAGTGATGAAAATGAAACTATCAACCAATCTACAGAGAACACCTGGCTTTACCGCCCTGGCCGCCATAGTGGCGGCGGCCTTCATCGGCCTGAGCGGATGTGAGGCGACAATGCCGAAAATGGGAGGATCATCCGGACACACGGTGACCGGCGCCGCAGGCGGCGAAACCTCGGAGGGCGCGAATAGCGCGTTGGAGAGCTGCGATGAGACACTGGGCACGCTGGCCGTGGTTGAAGATCAGTCCGCCCCCTGGTGGGCCACCTACAGGCATCGCTATCCCACACTGGGCACCACTGTCCCGGTTCTGCGCACAATGATCCAGCAATCCAACTGTTTCGTTGTCGTCGAACGCGGCAGAGCGATGAATAACATGATGCAGGAACGCGCCCTGATGAAGTCTGGAGAAATGCGCCAAGGGAGTAACTTCGGCAAGGGTCAGATGGTTGCTGCCGACTACACCATGAATCCGAGTATCCAGTTCTCAGAAAAGGGCACTGGTGGCGTCAAGGGCATTGTCGGCGGTTTGTTCGGATCCGTTGCCGGCGCACTGGCTGGCGGATTGAAGTCCAACGAGGCCGCCACCACCCTGCTGCTGGTGGACAACCGCTCAGGGGTGCAGGTTTCATCCTCTGTGGGTAATGCAAAGAACTTTGACTATAACCTGTTTGGCGGCCTGTTCGGTGGCGGCGCTTTTGGCGGCGCAGGCGCATTCACCAACACCCCGGAAGGCAAGGTGATTACCGCAGCCTTCGCCGATTCCTTCAACCAGATGGTCAAGGCGCTGAGAAACTACAAGGCACAGACAGTCAAGGGTGGCCTGGGCAAGGGTGGACGCCTGAAAGTCGGCAACTGAGTCGATCACCGCCTCTGATCCAGAGGCCTAGCTATAAAGGCGGCCCTTGGCCGCCTTTATCATTTCCGCATCGGAGCCAAACCCGGCCAATTACATATGGCTTGATGCATCACGGCAATCATATAACTTTTGGGAATCATCCTCCCAGCAGACACCGACTGCTCCGTTGCGAATTTTGCCAGTTGCATGCGGATAGTGTATTTTCCGCCAATGCCGACACCACTCCTCTTGATTCTCTGTACCGCACCGGACAGGGAGACTGCACTTAAGCTCTCCAGGTCTTTGCTAGAGCAGAGGCTGGCAGCCTGCGTCAACCTCTCCCCGCCCGTAACCTCCGTATACCATTGGCAGGGAAAGCTGGAAGAGTCTGAGGAAATCCTGCTGCTGATCAAGACAACAAAACAACAATATAACAATGTGGAGGCAACGCTCCGGGCACAACATCCCTATGAACTTCCGGAAATCATCGCAGTCCCTGTAGAGCAGGGGCTGGACGATTACATCGACTGGGTGGAGAGATGCACAAAAGAATAGACTTAATAACGATGTTCCTGATGCTGCTGGTGTTATCCAGCCTGAGCATGGCGGCATGGAACGAGGAAGACCTGTTGTTGCCCGACCAGGCCTTCCAGATCTCCGGCCGCACCGATGGCACGGAAAAGCTCCTCGTAGAATGGCGTATTGCCGACGGCTACTACATGTATCGCGACAAGATCCAGTTCGACAGCGACACTATAGGCATAGAAATCGGAGAACCGAAACTATCGCAAGCCAAGATAAAGAACGACGAATTCTTCGGCGAGGTCGCCGTCTACCGCAATAAAGCCACTGCGGAAATCCCGATTCGTCGCATGCAGGGATCCCAGGAGACACTATTGTTAAAGGCCCGCTCTCAGGGCTGCGCGGACCTGGGAATCTGCTTTCCCCCGCACATGCAGGAGATACGACTGGCACTGGAGCCGATGGCGGCCGGCAATCGCACCGCAGCTGTCGCTGAGCCGTTATTCGACATCGGCGATTCAGCTTCGAATCAACTGTTTGACAACAATATCGAAGATGACCTGCTGGATCCGGAAGAGGCCTATAAACTCTCGGTAACCGTCGAGGATGGAACCCATCTCCGCCTCTACTGGAGTATCGCTGAAGGGACCTATCTCTATCACGATAAGGTTACACTTTCCGCAGGCGAGAACCAGGGAATTGCCCTGGGTCAGTTCACACTGCCTGATCCGAAGATCAAGCAGGATACGGTAAGACCCGATGGCACCATTGGCGAAGTTGCCGTTTACCACGACGAGATAGACCTCATCCTGCCGCTGGTAAGAAGCAGCACGGAAGCAACAGAGGTCACCTTGAACGTGGGTTATCAAGGATGCGCCGAGATCGGCGTATGCTATCCGCCTATAAACAAGCAGTTCACCCTCGCACTGCCAGCCATCTCCGAGGCTGAGGCAAACGAAACCATAAGCCCCGCCGGCACCCCACCGACCGCATCCTCCAATGAGCCGATCTCTGAACTGGACGAGATCACCGAAACCATGAAAGGCGGGTCAATCCTGCTTATCATCGGCCTCTTTTTTCTACTCGGGCTGGGATTGGCATTTACACCTTGCATCTTTCCCATGATCCCCATTCTTTCCGGTATCATTGCGGGTCACGGCGACAAGATCACCACACAAAAGGCCTTCATACTATCACTGGTCTATGTATTGGCGATGGCGATCACCTATACCATTGCAGGGGTTCTGGCCGGAATGTTCGGCGAAAACCTGCAAGCCTATTTTCAGAACCCATGGATACTCAGCGCCTTTGCCTTGGTCTTTGTCCTGCTGGCCCTGTCAATGTTTGGTTTCTATGACCTGCAACTGCCCAGCAGCCTGCAGAGCCGTCTTACCGAAGTCAGCAACAGGCAACAGGGCGGCTCCCTCACCGGGGTTGCCATCATGGGATTTCTCTCTGCCCTGATAGTCGGCCCATGTGTCGCACCACCGTTGGCGGGTGCGCTTATCTATATCGGCCAGACCGGTGACGCGCTGCTGGGAGGCTTGGCCCTGTTTTCCCTCAGTATGGGCATGGGAACGCCGGTGATCGCAATCGGCACCTCCGCCGGTAAGCTGCTGCCGCGTGCCGGCAGTTGGATGGATGCCGTCAAGGCCGTATTCGGTGTCGCCCTGCTGGCTGTCGCCATCATCCTGCTTGAACGTATCATTCCGGCCGATATCGCTATGCTGCTCTGGGGCATCCTCTTCATCGTCTCCGCGATCTACATGGGAGCCCTGCGCAATCTGGAGATCGAGGCAAGTGGTTGGCAGAAGCTGTGGAAAGGTCTCGGTTTCGTGTTTCTGGTATACGGAACATTGATGCTGGTCGGTGCTGCTGCAGGCGGTAAGGATACCTTGCAGCCACTTCGCGGGATTGCCATAGCTGGAGGCTCTGGCAGTGCCCAGGGTCATCAGGAACTTCAATTCAAACGCATCAAAAGCTTGGACGACCTGCAACGTGAAGTCGCTTTTGCCAGCAGTCAGGGGAAACCGGTGATGCTGGACTTCTATGCCGACTGGTGTGTCTCCTGCAAAGAGATGGAGAAATATACCTTTTCCGATCCCCAGGTGATCGATGCGCTCGCCAATACACACCTGCTGCAGGCCGATGTCACCGCCAATGACGACATCGACCAGGCATTGCTGCAGGGGCATTTCGGCCTACCCGGCCCGCCTGCCATCATCTTTTACGGCAGTGATGGACGGGAGCGCAAGAACTACCGGCTCGTGGGATTCAAGCCCGCCGAGGAATTCAGCGCCCACGCAACCAGAGCCATACAGTAATTTGCGACGATCTTGGCATGTACTGCATTGAAACTGGACAAAATCGCGCTGATCTTGCAGAATCTAGCGATTCATAACCCACCCTCCTGAATCCCTGTGATGGGGAACGGCACCAGAAACAATAGCTGGGGGGTGTAGACGTATTTCTCTGCCCTGGAATATTGGATAATGGCAAACATCCTGGTACTGAATGGCCCGAATTTGAATCTGCTCGGCACCCGGGAACCCAGTCATTATGGTCATGAGACACTGGATGCCATTCGCCAGCGCCTGGAAAACCGAGGCAGAGAGTTGGGATTCGACATTGACTTCCGCCAAAGCAATGCGGAACACGAACTCCTGGCGTGGATACATCAGGCAAAACAATCGAATGTCTGTTTCATCATTATCAACCCGGCTGCATTCACCCATACCAGCGTGGCGCTGAGGGATGCATTATTGGGAACAGGCATACCCTACATAGAGGTCCATCTCTCCAACGTGCACGCCAGAGAGGAGTTTCGCAAACACTCCTATTTCTCTGACAAGGCCGAAGGTGTCATTACCGGCCTGGGTGCGGAGGGCTATGAACTCGCCTTGCAGGCCGCTGCCAAACGGCTCAACAAATAATTCTTAGAGACAGGTCAACATGGATATTCGCAAAGTAAAAAAACTTATTGAGTTACTCGAGGAGTCAGACGTCGCGGAGATCGAAATTCATGAAGGGGAGGAGTCGGTCAGAATTAGCCGCCAAAGCTCGATTCCCTCAACGATAGCCATCCCCAGCATGCAGCCTCAGGTTGCGGCAGCCCCGGCGCCCGCACCGGCAGCAGCACCTGCCACTACCGGCGCCCCCGAACTGCAAGCCGCAACCGAGGAGATTCAGGGGCACAGTGTAAACTCACCGATGGTGGGTACCTTCTACCGCTCACCCTCGCCCGGCAGCAAGCCGTTTGTGGAGGAGGGCCAAACGGTCGCTGTGGGTGACACCCTGTGTATCATTGAGGCGATGAAGATCCTCAACCAGATAGAGTCCGACAAGGCCGGTACCGTTAAAAAGATACTGGTTGAAAACGGTCAACCCGTCGAATACAACGAACCGCTATTCATCATTGATTGAGTGAAACCATGATAGATAAGATCGTAATCGCCAATCGTGGTGAGATAGCTTTGCGCATCCTGCGCGCCTGTAAAGAACTCGGTATCAAGACAGTTGCCGTACACTCCGAGGCTGATCGTGACCTAAAGCATGTGTTGCTTGCCGATGAATCCGTATGCATAGGTCCCGCCCCCTCCAGCGATAGCTATCTGAACATTCCAGCCATCATCAGTGCCGCCGAAGTCACCGACTCGGTTGCCATACACCCGGGATATGGTTTTCTTTCAGAAAATGCCGATTTCGCAGAACGGGTGGAAAACAGCGGCTTCATCTTTATTGGCCCCAAGGCCGATACGATCCGCACCATGGGCGACAAAGTGGCCGCCATCGAAGCCATGCGCAAGGCCAATGTGCCGACAGTGCCGGGCTCGAACGGTCCGCTGGACAACAATGCCAAACGCACTAAGGATGTGGCGAACGAAATCGGTTATCCGGTCATCATCAAGGCTGCCGGCGGCGGTGGCGGCAGAGGCATGCGAGTGGTGCATACTGAAGCAACGCTGCTGAATGCAGTTGCCATGACCAAGGCCGAGGCCGAGGCCGCATTCGGAAACGGCACAGTGTATATGGAAAAGTTCCTCGGCAATCCCCGCCACGTAGAGTTTCAGGTCCTTTCCGACACCCATGGCAATGCAATTCATCTTGGAGAGCGCGACTGTTCCATGCAACGCCGTCACCAGAAGGTGGTGGAAGAGGCGCCTGCGCCCGGCATTACCGAACAACAACGCAAAGATGTGGGTGAACGATGCGCCGAGGCCTGCCGCCAGATCGGCTATCGGGGAGCGGGTACGTTCGAGTTTCTCTATGAGGACGGCGAGTTCTACTTCATTGAGATGAATACCCGGGTGCAGGTGGAGCACCCGGTCACCGAACTGATCACAGGTATCGACATCGTAAAACAACAGATTCTCATCGCCGCGGGGGAACCCTTGAGCTACAAACAGGATGAGATCAAGCTTCAAGGCCATGCGGTGGAGTGCCGAATCAATGCCGAGGACCCGGTAAAATTTCTTCCCAGCCCCGGCACCATCAGCCAACTCCATACCCCCGGTGGTCCAGGCGTTCGTGTCGACACCCACATTTACAATGGCTATAGAGTGCCTCCCTACTACGACTCCATGATCGGCAAGCTTGTCACCCACGGGGAGACCCGTGATTCGGCTATCGCCAGAATGCGCATCGCCCTGCAGGAGATGGTGATCAGCGGTATCAAGACAAACATACCACTGCACCTGGATATCATGCGTGACGCCGCCTTCAGAGAAGGAGGCGCCAACATCCACTACCTGGAAAAGAAACTGGGACTATAGAAGAGTTTTGAGTTGTGAGTTATGAGTTTTAAGTTGAGAAGGGCTTATCCCTCAACTGACTGATAGCTAAAAACTCACAACTCAAAACTCATAATATGTGGTTGCAACTCTCAATCGACTGCAATGAGAAGGAGGCCCCCCTGCTGGAACTGGTCTTCGAAAACCTCGGCGCCCTGTCTGTCACCCTGGGCGACGCTGGTGATCAGCCGCTGCTTGAAACCCCACCGGAGTCGACCCAGCTGTGGCAACATACCCAAGTCACTGCACTGTTCGAGGGAGATCAGGAGCCGCTGAAGCTGCGCAATGCCCTTGCTACGGTCCTCGATCCCGAAATGGTCGGCAGACTCCGATGGGAACGCATAGAAGACAGGATCTGGGAACGGGTGTGGCTGGATCATTTCAAGCCCATCTCATTCGGACGGCGCCTGTGGGTATGTCCGGCAGGTGATTCGATCGATCAACTGAATGCAGTTGTGATTAAACTCGATCCAGGACTGGCCTTCGGTACCGGCACGCACCCCACCACAGCACTCTGCCTGGAATGGCTGGACGCTCAGGACCTGGCGGGAAAGCGCATCATAGACTATGGTTGTGGCTCAGGTATCCTCGCGATCGCTGCACTGAAACTTGGTGCGTCCTCCGCCGTTGCCCTCGACCATGACCCTCAGGCCTTGATAGCCAGCAGAGACAATGCGGAGAAGAACAGCGTTTCGGATCGACTCCTGACATGCCTGCCGGATGAACTGCCAAATGGAACGTTCGACCTGTTGGTTGCCAATATTCTCGCTGCCCCATTGATCCAACTGGCCCCCGATTTTGCGCGGCTCATCCGACCCGGCGGTCGGTTTGCCCTCTCCGGTATACTCGCAGAGCAACAATCCGAGGTAGCGCCTGCCTACCAGGCATTTGCAACCCTGGAGGCATCCAAACGGCAACAGGAATGGCTGCTATTGAGCGGTACAGTCAGCTGTCAATAGTACTGCGACGAAGAGAACTGCAGCCTCAAGCCGCTTAAATCATCCATACAGAAAGCTATATTCCGGGGTTATGATCACTCTTCCCTGCAATAAGCGAATAGTCATATCCAGGTCTTGCGGATGCCGCTAAAATCAGTCCGAATTTACCACAAAGGACTTGCCTGCCGTTTGGCTTCGGTCTAACGTAGAGGTGTTGAACGGTGACCTGAAAATCGACCTCAACCCAGGGTTCGTCACCGCTCAATTGGATAGTGCAAGGGATTTGTTCCCTTGTTCCACTGAAGATACCCATTGAATACACACAAAGGTCTGCACGGCCTTAGCCATTACAACAGCCAAACATTAATTGAAGCAGAGATAGAAAGTAATCCGCCACATGTTTACCCAGTGCCAACACTGTCTAACCATGTTCCGCATCACACCGGAACAACTTAAGGCCGCTGACGGAAAAGTACGCTGTTGTCAATGCAACAGTGTATTCAACGCACTGCATAAACTTATGGAATTTCCCACATCATTTACCAATGATGATGATTTACAGGAGGAGTTGGCGCAAATTGACCAGAATGGAGACGTCGCAGCCCCGCAACCATCGAATGGGGAGGCAAACTCGGATGGGCTTGTTATTGAATCGAGCTTGGTCAGTGACAGCGAAGTCGAGAAGTCACTTGACGCCTTGGCTGACGAAGAGCCCCCCGTCCAGCAATTGAGTGAAGAATCAATCCTTGAAGTGGATGAGAATAGTTCTGAATTCGATAGTCAAAACCAATTCCTTCTTGAGCGTGATGACGGACTCGAAACGGAACCGGATTATTTTGCCGCTGGTACCGAATCGCAAATGTCCGAACTACTCGATCGGGATTCCGCCTCTCTGCTTCTCGAAGAAAAAGGTGCGGATAATCGGTTAGCAGAGGTTATTTCATTCGATAACCATGACAAGGAATCTCTTGCTGAACCAGAACCAAGCACATCAAGCGAAGAAACGATTACCGGTACTGACTCGTCAAACCCGGTCGAGGTACCGACCGATGAAGAAGAATCGACGGGCACAGTCGATGAATCCCCCGCTGAGGAAAAATCGATACTATCAGACGAGAAGCCCGAGCAAGAGATATCGCCGGAATCCATACCACTGGAACAGGATTTCATCCCCACCGAGGAAGAGTCTATACAGTCACAGGAGTCGCTGGATGAGGAGACCCGCTTTACGTTTGAGGAGGAGTTTGAAAGACCGCAACCCAGCCGCTACAGAGGCTATTGGATTATCGGCTCATTACTCCTGCTGCTCCCTCTCTGCGGACAGATCACATGGTACTTGAGGGACAGCCTCGTCTCCCACTATGCCGGAAGGCAGATTCTCCAGGGCGTCTGCAACCTGGCGGGTTGCGAGGTGCCCATACGCCGTGATACCGAACAGATAATCATCAGTGATCGCGCCCTCACCGCTCACCCGGAAAAGGAGGGTATTTTGTCACTCAAACTCGAGATGGTGAATGCAGCGGCCTTCCAACAACCCTTTCCAAGACTGCAGTTAAGCCTCTACAACGATATGGGTACAATCATAGCAAGGCGTACCTTCCTGCCGGATGAATACAAGGCCGATCAATACCAGTCCAACCCGATGATGCCAAAATTAAGAACCATGCATGTAGAACTCGAACTGCAAGATCCGGGCAATGAAGTTACCGGCTTCAAATTCGACTTCCTTTAGCGGCTTCAGTCTGCCGGATCAGTGCAGATAGTCACTTCTCTTCCACTATACCGGTTCCTGCTGTCAGGTCTTATCGGTGAGTAGCATATGGCACTGTCTTTCACATGGAAAAGTGCCGACGACTCCCTCTGACGTTACTCTGAATATCCCTATACGCCACTCTTACGAACGAATATCTCATCTTAGTAATCCAGTCATATCTTGTTAAATAATATATCCGCCCGGATTGATAGCCCATCATTCACCGCAATAGTTTAAACAATAGAATCATTCTGAGATTCAGTGAGACAGTGGCTATAAGAGTTTCGCGTCAACGCCACTATCCGACCAATGCTCCAGCGATAGTTCAGTGCGGTAATGAAAGGTCAATGGCATAAGCAAACCCTAACGGTGTCGCATCGAGATAGAGACATTCGGTGAGGTGACTGTAAAAAAGTTCGACACCTGATTATCAGACAGCATCAGTAAGGAATTAAATTCTACACAATGAATTTACATTTCCCTTCTGATTGCCAGTTATAGGCCATCATTTACATATCTGCCTAAGATTTAAGAGCTTACTCACCACCCTTCCAGCCGATTCACAGGTAGACCCACAAACGCCATTTGTATCAGATCAATTCATACTCAATTTGCCTTTGATTCCGCCAACAATTAGCGGTAGTATCCCACACCCTCCTTCTCCAAGACGGACCCCCTGATGAGTGGCATTCTGAATGCAAATTGGACCCTATAAATTAGAGAACAATCTGCTATTGGCGCCCATGGCCGGCGTCACGGACAGACCCTTCCGGCAACTCTGCAGGGAGATGGGCGCTGGGCTTGCCGTTTCGGAGATGGTCTCTTCTGATGCCTCCCTAAGAGGAACAAGAAAGACTGTCCGACGTCTCGATCTCGAAGGTGAAACGAGTCCTGTCAGTGTACAGATCGTCGGCTCCGATCCGCATCAGATGGCGGAAGCGGCACGGGCCAATGTCGCCAATGGTGCGCAGATAATCGATATCAATATGGGATGCCCGGCAAAAAAGGTTTGTAAGCGCACCGCAGGATCTGCGTTGTTGGAGGATGAAAATCTCGTAGGAAAGATATTGGAGGCGGTTGTCAGTGCCGTCGAGGTACCTGTGACATTGAAAATCCGCACAGGTACAGATCCCGAAAACCGCAACGGTGTACGTATCGCGACCATCGCGGAAGCAGCAGGTATCCGAGCCCTCGCCATTCACGGTCGCACACGTGCGTGCAGGTTTTCAGGTGATGCAGAGTACGAAACAATCAGCGACATCAAGCAATCAGTCAACATCCCGGTTATCGCGAATGGGGATATCGATTCACCACAAAAAGCCTCATTTGTTTTAAAACGAACCGGGGCCGATGCCCTGATGATAGGTCGCGCTGCGCAAGGACGCCCTTGGATTTTTGATGAGATCAACCACTATCTACACACCGGCAGTGAGATGCCGGAACCTGATCTCGAATGGGTTGCCGGTATCCTTATCGGACATGTCAGGCAACTGTATGATTTTTATGGGGAGTACCTTGGCATACGTATTGCGCGCAAGCATATCGCCTGGTACAGCAGGGGGCGCCCTGACGGCGCAGTTTTTAGGAACAAAATAAACTACACAGAGTCTGCGGAACAACAACTGCAGGCTATCCGTAACTATTTTGATTGCCTACAAAACAATGGGGAATTGGCGGCATGATGACTGATGCGGTTCTTAGCAAAAAAGAGAATCAAGAGTATCTGACAGTCACACACAGTAAGAAATCAGAACCCTTACGCCAGTGTGTCAGTGATGCAATGCAACGTTATTTCAATAACCTTGACGGGCATGGTGCAAACAACCTTTATAGACTGGTGATGAACGAGGTGGAGGCGCCATTACTCGAAAGTGTCATGAAACATACCGGCGGCAACCAGTCCCAGGCAGCATCCATTCTAGGTATCAGTCGAAGCACCTTGCGCAAGAAACTCTCACAATACGACCTCGACTGAAGCCGGCTTACACTTACTTGGAAACTTCAACATGGCATCGATTAAACGCGCCCTGATCAGCGTTTCAGACAAAACCGGGATTGTGGAATTCGCCCGCAATCTCGCTGACAACAAGATTGAGATCCTTTCAACTGGCGGTACCGCAAAACTGCTGACGCAAAATGATATCCCGGTCATCGAAGTCTCAGAATATACCGGCTATCCGGAAATGATGGATGGCCGGGTCAAGACCCTGCACCCAAAAATTCACGGCGGAATACTCGGACGGCGAGGCATCGATGACGGTGTCATGAAAGAGAACGGTATCGGTGGTATCGACCTGATCGTGGTCAATCTCTACCCCTTCGAAGAGACAGTGTCCAATCCCGATTGCGATCTTCCGACGGCAATAGAAAACATCGATATCGGCGGTCCCACCATGCTTCGCGCAGCGGCCAAGAACCACAAGGATGTAACGGTGATCGTCGATGCACTCGACTATGACAGGGTGCTGCATGAAATGAGGGACAACAACAACGAATTGAGCAGTGCCACCCGATTCGACCTTGCGGTAAAGACCTTCGAACATACCGCCCGCTACGATGCCGCCATTGCCAACTACCTTGGCTCGCGTCTGGGGGATGAAGTCAGCGATTTTCCACGCACGCTGTCCCTTCAATTCAAACAGGCACAGACCATGCGCTATGGGGAGAACCCCCACCAGAAGGCGGCCTTCTTTGTCGAGCACAGGATCGATGAGGCGAGCGTGGCCACGGCCAAGCAACTGCAGGGCAAGGAGCTCTCGTACAACAATATCGGTGATACCGACGCCGCATTGGAGTGTGTTAAGAGTTTTGACGAAGGACCCGCCTGCGTCATCGTCAAACATGCCAATCCCTGTGGTGTGGCATATGGCGCCAACATGCTGGAGGCCTATGATCGCGCCTACACTACCGATCCCGAGTCGGCGTTTGGCGGCATTATCGCCTTTAACGGTGAACTGGACGGGGAGACGGCAAAAACCATCATCGACCGCCAGTTCGTTGAAGTGATCATCGCACCGAAGATCTCGGCGGCGGCCATCGAGGCTGTCAGCAGCAAGAAAAATGTACGCCTGCTGGAGTGTGGTGAATGGCTCAGTGAGGCAATCCACCGCACCGAATACAAGCGGGTCAATGGCGGCCTGCTGGTCCAGGATGCCGATCTGCAGCTGACCCACCACATCAAGGTTGTGACCCAAAGGCATCCCACAGAGCAGGAGATGCGTGATCTGTTGTTTACCTGGCGCGTCGCCAAGTTCGTCAAGTCAAACGCCATCGTCTATGGCAGGGATGGCATGACCATCGGTGTCGGCGCCGGCCAGATGAGTCGGGTCAACTCTGCGCGTATCGCCGCAATCAAAGCGGAACACGCCTCGCTTGAAGTCAGGGGTTCGGTGATGGCCTCGGATGCGTTCTTCCCATTCCGCGACGGCATAGACAATGCCGCAGAGGTCGGCATTACTGCCGTCATTCAACCCGGTGGATCGATGCGCGACGATGAGGCGATCGCCGCCGCCGATGAGCATGACATGGCGATGGTATTCACCGGTATGCGCCACTTCCGTCACTGATGAATATTCTGGTCATCGGTTCGGGCGGCCGTGAACACGCCCTTGCCTGGAAAGCCGCGCAATCGGATCTGGCGGATAAGGTCTTTGTCGCCCCCGGCAATGCCGGCACGGCCCTCGAAAAGAAGCTCGAGAATGTGGAAATCGATGCCGACTCGATCGATGAACTGATCGAATTCGCGAAGGCCAAACAAATAGGACTGACTATTGTCGGCCCGGAGGCGCCGCTGGTGAACGGCATCGTCAATGCCTTCGAAGCAGCCGGTCTGCACTGTTTCGGGCCAAGCAAGGATGCGGCGCAACTGGAGGGTTCAAAATCCTTCACCAAAGACTTCCTCGCACGCCACGACATTCCCAGCGGCAGCTACCGGACCTTCACCGAGATCGATGCCGCGCTGACCTATCTCAACCAAGTTGGCGCTCCCATCGTCATCAAGGCGGATGGCCTGGCGGCCGGAAAAGGCGTCATTGTCGCCATGGACATCTCTACCGCTGAATCAGCGGTCCGCGACATGCTGGCGGGCAATGCCTTCGGCGAAGCCGGTCATCGCGTGGTCATCGAAGAGTACCTGGAAGGTGAAGAGGCCAGTTTCATTGTCATGGCCGACGGTAATCATATCCTGCCGATGGCAACCAGCCAGGACCACAAGCGGGTGGGTGATGGCGATACCGGTCTCAATACCGGCGGGATGGGGGCCTACTCTCCAGCACCCGTGGTCGATGACACCATCTATGAGAGGATCATGCAGCAGGTAATCCGGCCCACCGTCAAGGGCATGGCCGAGGAGGGCATGCCCTATACCGGATTCCTCTACGCCGGATTGATGATTACTGCGGACGGCACACCCAAGGTTATCGAATACAATTGTCGCTTTGGCGACCCCGAGACACAACCGATCATGTTACGCATGCGTTCCGACCTGGTTGCGCACTGCCTGGCCGCACTGGATGGAAGGCTTGACAAGGAGCGGACCGAATGGGATTCCAGAGCATCCGTGGGTGTTGTGCTGGCGGCAGGCGGCTATCCAGGCCCCTATGAAAAAGGCAAGGTCATCAGCGGCCTCCCTGAATCCGCCGACCCCTCCTGTAAAGTCTTCCACGCCGGCACCAGGCTGGATGACGACAGGGTCGTCACCACAGGTGGACGGGTATTATGTGCCACCGCTCTGGGAGAAAGCGTCACATCGGCACAACAGAGCGCCTACGCATTGACCCGCTCTATCCATTGGGATGATGTCTATTACCGCACCGACATCGCATACCGTGCGATTGCCAGGGAAGAGCGCAATTGAAGCATTGGGTTGCTACGGCTGCCTCCATCTTCAGCACACACACCATTCGTGTATTGCTGGCAATGGCGCTTCTGGTGATCAGTTATCTCGCGTTCACGCCCCTGGATACCCCCGTCGTCACAGAGTTCAATGACAAGCTGTCCCATATTGTGGCCTTTTTTGCGCTCGCCTTTCTGGTCGATTTTTCATGGCCTCGATCAAAATGGAAACCGATAAAATATCTACCGCTCTTCGGTTATGGTCTTTTCATCGAGGTAGTGCAAGCCTTCATACCTCATCGTATATTCTCCACCTGGGATTTGGTGGCGGATATCCTGGGGCTGCTCATCTATCCACTGCTGTTACCGTTACTGTTACGGATCCCCCTGATCCAGGCACTGCGTAACGGCGCTTCCAGGAACCGTACACACTAGACCAATCGGCTCTGATACACCTGAAGGGCCAGGGCTGTTTTCTCACTCTAGAGTGCCAATTGGATCAGTATAAACAGGCCTTGAATAGTCTCTACCCGCCATCTCGATCAACAGCATATTATCGATTTGGGTTATAGTTAATCTATATGTCAGTGGTAATCGTCCGGTTATTTTCAGACCCTTATCGTTCAGTACCACAACCAATACAGTGCTTCGTCTGTCATGAGCAAAGTCAAACACAGTGCTTTCAAGTATGATTTTCTAGGCTCAGATCCAAAGGACATCCAACGATCGGCCTCCAATCACCTCGTCTACACCATTGGCAAGGATCCCTACACCGCCACCGATCATGATTGGATGATGGCATTCAGTCATGTGATTCGTGACCGCCTGATTGAACGCTGGATGGAGACCCAGCGTAACTTTTACAGACACGACGCCAAGCGGGTCTACTACCTGTCGATGGAATTTCTTATTGGGCGCAGTCTTATCAACAGCTTGTTGAATATGGATATTCACGATGCGTGTACCGAGGCCCTGCATAAACTCGGCATCGAACTTGAGCGGTTACGCAACCTTGAGCATGACGCGGCGCTTGGCAATGGCGGACTCGGACGCCTGGCCGCATGCTTTCTCGACTCCATAGCCAGTTTGAACATTCCCGGATACGGCTACGGTATCCGTTTCGAATATGGCATGTTCAGACAGAAGATCGAAAACGGCTGCCAGGTCGAGCTGCCGGAAAATTGGCTGATACACGATAACCCTTGGGAGTTTCCCCGCCCAGAGGTCTCCTACCGGGTCCGCTTCGGCGGGCGAGTCATGGAGTATCAGGATACAACAGGCCGGCGCCATTTTGATTGGATAGAGGGCGATGTCGTGATCGCCCAGGCCTATGACACCCCGATACCCGGTTATAAAAACGATACCGTCAACAATCTCCGACTGTGGAGCGCCAAGGCCTATGAGGACTTCGATCTAAACCGGTTCAATGAGGGAGAGTATACCGAGGCCGTCGTCGGCAAGACCCTGTCCGAGAACATCTCCAAGGTACTCTATCCCAACGACAGCTCCACTATGAACAAGCGCCTGCGGCTGAAGCAGCAATACTTTTTTGTCTGCGCCTCACTGAAGGATATTCTACGCCGCTTCTTCACCGATCATGACAGTCTGAGCGAACTACCGAATAAGGTGGCAATCCAACTCAACGACACCCACCCAGCCATCGCCATCCCGGAGATGATGCGACTGCTGATGGACAAGCACCACCTCGAATGGCAACCTGCCTGGGAGATCACCACCCGGGTCTTCTCATACACCAACCACACCCTGCTGCCCGAAGCGTTGGAGACATGGCCGGTGGATATCTTCGAACAACTGTTGCCAAGGCACCTGCAGTTGATAATGGAGATCAACCGGCGTTTTCTGCTGATGCTCGGCCACCTCCACCCGGGGGACATGGATATCCTGCGCCGCCTCTCCATCATCGATGAAGGCAACGGACGACGAATTCGCATGGCCCACTTGGCGATCATCGGAAGTCACAAGGTGAATGGCGTCTCGGCACTCCACAGTGAGCTTCTGCGCAAATCAACCTTTAAGGATTTCAACAGCTTCTATCCCGGCAAGATCATCAACATCACTAATGGGATTACACCACGACGCTGGCTCTATCAATCCAACCGGGGGCTCTCAACACTGATCAGTGATGCCATTGGTCCGGAATGGATCAGAGACCTCAGCCAGATAAAACAGCTTGAATCACTGGCCGAAGACAGTGCCTTCCAGGAGAGATTTTGTGCCATTAAGCAGGCAAACAAACAACGCCTTGCCAAGTTGATCCTGTACTATTTGGACAGCAAGGTTGACTCAAACATGCTATTCGACGTTCAGGTTAAGAGAATTCACGAATACAAACGTCAACTGCTCAACCTATTTCGCGCCATAGCCCTCTACAATCGCCTACTGGATGATCCCAACGCAAATCACGTGCCACGCACCATCCTGTTCGGGGGTAAGGCGGCACCTGGCTATACCATGGCGAAACTGATTATCCGCCTCATCAATGATGTGGCCGACGTCATCGACAACGACCCGGCTGTAAGCGATCGCCTGAAGATCCTTTTTATCCCCAATTACGACGTTACCACCGCTTCGGATATCATCCCCGCGGCGGAACTCTCGCAACAGATCTCCACAGCCGGCATGGAGGCATCGGGTACCGGCAACATGAAACTTGCCCTCAATGGCGCCCTGACCATGGGAACCATGGACGGTGCCAATGTAGAGATGCAAGAGAATATCGGTGCCGATAATATTTTCATCTTCGGTTTGACGACAGAAGATATTACAAGACTAAATCGACAGGGATACCAGCCCCGGCGTTATTATGATTCGGACCCGGTATTGAAACGTATCATCGACATGATCGCCAACGGCTTCTTTTCACCGGAAGAACCGGCGCGCTATCGTATGATCACCGACAATCTTCTCAACAAAGATCATTTCAAGGTAATCGCCGATTTCAAGAGCTACCTTGAAGTAAGTGACCGGGCCGACCAGCTGTATCTCAACACCGCCGAATGGAACAGGCGGGCAATTCTCAACACTGCCCGTATGGGCTATTTCTCCAGCGACCGCACCATCCAGGAGTATGCTGAAAAAATCTGGCATGTGAAGCCGATCAGATAGATTTTTAACTATACCGAGCCTAACGAAACCACCGTCGGAGATAGAATGGCGGTCGACAATACGAACAGGTGCAGTCAGCATGATTTTTAGGATATAATTCCCAAATACACCATCTCGACGATTACGGTTCAGGGAGTGTACACGATGAAACGGCACCGGGAATGGCTGACCGCACTGATCATATTACTGTCATTGACCGCCTGTGGCGGTGGTGGTGGCGATGACAACGACGATGACGATGATGACCACCACAACGGATCGGGAGTATCACAGGCAACGGGCAGCCATCGCGTATTGGCATTCAACGATCTGGGCATGCACTGCGCCGATCTGGACTACTCGACCTTCGTCATCCTTCCGCCTTTCAATGTCATACATACCCAGGTAATCGAGCGTGGCGCAACACCCCGCATCCTCGATGCATCGAGCGTCAATGTCCACTACCTGGCCATTGCGGATGGCAACGGCTCCATCAACACTACCAGCCAAAACCTGGCGGGAAGCGTCAGCAAGACAAACTTCTGGGACATCAATCCCGCCACCGGCAATAGCTTTGTCAGCGACTTGTTCGGACTCAATCCGGCACCGGATGAGGGCCTGCTCTTTGGCCAGTCGATGCCAGGCATTCTGAATCCCTATAACACAAACGATGCGCAGGCCTTCAATCACTATGACCCGGATAAAAAATGGTTTGCCGCCGATGGCGTACCCATACTTCCCATCGACGATTCCGGGCAGCTGAATGCCTATCCGCTGATGCGGGTCACCGCCAGCAAGTCGGATAATCCGGATGCCCTTGCCAGCCTGGATGTAGTGCTGCCTGTCGCCTCCGAAGCGGATTGCCAGAACTGCCATGCCGCGGGAGAGATCGCCGCCCCTCTCGACAGCAGCATCGATTTCATCCTGCCCGACGACATCAATGATCCAAACAGTGTTTTACAAGCTGCGAAATGGAATATCCTGGCGCTGCACGACGCCGAGCACGGCACTGACCTTATCAATGCAACTCCCGTTTTATGTGCCGGTTGCCACTACTCGGCGGCACTCGATCTCACCGGCGCAGGCCCCACCGGCCAGCAATTGAGAGTGGATACCATGTCCCAGGTCATGCATGGTCACCACGGCCGCTTAATAGACCCGGATACCGACCAGGCACTGTTCCCGGTAGATGGCAGCCTGGAGGAGACCTGCTATCAGTGCCATCCGGGTAAGGTGACCCAATGTCTCAGGGGTGCAATGGGTGCTGCAGGCATCAGTTGCCAGGACTGCCATGGCAGCATGCTTGCGGTGGGTGGCGATGAACGGCGGCCCTGGCTGGATGAACCCCGCTGCGAATCCTGCCACACCGGCGATGCGAACAGCCACCTGGGTGATTCCCTGCGCCTGACCCAAGCCTGGGAAGATGATATCGATACCGCCACACCCCGCCTGGCCGGTAACAAGAGATTTGCTGAAAATAGCGGTACGCTCTATCGAAACAGCCTCGGACATGGCGGCGTTGCCTGCCAAGGTTGTCACGGCTCGACCCATGCGATCTGGCCAAATCCACTCGCTTCCGCCAACGATAACCTGGCTGCCAATCAGCTTCAGGGTCATGCCGGGACGCTGAGCGAATGCAGCAGCTGCCACACCAGCCTGCCCCTTACTCTTGACGGCCCCCATGGCATGCACAACGTCAACAGTCGTGGCTGGAACCTTGAACACGAGGAGTTCTACGAAGACAACTCCAATGCCTGCAAAAGCTGTCATGGACAGAACCTGGAGGGGACTGTCCTCTCGATGACCGCGGCAGACCGGACCTTTCTCAGTGATGATGACGGGGAGAGGTTCCGCTTCGTTGCCAAAGGCACACCGGTGAGTTGTACTTTATGTCATGAAAGACCCGATTAAGCCTCCTCCGGGATCGCTCCGCACATATAGAAGACGTGGATCAAAGTGCTGACAGACAAGCCGGAAGGCGGAGTTGACTCAATCGAACAGGCTATCGAAATGCCCGCTGTCACCGCTGGCTTCGAGCTGCCTGAAA
This sequence comes from Candidatus Thiodiazotropha sp. LNASS1, assembly GCF_964212655.1. NCBI lineage: Bacteria > Pseudomonadati > Pseudomonadota > Gammaproteobacteria > Chromatiales > Sedimenticolaceae > Candidatus Thiodiazotropha > Candidatus Thiodiazotropha sp. LNASS1. The sequence goes on along the minus strand of NZ_OZ156465.1, from coordinate 3,259,189 downwards.
AATTCTGCGGTGCGCTGCTGCAATGTTGAGAGTGATGACTGTCTCACCAACTCCCTGGCTTCGAGCAGCGCGCTGGGCTGCATACTCAACTCGCGCAGTCCCATACCGATCAATAGTCTTGCATAGCGAGGTTCACCCGCCATCTCGCCGCACATGCTGACCGGAATACCCGCCCGGTTGGCAGCATCGATGGTTCGCTGTATCAGATGGAGCACAGAAGGGTGGAGCGGGTCGAAGAGGAAATTCACCTCCTCATCCATGCGGTCGACCGCCAGGGTATATTGAATCAGGTCATTGGTACCGATCGAGAGAAAATCGAGGTGGCGGGCAAAGCTGTCAGCCGCCAACGCCGCAGCCGGCACTTCGATCATCCCGCCTATCGGGATATCGGCATCAAAGGGCAAATCCGCATTGTGCAGCTCCTCCTTGGTCCTCTCGATCATCCGCAAAGCCTGTTTCAGTTCCTGGATCCCCGACAGCATCGGCAGCATCAATCTCACCGGCCCCTCGGCGGAGGCACGCAGAATCGCCCTGAGTTGCGGTATGAACAACTCGGGCTCCTTCAGGCAGAGTCGAATCGCACGCAGGCCCAAGGCAGGGTTGATAGCCGGCATACAGCCTGAGTCAGTGATACTTCCGGTGGTCTTGTCCATGCCCAAATCGAGGGTACGGATGGTGAGGGGGATACCACCCAATCCCTTGACGGCTTCGCGATACGCCTCCAATTGCTCCTCTTCTGTTGGCGGTGTTGGCCGGTTCATAAAGAGAAACTCGGTGCGGAACAGACCCACACCATCTGCCCTGTTATTGAGCGTGATCTCAATATCTTCCGGCAGTTCAATGTTCGCGTGCAAAAAGATCTGCTCACCATCTATCGTGAGTGCCGGCAGATCGACTCGGCGCCGCAGTTCCTCCTCTCTGAGACGCCTCTCCTCGATGCGCTGGCGATAATAGTCGAGGATTCGCGGTGTGGGGTCCGCAAGCACCACACCCTGCGCCCCATCGACCACCAGCTGTTCCCCATGCCTGAACAGAGAGGTCGCCTGGTGAATACCCACAACCGCGGGAATACCCAGACTGCGCGCTAGAATCGCGGTATGAGAGAGAGGGCCGCCAAATTCGGTAACGAAGGCAACGACACCCTGGTTCTTCATCATGATGGTCTCGGCGGGTGTCAGGTCCTTGGCCACCACGATCCGCCCATTCAGGTCACTCTGTTGTTGCGGCTTGCCTCCCGCGAGTACAAACTGCACCTGACCCACCACATGATCCACATCATCCTTGCGGGTTCGCAGGTAAGGATCATCCATCTCGTCGAACACCCTGACCAACTCATCCCTGCGTACCTGTAACGCCCACTCGGCACTAAACAGATTCTCCCTGATGAGATTGATCGTCGCCTGACTGATGGCATAGTCCTCCAACATCAACAGGTGGGTATCGATGAATTCACTGATATCCAATGCCGTGTTGGTCGGTATCTGTTCGCGCACCAGACGCAGGTGGTTGCTGGTGATATGCAGGGCGTTTTCGAAGCGTTCGATTTCGCTCTGAATCAAATCCTCGCTGATCTCACGATGAGTAACCTCCGGAATGCCCTGCTGCAGCAGATAGACATCACCTATCGCGACTTCGCGAGAGGTGTTGATACCTATACCCTGGCAGGATAGCGTCACTGATCTTCTCCGAATCGTTCGTTGATCAGAGAGATCAACGCCTGCATTGCCTCCTGTTCGTCACTACCTTCAATCTCAAGATGCAATGTGGAGCCCTGATTGGCTGCCAGCATCATAACGCCCATAATGCTTTTACCGTTCACGCGCTGACCGTTACGATTCAGAAAAACGTCGCTCGAGAAGCTGTTGGCGCAGCTCACCAGTTTTGCCGCCGCGCGGGCATGCAACCCCAGTTTGTTTATGATTTCAATCTCTTTATCCAACATACGCTTCGCTATTTATTAAGGGTTTCACAGCAGATTATTCCCTCTTTCCCGCCACTCATCGCCTTCTCGGTCAACCCGTCGAGATCCATGGTTTGATAATTGAGGGTTCGTATCAACATTGGCAGATTGATACCCGAAATCACATTTACCCGCCCCTTGTCCGCCAAACTGTAGGCGATGTTGCTGGGTGTGGAACCATACATATCAGTAAACACCAACACTCCCTGGCCCTGGTCCAACCGCTCGATCAATCCGCTGGCCTGTTGGACAAGTTTTTCCGGATTGCTGTCGATGCCGACAGGCAGGGTCTCAACAGCCAGTGGCGCACCTTCAAGCATCTTCCCCGCGGTCTCCAGCATTGCTTCCCCGATCCTGCTGTGAGTGATGAGCAGCAGGCCGATGGTCATGACAGTTCCCGATGTCGGCTCATGACATCCAAACCCGCCTCAGAAAAGTGTTTTGCCAGCCGTTCCACTAAAAACACGGACCTATGCTGACCCCCTGTACATCCCACGGCAATAGTGAGATAGCTACGCCCATCCGCCTCGAACGCCGGTATCCAGCGGGCCAGGAAATCGATCATGTCGGAAAGCATGCCGGTCACCTCTTGATGAGCCGACAGATAGTCCGCTACCGGCGCCTCCATACCATTGTAGACACGGAGTTCTTCCTGCCAATAGGGATTCGGCAGACAGCGGGCATCAAACACAAAATCGACATCCCTGGGTAGACCGTGTTTGAAGCCGAAGGATTCGAACAGTATCGATACCCTGCCCTCATCCCCCCCGATACGGTGTCGCACCAGGTCACGCAGTTCATGAAGATTGGTATAGGTGGTATCAAGTCGCAGGTCTGCCGCTTCGATCACCGGCGACAGCAACTCCCGTTCATAACGAATTGCCTCTGGCAGTGAGCGCTGTTCATTCGTCAAAGGATGTTTACGACGGGTCTCGCTGAAACGCTTGATCAATGTATCGGCTTTGGTATCAAGAAAAAGCATTTTACAGTCGAGCCCGCGCTGCCGGATATTCTCCACCATCTCCGGCAGGGTGGATAGCTGACTAGACTGACTGCGGGCATCGATGCTCACCGCGGTCTTGTTGAAAATGGCCTCCGGATTGCCGATAAGATGATCAGCCATCGAGATCAACAGCGAAATCGGCAGATTATCGATGCAATAATAGCCCATGTCCTCCAGGGTATGCAGGGCTATGGTCTTGCCTGAACCCGACATGCCGCTGACGATTTGCAGTTTGATCCCCTCGGACATGATTGTCTCTTATTGATCCTGATCGATATAGATCTGTTGACGATCGATGAAGTCCTGTGTGGCATTGTAGCCGTCAAGCATCAACATATGCTGTCTCACAGCTGTCTCCACCAGAATAGCCAGATTCCGACCGGCGGCTACCGGCAGACTTGTCTGCGGTATATCGACCCCCAGCATCGAGCGTTTTGAATGGCAACCTTCGAGACGATCCATTTCATGCAGTTTCTTGTCATCGAAGTGCAGCAGGTCAATGATCAAATGCAACTCTTTGTTGGGTTTTATCGCACTGTTTCCGAACATAGCGCGGATATTAATCATCCCTAAACCGCGTACTTCCAGGAAATCCTGCAACACCTTCGGACAGCGGCCGATAAGTGTATTACTGGCGGATTTGTAGATCTCTGTTGCATCATCGGCGATCAAACAATGGCCCCGTGAAATCAATGCCAATGCGAGTTCGCTTTTACCGATCGCCGGATCACCGCTGAGCAATACGCCCCTGCCAAGGACCTCCATGTAGACCCCGTGCACCAGCAGTTTTTCACCCACCGGCTGACTGAAGCGTTCCAATAGGCGATTTATCACCTGATTGTCGGGTTGAGGGGTATAGAAAAGCGCAATACTCCTTTCCAGTGCCTGCTCCTCACATTCCTGAAGCGGTTTCAGTCCATCGGTGAATATAAGCGATGCGGGGGAGGCCTTGAACAGTACCTGTAGATAATCATGATAGACATCCTTTTCATCATTCAACAGATGTTCCCTTTCCGGCGGCCCGATAACCTGGATCTGATTGGGCCGAACCAGATTGAGGGGACCTGCGGGTGGCTTTCCATGTTGAGATTCAATATCCAGAACGATCTCAGTGTCCCCCCCTTCACCATTCCAGCTCAGCGAAAGCTCGCCGGCCAGCTCTTCATAGAGATCCCGAATGGTATAGATTGGCTTCATTAAGAGGAGATTATAGCTTCCCGTTGCTGGATCAGTTGATAAAGATCTTGCGCAGTTGTCGCTTGCCTCAACTCACTACAGAAATCGTGATCGTCAAACATCTGCGCCAGTTTGGCCAACAATTGCAGATGCTCATCGGTCGCCTCTTCCGGCACCAACATGGCGAAGGCAAGATCAACCGGTTGATTGTCGATGGCATCGAAATCGATTCCCTCCGGCAGTTGGACAAACGCCGCGAGAGCCTCGGTGATATGCGGCATGCGGGCATGGGGAAGTGCTATACCCTTGCCCAAACCGGTACTGCCCAGCCTTTCACGCTCAAGGAGCGCATCAAAAACCATATCTTGATTGAGATCTGGAACAGCCTCGGCCAGTCGCTGACCGAGCTGTTCCAATACGCGCTTCTTGCTGGCCGCCTCCACATTGCAACCGATCCGTTCTTCCACAAGATAACCGTTTGGAAACATGGAAACCTCGCCAGTTCAATCAGCCCGTATTATTCAGACGCATATTTTACGCCGCTTCCGGCGCGATGACTTTTCATTTTCTCCTTGTGCTTCAGCACCTGTCTATCCAACCTGTCCGTGAGCAGATCTATAGCTGCATACATGTCTTCCTGTACAGAATCCGCATAAACACTCGCACCGTTCACTTGCATTGTGGCTTCTGCCTTCTGCCTCATTTTTTCCACACTCAGGATAACGTGAACATTTATCACATTATCGAAATGGCGCTCCAGGCGCTCAAATTTACTATCCACATAGCTTTTCAAGGCATTGGTTACATCCACATGATGACCGGTCACGCTAATTTGCATAATTTTCTCCTATCTTAGATGAGGTTACCCATCACCCTGCCTGACATGACTAAATGGCGACAAGCCACATTTACAGTATATGCTGTTTGGCAATCCTCATAAGCCTTGTGCCTGGTTGCATCCGCAAAGGGATTACTGTCAACAGCCGGTGATCAGTCGCGCATTCAACTCCTATATCAGACGTTTACGTTCGTTCGACGGTGGAATACCCATCGACTCACGGTACTTTGCCACTGTCCGACGGGCAACTTCGATACCCTGATCGGACAAGAGGGCGGCAATCTTATTGTCACTGAGAGGCTTGTTGGGAATCTCAGCGGCAATCATTTTTTTTATCAGCGCACGAATTGCAGTAGACGAGCACTCACCTCCCGCACTGGTGCTGACATGGCTGGAAAAGAAATACTTGAACTCCAGCGTACCCCTGGGTGTATGCATATATTTCTGTGTCGTCACACGGGATATCGTCGATTCATGCATCTCCAGCGCCTCGGCGATATCCCTCAATACCAGAGGTTTCATCGCCTCCTCTCCATGCTCAAAGAACCCCCGTTGATACTCTACGATTTTACTCGCCACGCGTAAAATAGTTTCGTTTCTGCTCATCAGGCTCTTAATGAACCACCGGGCCTCCTGCAGATGGTTCTTCAAAAAAGTATTGTCTTTACTCTGGTCCGCGCGTCTGATCAGATTGGCATAGCCGGTGTTTACCCGCAGTTTCGGGGTCACCTCGCCATTCAGTTCAACCACCCATCGGCCGTTGCGCTTACTCACGAACACATCAGGTATGACATATTCAGGTTCGCTGCTCGCAATGAGTGTACCCGGATGGGGATTGAGCGTACGAATCAGCTGCATCACTGCCGCCAGCTCGTCCTGATCGATCTTCATCCTACGCATGATCTGGTTCTGGTCCTGCGCGGTCAGGAGGCTGAAATGGTCCTTGCAAAGCCTGATTGCCGACTGTAGATAGGGGGTCGATTCGGACAGTTGATTCAACTGGATAAGCAGGCAGTCCTGAGGACCCTGGGCGCCGACACCGGGTGGATCGAATGCCTGTATTCGATGCAACACCGCTTTGACATCGTCAATGGTGGCCTCTTCATCGTTCAGCGACTGCAGCACCTCCTCCAGATCTCCGGTGAAATAACCATCCTCGTTGATGCTGTCGATGATGGTTGTGGCGACATAGATATCCTGCGGAGTGAAGGGAGTCAGATTCATCTGCCACAGCAGATGGTCTTGTAGCGTCGTGGCGCTACTGTTCTGTATCAAATAGTCGTGGTCATTACTCTCGCCACTGCCACCCGTCGTCGGCTGATAGCTGTCATAGACATCGCTCCATTCACTGTCGACCGGCAGTTCTTCAGTCACCTGAGACGCATCAGTCTGGATTTCACGTTCATTGTTGATGTCGTTACTGCTCGAACCCTCTGCCGCTGAATTTTCCGCCGCCCCGTTGTCAGCGCCCTCATTCTCCTGAGTGCTGTTTTGTTGACCGAACTCCTCCTCCACTTCGAGCATAGGATTGGTCTCGATCACCTCCTGAACCTCCTGACTGAGGTCGAGAGCAGACAGTTGCAGCAGGCGTATTGCCTGCTGCAACTGTGGTGTCATGGTGAGATGTTGTCCGAGTCGGAGCTGTAGCGCCTGCTTCATCGCAGATGATATCTTTGGACCTGGTATGTTATTTGTATGTCTTTAACTTCATTCTAGCTAAAAAAACTCACCGAGGAAAAAGATTTTCTCCCCGGAATCCCGCCAGAATGCTAAAACTTGTCACTGCAAGCTTCCAGGATCAATCCTGGAATCCATTAGAAATCAAGGGGATGCATTACCCCCACAAAACCATCTCTACATAGAAAAATCTTCGCCAAGATAGACACTTCTCACCTCATCATTCTGAAGAATCTCATTCGTGGAGCCCTCAGCCAGCACTTGACCGCTATTGATGATATAGGCCCGATCACAGATATCCAGTGTCTCTCTAACATTATGATCCGTAATCAGAACGCCTATCTGCAGGGCCTTGAGATGTTGAATGATCTTTTTGATATCGATGACAGCAATAGGGTCGACACCGGCGAAAGGCTCATCCAATAGAATAAAGCGCGGCTGGACGGAGAGGGCTCTGGCAATCTCCAGACGCCTGCGCTCACCCCCCGAGAGGCTCATTGCCAGATTGTCCCGCAAGTGATCGATACCGAATTCCCGCAACAGCTGGTCACACATTTCACGGCGCTTGCCGGCATCCAGAACCTCCACTGTCTCCAGAATCGCAAGAATGTTCTGCTCAACCGTAAGCCGTCGAAATACCGATGGCTCCTGCGCCAGATAGCCAATACCGCTGCGCGCTCGCATATGCATAGCCCGATCGGTCAGAACCTCCCCATTGAGAAGTATCTCGCCATGATCCACCGGGATCAGACCGACGATCATATAAAAACTGGTGGTCTTACCGGCCCCATTGGGCCCCAGTAACCCGACCACTTCACCGCTGTTCACGCTAAGTGAGACGCCGTCCACAACATTGCGCTTACCATACTGCTTTTGAAGCGCCTTGGCCTGTAGCTGACTCATGGCTGCTTGTTTGGCTCGATGACAACCTGCACGCGTTGCTTACCTTGCGCGCTTGTACCCGCCTTGACCATTGCCTTGGCGCGATTGTAGATAATCCGGTCGTTGCGAAAACGGTTGCCACCCTGCTCAAGCGATGCATCATCGATCAACAGCAATTCATCACGCTCCGCGTTGATCTCCACACGCCGGGCTTCGCCATGAACCTCCTCATCCCCTTTCTCCGTCAACTGACGAAAGCGAACGGGACTCCCTTCACTGATGACCTTCTCCGTTTTGCCCTGGCGACGATGGATCCACAGCCGATCGGCCCAAATCCTCAGACTGCCCTGGGTGATCTCGACACTTCCCTCATATAACACCACACCGGATGCCTCATCGACGGAAAGGCTGTCCGCTTCCAGATGCATGGGTTGATCCTTGTCACTTTCCAACGCATGCCCCGGCGCCCAAATGATCAGCAGCAACACCAGACAGGTCACAACGTATTTCATTCTATTGGAATTCATAATAGCCTCGCACCTCATGCAGCAGTTTGAGCCGTAGCGGTCCCTTCAGCCAGGCCTCCATACCTGTTGCGGTCATCCATTGGTCATCGCTCTCGATGCGTACCGGGCCATCGGTTGTAGCAAATGAATCTTCAAAGTGCAGCGTCAAATCCTGCGTGACAATATGCAACGGCGCAGTGTCCGCGCCGCTAGGACGATCGATAACCACACCCCCGGCAAGATGGAGACTCTCTTCACTGCGTCTGATCAGACCATCCTGCGCCCGCATCTGCAAAGGGGGGCTCTGTTGGTTGTAATGCCAGAGAACCGGTTGTTGCAGTTCGGTAATCCCGGTTTTTTCAAAATGCCTCATCCCCCGAGACTGCAATCGCTGTTTGAGTGCACCCTGTTCATCGTAGGTTTGCACAACCAACTCCTCGGCGTAAGAATCGGGATCGTGTCTAACACCCGGCGTTCGGGCCTCCTCCGGCTGCATCAACCTATTCATCCACCAGCCCAGGCTCAGCAGCGCCGCACCTATAAAAAAGAGACCGATTAATTGACGCTTCAAAGATAGCTGTCCAACTCAGTCTTAAGATTACCCTGGGCCTCGAGCACCATCTCGCAAACATCTCTGGCGGCGCCACGCCCACCGTTGTGGCGTGTCTGCCAGTGAGCATGCTGGAGAACAAAGGGATGGGCGTCATTCACGGCGATGGCCAATCCGACACGCCGCATGATGGGCAGATCGACGACGTCATCACCCACATAGGCTACCTGGTCATCCGAAAGGCCCAGTTTATTGCGCAACTCCTCATAGGCCGGCAGTTTGTCCAACTTACCCTGATAGACATGCTCGATACCCAGACTCTCCATACGGATACGCACGACCTCAGAGCTTCGTCCGGTGATAATGCCGATTACCACACCCGATTTCTGCAACATCTTCATACCGTGACCATCCCTGGAGTTGAACGACTTATACTCCTGACCGTCGTCACCAAGAAACAGACCACCATCGGTCAGCACACCATCGACATCAAAAATGACCAGTTTCACACCACTGGCCTTGGCATGTATATCCTGCACTTTCTCTACCCCCCTACATCACACCGGCTCTAAGCAGATCATGCATATTGAATGCACCGATCAGTTGCTGTTTTTCATCAATAACCAGCAGGCCGTTAATCTTTTTCTCGTCCATCATCTGCAAGGCTTCTGCTGCCAACGTCTCAGGTGATACTGTCAGGCAGTCGCTGGTCATGACCTCACTCACCTTGACATGGTGTATATCGATAGGCTTGTTCAAGGTACGCCGCAGATCGCCATCGGTATAGACTCCGGCCACTCCACCCTCCGGATCCACTATCGCGGTCATACCCAGGCCTTTGGCCGACATCACTTCCAACGCCTCATGCAATGTGGCATCGAGACCTACCGACGGCAAAGACCCGTCCGCATGCATTATATCACTGACCCGCAAAAGCAACCGCCTTCCCAGGGTGCCTCCCGGATGAGAGAGGGCGAAATCCTTGGCGGTAAAACCCCGTGCCTGCAGCAATGCAACCGCCATCGCATCACCCATCACCAATGCCGCAGTCGTGCTTGATGTCGGGGCCAAGCCCAGGGGGCAGGCCTCCTTCTGAACGCTGACATCGATATGTACCTCGGATTCTCTTGCCAGCGTCGACTCAGGTTTTCCGGTCATGGCGATCAAGGGCGCACCCAGTCGCTTAAGCAGGGGCAGGATGACCAGTAACTCGCCGGTCTCCCCTGAGTTGGACAGCGCCAGGACCACATCCTGAGGAGTTATCATACCGAGATCACCGTGGCTGGCCTCACCCGGATGAACAAAAAAGGCCGGGCTGCCGGTACTGGCCAGGGTCGCAGCGATCTTATTGCCGATATGACCCGATTTGCCCATTCCGATAACGACAATCCTGCCCTGGCAATGGAGAAGATAACTGCATGCCAGGGCAAATTCATCGCCCAACCTGGGGATCAGCGATTGGACTGCATCAGCCTCAGTTTCGATCACAGCCCTGCCCAGATCGATCATCCGAATCATCTCTTCTTTAGTTGGACTTGTGGCTTTGGTCATTAGACAACTCACTCACATAAGGTTTGAAACATCCATAGATCAGGCATTCACCAGTGACACAAAGAGCAGAGACTGATAGCCAATGAAACAGAGCAGCAGGAGTAATCCCTCCAGACGGTTGATACGCCCCTGTTTACCCAGACCGTGCCCCATAAAGAAGAGGAACATGGTAAGCACCATCATCACCGGAAGATCACGCTCCATGACCTCAGGTGAATAGGCTCCTGGTGCCACCAAGCCCGGGATACTCAGTACCGCCAGCAGATTATAGAGATTGGAACCGATGACATTGCCGATGGCGAGGTCATCCTCCCCTTTCAGAGCGCTGGTGATACTGGCAGCCAACTCAGGCAGGCTGGTGCCGATGGCAACGATGGTCAAACCGATAATGACATCACTGACGCCCAGCGCAGATGCCACATTCGAGGCACCCCAAACAAGCAGTCGGGAACTCAAAAGCAGAAATATCAAGCCGCCCAAAAGCAGGACAATCGCCTTTTGGGTAGGTATATCGTGCGGAATCTCTGCATCAAACTCTCCGGCGATTGGGTCTGCAGCCCCGGTCTTGGCGGTATAGATCATCCATCCCAGCACTGCCACCAGGGTCACGACCAGGATTACCCCATCGAACTGATTCAGTTCACCATCCCACATCAAAAGAAAAGCCATCGCCGAGACCGCTAGCAGTAACGGATACTCACGTTTCAAGACACTGGAGTGGACGGAAAGGGGGATCAACAGGGCAGTGAAACCGAGTATCAGCCCGATGTTGGCAATATTGGAGCCGATGGCATTGCCGATAGCCAGGCCCGGGTTGCCGTTGAAGGACGCCATGGTAGAAACCAGCACTTCTGGCGCTGAAGTGCCAAAACCGACAACAGTGAGCCCTATCAGCATGGGTGAGACACCCAGATTATCTGCCAGGGCAGCCGCCCCACTGATAAACCGGTCGGCACTCCAAACGAGTACAACCAAGCCGACAAGTATCGCAACACTGAAAAGAAACATAAAATATTTATTTAATATTCAATATGATACAAAAGCCAGGGGCTGAATGAATGTATCTCTTGACTGTCATTAGCTGGCTATTGATCGGCTACTGGGGAGCTGAGGGAAAAGATAATAACAGAAAGACACAGCGATTGGCTTGACAAGAATCTTAGTATATTAGATAATTCATACATACTGATGCATTGAGCGTCAGTATTCCTCCTTTGGTGGTAAATATAGATTCAGCGCGACATCCCCCTGTCGCGCTTTTTTTTGCCACACGCCCGGTCATCGTCGAGAACCGACACGCCTTCGACTCAGGCCTAAATATCATGGATTAGGTCTTGTCTCCCATTCCTGGATCATGTAATATCCGCCGTCTTTTTCAAGGCATTTTTAGTTCTCCATCGGAGCGACATCGGATGACTACTGTAAGCGCGAAGCCGGCAGAGGTACGCCGCAATTGGTATCTCGTGGATGCAACAGACAAGACCCTGGGTCGTCTGTCCACGGAAATTGCCCGTCACCTGCGCGGTAAACATAAACCGGAATATACACCTCACGTCGATACCGGCGACTACATCGTCGTTGTCAACGCCGAAAAGATCCGTGTAACCGGTAACAAGCTGAGCGACAAGATGTACCATCATCACACCGGTTTCATCGGCAATCTGAAATCCATCAATCTGGAGAAGTTGCTGCAGAAGGCCCCGGAACGCGCCATAGAACACGCGGTCAAGGGCATGATGCCGAAAAACCCGCTGGGCCGCGCCATGTTGAAAAAACTGCGTGTCTTCGCCGGTCCCGAGCACACCCATCAGGCCCAGCAGCCCCAGCCGCTGGACATCTGAGCATTTAAATTAGAGTAACGAACATGGCAGACAAGCATATCACCACAGGACGCCGTAAAAGTTCAACCGCCCGCGTCTTCCTGACCGCAGGCAGCGGCAATATCGTGGTCAACAACCGTCCCCTTGACGAGTACTTCGGCCGGGAGACAGCCCGCATGGTGGTTCGCCAACCACTGGATGCCACCGAAACCCGTGACAAGGTCGATATCAAAGTGACGGTCAACGGCGGCGGCACCACCGGCCAGGCAGGCGCCATTCGCCACGGCATCTCGCGCGCCCTGGACGCCTACGACGAGTCCCTGCACGGCACTCTGCGCAGAGCCGGCTTCCTGACCCGCGACGCCCGCGCCGTGGAACGTAAGAAGGTCGGTCTGCACAAGGCCCGCAAGCGTCCTCAATACTCCAAACGCTAAGCCTGGCTCTCACGAGCCTGCAACTGGGGATTCGTCTAACGGCAGGACACCGGACTCTGACTCCGTATGTGGAGGTTCGAATCCTCCATCCCCAGCCAACAGCATATTAAAGCCCACACTATGTGGGTTTTTTTAATGTCACTACAAAGCTGCCCGGATGGAGGATTAGAACCGATAAGAGGTTCGACGTCTGAGCAACGTGAAGACGAACAGCACAAGCTGGCCCCGTAGGGGTGAGGCCCAACGGGCCGAATAATCCTCCATCCCCAGCCAATACAGAACCCGCCATGTGCGGGTTTTTTGGTGCCTGTAACAGAATCCTCTAGATGGAGGATGAGAAGCTCCACCGAGGTTCACTATAAGGTTAGGTCAAGCTAACCCCATGAGCTTAATCACTCTATCACTCCCAACACAAACGGACAGATTAATCAGAATTATAGCGAAGAGCGTAAACCCGCCAGGATTCCCAATAATATATTCCCTTTCTTGCAGGGCGGATCAGCAAGGGCGCCCAGCAGGCAGTCACCATTGACCTGAACTGCTGGCGCCCTGATTTTGCAACCTAGCTCTTAGTAGAGATAAACAGCACCAGCGTAAGGACTTGTATCATCCTCCTGATTTGCACTGTCCCCCGAATTCTCGAATGGGGCGCCCACAACCAGTGTTGTTCCATCACTGGAGATGCTCAGGCTATCGCCGAACTCATCGTTTAATTCGGGACAGAATGAACAACCCGGCTGTGGCCATCCCGCATCCGTATTCGAGGCCTTGACATAGGAGTGCTGAAACCAGCCGGTGTCGCCGCGTGTAAACATGTAGACCGCACCTGGCGGAGAGGTCGCGCTATCGTCTGCCTGGTTGCGGTTGACGCCCTGACCGACAGAGTCTTCAAAAGCCGCACTCACGGCCAGGCTGTTCCCGTCCCCGGAAAGGGCCACTTTATTGCCAAACCCGTCATTCGGATCGGCATTCGATGCCTTGAAGTATGCGGTTTGCGTCCATACATTGGCCTGACGCTCAAACAGATAGGCCGCACCGGAGTTCTCCCTGCCATTGTTGGAGAAGCTGCCATTGACTCCGATCGCCGATGAATCCTCTTTCCAGACACCCACGGCCAGGGTACTGCCGTCTGCGGAGATTGACACGTCGTTGCCGAATTCATCCCCGCTGTCGGTTGCTGATGCCTTGAGGTAGGCCTGCTGCGTCCAGCTAACGCCGTCATAGGCGAATACATAGGCCGCACCGGCTCCCCGCGCGTCATTGTTTGTTTGATCGCCATTAATGCCGGTTGCGGATGAGTCTTCTCCCGGAGCGCCGACTGCAAGCGTCGAGCCGTTACCGGAGAGTTCCAGGGCGGCGCCGAACTCGTCCGGACCCTCGCCGCTGGTTACCTCGAGGGTCGCCTGCTGAGCCCAACCACTGCCACCCTGGTCGAACACGAAGACACCTCCACCGCTGACCGCCAGCCTCGTCCCGCTGCTGGAGAGTGATACCTGTTTACCGAAATTGGCGCCTGACACAGGTGCGGATGCCTTGATATAGGCCTGCTGGGCCCACGCCGAGCCGGAAAGGTTGAAGACATACACCGCTCCGGATCTTGACAAGGAGTTATCTGCCTGGTTGCCGTCGACGCCTGAAGCGGCCGAATCCTCGAATAGCGCACCGACGGCCAGTGTCTGTCCATCATCAGAGAGCGACACGGCAGAACCGAATTTGTCACCGGCTTCGGCGTTGGACGCCTTGATGTATGTCTGTTGACTCCAACTGTCGCCATCCCGACTAAACAGATAGACTGCGCCGGAACTCGTTGCCATTTCGGTATCGACGACCGGGTCACCATCAATCCCTGTCGCTGTGGAGTCCTCTTCAGGCGCGCCTATCGCCAGTGTTGAGCCATCACCGGAAATTGCGACACTACTGCCGAACTGATCCTCTGAACCGATGAATGAGGGCTTGAGATAGCCGATCGCATCGAGTATCAGCGAGAAAGCCGTGACAGGTGTCGAATCGGCGCAATCCTCACTGGCGCTGCAGGCCTGAACCATGTAGCTGGCATTCACCCAGTCGGTCAGATGGACAGAGATCACCGCGTCCACAGTGGTTGCCGTGATGTTGTCACCCACTTGGCTGAAGCCGGAGATCCCATCCGGATTGTACAGCAACCGGTAGTGATCAACCCCCACGTCGTTCCAGCTGAAGCGCAACAGCTTGGGCCCCGCCACGCTGACACTCGCGGTGAGATCCGCGTCGGGCGGACAGCTGATCTGAACGTCGGTTACAGTGGCCCCGTTAAGCGTTCCAGTCCCATTCACCACTGTACACGTCTGGCCAGTGGGTTGGGTGGCAATCGTCACTGTATAGGTATTGCCATCTTCCAGTTGGGTGGTAAAACTGAATTCGCCACTGGCCGTGATCGTAAGATCGTCACCGCCGTTGTTTTGCAACACCAGGCCATCACCCGCCAGACCACTGACGCTGCCGCCAATGCTAAAGAATCCGGTATTGTCGGTACAGGTGATGGTGATGTTGGTGACATCAGCAGCGGCAACCGTACCGCTGCCATCAGCCACCGCACAGCTTTGGTCGGCGGGTTGGGTAGCGATGCTTACCGCGTATGTGCTGCCGTCGCTCAGCTCAACGGTAAAACTGAAACTGCCGTCACTGTTTGGCGATAGATCATCACCGCCGTTATTCCGCAATACCAGTCCGCTGCCCGTTAGCCCCGTAATGGTGCCGCTTATTGTATAGGTGGTTCCAGTCGTGTCTCCATCACTGCTACCGCCACCACCGCCGCCGCAGGCGGTAAGCAACAACAGTTGCATTAAAATCACTGCTTTGGCCACCCATATCAGATATCGATTCATACCAGGTTCCTGTATCCGTTTTAACTGTACGGTCTTGACGATAAGACCATATATTGCATCGTCAACTATCTCAGTAACTTGATACGTTTTCTACGATAGGTGGGTGGTAAATGATCTGAATAGTGGTGCCATCGGGATCGAAACAGTAAAAACTGCGAGCTCCGTCACGGTGTGTGCGCGGCGCATTGCGCATCCTCACCCCGGCCGCCAGAAGATAGTCGTACCAGGCATCCACCTGATCGGGATCGGAGAGGAAGAAACCGATGTGGTCGAGGCGTTGTGCAGCCTCGTCCAGATACTCCGCCGCTGTCTTGTGCAGGGCAAGGTTGTCCGATCCCGATGTAAGATAGAGATTGTCCTGGTCCGGCCGCCATTCGACCTCCATTCCCAGCAGCTCGACGTAGAAGTGCTCGCTGGCGGCCATGTCCCTGATATTCAGGGCGACATGGCGCATGCCGAGATGTTGCGACGGCTGTTTCATGAGAGTACCTCGTTCAGGGCCTGTTCCCAGGTCTCCCGGTCGCAGGCGCGTTGCACCACCAACGGCAGGGCCACTGCACCATGGGCCAGTAACTCTTCGTGTAACGAACGGAGAGTGGACCCCGGCCTTTGCTCGAGCTGTCGCTGGCAGAGATGTTCAATCAATTCGGCCCCCAACAGGGCCATGAAGGCGTCCGTCGGGCGCCTTGAGATCGCCGTCAGGCTGACTTCCGCCCAGCAGGGTATGTCCGAAAGCCGTTTCAGCCGTTCCAGAGCCTGACGGCTATTGATCTCACCGGCATGAAACTCCAGGTCTATCGTTGCCTGTTCGGCCAGGGCCAGACGTCTCTGATAGAGCGACAGACGATCATTTTCGGTAAAGTAACCGCGCTCCTCCAGGATTCGGCTCATGTAGTGGGCCCACCCCCTTTTGAAAGCGGCGGAGGGGTTGATCTGACGCACCAGACTGTGTGCCGAGACCCCACCGGCCCAAGCCAGATAGTGGCGCCCCGCCCAACTGCTGTAGAGATTGCGCATTCGAATGGCGGAACGGCTCTCACC
The DNA here is from genome assembly GCF_964212655.1 of Candidatus Thiodiazotropha sp. LNASS1. NCBI lineage: Bacteria > Pseudomonadati > Pseudomonadota > Gammaproteobacteria > Chromatiales > Sedimenticolaceae > Candidatus Thiodiazotropha > Candidatus Thiodiazotropha sp. LNASS1. The sequence goes on along the minus strand of NZ_OZ156465.1, from coordinate 3,242,887 downwards.
ACCCCCGACCTGCTGATCATGGGGTATCAGAAAGACCCCTCCCTGCTGCGTGCGCAGATAGCTGCCGCAATCAGGTTGCCTGAAGCAGCTGTCGGTAATGCGGAATGCCAGAGGCTGTGGGGAGTCGGGCAGGATTTCGAGCCGCTGCAGGAATGACCTTAGACCAGCCGCCTCCTCCCGATAGGCCTGCAATCTGTAGTCACCGTTGAGCTGCTTGCCGTTGTCCTGTTTTACAGCCTGCAGCGATATCCCCTGCCGTTCCAGCTCTTCGTAGGTCTGGTGCAATCGCCTGCGGGCATAGGCCAGGGCATCTTCTACCGGGATATCGATCTGATCGCGGTGACGCAACAGCCAGGCGAGCAGTTCCTTTCCGCAATCGGCGGTTCCCGAGGCTGACGGGGTCAGATCTTTGATCATCGCCAGCTTGAAATCATCCACGGCTTCCGCTGCCTGGCTGCTGAGGGACTGCAAACGTCCCTTGTCGGCACAGCATTCATGGGTCTGCGGAAGATCCCTGCCAAGCCGTTTCAGCCAGGGCACGCCCTTCTCCGCTGTCTCCAGGGCATCGGCCAGCCACAGAGTGGAGACCAGTCCCGGAAGCTCTCCCAGCCGCCCTCTGGCATCCCGCAGGTAGTTGGGGGTCTTCTCCAATACTCCCATCAGGGCTTCGCACAACTTCTCCGGCTGGCGCACTACCAGCTCCTGGAGCAGATGCAATGGGAGATAGCGGGCGGGATCCCGATGGCGCCAGTCGTGCTCGAGCAGCAAACGGTGCTCAACCATTGCGGTACCGTAGATCAGCTGCAGATCAAGCTGACGATCAGCATCCAGGGCATCATAGTCCAGTTCCTTGAGGCTCACCAGGAGATTACTGATCAGGCTTGCCAGCGCCCCCATATCGTCGTCCCCATCGGCTGCCAGCAGCCCCTCGTAGCCCGGCACCGATGCATAGACAGCCGCCACCGGATGAAAACGGAACCACACCCTGTAGTAGTCTGCGATCAGACTGTCAAAGGCGGCGGCCTCATTGCTCATCGCGGATCTCATAGTCGTGGGTGATCTCAGCGCTCTTTCCAAGCATCAGGGATGCGGAACAGTATTTCTCAGCACTTAGCGAGATGGCGCGGGCCACGTGTTTTTCGCTAAGTCCCTTGCCGGAAACGATGAAATGGGCATGGATTCGGGTGAATACCTTGGGATCCTGCTGTGCCCGCTCTGCTTCGAGCTCCACCACGCAACGGGTCACCTGTTGGCGGGATTTACGTAAAATCGACAACACATCGAATTCGGTACACCCCCCCATGCCAAGCAGCAGCATTTCCATCGGCCTGACGCCCAGATTGCGGCCACCATGCTCTGGCGGACCGTCCATCACAATCCCATGACCACTCCCGGACTCCCCCATCATCACAGAATCCTCCACCCATACGACCCGTGCTTTCATCAGCTGCTCCAGTTATCCACCCCGAAGCCAGCGAAGATGTGACACCGGGGATAGATGATTAGTATGAATTGCGTTAAATTAATGAACTATTGTTTTTGTTAAACTATGCGTCTATTGAATATACTGAAGGTTGTACATTCGACAAGTTGAAAAGGGTTGCTAAACTAGATCCTAAACTCTTTTTAGAGACGACGACAATAAAACTACGGAAGAGGGCTCAGATTTTACTGCGATGAAGATCACCTGAACCTGCCGACAGGCAGATAGCTGGATCATTCTGCAGGCTGATCTCTCCCCACAACAGCTAAGAGTCCCAAGATCATGACGATCATAAAACCGCCACCGCAGGAACCTGAGTATCTTCAGCGATTCCTCTCCTTTTGTCATCGCCGACGTTACCCCAAGAATACCGAGATTATTCATATCGGTGATCCGGCGGATATCCTCTATTACATCACGGAAGGCTCGGTAGCTGTCTACATCGAAGATGAAGACGGTCGGGAGATTATCCTCACCTACCTCAACAAAGGACAATTTGTCGGCGAGATGGGTCTTTTCATCCCCGAACCCAAGCGTAGTGTGATGGTTCGCACGCGAACATCCTGTCAGATAGCGGAGATCAGCTATCAGCGACTGGAACAGCTCTTCAACCACGATCTCAAGGATTATACCAAAGACATCCTGTATGCCATGGGGGCGCAGCTGTCACAGCGTCTCAATCAGACCAGCAACAAGGTCGGGCATCTGGCCTTTTTCGATGTGACCGGTCGTATCGCCAGAACGCTGCTCGATCTGTGCAAGGAGCCGGACGCTATGACCCATCCCGACGGTATGCAGATCCGTATTACCCGTCAGGAGATCGGCCGTATTGTCGGCTGTTCCCGTGAGATGGCAGGCAGGGTACTGAAGAACCTGGAAGAGCAGGGGCTGATCAGCGTAAAGGGCAAGACCATCGTCGTCTTCGGCACCCGCTGAACACGGGTTCCACAAATCCCCCGGCTGCCCAAGTACCCGCTGCCGGGGCGGCGGATGCCGCATACCAATCCCGACCCGCGCGCCTCATTCAGCATTTCCGGCGACAGTCCGATGTCGCGGACAACTGAGCAGATGATCGTTCACCATCCCCACTGCCTGCATAAAGGCATAGCAGATCGTGCTGCCGACAAAGCGAAATCCGCGTCGTTTGAGCTCCTTACTCATCGTATCGGATAGAGGTGTGGAAGCCGGCACCTGCTGCAGGCTGCGCCAGTGGTTGTGGATCGGCTCACCATCCACGAATGACCAGAGCAGCCTGGCCAATCCCTCCCCCGACTCCAGTTCCAACACGGCTCTGGCATTATCGATCGTCGAAGCCACTTTGAGCCGGTTACGCACGATACCTGGATCAGCGAGTAACCTCGCCACGTCTCCGTCGTCATAGCGAGCAATCCGCTCCACGTCAAAATCATGAAAGGCGCGACGATAGCCCTCACGCTTACGCAGGATGGTCAACCAGGAGAGGCCGGCCTGGGCCCCCTCCAAAACAAGCATTTCGAAAAGGTGGCGCGGATCATGGGAGGGGACACCCCACTCCACATCGTGATATTGCATATATTCTTCATTCCCCAGACACCATGGACACCGTTTATCGCCACTCATTCCTCTTCTCCGGCATCAGGTCCTATCCAGAAGTGGGGCACATAGGCCACTTCCCACAGGAAACCGTCCGGATCGGCAAAGTAACCGGAGTATCCGCCCCAAAAGGTCTCCTGGGCCGGTTTCACCAACCGCGCACCGACGCTCAATGCCTCTGACATTACCCTATCCACCGCCTCCCGGCTGGTTACATTGTGCGCCAGGGTGAAACCGGGAAAACCGGAACCCTGGCCGGAAACATTGGCATCATCCGCCAGGGCCTGTTTCGGATAGAGCGCCAACCAACTACCCTGCAGCTGAAAAAAGGCAACCTCTTGGCTGTCAAAATCGAAGCGTGTTAAACCGAGGGCCTCATAGAACCCGATGGATTGTTTCAGGGCCTTTACCCCCAGAGTGATGAGATTGATTCTTGGTTCCATAGTCACACTACTCCCGGTCGGTGGTTGTCCAGTGAAACCATGTTACTCCACGGCTACTGACACCATTGTGTCAGTATTGCCCATACCATCCGCTCTTCAGTTCGGTGAATTGTTTATCACCGGTTAGTGATTATTCATAGTTGGGCGCTGACAAAGGTGACTGGCTTGGACCTAACTATAACAAACCATGTCATGTCATCAGGACACCAAGCAGAAACTATACATATGTTGCAACCGGATAGATGACAAACAGCGAAGCGCTTGTCCACCTGATGACATGCCAGGAGGCATCCCAGTCTCTCTATTGCGGCGGATCGAGCAACTGGCTGACAGCCATATGGCGATCGACAACAGAGATGAGGCAGTCTCTACACTGGATAAAACCGTCAAACAGAAGAAAAGGGAGAAATCGGCCGAATCTGTTATCGATGATTTGGAAGATAGATTGAAAGCCGTTAAACGGCGTAAGCGGTAACCGGCGGGAAGGTCTCCTGAGCCGGCTTTACCCGCCGCGCCCAGGTCTTGGCGGTCTTCCCGTGGCCTGAGTGTTCCCGGAGCCGCACTCAGGCATCAGCGGTGGCACCCACGACCAGGAGAAAATCGTTCAGTGTGCGTCTCTCCTCGGGGTTAAAACGGGTACCCGTCTGTAAAATGTCATCTATCCGGTCGAGTCGAAAATGGCGAAACGCACCACGCAGCTCACACCAGGCACCCAAGGTCCATTTCTCACCCCAGTAGAAGAGACAAAGGGGCCAGACAATACGTTCGGATTTAACACCATCCACCCTTTGGTATCCCATCTTTACTTTGCATTTAACAGCAATGGCCTGGCGCAATATCGCGACATGCTCACGCACCCTTTCGGACAGATGTATGTCTGGCACCAGCATGGCCTCATCTTCGAGCACCGGACGCAACCGTTGCGGTACTATTCTTTCAATCTTGCGTCGCACCCGAGCCGCCGCCCCGGCCAGATCACGATCCGACCAGGCCTGCGCCATACGGATACCGAGCAACAGGGCACTCAGCTCCTCGTCATCGAACATCAAGGGCGGCAAGCGAAATCCCTCGCATAGGCGATAGCCGGCACCTGCCGTGCCCTCGATGGGGACACCGGACGCCGACAGGGCATCGATATCGCGATAGATGGTACGTTGTGATACCTCGAGCATGCGGGCTAGCTCCCGGGCGGTAAGATAGCATTTCGTATCCAGCTCCTGGCTGATGCGAAAGAGGCGGTCGGCGCGACGCATCAGGCAAAGAGTTGAGCCAGCTTCGCCCCCGGATCTTCGGCCCGCATTAAGGCCTCGCCCACCAGAAAGGCGTTTACCTGATGGCTGCGCATCAGGGCAACATCCTCGACTGTCAGAATGCCACTCTCTGTCACCACGATCCTGTCGGGTGGAAGCATGGGCAGCAGCGCCAAAGTGGTGTCGAGACTGACATCGAAGGTCCGAAGATTGCGGTTGTTGATGCCGATCAGACGGTTGTCCACCCGCAAGGCCCGCTGCAACTCCTCGCCATCATGGACCTCGATCAAGACATCCATGCCCAACTGGTGGGCCAGATCATTCAATCCGTTGAGCTGCCGGTCATCGAGACAGGCGGCGATCAATAGAATACAGTCTGCACCGATCGCCCTCGCCTCATAGACCTGATAGGGATCGATAATAAAATCCTTACGGATAACAGGCAGATTGCAGGCGGCCCGCGCCTGTTGCAGATATTGATCGCTACCTTGAAAGAAGTCGATGTCGGTCAATACAGAGAGGCAGGCAGCCCCGCCTTGAGCATAGCTCTGAGCGATCTGCGCAGGCTCAAAATACTCTCTCAACACACCCTTGCTGGGTGACGCCTTCTTGATCTCGGCGATCACACCCGACTCGCCTGCCGCCAGTTTGCCTACAATCGCATCCGCAAAGCCGCGCGGTTCAGTAGCCTGAGATAGCTGCGTCTCCAGCTCGGCGATGGATCGTAGCGATGCCCTTTCACTGATCTCCTGCCGTTTGCGCCGGGTGATCTTCAACAGAATATCGGGAGTGCCGGTCATGATCACTCAAAGCTCTGGGTCAGTACCACCAGGCGATCGAGACGGTTGCGGGCCTCACCGCTGGTAATGGCGTGATTGGCCTTCTCGATACCCGCTTGCAGATTCTCAGCCAGGCCGGCGGTATAGATAGCGGCCCCGGCATTGAACACCACGATATCCCGCGCCGGTCCGGGGCTGTCTTCCAGCACCCCGCGGATCATGGCCAGGCTCCCCGCAGCGTCGGTGACCCGAATGGCATCCAGCGAACTGCGCTGCAGACCGAATTGCTCGGGTTGGATGGTAAAACGCCTGATCTGGCCATCTTTCAACTCCGCCACATCGGTGACATCCCCGATACTGATCTCATCCAGGCCGTCATGGGAGTGAACCACCATGACATGCCGACTTCCCAGTCGCTGTAACACCTCCGCCAGGGGTTCAAGCAAGTCGCTGTCGAAAACGCCAAGCAGCTGATTCGGTACCCCCGCGGGATTGGTGAGTGGTCCCAGTACATTGAAGATGGTGCGCACACCCATCTCCTTGCGCGGACCGATGGCGTGCTTCATCGCGCTGTGATGGCCGGGGGCGAACATGAAGCCAACCCCCACTTCACGCACGCACTGTTCCACCTGTTGGGGCGACAGGTCGAGCCTGACGCCTGCGGCCTCAAGCGCATCGGCGCTGCCCGACTTGGAAGAGACCGAACGGTTTCCATGTTTTGCCACATGACAGCCGGCGGCCGCGGCAACAAACATGCAGGCCGTCGAGACATTGAAGGTGCCCGAAGCGTCACCGCCCGTACCGACGATATCTACCGTATTCGAAAGATCAGCAATGGAGACACCGGAGGCCAGCTCACGCATCACCGAAGCGGCAGCGGCGATTTCGCTGACAGTCTCCTCTTTCATGCGCAGGCCGACAAGAAATCCTCCGATCTGGGCCGGGGTGGCATTACCGGTCATGATGTTGCGCATCACGGCAGTCATCTCATCGGCGGCGAGGTCCTGGCGGGCCAGCACTTTTTTTATTGCTTGCTGCATTTCCACGGATCGTCTCCTCTAGGGCCTGTTATCCGGAACCAAGGCATTTTAATAGGATTTCGACTTTAATGAAATCGATAGCCTTGTTGATAATCCACCTCAATACAATCACCAAAGAGATAATTAAGGCGCCCGCCCAGAATGTACTTTTTATAAATTTAATGAGGCAACATTCAGAGAACAACCCAATGCCGGCAACGCATGCCGCGCGAGGTAACCCTTACATTGCATTCAACTTGATGATCGGACAGGTGCTGGAGGACAAGTGAGGATTTGTTGGCGATAATCCAGCGACTTTACGCGAGCGGTTATAGATTGATCCCAAGCGTTGGCTCTATATTGAGTCAGAATATTGAGAGCAGTTTCGAACATTATACCGGGTTCTGCTTCAGGCTCATTGAGGCCTACCGGATATCAGGTTTCTGAATAATGCCTGATCCTCGTCTGCTTTCACAAGACATCACATGAGCTTACATCGCTTAATAGCTTTCTTGTGTAAATTTCGGCTTTGTTGAGCGCTCAGATCCTAAAGCCGCGAACCACGGAGCGCATGTTCTCAGCCAGCCCGGCAAGATCCTTGGAGAGTTCGGTCATGGCCTCCGCGCTACGGGCATTGGTCTGTGCAGCATCTCCCACTGAGTGGATGTTACCGCTGATGTCCTGGGCGACGATGCTCTGTTGATTGGCGGCGGTGGCCACCATCTGGTTGAGGTCGCTGATTTCGGTAATCATCCCCGTGATCTCATTCAACACATCGACAACCTTGCTCGACTGATCGATACCGACCCGCGCCTGGTTGCTGCCCTCATCCATCACCCGGCCCGCCTCATGGGCCCGTCGCTGCAGTTTTTCGATCATCTGATTGATCTCTTCCGTCGATCGTTGGGTGCGGTCCGCCAGGGTTCTGACCTCATCCGCCACCACCGCGAAGCCTCGGCCATGTACACCGGCCCTTGCCGCTTCGATGGCCGCGTTCAGCGCCAACAGATTGGTCTGTTCGGCTATCTCCCTGATCACGTCGAGTATCTTGCCTATCGCGTCACTCTCCGATTCCAGGGTCCGGATCGTCTCAGCCGCCGTCTCGACCTCGCCGGCCATGCTGTTGATCATATCCATGGCTTCCCCGACGACCGACCTTCCGGCGGTGGCCGCATCATTCGATTTTCTGGTAGTATCGGCCGCGCTCTCTGCCGTTTTGGCCACCTCGACGATGGAATGGGACATCTCCTCCGAAGCGGTGGCCATCTGCTCGAGTGTGGAGCGCTGTCGACAGATCTCATTACCGACTTCAGCAACGGTTTCCGCCGATTTACAGGCATCAGACGCCAACTGTTTCGCGGTTTCATCCAGGCGTCCGAGCACGGTCCTCAATCCCGCCTGCACCATCACTCCCGCCAACTCCACTGCACCGACATCGCTCATATTGCCCGTATAGACATACTGCATGATCGGGTTATTCACCAGTTGCCTGGCCCGCGCCGCCGATTGTCTCACTTCGCGGGTCGCAATTGATGCCACGCCATAGCTGATCACTATGCCGCCCATCCAACCCAACAGCTGTGGCAACCATGACCAGCCACCCAATAACGAGAAGAGCGCCATCGGCAGGCTGAAGATCAACGCCAGCCAGAAAAACTGACGCAGTGTGCTGCCGGGCCGAAAACGCAGCACGAAGGGTATGCGGCCTTTGCGCAGGGATGTATAGAGTTTCTCCGCCCGTGCCACCCGTTCACGGCTGGGAGCGACACGTACCGACTGGTAACCCACCTTGGCCTCACCCTCATACACCGACGTCACATAGGCGTCCACCCAGTAATAGCCGCCATCCTTGCTGCGGTTTTTCACAATCCCCATCCAGGACTCATCCCGCTTCAGCGTCTCCCATAGATCGGCGAAGGCCTCTGGCGGCATATCCGGGTGGCGAACGATATTGTGGTTGGTATTCAGCAGTTCATCCCGGGAGTACTGACTGATGTCAACAAAGGCCTGATTGGCCTGAGTGATGATACCTTTAAGGTCAGTGGTCGATATGAGTTCAGCGTCCGATGCTACCGAGGATTCCTGATCCTTGATCGGTAGATTGATTTTCATCGCGGTAGGTGCCTTTAAAGACAGATTGAACTACAACGTGTATCGGCCGGATAGACTTTAACTGAAGGACCTTCTGACACATCGAGGGTAAATAGTCACTATTTTCCTGATCTGTAACAATCGGGTCATGCACGACAGATGCCGTTTTATTCGCATATCGGGTAATTGGTCGGCAGTCTCTACCGCTGCCTATCGCAAAAAGTACGATAAAAATCCTATTTATAAAGAACAACATAAAATGCACGCATTACAAATCGGAATGCTCCTTCTATTTAACATTTTATAACTCAAGCAAAGTTCAAATTAGCCGACAACAACCATTGCGACAATACCACTGTTTTTATGGTACTACTCCAGTGAAATGATTAAACAGATTACCACGCAACAAATCAGACCGGGCATGTATGTCCATAAACTGGATTGCTCATGGCTGGATCACCCTTTCGCAAGAAATAGCTTCCTCATCAAAGATATGGATGATGTACGTAAATTGCGTGGCGTAAAACTCAGTCAAATTTTGATTGATACGGAGAAGGGTCTTGACGTCGATGTGCGGATTGCAACCCAGGCCTCGGATCCACAGCCGGAAGAGACGGTTGAAAAAGAGGTTAAATGTCCGAAAGACAGGCAGAAACGTATTTCGGTGGCGGAGGAGCGGCAGCGGGCTTGTGCGGTCAAGCAAGAGGCCGAGCGTGTGATCACGGGGATCATGGCGGACATCAAGCTGGGTAAAAGGATCGATGCTGAACGCGTGTCGCCGGTCGTGGAGCATATGATGGGGTCGGTATTCCGCAACGAAGACGCCCTGCTGGGATTGACCCGCCTCCGTCAGATGGACAAGTACACCTTTGAGCACTCTGTGAGTGTGTCGGTATTGCTGATCGCATTTGCGAAACAACTTGGATTGGAAGAGTCGATTATTCGGGATTTGGGCATTGGTGGATTATTGCACGATATCGGCAAAATGCGTGTTCCCGATAAGATCCTGAATAAACCGGGGCGTCTGAACGATGAAGAGTTCGCGGTCATACGCGAACATGTGAATCTTGGCCACAGCCTGGTTGACGGCGTGGAAACGATATCCGCCACCGCGCTGGAAGTCGTGACGCAGCACCATGAACGCATCGACGGCAGTGGCTATCCATGCAAACTGCATGGTGATGAGACCGGTTTGTACGGGAAAATGGCGGCCGTAGTGGACGTCTACGACGCCATTACAAGCGATCGAGTCTACCATAAGGGACAACTGCCAAGCGTGGTGCTGAAGCGCATGATGGAGTGGAGCGGTTCCCATTTCGATCCAAAGCTGGTGCAGCACTTTATTCAGTGTGTCGGCATCTATCCGGTGGGCTCAGTGGTGGCGTTGGAAAGCGAACGCCTGGCTATCGTGGTCCAGTCGCCCGAGGAAGGCCTATTGGAGCCCCTGGTCAACATGGTTTACGACCTACGCAAGCGCCGCTTTATCACACCCCGGCTACTCGATCTGGCAAACCAGCCGGAGGGCGAAAAGGATCGCATACTGCGCCTGGAATCTGCTGAGAGTTACGGCATACGGCCTGAAGTGTTCATGCAATAATCTACAGCATCGGATGGTGGATAAAGAAGGAGTATTGCCTTAAAGGGATGCGCCCCGAAGGAATCGCCCTTGGGATTTGTTGTCGGGGCGGCGAGCCGCACACTACACCCAGAACATCATTTGCGTCTTTTTACGTTCATTTGCGGACTTTAAAAACCTAACGTCCCTCGACGAAGTTGCGTAGCAGGTCATGCCCATAACGGGTGAGGATGGATTCGGGGTGAAACTGCACCCCCTGGATTGCCAGTTCCTTATGCCGTACACCCATGATCTCATCCATCTCACCCTCATTCTCTGTCCAGGCCGTTATCTCCAGACACGCGGGCAGGCTCTCATTCTCGATCACCAGGGAGTGGTAGCGCGTCGCTTCGAAGGGATTTTCCAGTCCGCTGAAGACGCCTGCCCCGGCATGCAAAATGGGGGATGTCTTGCCGTGCATCACCTCCCGCGCGTGCACGATCTTGCCGCCAAAGGCCTGGCCAATGGATTGATGGCCAAGACAGACACCCAGGATCGGTATGCGTCCGGCATAGGCACGGATGGTCTCCACGGAGATGCCGGCCTCGTTGGGTGTACAGGGCCCGGGAGAGATGACGATATGGTCGGGGGCGATGGCTTCGATCTCCCCTACCGTAATCCCATCGTTGCGCACCACCTTGACCTCGACACCGAGTTCACCCAGATACTGCACCAGGTTATAGGTGAAAGAGTCGTAATTATCGATCATCAACAACATGATTACGCCTCCTCATCACAGGCATGCCGATCCAGCCCAGCCTCTGCCAGAGCCACCGCGCGGAACACCGCCCGCCCCTTGTTCATGGTCTCCTTCCACTCCAGTTCGGGGATGGAGTCTGCAACCACCCCCGCGCCGGCCTGGATGTGCAGGGTCTCGTCTTTGATGACCGCGGTCCTGATGGCGATGGCCGTATCCATATTGCCGTTCCACGAGAGATAACCGACCGCGCCGGAATAGATGCCCCGCTTCACCGGCTCCAGCTCATCGATGATCTCCATAGCGCGGATCTTCGGTGCCCCACTTACCGTACCGGCGGGAAAGGTGGCCCGCAGGACATCGATGGCACTCATACCGTCACGCAACTCTCCGATGACGTTGGAGACGATATGCATGACATGGGAGTAACGTTCGACGATCATCTTATCGGTCAACTCCACACTTCCGATCTTCGCCACGCGACCGGTGTCGTTGCGTCCGAGGTCGATCAGCATCAGGTGTTCCGCCAGCTCCTTGGGATCCGCCAGCAGCTCAGCCTCCAGGGCCTTGTCCTCCTCTTCCGTATGTCCCCGCCGGCGGGTACCCGCGATGGGGCGTACCGTTACCACCCCATCCTCGAGACGGGTGAGGATCTCCGGCGAGGAGCCTACGATATGAAAACCGTCAAGATTGAGGTAGTACATGTAGGGTGAAGGATTGAGTCCACGCAAGGCCCGATAGAGATCGATGGGCGGTGCCTGAAACGGGATGGAAAGACGCTGCGAGACGACCACCTGCATACAGTCACCCTCAAGGATATACTCCTTGATCCGTTCCACCGCCTGTTTGTAGCCCTGTTCGGTAAACCCGGAGACGAAATCGGACTCATTGACCATTCTTTCAGGACCGCAACTCTCCCGGGGTACGGGCTGCCTCATGGCGTATACCAACTCGCGGATCCTCGATTCGGCCGACGCCAGAGTGCCTCCCTGGGTGGGATCCACATGCACAATGACGAACATCCGCCCCGACAGGTTATCGAACACCACCACTTCGTCCGAAACCATCAACAGAATATCGGGCGTCCCGAGTTGATCGGGATTGGGGCAATCGGCCAGTTTGGGTTCTATGTAACGGATGATGTCATATCCGAAATAGCCCACCAAACCACCATTGAAACGAGGTAAATCCTCCAGCTCGGCGGCCTTGAAGCGTTGCTGGAAGGACTCGATCCAGGCCAATGGATCATCCACCTGGTGGGATTCAATCACTTCGCCGTCGCTCACCACCTCGATCTGCAGGCCGTCAATCCTGACATGGGTACGGCATGGCAGGCCGATGATGGAGTAGCGCCCCCACTTCTCCCCACCATGCACCGACTCAAATAGATACGAGTAGGGGCCATGGGCCAGCTTCATATAGACACTTAGGGGGGTATCGAGGTCCGCCAGGACCTCGCAGACGACGGGAATGCGATTATAGCCCTGTTGCGCCAGGGCGGCGAACTGTTGGGGGGTCATTTTCCTCTCCACACAAAAGACCAGACGACGGGATTTAACGGGTTGGTTCGGGAATCACCAACGCCATCGCGCGCCATACATCAAGGTCGTGTTGTGTGAAAGCAGGGTCATTTCGTATTGTTTACCGTCAATAGTTGCTGCTAACCATAATCAAAACTTGGGCAGGTCTCAAGCGGCATTTTCCAACAACGCGCTGATCTCGGCCAATGAGTCGAGCACGGCATCCGGGTTATAGTGCCGGATATCCTCGCCATGGTTGTAACCGTAACTCATGCAGACAATCTGAAAACCGGCGGCACGGGCCGCTTTCACATCGCTCTGTGAATCACCCACCATCAGTGAGGCGGTCGGGTCAGCCGACAGTTGTTCGGCTGCATGCAGCAGCGGCATCGGATCGGGCTTCTTCTTCGGCAGCGTATCGCCGGCAATGACTATCTCGAAATCGTCATGAACACCCAGATCCCGCAGTAGCGGCAGGGTGAACTGGGCTGCCTTGTTGGTCACACAGCCGAGGCGAAAGCCTTGTCTCTTCAAATAGTCCAGACCTTCGCGAATTCCCGGATAGAGCACTGAACGCTTACTCGTGTTTTCAGCATAGAGATCGAGAAAGATGGGATAGGCGCGCTCATAGTCGGCTTCGTCCGGTTCACCGTCAAGCTGGCCGATGAGGGCACGGCGCACCAGGCGCTCCACCCCATTACCGACCCAGTCCCGCACTTTTGTTTCACCGTGGCGCGGTCGACCCAGCCGATCCATCATCTCATCCACGCAATAGGCCAGATCAGGCACGCTGTCGACCAGGGTGCCGTCCACGTCGATGAGGATCATTTCGGGTTTCTTAATCATGACTGCATGTTCTCAATCGGAGGCTGTAAAAGGTCCGCGAATGGAGAGTTATTGATCGTTTTATTGTTAGGGTGCGGCTTGCCGCACCGTGCACGGTTGAACCGACATATCAATGGTGCGGCAAGCCGCACCCTACATGTCTGATTAGTAATATCGTCAAAAACATTTGCGTTTATTCGCGTTCACTTGCGGACTCATCATTCATTCAAACAAATCAGACCTTGGCCAATTCCGCCTTCATTTTTCCGACGATGGTATCGTAACGGTTGGCATCGCCCGCTTCGGGAAAGCCGAAAATCCCCGATCCCGCCACGAAGGTGTCGGCTCCGGCGGCCTTGATCTCGGCGATATTGTCGACCTTGACGCCGCCATCGATCTCGAGGCGGATATCCAAGCCTGAATCATCGATCAGTTTGCGGCACTGGCGTAGTTTATCCATGGTGGCGGGAATAAAGCTCTGACCGCCGAATCCCGGGTTGACCGACATCAGCAGAATCATGTCGACCTTATCGAGCACATAGTCGAGATGGGACAGGGGAGTGGCCGGATTGAACACCAGACCCGATTTACAACCCTCGCTGCGTATCAACTGCAGACTGCGGTCGATATGCTCGGAGGCCTCCGGGTGGAAGGTGATGTAGGTGGCCCCGGCCTTGGCGAAATCGGGGATGATGCGGTCTACAGGCTTGACCATCATATGGACATCGATATCGGCTGTGACGCCATGTTTGCGCAGGGCCTCGCAGACCAGCGGACCGATGGTCAGGTTCGGCACATAATGGTTGTCCATGACGTCAAAATGAACGATCTCAGCACCTGATGCGAGGACGCTATCCACCTCTTCACCCAACTTGGCGAAATCCGCTGACAATATTGACGGTGCGATCTTATCGGATTGACGGGCCATGATTTTCATCTCCTACTGTTCTGCCGGCTGTGGCCTGGGAAACCCATTTTCTCGCCACATTACCCAAAAAAAGGAGGCCACTTTACCCCAAAGCGCCACCATTTTCAGCTATCCCCTTTGTAGGGCATTATCCATAGTCGGCAATCGCAGTCGGCAGAACGCTGCAATCAAGCATGCTTCTGACGGACCCATGGCTATTCAACCTTTAGCGAGGGTACACTAAGATCGTTGTAAGGCCTAAGGAATTCCATGTGAATCGCTACCTTTGCACAACCAAGCTGAGACGAAGAAGAATCACCCCTGTTCCTATTCGCCAGCTGTTCCTGCTGCTGCTTATCGGCATGGCGGAAATATCGCTTGCCGCCAATCTGAGCCGTGAACAGCGAGTTTCGGAAGCGCTGGAGGCGGCGCTCTCTGAAGGCAGTCCGGTATGGCTTGAAGCCGAATCAGTGCGCTTTCTGGCGATTCACAGGGAAACGTCCTCGGTAAAACGCCTTGGCAGTGCCGTTTTGTTACATGACAGCGGCTCCCATGCCGATTGGCACGAAGTCATCAATCCCTTAAGACGCCACCTGGCTGAAAGGGGTTGGGATACCCTATCGATTCAAACACCGATCACTGACGATCCGTCTGACCCTGTGACCATTCAGTCATTGATCGAACTGAGTCTGCCGCGCATCCAGGCCGCCATCGATTTCCTGACTGAGCAACAAACCGGCGAGACGGTCCTGATAGGACATGGACTGGGCGCCGGGATGGCCATGAACTTTGTGACTCAGCCAGGCAACCGGATTGGGGCGATTGCCGCCATCGGAGTGGCAATGTCCACCGATGATGAGCAGGATCCGGCGTTTTTGGCCATCAAGGGGGCGGAAACAGCGATACTCGATCTCTATGGCAGCCGTGACCATCCCTCTGTGGTCGACAGTGCACCACTGCGCCGCGCCATTGCCGTAAGGAATGGACGAAAAAAATACCGTCAGGTTGAAGTATCCGGCGCCGATCACTTTTTCAGCGGCATGCAGGAGGAGTTAGGCTATCGTATCGCTGCATGGTTAAGACAGGCTGTGCGCCAATAGCAACCTACTCAACATCCATCAATGCCTTGATCCGTCTGACATAGAAGCGGGTCTCACCGGGGGCATAGTACTCAACCTGACGCCATGCCTTGATCTCTCCATGTTCCTTCCTGGCTCTTTTATAGGCCTTGAGCACATTGCCGTAGCCGGCATTGTAGCTGGCCAGGGCGAAAGCCAGCCGTTGTTCCGTCGGCAAACCCTTTTTCCACTTCCGATAGAGTTTGCGATCATAGTAGATCCCTGCAGCGATATTCCACCGGGGTTCGTTGATCAGGGTAAAGTGAGGATTGTCTTCCTTAATCTCTTCATAAGTGGCCGGCAGAATCTGCATGATGCCCTTTGCGCCAGCCGGGCTTTTTGCAGTCGGTTTCAAACCGGACTCGGCGATCGCCTGAGCCTTGAACCAGTACCAGTCGATATGCGGTCCAAAATAGTGTTTGGTGTATTTTCGAAAATAGTTGTCGTATTCACGGCTCCAGTGGTTATCCTTGACGAGCTTGAGCGCTCCGGCAAAGGCCAGGCCAGGCAGCAAAACCAGCAACAGCAACCAGCGTGGGGTCGACATGGGGTGTCCGGATCTATTGAATCACAGTTGAGCGGCCTTAATTCAGACCTAGCCCTATCACCAAACCGAGTGCGGTACCGATACCGATGAAGATGCCCATGATCATAATCCCAACGGCTATATTCCCCTTCTGCAGCTCATCCGGAATACTGAAATTCACAATATGACTAAAGACTTTACAGCCGAACCACATGAAGAAAATGGTCAGCGCGCCACCAAAGATCACATAGATGAAGTTGAGAAGAATCGGGTCAATGGAATCGGTCATATCTCTCCTCCTTTAACTGTTAAGCCATGCCTCTGGCCTGTTTTACGCGTTCATAGGCTTTTTTGATCTCATCCGTCTTTTGTGCCGCCATTTTCATCATCTCCTCGGGAAGTCCCTTGGAGACCAGTTTGTCAGGATGGTGTTGACTGATCAGCCGTCGATAGGCCCGCTTGACCTCCTTATCCGTCGCCTCCGGTGTAATGTTCAGGATGTCGTAGGCATCCTTAACGGAAAGCCCCTGCGTCCTTGATGGTGCTCTATCACCCCTGCCGGTACCGGCATAGTGAGACTGGGCGCGTATCATGCGTTCCAGTCTTCTGAAGGTAAATTCGGAAACATTCAGCAGTGAACAGATATGCAGCAACAATGCCTCTTCAGCCCTGTCCATACGGTTGTCTGCATAGGCTGCCTGGATCTGGATCTCGAGAAACATCTGTATCAGGGTTTGACGGCGATGGCACTCCAGTCGAAACTGCTCCACCACTTCGTCCAGAGGAAAGCCTTCCGCTTTACCTTCATTGAACAGACGGATCGCTGTCTTACGCATTTCGCTCGACAGCGACATCTGCGCCATGAGGGCTTCGGCCAGCTTGATCTCATCCGGGGAGACACGACCGTCAGCTTTGGCCAGATGCCCCATAACGGAAAAAGTGGCGGTGAAGAAGGCTGTCTGAACCCGTTCCTGATCACCCGGCCCCCAGCTTATCTGCTCGTCAGGCAGCCCCTGCAGGCCCTTATCGAAACGATGACCAAGGGCGGCACCCAGTACCGCGCCCAAGGGTCCACCCAGCATGAAACCGAACGCACCACCTACCAGTTTACCCCACCAACTCAAAGGCTTACCTCTATGCTACGGCTACTGAAGAAATCAAAGCGTCACTATACCTCAACGGAACGCTATTTTCCGTGGATATATTGCTCATCGCTGAAGGAGTAAACCCAGGTCGGACAGAACACCACCATCAGGGTGATCACCCAGCCGTTGACCAGGGCTTCCGGGAAAAACATCAGGGGGAAGAAGGGCATCACTGTGACTTCCAGTTCAGCCATGGTATAGGCGCCACTGAGAACCAGTAGCTGCATCGCCAGATAGCCACTGGCATAGCCAACCAGCCAGGCGGTAAAAAAGCCGTTACCCAGGACATACACAAAGAACTGCCTGGGCAGCCAACTGCGTACCAATACCAGGGAAATTTGCGAAAGGGTGATCGGAACCAATGCCACGGTCAGAAAGCTGACTACATAACCCTGCCACCCGATGCCCGCATTCAGACAGACGGCCAATAGGGCGATACTGGCCATAATGATGGCCATAGACCATCCGAACATCAGGGTTATCACTGTAGCGCCAAGCAGGTGGAATGAGATCCCCGGTTGCAGATGGGCACGAATATGCCAGAGCACAATCAGAGCAACGATTGCGCCAAGAAAGACATGCAGCTGCCCGTCGCGGGCAAGTCGCCCCCAGGGCGCCAGGCGCAGCGCAACAAGGAGCACCACACCATACAGGCCGGCAAACCACCACAACAGGGCGTCGGAAAAAAGTTCACCATCAAGCTCCATCGCGAATCTATCCTTTTCACAAAACGGATTTCAGTTATGCTGTTAACTGAAACCTCGATAATGGGTGTTTGGCCCGCCACTCCAACCCACAAATCAACAGGGGAAACTCCCGTGAAGTACCGCCAGCTCGGCCACACTGACATTCAGGTAAGTGCACTCTGTCTCGGCACCATGACCTATGGAGAGCAGAACAGCGAATCAGAGGCCCATGCTCA
The DNA here is from genome assembly GCF_964212655.1 of Candidatus Thiodiazotropha sp. LNASS1. Lineage (NCBI taxonomy): Bacteria > Pseudomonadati > Pseudomonadota > Gammaproteobacteria > Chromatiales > Sedimenticolaceae > Candidatus Thiodiazotropha > Candidatus Thiodiazotropha sp. LNASS1. The sequence goes on along the minus strand of NZ_OZ156465.1, from coordinate 3,224,975 downwards.
GCTCGACCGGGCGATAGGTGCCGGTATTAACTTTATCGACACAGCCGAGATGTATCCGGTTCCACCCAAGGCGAAAACCCAAGGGCTGACCGAGCGCCATATCGGCACCTGGCTTGCCCGCCACGGTGAGCGCGACCGGTTGGTCATCGCCACCAAGGTTTCCGGCCCGGCGGATTGGTTAAGCTATCTGAGAGACGGTAACCCGCGTCTCGACAGAGTCAACATCGAGGCGGCAGTGGATGAGAGTCTGCAACGACTGCAGACAGATTACATTGATATCTATCAGCTCCACTGGCCGGACCGTCACACCAATTATTTCGGTGATCTCGGTTACCGGGCGGCTGGATCAGAAGAGATGACACCGATCCTGGAAACCCTGCAGATCTTGGGCGATTTGAAAAAGGCCGGCAAGATACGCCATATCGGTGTCTCCAATGAGACCCCCTGGGGATTGATGCGCTATCTGAGCCTGGCTGAGGAGCATCATCTGCCGAGGGCTGTCAGCATCCAAAATCCCTATAATCTGCTGAACCGTACATTTGAAATCGGATTGGCGGAAATTGCCCATCGAGAAAGCTGTGGACTGCTGGCCTACTCACCGATGGCATTCGGCGTGCTTTCCGGCAAATATCTCGATGACCATCGACCTGCGAATGCCCGTTTGACCCTTTTCGACCGTTTTATCCGATACTCCAATCCACAGGCTGATTGGGTGACCCAAAAATATGTCGAGCTGGCGAAGAGAGAGGGTATTAATCCCGCCCAAATGGCGTTGGCATATGTGACAAGCCGACCTTTTGTAACCAGCAATATCATCGGCGCCACCACTTTGGAGCAACTTGATGAGAATATTGAAAGTATCCATATCACCCTATCCGAAGAGGTCTTGGCTGAGATCGAAACGATCCATACTCAACAACCCAATCCAGCGCCATAGCCAGATGTGTGATTGTTGTAAATAATTGAGAATGACAATGGCAATAACACGCGTTCAGAGCCATAATCGAATTATCCCCAGGGATAAACCATATTAAGTCGGAGACCCAGGACAATGAATTCACCGAGAATCCGTATTGGCGATTGGTTTAAAACTGTCGATGGCGATAATCTTGAGGTAGTGGCCTTCGATCCAGATGACGGTGTCGTGGAAGTCCAGTTTTATGACGGTACCGTGGAAGAGTACGATATGGAGGACTGGGAGTCGTTGGAGGTCAAACCCATCGCACCGCCTGAGGATTGGTCGGGATCCTATGATCTTTCCAAAGACGATTATGGTGTCGATCTGGACCACCCGGCAGGTGAAATCATACCCAATCCCCTCGACCACCTCGAGGACAACGACTAAACTCATCGCGAACCACCATCACTGATGGAGGCTCTCACGCATTCAACCCTTTTTTCCTACCGTTGAAAACGCCACGCCTGACCTGCATAGTGAAACCAGTCTCCTGTTTCTTACGTAAGTCATTGTAAGGATGCAAAATCCTGCTGCTACAGCCGGATTTGAGCTGGAGTTGTTAAAGTTAGTTGGCGCCACGCCGCTAAAATAAGTAACGAACCCCCACTGGCACTTGGTGCAGGAGGTGCAACATGAAGACAGTCTACGACATGAGCACAGGACAGATCATTGAAAGTGGCCTGACAAGCGAGACCCTGCAGCTTATTGCGCCTGATGCATCCATTCCAGCACTGCAACTCCAACTGGTGACTCCGGAACAGAGTACGGAGAGAGAGATTCCGCCCGAGTTGGTCCTGGCGGACTTGAACGCCTTCATTGACGAAATGAGCTGATGGGATAAGAGACTCTCTCTCTGTACCCCCTAAATGAAACCGGGTCTTTGAGGCCCGGTTTTTTATTGGGTATCTGGAATTATTGACTTAAAGCAAGGGGATGCTTACCCCTCTTTATCCAGGGTCACCACAACCAGCCCCGCTTCAAGCCGCACCTCAACGGATTCGAGCAGCTCACCCGCACAGGGGCCGCTTAGACAGTAGCCGTCTTCGAGCCTGAACAGGGCGCCATGTGTCGCACACTGGATGTAGCTATTACTGAGATCCAAAAACTGATCCGGTTGCCATTCAAGATTGACACCGGTATGGGGGCAGCTGTTTTTGTACGCAGCCAGGTGTTCGCCGCGACGGACAACGAATAGCTCCACACTGCCACTCTCACCCTCAACGACGAATCCACGACTTCCCGGATCCCCCAGGGATGAGATATCACAGACCACATGGCGCTCAGGCAATGTGCAGCCCCCGGCGACCACACTTTTCCCCTGCCAGACGAACCGCACTGCGCAGCACCGCAGCAGGGTCTGAACCCGCCAGCAAACCGTCTATCACCCCGGCATTGAAGACATCACCCGCCCCCAGGGTATCGATCACCTCCTGGGGGTGGTATGCCGGCACATGCAGGGTATCTCCAGCAACGGTCTGTAGCCAGGCGCCCTCCACTCCCCAGGTTGCGAACAACATAGCGGATTCCGCACGGGAGCGGATTGAATCAAACAGATCCTGCGCGCGCTCGAACCCTTGCGACGATGCATAGGCCTTGGCGAGAATCACAACATCGGCCATAGCCGCCAGCCCTTCGATACCTTCCCGAGGCTTTTCGATCTCCAGGGAGATGGTCGCTGAGTGTGGCGTGAATCTGGCATGCCTTAACATTGCCTCATAAACCGGCACCTCTCTCCCCTCAAAATGGATCCAGTCATAGTTGTTGAGATCGATCTTCTCAAAGGCTTCAATTCGATACTCCGGGAGGTCACGATAATGAATGATGGTACGCGAACCAGTCGCCTCACTGGCGATGATATGGGAGGTTGGCGTGACCCCGCCGGATTGAATCGTCACCCACTCCGTATCAACTCCATACTGTTGCAGGTCGCTCATGATAAACCGGCTGGCCGCATCATCTCCCAGTGTCCCTGCCCAACTGCAATGGTGGCCCAGTTGAGTCAATACCACTAAGGTGTTCGTTGCATTACCGCCGCGACACTGTCGTTGAGCAGCGGCGCGCAGTTCATCGTCCTCATTCGGAAAGGCAGCAACACGATTGATGCTGTCAAGGGTTGCGCCGCCGACTGCAAGCACCCGCATGGTTATAGATCCGAAACCTTAGTAGGGCATGTTACTTTCTGCGGAACAGACGACCCAATGAGGTTCGTTTCGGATCTGAATCCGCACTGCCGCTATCGGTGGGCGATTGCCGCGGGGCTTCATTGAGCAGTAAGGAATCATCCACCAGACGGCTGTTTCCAATCTGTTCTGAGGATCGATCCAAACCACCGGCTTTTCTCAGTAGCAGCTCAAGCTTGCGTTTCAGCTGATCGACCTCTTTATCCCGATCTTCGATGGCATCCTCCAATGAACGGCACTGACTTTGCGACATCTTCAGCAGATGATCTTTCTCATTCAGGGATTGTTGCATGGAGACCATCTCCTGACGGCTGGCCTGCAGTGCCGCCACTTCATCGACATCCCGATTCTCTGAAGTACCCAATCGGGACTTGGCGGCATGTAGCTCGGTACGCATATGTTCCAGATCCGCCGCTGCCTGACGACGCACCATATCCAGCTCCGTGCGGAGGGCATTCACCTGCTCATCCACCCCGAAAGACTGGACATCCTGTATCTGTTCCACATAGGTTTCGATAACACTGCGCAGTTCACCCACTTCGCGTCGCATCTTACTCGCTTCTGCCTTGGCGTCATCACGTTCACGCTCATAGCTCTCGGCCTTGCGCCGCAGTGTCTCCATCTGCCCAAACAGGTCATCAGCCAGACTGGAATCGGAAACCTGCTCCCGCATACCGCTCATTTCGGAGTGGAGTTGGTCGTTCTCATTCACCAGGTCGGTGTATTGATTGCGCATTTCGGCAAGCTGATTGGTCAGATTATCCCGTTCCTTGGTGAGACTCTCGAGATCCTCTCCCAACATTTCAATCGCTGTCTCCTGAACCTCGCGCTCACGCCGCAGGACATCTGCCTGGCGCGCCATTTTCTCCGATTTTTCCCTCTTCTTCCTCTCCGACTCCAACTCTACTCGAAGTGCATGCACTTCGTTGTCCACATCATCACTCAGCTGACTCTCCATCTCCAGCTGGACCTCGCGCAGACCCTCGACCTCACGCTTAAGCGCCTTATTCTTCTCTTCGGCTTTGCGCAACGCTTCATTAACCTCCCGAAGCTCGCGCTTGTCAACCATCTGCTCCGCCCCCTCGACCGAGGCCGCCAGAGCAATATGCAACTCGTCCATTTCACTCTGCAGCTGACCGATGGTCTGATTCAACTCCTGCTCACGTTGCTGATGCGCATCGGCCTGTCCCTGGACCTCCTGTTCAAACTGCTCGAGTTCCTGCTGGCGTTCCTGTAACTGCTGCTGTAGAGCCTCAAGCTCCTGCTGTTGCTGTTCAACGGTTTCTGAGAGCGCTTTCTCCTGCTGTTGCTGTTGCTCGCTGCGCGAATCCAGATCCTTTAGCTGTTGTCGCTGTTGCTCCAACTCACTGTTTTGATCGTTCAGCTGCTGTTCCAGGGTTGCCTTTGCCTCTGTCAAGGCCCTGTGGCTCTTCTCCAATTCGGCAAAGGAGCCGGCAGCGGTCTCAGCGGACGCCTTCTCAGCCGTTAATGCCTGCTGCAGTTGTTCAACTGTTTGTCTCTCATCCGTCAGGGTTGCTTCAATTCTTTCCCGATACTGTTGCAGTTCAGCCTGCGTTTCTTCGAGCCGCTGTGTCAGTCCGTTCTTGTCCGTTGTCAATTGTTGTTGGCTGGCCTCCAGCTCGGATCGGGCCTGATCCGCTGCCTTCAGGGTTGACCTGGTCTCCTCCAATGCCTGTCCAAGCTGTTCGATCCGCTGATCCTTTTCGATCAATTGCGTTTCTGCGGCCTGGATGTTTTCCTGCCACTCATGCTGCTGCTGATCCTGCTGTTGCCGCAATTCACTTTTCGCCTGCTCAGCATCCTGCAGCGACTCCTCAAGTGCCTTCAGTTGTTGTTCGAGGGATTGCTGCAGCTGCTTTTGCTCATCCAACTCGTTGCTGGTCTGATTGACCGCCTGTTCAGCGGTCTCCAGGGAGTGCTTAAGGAATTGTGCGGTCTGATGTTCCTGTTCCAAGCGCGCCTCAAACTCAACGCGTTTTTCATTTTGCTGCTTGGCATCCGCCGCTGCCTGCTGTAACTGCTCTTTGAGTGAAAACAACTCCTCCTGGGAACGGGATGTTATCTCATCACCCTGTGCCTGCAAGGCATCCAGCTCCTGATGAAGTTGTTGTTCCCTCTCCTCGGCCTGTCGCTGCGCCTGCTCGAGCGATTCCAGCGTCTGTTGAAGATCGGTTAGCTCACTTGCATGGTGAGACGCCTGTTCTTCCAGCGACTGCTGCAGCTCCTTCACCCTGGATTCCGAGTTCTCCAGATTTTGTTCACGTTTACCCAGCAGCTCGTCACTCTGTTGTTTCTCCTGCCTGAGCCGATCCAGGGCGCCTCTTGCCTCTTCAAGGTCATCACGCAGGGACTCCATGGCATTGGCATACTGGGCATCCGCATCATTGCCTGCCTGGCGTACCGCTTCGAGCTCCTTTTCCAACCCGGCACGGCGATCATCCAGCGCCTGCAACTCCTGCTGTAAAGAGTTGACCTGATCATGTTCCTGATTGAAGCGCTCTTGTAGTTCATCACGCTCGCCCTGGAGAGCGCCTTTAGCTGAATCGGCGGCTTCCAGTTGCTGTTTTATCTCCTGCTGTGTCTGTAACAGACCACTGATCTGGCTATCCGCCTGTTGACTTGATTGCTCCAATCGCTGGTTGGTTTCCTGTAACTGATTCTGCAGTTCGGAAACGACCAGTTGATGTTCGGTTTGTTGTTGTTCCAGATCAGATTGTGCATGGGAGAGTCCATGCTGGGTGGACTCCAGTTTCCGTTCAAGCTCCGCCGCCTCTTCAGCCATACTCTGCTGAGTCTGCTGCAGGGACTCGCTCAACCGGTCACGCTCTTCCGCGATCGCCTGTAGTTGATCTGCCTGCTGTTGGCGTTCAACTTGCTGTTGCTGCAACTCCGAATGGGCCTGAGTGAGTTCATGCTGGATGGATTCCAGCTGCTGTTCAAGCTCCGCCGCCTCTGCGGTCATATTCCGGTGGGTCTGTTCCAGTGACTCCGCCAGCCTGTCACGCTCATCCCTTGTTGCCTTTAGTTCGTCTGTCTGCTGTTGGTGCTGATCCTCAGCCTCCTGGTATTGCTGCTGCAGCTCATCCCGCTCCTTGAGAATAACTTCACGCTCCTCCGCCGATTGACTGCGATAGGTATCCGCATCTTGCCGCAGCTGGGCGTTTTCACTCTTCAACGATTCAATCTCAGCGCTGAGCTGAGACCCCTGCTGTTGAGTCTCCTGCCGGCTTTCATTGGCATTTTCAAGCTGAAACTGCAGCTCGGTTATCTGTTCTTTGAGACGACCTTCATTCTCCTCATGTCTGGATTGCAGCTGCTCCAGTTGCCGGTTCAGCCTGTCGCTCTGCTGCGACGCCGTTTCATGGTTCTGTTTGGCCCTGTCCAGATCAGCCCGGGCGGTCTCAAGGGCCTGTTCCAATTCAGCGACACGGTCCTGCAGGTCCTGCCGTTCAGCCCCCAGGCTCTCCCCATCTGCAACCCTGGATTGTGCAGTCGCCAGAGATTCTCGCAAGGATGCAACCTCCTGCTGCAAGGCCTGAGCATTCTTTGCGCTCTCCTCGCCTGTTTGCATACGACTCTTGGCTACCGCCAGGGCCTGGCGCAACAGTTTGATTTCGGTATGTCTCTGCTCCAGCTCCTGCTCAAATTGACGATGGGCTTCGGACAACTCATTTTGCAGACGATCGACAACCGATTGTGGCACACCGGTACTCTCGGTGGCGCCATCCTCTTCAGATTCACGATTGAAATCGATGACATTGTTCGTTGCCGCCGCATCCCCTTGCTGGCTCATGCCTGCCAGCTCAGCAATCTGCTCCCAGTTGCTCTCGATAACGAAGACCTCTGCCCCACGTTCAGTCAAAAGGTATGCGGCAGTCGCGGATTGGCCAACCTCCTCGCCATAGACGACATAGGCCCGATCGAGGGTAAGACTGGAGGCTTGAAAGCGCAGGGAGAAAAACGGCAAATTGATCGCCCCCGGGAGATGCCCCTCTTCATACTCCTCTGGGGTACGGACATCCAGCCATAGCGCACCCTTTTCGATCATCTCAGAGGCACGCTCATAATCTACGGATCTGGAGAGGGGCTGTTTGACCAGTTCAATGAAATCTCTTTTGCTCAACCGCACCAGCACGCCGTCTGTCATCATGGTGACTGAGCTGCCCCGGGATTTGTTGGAGATCAGCGCCTCCTCTCCAAAGCCCTTGCCGGCATGTAATCTGGCCAGCTCCACAGGAGCATGACCGGCTTCAGGGGTGCGCGTGACGCAGCATTCACCCTTACTGATGAGGTAGAAATAGTCGCCCTCTTCCCCTTGGTTGATAATTACATCACCCTCATCAACCTTGATCTCCTCCATCCGCATCATGACACGTTGAAGATTTGCGGGGGGTATCTGTTGAAATACCGGAGACTGCAGCAACAGGGTCATCCAATCGTCGCTGCTCGGCTGCTCGATATCCTTCACCTCGTAGCTGGCACTATGACTACGGGCCAACATATCACTTAATAGACGACTGTCGATGCGTACAAAACTGACGTTGGTTCTCGCCTGTGCCGAATGTTTTCTCGGCAGCTGATGCGCCAGGGCAAAGCGTGCCGTGGGGGTTCCGCTGCTGATCAGGTCCATCTCTTTCTGCCCGGAAAGCAGCGCCACTGTCCCGGAGAGCAGATAGACATTCTGATGGTCAGTATCCCCTTCGCGAAAGAGATACTCACTCTTTTTGACCTTCTCTATCACGATCTGGCTCAGGAGATGTCCAAGCTGATCTTCTGAAAGGGTGTTCAGAGGTACCAGATTCTTCAGTAGGACGTCGTCATTTTTACTGTTGGGCACGGCCATTCTTTCAATGCTCAGGAATTTTGATCCTTTGATGAAGGGGTCACATCGCTCCTCTATTTAACGGCACAGTATTTCAAAACTGAATGGGTATATTAACCTTAAACATGGATGAATCTCGACCCGGTTCGCACTAAACAAGAGCGCAAAACCATAGCTGGAACAAGGTTATGATACAACGATCCAGATCAATTATTTGTAACATTGCATAGGTGAAATGTGAAACAGGTAAAAGGCATCATCGCAGCTGGACATTATGAAACCGTTAAGGCGGGGTGCGAGATATTGCGGGAGGGCGGAAATGCGTTCGATGCCGTTGTGGCCGCCATGCTGGCGGCCTGCGTTGCAGAACCGGTGCTCGCCTCCCCCGGCGGAGGGGGATTTCTCACTGCCAGACCCGCCCAATCAGACCCGCTTGTCTACGATTTCTTCGCCCAGACGCCGAGACAGATGCTGCCTGAGAGTGAGCTTGGCTTCTATCCGATAGAGGCCGATTTCGGCACCGCCAGCCAAACCTTCCACATCGGCATGGGCTCGATAGCCACTCCGGGGTTCATCAAGGGTCTTTATGCCATTCATGCGAATCATTGCCGGCTACCCCTGGACATGCTCTTTCAACCGGCAATCGAACTGGCGGCAGATGGGGTAGCCATCAATCCGTTTCAACACCTGATAACGACCATCATAGCCCCTATTTTGCGCGCAACCCCAGAAGCCATGGCAATCAACGCCTCTCCGGAGGACCCTGGACGCCTGATCTCTGAGGGTGAACGGCACCGCCTGCCTGCTTTCTCAGACTTTCTGAAGATACTTTTGGCTGAGGGGGAAAGGGTGTTTTACGAGGGCGAGGCCGGCCGGCAATTGGTCGGTGACTGCCGGGATAAGGGCGGCCATCTGCAAATGGATGATCTGCTAGGCTATAAGGTTCTCAGGCGCGTCCCACTGCAATACAGATACCGCAATGCACAAATTTCAACCAACCCACTACCTTCACTCGGCGGCACACTGATCGCCTTCTCCCTCGGCTTACTGGCTTCCCATAGGTTTGATTTTCAGGCCGCAGGTAAAGAGAAACATATACGACACCTCGCACATATCATGCGCTTAACTCAGCTGGCGCGAACAGATCACCACTCAAACATGGACCGCATCCTCGATCCTGAGATTGGTGATCATTTCAGAAAACGCCTCGACAAAGGTGGATTGTCCACGCGCGGCACCACCCAGATCAGCGTTGCCGATACGGACGGGAATCTCGCCAGTATGACCCTCTCAAATGGGGAAGGGAGCGGCTATGTCATACCAGGCACCGGCATCATGATGAACAATATGTTGGGCGAAGAGGACCTGAATCCGGGCGGTTTCCATCAATGGCCCCTCAACCATCGCCTTGCTTCGATGATGGCACCCACCCTGATCCTGACCGATGAAGGACGGGCGATCGTAATGGGTTCCGGCGGCTCAAACCGGATTCGCAGCGCGATACTGCAAGTGATTATCAATCAGCTCGATTTCCGCATGCCCCTGGAACAGGCCATCTCCTTCCCTCGCATCCATTTCGAAAACGAGCTGCTGAGTATAGAACCGGGGATCGATGAGTCAATTGCCGCAGCCTTGAAAAACGAATTTCCAAGGCAGCAACACTGGCAAAACAAGAATCTGTTTTTCGGAGGAACCCACTGCGTGGTATTGGATGAAAAAGGGAACCACATGGGTATAGGCGATGAACGCCGTGGCGGCGTCAGTCTCTCCGTATAGCCACTACGGCAGCCACGGCCTGTGAACACTCATTCAATCGGCCCTAGTCAGATCCAAGCAGCTCCTGTTTGAGGGAATTGCTGATTGGAGAATCGCCCAACCATACCATGAGCAATGCTTGATAGAAGTCACCCCCCGGGATGACCCCTTTTTCCACACCTTTGATTGTGACGACAGTGCCTTTGCCGGGCATGTAGTCCAGACTGATCAGGTCACCCTTCTGCAAAGTCTGGAACATGGCATTGAATTGATCGAGACGATCACCAACAGCCTGCAACTTCTCAGGACTGAGATTGGCGCTGAATCCATCATTCCAGCCCTCAACAAATTTCTCTTTTTCAATCTCAGAGTAGAGAATCTGCATCTGAACACGGGCCGGCCTGTCGACATCGATCACTTCGGCAATGTCACTTGTCGACTGTTGAAGATAGAGCGAGGCCAGATAGATCTTGAAAAATACTTTCTTACGAATACCGGCGCCGTTCAAGACCAATGCGGCATTGTCAGCCTCTCTGACGATCTGCTCCGGCAGCGGTATTCCAGCTATTTCTCTGGCTTGGATTGTCATCATGCAGGCCATAAACAGACAGGTAAATACAATTTGTCGCATCATTCATTCATCCTTTGTTCAATGGTCCAATCAGGCTGCCGTTAGCTACTCGAACCCATCATACCGGGATGGACATATATAGCATGACTATCGTTGTTGTGTAGTACGGAAATCGTAAATTTGACATCCGTGACCACCAACCACCTATATTTTGCCTGTATCGACTTCAATCGGGTCGATCACACATTTCTCTCGATAAGCGAATCAATCATAGCTTACTATGTAGCCGGGCTGCCAAACATGCTTTGCAGTTATCTGTCACTTCATGGCGGAATTACCGTCAATTAGGGGGAAATTAACTGAGATCATGAAAAAACTATACAAAAAACTGTATTTTCGTATTTAACTATCTAGAATCTGTGTTATTTTTAACACGCACAACTATTTTCATAAGAAGGAGCAAACCCTATGGCCCTCAGAAAAACCACCAAAAAGACTGCAAAGAAAGCAGCAAAGAAAAAAGTAGCTGCAAAGAAAACAGTCGCAGCACCACGCTTAAAGTCAATCGCAACCAAACAGACAAAGACCCAGATCATCGGCGCTATCGCCGAAGACACAGGTCTGTCGAAAAAGGATGTTTCCGCAGTATTCGGCTCGTTGGATTCGCTGATTACGCGTCATATGCAGCGCCGGGGTTCTGGCGAGATTACCATTCCAGACACCGGCATCAAGGTACGCCGGGTTATCAAACCTCGAACCAAGGCGCGTATGGGCCGTAATCCCGCTACCGGCGAAGCCATCAAGATTGCTGCCAAGCCAGCCAAGACCGTCGTCAAGGTGACTGCACTCAAAGCCTTGAAAGACAAGATCGGTTAATGCCTTACCGCTGCCACTACGTCCTGTAGTGGCAGCATCAACTCACATATTCAGTCTCGCTCACCTACAGCAAACCATCCACCGAATGCCGTATGTACGGCACACTTTTACTACTGGGGCAATATCACCAACTCTCGGCCCTGCTGTCTCAAGCTGAGATGCTTGAGAAAACTCATACCGAGCAACACCTCATCATCCGGCATGCTTGGCAGGATTGTAGCCTTCACATCCCGCATCTCGATCGGTCCCAATTGCAGTTGATCGATCTTTGTCAACCAACTGCGCACGACACCGTTAGCAGTTCTGCTTTGCGTCGCTATCCCCCGCTGTAACCCCGCCTTGTCCGCGAGAGCGGATGAGACCGCGACATATGTCGCTCCGGTATCGAGCAAAAATGTCACGGCTATACCGTTGATGCGGCCAGGTGCAACATAGTGTCCTGCACGATTTCGTTGCAGGACAACTGCCACTTTCCCACCGTCATAAGTAGTGACCTTGAGATCCCGGTTTGGATTTTTCTGCTTATCGAGCCACTGTGAAAACAACAGGGTCAATAACAACAACAGCAGCAGCCAGGCAGCCAGAATCATCCATCGTCCGAACCTCTGACGTTCACTCATTTGACGTATTACCCCCGGGGCAAGGGGCCGTGTCATTTTTTAGTCCGGCAACCAATTATATTGTGTTGATAAACGGTTAACGACGGTAGCTTCTGCTACCGCCCTGAGCGCGTGACTGATTGGCGACATGACGCCGATAAAAGGCCAACGCACTGTTGCCGTTGGCCGACACATCAAATACCTTCCAGCCGGCATCACTGCGGTAGAAACGAAAATCCAACGATGCCGGATAACCGCCGGCCTGCAAAATACCAACCCTTACTTTCACCTCATTGTCAGCGACCCGCCGTGGCCGAAAGAAACGTACATCCTGATTATCATAGCTTGAGAGTCTCTTGCTGAGGGTACCGAGCAGCATCTCTTTAATCTTCTGAGCCAACGCCTGGCGCTGCTGATCATTCATATGCCGATTCATGGGACCCGCCGCCCAGGTCGCCATATAGGCAAAATCAAAATAGGGTGCAACTTCACGCTCCAGAAACGCCGAAATCTGCTGTGGTTGGGGGCTATCCGATGTACGAAGAAATCTCAGCAGTTTCGTCATCCCTTCGCGCAACAGGGTATCGGGCCCCACCTCCTGGTACACAGGGGCCTGTAGTCGCGATGCCGGGTAGTTGTAACCAGGGGCTGCCTGCACCGATGCAGCAAACAGACTCAATGTGGTAATGGCCATTAATACTCTTTTCATATCTCCTCCGTCAGGGTGATTGGAACGTCTTTGCGTCCTCCAGGTGAGAGTGCCTACTGCTGATCGCAAAATCAAGCATATCAGCAGATTGATATTTGAATACCTCCGATACAGCATCTGTCCGAAGTCTTATCATCCCGGGCTTGGCCGATGTCTACCCGTGGATTCAACCCATTACCGTGAATGCACACCATTCACCGTGAATCTAAACAACTTGAAAATCATTTAGTACCTGGTGAAATAATTACTGAGTTCTATCGATACACAAAGATGACTTCCGCAATGGATCAAACCCCACGCAATCATCAAGTAGTTATTTTTTTGTAGATATCGGAAACCTTCAGAGGTAGTTTTTCGATCTCGTTGACAACGGTATAGTTCGCCGCACCGTACATATGAGGCAGATAGTCCTGTCCCTCTTCATCGATAGTAATGCAAAACGCGTGAATACCTTGGCGTCTCGCCTCGAACAGGGCCTGCCGGGTATCCTCAATACCGTATTGGCTGCGGTATTCGTCATTGTAGTCATCCGGTTTGCCATCAGACAACGTGATCAGCAACTTGGTTCTTGCTTCCACTTCATTGAGAAGATGACTCAAGTGGCGGATAGCGGCGCCCATACGGGTATAGTCTCCGGCACGCATAGCGCTGATTCTTGCCTTTACCCCATCATCATAGGGCTGATCAAAGCCTTTTACAGGAAACACTTCACAACGCTTACGGCTCATCCCGGTAAAGCCATAGATTGCATAGCGATCACCCAGCATTTCCAGCGACTCTGCCAGCAGGATCAAGGCCTCTCGTTCTGCTTCGTTGACCCAACCCTGGGTTGAACCGGACATATCCACCATAAACATCACCGCGATATTCCGCTCTTCCCGGTGCATGCGTGTAAAAAGGCGATCCGTCATCTCCAATCCTGTATGCATATCCGCCCAGGCCTCGACAAAGGCATCGATATCCACGCTATCGCCATATGCCTGGCGCTTCAGTAACCTGTCCTCATCACGCAGCGCCTCAAATGTCTTGCGTAGACCCGCTAATAAACGACGATATTTGTACATGACCCCGGCAACAAAATCATCGTACTCCTCCCTGACGGGCATCTCTCTGACAACACACCAGTTCTTGCGATAGTGTTTGCGCCGATAGTCCCACTCCTGATAGAGAAAAGCGCCGTCTTCGTGATAGGTGCCGCTCCACACCTTCTCCGGCTTCAACGTTTCCTCTTCGGTGTCCTTCAGATCGTACTCTCCAGGTCCGGCAGGCGTAAGATACTCTTCGGGGATGTCCCCCAGATCCTGAACAATCGATGTCATCAGATTTCTGATCTCTTCAGAGAACGGGACTGACTTGCCGTTTACCTGCAATTCAAACTGCATCTCCTCCACAAACGGGGAATCATCCAAGGGTGTCAGAGAAAAACGATCAATCGGTTCCTGATCATCGCCTGACTGTTGCAGATCATCGGCGATCGCCTTCAAGGCCACGCGCAGTTTGGCCTTTTCCCTTTCTATCCGTCGCAGCATAACCGCCAGCACCAGGTCCGGTTTCAATTGGCCGTGAAAAAGAGCTGCCTTCGGCAACCTATTGCCGATAATACGTTTGCAAAGATCAAGGGAGTCTTGCGCTGTGGCCTGGCGCGTTTGCAGAAAGGCCACCTGTTTTGCCCACCCTTCCGGGAGCGGCTCTGGATTCAACTTATTCGAGAGTTCCTTCATCTCGCGAAAGAGTCCCGGCAGTTCCCGTTCGATACAGGCATTCAGGCGTACGGTTTCAACTGCATGAAAACATCGCAGCGCCCTCTCCGGCGTCGGATGCGCCTCCAGATAGGGGATCAAATCGGCGCGGAAGGTCCCGAAGCGAACCTGTGCCCAATGATAGGCCACAGCAGCTTTATAGAGTAAAAAATTATCCCGGACGTTCGGCAGATGGGCCATCACAGCGGGAAGGAATATCACCTCACCGTCGGTATAGAGGTAATCGGCCTTTTCAAGCTTCAGCTTTCTGCCGGATAATCCCTGAACGAAAGGAAGCAATACACCAGCCTGCTCATCAAACACAGACCCGGCAGCCCGTTCACGCCCCTGCTCAACAAACACATCCATATCCCTGATCGTCGCCAGCGCTGCATGCAGCCCGGAAGTATCGTACAGATCCATCGACTGAACGAGCCAGGCTTCGATCATCGACTCGTCCATCTGTCGAAGCGCCTCGGGCGCCTGTTGTGCAAACTGATAGGCAATCTCGATATGGGTACTGGCGGTGCGTCTTATCCAGTCAAGAATATATGCCTGCTCCTCTGTTGGCAGTCCGGCAAGCTCCTCGCTTATTTTCCGGGTATTGCGGAAACTGTATTCAACCTCGAAGTAATCATCGAGTAGTGACTGAATCTGCATTTGATCGAGTTGTGATCTCATACCGCCGTGACGCCTTGAGGCCTTGGTGTGCGTCTGATGTCAAACATCAGATGAGATACAACACTAGAAAAGAGAGGCGCTGAGTTCATTCACCGCCGCCAGCATATCCGAATCATCCGTCAACGACTGGGCGACACATGCGCGACAGGCCACCACCGGCTCAACCCCACTGGCAATCAGTTTCGCTGCGTGCACCAACAACCTGGTCGAAGCCCCCTCATCCAATCCGCTGCCCTTGAGATTTCTCGTCATATGGGCAAACTTAACCAGCCTGGCCGCCATCTCTGCATCGACTGCCGCCTCGTTCTGAATGATTTTTTTCTCCAGTTCCGATTCGGGATAGTCAAATTCCAGGGCAACGAAGCGCTGACGCGTACTCTGTTTAAGATCCTTGAGTACACTCTGATAACCTGGATTGAAGGAGATGGCGAGACAAAAATCCGCCGTCGCCTCAAGCAGCTCTCCCACCTTCTCCATCGGTAATACGCGTCGATCGTCGGCCAACGGATGGATGACAACCGTCGTATCTTTACGCGCCTCCACCACTTCATCCAAATAACATATGCCACCGGCACGCACCGCCGCGGCCAGGGGACCGTCCACCCACACGGTTTCGCCATTCTTCACCAGAAACCGGCCCACCAGATCCGAAGCGGTCAAGTCATCATGGCATGAAACAGTGATCAAAGGACGTTTCAGACGCCATGCCATGTGTTCCATGAAACGGGTCTTGCCACAGCCGGTAGGGCCCTTCAATAGGACAGGCAACTGATTTAGATAAGCGGCTTCAAAAACAGCTATCTCGTCATTGACCTGTTCATAATAAGGCTCATTTTCGAAATAGTACTCTTCTGGTTTCAATGTTTAAGTTTCAAGTATTTTGGATAACGGCCGTAAAAGCTAACTGGGCCGGACGATAATCGCAACCTAATAAACCATAGGCTTATAAGGGACTTTTATCCGTCATCTTCGCACATCGAGAGTGTTAAGCAGTCAACAAAACAGGAGTTTTGGGTCCATCAAAGCCCAACAATCAGCAAGTTAACCCAACAACTGAGAGGTATACTGATTATACTTTCAAACTGGAACAGTTGTTAAACTTGCGCCAAGCCGCATAAAGGCAGAGGGTGACGCTGTTGACAATTGCAAACAGGGACCATTGATCGCTTAAATGAGGTCTAACCACTTGTCTGTATTTGTCAAATCTACGAAACATTTCAGGGAATGTTGATGTCAGGACAACTGCGGGCTCTTGTAATCGAAGACTCCGAATATGAACATAATCTGTTGCGTAAAACCCTCCATCGTGGCGGCTTGGATCTATCTACCCTGCGCATAGACTCTCTGGATTCCCTTACGAATGCCTTGCAATCCGAGGAATGGGATCTGATCCTATCGACAACGGATATTACGGACTGCCCCCCGGAAGCGAGTCTCGACTATCTACAAAAGCATGACCTTGATATCCCGTTTATCCTGGTATCCGATCATATCGGTGAAGAAAAAGTCGTCACGCTATTGAAGGCGGGTGCGAACGATTTCGTTAATTTCAAGAATCTTACCCGCCTGGTACCTGCGATTGAACGTGAACTCAAAGAGGCTGCGGTACGCCGCGAAGCCGAAGAGACCAAACAGGCACTGCATCGCAGCGAAAACCGTTATCGTCAACTGGTCGATGATTCGCCCACGCCGATTCTGCTGCTGCAAGACGAGAAGATCGTCTTTCTGAACAAGGCTGCAAAACAGACGCTGGCAGTATCCGAGCTGGGACAGTTGATAGACAAATCCGTCAGCGAGCTCTTGCATGACGGCCCTCCCGAGCTGATGGAATCGCAGCTGAAGCTGTTGCGCAATCACAACAGCCGGCCCTACCAGGCTGCATTCAGGCGTGCCGACGGTATCATCATTCTGGTTGAGGTCTTTGTCAGTCCGGCAGAGCACGAGGGCGCGCCCGCCACGCAACTTGTCTTTACCGATGTGACCCAGCGTAAGGATTCGGATGCGAAGCTGCAACAGGCGGTACAGATCATAGAGCACACCATGGAGGGTGTACTGACTACCGACAACCAGGGCATGATCGATTCGGTCAACCCGGCCTTCAGCGAGATTACCGGCTATTCCGAGACAGAAATCATCTCGCAGCATCCGCGGATATTAATCTCCGACAAGCACTCGCCCGAATTTTTTGATGAGTTGTGGAACGAAGTCATTCAGACGGGATCCTGGCGTGGCGAAATCTGGAATCAGCGTAAGAACGGAGAGATCTATCCGGCCTGGATGACCATCAGTTGCGTACAAAATGAACAGGGAAGCATAGTCCATTACGTCGCTGTCTTCTCCGATATCACCAGTATCAAGCAGACCCAATCCCAGCTTGAACATCTGGCTCATCATGACTCCCTCACCAATCTCCCCAACCGGTTGCTGTTCGAGGATCGCCTGGAACACGCGATTGCCCAGGCGAAACGTCAAAAGCGCCAGCTTGCCGTGCTGTTTCTCGATCTCGATCGCTTCAAAAACATCAATGACAGCCTCGGCCACGCGATGGGGGACGAACTCCTGAAAGAGGTTGCCACCCGGCTGCAGAACATATTGCGCGATGACGATACCGCCGCACGCTTAGGGGGTGATGAATTCACTGTCCTGGTGGAAAACGTCGAGGACCCGAGCCAGGCGGCCGTGGTTGCATCCAAGATCCAGGAAAAGTTCAAGGCCCCCTTCAGGATTGCGGGGCGGGAACTCCATGTCACGACAAGCATCGGCATCAGCATCTACCCTGAAGACGGCAAAGATGTGGCGGACCTGACGAAAAACGCCGATGCCGCTATGTATCAGGCCAAAGAACAGGGCCGTAACAGCTACCGCTACTACACATCGGAATTGACAAGGACAGCATTCGAAAGGCTGCTGCTTGAAACAGAGCTTCGCAGTGCCCTGCAACAGAATCAGTTGTTACTCTATTATCAGCCGCAGATATCCTTGCACAACGGGGAGATGACCGGTGCGGAAGCAGTGCTGCGCTGGCACCATCCGCGTCTCGGCATTATCCCGCCGGCACGTTTCATTCCCCTCGCTGAAGAGTCAGGCCTGATCCATGAAATCGGTAACTGGGTACTGAAAGAGGCCTGCGAACAGACACGTTACCTGCATCGACAGGGGCTCTTTCATGGGCGCATGGCCATCAACCTCTCGGTCAGACAGATCATGCAGACCGACCTGATCCTGCGTTTTGAGCAGATCATCGGTGAATCCGGCTGCCCGCCGGACATGCTGCAGCTGGAGGTCACTGAAGGCATATTCATGGGACAGATGAAACACTCGGTCCCGGTGCTTGATGTGTTCAAGAAACTCGGGGTCTCCATCGCCATCGACGATTTCGGTACAGGCTACTCCTCCCTTTCATACCTGAAACAGCTGCCGATCGACAAACTCAAGATCGATCGCTCCTTCATCCGCGACATGCCCCATGACAGCGATGCCGTCGCCATCACCCAAGCGATTGTTTCATTAGGCAAGAACCTGGGGTTGAGAATCACCGCTGAGGGTATCGAGACCATGGCGCAACAGTCGTTACTGCAGAAAATGGGATGCCAGGAGGGTCAGGGGTATCTCTACAGCCCGCCGGTGCCCGCGGAGACCTTCGAGGAGATGCTGCTCGAGGGCAGAAGAACCTTCCACCACCACTTCTCCAACTACGGAAGATAAGACCTGGAGCCTGTTGATACGCATCCAATCGGCCCCGCTATTCATTAGCAAAGACTTATACTCCATAACCCAACTCTATCATCTCATTCAAAAATTCGATGGATTATTCCCAGCTGGGATATAGAAGGCGCGCAAGAAGACGAGTAAGGTATCGGGTCCAGAATCTTGGGTGGCATAGGCGACCCTTGATGATGAAATAACCAAGCTGGCAAGTCAACAATAACCTGTCAGAAGTTTACTTTTTAAGTTTTATAAAGCCATTCCGCAACGGAGGAAAATCCATGACGGAAGTAATCGCAACCAATGAGACTATTCTCGTGGTCGGTGGCGGCATAAGCGGCATGACCGCTGCTTTGGAGGCCGCTGAGACGGGAAAGCAGGTCGTACTGGTTGAAAAGCGCCCCTATGTCGGCGGTCGCGTCACCCAGCTGTATAAATACTTTCCCAAGCTCTGCTTTCCCACCTGTGGGTTGGAGATCAATCAGCGCCGGGCAAAGATGAACCCGAACCTCAACATCATCACCATGGCCGAGGTTACGGACATCAAGGGTGAGGCGGGCAATTACACCGCCACTGTCAAGATCAGCCCCCGTTACGTGAATGAGAACTGCACCGCCTGCGGTGATTGCGCCAAGGCAGTGGAGACTGAATTCGACGATGAATTCAACTATGAGATGGGCAAGCGCAAAGGCGCCTACCTGCCCCACCGCATGGCCCATCCGCAGCGTTATGTGCTCGATCCGGCAATCATCGGCACCGATGATGCCCAGAAGGCAAAAGATGCGTGCAAGGTCAACGCCATCGATCTGGACATGCAGGAAGAGACCATTGAATTCAAGGCCGGCGCGGTCGTCTGGGCCACCGGCTGGAAACCCTACGATGCCAATAAGATTCAGCCTTACGGCTACGATCGCATCGCCAACGTGATCACCAGCGTCGAGTTCGAGCGCATGGCCGATCCCAATGGCCCCACCGGCGGCAAGCTGGTGCGTCCTTCGGACGGCAAAGAGGTCAAATCGGTGGCCTTCATTCAGTGCGCCGGTTCCCGCGACAAGAATCACCTGCTGCACTGCTCACGCATCTGCTGCATGGCCTCCCTGAAGCAGGCCACCTACCCGGCGGATGAGGTGGACATCTCCATCTACTATATCGACATCCGCGCCATCGACCGTTTTGAGGATTTCTATCAGAAGGTCAAGGCGAAGGATAACGTCAGCTTCATCAAGTCAAAAGTCGCTTCCATAGTGGAGAACAAGGAGAACGGCAATCCGACCCTGCACGGTGTCGATACCGAGGGTTACAACCGTTACGCCAACGAGCACGACCTGGTCGTCCTGGCCGTCGGCATGGAACCCAGCGTCGACAAGGCGAGCTTCCCGGTGGAGATCGTGATCAACGAAGAGGGCTTCATCGAGCCCGCACCGGAGAACGGCGGTGTTTTCGCCGCCGGGTGTTCGTCTGATGCGCTGGATGTCAACCGCGCCGTTCAACACGCCACTGGCGCCGCCCTGCGCGCCATCCAAGTGGTCAATCGCGTAGCAGCGACGGAGGGTTAAGAGAGTGGCTGACGAAAAGAAATTTGCTGGATATGTCTGCACCGGCTGTGGTCTGGGCGAGCGCCTGGACGCCGGTCAGCTGGAAACCATCGCCACCCGTGACGGCAAGATGCAGAGCTGCAAACAACACGAGATGCTCTGCTCCGCCGAGGGTGTGCAGATAATCAAAGACGACATCGCCAATGAAGATGTCACCCACGTTATGATCGCCGCTTGCTCCAAGCGCGCCAAAGTCGAGGCCTTCAACTTTACCGACGTGGCCCTGACCCGCGCCAACCTGCGCGAGGGCGTCATCTGGGTTCGTCCCGATACGGACGAGAACAGCGAGACCACCCAGGAGATGGCGGAAGACTACATCCGCATGGCCTGCGCCGAGCTCAAGTCGATGACACAGCCTTCCGCCTCCGGCGAGCAGACCCTCAACAAGAACATTCTGGTTGTGGGCGGCGGCGTCACCGGCATGACGGCGGCGATCGAGGCCGCGGCAGCCGGCTATCCGGTCCACCTGGTGGAAAAGAGTGGTCAGCTGGGTGGCGCACTGGGCGGTTACTACAAGGTCATCCCGACCCGTTCACCCTACGACGCCCCGGCGGAGAATCCTGTACCCGGCATGATCGAGGCAATCGAGGCCGACGACAGGATCACGGTCCACCTCAACAGCACCCTCGCCAAGACCGAAGGCGCACCGGGCCGCTTCAGTGTCGAGGTTGCCACCGAATCCGGCAGCAGCGAGACTCTCTCCATCGGCGCTATCGTCCAGGCCTCCGGCTGGAAGCCCTACGATGCCAGCCAGCTGCCCGAGTTCGCTCATGACAAATCGGCGGACGTGGTCACCAACCACGAATTGGAGGCCCTGGCGGTCGCTGCCAACGGCGGTCCGATCAAGCGGCCTTCCGACGGCAAAGAGGTGACCTCGGTCTGCTTCATCCAGAACGCAGGCCAGTGTTCGGATAAGGAGGGCCATCTCTCCTATTTCTCCGGTGTCACCGACCTGGTCTCCATCAAGCAGGCGATGTACTTCAAAGAGTTGAACGGGGATTGCGATACCACCATCCTGTTCGACAACCTGCGCACACCTGGCGCCGGCGGCGAGGATTTCTACCGCGCCGGTCAACAGGCGATGGTCACCTTCTCCAAGGGCATTGCATCCGAGGTTGTGCCCGGTGACAGCCTGACCGTCAAATTCGAGGACAAGATCCTTAACGAAGAGACCGAGATGGTCTGTGACCTGGTGGTGCTTGCCACCGGCATGGAGCCAAACTCCGGTCCCGATCCCTATGCCCAGCTGATGGTGGATGAGGCGGAGGATGAAGAGGAGAAGGCGAAGGCCCAGGCGATCCTTGATAATGCGCCGCCCTCGATCCTCAACCTGCAGTACCGTCAGGGCACCGATCTGCCGCATCTGAAGAACGGGTTCAACGACTCGCACTTCATCTGCTTTCCCTACGAGACCCGTCGAACCGGCATCTATGCCGCCGGTCCGGTGCGTCGTCCCATGGATGCCCAGCAGGCCCGTGACGATGCCACCGGCGCGGCGCTGAAGGCGATTCAGGCGGCTGAGAACGCCGGACTGGGACGCGCCGCGCACCCCCGCTCCGGCGATCTCTCCTTCCCAAGCTTCCGCAAGGAGGGCTGTACCCAGTGTAAGCGCTGTACCGTCGAGTGCCCCTTCGGCGCCATCAACGAGGACGAGGAAGGCTATCCGATGTACAACGAATCCCGTTGTCGTCGTTGCGGTACCTGCATGGGCGCCTGTCCGGTGCGCGTCATCTCCTTCGAGAACTACTCGGTGGAGACCGTCAACCAGCAGATCAAGAACGTCGAGATCCCCGAAGAGTGGGACGAGAAACCGCGCATTCTGGTACTGGCCTGTGAGAACGATGCCTATCCGGCACTCGACCAGGCGGCTCAGGCAGGCGTGGAGATCAATCCCTGGGCGCGAGTCATACCTGTCCGCTGCCTGGGCTCTGTGAGCCTCTCCTGGGTTACCGATGCATTGAACAACGGTTATGACGGCATCGTCATGATGGGCTGTCGTCGCGATGACGACTACCAATGCCACTTTGTACGCGGCTCGGCCATGGCGGCGGAACGCATGAGCAAGGTGGGTGACACCCTCGATACGCTGAATCTTGAACCGGAACGCGTGATCCTGCATGAGGTTGCCATCACCGATGTGGAGCGTGCGCCCCAGTTGATCAACGACATGGCGGAGACCGTGGAGAAGATCGGCCTGAGTCCGTTCAAGTTCTAATCGACGGTGACAAGGGCCTGCCCCGGCAGGCCCTGCGCTGAAAGGACGGCCTGAACAACTTTACTTTTTGTAGGGTGGACTTGGCCAACCACCCTGGACACCCTACAAAGGGGAGTAAAAATGAGTGATTTAAACACCGCAATGATTGAAAAGTACCGCAGCAACTTCCTCAAGGAGGTTGAGGCGAATGTGGAGGAGGGTGAATGGGTCAAGATGTGCATGCAGTGCGGCGTGTGCTCCGGCTCCTGCCCGCTGGGTAAGCATTGGGATCATCCGCCGCAGGAGATCTTCATGATGATCCGCGCCAACAAGCGTGAAGAGGTGCTGAGCACCGACTCCATGTGGATGTGCACCTCCTGCTACAACTGCATCGCACGCTGCCCGCGCGGCCTGCCGATCACCCACATCATGCACGGCCTGGCGGTCTACTCGAAACGTCTCGGCCTGACCCAGAAGAAGCAGCCCACCGCAGAGTTCTCGCAGATCTTCTGGGACAACCTGATGAAGAAGGGTCGCGTCAACGAATTGAAACTCGGTCTCTCCATGTACTTCAAGGACGGTTTCGGCCAGGGTGTCAAGAACGCCATGGCGAATCAGAAACTGGGCCAGAACATGATGAAGGCCAAGCGCATGAACGCCATGGAATTCTTTGGCGGACACAGCGTGAAGGATCTCTCCGGCTTCCAGAACATGGTGAAGAAGGCCCAGGAGATCGAAGAAGGCAATCTGAAAGACGCGAAGTGAGGAACAGACCGACATGGCTAAGATAGAACTCTCATTCTACCCGGGTTGCTCCTCACAGAAGGGAGCCACCTCTTCCAACTATTTAGTCTCCGCACAAACCATGTGCGAGGAGCTGGACATCCAGCTCAACGAGATCCCCGACTGGAACTGCTGCGGCGCCTCCATCGGCTACGGCGGTGGCGGCGAATTGCCCCGTCTGGCCCTCTCCGCCCGCAACATCGCACTGTCCGAGGAGCACAACTCGGGCCAGGAGATCGTCGCCACCTGCGCCGCCTGCTGGCTCTCCACCCGCGAGGCCAAAGAGCGCCTGCACGAAGACGAGCAGATGTTCAAGGACGCCAACGCCGCCCTCTCCGAGGCAGGCCTGAAATACAAGGGCGAGTCCAACGTCCGCCACATGGTGGAAGTGCTGGTCGAGGATATCGGTTTCGACGGCATCAAATCCAAGGTCAAAAAGCCCCTGGAGGGCCTTAAGATCGCCGGTTACGTGGGCTGTCAGACCAACCGCCCCTTCGGCATCGCCGGCGAGTCCTTCGAGAATCCCCAGTACCTGGACAAAATCGTAGAGAGCGTCGGCGCCGAGTCGATTCCTACCTACGAAAAGAAAGTCCAGTGCTGCGGCGGGGCACTGGCCTTCTCCGAACCGGAGAAGTCCCAGGAGATGATCAAAGGCATCATCGAGGCGGCCTACGACAACGGCGCCGATATGATCGTCACCCCCTGCCCGCTGTGTCAGGCCAATGTAGAGATCTATCAGGACAATATCAACGAGACCTACGGCACCAAGTTCAACATGCCGGTGGTTTATTACTCCACATTGATGAGTGTCGCCTTCGGGCGCAGCGCTGCGGATGCTGCCCTCAACGGTCAGATCATCCCGGCCAAGCAGCTTGAAGAAATCGCTAATAAATAAGGCGGTATACCTTCAGTATTGAAAGCCCGCTTCGGCGGGCTTTTTTTTGCTTTGAGAGGTATTTGGAGAGACTTGCAAACTTTAAACCTCTATTATCGTCGGTATACATTTTGTATAGGTATGAAAAGTTTTTTTAAGCAATATAAAACAACTATAATCCTGCATTGGGTTCAAATCTCAATATTTAGCAGAACACCTTGAAGAAGCATTGATATATTTAAAGACCTTCTTCACAATCCCGATAAAGTATAAACAGACCTTGATCCTTGTCATAAAACAATTCCGTGCAATCAGTCACAAGATAGAATCAAGTGTTGCGTAAAATCATTTATCCCATAGCCTATACTGACCAATATCGACAATAATCTCGTCCCCCTTTCGCTTACTCGGAATATCGACTTCTTTCAATCTGTCTTCTGCACGTTCAAAACCCTCAGCGAATATGGCAAGCATTTCATTAGTTTCATTTGAGTTAAAGGTTTGGATATCTGCTGTATCGATAACCTTAAGCTGCCGACATCCATTAGAGTTGTTCGCACTGAAGTCAAGAATTTCAAACTTTGCCGTATCTAACTCAGGATCCTGACGCAGCATCTCCCTAACCAGCGTAACAAATAATGACAACTGTTTTTCATCAAGTGGATTTTGCTTCCAGAACATGAACCATGGAAGATAAATCTGCCCACCTATACCGTATATAAAGACAGACTTAAACGGAATTCTTAGATCTCTTCCAATTGGATAAAAGCTGGGGGTTACATCATTCACGAAATCGTATTGTATGTTACTAAAATACCCGTGGAGTAACGGAACAACCTCCAATAGAATTTTTTGCACTCTCTTACGCTTTTCTTTCTCACGTATTCCCTTGGCAATTTGCTCTTCAGGCACTTTAAAAAGCAGACTATCTCTAGCCACATCATTCAGCGCGTTATAATTAAATGAAGGAGGGTTCATTACCAATTTGACAAATTCATCCTCTATTTTTTTTGGTGAATCGTACCAATTTCTCGCTAAATGTTGTATTGAAGGAACTCTGAGTTTAGCCATGAATTTAACCTATTGTAGTGTATAAGGTCTCTCTTCTGCAGTGTAATAATTTAGGATTTCTTGATTATTAATTTGCATTCCCGGATTTACTCTTGAATCATGGTGCCATACTTTGTACCATGGCCCACCCGGAACATGCGATTGCTCTACTAACTGATTGACACTCAATCTTGAATAAATAGAAACAATATCTTCTAATAAACTCTTTTCAACTTTGTCCATATTGATAATAGCGATAACTTCGTTACCTGTATGTGGATCTAATTTTGTTGCCCGAGCAGTTATTTTTTCATCTCCGAACTCCTTAAAGGACCTATACAAATAAGGCAAAACTGGGCCATATTCCCAAGCCTCAAAATTTTGCTTAATAAGTGGTTTTTTTGCTGCCACTAAAAACCACACATGGCAAAAATATATAATTTTCTGTAGACCTAAATTTGTCAGCGACAACCCATTTTTATCTGCATAATCCAATACGAAATTTGCAACTTCTCGGCCATCATGCATATAACAACTCTCAATTAAGATACGATTTCAAAACTATTCTTTAGTTTATTTAAAGCTGACTTATAGCCAATTACCCCCTCATGCTGAAGCCTACCAACAACAATTCCAGGGTGAATATTAATTCTTTTTGAAAATTCAAGAATTTCAACGTGACTTCTAAGACCCACAAGATCAAACCGATATTCTTCAGGTATAAGAATACTACCTGCCCAATCATTAGCCTCTAACTCTTTCTGATTTTTAGATTTTAAATCAGTATTATCAAGATAGATGTCACTTTTTTCATCTGAGTGAAGCAGGATGTGAGCAACCTCATGGAAAAATGTAAACCAAAACTTGTCGTTAGTCTTACCATAGAGGGACAACTGAATAATAGGACTATGTCCATTTAGCCAACGTGCAACACCACTAACACGTGATTTTGGGATTGGTTTGACAAGTAATAGTTTAACTCCTGCCTCCAAACAAAGTTCATACAATGCGGGGTAAAAGTCATCAGGAGTTTGAACGGTTAACTCCCGTATTCTCTTAATTGCGCTTTCAAATTTTGATCTGTTGTACTTCGGAGCACTAGTTTTCTCCGCTTCTATTTCTCCTAACCTTAACCAAGCTGATATAGCCCCATTATCAGCTTGCTCTTCCTTTGTCTTCCTAAAGGATACAGACATAGAGCCGTAATAATTCCTCCACTCATCTGGTGATGCAACACCAAAGAAACTTAACAGATGCTCTACAAGGATCGGCTTGTTGGAATCAATATTTCTAATGTTTTCAATCGCTCCAATTTTCTTAAGTTCATTCACTGGCACATCATCAAGCCAATCAATCCATCCTTTATAATTCTGTTCTGCTTCTAATCTTGCGACATGTTGTCGATACTTTGATTCTCGATTCATCCAAAATGAAACTGTAGAACCAAGCACTCTTTCAAGCTTTAGTGCAGTATCGTATGTAAGGGTAACTTTACCTTTGATAAGTTGATTTAGGTGTTTTGTGCTAAATCCAAGTCGATTTGCAAGCTCAACCTGATTCCAATCGCGCTCCTCCATCAAATCAAGAATTGTATCACCAGGCGGTGAAACCCAATCGGGGGTAAAATTATATTCTTGACTACTCATGAGGATCTCCAATAAACACTATAAATATGCTTTCAACATTCGACCAATCAATGCCGCCATCACCTTTTTTTGGCGGAGGTTTTTTCAATGGCTCAAATAACAACCTATCTCCACCATGTAAATCTAAAGAAAATAAGTGTGCTTTATCCCCAGTATATGGATGAGGCCTTCCAGCTATCAATTCAGAAACATTTGATGCGGCTTCGATATCTGACAGTCTGGTACGCAGCTTTCGGCCACTATTTGGCCCAAGCTTTTTATCAGCTTCCTTGGCAGACAGGCAAAGCTTCTTGAGCTTTCCATTTTTGTAATCGACTTCCAAATCAATAATTCCATATATTTACCTATATGGTAAATTATTATGGCATCATAAATTGACTATTTCAAGTGAGTGAAGGTAATTTGCTTGTAACTTTTAACACTCACTACCCATGCATGCAGTAATCATAACCTATTGATTGCAAGCATAAATACTAAAATGTGCGGAACAAATGAAAAACTAGTATAGCTAAACGAGAGGATTAAATGCGAGGAGCTGGACATCCAGCTCAACGAGATCCCCGACTGGAACTACTGCGGCGCCTCCATCGGCTACGGCGGTGGTGGCGAATTGCCCCGCCTGGCCCTCTCCGCCCGCAAGATCGCCGGTTACGTCGGCTGTCAGACCAACCGCCCCTTCGGCATCGCCGGTGAGTCCTTCGAGAATCCCCAGTACCTGGACAAAATCGTAGAGAGCGTCGGCGCCGAGTCGATTCCTACCTACGAAAAGAAAGTCCAGTGCTGCGGCGGCGCCCTCGCCTTCTCCGAACCGGAGAAGTCCCAGGAGATGATCAAAGGCATCATCGAGGCGGCCTACGACAACGGCGCCGATATGATCGTCACCCCCTGCCCGCTGTGTCAGGCCAATGTAGAGATCTATCAGGACAATATCAACGAGACCTACGGCACCAAGTTCAATATGC
Source organism: Candidatus Thiodiazotropha sp. LNASS1 (assembly GCF_964212655.1). Classification (NCBI taxonomy): domain Bacteria; kingdom Pseudomonadati; phylum Pseudomonadota; class Gammaproteobacteria; order Chromatiales; family Sedimenticolaceae; genus Candidatus Thiodiazotropha; species Candidatus Thiodiazotropha sp. LNASS1. The sequence continues at coordinate 3,197,255 of NZ_OZ156465.1, read as the reverse complement.
CGGTGGTCTACTACACCACATTGATGAGCGTCGCCTTCGGCCGCAGTGCCGCTGACGCAGCCCTCAACGGCCAGGTAATTCCGGCCAAGCAACTGGAGGAGATCGCCAACAAATAATAAGGCGATCCAGCTTCGGTTTTGAAAGCCCGCTTAGGCGGGCTTTTTTTTGCTTTGGTGAAATAGCAATGGCGTGCGAATTTAAATCTTTAAGGTAGTGTTCAATATTCCGTGTCGCCCACTGCTCATCGAGCAAGGCGCTCGTCCAGCTTACCCTTATTTAGCAGGCTAATACGTAACATTTCATCTCACCACTCACACGATCCAGAATTAATCAGAGGTCTCTTGATGTTCAGCCGTCGCTGGTGATCTGTTTGATCAATGCTTGCAGGGTCTCTTCAGCCTGGCTGTTTTCCACTTGGCAGGTACCTGCGGCCTGATGACCCCCACCGCCGTATTTGAGCATCAGTTCGCCCACATTGGTTGTGGAGCTGCGGTCGAAGATCGATTTGCCTGTCGCAAAGACGGTATTCTGCTGTTTCAGTCCCCAGAGCACATGGATGGAAATATTGCACTGAGGATAGAGGGCGTAGATGATAAAGCGGTTACCCGCCCATATCTGCTCCTCGTTGCGCAGATCGAGTACCACAAGATTTTCATGTACAGTGGCGCAGCGCTTGATCTGCTCCTTGAATTTTGCAGCCTGTTCAAAATAGAGGTCGACCCGCTCTTTCACGTCTGGAAGCACGATAATTTCATCGATAGTGTGGTCCTTGCAGGCGTCTATCAGGTCCATCATCAGGGCGTAGTTGGAGATACGGAAATCATGGAAACGGCCAAGGCCGGTACGTGCATCCATCAGGAAGTTGAGTAATTCCCATCCCTTGGGTTCGAGTACCTCTTCCATATTAAACTGAGCAGCATCGCCTTTGTCCACTGCTTCCATCATCTCATCCCACTTTTTTGGGAACACATCATGACCGCCATAATGGCGCCAAACCACTCGTGCGGCAGATGGGGCTTCTGGGTCGATGATATGATTGTCCCGCTGCTCGTTGCGGATGATTTCTGACGAGTGATGGTCGAAAGCCAGATGGACACCCTCAACATAGGGAAGATTGGTGGTGACATCGCTACCGGAGATGTCGATTTTACCATCCTGCATATCCTTGGGATGGACAAACTTGATATCTTCGATGATTTCCAAATGTTTCAGTAAAACGGCACATACCAGTCCGTCAAAATCACTTCTGGTCACCAGGCGGAATTTGGTTTCGGCGCCCATGAATAGCTCCTGATTCTCACAATTTGATGGCTCAATAGTTGATAAACAAGCTATTTCTTCTTTCTCCGTTAGTACTCGGCTTTGTAGCGGGATTCTTTAGTGAAAGATGAAAATGGGGATCAGAACAACATTTCCGAAAACCAAGTGAAACCATATGGGAATAATTTCTCAGTATCAGGCACACCATCATCTCAGCATACACTGATCCCCTGGTACTCTCTGGTTTAGATAAAATACGCTAGTGAGCAACTGTAGTACTGCGCCAAGATTCGGCGTTCGCTGATAGCCCAGTTCTCGACAAACCGACTCCAGCTTGTAACTTGCACCTGCCACCCCTTGAAATGACTTTTTAAAATACTGGGTTATCATAAACCAACTGATGCTGTAAGGCCGCATACACCATTTTGTCAGTAATTCCGACACCGTTTCGTGTCCGCTTGTGTGATTGCTTCTTTGGCAAGATAGCGTTGCATGATCACAGGGAGCGAAAGTGGCGTTCCCAACGTTTGATGATCTCCTCATCGTTCCACACTGAAGCTTGCTCGGTATCGATATGGTTGACGTGATAGTGGTTTGAGGCTGCCAGTTTTATCCAATATTGGAAAATTAACAATAGGTGTCCGGTTTAACATCTCTATAATTTATCTAGGGATTTCCAAATATCAATTGGTCGATCTCCTTGTATGCACCTTTCACAAAACTACGACCTAGTTAATTTCTATCTGTTATCAGTCGATAATTTGCGATCAGCTTCACATCATCCATGACATCGATACGATAAAAATTTCATAAGCATGTTTCTTTTCGAACTTTCAGGGACGATGCAATAGCCAGTGAGATCCCTGATGAAGAAGATTCCCAAACAAAGCAAACGCTTGCTTTTCAACCACTACCTGTGGAACAAACGCATCAACCAGAAATATATGCCTCATGCGGGTTATATGGGCAATGGCGGTGACATTCATTTGGTACTGGGTATTAATGGCACTGGCATTAATCATTTGACACAACTTCTGTCACAACCATTACCCAACAGCCACTTTATCCACAATCCGCTCGCAAAGTTTGAACCCAGACTGACCCTGTCCACACATGATGACAGATTGGCAATTCCATATCATAAGGAGTTAACGGCAGACCACCCCTTGAACCGCGTCTACCGGATTTATGCTGAAAATAATCTTGCGGATACCAATTACAATTTACTGCTATTGGAGAACAAAAAGACACCTCCTGCTTTACTCATTATGAAAGAGACGCATGGTCTGCTGGCGACTGAGGCCCTGTTGCGGGAATTACAGTGTCATGCCCTGTTCTATATAAGTGACCCCGTCATACTTGCAGAGCAGATCTTTTCGCGGGAGGGATTAAATACCTCCTATCTGGATTTGGAGAGTGAAGCCGTTTTGGAATCCCGATATCTAAAGCGCTTTCTATCTCACGATCTTCGCGCAATACTGCATGCCTATAAATTGATACAGCGTCTGTCTTCAAGACGTCAACGCCGTGTGCAGATGAAAATCTTCACTATTGCCTTAATCCAGCATATGTTTCGCATGTTGGCTGCCCGTTATCCTGAATTGGCGTCCGTCGTGGATTTTGAATTCATAGAGAATGATCCCAAGCGCATGCAGTTTCCTCTTGTCAATTGGCTGGGCGCGAACAGTCTGGAACGTTCAGAACGTATAATCAATACTGCAACCTTCAAACCTGATGGGCAAATGTCTCGACGCTGGACACGGTCATGGCCGGAAACAGTCAACGCCTTTGAAGTACTCTCCGCCAAGGATGTAAGCCTGGCGTACCAAATCTTGATTGATCACGAATTGATGCGTGACGAAGGTAAGCGCAAAACCTGGGATGAGAGAGTGGTCGTATGAAACGGTATTGAGCATAGGGATCGGGGTGAACCCGGAGTCCGATTAGGAACTATATTCCCTAAAGCACACGACTTCCATCGATAGAATGATTATTTAAAATTGAGATTACCAGCCGTTTTTTGTTAGTATCGGAGAGAATACATTAGGAAATGGGTATATGGCTGAGCCATACACCTGTAATTATGGAAGCGAAATAATCGTTATTCAGTTGTGATGTAGGTCAATATGGTATATCGAGAAAAGGGAGTTTCACCTCAAATAGCGGTCTACCCATCGCAAAACACGCGAATAAACCATCAGCTCCCCTCCAGAACCCACATAACATCAAACACAAAGCCTTTCACTCTTCCAGTCTTGGCGACCAATGCAATCAGGTCGCCAAACGATAGTCACATTATCACGGATACCGTTAATACAGATGGCGGCATCCTTATCGGTCTTCATGGAGTCAACCTGGATGTTACGTATATTTCTAGCTTTAACTGTTTTATTAATCACCGGATGCCAGACAACACCAGTAAAAACAGCAGGTGAAATCAAGACAGGATCTAAAATAGATACCTCGATCAACTTACCCGTAAATCTTCCTGTGGCGATTTATGTCGACCGGCATAAACCCGATAAGGGCATTAACTTCTACGGCAGCATGAAGGAGGCAGCAAAACTGGTCTCTGAGGATTTTTTCTCAAAAGTCGAATACCTTAAATCAGGAAACAATTTTCACTATCTTATCAAATTCAAGACCAACAGCACCTGGGAGTATGGATGGGGGCGCTGGGCGTCTACCATTTCAGTCGATATATTAAGCAATCAAGGTGACACGATATACACCAGAGAATTTAAAGATTCTTCGGGCATGACGATATTCAACGACTTCAGCGCTGTATTCAACTCCCAAGCTAAAATTGTCAAAGAAAGCCTGATCGACTTTTTAAACAAGCAGGGAGCGATAAATTTGTCAGCAAGCGAACTCGTATCCATTCGAAACACAACCATTCCGCTACCTGCCAATAAGCTGATAAGAGACCTAAAGCCCTCTACAACTGGAACAGGTTTCTATCTTGATCATGACGGAACCATCATGACCGCAAACCATGTGGTTCAGGATTGTGTTTTTGTAGAAATAGGTCACAAACACAAAACCTTTCCGGCAAGTATTCAACAAAACAGCAGGGTGCTGGATATAGCCATATTGAGTACGGATAATAGAGACACACCCGCAGTCAACATCACAGACAAACAGTCCGAGGCCATATTAGGTAAGAATATTTTCGTCACAGGTTATCCCTTGCAAGGCATCTTATCCGACTCTCCCTCATTGACTATAGGCACCGTCAGTTCACTTGGAGGGCTGGTGGGTGCCTCAGGCACCTTCATGTTCAGCGCTCCGGTACAGCCGGGTAACAGCGGTAGCGCGATAGTAGACTACTCGGGAAATTTGGTCGGCATGGTCACCAGCAGCCTGAACCAGAAGATGTTGCTTGAAAAGCACGACACATCGTCACAAAACGCGAATTTTGGCATCGATCTCTCGATGCTGAAAAAGTTCCTCTACAAAAACCAAGTCGCCTACCAAACCGACCAATCAACGACGAACTTTGAAAACGCCACCATCCGTGCCGTGGAATATACTAATCAGGTTTTATGCTACAAGTAGAACCAAGCAATTACTATATGAAAGGAATGTGTTGTATGTTTGCCTCCCAAAAATTATTGTTTAAAATTACTCTAGCTGCCTCACTGGCGCTGTTATTCAATCCCGGTGTTTTCGCCGAAGAACAAGTCACAAATGAGATAAAATCTTATCAGCATAAAGGCGAGAAGTATCCACCCATTCTACTCGTGACCAATATCAACATCCCCTCGATATCCCAGCTCCTGAACAAGTACCAAGCCTTTTCAAGGGTAGATAAAGAGGCAGTTGGACTACCCATAGGGGTACGCATTCTCAAACTCCATCGCACGAAAAGTGACTCCACACAATTCACAACACTTATGCTCGCGGCGTCTACTCTGGGTATAGTGCCTGTGGTTTCAAATAAGGAATTCAAAGTTCGTTATGATGTTTTTGCTCAGGGAGAGATAGTTTCTACTTTTACCTACCAAACCAAATCGACAGATGTGAACAACCTATGGATGGGAGCTAATAATGAGCATGAAACCAAACCTGAGGAAGAGCTATTTATCGAGGACTCGGTTTCCCGCTTCCTTTCTGAACTAAAGGACTCAGCGGATACACAAGCGCTGTTTCAGGAGTATCGAGAATACTACCCAAGTGAATCCTGACATCCCATCGTAGATTCCGCATAAACTGAAAATCCTATCGAGATTTTTTTAAACATACAAATACCAACCAAACAACACTTTTGGTTTGATAAATTGGCTCGTTAAGAACCTTTACATTTCTAATGTCAACCAGCGCGATGCGGGTTATATTGGAGTTGAACTGTTGCATCCCAACAGATAAATTGTCCAGCCAGAAATAGCAACAATTGCAACAAATAGAGATACACCGCTACAGGAATGCGCGACCTACAAGACCTTGAACTCATCATCAGTTCCGGTACCTCCATTCTCTTCATCGAAAGCGATGACGAAAGGCAGGTAGAGACCCTCTTCGAACGTCTTGCAGCCCAACTGGGTCGTCAGCTGCTGCGCTGGACCGTGGCCAGCGGATTAACCAATCTGCACACCAACCAGACCACCCACCTGACCATCAAGGAACCCTCCAGGGTACTCGCCGAGCTGGCTGGCCGTACGGCGCCCGCCATCTATATGCTGATGGATATCCATCACTGGCTGGACGACCCCCTGACCCTGCGCCAACTCAAGGAGATCGCGCTGGGAAACCCGTCGCAGACCCTTGTCCTGATCAGCCATAACGCCGAGATACCTGACGAGCTACGCTCGCTCTCGACCAGATTCGAGCTCTCGCTGCCGGACCGCAATGCCTTGAAACAGCTGCTTCAGGCGGAAATCCGGGAGTGGGGACGCCATAACAATCGCAACGTCAAGGCAAGTCGCGAAGTGATCGAGCCCATGCTGAGCAATCTCTCCGGCCTCAGCCTGAGGGACGCCAGACAACTGATACGCAATGCCATCTATGACGACGGCATGCTGACGGAGAACGATCTGGATGACCTGGCCAAAACAAAGTACCGCCTGCTCGACAGTACCGGCGTGCTCTCCCTCGAACTCGACAGTGCCAAGTTCAGCCAGGTGGCCGGTCTCGCCAACCTGAAACGCTGGCTGGAGCAACGCCGCACCATCTTCGTGGCGGAACAACCGCCGAGCGGACTCGACCTTCCCAAGGGGATACTCCTCCTGGGCGTACAGGGCGGCGGCAAGAGCCTGGCTGCAAAATCGGTCGCCGGCAGCTGGCACCTGCCCCTGTTGCGCCTCGACTTCGCCGCCCTCTACAACAAATTCTACGGCGAAACCGAACGCAATCTACGGGAATCTCTGAAGACCGCCGAATCCATGGCACCCTGCGTGCTGTGGATCGACGAAATCGAGAAGGGACTCGCCACTGATGATGAGGGCGGTCCCTCAAAACGCATTCTCGGCACCTTGCTCACCTGGATGGCCGAACGTGACTCCAGGGTTTTTCTGGTAGCCACCGCCAATGACATCGAGATGCTGCCACCCGAACTGCTGCGCAAGGGACGATTCGATGAGGTCTTCTTCGTAGACCTTCCTGATACCGAGATACGGGAGGCGATCTTCCGCATCCACCTTGGCAAGCGTGAGCAGGACCCGGCTGCCTTCGATATAGACAAGTTGCGCGACGCCAGCGAGGGTTTTTCAGGCGCCGAGATAGAACAGGCCATAGTCGCCTCGCTCTACGCCTCCCATGCTTCAAAAGAGTCACTGGATACCGCACATATCCTGAGCGAGATAGAACAGACCAGGCCCCTCTCGGTTCTGATGGCTGAAAAGATCGCCCATTTACGTAATTGGGCCTCGAGTAGAACCGTTACTGCGTGATCAGGCCGTAACCGTTTTTGACAGAGTTTGTGAAGATGCCGTAACAGGAGGTACAGCAGATCACAAGTTGCTATAGAGACTGACCCTGACCCGCTGATTCTGTGTGGCGATCCGATTCCACTCTTTTGCTGTCTTCACCTCATAGACCGAGGGATAGGGTATCAACGGGTCATTGAAGCCACTGCTGAAAAGCAGAATCTCCAACTCACCGCCACTCCTGGCCAACTCCACATTCATATAGTTGGCGAATGCGACAGATTGGCCGTTGACATAGTCATTGCTGTCACGGTGATCCGCCGCAAACAGACATTCGCTGATAGCCAGCCCGTCATTGGCCAGGACATATTCGTCCCCCCCACTTTTCTGCAGACAATAGTTGCCGTGGGTTGCTCGCAACTCGATAGTACCGCGAAAACCCGCCTCCTTGAGTTGATCGACCAGTTCAGCCAGCCAGAGGGCCCGTTGATCGTTAAAGGGAATCTCGCCGTACTCGAACTCTGTCCCCTGGTTCGCGGCCCACTCGATCAAATTAACCGGAATCAATGAACCCGGTGATGCCGCACTGCCAACCCCGGTTTCATCAATTTTCCGGGACATCTGTTCAATCTGCTCGTTCTGCGCACTGATCAACTCGTAAATAGCCTCGCTGTCAGGGTCAGATCCGATAACCGCTTTTTTTTGTGCCGGTGATAACACCAGGAAATAGTAGGTGATGGCAAAGCCGACGAGGATAAACAGGAGGCTTAATCCCCCCAGTATCTGCGCCCTCCTGGCCTGGAATCTCGACACCTCTTGCAGCGCTTCCAGCTCATACAGTTCGCTTTGGGTCTCGGCAAAATGCTTTTCCAGCTTTTCCTGAAGCCGTATTTCACTCAGATTCTGCTCCTTGCGTATGAACCGTTTCAGGGAATCATCGCCTGTTGGTAAAGGCCCCAATACACCATCCATGGGCAGGCTTACCGGCTCAACCGTTGCTGATTTACGACGCTCGTGTTCAGTGATCGAGTGAATATTGCTTTGACGGCGAACTGTTCTCACACTCTCCAATTCACTATCTTCGAAACCGGGTACCAGGGACTCCTGGTCGGGCATTAGATGCAGTGAGCGGAGCACATCCTCCAGATCCTGCACTTCCAGTTGTTTCGGCAATACCCCGACCGCCCCGAGCGCCCTTGCCTGGCTGACTTCCAAACCTCCCGCCTTGGAGGTATACATCATGACGGGGATGACGGCCGTATTCGGGTTGGACTTGATGACCTTCAAGGCTTGAAAACCGTCCATCCCGGGCATCTCATAGTCCATGAAGATGGCGTCTGGTGCATTTTCATACAGAAAATCGATTGCCGCCGCAGCCGACTCAAGCGCCACCACGGATATTCCATATTTTGAGAGCTTGCCCGACAAGACCTGTCGAGCGGTTTTTGAATCATCGACGATGAGCGCGCGTTTGGTCACTTATCTGTAGGCCGCACTGAAGCACGGCTTTCCCCTATTGATTCTGTGTATGCTATCTCGGCAATCTGCATGATAATCCCACTTAGGTGCCATGCACAAATGCTTGAGACACCTGCCTAACCTAACTATATCTGACATATTCGAATAGAGGAAACGCCCAATGGCAGCGTTGACCGAGGAAAAGTGTGAGGCCTGTCGCGCTGATGCGCCAAAAGTCAGCGATGATGAGCTAGCGGAGCTGATACGCACCATACCCGACTGGAATATCGAGGTGCGGAACGGGATTATGCAATTGGAAAAAACTTTTCCATTCAAAAACTTCGTAGACAGCCTCGAGTTCAGCAACAGGGTCGGGGCGCTGGCGGAGGATGAGGGACACCACCCTGCCCTGCTGACCGAGTGGGGGAAAACCACCGTGACCTGGTGGTCACACAAAATAAAAGGGCTTCATCGCAACGATTTCATCATGGCGGCGAAAACGGATCAGCTGTACAGTGGATGAAAGAAAAACTGTCCGCAAATGAACGCGAATCAACGCAAATTTTGACCTCAATGTAGGGTGCGGCTTGCCGCACCGGAAGCATCGTCACGCAAAGTACGAATGGGAATCATCGTTGCGGCAAGCCACACCCGCACTGCGAGGGGATGCATAGGGTAGATGGAATAGCGGGGGAGAGAGTTGAGTTCCCACGCGGGAGCGTGGGAACGAAAACGATATTATTTGTGTTGATTCGCGTTCATTTGCGGACTGAATACAAGATATTCAGGACAACGCATCCTTCATCTGCTGCTCCTGTTTCTGTTTATGCAGTTCGACCTCCGCCTTTCTGCGCATTTCCAGGATCTCTTTGCGCTCTTCTATACGCTTTTCAGTGGCATTGTCTTTCACCGGAATGGTGACCTCACCGAACAGAACCTGCTTCAACAGGCGGGTGCCGAACTGCATCAGGGCAAGATCCTCGTTCTCCATGGTCTGGTAAAACTTCTCATCCAGATCGTATGAGGCCTTGAAGGAGTCGCTCAGCACGAAACGACGCAGGCGGTCTGTGTCATAGGAGCACATGAAGAAGAACTGCAGACTGGTATCCGAGGGCCGACCGATTGCCGGACCGGCAGATTTCTTTTTCAGCATCAGCTGTAACCATTCACGATTGAGCTGATCGTAGACCTCCACCTCCTGTTCTTTACGGTATTCGTCGACCAATATCTCCCTATCCTCCTCATGTCCCTTACAGTGATCCTCTCTGATCAGAAAGTAACGCGCTTCGTCCTCGCTGGAACCCGCTTCGCGCATGGCCATGTGTCCGATCGGATAGTAACGGCAGGCTGTCGGACGATCCTTATAGACACTGCAGCCTTCATCATTGACAAACAGACAGGCACCCTCATTATCGGTTCGAAGCTTCACTCCCGGCAGACCATCCTTATCCATCTCGTAAGGTACCGTGTGGTCCTTGAGAAACTCCGTAACACTGATCCCCAGATTATCCTTCAGGCGCAGGATGTCATAGGGTGTGAGCTGTATATCCGCATGCTTGCAGCAGGCGTTAAAGCAGGAAACCCCCTTGTGACAGTTGAACTTGATCTTGGCGCCAGGCTCAAGCACTGCAGGTACGAAACTGCTTTTGAAAGGAATATCGAATTTTTCGCTCATTCTCTGCCTCCGATATCGAAATCGGCTGAATATTAATCCAAGTCGCGGACTGCAGATACGGTTCGCCTTTAGAGTATAACCGTACACATGTGTTCATTTAAAAACTGCACAAATAGCATGCATTAAAGACGGAAAAGTCCGGGCACCTCACGGTACCCGGACCCTCCTAAGCAACTAAACAGTCAAGAATTACTTGAACAACTTAGCCTTATCTACGATGTCTACATGTGCACGCTTGAAGCACTTGTAGGTTTTGGTCTCTTTGTCGTAGATGGAGTTCACGAAGCACTTCCAGTTCTCTTCGTCGACAAAGTTCTTATCCATGCGGTAGTAGAAACCGGGATAACGAGACTCTTGACGGAACTGAATGTGTTTCATGTGAGCTTCAGCAGTCAGGATGCGGTGATAGTTCTCCCAAGCACGCAGCAGCTCGTGGAGGTCTTTCGCACGCATCTTGAGAGCGTCTTCCTTCAGCATTTCCAGCTTCTGCTCAGCCAGATCCAACATGTGCTCATTGGTGGTGTAGTAGGTAGCAACACCGGCAACGTACTCATCCATAACCTTCTGCAGGCGGAACTGCAGCATCCGCGGTGTGATGTAATTGGGATTCACATCGATTGCGGTTGAGTAGTCCTTGTGCTCAAGGTAGTTACGGACCGGACGGTAGATCTCTTCGATCAGGGAATCAACATCGGTGTCCAGCTCAGGGCTGTAGTCCTTGTTGTCCATGACGTACTTGACCATCGCCTTGGCAGCCATACGGCCTTCTGCGTGAGAACCGGAAGAGAACTTGTGGCCGGATGCGCCCACGCCGTCACCGGCGGTGAACAGACCGGACACGGTGGTCATACCACGGTAGCCCCAGTTCCAGCCCTGAGGCAGGTGCTCGGGCACGCCAGCCTCGGTCTCCTCGGTAGGTGCGCCAACATCTTCAGGACCGGAGGTCCAGATGCCGCAGCAACCGGAGTGAGAACCCAGCAGGTAGGGTTCGGTCGGCATCAGCTCAGAGTTCTTCTTCTCAGGCTCGATGTTTTCACCCGCCCAGATACCGCACTGGCCGATACACATGTCCAGGAAGTCTTCCCAAGCTTCTGCTTCCAGATGCTTAACCTCACGAGGAGACAGGGTCTCACGCAGGTTGGCAAGCGCGGTGACGGTATCCATCCAGATAGGACCACGACCCTCTTTCATCTCTTTCAGCATCAGATGGTTACGCAGGCAAGATGCCGGAACGGCAGCCTGACCATAAGGAGGATAGTCGTCCAGCATCTCCTTGTTGCGGTCCATGTAGACTTCACCAAAAGCGTTGGTGGCCTTGGATTTGAAGAGCAGGAACCAGGCACCGACTGGACCGTAACCGTCTTTGAAACGGGTCGGTACGAAGCGGTTTTCCATCATGGTCAGCTCAGCGCCGGCCTCGGCAGCCATGGCGTAGGTGGAACCAGCGTTCCATACGGGGTACCAGGCACGGCCCTGACCCTCACCCACAGAGCGGGGACGGAAGATGTTCACACAACCACCGGCAGCCAGCAGAATGGCTTTCGCCTTGAAGACATACAGCTTGTGCTCACGCACAGAGAAACCGACGGCACCGGCGATACGGTTGCTGTCGTTCTTGTCGTTAACCAGCTTAACGATGAAGATACGCTCTTGGATGTTGTCCATGCCCAGTGCTTTCTTCGCGGCTTCAGCGACGATCCATTTGTAGGATTCGCCGTTGATCATAATCTGCCACTTACCGGAACGTACGGGTTTGCCGCCGTCCTTCAGTGAGGTCATGCCTTTGGAGCCGTCGTGTCGCTCACCGTTCTCGTCAGTTTTCCAAATGGGCAGGCCCCACTCTTCGAACAGATGAACGGACTCATCAACGTGACGGCCCAGGTCATAGGCCAGATCGTCGCGGGTGATACCCATCAGGTCATTGGAGACCATACGGGCGTAGTCGGCAGGATCCTGCTCAGAACCGATGTAGGTGTTGATCGCAGACAGACCCTGGGCAACCGCACCAGAGCGATCCATAGCGGCCTTGTCGACCAGCTTAACTTTGATGTCGCCACCGGCAGCCTCAACCCATGGACCGATCTCATAGGCGGCACCACTACAGGCCATACCACCGCCGATCAGCAGGATGTCTACCTCTTCTTGGACGACTTCCGGATTTCCGAATTCAGCCATTTTTAATTCCTCAAATTTCGTTAGTTTCTAAAAATCTGTCTGAATCCGATTTATTTACGGATCAGCTCACTGGCGTCGCCGGCACGATAGCCGTTCTGCTCGTTGTGATTGAAGAAACCGGGCTCACCGATCTTCGCTATATCAGCGGCAGGCTTACCACCATAGGGATCGATGGAACCCTCAGGAGTAGTACGGATCGGGAACTTGAAGCGCTTCATGGTACCGTTGCGGAACTTGATGGTCCACATGATGGAATCGGTACCGCGCAGAGGCTGTACAGAGGCGCCCAGAGGTACGATATCAGCGTAAGGACGCGCTTCGATAGCCTGCTGAGGGCAGATCTTGATGCAGGAGTAGCACTCCCAGCACTGCTCAGGCTCTTGGTTGAACGACTTCATGGCATGGCCTGTTTCCGAGCCGTCTTTATCCAGCTTCATCAGGTCATGAGGACAGATGTACATGCAAGCTGTCCTGTCCTGGCCTTTACAGCCATCGCACTTCTCAGTACGCACAAATGTAGGCATGGTGTTTATCTCCTAAGGGTTTCACTGCAGTGATTCAGACGCCGTGAGATGCCGCAGCTTTTACAAGCACACCCGGACAATTCCCGGCGTCAGTCTTTAGTATCTCTCCTGGCCCGTGCCCGATGGCGTCCGAACCTAGTTTCACACCCGATTCAGCCAGGCCGCACAGCCGGGCATTCCATCGCACGCATGCGCGCAAGCTGGACTCGGGGCGACAAACATTAATGCCTTACAACCCCTTTAGCCAAACAGTTTTTTAATGAGGGCGTATAAAATCCGCTTATTATCCTAGCCCCTTGTAAAACATACTGTTTTACTTGGTTTGGTAAGCCCCTATTTATCAAAAAGAAAATGCCAATATACTGAATAAGGTCTTTTTATTGACCGAATATGAAACGACTGCGGAGTAGCGGCGACTATCCCAAGGGAGATATGCATAGATTGGGTATTCCAGGGATTTTCAGGTTTTAATTAACCATTTTTAAAGTTGTCAAAAACTTGCAGAACCCTCCTTTTAGGTTAAAGTGGCCGATTTTCGAGCGTGCACATGAGCGAGAGAGATGCCCCAGACGCCCTATTGCTGATGGCCCCCGGCTGTGCTCACTGTCCCGTGGTTTTACAAAATCTGAGCCAACTGCTGAAACAGGGCAGAATCGGCCGTCTGGAAGCAGTCAATATCATTCAACACCCGGTGATCGCACAGAGTTTCGGTACACGGACCGTCCCCTGGACCCGTATCGGCTGCTTCGAGTTGGAGGGGGTCCTGTCACTCGGTGAACTCGAGCGATGGATCGATATGACAGATCGGGATGAAGGAAAGGCAAGCTATCTCATCCACCTGTTCGAAACCCAGCGCGCCCATGCCGCGGTCACCTGGTTGCAGCGTAATCCCGATGCGATGCCGGAGCTGTTGGGTCTGTTGCGATCCCCCACCACTCCCATCGTGGCGCGTATCGGCATCGGCGTTGTTGCAGAGGATCTACAGGGAACACCCCTCTGGCAGTCAACCTTAACCGACCTGCTGAAACTGACACAATCACCGGATGCCGCCTTGCGTGCCGATGCCGCTCACTACCTGGGCCTGACTCGTTCCAGTGATGCCATAGAGCCGTTGCGCGGAATGCTCGACGACGACAATCCCGATGTCAGGGAGATCGCAAACGAATCACTGGAGCTATTGAACGGGGGAAACAGCTGATGGACAAGAGAGCGCAGATTCTGGCGGTACATGCCGCCTTTATCAATCAGGTCGTCACAACCGGATCCAACCCTGATGATAAAGATGAGTTCGAGCAACTCATGGCTTTAGCGATAGAGAATGGCTGGACCGAGCTTGTAGCGGCAATCCGTAAGATCTTCGACCAGGGCCGCCGGGATATAGAGCTGTTGAATAGTCTGGACGAGGAGGATCAGGTGATCATCGAGGCGATCCTGCTTGGTTTGCAAGACCCCTCCACCCTGCCTGATCCGAATGTAAAACCCGACCCGGCAATGGCTGCACCCGGTCTAGCCTCCATGATCCACGCCGCCGGCAGCGGTAATGCCCAGGCATTGCAGATCATCGCCGAGATGGCGGATCAGATGAGTAAGGTTGATGGCCCCATGGCCCGGCTGGCTGCTGTGATCCGCCCTTTGATCAATGGCGAGCGCGATCCTGATCTGCTCTGCAAACGTTTGGACAGCAAAACCGAAGCCATAGTCCTGGGTATTCTCGAGGAGCTCAGGCAACTCGAGGGGAATAAAAGTTGACGGCGCGCACCTTCCTGATTCTCGCCGCAGTCAGCGGTATGCTGCTGGTGATACTTGGCGCATTCGGCGCCCACACTCTGGAGGCCCGCCTGCCGCCCGACCACATGATATGGTGGCAGAAGGCCGTTCACTATCAGGGTCTGCATACCCTGGCCCTGTTCGGTGTAGGACTCTTCGCCATGCACTACCCGGGGCGCGCCCTGAGCATCGCCGGCTGGCTGTTTCTGGCCGGCATCCTGCTCTTCTCCGGCAGTCTCTATATCCTGGCGCTCAGCGGTGTGCGCAGCCTGGGCTTGATCACACCTTTCGGCGGTACGGCCTTCATCATCGGATGGTTCGCCCTCGCCCTGGCGGCCTGGCGTATTCCTCACTGATGAAACTTGGCGACTTCGGCAACCGATTGCGCAAGAACCAACGCCACTGGAGCAAGTGGGCACGCCGCCGCGGCATCAGTTGCTACCGCCTCTATGACCGGGACATTCCTGATTTTCCTCTGGCCATTGACTGGTATGAAGGTGAAGTCCATGCCCAGATCTTTGCCCGCAAAGGCCGGGAACCACTGACTGATGCGGAAGAACAGGCCATAGGCGAGACGATTCGCGAGTCTTTGCAGATCCCAAGCCAGGCCCTGGCATTCAAGACTCGTCAGCGGCAAAGGGGGCTTGCCCAGTACGAAAAAACCGGCCAGCCAGGCCACCGCCTGATGGTCAGTGAGGGTGGACTGAAATTCGAGGTCGATCTGCATAGCTATCTCGATACCGGACTCTTTCTCGACCACCGAGTGACCCGAGAAATGATACGCCGGCGTGCCGAGGGCCGGCGCATGCTCAACCTGTTCGCCTATACCGGCAGCTTCTCGGTATTCGCCGCGGCGGGCGGCGCCCTGGCCACCACCAGTGTCGATCTCTCCAATACCTATCAGGCCTGGACCAGGCGCAACCTGGCCCTTAACGGTTTCACCGGTGATGACCATCAATTGGAACGGTCCGACGTCTTCGCCTATCTTGAAAGGGCCGTGCGTGAGCGACGGCTGTTCGGCCTCATCGTCCTCGACCCGCCCAGTTTCTCCAACTCCAAGAAGATGCTGGAGATCCTCGATGTGCAACGGGATCATCGACGTCTGATCGACGCCTGCCTGGAACTGCTTACACCAAACGGAGAGCTCTACTTCTCAACCAACAAGCGCCGTTTCAAGATCGATCACGACCTGGAATCACTACCCGGTTGTGAGGAGATCACCCGTCAGACCCTGCCCGACGATTTCAAACGCCACCCGGCCCACCGATGCTGGATCTTTCGTCAAACCTGAGTCTCTCGGGTGGTCCTGTCGGACTCTTTATCACCAGCCTGCTTGCCTCAACCCTCCTGCCCGGGGGTTCCGAGGCTATGTTGCTGTGGGAACTGCAACAAAATCCGGCACAGGCAACCCTGTTGTGGAGCGTGGCCACCCTTGGCAACACCCTTGGAGGACTCAGCAGTTGGCTTATCGGCTGGTGGCTGGCACGTCGTTTTCCGGATCGCGGGCTGAAAGATGAGAAGCAACGACAGGCATTGCAACGGGTAAAACGCTACGGCACACCCATACTGCTGTTCTCCTGGTTGCCGGTGATCGGTGATCCGCTCTGTTTGGCGGCCGGATGGAGCGGTGTCAGACTGGTGCCGGCCACGCTTCTGATTGGGCTCGGCAAGGCTTTACGCTATGGCATTCTGGTCGGAGCCATGGGTAGCTTAGGATAGTTGTGGGCGTACCAGGTCATATCTGATGAAAATCATGTCGGATATTCTTACACATCACGCCAAAATCCCAGTGTTCTTTTTGAACGCAATCCAATAAATCCCGAATTTAATGCATATTTTTCAATGCTGGCATGGAACATGCTCATTTGGCTGATGAAGCTAGCGTGACCACGGCTTTCATAACGACCAGCTTACGAGGATTGGAATACTATGCATAAATCAATCAATCTATTAGTAGGATGCTTGCTTCTACTGCCCTTAGCCACATCAGCGAATATCATCCATACGACAGGATCGATTACCGCTAATGGAGAAGGGTCAGTAGCCTACACGCTGTTTGACCAGAATGCCCCTGGATGGACAGGCATTTCCGTAAATTCATGGCACTTCGACACCTATGTCTATCTATTTGAAAGTGACGGCTATCTCGACAGCTCAGACTACATCACACGAAACGATGACGGTGGACCGGGTCTTAACTCCTTCATCGGCACGGTATTGAATGCGGGCAGTTATATCTTGGCCGTTTCTGATTACTATCTTTCCTTTAGTGAGGCCTTGTCCGGGTATAACAGCAATAACTATTATGGTGACTATTCGCTGACAATAGCGTCGAGGGCCCATGTTGGATTCCCCACCAGCTCCGTTCCCGAACCGACAACACTGTCGTTGCTGGGATTGGGCTTATTGGGTGCGGGATTTTTCCGTCGTCGAATGAAAAAACTCCCTACAGCCAGGTAGATTCATAACCACCCCACCATAACCCGCTGTTCATGCAGCGGGTTTTTTTTAGATCCGGATTCAACCTATCACGCCCGGACCACAGACCGACTCTGAACCAATTGTTTGAAACCACCGGCCAAGCCAGTGAAAGCAATCTAGGGTGGAGTATTGCCACACTGTATAGATTTTAGTCAGAGATGATTCGGTTACTTGCGCCAGAAGGCCGGGGTCAGCAATACCAGCAGTGTAAAGATCTCCAATCGCCCAAGCAGCATGGCGAAACAGAGTATCCACTTGGCGGGATCGTTGAGGTTGGCATAGTGCGCACCCACATCGGCCAGGCCGGGTCCCAGGTTGTTGATACTGGCCGCCACCGCGGAGAATGAGGTCATCAGATCGAGCCCGGTGGATGCCAGGGCCAGATACATAATGCCGAAGCTGGCCACATAGAGGGCGAAGAATCCCCACACCGCATCCACAATCCGCCATGGAATGGTTTTGGCGCCGATACGGATCGGAATCTCTGCATTGGGGTGGATCAGACGATTGATCTCTCGCACACCCTGTTTGATCAACAACATAAAACGTATCACCTTGATACCGCCACCGGTGGAACCGGCGCAACCACCGACGAAACTGGAGAAAAGCAGCAGAATGGATATGAATCCCGGCCACAGGGAATAGTCGGCCGTGGTGAACCCGGTTGTGGTCCCGATCGACACTGCCTGAAACAATCCGCGTGCGATCGATTCTCCCCAGTTCCCGTAGACCCCCATCAAATAGAGCGCGGCGGATACGATGATGATCACTATCGCCAGGGTGGTGATATAGCCACGAAATTCAGGATCCTCGAAATAGGTGCGAAGCGATCTTCTGCGCACGGCCAGGAAATGTAGGGCGAAGTTGGCACCGGAGAGTAGCATGAAAATAACGGCGATCATCTCGATCAGGGTGCTGTCGTAATAGCCGATGCTCTCGTCATGGGTGGAAAAACCACCGATGGCAACGGTTGAAAAGGCGTGTCCCATGGCGTCAAAGGGCTTCATGCCCCCCAACCAATAGGCCAGCATACAGCTGAGGGTCAGACCCAGATAGATATACCAGAGCGCCTTGGCAGTCTCCGTGATACGCGGCGTCAGCTTGTTGTCTTTCACCGGCCCCGGGGTCTCCGCGCGGTAGAGCTGCATGCCGCCGACCCCCAACATCGGCAGTACCGCCACCGCCAGTACGATGATCCCCATTCCGCCCAGCCACTGCAGTTGCTGGCGATAGTAGAGAATCGAGACCGGCAACTCATCGATCCCGACGATGACCGTGGCGCCGGTAGTGGTGAGGCCCGATATCGACTCGAACACCGCATCGGTAACCGTCATGTCATGGTTTTCCGCAAACAGGAAAGGAAGGGAACCGGTCAGCCCCAACACGCCCCAGAACATCACGACCACGAGAAAACCGTCGCGCACCCGCAAATCCTGGCGACGGTTGCGTACCGGAGCCCAGAATGCCAATCCGAGCCCCAGGGTAAGGATAAATGCATCTGTAAAGCCGACCAGGGCGCCGTCACCGGTCATCATCGAAATCCCAAGGGGTGGAAGCATGCTGAGACTGAAAACCATCAGCAACACACCCAGAATTCGTTGAACCACAAAAAGATGCATATTCGATTTCCTGGATTACAGGAAGGTCACACCGACCTGGAAGAGTTTTTCCACATCGCGGATTTTTCGTTTGTCCACCAGGAACAAGATGACGTGGTCGTCACTCTCGATCATGGTATCGTGATGGGCGATCAGTACCTCATCTCCCCGCACGACTGCCCCAATGGTGGTGCCACTGGGCAGTTTAATCTCTTCGATGGCACGTCCGACCACCTTCGACGAACTTCTGTCTCCATGGGCCACCGCCTCGATCGCTTCAGCGGCGCCGCGCCGAAGCGAGTGCACCTGCACCACATCACCGCGCCGTACATGGGTCAGCAAGGTACCGATGGTGGCTTGCTGTGGCGAGATGGCGATATCGATGGTTTCACTCTGCACCAGGTCGACGTATGAGGGACGATTGATCAGCGCCATCACCCTTGCGGCGCCCAGACGTTTGGCTAGCATGGCGGAGAGAATATTGTCTTCATCGTCATTGGTCACGGCGCAGAACACATCCGTATTCTCGATATTCTCCTCCAACAGCAGATTCTCATCCGCCGCATCACCATGCAAGACGATGGTCAATTCGAGTCGTTCGGCAATCTCTCTTGCCCGCACTTTATCGTTTTCGATGAGTTTGACCCGATATTTCTGTTCCAGGGATGAGGCCAAACGCCTGCCGATATTCCCACCACCCGCAAGCAGCAGCCGCCGATAGGGCTTCTCCATCTTGCGCAGCTCACTCATCACTGAACGGATGTTCTCCGCCGCGGCGATAAAGAACACTTCGTCTTTAACCTCTATCACGGTGTCCCCTCTGGGGATTATCACCTCACCCTCGCGGTAGATGGCGGCGACCCGTGCATCTACATTCGGCATGTGCTCATACAGCGCGCTGAGGGCATTCCCCACCAGAGGACCGTCATGGTAGGCCTTTACCGCCACCAACCTGACCCTGCCATCCGCAAAATCGAGCACCTGCAGGGCCCCCGGATATTCGATCAGTTTGAGAATGTAGTCGGTTACCAACTGCTCCGGGCTGATCAACACATCGACCGGCACCGCGCTCTGTTCGAACAGGCGGGGATAATCGAGATAACCCTGTGCCCGCACCCGGGCGATCTTGGTCGGGGTATGGAACAGGGTGTAGGCAACCTGGCAGGCGACCATATTGGTCTCGTCGCTGTTGGTGACCGCCAGAATCATATCCGCATCCTCGGCACCCGCCCTGCGCAGCACATCCGGATGGCCCGCATGACCCCTGACCGTACCGAGATCGAGCCGGTTCTGCAGGTCCATCAACAGCTGCTCATCCTGATCGACCACGGTGATATCGTTCGCTTCGCTGACCAATGCATTGGCTACCGAACGACCCACCTGACCGGCACCGAGAATAATTATTTTCATTGTTTCATCGGGTGTAGTTGTTTAAGACCTAATATCAGCTTGTGCTAGGTCCTGCTAACAGTAAGCCAATAGGTTCTAGCGATCACCATTATATCTGTTTGAAATATAGCATTCATATAAGCGCCATAGGTATGACACCGTTTGGCAACAGTTGCCACCTAGAATGCTGCCGGCCTACAAGTATTACGCCTATACGGGGAGCATATTCTATGTTGCAAAAGAAATCATTTCGTCATCTAGCCCTGCCAGCTTCTATCGCGGCAGCAATATTGTCTTCAACTCTGCTGTTAACCGGATGCGACGGTGATGACGGCGAAGACGGTGTCGACGGTCAATCCGGTGTAGACGGCACTGACGGTATCACGAATTTCATCCCCGTAGGTTTGAAGCGACTTGCGACTGCCCCGCTTGGCGCTGAATTCACCGGTATGTACCTGAACAGCGACAATACCCTGTTCCTGAATGTCCAGCACCCCAGCAGCAGTAACACAACGGCAGACATTGCCGGCAAACTATTCGATAAAGGCACCGTGGGTGTCATCGTCGGCCAAGACTTCTCTACCCTGCCTGAAAACTTCGGCGCACTCGACCTGCCAGTCACCACTGCTGAGAAAGAAGTGGTCATGACCGCAGTCGGTTCTTACCAGGTACTGTCTCAGCAGGGCGACGCACTGAATGACGGCAGCGCCATGGGCGACATCATCGCCCTGGACGGAACCACCCTGATCAAGAGTTCCAACGATCCTGATTTCAATGGCGTAATCTCTGACGGGAACGGTGGTTTCCTTGTCTACAGCAACTGGGAAGACCGTCCAGGCAGCATGAGCCGTATCCAGGTAGGCGGGCTGGCCGACACCGGGTACACCACCGTCATTCAGGAAGGCATGATCGATTTCTCCAGCGTCGGCGGCACCTGGGTTAACTGCTTCGGTACTGTTAGCCCCTGGAACACCCCACTCTCATCAGAAGAACTCTACTTCGATGACACTGCCGATTGGTTCAATCCGGATTATGAGTACTTCGACAATCCCCAGTCTCTGGCGACCTATTTCGGTTATCCCACCGACGGCAGCGGCGACTGGCCGAATCCCTATCGCTACGGCTACATTGTTGAGCTCGGCAATGCAGCCGATACAGTCGTTGCCAATGTCACGGCCAATAAACTGGAGACCATGGGCCGTTACTCGCATGAGAACTCGGTTGTCATGCCTGACCAGAGAACCGTCTTCTTGAGTGACGACGGTACCGGTGTTGTCTTCTTCAAGTTCGTTGCTGATGTTGCCGGTGATATGAGTGCGGGAACCCTGTATGCCGCGCAAATCACACAGGCTGCAGGCGTTGACGATCCCGCAGAGGCCGCACTGGGTATCGAATGGATCGAACTCGCCAGCATGAGTGAAATCGATATAGAAGCGGCAATCGCCTCCTACGACGGCACCTTCGCAGACGCCAACTACATCACCGACGAGCAAGTCTGCGACTGGGCCGAGTCCAAGACCAGCACCGATCTGACCTGTGACGAAGACGCCACTGTGGACTCCAATCCATTCAGCGACGATCGCGTAGCTTACCTGGAGAGCCGCAAAGCGGCAATCGCCCTGGGCGCTACCGGTGAATTCCGCAAGATGGAAGGCGTGAACATCAACTACGGCCTGGCATCAACCTGGTGGAACGGCGGCGCTGCCGACGGCGAACAGGCCTACATGTACATGGCCATGTCCAGCTTCGACAAGACCATGAGCGACGACGTAGGCACCATTCAGCTGAACGGCGACAATGGTAAGTGCGGTGTTGTCTACCGCATGCAGCTGATGCGCAACGCTCAGGGCGAGGTTGATGTGAAGACCATGGTTCCGGCGATTGTTGGCGGACCCTACTACGCTGACCGTTCGGTCAACGAGTGTAACGTCAATAACATCTCCAATCCTGACAACCTGCTGATCCTGGACGATGGGCGCGTGCTCATCGGTGAGGACACCGGCAACCACGAGAATAACGTGGTCTGGGTGTTCGATGATCCTGCGATCTAAAAGCCGCCCAGGTTAGTCGAATCAGGGAATGGGGGGGTGGCCTATGCCACCCCCCTTTCTGGTTTAGGAGGTTATCTATGAAACGTGCTGTATCAATCATTTCTCCAATCGTCTTTGTACTCGCAACCGCATGTGGCGGTTCAGGCAGTGACTCTGACTCACAAAATCAGGCACTCACTTTTCCAACCAGTTATGAAAAATCAGTTGCCGGAAACCTGAGACCCGAGGAGACCGGCCTGGTCTACAACCTGGAGGCGATAGTCCCTCCCCAGTGCTACACCAAGCATGAAGCCACTTACAATCCCTGTTTGACCTGCCACCAGACCTACACATTCGGCAGCCGCCCGAATTACATGAATGACAAGGCATTACAGGCGGAATACTCATTCTCGGAGATCGGGGTGAGCAATCATTGGCAGAACCTGTTCGAAGACCGGTTCGAGGCGGTCTCCCGGATCAGCGATCAGGAGGTCATCGACTATATCTATACCGACAACTATTCGACCCTGATTGAACAGTTGCAGCGCGAGTCCTGGGAGGGACCGATACCCGTCATTCAAGACCTGCATCTTGGTGCCGACGCCTTTGATGAACAGGGCTTCGCACTCGATGGCAGCCACTGGGTGGCCTTCAACTATAAACCCCTGCCCAGTACCTTCTGGCCGACCAACGGTTCAACCGACGACGTCATGGTCCGCCTTCCCGCAGCCTTTCGCGAACAACGTTGCAACGGCAGCGGTTACTCCCGGGATACCTACACCGCCAATCTGGCGATTCTGGAAGCGACGATACAGGACCTGGAACAGGTCAGTCTGCCATCGGTGGACGAAAACAGCTTCTGTACAGATCTAAACGGGGATGGTCAACTTGGGATCATCAACGAGATCATCCGGCCTGATGCCTATGTCGGCAACGCATCGGATGTCAGCGTCACGCCAATGCTCTACCCCGAAGGGGTGGAGTTCCTGCATACGGTGCGCTATATCGGGCTGGACGAAGATATGTCGATTACCATTCCCGCCCGCATGAAAGAGGTACGCTATATGCTCAAGCATACCTTCTATACGCCACCGGAGCTGCTTTCGATGTATGGCAACGAGAAGCAGGAAAAAATCGATGGCAACCTGCCGAATTTCGTCTCCCGGGGCGACAACGGATTGGATAACGGTTTCGGCTGGCTGGTGCTGGGTTTCATCGAAGCCGCCGACGGCCATTTGCGCAAGCAAAGCGAAGAGGAGACCACCTTCTGCATGGGCTGTCACACCACCATCGGCAGCACCATCGATCAGACCTTCGCCTTTCCCCGCAAGGTGACCGGTACGGCCGGTTGGGGTTACATCAACCTGCGGGGCATGGTGGACTCACCCAGTGCCGGCGAGACGGAGGGTGAGATTCTCAACTACCTGAAGGTTGTCGGCGGCGGCAATGAGTTCCGTGAAAACGAGGAGATCATCGAGAAGTGGTTCAACGAGGACAACACTGTCAATGAAGAGAAGGTCCTGGCCGCGGATGTCTATGAACTGATCACCCCAAGCCCGCAACGTGCACTGACCCTGAACAAGGCCTACATGACGATAGTACGTGATCAGGACTTCATTCACGGTCGCGACGCCAATGTCACGCCGGCGGTAAATGTCTATGAGGCGGTCGATTCGGATAGCGCTCCGGTACTGCCGCCCGAACGTCAATACGACTGGGATATACGCCTGGCATGGTGAGAAAAGTCGGCGAATGAACACGACTAAATGTAAATAATTTCGTCCATATACGTTCCCACGCTCCCGCGTGGGAACCCTACTCTTTCTTCGCTACTCTAGCCTGTAGTGTGCAGCCTGCCGCTCCATTTGGTAAGCATCAATTTTTCAGGATGTATCCTGTTGGATTGGTGCCGCAAACCACACCCTAAACAACATTTGCGTTTATTCGCGTTCATTTGCGGACTCTAATCAGCGCTTGTCCTTAAACTCGATCTCCAGGGATTTCAATTTACGGTAGAGATGGGTCCGCTCCATCCCCACCTCTTTCGCCATGCGCGAGATATTGCCTTCGTGCTGACGCAACTGATACTCCAGGTAGACCTTTTCGAACTCCTCTCTGGCCTGTCGCAGGGGTTGATCGAAGGTGACCAGGGATTCCAGCCCACCCAGGGAAGTCCCGACATCGGGCGCTCCCAGCGCCGCTTCCACCTCCTCCTGGGAAATCTCGTTGCCGGCGCCCAGGATCAGTAACCGCTGCACCAAATTTTTCAATTCCCGCACATTGCCGTGCCAAGGATGGTTGCGCAGGGTATTTTGCGCTCCCACGTTAAAGTGCCGATAGGGCAGCTTTTCATGGTTCACATACCAGTCCACATAGAAGTTGAGCAGCTCGGGGACATCCTCCGCATGTTCGCGCAATGGCGGCACATGCAGGGGCACCACATTGAGATGATAGAAGAGATCCTCACGAAATGTCCCCTCTTGCACCGCCTCTTCCAGATTATGTTGTGTAGCAGCAATGATCCTGACATCGATACTCACCGGATCAGTGCCGCCAACCCGCAGGAAACGACCGGTATCCAGCGCACCCACCAATTGTGATTGAGCCTCCAGATCCATATCGGCCACTTCATCCAGGAACAGGGTCCCTCCCACGGCCTGCTCAAGTCGTCCGTAGTGGATACGTCCGTCACTTTCACTACCAAACAACTCTTGTGCGGCATTCCCCTTCACAATCGAGCTGACATTGACCTCCACAAAGGGTCGGTCGCTGCGAACGCTCTGCGAGTGGAGATAGCGCGCCAGGGTTTCGCGGCCACTGCCAGGTTCTCCGGTCACCAGCACCCAGGTGTCGTGTTGGGCGATTCTTTTTACCTGCTCACGCAGACGTTGCATCACCGGGCTTCTACCGGTCGGTTCATGCACGGCATGTATATGGCGTTTCAGCCCAACATTCTCCTGCTTGAGCTGTTCCGCCTCCAAGGCGCGATTGACCGTCAATAACAACTTAGCCAAAGAGAGTGGCTTCTCCAGAAAATCATAGGCTCCCAATCGAGTGGCTTCGACGGCGGTCTCCACCGTGCCATGACCCGACATCATGATCACCGGACAGGGCAGTCCCTCATTCTCACCCCACTCTTTCAACAGGGTGATGCCATCCACATCTGGCATCCAGATATCGAGCAGAATCAGTTCCGGGCGACGATCCCGCAGCGCCTGGCGGGCCGATTTCCCATCCTCAGCCATCGCAACCTCGTAGGATTCATCCTGTAGAATCTCTTTTACCAGGTTGCGGATGTCAGGCTCATCATCCACAACCAGGATATAGGCGCGACTCATACTTCACTCTCCTCTGTTGCACTCTCTCGAGCCAAATCCAGCAGCATCGGCAGTTGCACCACCATACAGGCCCCTTTATCACAGTTTTCTGCCCAGATGATACCGCCATGTTCCTCAACAATCTTCTTTACGATTGCCAAACCCAATCCGGTTCCCTTCGGTTTGGTTGTGACATAGGGTTCGAAGAGCTCTTGAATCATCGCCTCAGCAAAGCCCGGACCGTTATCCTGCACGCGCAATTCATAGTATGGGTGGTCATCCCTACTCTGAACCTTGGAGACAAGGGAGACCTTACCCCGCTTCTTGCCCTCCAACGCCTCGACAGCGTTTTTGACAAGATTGTGTACAACTTGACGTATACGCAAGGGATCTGCCTCTATCCTGGCGTTAGTGGCCGACAGGTCAATTTCAAACCCCACCCCATGAGTACCCCGATAGAGGTCCACAATCTCCCCGATCAGGGTATCCGGCTTGATCGGCTTTAGCTCCATTTGCGGTGGACGGGCATACTCGGAAAAGTCGTTAACCATGCTCTTCATAGCTTCTACTTGCTGTACGATGGTATGGGTCGCGCGATCGAGCACCTCGGCATCTTTCTTCGGCATATCCTTGAGATATTTATGGCGCAAACGCTCTGCCGAAAGTTGAATAGGCGTCAACGGATTTTTTATCTCGTGGGCCAGACGCCGCGCCACTTCACCCCAGGCAGCATCCCGCTGAGCACGAATCAGAGCCGTTACGTCATCGAACAAAACGATATGACCTTTGCGTCCGTTGGGCTGGGCGAAAGGCGTGGCCCTGCAGATCAAGACCTTACGCCCCTCACCACCAAACAGGGTCAATTCGCCGCGCCACTCTTTGTCGATCTGGCGTAATGGAACCTCCAAACCTTCGGCGAACTGTCTCAGAATGGGTGACTCAAGGGCCAAGGCCTGAACCGGCAGATCGATCATCCTATC
Organism: Candidatus Thiodiazotropha sp. LNASS1; assembly: GCF_964212655.1. Taxonomy (NCBI): domain Bacteria; kingdom Pseudomonadati; phylum Pseudomonadota; class Gammaproteobacteria; order Chromatiales; family Sedimenticolaceae; genus Candidatus Thiodiazotropha; species Candidatus Thiodiazotropha sp. LNASS1. The sequence goes on along the minus strand of NZ_OZ156465.1, from coordinate 3,170,737 downwards.
CAAATTAATGCTCAGGATCTTTTCAGCGGCCGGATTGGCCGTGCGCAATTTACGTTGTGCATCAAAGGTCAGCACTCCGGACGAGAGCCGGGCCAGGACGGTTTCAAGGTAGGCGCGCTGTCCCTCCACTTCACGCTGGCTCTCGGCGGCCTGATCCCTGGCCTGACGGATGCGGCGGGTCATGGTATTGAATGAGGCAACCAGGAAGGCAAGCTCATCCGCCCGCCTTGGGACGGGCAGACGCCGATCGTAATCCCCCTCGGCAACCGACTTGGTGCCGGCCGCGATGTTCGCTATCGGTGCCACCATGCGCCTGGCCGAGAAGAAAGCGGCCCAGACCGCTGACAACATTGCGAACATCAACACCAGAAACAGGGTCAAAGAGAAGTTGCGTTTCAGTGATTGACGCAAGAACGAAAGCTCTTTGTAGCGGTTATAGGCCACTTCCAGCTTCTCCGACAAAGCGCTCACTCTTTCCGATGCGGGATAGAGCCCCTGAATAATAAAGGGGCGCCCGAGCGGGTCCGCCACCGCGACCCGAATCATCAACTCATCCTTCTCCCTCGCCAATCCTACATAGCTGTTGCCCTCGCGCAGCCGCTGCATGATGTAATCATCCGGTTTGGCCGGCACCAGCTCATCCGCCACGGCATTGGAGTAGGCAATGATCTGCCCGGCAGGATCGCTGAGCGAGAGCTCCAGCGCACCCGATTGCTGACGCAGTTTCGCAATAGTCAGCGAAAGCGCCGATTCAGAGGTGTCCGCGATACTGAGCAATTGCTGTTCCGTATATTTCAGCCAGACCCTTTGATTGAGGGACAACGAAGCCTGGGCCAGATCCCGCGCATCCTGCATGGCCTGGTCGATCTGCACGTCAAACCAGCTGTCGATACCTCCTTGTAGAAAACTGAACGAGTAGTAATAGACCACACCCACCGGAAGCAGGGAGATCAAGGTAAAGATCAACACCATGCGCAGGGTCAGCCGGGAACCTGCGCTGTGCCTCAGATATTGGCGTATCAGGCGTATCGAGTTGTAGGTGATCAGTACGAACAGAACGAACATGCCCGCCAGGTTGAATATCAGCAGCGGGACAAAGTAGCGGCTCAAGTCGGCGGAGTTCTGCACCGCGCTGCTCATCAGGTGCAGGCTTACCAGCAGCAGTATCAGCAACAGGCCGACGGAGAGCCCTCCCAGACGTAAACGGCTCAGGGTTGAAGGGGCCATTGGGACCATCCTGTCGTCAGTTTCCAACCCCTGCCAAGGTAGGCCAACGGCTGTAGAGGCAGGGGCAGGGATTCAATGTCGAGGTCGGCGCGCAAACGTAGCTGATAAGCCTCTCCGGGCGCCAGTTTTACCGGGCTGACCATGGGTAGATTGGTGATCTCACCCAATGCGTGCAGCGCCGCATCCTGGGTGACGAAATTCTGTTCATCTCCTGTCTGTCCGTCAACGATTCGATAGAGCTCAGTCAGGGCATGGTAGCGAATCTGAAAACTCAAGGTGGTCGTGAATGGGCTCGGTTCCCAGAATCCACGCCATACCTTCTCCACGAGAAGTTGCACTTTCAAGGTCAGCGGCACACCGTTATTCAGCGCTTCGTGGGCCTGTTCACTTAATTGATAGTCGATTCGGGCATTCAACTGGTAGACGTTGTCGGCTTGTATGATCTGAACATCCTTGATGGTGAAGGCCGTCGCCTGCGTCAGCGGCAACATCAGCAAAATCGGCAACAGCCAGTAGGATCCTCTCTTCATGTGGCTCTTTTTATCAGACGTGCGTAATAAAAACCGTCCAGACCGCCTTCACCGGGAGCGATCTGGCGCCCCACGTATCTGGCCTCTCCCCAGGGCGCATCCATCACATCCTCCTTCGCGTCGGCCTGCCGGCTGAGAAATTGCTGCAGCTGCATTTCATTCTCCTGGGGCAGGATTGAACAGGTTGCATAGAGCATCACACCACCCGGTTTCAACAACCGCCATACTGTGTCCAGAATCTTGTTCTGAAGTTTCACCAGATTGATGATATCCGTCTCCCTGCGCAGATACTTGATATCCGGATGGCGGCGGATGACACCCGTTGCCGAGCAGGGCAGATCCAACAGAATTCGATCATAACACTGACTGGCCCAGGATCCACCGGGGTCGGCGGCATCCCCCTGCTGGAGAGTCGCCCGGCGTCCGATGCGCGACAGATTTTCACTGACCCGCCGCAGACGCTCGGCGTCGCTGTCCAAAGCCGTCAATTCGATTTCCGGCTCCATCTCCAGAATATGACAGCTTTTACCGCCAGGGGCGGCGCAGGCATCCAGCACATGTTGTCCGGGCTGTAAATCCAACAGGCCGGCCGCCAGCTGGGCGGCGCCATCCTGTACCGAGACACAACCCCGGGCAAAGCCGGGCAGGCTCTCCACATCCATGGCCCTGGTCAGGTTGATGCCGCTCTCGGTCCGGGGTATGGGCTCGGCATCGATACCGTTCTTCCGCAACAGATCGAGATAGTCATCGCGGGAGCTGATTTGCTGGTTGACCCTGAGACTCATGGGCGGATGAGAATTGAGCGCCTCTACACGTAGCCGCCAGCTCTCAGGCCATTGGGTCTGCAGCGCATGCAGCAACCAGCCCGGCATGGCATAGCGTGCCTCCGGCTCACCCTCAAGGGCTTCGATCAAGCCCTCCCGCTGACGCTGGAAATTGCGCAGCACGCCATTAATCAGGCCTACCGCCCAACGCTTACGGAGCTTGTTCGCCGCACCGGCTGTTTCATGTACAGCGGCATGGTCGCCAACCCGGAGATAGAGGAGCTGATAAAGTCCGATCAAAATCAGGGCTTCGATGTCCCGGTCCTTCGATTTCAACGGCTTCGCCATTAATTGGCGTTGTATAAAATGCAGCTTGAGATAGCTGCGCATCACCCCGAAACAGATCGCCTGAACCAATCCCCTGTCACGACTGTCCTCAAGCTGATCCAGATATTGCGGCAACAGTTCCGATAGGGAACGCCCCGCCAGCACTTTCTGAATCACAAAGGCAGAAACCAGGCGCGGGTCTCCGGATTTCATTGTCCCCGTGCCTGCCGGCATCACCCCAATACCACGCCATCCATCGAGTGGGCATTGAGAAAATCGGCGGCGGACATGGCACGTTTTCCCGGCATCTGCAATTGGGTGATTCGCAAAACCCCATCGCCGGTGGCAACGTCGATGCCGGGTTTCCCACTGCGCAATACTTCCCCCGGCTTGGCGGCACACCCCTCTTTCAATGGCTGCGCCTGCCAGATCCGCATTACCCTGTCGTCGTAGCGGCATTGGGCCACGGGCCACGGATTAAAGGCCCGCACCTTGCGGTCAATCTCTGCAGCGGGTCGCGACCAGTCGATCAATCCCTCCTGTTTTTCCAGTTTACCGGCATAGTTGGCCAGACGTTCATCCTGGATTTCGGCTTGCAGTCGGCCATCGGCCAGGTCGGGCAGACTGGTCACCAGCGCCTGCGCGCCCAACAGCGCCAAGCGGTCATGCAGGGTACCACCGGTATCATCGTCATGAATCGGCGTCTTCAGGGCATACAGCATCGGTCCGGTGTCGAGGCCGGCCTCCATCTGCATGATGGTGACGCCGCTCTCCTTGTCGCCGGCCAACAGCGCCCGCTGGATCGGCGCGGCTCCCCGCCAGCGCGGCAACAGGGATGCGTGTATGTTGATACAACCCAGCCTGGGGAGATCCAAAACAGCCTGCGGCAGTAACAATCCATAGGCCACCACCACCATCAAATCCGCGTTCAGGCCGGCCAGCTCATACTGTGCGTTTTCATCCTTCAATGTTTGTGGCTGCCTGACCTCTATACCCTTTGCCAGGGCCATCTCCTTAACCGGACTGAGTTGCACTTTCCTGCCCCTGCCGGCGGGTCGATCCGGTTGGGTATAGACGGCCACCACCTGGTGATGCGTGGTCAGCAGGGCTTCAAGCGCGGTGGCGGCAAACGCCGGCGTGCCGGCAAACACGATTTTCAGTGGCTCAGACATGAGCGGTTGACCTGCTTTGGTCAAAATATCGGGTTGGATTTGATAGGTTTGGGACCGGTGTCTCAGACAAACCCGAATGGACGGATGAATATTGGATCAAGATGGGACTCCAGAGCGTGTTCAGATAACCTGGTGGGCTTTTGCGCCGGGGATATCCTGCTGCCGACTCTCCTTTTCCAGCTTCTTACGGATCCGCTGACGTTTGAGGCTGGAGAGATAGTCCACAAACAATTTACCTTCCAGGTGATCCAGTTCATGCTGTATGCAGACCGCCAACAATCCCTCGGCCTCCATTTCGAAGGCGGCACCGTCACGACCGAGGGCCCGTACCCGGATCAGGTTGGCCCGTTTCACCATTTCGTAGATGCCGGGGACCGAGAGACAACCCTCTTCCATCTGCTCTTCGCCATCCTTCTCGATAATCTCCGGATTGACCAGGCAAAGGGGCTGATTTTTCTCTTCGGACAGGTCGATAACGACCACCCGTTTGGCGACGTTGACCTGGGTCGCGGCAAGCCCGATCCCCGGGGCCTGATACATTGTCTCAAGCATATCGTCAATCAGCCGACGTATAGAGTCGTCAACCTGAGCCACAGGTTTGGCCTTGTTGCGCAGTCGTGGATCGGGAAAGTGGAGTATGTCTAGAATCGCCATCTGTTTTTCCAAAATCTATAGTACAAATGCAAGAAATTGCGCTAACATTATGATCATACTGGAAACTAGTGTAGTGTCACAGACTGTTTTTCACGAAAAATCGTCATCGAGTATAGAACACAACACACGGGAGAATATCCGCAGTTGATCGCTAGGTTTTCCGCTTCGTACCCAAGGGAATAGTTATGTCATATCTTAACAACAAACTCATCGGAGTCATCAGCGGCCTGCTGCTCTCCTTTTCCGCACTTGCGGCCGAGCATGTCGCACTTAATCCCTCACACCCGGAACGCTACACCGTGGTCAAGGGCGATACACTGTGGGACATCTCATCGATGTTTCTACGGGATCCCTGGCTGTGGCCGGAGGTCTGGTATGTCAATCCGCAAATTGCAAACCCGCATCTGATCTATCCCGGTGACGAAATTGTTCTAACCTATCGCGATGGTCGACCGGTACTCCAACTGAGCCGCAAAAACAGTCTGTCGCCAAGAGTCCGTGCCACCCCGCTGGATCAGGCGATTCCGACCATCCCCATCGATGCCATCGCCCCATTCCTGACCCGCCCCTATGTGGTCGACGAGAATGAGCTGGAAAAGGCGCCCTATATCGTCCATTTTCTGGATGACCATATTGTGGGCGGCGCGGGCATCAGCTATTACGCACGCAGCATCATGGAGGAGCGGCCCATCCAATACGCGGTGGTTAGACCGGAAAAGCCCTATAAAGATCCTGATACGGGCGAGGTTCTCGGCTATGAAGCCCTCTATGTCGGCACTTCCGAACTGAAAAGAACGGGCGATCCCGCCAAGCTGCTGCTTACCTCTTCCGACATGGAAGCGATCATCGGCGACCGCCTGATCAAGGAGCAGGAGGACGAGCCGCTGATCGACTTTCAACCCAGGGTGCCTGAGAGTCCCATTGAAGGGCGCATCATCTCGGTGCTCAACGGCGTAACCCAGATCGGGCAATACAACGTGGTGGTGCTGAACAAGGGCGCCAACGTGGGTCTGGAGGCCGGCCATGTGCTGCGCATACTGCAGGGTGGCGAAGCTATCCGTGACATCGTCAAAGGCCGTGGTGAAAAGGTCACGCTGCCGCTGGAAGAGGCCGGCCATCTGATGGTCTTTCGCACCTTCGAGAAGGTCAGTTTCGCGCTGGTCATGGATGCCACAAAACCTCTGCATGTATTGGACTGGGTACGCACACCGGGCTCTTAATAAATCGATCCGAACAAGCCGCGTAGCATGGATGGTACAACCGGCACCTCTTCACAAGACCCGGAGGCCTGGCTGCTCGTCGGCCTCGCCTCCGGTATCGGCAGTCGCTATTTTCAGCGTCTGCTGAACCACTTCGGCGAACCGCAATCCATCCTGAGCGCCACGCGTACTGAACTTGCCGAGCTTGGCATACCGAATCCGGCCATCGATGCCCTGCTGGCACAAGACCGCAGCCGGATAAAAGCCTCCCTGGAGTGGCTGGCGGAGCCGAATCATCAACTCCTCACCCTCAACGACAAGGACTATCCAACCCTGCTGCGACAGATCGACGCACCGCCCCCCTTGCTCTTTCTGATCGGTGACAAACAGCTGCTGCACATGCCTCAACTGGCTGTCGTCGGCAGTCGCAATCCAACCGCCACCGGACTCGAGAATGCCCACGAGTTCGCCCGAAGCCTGGCTGCTACAGGCTTCTGTATCACAAGCGGCCTGGCTCAGGGAATCGACGGCGCAGCTCACAGCGGCGCACTCAAGGGCGGCTCAACCATTGCAGTGATGGGAACGGGTGCGGACCGGATTTATCCCGGCAGCCATAAGCGTCTCGCTCATCAGATTGCCGATCAGTCACTCCTGATCACCGAGTTTCCACCCGGCACCCAGGCAAGAGCGGAAAACTTCCCGCGACGAAACCGGATCATCAGCGGCCTGGCGCTCGGCACCCTGGTTGTCGAGGCCACACTGCAGAGCGGTTCACTGATTACCGCAAGACTCTCATCGGAACAGGGGCGAGAGGTATTTGCCATTCCGGGCTCCATTCACAATCCCCAGGCCCGTGGCTGCCATGCCCTGATCAGACAGGGCGCCAAGCTGGTGGAATCTGCCCAGGATATCGTCGAGGAACTGGGCGCTCTGTTCGCAACGCTCGAAAACCCGACAGATGCCGAAACACCTGCAGAGGGTTCTGATATCATGCAACGGGATGCCGACTACCAGCGCCTGGTGCAGGCGCTGGGCTATGATCCGGTGTCGGTTGATGAATTAATCACCCGTACGGGTTTGACCGCGGAGGCAGTTTCGTCCATGCTGCTGTTGCTCGAGCTTGAAGGTCATGTATCATCGGCTCCCGGCGGCTACTACTGCCGCACAGACAGACTGACATCCCGCCACAGCGGGTGAGAGAGCATATGAACGAAAACGTGGTCGACATTCTGATCTACCTCTATGAGAACTATATGGATGGTGAACAGGCCCCACCATCGGATCAACACGAACTTCGTGACGAATTGATTCAAGCCGGCTTCCCCGCAAGCGAGATCGACAAGGCCTTCGATTGGCTGGATGAACTCGCCAACAACGATCAGTCTCAGCATGGTGATACCAACCAATCTCACTCCCTGAGGGTCTTCACGGCAGAGGAGACCGCCCGGCTGGATGTGGATTCCCGTGGTTTGCTGCTGTTTCTGGAGCAGAACGACATACTGACGGTAAATGCCCGTGAGCTCGTTATCGACCGGGCCCTGGCCCTCGATACCGCCATCATCACGGAAGAGGAGTTGAAATGGATTATTCTACTGGTATTGATGAATCAGCCTGGACAGGAAGCAGCCTTCGCGCGCATGGAGGACATGGTCTATAACGAAGTCCCTATGTTCCTGCATTAATCACTGCTGACATAAAACACTTGATTTCTTTTGCGTGGGACGGTTCACTGTCCCGCGTTTTTCCCTTGAAACGACCCAAACAGAGATGAATCTGGTTATTGTTGAATCGCCGGCAAAGGCAAAAACCATCAAAAAGTACCTCGGTGGAAACTTCGAGGTAATGGCCTCCTACGGCCATGTGAGGGACCTTATACCCAAAGAGGGCGCGGTCGATCCCGACAAGGGTTTTGCCATGAAATACCAGGTGATCGAGCGTAACGATCGCCATGTCCAAGCCATCACAAAGGCACTGAAAAAATCTGAAGCCCTCTACCTGGCGACCGACCCCGACCGTGAAGGCGAGGCAATCTCCTGGCACCTTTCCGAGCTGCTCAAGCAGCGCGGCAAACTCAAGGACAAGCCGGTCTACCGGGTCGTGTTCAACGAAATCACCAAAAAAGCGGTGAATGACGCCATATCCAACCCCCGTGAGCTTTCCCATGAGCTGGTCGATGCTCAGCAGGCGCGCAGGGCGCTTGACTACCTGGTGGGTTTCAACCTCTCGCCCCTGTTATGGAAAAAGGTTCGCAGAGGCCTCTCGGCAGGCCGTGTACAGAGCCCGGCCCTGCGCATGATCGTGGAAAGGGAGCATGAGATCGAGGCCTTCAAGGCGGAAGAGTTCTGGACCATAGAAGCGGATACTGAAAAAGAGAAACAGGGTTTCTCCGCACGCCTCACCCATTACCGGGGTGAAAAGCTGGAGAAGTTCAGCATTACCGATGAACTCAGCGCCAAGACTGCTGAAAAACAGCTGTTGCAGGCAGGCAGCGGCGGCCTGCTGGTGGACAAGGTCGAGAAGAAACAGCGCAAACGCAATCCCGCCCCACCCTTTACCACCTCTACCCTGCAACAGGAGGCGGCCCGCAAGCTGGGTTTCACGACGCAACGCACCATGCGCACCGCGCAGCAGCTCTATGAGGGGGTTGATGTCGGTCAGGGCACTGTCGGCCTGATCACCTACATGCGTACCGACTCGGTTCACCTGGCGGACGAAGCCCTGGCTGAGATCCGGGAGCTGATCAGTAAGCGCTATGGCAGCGATCAACTGCCCCCCTCGGTGCGCCACTTCAAGACCAAGTCCAAGAATGCCCAGGAGGCCCATGAAGCGGTCCGGCCCACCTCGGTAATGCGGATACCGGAAGAGATCAAAAGTCACATGACCAAGGATCAGGCCAGGCTATATGAACTGATCTGGAAAAGGTCCGTCGCCTGTCAGATGATTCACGCCACCATCCACACGGTGGCCGCCGATCTCCAGTGCGGCGAGGGCAATGTCTTCCGCGCCAATGGTTCGGTGATCGCCAAACCCGGCTTCATCACGGTCTATCAGGAAGGGCTCGATGACGGCGCCAAGAGCGACAGCGATGAAAAACTGTTGCCGCCGCTGAAGGAGGGGGAGACGCTACCCCTGAAGGCGATCCGCCCCGAGCAGCACTTTACCGAGCCGCCACCCCGCTACAGCGAGGCGAGCCTGGTGAAGGCCCTTGAGGAGTACGGTATCGGCCGCCCCTCGACCTATGCCTCCATCATCTCCACCCTGCAGGACCGGGAGTATGTGGTACTGGAGAAGAAGCGCTTCAAACCCACCGATGTGGGCCGTGTGGTAAACAGATTCCTCACCGATTACTTTACCCGCTACGTGGACTACGGTTTCACCGCCAATCTGGAGGATGAGCTCGATGCCGTCTCCCGCGGCGAAGAGGATTGGATACCGCTGTTGAGCAAATTCTGGGGGCCGTTCAAGGAGCAGATAGATCACACCCAGGAAAATGTGAAACGCAGCGATGTCACCCATGAAGCCCTGGATGAGGCCTGTCCCAGCTGCGGCTCACCGCTCTCCATTCGCCTGGGCCGGCACGGCCGCTTCATCGGCTGCACCAACTACCCTACCTGCGACTACACCCGTGACCTGAACGCGGACACCAGCGAGAAGGAAGAGCCGGAGGTTGTGGAAGGACGCAGCTGCCCTGAATGCAGCTCTGAACTGGTCATCAAGCGCGGCCGATACGGCAAATTCATCGGCTGTTCCAACTATCCAAAATGCCGATATATTGAACCGCTGGAGAAGCCGGAGGATACTAGCGTTAGCTGTCCCAAGTGCAACAAAGGCACCCTCTTCAAGCGTAAATCACGGCGTGGCAAGATCTTCTACTCCTGCTCCACCTACCCGGATTGCGACTACGCTGTCTGGAATGAACCGGTCGCCGAGCCCTGCCCCAACTGCGGCTGGCCGGTGCTGACCATCAAGACCACCAAGCGTAAGGGGACAGAGAAGGTCTGTCCGCAAAAGGACTGTTCATTCAGCGAACCCGTCGAAGAGGGTTGATTCCAGTCCGCAAATAAACGCGAATGTCATGTAGGGTGCGGCTTGCCGCACCATTAAACCTAGTTCCCATGCTCCCGCGTGGGTACGTATATAAAAACATTTGCATTTATTCGCGTTCATTCGCGGACTTCTTAATCTCTTCCAGCGAGCGATGAATCCCAGCGATGATCGCCACCGCCTCCTCCATGTGGTCGAATGTGTGGCTCCCCCCCTCGAAACAGTGAATGTCACCGATCCCCTGATAGATCCCCTCGGCGATGCGGTAATCGATCAGTTCATCCCCCTTGTCGAGCAGCAGGGTTGTCGGCACCCCTTCGGGGTTTGGTTCCACCGCATATTGCCGTGTATCGGCCACCATTTCCGAAGAGAGATAGTAACGATCATCCAAGGCCTGGTTGTACTGCCAACCCACCACCTGCTGCAATAGTTCCCAGGGCTGTAGGGCCGGGTTGATCATCACTAGATGCTGGAGTCTCAACCTCTGTGCCAGCCAGGCGCCGTAGAACCCTCCCATGGAGCTCCCCACCATGACCGAGGGTTCGTCAGCATTATTCTCATCCTCCATCAGAGGCCGCAGGGTTTGAGTGAGCGTTTCGACAGCTTTCGCCGCAGTATGGGCAGGATAGGTCGGACTGATGACCTGTATGCCGGGAAGCGATGCGCTCAACACCGCCGCCTTGCCGGAACTGCCGGCACTGTTGAGTCCATGGAGATAGATAATCACGATACGAGAAATATTAATGTTCGGAATGAATCGGGTTGTAAGGCTATTCGGGTCGAGAACCGTGAAGGTGTATAATAAAACGAATTGAACGGAGTCGGCCACTTGAAGGGATTTCATCACCACATCGCTTTCCCTCTTGAAATCAGCACTCCGCATACTCAAGCGTTGGGGCGAAAAAGTAAAACGCACCACGGCCTATTTCAGGGATTGGCGTCAGCGTGAAACTGCTAAATCAGATTAAAAAGACCCCTCGGTATATTCGCGAAAACGGTATTGCAAGCTTTGTCATCTACCTGATGACAACCACACTGCTCACGGGCTTAAGCTGGCTGCTGATTCCCTTTAAGAAAAAAATCAATAGAGATTCCTTCTACAAGGTTTTCAACCACTTCATTGAATCGGTCAACGATATGGAGCAGGCGACGCTTCTTGAGATCGGATCCAGAAACGTGACCGGCGTGGTTTGGCGAGAAGTATTCAGTCCAACTGTCGAATATACGGGAATGGATATTCATCCGGGCGAAAACGTCGATGTGACTGGAGACGTCCATACACTCTCATCGCTTCTTCCCGGCGAGCACTACGACGCCGTGTTTTCGGTATCGGTGTTCGAACATCTGGCAATGCCATGGCAGGCGGTCATCGAGATCAACAAGGTCCTCAAAACCGGGGGATTACTCTATATATCCACTCACCCGGTGAGGCCGCCGCACGAATTGCCCTGGGACTTCTGGCGCTTTTCCCAGGAAACGTTCAAAACCCTGTTGAATGAGAAAACAGGCTTCGAGATATTGGAGTGCGAGGAAGGCACACCGGGAAGAATTCTCTCCCTATCCCGCGACCACACAACATCGGGAATACACCTGGTGCCCATCAATCTGAGTATCGCCGTACTGGCACGAAAAACCGGTGTGCCCGATCCCGGGTTATCCTGGGAGATCCCTGTCTCAAGCATGCTTCAGACATCCTATCCCAAAGATATAGCTACTTGACCCCACCCTATCATCGCTGTAGTTTGTCGCCTGCCTCAGGTGCCCGGCGCGAGCCGGGGTAAACGGGAAGCAGGTGAGACGCCTGCACTGCCCCCGCAACGGTAAACAGACGAGATGCCGCAACAGGCCACTGTGGATTCGAACCATGGGAAGGCGCGACATCTGACTCATCTACCTCTTTTCATTGGTGAACCGTCCCGCCCACAGGAATTGATACCGGACTGTTTATTGCGTTATCCGATACTATAGTAAAGCTCCCACTGAGATTGCCAGGGCCACTCACATTACAATTGAATCGAAGTGATACGGTGGATGGAGCAATGCCACTTGTTGGCACCACATCCAGCCATGGGATAGTATTCTCAATCCTCCAGGTCAAAGTGCCATCCCCGCTATTGCCGATATTGAGCTGACCAATCTCCTGGGGACAGGGCGACTCACCGATGTAGTGATCGAATAGGAACGCCGTCTGTTCAGGGACACCAATTTCAGGGGAAGTTGCCGGTGGCGGTTCCGTGACTTCCTCTTCCTCTTCTGGCGGGGAATCCTCTATAACGGTGTTTTCACAAACCACTTCGATATTGACACGTCGATGAATGCCTCCAGCCTGTACTGAAATGGCATCGGCCGAGCCTGCCTCCGATGGCGCTGTGTAGGTTATGGATCGTTGAAAGATAAAACTGTCTACACCATCTTTGTAATGTCGTACAACCAACGGATTGGCGCGCTCGTTTGCGGGAATTTCCCTCTCATTTTCAACACCGTCGGCGTTGAGTTTTGCAGTGCCGCCGATATTACGTTCAAAGTGGAGGACCGTTTCATTTCTGCATGTGTTGTTGTATAGGTAAAGTGTTTTCTCTTCTCCGCAGGCTACAACGATATTTTCGATATATAGTGAACCTGTTTGTGGGCGGGTATTCTCTTGGTATCGCGCGGAACGTTGAATAATGCTTGGAGACGTGGCGGATAAATAAAGGCCTCGCTGGTCGGTGTCATAGTCAATCCATTGGCAGTTCCTTTTTTTATGATTGTCATGACACCCGATTGGCTCATACAACTCATCGATTTCATCAGAGAATAACCTTAAGATCTCTACAGCACGATAGGCGAAGTCTCCCCTCTCATTTGTGCAGCAGTTGTGCAGGACGGATTCATGGCAGGTGGAGCCTAGGTAGACTTGGACCTCCGTCACTGAATCGGTTTGTGGTTCAGCATCGGGGCCCGCCAGGGGGCCGTCGTAGTCCAAGCAACAGGGATACGTATTGTAATCCTCTTTGCAATTTCCAGAGACGCCCTCATCACCTTGCTCTTCATTCGGCATTATCGGGGGCAAATCGGTATTTACAAGTTTGGCTTGGTGTAATGCATCTCTTTTTTCACCAGTATCTGGATTATGACAAACATCGCCATCCATGCCACATGGTCTTGGGAAGGCGCCCTTGATGTCGATCACCGTTGGGTTCAAAGGATCCGTGCTCAATTTATGCAGCGGAAAGGTAAACAATGGCTTATCAGCCGTTGGTTCTCTCACGACAACCGCAAGCCCGGAGCCGGGATCTGTTATTGGGTCTAGGGTAAAATAACCATCAGGGTCAATCATAATCTTCTGATTCTGTGTGATAACCCAATTGCCCCCTTGTGGTATGGGTCCAAATACAATGGTATTGGGATCATCTTCAGATACCCCTAAAAGGGTTGAATCCAGAAGTGTGGGGTCATCAATGATTGCCTGGACTTCTTCCTGTGTGGCCAATTTTTTGACCAGGCTCAAAGTCAATTGGCCGTATAGCGGCATATCTGGCGTAATGGAGCAAGCGTCACCCTTGCCATCCTGGTTAGTATCTTCCTGGCTTAGATTTGATTCATAAGGGCAGTTATCACTCTCATTCTCGATGCCGTCGTTATCAACATCTCGATTAGAGATCAATTCAAATACTTTGAAATCAGCATCCATTGCATCCGCCACACCATCACCATCACTGTCTTGATAAAGCAATGGGTTTCGTTGGAGAAGCGCTATAGCATGGTTCGGCAGCAAAAGGATGTTGCCGATTTCTTCATTTGCGCCCAATGGCAGTTGGAATTGGTCGATGAACTCCTCCAGCCTTCCCCCCTGACTGACACGAGGATTACCATAGATAAGTACGCCAAGATCGCTTCCTGAAGCATCTACGAATCTGAGAGAGACTGGAGTCTCTGCCGGAATATCAACTTCAAAATCACATTCCTGTGTAATGCTGGCTTGTGAAACAGTTTCGCCCTCACGCAAAACCAAAATCTTTACCGCAGCACTGGGGCAGGTGGTGGATGACTCATCTGAAACAACGTTGGTGATCAATCGGCCCGATATCGTTGCGGCAGAAGCATTTTGCTCGCGCTCGGAATCATTGCACCCCGTCAGTATTACAAACGAAATCAGTAGCGTTAGGATATTGTATATATTAGGCATTGTATGATGTATGGTAATTATAAAGAAGCGTCCAAAGGCGGATCCAAAATAATCATTACCCCCCTCCTCGCCGCTGTTTTCAATACCACAATCTATACTTCGAATAGGGTTGTTGGTAACGGAAGCTAAACAATTACGCGATCGTAAGGATGCTGTCAAGCATGCCTCGATCGCTGAATAGGTTTATCCGAAACGGCGCAGAGGCAGGTTGCGTGGCGAGGTGTTGGAGTTCAGTTTCGGTCATTGGGCGACCATAGCGAAACAGGTGACTCGGGATTTGAGCCTGTGAATGGTTAATACTTTTTCTACCAGAAGAACGATTCCCCACCTTACTTCCCGGCATCGTGACACTCAGAGGCTGATGCTGCTGTGCCAGCCATTTCATTCGCACCTCAAAACCCAGAGGTGTCGGTACGATCCACGAATCAACCATCGGGTGCTTGCTATCAAGGCTTAATCGTCGTCCTCCTCGGCCTTATGGAGTTCCATATTAGGGTCAATGCACAAGGAAATCCTACATAGCTCATGGCTCGGTTTGTGAGGGTACGGTCAGGGATTGACGGGTTATGCAAATGTATGTGTCGGGTGAAGGGATCGTAAGATATTATGGCCGCTTTTCGCCGGAGCCCCGATCCCGGGTTATCCTGGGAGATCCCTGTCTCAAGCATGCTTCAGACATCCTATCCCAAGGATACTGCTACTTGACCCCACCGTATCATCGCTGTAGTTTTGTCGCCTGCCTCAGGTGCCCGGCGCGAGCCGGGGTAAACGGGAAGCAGGTGAGACGCCTGCACTGCCCCCGCAACGGTAAACAGACGAGATGCCGCAACAGGCCACTGTGGATTCGAACCATGGGAAGGCGCGGTATCGGGTGAGAACAGTCTGTAAGTCCGGATACCGGCCTGGGCGATTCGCTGTGTTGCGGTGGGCGGCATGGGGACGCGCCCAGCACATTCAACGCTGATCCGTCTCTCCTCCCTCTGCACACACTCAACCCAACCATCGGCGCGGGTGTGCGTCATCGGGAGTCTTACTGTGAAACTTTCCAACAAAGGCCGGTGGTCAACGGCCGGTATATTGTTAGCGGCAAACCTGCCGCTACTGGCGGCATCGCATCTGCCCACCATCGTCATCAGCGCCTCGCGCACGGAACAGACAAGCATCGAAACCCCGGCCGGCATTACGGTGATCGAGCGGGATGAGATCGAACAGAGCGGCGCGCAGAACCTGCAACAACTGCTGCAGTCCCGTAGCAGCATCCAGATCAACAGCCTCTACGGCGACGGCAGCCAGGCCACCATCGACATGCGGGGGTTCGGCCCCACGGCGGGCTCCAACACCCTGATCCTGGTGGACGGACGGCGCCTCAACAACCCCAGCGACATCGCCGCGCCGGATCTCAACGCCATCGACCTGCGCCGGGTGACGCGGATCGAGATCGTCCAGGGCAGCGCCGGCACCCTCTACGGCAACCAGGCGGTGGGCGGCATGGTCAACATCATCACCCGTGAGCCTGAGGCATTCTCCGCCGACATCGCAATTGCTGCCGGCAGCTACAAAGGCCGCGAAGGCTATGCCGACATCAGCAACCGGCTCGACAACGGGCTGGCCTATCGCTTCTCCGCCAAGCGCCGTATCAGCGATAACTACCGCGACAACAACGAGACGGATCGCAACGATTTCAACCTGCGCCTCGATTATGAATACGCGCGCGGCGGTCTCTTCTTCGAGCAGCAGCGGATCGATCATTTTCAGCAGCTGCCGGGCTCCCTCTTTGCGGATGAGCTTGCGCAAAACCGCAGGCAGTCCGCCGCCGCCTATGCCGGCGACTTCAGCGAAACCGAGACAGACGTCAGCCGGTTCGGCCTGCATCAGCAGTTGGACCGCTACTGGTCCTTCGAAGGCGAGCTGACCCACCGCGACAACGACCGTGAGTTCCAAACCGGCTTTCGCACCTTCCCCGGTTCGCTCGCCACCCAGGAGAGAACCGTCAAAGGCTTCAATCCCCGTTTTATCGGCGTCTACCCGATGGCCAATGGCGAGGCCCGGGTGACCGCCGGCGCCGACCTGGAGCGCACCGACTATGCACTTCAGACCAGCTTTGGTCCGACCCTGCTCGATCAATCGGTGGATGCCGTCTACGCCCAAGTCACCCTACCCGCCAACGACCGCATCACGGTCACCGCCGGTTTTCGTCACGCCTCGGTAGACAATGCTATCGAGAGCTTCGCCGGTGTCGATCAGCTGGACGACTCCGAGAGCGTCGGCGCCCTTGGCGTCAGCCTGCAGGCGAACGATTCTCTGCGCCTGTTCGTGCGTGTCGATGAGAATTTTCGCTTCGCCACCGTGGACGAACACACCAACCCGGTCTTCGGTCAACCGGTGGGGCTTGAGAATCAGACCGGTATCTCCCAAGAGGCCGGCGCCGAGTGGCGCAGGCCCGGCTTCAACGCCAAACTGGTGATCTACCGGCTCGATCTCGATAACGAGATCAGTTTCGACGCCTCCGAGTTCAGCAATATCAACCTGGACGAGACACGACGCGAGGGCGCCACGCTGGAGGGCAGCTGGCAGGTCCGGCCCACTATCACGCTAAACGGCAGCCTCACCTACACCGACCCCAGTATCACGGACGGTCCCTTTGACGGCAACCGCATCCCCCTGGTGGCCGCCCGTACCGGTCGTCTCTCCGCTGACTGGACCCCGTCACAGAGATGGCATCTCTATGCCGAAGGCCTCTTCAGCAGCCAACGGGTACTGGGCGGCGACTTCGGCAACCGTTTCGAAGAGCTGCCCGGCTACGGCGTCGTCAACCTGGGCTCGCAATTCACCACCGGCCCCTGGCGCATCGGCCTGCGGATCGATAACCTGCTCGATAAACAGTACTCGAATGCCGGCGCTGTCGGATTCGATACCGGCTTCACCCGACGCGCCGCCTTCTTCCCGGCACCGGAGCGAAACCTTTGGCTGACCCTGAACTACCGCATCGAATAGGTTATGCAGATTAAAGCGATCGCCACACTGCTGATGCTCATCTCAGGTATGGCTGTCGCCGCCGAGCCGCCCCAACGGGTGGTGTCGGTGAACCTCTGCAGCGATCAGTTGCTGTTGATGCTGGCCGACCCCCGACAGGTGGCGTCGGTCAGCTACCTCTCCCGTGATCCCGACAGCTCCTTCGTCGCGGATGCGGCTGCGGCCTTTCCCCTCAACCATGCCAGGGCCGAGGAGATCATCCGTCTCAAACCCGATCTGATACTGGTCACCCCCCACACCAATCCACGCCTGCGCACGACCTTCGAGCAGCTGGGCTACCCGCTGCATCAGCTCTCCCTCGGTCACCGCCTCGAGGATATCGTTGAGGACATTCGCCAACTGGCCGCCCGGCTGGGCCAGAGGTCGCGGGGTGAATCGCTGATACAACAAATGCAGCAACGATTGCAGTCCGGCGCAGCCAAAGCCGCTCACCCAACCACTACGATCTTTCTACAACCCCGCGGTTATACAAGCGGTAGCGACACCCTGCAGGACGAAGCCCTGCGACTCGCGGGCTGGCACAACCTGGCGGCACAGCAGGGCGTCGAAGGCTATACCCCGGTGCCGCTGGAACAAGTCCTGCACTGGCAACCCGAGACCATCTTCAACTCCGCCTATAGCGGCTCGGGGGATTCCCTGGCGGAGAGACAGCTGCGCCACCCCGCCCTGAAACGCCTGTTGGCAAAGCGTCCCATGGTGGAGATACCCTACAAGTACTGGATCTGCCCCGGGCCGATGCTGGCCGATGCGGTGGCGCTGCTACGTGAGGCAAGAGAGAGGAAGAACAATTAAATGCAAATAGCCGACGTATCTTCAATACACGACCCTCCACCATCCCGTCATCCCGGCGAAAGCCGGGATCCAGGAGGTAGCGGCAGTATATGGATCCCGGCTTTCGCCGGGATGACGAAGATAGTCCCTGCAGATCTGTTATCGAGCTGGACCGAGCAGGTACCGTCAGTATCACTTATCGCATACCCACCAAACAGGTTCTCCGTGTGATCACCTCGATCAGACAACACCGGCTGATGCTCTCACTCGGCGGCGCTATCGTCATCACCGCCCTGCTCTCCCTAACGATCGGCAGCCAACCCCTGCCGCTGTTGCAGGCCTTGCAGGAGAGCTTCGGCGAAACGCCCGGCGTCTACAGCCTGATCCTCACCGAGTTGCGCATCCCGAGAACCCTGGTCGCCCTGCTGGCCGGGGCCTCCCTCGGCCTCTGCGGCGCGGTGATGCAATCCCTGCTGCGCAATCCCCTGGCCAGTCCCGGCCTGGTCGGCAGCGCCAGCGGCGCGGCCCTGGGTGCCGTGATCACCCTCTACTTCGGCGTCGCCGGTCTCTTCGCCTTCGCGCTGCCATTAGGGGGCATGGCGGGTGCCCTGCTGGCGACCCTGACGGTCTATCTCCTGGCCGGTCGCGACGGGGGCACCCTCACCCTGATCCTGGCGGGGGTGGCGGTCAACGCCTTCGCCCTGGCCCTGGTCTCCCTGCTCCTCAACCTGGCCCCCAGCCCCTACGCGGTGCAGGAGATCGCCCTCTGGATGCTCGGCTCCCTGGCCAATGTCAGCCGCAACGAGCTGTGGATTCTGCTGCCCGGTACAATTCTGGGCTGGCTGCTGATCTGGCGACAGGGCCGCCCCCTCGATCTCCTCACCCTGGGCGAAGAGACCGCCAGCTCCATGGGCGCCGACCTGCCCAATCTGAGAAGACGCCTCTTTCTCGCCGTCGCCCTGGCGGTGGGATCAGCCATCTCGGTCACCGGCGCCATCGGCTTCATCGGCCTGGTGGTGCCCCACCTGCTGCGCCCCCTGGTGGGCTACCAGCCCAGCCGGCTGCTGATCCCCAGCGCCATGGGCGGGGCACTGCTGCTGATGCTCGCCGACATGGGGGTCCGCCTGCTGCCGGTACAGGGCGAGATCAAGGTCGGCGTGGTCACCTCCCTCATCGGCGCCCCCTTCTTTCTCTGGCTGATCCTGCACCACAGGAGCCGTGGGTCATGAGTCTGCTCTACGGCGAGTCGCTCTTTGTGACACGGAACGACCAACCGATCCTGCAGGACGTGGATATCGTCCTCGAGCGGGGAGAGATGCTGGGCCTCATCGGTCCCAACGGCGCAGGCAAAAGCACCCTGCTACGCCTGCTTGCGGGTGTGATCGAGTCGGACACTGGCAGCCTCTCACTCAACGGGACACCCATCAGCTCGGTCCCACGCAGCGAGCGGGCGCGGCGTATTGCCTACCTGCCCCAGCTGAGCGAGATCGCCTGGCCCATGAGCGTGGAGCGGATCGTCGCGCTTGGTCGCACCCCCCACCTGGAACCCTGGCAGGCCCCCGGGCAAGAGGACAGAAAGCTGATCGAACGGGTCATCTGCCAGACCGACCTGCTCGCCCTGCGGCATCGCGCATTCAACACCCTCTCCGGCGGCGAACAGACCCGCGTCCTGCTCGCCCGCGCCCTGGTCACTGAACCCGACATCCTGCTGGCGGACGAACCCGTCTCCGCCCTCGATCCCGCCCATCAACTCGACGTCATGACCCTGCTCAGTGAACACTGCGAGGCGGGACACGCCGTCATCGTCGTCCTGCACGACCTCAACCTTGCCGCCCATTACTGTCAGCGACTGCAACTGCTCTATGAAGGCAGCACCCTCGCCGACGGCGAAGTCGAAGCAGTCTTGTCGGAGGAGAACCTTATGCGGGCCTATGAGATCGCAATCAATCCACCGTTAGAGACCACATCGCTGTTCAGTCTGCCTTGGCGGCGGCTTCACAAAGAAGAATAGCTAGGATTCCACCAGGTCCATTGCCACCCTGAACAATCTACAGCCTGCTGAACAGGAACCGGCTTCCTGACTATTTAGCTTTAACGGTGACTTCTGATAACCTAAGGATAACTAAGGGAATCCTCTCTGGCAGGATGCTGTTTTCCGCCAAATCAAACCGACATCTGCCAGTTTTCTCTTGATTCCCAGACAAGGAGAGAGATGAGAACTTTATTCCACATATCACAATATTCGTGCCGTCCGCATAATCACATGTTGAACTAAACCGCTTCGCGGGGCCTTTCACAACCCACCCCTGAGTCATCATCAACCAGACTCCTAAAGGACCACTGTTGGTCTACCACACAGGAGTCAACCGATGACACAACTTCGCGAACAGATGATAGACGCCATGACCGTGCGTGGATTTTCGCCGCGTACCCACCAGAGCTATCTGATGGCGGTGAAGGATCTGGCCCGTTATTATCAGCGTCCCCCGGATCAACTCGGTGAGGATGAGTTGCAAGCTTACTTTCTGTATCTGGTCAAGGAACGGCACTTAAGCGATGCCAGTTGCCGGCTCTATCGCCATGCCATCCGTTTCTTCTATCTCGAAGTGCTCCAGCAAGCGTCGTTCGATGTGAAGATTCAGGTGCCCAAACGCAGGCAACGTATCCCGGAGTTACTCCAGCGATCGGAGATCGTACGCATGCTCAATGCCTGTTCCAACCGTAAGCACCATATGCTATTGCTGACCTGTTATGGCTGCGGCCTGCGGGTCAGTGAACTGGTCAAACTCGAGCTTCGGCATATCGATGGAGAACGCGGGTTGCTGCGCATCGATCAGGGCAAGGGTGGTAAGGACCGTTATGTGGGCTTGTCGCCGACGTTGCTCAAGCACCTGCGTGACTATTGGCACGTTGAGAAGCCTGTGCGCTGGCTGTTTCCCAATGAACAGCATCCCGATGAAGCGTTGTCGATCAGCACGCCGCAGAAGGTATTCCGACGGGCTAAGCGCCAGGCGGGCATCACCAAGGTGGGTGGCATCCACAGCTTGAGACACGCCTATGCTACCCATCAACTGCAGGCCGGCATGGCAGTGCAGCAGTTGCAGTATCAACTGGGCCACCGCAGCATCCAATCGACCTTGCGCTATGTACATTGGGTGTTCAATGATCGTCAGAGCGATCGCCGTGGCGCCGATTTGATTGCAGCGCTGGGGCTGCGCGATGGCTGAGGCCATCGACCTGCAAACCCTGCTCAAGCGCCACCTGCCCACCTACCGCCAACACCACCGTCTCGATCTGCGCCGCTGTCAGGTATTGTCACATCTGATGCAGTGCCGGACTGAAGCCATGGGTGGGGTACGCTTAGCCTGTGACCCTTGTCAGGCGCATCAAAACCACTACTATGCCTGTCGCGACCGTCACTGCCCGCACTGTCAGTGGCAAGCCTCGCGGCAGTGGGCGGACAAGCAGTTGCGTGCCCAATTGCCGGTAACCTATCATCACTTGGTGTTTACCCTGCCCGAGACCCTCAACGGTTGGATCGAACTGTATCCTCAGCTGATCACGACCTTGCTGTTTCAAACAACCTGGGAGACGCTACAGGCCTTCGCTGAAGACCCCAAGCGCTTGGGCGGGGGGTTGGGGATGACCGCGGTGTTGCACACCTGGGGCTCGACGTTGACACGCCATGTGCACCTGCACTGCCTGGTGCCGGGCGGCGCGCTGAGCCCGCAAGGCGAGTGGAAACCGAGCAAGAGCGATTATCTGTTTCCTGTGCGTGCGCTCTCAAGGCGCTTTCGCGGTCTGATGGTCAGCCGATTGCGGGCCTGTGCCCAAGGCGGGGAGCTCACACGCATCAGTCGTCCGGGCGAGATCGATCTCATCCTGGAGCGGTTGATGGGACAAGACTGGGTGGTCTACAGCAAGCCCTGTCTGCGCACCGAGCATGTCATCGACTATCTGGCCCGATACACCCACCGCACTGCCGTCAGCAACCGCCGACTCCTGGGCTTGGAGCAGGATCAGGTTGGCTTGCGCTACAAAGACTACCGGGACCGGCGCTGGAAGGTCATGCAGTTGTCTGTCGATGTGTTGATCCAGCGTTTTCTGCTGCATGTACTACCCAAGGGCCTGATGCGTATCCGCCATTACGGCTTCCTGGCCAATGCCTGCCGGGCCAGGCAGTTGCCCCGCATCCTTAAGGCGATCGCCGAGGCAGGCCTACAAGCGGTGGTTGAATCAGAAACAGAGAAGCAGGTGGCCCGTTGGTGTTTTGCCTGTCCCTGCTGTCAACGACCGATGCGTGTGGTCGCGCAACTAGCGCCGCAATGGCAACGCATGGAAGGCGGATGACGATGCCCTAGCCTGAGCGTCGGCGTCATCCAGACACTTGATCAGCTCAAGCGCTGAGGTCAAAGTGCGGCCAATCCTCTGAAAATAGGTTATTATCGGAGCAAAAGGGAGCCGCAAGCCGTGCTCGAACCACAGGGAGGTCGGTCAAAACCGCTCCCAACAGCCCTAGCGCAACGGAACGCTGTCACGCCAATCTCCCTCAGGTGCAAGGCGCCAAAAACAAATTCTTATTAATAGAGAGTGGGCAGCCACCCCAAGGTCGGCTTAGTCCAACAGGCGTTTATCCCGCATGCGGAAAACGCACGAGGGATAAACACTACACGGTTAGGTGCATAGGAACGGCTTCATGAACGTATACTTCACAGATGTCTTTGAGGTGGACCCCGAGATACTAGATGCCTACGGTGCTTTTAATATTTCTCTGGTAAATGACCTGCCCCTTTTTGTTGATCCATTCCTACTGTTTAATTCTGATCGTCCCGAATACCAGGAGCTTCACGCCAATATCATTTCTTATCTTCGCTTTCTAAGAGAAAGGGCAACTTCAGGAAAACTTACTATAGGTCACCTGAAGGCTTGGTTTATGTTTTCTGAAGTAAAACAAAATTGGCTCGGTTTTAGCCTTGTTGGCAACAGTGGTTCAGGCCTTGGCCTCGATTTTGCCAAAGCACTTTCAGCCAATCTCGAAACATTATTCTCTAACTTCGGGAGTGAACAGATCACCAAAGACAGTCACCTTGAAAAACTTTGTCTCGTTAAAGAAGGGGTTGGGAAAGATAATATTAGTGATTTCACCACTAACCTAATCAAGGATTATCTTCTCGGCTTCACTGAGAATTTTGCCCAACAATACATTGACCCAAGTAAATGCCGTGAAGTAACAATAAATCGAGCAGTTTTTAATTTTGACACACGCTCTTGGAGTTCAAAGAGGTATTTCTTACCTTTTTATGAAGGTGACTTCGTCATACTTACTCCAAAGGACATGCTAACCAAAGATGATACCTGGATTAATAAATCAGATTTTAGAAGTGACTTCGAAAATGTGGTAGATGCTATCCCAAATGACGCATTAAGGGCTCAAATTAATGACTATTTTTATCGAATGCTTCCCAAAGACCCTAGGGCAGCCGATTTTTCGGAGGCGATTGGAAGGGCACTTCGGAAGTATCCAGAATTAGTAGATTTTTTTATTCGGTTAAAGGAAGACCTGGGGGATCAAGCTGTTTCGGTAAGTTCACAAAAAGTAAAAGACGTGGAAACCCTCTACATACGCCAATTAACCGAGTTTATAGCAACACTAATCAATTCCTCTGATTTCTATCGAACTGGTGCAGATACAATTGAAGAAACACACGCACGAATACTTTTCCTGAAGGACGTAATTGAGAACAAAGGCGGCCATAGATTATTTTTTACTCACGGGGAACCCATCCGCCGAGAAAGTGACTTGCATATTTTGTTTCGACTAACTTGGTTTGCTACTCCTTCAGATGTGAGTAGAGAAGTTAACGATGGGCGCGGGCCCGTAGATTTTAAGGTTTCACGCGGAAGCTTTGACAAGTCATTAGTAGAATTCAAGTTAGCAAAAAATACTCATCTAAAGAGAAACTTAGAAAAGCAGGCAGAGATCTATCAAAAAGCGAGTGATGCAAGCACGGCGTTTAAAGTGATTTTGTATTTTACGGACGAGGAGCATGAAAAAACTTTAAGAATCCTAAGGGAGCTTAAATTGCAGGGTAACCCTAGTATAATCCTCATAGATGCAATACCTGAATCGAAGCCGTCAGGATCGGTCGCATAATGCACCTAATGCATAAATAGGGGACAGACCACGTTTTTAATGCAAACCAGTTCGGAAAAGAGAATAAATGTGGTCTGTCCCCTAATACGTGTGA
Organism: Candidatus Thiodiazotropha sp. LNASS1; assembly: GCF_964212655.1. Classification (NCBI taxonomy): domain Bacteria; kingdom Pseudomonadati; phylum Pseudomonadota; class Gammaproteobacteria; order Chromatiales; family Sedimenticolaceae; genus Candidatus Thiodiazotropha; species Candidatus Thiodiazotropha sp. LNASS1. Next base: position 3,146,600 of record NZ_OZ156465.1, on the reverse strand, counting down.
CGTCCACATAAGCAGCTGTTAAATTTCTATGAATCTCACAGCACCAAAGAAAGATCTGAATATCGCAAAAAAAGCGATTGAAAGCATGAAATCTACGAGAGACTTTTCTGAGTTTCAGGAATGTTGGGAGAATTTTCTATTCAGGATAGAAAGAGCGTGGGAGTTCACGGAAAGAACGCTCAAAACGAAAAATGGTTTCCAACAATGGCATAAGCCATATACCGACCTCAGGAAGAAAGATCCTTTGCTAGTGTTCTTAAGGCAAGCGCGAAACGCTGAAATGCACAGCGTTTCTCCGACTGTCACGAAGCCCCTAAAGATGGCTGTAGTCGATAAAAGTGGTCGCGGATTTCAGTTAAATTCGATATCTTCAAAGCTAGAAAACGGGACAATAACAATAGATCTTGACTCGCCTGATATCTTGTTGGATTTAGATGCAAAGGTAGTTCCCACTGATCCTGAGGTAGTACGGTTTAAAAACAGAGGGAAATGGTACAACCCTCCATGGCACCACTTAAGGGAAAGAATCCGAGACCTCCATCCAGTTGCCTTAGCTGAGCTCGGACTCAAATTTTATCGGGCCTATGTGTATGAGGCAGAGGCATGGTACCAGGAAGCTAAATAATGCTAAATAAGACACCCACTCTAATGCGTACCAATTACATTACGCAGCTTCAAATCTAGGGTGGGTGTCTCATTAAACTTAAACTTTAAACTATTTCTGAACCTTCTGGCAAATGTTGTAAAAACCGTGAGATCAATTGTTACAGAAGATGTTAGTCTATCTTATTCCCATATAGCACCGCTCCCCAAATCAGCAAACGTCTGCCAAAATGAGAATTTTCGCACTACTCTTACTCACCTATGCAACTTGCTTGTCAGCAGATGTTGATCTGGTACGCGTCGATAAATCTGAACGTAGTATGTTCCTCATGCAGGGAAAAACAGTTATAAAACAATATCAAGTGGCATTAGGCGCAAACCCTAAAGGACACAAGCAGCAGGAGGGAGACGAAAAGACACCGGAGGGCCTCTACACTCTCGACTATACAAAAGAAGACTCCTCTTTCTACCGAGCCATGCATATCAGCTACCCGAATCAGCAAGATAAAAACAGCGCTCGAAAACTGGGTGTCTCACCTGGGGGATTTATCATGATCCATGGACAAAAAAACTTACTAGGCTGGTTAGCCCCTGTAACCCAACAGTTCAACTGGACCAACGGCTGTATTGCATTAACCAATGCAGAGATGGACGAGTTTTTGGGTTTGGTAAAAGTAGGCACCCCCATTCTGATTGAATGGTAGGCTGGAGCTTCATATCTTGAACCACTGCTGGCCCGTTTAGCACCATCAATATTAATATAACCGGTTGTGTCAAGTAGTATTATATGGGTGAGGATAATGTGAAACATGAAAATCTGCAACGAAGATCCCTTGATTAATTAAACGCCTGTCATTCCAGCGAATGCCGAACTCCAGGGAACACAGATCGCAAGTTGAATGTCTTAAGTGTCGCATATTTTTATATTCTTATTTATACATTTAATCGATTCCATGCTAGATATTGTTACAGGTTTGGAAGCTAGGTCCCGGCATACACTGGAATGACTTGGGTAAAGTTACTAACCTTTTCCCAAAGTATCAGTCGTTAACGGGATAACAGTGATCTTGAACCTAAGAAAGCACTAGGCACTTAATACAACTTTCAAACCGTTTTAGTAATTAAGCAACAATCAACAAATAGTCTATTCACTCTGATCACTTTGTCTTTAAATAGTGTTAATCAGTTCTAAAATTAGGAATTGCATTCTTAATCCGATATAGTTAGCCTGTGTAATAATTTAAGAACAGTACATACGGAACTCTTTAATCAAGGATGATCAGAAATGAAGAAGCACGCGCTGCTATACACACTATTTTTTTCATTTATTACTGCTAATAACGCCAACGCAAACTATCAGGTTGCGCCAGGCTCCATAGTCTGGAAAGAACAGACCCACTGGGCCTCTTCGGCATATAAGGAAATCAGCGGCTATGCTGACTACTACGTGGGTTATCGCACGAATACGCCCCACTACAGTCAACCCACAAATAACACGTGCGGCGCAACCGTGTTATCGATGATAGATTCATTTGAGAGACTCAAGGGCTCAGGCAGAATGCCGCCACAACCCGACATTATTGGTCTCTACGACCTGATCAACACCGATAACACATCCGGCCTTAATACCAATGAGCTCAAAGCCGGCATTGTCGCTCTTGGTCTTTTCGGAGGAAATTTCTTAGAATTAGGCAGTGACACAATAGATGAGGCCATAGTTGATAACTTCTACATACGTTCGCCAAAGATCATCTACGGGAACTCATACTTTGGGTCAGCGGGAGGCCATTACTATGCGGCCACAGGAGGTATATATTGCGACGACACACTTACGGACCATGGTCAATGCATCTTTAGAGGCCTCTATCTTAATGACAGCATTCTAAATTCGCCGGCCTACCCTCTCCCCGACCCTCCCGACCTTACCGGTCTGACCTGGATACAGAAAATCATAAAAATAATTACATACAATGCGGAAAAGGCCCAATCAGTCGGCGGCCGAGCGCTCTCTCCGAACCAGTTTTATACTTCGGCTGAACTGAATACCTATTGGAAAAAAACCGGCTCCTCCTTACCTTGGGAAAAGCGCCACTACTATATACGCCAACAATAAACAAGCCATCAGATTTTCACAGGTACTAACTTAGTTCAAGCAATGCAGGATGTCTTTAATGAACGGGGAGTCGCAGATTATATTCGCATCTAAGTCCTATGCATAAATTAAAATACACTTGGTCGCTGATCTTCTTCGCTCTAGTAACTGTCATTACGGGTATGTTCTTTTTCAATACCAATAACTCAGTAAAAAGTCTTGATACCAAAACCCACAAGCCAGATAACATCACAGCAGAGAAGACAACTCAGACAACAACACCTTTTACTCAACACGAGGAAACGAATAATAGAGAGGAAACAGGACGTATAGAAGACGATTATCAACCACACCAGGACCAACCTGACATGACGGAGGGTAATCCCCCCGAAAAATAACGGGGTTCAAAAGTAGAATTTTCCAATTATGATTACGAAAAGGAGAATCTACAATGAAGAAGTCCCGCTACAGCGAATCCCAGATCATATCGATCCTGAAAGAGGCCGAGGCCGGTATTCCGGTCGCTGAGCTGTGCCGCAAGCACGGTATGAGTGATGCCACTTTTTACAATTGGCGCGCCAAGTATGGCGGCATGGACGTATCGATGATGAAGCGGATGAAGGAACTGGAGGCGGAGAACCGGCGCCTGAAGAAGATGTACGCAGAAGAACGGCTCAAGGCCGAGATCCGTAAGGAGGCCCTTGAGGGAAAGTACTAAGGCCATCTCAACGACGAGAGATGGCCAAGCACGCCTTGTCGAAGCACGGGCTGAGTATCCGCCTGACCTGCGAGATTTTTGGTATCAGCGAGACCTGCTACCGTTACCAGCCGAAGCTATCGGGTGACAATGCCCGTATCGCGGACTGGCTACTTCGCCTCACAACAGCCAATCGCACCTGGGGCTTTGGCCTGTGTTTTCTGTATCTGCGCAATGTGAGGGGCTACGGCTACAATCACAAGCGCGTTTACCGCATCTACCGTGAGCTGGAGTTGAATCTGAGGATCAAGCCGAAGCGACGATTGAAGCGAGACAAGCCTGATGAGTTATCAGTGCCCCGGCAGATCAACGAAGTCTGGTCGATGGATTTTATGCATGATCGGCTGATAGATGGTCGAAGCTTTCGGACCTTTAACGTGATCGATGATTACAACCGGGAAGGCTTGGGGATTGAAGTTGATCTTTCATTGCCGGCACTCAGAGTCATCCGTACCCTGGGTCGCATCATTGAGTGGCGCGGCAAACCCAAGGTCATTCGCTGCGATAATGGACCGGAATACTTGAGTAGCCAGCTTGTTGAATGGGCCAACAGGCATCGGATTCAGTTGCAATATATTCAGCCGGGTAAGCCACAGCAGAACGCTTATGTGGAACGATTCAATCGGACTGTTCGGCATGAGTGGCTGGATCAACATTTATTTGAATCGATTACCCATGCACAGGATACTGCCACTCGGTGGTTATGGCGCTACAATAATGATCGACCAAACATGGCATTAGGGGGAATCACCCCGATACAGAAGTTGGCTCAGACCGCTTAACAGTGACTACTTTTGAGTCCCATTATTAATGGGGGGATTACCGGAGGTTTTCGAAACCGCGACTAACATTCACAATAACGCCACGGAATTTTATAATACCGTATTCCCCGGCATGGTGCAGAACTCTACCGGAAACTACGTTCATGAGGCCTACTCTGAGGCAACAATAGGCGAAGGTTTACAGGTTGAGGATTACTTCAAACGAGGCCCATCGAGTCTATTAGTCCCTCACATATCAGGCGGAAGCGTGATCGCAATTTCCATGTACAGAAAGTTCGACGGCAAGGATTACGCGCCTGCGCGAATGGTCGACGTCAGCGATAAACAGTGGGGATCATTTCCGCCCATATCCCAAATGGATGCAGAGTCCATACTCATGGAGAAGATGCCACACGCCTACACACTCAAAACCGGCTTAGTACATGTAGACAACCTGACCCCAAATTATCAGTTTGCCATTCCCGGCGAGGATAATATTGTCTATCTCGTCAACGCTTTTACTGGCAAAATAGATGTCTTTCCGGCAGATTACACTATGCCTGAAGACCAGGAAGAGAAACCTCCGGTTAAACTGGATGAAAATGGTTTATTGAGTATAGATACAGAAAAAGCCGCTTCATTGTCACCTGAAACTCGTTCCAAACTGAAAGCTGACATCGAAATAAGTAACCAAGCCATAAAGAGCGGACTATTGAAAATCGGGCCCAACATGGATGTCATATATGACAAGCGCCCAAGCATAACAATCAAGGAATAATAGCGAATAATTGGGGACACCCAATAAACTAGGTTCCCAGCAAACCGATATAATCTGCTAGGATTGTTCACTTCATTATCCTGATCACGGTCTTGTTCGAGCCTGCTAGTACGCTCTGTGATTGAGGTAAACTCGGATTGCTTCAGTGTCTCAGCCATCCCTGCCCTGACCGGATTGAGATCCACATAGGCCATACAGTCAGCCAGGGCTTTTTCATCCAAAAAATAAGCAAAATAAGCGAGACACCGACCCCAAAGATTACCAATTTATAAATACACAGATGTCCTGAATATCTATATTTATATTTAGGGTGGAAGTCCCGTTTATCGATCAGCCATACGGTAGTTCACGGGAAGGTCTTGAGGCAGCAAACGCCAGCAGGATTACATGTTTCACAGGTGCATGCCCCAAGCTTGGTTTGATGGATAATGTACGCCCTTATACCCGGATCGCTGGCCGCGTCGCGCTTAGTTACCCCAAAGCAGTAGCACAGCATTGCATCATCGGATTGGTCCTTCACGCCCACCCTGGTTCTGACTTGTGCTTGCGAGATTACCGAGTCGTCGTCCCCGAAATAAACCACATCGCAAGTCGGATCGTCACAGAAATAGTATCGTTTTGTATGACCGTCCAATAGCCAAGGTCTGTGTACATGGTGGGCAACGGTTTTGACGGATACCTCCGAGTACTCGATCCCATTGACCGGACAGCGGTGTTTGCTGGGCCGATTAATATTGCAGCCGGGTTCTGAGCAACAATGTGACATTATGATTTTTCTGAAACGATTGAAATAGCAGCATTAGATATTCTAAGTCTGTCAGAAGATATCGAAATATGCGACTTGCAGTGTCAGGTTGAGTCTGATTTTCTACGGCAAGTTCTTCCAATTCTTTTCGCTAAAACTCAACCTCGACAGACCACTTCAACGTCGTATCAGGTGTGTTTTCATTGATACCGAACAACAATCCCACGCCGATTGAGACGGATGATTCTTCGTCGGACGGATCACCTCCCAGGCCTCCAATGTAATAAAACACAGGTCCGAGGCGATGTTGATTGTGATCGCCAAACAATTGCGCCTCCTCGCCCGCACTACCTGTATCACCAATCCGATCCACCGTTCCATAGGCCTCCAACGCGAGTTGCCAATCCTGATTCAGCTCGAAGCCGAATTGGGTCGCATAGGCGAAGTCGATCTTCTCGTCTCGTGGTTGATCTCCACCCAGGTGTTTCACCAGATAGAGATTGATGATGCTCCACCATTCATTCCTTTCTACTTGATAGATTGGCCCGACGAGCAACAGGCTTGCCTCCTCATCCTCCAGCGGATGTTCATATTCGGCCACCAGGCCAAAACCCCAATCGTTCTCTTCGATAGAATCAACTATCCAAATAACCTCCGCGCCGATTTCAGACAAATCCAGGTTACCAAATTCATTCGCCTGCCCAGGACTATCCGGGTCATCCAGACGCTCTTTCTCGTATTCGATACCGATGCGCGACTTAAATCGACGGGTAATACCAAACTCGAGTTCGAGGGCATGGCGCTGATTCGCCACACTGTTGTCGTCGTACTCGAACTCCCCGTCGATATTTCTCAGATCACGTTTTGGGTTGCCAAACATATGGGCATTCTGGGATTGGAACTCAATCTCTCCGGGTACAGTGTTGAGATTCTTGACTTCGAACTGACCAATGGCAGGGCCGGCCACAGCGGCTGACCCGGTAAACCGCACGCCTATGACAACAGAGATAGCCCTGGCCAGGCTTTCCCAATCAGATTTACGCCGCGTTGAACAAGTATGATTTGAGTTATTTTGCATCTATTTATCCAATGCCGGCACAGTTGCATGCTGTGTATAGGAAGAATACCGAAAACAAAACGGATCTATCCTTTAAGAAACCAATTTTCGAAAAGGACGCAGTATATTTATGGAGGCAGATCCCATTTAACTAAAAAAATAAACAATTCTTCAGATTCACCCGCCCAAGCAAATAAATCGACATACGCTTCAATAGGCCTTGCAATCTGTGTACCAGGGGTAAGATGCCCTGCTCAGGCCTGTTTTAAGGGTTGAATAATCTGGCTTATGGCGCAAATATTGTCGATGGTGTAGCAAAATGCCTCGTAAGCGAAGCAAATAACCTGGTTCACGAAGCCATTTGCTCTAGTTCCCACGCTCCTGCTTGGGAACTCATATCTCTCTCTGATGCCCTACCTGTCGTATGCATTCCCACGCAGGAGCGTGGGAACGATATGATAGGGTGTCAAATGAAAGAGTTGAGACACAGCACATACTGCCAGGAATTCAAGCATCGGACAGTAAGCTGAATTTAACATTCAATCGAGGTTCGGATGAGCACCAACCTGTCACACGAATTCAGTTGGAGGCACACTGTACTGGTGTGTCTTTTGCTCTTTTCGCTCGTCTTGCTACTGATAATTGATCCGATTCCTCAAGATGTGGCCTATCACCACTTTGTTGATACGGGCCGCATCTTCGGTATCCCGAATTTTTTCGATGTGATCTCCAACCTGGCCTTCCTGCTCGTCGGTGCAGTTGGCATTGCATTCTGCCTGAAAAATCATACAGGCCCCGGCCATAGCGCGTGGCTTGTGCTGTTTGCCGGTGTCAGCCTGGTGAGTGTTGGGTCGATCTACTATCACTGGAGCCCAAGTAACGAGACCCTCGTCTGGGATCGATTGCCGATGAGTGTTGGATTTATGGGTTTCCTCACGGCACTCCTGAGCGAGTATGTCGATCGCCGCTTGTCCTGTCTGCTGATCCCGCTAGTCATTATAGGCATCGGCAGTGTCCTCTATGGGTACTTTTTCGAGGACCTACGACTCTACGTGTGGGTACAGTTCTTCCCGCTGCTGACCTTACCCTTCTTCATGGCGCTATTTAGCAGTCGCTTTACACACCAAGGGCTACTCTTCTTTGCGCTTGTGTTGTACACCCTGGCAAAAGGTGCGGAGGCATACGATGTGACCGTATTCCAGATGACAGGCGAGGTAGTGAGTGGACACACCGTCAAACATCTTCTGGCGGCTGCCAGCTGCTACACTATTTTGATTATGCTGCAAAGACGAATACTTAAGGTATGAGACACGATGACGATGACCGGTTGCAGTAGGATGGCGGCAACTTAGTGTCCACCACCCCTGCGCCGAAGCATTAATATCAAATTATAGTGAAAAAGCAGCCGGGCCGGCCCACATTACTGATGTCACGACCGATCAAACAGGGGCAGACCTCTTTTCTAAATATCCGCACGAATAACTAACAGATGAAGCAAAGGTCTTTCGTACCTAATTAATCAAAACTATGGGGCAAGCCTCCCCAAACACGCAACACTTTTCCAGTAAAACTCCCCTCTAAAGCATCAACATAACGTTCTGCAGTCTGTGCCGCAGTCACTAATCCTTTCCGCTCATGCCCTGGCTCAACAATAGGTGCGGGGCTTACCACATTGAGTCTGATATTCCTCGGCATTACTGGCGCCGCATTACTAACGAATGTATCGACCATTGAGTTTAAGGGGCCTGTCGCTATACTGGCCTCATTGGGATAATGGCTCAGAAATCCACTTGTTAAAGTAAATGAAGCATTATCTCGAGCACAGCCTTCGCCAAGCCTTACCAATCGCACCTGAGATAGGAACTTTCGTTCAAATCCGAAGAGAAAGTCATCATCTGTCAGGTCCGCATACCGCTTAAATCGACTGTCTCCTCCGGCCACCGAAATAAGCGCATCAAACTCTCCTGCTTGACCAAACATCTCATATACAGATTGTTCATTGGTATAGTCAGCCACAATATCACCAGAGCGCGAACCAACGCGGATAACCTCATGGCCTTTTACCAATAGTGCTTCCTTGACCTTACTTCCGATGCGCCCAGAGGCACCAATTATGATAATTTTCATCGTCAGCGCTCCATATTTACATTTTTCTCATAAAGTTACACATAGTCACGGACGTCAATGACTGCACCCGTCATTTGGCCTTCCAAAGCGACTTGATATGCAATGGCGGTGTTTGCCGCTGACATACCCGAACTGCTATCCATGCCCATAATCTCCATGGTTTCTTTTACGAAGACCGGACTGATCGCATTGACCCTCAGTTCGTCGCCAAGCTCGATGGAGGCTGCTTTTACAAACGAATTCAGTGCGCCGTTTACAGCACTCACTGAGGCAGAACCTGGAATGGGATCACTGGCGAGCATGCCCGACGTTAACAAAACAACGCCACCCTCCTTGATATAGCTCCGGCCTACTCTTAGAAGATTGACTTGTCCCATGAGTTTGTTGTTCCAGCCCAGCTCAAATTGCGCGTCTGTCAACTCTTTCAACGGCGCAAAGGCAGCCGCGCCCGCTGTGGAGATAACGGCATCAACATTCCCCGCCTGTTCAAATAGATGCTGGATTGATGCTTTGCTCTCCAGATCCACCTGATATACGCCATTCTTGAATCCAACTGGAATGACTTCGTGACCATCAGCAAGGCGTTGTTGTACTTCTTGTCCAATGGTTCCTGTTGCGCCAATGAGTAAGATTTTCATGGGAATCTCCTGTTATCTGTAAAAACATCTATCTGATGACTAAAAGGGTAGATGAGTCACAAAAAATGATAAATAATATAAATATCAATTCAGTATTCAGATTTAATGCACAATGGACTTACTCAAATCAATCGAAATATTTCAGGAAGTTTGCAGGCAGCAAAGCTTCAGCCAGGCAGCACAACAGCTGAATCTGGTACCTTCTGCGGTCAGTCGGCAGATTAATGAGCTTGAGAAGCACTTAGGTATACGGCTATTACACCGCACGACACGATCCATCAGTCTGACTGACGAAGGGCGGCGTTATCTACAAAAAATGGAGGCCATTACTCATACCGTTGAAGAACTAATAATGCTTAATAGCAGCGACGACAAAATTCAGGACCATATTCGACTCACCGCCCCTCCCATCCTCGGTCCTCGATTTCTTAACAAAATCATCAAACCCTACCTTCATCGATACCCCGATGTCTCACTATCCATCACCTTGGTTAACCGTGAGATCAATCTCATTGAGGAAGGCTATGACATTGCGCTACGAGTTGGGACGCTTGATGATTCGAATCTCATTGCCCGGGTCGTAGAGTATTTTCCGTTAGTTGCTATTGCAAGTCCGGCATACCTTGAGACACATGGCGAACCTAAACATCCAAAAGAGCTCACAAAACATACCTGTATCATCAATACATTGACACAATCTCCACGGCGCTGGTTTTTTCGAGAAGGAAAACGAAACTTTTCAATCAAAGTAGATGGACAATGCGATGCGAATGATGACGCGACCTTAAAGATTATGGCATGCGCAAGTCTTGGAATAGCCTACCTACCAAAATTGGCAGTTCATGAGCAAATTGCGAATGGTGAGCTGATATCAATTTTGGAAAATTTCATTCCAAATCCGCTGCCGGTTTCCGTTGTATATCCAAGCAGACAATATCTTAGCAAAGCTAAAAGAATCCTGATTGAACAATTAGTGGATAACCACAACAATATTTAATATGAAGTGACTCCTGATTGCAGGTATAGGTGGTCTTTCACTTGAACAAAAGACGGATAAATGGGGTCAGTGATATTTAAGATTACGATCTATTATCACTTGTCACCGCCCCCTCTTAACTCGTTCAGACCTGTTTTCTAAGAGAACCCATGAAAGATATGTAATTAATAAATATAAATTTGCCGCTAGAATCTTAGAACAGTTGACAAATATCACTTGGCAATTCGGCCGACATACCCATCTTTACCGCTCCACCTGTTCGGCTGACGTAAAATGTCATGAGGCAATCATGGAATATCGTGTCAGAGCAAAATTCGTACTCAATAAGCTTCCGGCCTTTTATCAGGTATTAGTTGACGGAACGGTCGCGAACCAAAAACCGGATGGCGCAGAGATCGTGTCATCAATGAAGCAGGCCAAGGTCACCGGCCCAAACACAATCGAATGGTTTGAAGCCTGTTACTGTCCGTCACCTTTGAAACACGAGCGAGAGACAGTTTATGACAAATACCTGGTAGAGATTGAAACCGATCTCGTGGAGAAACGGGGAGAAATCGAAGGTGATTCATTCTGGTCTTTTTTGGAAAATCATAGTAAGACATAATTTACTACGTCTTATAAACCGTAAATACACGAGATCAGAAACAAGCGATCATCTATCGTTTTATTATTTGTCCCGACTCCATTTTTAATACCATAACGTTAAGGCGCACGGATATATTCGCACCATAATGATAATATCCAGCTTAAATCTCCCTCACCCCAGAAAAAGATGTTAAAGCAAATAATATTAGTGCGACTGAGTTACTGGATTGCGGCACTAGCTGATTTTGCAATCGCAATTCTGACATGGATGCCGGAAAGAATGGGCGTAGACGAAATCGTTTATCCGGGTGGTCTTGCGTCCGTTATTGCATTTTCATGGGGTGTGATGTTGCTGATAGCCGATAGAAAGCCTCTTGAGCGAAAATGGATTCTGATTCCAACGATACTTGTCGTAGCGTTAATCGCGGCAATTAGAACGAAATTCGCACTGGACGGGGCAATCGATTTCAGTTTCCCCCTGCTTCTTTTTGCAATTACTCTGATTATCCTTATGGCGTATAGCTATTACTACGCAACTAAAATGCAAATGAGCAAGAACTAAAAGGGAGCGGCGCGTAAATGGCTGAAGAGACGAAATCTCTTCGATTGCGGAGTCTCCGATTCTCAGACACAATTCGTTTCCTACCCGTTTGCATTCCTCTTCGTGGAGAAATCGCGTATGGATCCGTTCACTCAGATATTGCTCGGTGCGGCCGTCGGCCACGCGACGCTGGGTGCACGTGTCGGTCGCAAGGCGCTTTTCTGGGGGGCGGTATTCGGCGGGATACCCGATCTCGACGTGCTCATACCCCACGCGGACGCGGTGGCGGCCGTAACCCACCACCGCAGCTTCAGCCACTCCCTGGTCACGCACACCATCGTCGCGCCGATCCTGGGTGCCGGGCTCGCACGCCTGCATGCGAGAGATGGTGCGTCAATCGCTCGCTGGACCCTGCTCGTGTGGCTCGCGCTCGCAACACACGCCCTGCTCGATGCGGCCACCATCTACGGCACACAGCTCTTCTGGCCGAGCACGGGGCCGCCGATCGGGCTCGGCAGCATCTTTATTATCGATCCCCTGTATACGCTGCTGCTGCTCGTCGGGGTGCTTTGGGCTGCGCTCGCCAGGCGCAAGCCAACCGTCGGACGACGCGCGAATAGGATCGGCCTTGGCCTGAGTACCGTCTATCTCGCAGGCGCCATCTTCATCCAGGCGCAGGTTCGTGACATCGCCGAGAGTGAACTGGAACGCCAGGGCGCTGCGTACGATCGGCTTATAGCGACGCCGACACCATTCAATCTGTTGCTCTGGCGCGTCGTCGCTGTGACGCCGCATGGCTACCGGGAAGGCTACTATTCGCTGCTCGACCCGTTGCCCGAGATCCGATTCGAACAGTATTCAAGCGACGAAAGCCTGCTCTCGTCGGTCGATGATGCGCCCGCAGTGACGCGCCTGCGCTGGTTCACCAAGGGCTTCTATCGCGTGCGGGAGATCGATGGTCGAGTGGAGATCACCGATTTACGCATGGGCTTCGAACCGCGCTACATATTCTCCTTCGTTGTCGGTCACCGACAGGAAGGCGTTATTCGCCCGTTGATCCCGTCCGAACGCGTCCCCGCCGAGCGCCCCGACGCCGAGGCATTGCGGTGGGTGTGGCGGCGAATGCTTGGCGAGACGAACCGGGCTGACCCGAATTAAATAATCACTAATTATTTCAGGAATTGATTGCATGCCAAACAATCTCTATCTTGGACATGGAGATTGTTCTAGTTCCCACGCTCCTGGGTGGGAACTCATATCTCTCTGATACCCTACCTGCCGTATGCATTCCCACGCTGGAGCGTGGGAACGATATAACGTTCAGTCTTTTTAGACGGCATTTCAGGACAGGATTTGATTGCAAGTCTAACAACAGTTATCGTGCACAGCATGATTTATTTACCGACATGAAATCGATTCAATAACCCGCCATCGCCGGATCGCCTTGGCTCGACCATAATGAAAGGATTCGCTCATGGATATCAAGCAAACGCTCGCCCTCACCCTGGTCTCTATTCTGACCCTCAGCACACCGATTTCCGCCCATGCCAGAAACTGCATCAAGGGTAAGCCTTGCGGCAAGGGTTGCATTGCACTCAACAAGACCTGCCGTATCGACACACAACCCAGCAGCAAAGGTGACACATTAAGATACGATCCTGCACTGCAACCGGGCGCTGTCATCCGCAGATCCGTACTTAAGCTGCCCAAGGTCTATATCGTTACCGCAGAATCGGTCAATGCAAAGGAGTCGCCCTACTCGTCAAATATCACCGGACGTTATAAACAGGGACAAAGGCTGTTTGTGTATGAAACCGAGCATGCCTGGGCGCGGATCTCCAATATGCAACCGGATGAATGGGTGCAACTTGAGGCTTTACGCTTGAAATAAACTACCCATGTAGAGGCAGCAGTCACTCATTACGATTCACACTGCGAATCAGCTCAACCGTCTCGCCCAGCTGGGCTGGCCCGACATCGGCAGCCATAGCGGAAAATCCAATCACGGGAACACCTGTCCAGCTGTTATTGGGATCGCTGCCCAAACCACCTGCGGCTTCGGTTAGGGAACTTATACCGGGATTGCTTTCATAGATGTACTTACGTGAGTTAATAGCGAAAGTCATCCACCCGGCTCCAAAACCGGCATCAAAATTCAACTCAAAAACACCCGGTGAAGACGTACCGAGCAATGGGATTGTGCCACCACTCGCTCGGACGATACGATTAACATTGACACTGCGGTTCATGACGTAATGCGCTATTGCAGAACCGATGGGGACTGGTGAAATTTCACAGCCCGTAAAACACATCGAAGCTGTTTGCTCTTCATAGTCATAGTAGACTATTTGACTAGAGACATCCCCATCCGAATCCTGATCCGGTTCAAAACCTACATTCGTACAGTACCCACCAGTCCCATCATGTGGGTAGTCCTGAACCAACTCCCCTAACGAGCCGAGGGTCACCTCCCGGCCATCGTTGACACCGTCATCCAAGGTACCCACACAAGCCGTCTCGTTCTGATCCAGTTGGTTTGTGAGGGTGCCGCCGTTATAGATCCCGTGCTTGCGCATTGGAAAGGTCAACACAATGTCTGTCTCTCCAAGGACGCTCTCATCAATAAAATAGGGACCTGATACCATATCAGCGCTGAGCACCATGGCAATCGGCAATGGATTCGACCCCATCGGCACCGACGGCAGCGGCGAGATGTCATGCAGCGCGCCGGTGTCGTATTCAGTCAATGGCATGGTGTCGCCTTATTTCCCATCTCCCAGTGCATTGGTGATGTAGGCTTCACGAACATCCCCCGACGCCAGGGAGGGCAGGCGGTAGTGCACCGGATCATCGGGCAGGTAGTGCTGGGCGACGGTCGTATAACGGTCGATGTGCACCCCCTCCTGCACGAAGGCCGCCCCTGTGGCCACGTTGATTAGGATACCGTAGGCGTTGATGCCTCCGCTCGGTGCCACCAGGCCAGCGTTGTGGCTGTGATCATAGGGTAGGGCTGGATCGCCGTTGTCCTGGGCCACTCCGCTCGTACCCATGCTACCCGGCTCGAAGCCATTGATGGAACTCGTACTTACCTCACCCGCTTCCCAGGCATCCGCCACTACGGAACAGTCCACCGGCAGCCCGTAAGCATCATGCAACAATCCCGTCGGGATAGAGCGATCACCGGCAGCAATGTTTATCGCTCCGTCGGCAACCCCGCCCGCATCGATCTCGGCCTCGAACCCCCCATCCAGTACCGGTCCGGCACCATCGGCGATATCCCCCATCTCGATGATCTCCACATAGCCTTCCGTCAGATCCGCGTCAGTGGTCTCGGTGTAGGGATTTTCCAGGTCGATGCCGGCCTGCAGCCCGGCCTTGGCGGGATAGGTACAGCTTTCGTCCTCGGTGATCAGGTTGGGCAGCCCCGTATCCGGATTCATGCGCAGGGTGGCGTTCCAGACATCGTAGGGGGAGAGATAGAGGTTGATGTTCAAGAGGTCCGCACCGATGCGGGAATCAAGCAGGCGCACCCGCACCGCCTTGAACATACCGCTGGTATTGGTCACCGTGAAGTTGGTGATGAAGTTGTTGTTGACTGTGTAATAGGGCAACAGTGCAACTTGCCCGGTGCGGTCGTGGTTGACATGGACTGCGAAAGTAGTGCTCGCTGCAGCCATGAGCAGCAGTACGATGACGGATTTGAGTCCCTTCGGCACGGATCTGACTCCTTGATATCCTTTGAAAACCTAGCGCGATGCTTAGCGAATCATCCCAAGGATACTAAAATAACATTGATCAAGTTATGGCGCACGAAATAATGAGCGGTTATTTTCTCGTTCCCATGCTCCTGTGTGGGAACGAGAAATCAAGTGTCGGCTTCTTATACAAAATGAGTTATGCGGAATAATATGACATCACGGCGGCTGACAACACCCATTTCGAAGGGATAATCGGGCTGTTCACCACGCCTGAGGAGTTGTTTTTGATTTACCCGTCGGGCACCTGGCCCTTCGACAAGGCGCAACTTGAAAAACTCGCCAGGGAACGGAGCGACTTCACCGTGGTGCTGGACAACGGACGGGTCATCGGTTTCGCCAATCTCTATACCAGCATTGCCGGCGACAGGTATTTCATCGGCAATCTGGTCATATCGGATGCCTACCGGGGCCAGGGTATCGGCAGGCGCCTGATCCGTCACATGTGTGACAGGATCTTCGAACGCTATGCTTCAACCGTCTACATTTCGGTGTTCACCGACAATACCCCGGCACTGCTGCTCTATGCCTCGCTCGGCTTCATGCCTTTTGACATTGAACGGCGCACCACGCCGAAGGACGACAGTGCCGCACTGCTGCATATGCGTCTCGATGCGCGGAGTTGGTGAGTTTAAGTCCGCAAATGAACGCTAATTAACGCTAATTAACGCAAATGTTGTTCATTTCAGTGAGAAAAATTCGCGTAGGTTGCGGTGATTCGCGTCCATTTGCGGCTTATGCGGCCCTCCAATAAGGAGGACCACTGTCAGCTATGAATCCCCGGCACGAATGAACTCGACCCGATTCCGCATCGCCGCATAGTAGACCACCGGGATCACCACCAGGGTCAGCACCGTGGAGACGAACAGGCCGAAGATCAACGAGACCGCCAGGCCGCTGAAGATCGGGTCGTCGAGGATGAAGAATCCACCCGCCATCGCAGCCAAGGCAGTCAAGGCAATCGGCTTGGCGCGTACCGCCGCCGAGTCGATAACAGCCTGTTCCAGTGCCATCCCCTCCCTCACCTGCTGGTTGATGAAATCGACCAGCAGGATGGAGTTGCGCACGATGATGCCCGCCAGGGCGATCATGCCGATCATGGAGGTGGCGGTGAACTGGGCCCCGAGCAGCGCATGCCCGGGCAGGATGCCGATCACGGTGAGCGGAATCGGTGCCATGATCACCAATGGCACCAGGTAGGAGCGGAACTGGGCCACCACCAGCAGGTAGATCATCAACAGGCCCACCGAATAGGCGATGCCCATGTCGCGGAAGGTATCGTAGGTGATCTGCCACTCCCCGTCCCACTTCAGACTGTAGGCGTAGGGATTCTCCGGCTGCCGCAGGAACCACTGCTCGATGCCGCCATCGCCCTGCAACTGATCCGAGATCTCGAACAGGCCGTAGAGCGGGCTGTCGGTCTCCCCCGCCATGTCACCGGTGACATAGACCACCGGCAGCAGATCCTTATGGTGTATCGAGTACTCCCTGACCCGCGGGATCACCTGCACGATCTCCGACAGGGGGACCAGCTTGCCACTCTGAGAGCGTACCCGCAGGGCGAGCACCTGATCCAGATCGGCCTTGTCGGCTTCAGCGTATTCGATCCGGATCGGTACCGCATATTTCAGATTCTCCCCATGGAGATAACTGGCATCCTCGCCTGCGAGCACGGTTGACAGGGCCTCCGCCACCGCACTCTGGGGTACACCCAGCCGGGAGGCCTTGGCCCGGTCGACCTGGACCACGAACTTGGCGGAGGGATACTCCACGCTGTCATCCACATCGATGATATCCGGGGTGTTCTCGAACACCTTGCGCACCTCCCAGGCCGCCTCGGTCTGACCCTCGTAGTCGAGGCCGTAGACCTCGGCCACCAGGGGCGACATTACCGGCGGTCCGGGGGGTACCTCCACCACCTTCAGATTGCCGTTATACTCCCGGGCAATAGTCTGCAGTGGTCCACGCACCGCCAACGCCACCTCGTGGCTTTTGCGTTCACGGTGTTGCTTGTCCACCAGATTGACCTGGATGTCGCCCAGGTTGGCCCCTTCACGTAGATAGTACTGCCTGACCAGGCCATTGAAGCCGATGGGGGAGGCGGTGCCGGCATAGACCTGGTAGTCGGAGACCTCCTCGACGCCGCCCAGATAGTCCCCCAGCTCATCCAGCACCCGCGCCGTCTGCTCCAGGCTGGTCCCCTCCGGCATATCGAGCACCACCTGGAACTCTGACTTGTTGTCGAAGGGGAGCATCTTCAGCACCACCGACTTGGTCGCCACCAGGGCGAGGGAGGCGGCGATCAGCAGCAAGATCGATCCCAGCAGCACCCAGCGCATGCGATTGCCTCGTTTACCCGCGAGGAATGGGGCCATCACCCGGCTGAAGAAGCGGCTCAGCGCCGTCTCCTGGTTTTCCTCATGGGCATGGCTGGCGATCCGTTCCGCCTGGCTGGCCAGAATCCGGTTGGTCATCCATGGGGTGAAGACAAAGGCCACCACCAGGGAGATCAGCATGCCGGTGCTGGCATTGATCGGAATCGGGCTCATATAGGGTCCCATCAGCCCGGTGACGAAGGCCATCGGCAGCAACGCCGCAATAACGGTAAAGGTCGCCAGAATGGTCGGACCGCCGACCTCGTCCACCGCCTTGGGGATCGCCTCCAGCAGATGCCTGGAACCCATCTGCAGGTGGCGATGGATGTTCTCCACCACCACGATGGCGTCATCCACCAGGATGCCGATGGAGAAGATCAGGGCGAACAGGGAGACCCGGTTGAGGGTGAAGCCCCAGGCCCAGGAAGCGAACAGGGTGATCGCCAGGGTCACCACCACTGCGGCGCCGACGATGAACGCCTCGCGCCAACCGATGGTCAGCAGCACCAGCCCCACCACCGAGAGGGTGGCGAAGGCGAGCTTGCTGATCAGCTTGTTGGCCTTGGCCTCGGCGGTGGCGCCATAATTACGGGTGATGGTGGCGTGCACACCTTGCGGAATGAAAATGCCGTCCAGTTGTTCGAAGCGCTTGATCACCGACTTGGCGATATCCACCGCGTTGGTACCCGCCTTCTTGGCGACCACCACGGTGACCGCGGGAAACTTCCCTCCCTTGGGCAGCTGTTTCTGCTCCCCTTGCGGACCCGCCCCCATCCAGACATAGTGCTGGGGCTGATCCGGCCGATGGACCACCTCGGCGACATCCCGCAGATAGACGGCCTTGCCCTCTCTCACGCCGACCACCAGGCTGCCGATCTCATCGGGCGAGGTGAGGAACGTGCCCGCCTGCACCAGCAGCTCCCGGTTTTCTGCGGTGACCTCGATGTTGTCGCGGATATGATTGCCCGCCTGCAGGGCGGTGCGCAGATCGCTCAGATCGATGCCGTGTCCCGCCAGCGACTGGGGGTCGAGCAGCACATGCACCACCCGGTCCGGATTGCCGATGGTGTAGATATCCCGGGTGCCGGGAACCCGCTTCAATTCAGACTCGATGGCATGGGCGACCTGGCCCAGTTCGTAGGCGCCGATTGCCGGATCCTCCGACCAGAGGGTTGCGGTCACGATGGGCACGTCATCGATGCCCTTCGGCTTGATGATCGGCTGTCCCACCCCGAGCCCCTGGGGCAGCCAGTCCTGGTTTGCGTAGACCTTGCTGAAGAGCCTTACGATGGCATCCTCCCGATCCTCGCCCACCAGAAACTGCACGGTCAGCACCGCCATGCCGGGACGGGAGGTGGAGTAGACATGCTTGATGCCGTCGATCTCCGACAGCACCTGCTCAGCCGGAGTCGCCACCAGGTTCTCGATCTCGGTGGCGGTGGCGCCGGGAAAGGGAATGAAGACATTGGCAAAGGTAACGTTGATCTGCGGCTCTTCCTCACGCGGCGTCACCAGTACGGCGAATACCCCCAGCAGCAGCCCCACCAGGGCCAGCAGAGGCGTGATCTCAGTGATCAGGAAGCGCTTGGCGACGCTGCCCGAGATACCCAGCTTACTCATCGTGACTCTCCGCCAACTGCTGTTTCAATAAGGTGGCAGCGGCCACGGGGTCGGTTGCCACTGCTTCACCCTCGGAGAGTCCGGCGATAATCGACAGCATGCCGTCGACGGCATGTTCTGCGGCCCTAATCAACCGGAAACGGATCCGCTGGTCTTGACCGACCACATAGACCGCGGTCACCTCGGAGCGATAGACCACGGCCTCACGCGGCACCACCAGCTCCTTCTTGACGCCGGTCACGAAGGCAGTCTTGACGAACATGCCGGGAAACAGATCCTTCAACCCTTGCGGCAGATCGACTCTCACCCTGAAGGTGCTGCTGCTCTGGTCGGCAAAGGGAAAGATAGTCAGACCCTCTCCCTGAATCGCCTCGCCGTTCGGCAGCAGAACCCGCGCCTTGCCCTGCGCCCGTATCACCGGGATCAGGCTCTGGGGCAGTTCCACACTGACTCTCAGCTGGTCGAGAGAGATACCGCTCATCAACTTCTGCCCCGGGGAGGCGATCTCACCCACCTCCACATGGCGATGGGTGACAATGCCGCTGTAGGGTGCCTTGACCCGGGTGTATTCAAACTGCTCTTTGGCCTGGGACAGGCGGGCGTCCGCCGCCTCCCTGCGCGCCTTGGCGGATTTCAGCGCAGCGGTGGATTTATCCAGTTGGGACTGGGATGCAAGCTTGCGTCCGAAAAGATCCTTGGTGCGCTTGAAGTCATCCCGGGACTCCTGCAGTCGAGCTGCGGCCTCCTTCAGGTCGGCCCGGGCCTGATCCAGGCCGGCCTTCTGCTCGGTGTCTTTCAGTTGCACCACCACCTGTCCCTTTTCCACATAGTCATCCACATCGAACAGGATCTCTTCCACCTGACCCCGGGTCTGGGCTGAAAGTGTGGTCTGATTGATCGCCTCGACCACCCCGTCGAGCCAAAACTCCCTGACCGCTTCCCGTTTTGCCACGGTGACGGTATCGAGCTCGGCCGATTCAACCGCCGATAAACCGGGCAGCAGCACAAGGCCAAACATTAATGGAATCAGTAAACGCCTCATTGTAAGGACTCCGATAAGTATATTAGATTTTTCTTATATTAGTGTCTCGCCAAGATTTTTCAACCACATACATCAATTTTGGCAGTTATTTACGACGACAATCACCACATCACGGGTATCGCTTGACCTCCATGCTGCCTCTGGTAATGTCTCAGGCAGATACAATCGACAGCCGGCCCCATGAAGTACAAAGACTTACGTGATTTCATTCAACAGCTTGAATCCCGCGGTGATCTGAAGCGTATTCACACCGAGGTGGATCCCAAGCTGGAGATCACCGAAATCTGCGACCGCACCCTGCGCCGTGGCGGCCCGGCCCTGCTGTTCGAGAAGGTCAAGGGTTCCCCCTATCCACTGCTCGGAAACCTGTTCGGTACGCCGGAACGGGTCGCCATGGGCATGGGTGAAGAGCGCGTCGACGCCTTGCGGGAAGTGGGCAGGCTGCTGGCGTTTCTCAAAGAGCCAGATCCGCCCAAGGGCATGAAGGACGCCTGGGACAAGCTGCCGGTTTTCCGCAAGGTGCTCGATATGGCTCCCAAAGAGCTGCGCAACGCACCTTGCCAGACCGTTACACAACAGGGGGACGAGGTCGACCTGACCCGACTGCCGATTCAAACCTGCTGGCCCGAGGATGCCGCTCCGCTGATCACCTGGGGCCTGGTCATTACCCGCGGCCCCAACAAGTCGCGCCAGAATCTCGGTATCTACCGCATGCAGCTGCTCGGCCCCAACCGTCTTATCATGCGCTGGCTGGCCCATCGCGGCGGGGCGCTCGATTTCCGCGACTGGCAGTCGGCGCATCCCGGAGAACCCTTCCCGGTCTGTGTCGCCCTCGGGGCCGACCCGGCCACCATCCTGGGTGCGGTGACCCCGGTGCCGGATACACTCTCCGAATATGCCTTTGCCGGATTGCTGCGCGGCAGCCGCACCGAGGTGGTGAAATGTTTCGATTCCGAGCTTCAGGTCCCCGCCTCCGCGGAGTTCGTGCTGGAGGGCCATATCCATCCCGACGATATGGCAATGGAAGGTCCTTATGGCGACCACACAGGTTACTACAACGAGGTGGAGCACTTCCCCGTTTTCACGGTATCGCGCCTGACCCATCGCGAGGAACCGATCTATCACAGCACCTATACCGGCCGCCCCCCGGATGAACCGGCGGTACTCGGTATGGCATTGAACGAGGTTTTCGTACCGATTCTGCAGAAACAGTTTCCTGAGATCGTCGATTTTTATCTTCCCCCCGAGGGCTGTTCCTACAGGCTTGCAATTGTCAGTATGAAAAAGCAGTATCCCGGACATGCCAAGCGCGTCATGATGGGGGTATGGTCATTCCTGAGGCAGTTTATGTACACCAAGTTCGTGATCGTCGTCGATGATGATGTCGATACCCGGGACTGGCAGGATGTCATTTGGGCCATGACCACCCGCATGGATCCGGCACGGGACACCACCATCGTTGAAAACACACCCATCGACTATCTCGACTTCGCCTCGCCGGTATCGGGCCTCGGATCCAAAATCGGGCTTGATGCGACGAACAAACTGCCCGGCGAGACAGACCGGGAGTGGGGACGGCCGATCACCATGACACCGAGCGTCAAGCAACGCATCGATCAGATTTGGGATCAGCTCGGGATCGACTAAACTAAAGCCTGATAAGACTAATCCACAAAGAGGGTAGGGAAGTATAATGCGCACAATCATGTTGATGAACGCCAAGGGGGGTTGTGGCAAAACCACCATCGCTACCAACCTGGCCACCTGGTACGCCGATGAAGGCAAAAAAGTCGCCTTGGCAGACTTTGATACGCAGCAGTCGACCATCGACTGGCTGGAAGCGAGGAAAGATTACGAAGGCATCCCCGATATCCAGGCCATCAATGCGGTGAACGAGCCGGTCAGACCCGCCAAAGGGACTGATCTGCTGATCATGGACGCACCTGCCGGTGTGCATGGCAAGGCCATCAATAAAATGTTGCTTCGCGTGGATACACTGATCCTTCCCGTGCTTCCCTCCCCCATCGATATGCGCGCCTGCAGCCGCTTCCTCACCGAACTGCTGGCCAGCGGCCGGGTCTCAAAAAATCAGACACGTATCGGCATTGTCGCCAACCGTGCCAAGGAGCAGACGCGTATCTACCACGACCTTGAGACCTACCTGGGTCATCTCAAGATCCCCTTTATCACCCATCTGCGGGAGAGCCAAAACTATATCCGCTCCGCGGAAAAGGGCCTGGCCATATTCGAGCTGGCCCCGTCCCAGGTCTACAAGGATGTCATTCTCTGGGATCCGCTGTTCAAATGGTTGAAGGTTTAACCCCGGATTTTACAGTTCAACCCACGACTCCGGCGGTTGACGCTTATCATTCACAGTAGCGGCAGGGATGCCGCGTGAGCCCCATCAGTATGGAGATCAGAACAAAGGAAGCGCCGATATCTATACACAGGCCGATAGACCCTTCTCCAGATCCGGATAGTCCAACACAACTCCCAGCTCTTCAAGCAGTTTACGATTGCTCAATCTGCGTGACTCTTTCAGATAGGAGAGCATCCCCGGTGATAACCTTTGTTGCGCCTCCTCAAGGGAGATGACCGGTGGCCGCGGCAAGCCGAGATAATCGGCAACCCGGTTGAAATAACGGGTCATCGGTTCAGGGACGCCATCGCAGACGTTGTACACCTCCCTTGACGCGCCACGCTGCATGGCGGTCCGTGCAATCTTTACCAGGTCGAGGCTATGGATATGGTTGGTGATGGGGGCATCCTCCTCGGCCACCATGGGTTGGCCACTACGCAATCGCTCAACCGGCAGTTTCCCGGGACCATAGATACCAGCCACCCGCAGTATCACCAGTTCACGCCCGGTTTGTTCACTCCATGCACGCCAACGCAGTTCTGCATCGAGACGCCGTTTCGCCCGATCCGCCATCGGGGCAGGCGGGCGAGTCTCATCCACCCATGCCCCCCGGCAGTCACCATAGACGCCACTGGTGCTCAGATAGACCACTCTTTGTGGCGAAGGCCCCTCCATAAACTGCTCGATGAGGCGGCCGACCCGCCCATCTTGCTGACCGCGAGGCGGTGGTGGCGCAAAATAGAATAGCTGCTGAGACTCAATCAGGTTCGCTGCCGTGAAAGGCTGATCCAGATCGATCTGAACCGCTTCGATACCGGCACGTTCAAGTCTTTCGATACTCTGTTGCGTGCGCACGATCCCGGTGGCGGTTATTCCCTCGGCGGAATATGCCTGCGCCAACCTGGTACCGATATCACCGCAACCAATTATGGCCACACCCATAACCCAATGGACTCCCGGTTTAATTCCTGACAAAAATAGGAGAGAATTCCACTCCAACCCCATAATTACAGAAGGTCGATTGAGGATAACGTATTGTTATGCCGATTGTATCGACTCATGAATGAGAAACTACCCCATGAGTTTTAAAGTGCATGTTGAGCCAAGCGGCCACGAATTCTCAGTCGAAACGGGTGAGACCATACTCGATGCCGCGATCAGGCAGGGCGTCAATCTACCCTACGGCTGCCGCAACGGCTTCTGTGGCGACTGTCTGGCGACCCTTGCAGCGGGCCAGGTCGACTACCCCAACGGGAAACCACCTGTGATGGCCGATGACAGCAATGGCGAATGCTATATTTGCCAGGCGGCTCCCACCACTGACCTCATCATCGCAGTCAAAGAGATCGTCCAGTCAAAGGATCTTCCGGTCCGCACCATGCCCTGTAAGATCGACCGCATTGAGCGACTCAACGAAGATGTCATCAGACTCTACCTGAAGCTGCCCGAGGGAGAGCGCCTTCAGTTCCTGGCCGGCCAATACCTCAATTTTATCCTTCAGGATGGTACCAAACGGGCCTTCTCCATCGCCAACGCCCCCCATGACGACGATTTTATCGAACTGCATATCCGCCATGTCGACGGCGGTCTCTTTACCGACATACTCTTCAACGGTATGGAGGAGAAGACCATCATGCGTATCGAGGCGCCCCTCGGCAACTACTATCTGCGGGAAGATTCAACCAAACCGATTATCCTGATGGGCGGCGGTACGGGCTTTGCCCCCCTCAAGGGCATCATAGAGCACGCTTTCCAGATCGGTATCCAACGACCTATGCATCTCTATTGGGGCGTACGTTCCAAGAGCGATCTCTATCTGCCGAACCTGCCTGAGAAATGGGCCGCCGAATACCCCCATTTCAACTATACGCCGGTGCTTTCAGAACCTGATGACGACTGGTCCGGACGAGCGGGTTGGGTGCACGAGGCCGTTATCGTGGACCACCCTGATCTGAGCGGCCACGAGGTCTATATGAGCGGTCCGCCTCCGATGATAGAAGCCGGCAAAGAGGCATTTCTCAACCATGGCCTGGCCGGGGAAGAGCTCTATTCGGATTCGTTCGAATACGGCGCCGCCGCTACCAGGCAAAAGACTGGGACCTAGGGTCCTTTACTGTTCAACGATTTGAATCCATGGCACGGGCGTGCGCATCGAAACCGCCTCTTGCCTGCCATTCGCGCATCCCACCCTGCAGGATTCTCACGTTCTCATGGCCCGCCAGGCGGAGAGCGAAACCGGCCTGAGCCGACAGTGATCCGGTATTGCAGTAGACCAGTACCGCCTTGTCCCGGGGTAACTCCGAACGCCGGGCCAGGATCTGACGCCATTCGATATTGACCGCCCCGGGAATATGCTCCTGCTCATACTGGGACGCACTGCGCGTATCGACAACGAAGAAGTTACCCCAATCCTCGGCGGGTATCTGTTGTGAAAAGATGGTTGCACCACCATAATCGACAAACTCGAGATACTCCTCCATCGCCTCGACAATTTCACTCCCTTCATCTGCCTCAGCGTTGTGGGCGCTCAGGATAAGGCAGAGTACCAGTATTCTCTTCATCGGATATCGTTTCATGGGGAAGCGCTCTTATTCGATTCTGTCATCCGCAAGCGACGGACAAGCCGGCAGCATGCTTGAGGTACACTATACCGATAACGCACTTACCCAATAACCCCGTGACAACTAAGATAATATAATGACACCGGATGAAATCACACTGATCAGAGAGAGGTTGCTGCAACTGCAAACTGAATTGCGCGCAGTGGATGAAATGTCCCGGTCGGCGGGAGAGACCGTTGAACTGGACCAAAGCCGGGTCGGACGTCTCAGCCGCATGGACGCCATGCAGGCACAGCAAATGGCACAGGAAACCGCTCGGAGGCGTCAACATCAACAATCGATGATAGAGGGGGCCTTGCGTCGAATCGAAGCCGGTGAATATGGCTACTGTTTCATCTGCGGGGAGGAAATCGATGCCCGTCGACTTGCAGCCGACCCGACGAATACACGCTGTATCGCTTGCGCCGAGGCGTAAAATAGCCTATCAACTTCAGTTCTGATGCCATGGGGCTCTATTCCATACACCCACTCTTGTGCTCAGGAGTCATTTCGATGCGCAAACGAATCATCCCGGATAGATTGCAGGATAGCCACTCTCACAACCAGGACTGGCTGTGTCTGAATGAGATTGCCGAGGTTGAAATAACCTCTGAGGATAGCGAACACCCAATCGAGTCGGCACTGCTGTTCAAAGAGACCTCAGGATGGCGTGCCTCCCGACCCGGGAAGCAGACCATCCGGCTACTCTTTAGCGAACCTCAGAGCATCAGGCTGGTTCGGCTCAAGTTCACGGAGCGCCAAACTCAACGCACCCAACAGTATCAGCTGCGCTATTCACTGGATGGTGGACGATCATTCCAGGAAATCGCCAGACAGCAATGGAATTTCAGCCCTCAAGGATCCACATCCGAGACGGAAGAACATCAGGTCGACCTTACAGCCGTCACACTGCTTGAGCTGGTCATTATCCCGGATATAAGCGGCGGTGACGCAATTGCATCCTTGTCTCAGTTCAGGCTTGCTTAAAACGAGCGCAGGCGGGGATCCAGAATGCTTGATGGTGACGGGATCCCTGGATTCCGGCCTGCGCCGGAATGACGAAAATCCTGAAATTCGTCTTAAGTAAGTGCCATTCGGCTAGGGCCTATTAACACTAATCCAATAGGCCCTAGTACCACTCATACATCGCAGAAAAGAGCGCTCCATCAATTCAATGAATCGCTGACCTGACCAGGCATTTTTCGGATGATATAGAAATAGTTCTGAAAATCGTGATCCAACTCCTTTACCACAATATCATCGAAACCAGCCTCATTCAGCATCTTTAAGGCAAGCTCCCTGCCCCACACCGTACCCAGGCCGGCACCGTTCTGAGCTAATGAAACCGTCATACAGTGCATGGTCGAGAGGGTGTAGAGCAGTGGTCCGATCGGGTGTTCAAGATTGTTGTGCAGATGACTCGATCCCTTGATGTCCTGCATCAGATAGATGCCGTCATCACGCAGCGCACTATGAATGGCAGAGAGTACCATGTCCGGCGATTTCTGATCATGGATGGCATCGAAGGTTACGATCCAATCATAAGCCCTTTGTTCATCCAGGGTGGCGACATCCTTGACCTCAAACAGAAGGTTGTTCAATCCTTGCCGGTCAGCCTCTTTGCGCGCCCATTCGATGGCCTCCTGTGAGAAGTCATAGCCTGTGAAGCGGCTGTTCGGAAAGGCTCTCGCCAATTGCAGCAGCGCCTGACCACGGCCGCAGCCCACATCCAATACATCGATGCCCTGTTCCAGACGCGACAGCTGCCCGTCGATCAGCGGCAGGATATGTTCAAACAGGGCGCTGACCACTGTCTGACCGCTATCCTCGGCCATCACTTCATGAAAGCGTGTATAGCGTTCGTAGGGGACGCCGCCACCATTGTAAAAACAATCAATGACTTCCTCTTCCACCTGCCCGAGCAAAGGAATGTATTGAGCAAACACTGCGACGTTGTCCGGGCTGGCATCTCTGGTCAACAGATCAGCATGGGCCGGAGGCAGGGTATAGCAGCCAGAATCCGCATCATAGGTAACGATAGCGGCAGTCACCATGGCACCCAACCACTCCCGGACATAACGCTCATTCAATCCGGCGGACTCAGCGATCCCCTGACTATCACTCGGCGGGATCCTGGCCATCGTATCGAACAGTGCGGTGCGGTGACCGATGGAAATCATCAAGGCAATCGCTCCATGATTGAGTATCTGTAATAGTTCTTCGGCAAAAATCGCGGTTTGGTCATTGGATTCTGACTGGCCGACGGGGGGTAGATTGACGGGTTGGCACATAACTTGTCTCCTTTGGTGCATTGTTGTGTCAGTTGAAATACGCTTTTTCCAAGACGTTATGTGCTACTTTAATTAGCAAGCGTCACAGTAGCCGGTCGCTATCCGTCAAAAGAACGTCAAAAACAACCGAATGGTTAATTTTTTTTGAGGGCGTGTACCTATTTTTTCATTTGGGCCTGCATGTATGGCTATGACGATACCTCCCACGCTTGCAAGTATCTCTGAATTGAACAAACACACATAACAGAGCCAACACCGGGAACCCTGTATGGAACTGTCACTTTTCGGCGGCTTTCAACTGATTGACGATAGCGGCACTGCTGTCGATTTGAGGTCGCGCAAAGCCAAGGCACTCCTGGCCTGGCTGGCCTTGCACCAGGAGAAGCCTCAACCCAGGGACAGGTTGGCGCTGCTATTGTGGGAGGAGAGCAATGATGCCCAAGCCCGGCACAGTCTGCGCCAGGCTCTCAGCGGATTGCGCAAGGTATTGGGCGATCACGCCGATGCGCTTGCTGCCGATCAGGAGAGCGTGTTACTTAAAAGCGGTCATATCGATACCGATACCGGAACGTTCGATGGCCTGTTGCAGCATCAGCAGTCTCCAGAGCACCTGATCGAGTTGGCATCTCTCTACAATGGCGAGTTCCTGGAAGGCTTCAACCCCCGCGCTAACAACTATGAAGAGTGGCTGATGACCCAACGCAGCCACTATCGGGAACATGCCATCAGCAGTATGTCTAAACTGCTGGATCACTACCTGGATACCGCTCAGTTTGAGTCGGGAATCCGTCTGGGGATAAGACTGCTCGGCAGCGATCCCCTCCAGGAGCAGGTCCACCGCATCCTGATGCAGCTCTATGCCCGGCTTAACCGGCCCGCCGATGCCCTGCGACAATTTCGCCAATGCCGGCGTTTGCTGATGCGCGAACTCGGCCTCCCTCCGCAGCCAGAGACAGAGCAACTGTATAGTGATATCCGCCGTCAACGCAGCGGGGATGACAATGACAACGCAGCTGTCGAGCCGGACAGCCCACCAACCCGGAAACCATACCTGCAGCAACCATTATCCAAGCAGACCGCTCAGCCCCAACCCCAGCTGTTGCGCACGGTGGCCGTTGCCCATCTCCATCTGGCACACTATCTTGATTTGATGGCTGCAGGCGATCCTGAGAAATTGCACAGGGCGAACAAGCAGTTGCTTGCTCACCTGCCCCCCCTGATCAACCGCTATGGCGGAATCCTCCATCACCACCATGGGGATGCCATAGTCATACTCTTCGGTCTCGAAAAAGCCCATGGCAATGAGTGTGAAAAAGCGCTTCAAATGGTGTTCGAACTGATAACGAAAACCGAGCGGTCCAGTGATTGGCCGCATCAACTGGGGATTCAGTGCGGTATCGCCACAGGATCAGTGTTGAGCGATCCCGACGGAGCCGTATCCGGAGCGGTATTTGCCCAGGCGGAACAGTTGGCGCGCTCAGGTGCGCCTGGAGAGCTTCTGCTTACCGAGCCGGCCTATCTGGGTCTTCGTCTGAATATCGAGGCGACAAGACGGGATGATACTGTATGGCGTGTCGCGACAGTCAAATCAGGGGAGGCGCAACATAAAAACTGGCCCCCCTTCGTCGGACGAAGCCGGGAGTTGAGGCAATTCAACGCCGCCCTGGTGGCCTGCACCGAAGATCTGGCGGGCGAGACCTATCTGCTTCGTGGAGAAGCGGGAATAGGTAAAACACGTCTCGTGGGGGAGATCTGCCGACATGCAGTTCAGATGGGCGTCATTCCTCACCGGACACTGGTGCTTGACTTCGGTATGGAGTCAGCGACAGAACCCATTCCCTCACTGTTGCGTCAACTAATGGGACTCAGCAATCGTGCCACGGCTGATGAGATCGAAGCTTCGGTAAAGCAGGCAATGGGGCAGGCGTGGAACCCTGCCATCTACCCAAGCATACTGCAACGTTTGTTTCATCTGACCATCGATGAGGAACCGGCCACCTCTATCGGCAGCATCGGCGACGAGGCGCAGCGCCGAGGGGCTCAACAAATCCTCCGATCCATTCTCGCAAATGCCTCTCAGGAGGCCCCGCGACTGCTGATTGTGGAAGATATCCACTGGGCCGATCAGACGACCCTTAACCATATCGCCGAACTCACGGATAGTGTCAGTCGACATGCGGCCCTGCTGCTCATTACATCCCGAGTCGAAGGTGAACCCCTCGATCCGGCATGGCGCAGCGCTATGCATGGGGCGCCCTTGACCACGCTCGATCTAAGCCCACTATCCAAAGAGCATGCAAGAAACCTGGCGCAACAGATCGCCGACCGGGATCAGGCATTCGTCTCCGCATGTATCGACCGTTCGGGAGGCAATCCTTTATATCTCGAGCAGCTGCTTCTGGGTACCACCGATCCGGGGAAGAATGTACCGGACTCGATCCATAGCCTGGTGATGTCGAGACTCGATCTGCTCGCCGATGAGGACCGGCTGGCCGTTCAAGCCGCATCAGTGCTGGGGCAAAGATTCAGGCTGGATGCCGTGCTCCAGCTACTCGGTAAAAACGAATATCGACCCGATGCCCTACTCAATCAACGTCTGCTGCAACCCGAGGGAGAGGACTATCTCTTTGTCCACGTACTGTTGCGCGATGCTATCTACGACTCATTACTGGCATCCCATAGGCGTGCCCTCCATTTACGGGCAGCGGCATGGTACCGACAACGTGACGCCGCCCTGCATGCCCGGCATCTCGACTTTGGTGGCAGTGAGGATGCGGCGGATGCCTATCTGCAGGCGGCCCTGCTGGCGGTACGCATGGCTGACTTCGAGCAGGCCTTATCGCTGGCCTCCCGTGGTGCCGAAATTGCGCAATCAGCGCAATTGGGCACCCAACTAAACTGCCTGCAAGGCGACCTGCTGATCCAGGCAGGCGCAATCTCATCCGCCATCCATGCCTTCGCCGCTGCCGCAGATTCGGCTAGCGATGACCAAATCCGATGCCGTGCATTGATCGGACGGGCCACCGGCCTGACGGTACAGGACAAACTGGATCAGGCGCTGGAGACACTTGATCATGCCGCACCCCTGGCGGAGATGAGCCAAAACACCGCCTTGCTCACAGAACTGCACTATCGAAGGGGTGATATTCTTTTCGCCCTGGCGCGCACTGATGAGTGTCTACAGGCCCACCAACAGGCTGAGACCCTGGCCAGAGAGTCCGCCAACCCGCTGCTTGAGATTCGCGCCCAGGCCGGGATGGCGGATGCCTGTTACGCCAAAGGGCTGATAATGACGGCAAGGGATTATTTCGAGCGATGCCTGGAACTGGCGAGGACAGAACAGCGCCTGCCCCAGGAAGTCGGCAGCCTGTCCATGTATGGTTTGACCCATCTCTATACCGGCTCGGTAACCGAAGCATTGGCGACCCTGCAGGAAGCGGGAAAACTCGCTGCAGAGTATGGCAATCTCAGGGCCGAGATGACGGCCTATATGAATCTCGGCCTGGTGTTGCTGTTTACCGAAGATATCGATTCCGCGGAACGTTACGGTCATTTCGGCCTGAAGCTGGCGCAGCAGCTCCGTGCCAGTCGTTTTTATGGTGACAACCTTGCCCAAATCGGTGAAGCCAAGGTACTGAAGGGGGAGATTCAAGAGGGCCTCCACTACCTGGAGCGCGCCTACCGGGCGGCACTTGATTCCGTACCGACCCACATCGCTCCCTATATTCTCGGGGTGTTGGCGCGCGTGACCAGGAATGAGAAGCAGCGCCAGGATGCGATTCGCGAAGGGCAGCGCTACCTGGACCAGGGCAGCCTCAGCCACAACTATCTCCATTTCTATCAGAACATGATTGAGGTCTATCTGCACAAGGCGGAACCGGAAAGGATGCTCTATTACGCGGATGCCTTGGCGGAATACACCCGGGACGAACCACTCACCTGGAGTGATTTCTATATCGAACGCGGTCGCCTATTGGCATCACACCTTAGAGGCGAATGCGACCAGATGTCTCAACAGGCCGAAAATCTGCTCGATGCGGCGGCCAGGGCGGGCATTCATACGGGCACGCAGGAACTGAAGGCCGTTATTGCGCCCGGAATAAAATAGATTACTCGCTGATCACTGCAAGGCGCGAGATGAATTCGCCAGCGGTTGAGATCACCACCTGATTGCGCCCCCTTTTCTTTGCCTCGTAGAGCGCTTTATCGGCGCGGTTCAACAGATCGTTGAAATCGATATCACCATCCTCGATCTCACTGGCGCCGACACTGACAGTGATGGAAATCAGCTGCTGTCCCTCTCGATAGGGCATCGCGGCTATCTGATCACAAATCCGCTGTGCCAAATTACTACCGTTCTCGATATTCGTTTCCGGCAGCAGAATCGTGAACTCCTCTCCACCGTAACGGGCCATAAAATCCTGCCCGCGGATCGAACCGACGCAGATATCGGCCACATGCCTCAGCACACTATCCCCGACATTGTGGCCATAGGTATCGTTAATCGACTTGAAATGGTCGAGATCCAGCATCAATACGGAGAGATGTCTGGTGAAACGGGTCGCGCGCTTGAACTCGCGCAACGCGACCTTATCCAGTTCACGCCGATTGGCCAGCCCGGTGAGATCATCGGTGGTGGCATATTGCTGAAGCTTCCGGAAGGCCTGTTTTTTCTGCACGCTGTTCTTGGCAAACAGGACACTGATTACCCCGGCAACCAAAAACAGCAGCAGGTAGGTAATGGTGGCAACGATCATGCGTTTGGCTGTGAGATCTTCAATCAGGCTATTGGAGATATGAGAGAGGAAGATCCAATATCGTTTCTCCGCCCTGCTAGGGGAGGGGACGATCGTTTCATCGACATTTTCCAATGTTCCCAGCCTGTTGCGTACTAAAGGATAGGCCCTCTTGAATATATAAACGCCGTCGTCGGTAAAGAATGAACCTTTTTCGCTGCTGGTGACGGAAGCCCAGACATCTGGCTTTTGTGTAGCGAAGGTCTCGTCACGACCATACATAAAACCCCACAATTGCTCCTCGGGTACGCCCTGCAGCCAATGGCCCTGACTATTGAGCATCACCGCATTGCCGCGCAGGGTTTCGAAATTGTCGGCGATCCGTTGCAACAGTTCATTCGGGGTATAATTGATGATGACGATACCCCGCTTTCCCCCATAACCGTCGGATACCGGTGTCGCAAAGCGGACCGTAGGTTTGATCGGCTGCTCTATCACGCCCCGTTCCACATTCAGATCCAGGGGAGAGATATAGATCTCACCCAATGCCAGCTTCATCGCCTCCTTGAAATAGTAGCGATCCGCCTTATTTTGCATCTCACTCTGGGGGACGATCTCCTGCACATTGTCGTCACTGTTGATGCGAATGACTTCCATGCCGCTGTTATCAATGTATCGCAATTGAAAATATTTCGGTTTCCGTCTTGCGAAGAGTGAAAACTCACGTGCGACACGTATCCAGTGCTTCAGGCTCGGATCATGGATGTAACTTCTGAGCACTTCCCCTTCCGCCAGCACCATGAGGTCCGAGAGCT
The DNA here is from genome assembly GCF_964212655.1 of Candidatus Thiodiazotropha sp. LNASS1. NCBI lineage: Bacteria > Pseudomonadati > Pseudomonadota > Gammaproteobacteria > Chromatiales > Sedimenticolaceae > Candidatus Thiodiazotropha > Candidatus Thiodiazotropha sp. LNASS1. The sequence continues at coordinate 3,113,326 of NZ_OZ156465.1, read as the reverse complement.
TCTGTTCAAACAGCAGCGAGGTCAATTCGCTGGCGCTGTTCAACGCTGCCTCCTCACGAATCAGTGTCGTCTGCAGTTCATATTTTTCGGTCTGGGTGGAGAAGGCATAAAAAATCGAGGCCAGCAGCAGGGAGGCCGGAATGAACAGCATCAGGAAACTGAGTATCAACTCCTTATGCTCAGAAAAACCGTTCTCTTCAATCTCACCGTCGCTCTCGACAGGTGGCACGAGATTATTCATCTCTCCTGCAACCCGCGATCTTTCCAGGTACGCTCGGAACGCCTCTCTGCAACCGGCAGCATCCTGGATACATAGTCGGATATCGCTTTGAAGTCACGATCCTCAAAGGTCTCGATGACTTTAACCATCTCTTTGTTGCTGTTGCGCCGCTTGCCGTTCTGTATCCAGATCAGCTGGCGCAGAAGATAGTTGTAGTGTTGGCCATGGATGGCCGGATAGGCCTTTTCGAATAGTCCCTGACCTTGTTCGCCATGACATTCAATGCAGTACTGTTTGTAGAGCTTTTCACCATGCTCGAGGTCACTGCCGTCACCCTTGCCGGTGGCGGTTGTCATCTTCAACGATTCGATATAGTGAGCCACATCCGCAATGGCTTGAGCGCCACCTATCTCTTCAGGTATGGCAAAAGGGTACATGGAGGGATTATCGCGATTTTTAGCGCGAATATCGGCCAGTTGCTTGATCACTACCGAACGGTGCTGACCGGCAATTTGCGGATAGGCGCCGTTCGGGGTTCCCCAGCCTTCCGGCATATGGCAAACCGCACAAGTCTCATACACGGCCCTGCCCCGTGCATAATCCGGGTCCAGGTTCATGGCCTCTATACGTTCCAGATCAGCGTTGTCCCAACCTGCATTGGCATTGGGCATTACTATTGACAGGGAAAAGACAATTAATTTTACCCAATTATTGTACACGGCTCTTGAAGCCCTCATGCTGATCAGTTGTTTATCTGGTGTGCAACTCCTTTTGAACGGTCATATGTTATCGATGTATAACCCTTATTAGGTATGGGGTATATATGAAAAATCCTGGTTGTTCAACCAACTGTTTTGCTCAATTACAACCAGTTAACATTATAGTAAAGATGAATTCTGCTACAGCAAGCAAGGTCAGGATCTTGCAGGTGTGTTCAAAGACTCACTGTATGCGGCATCGTCGACAACCGATTTATTGCTCAATACAGGCCTGCTACCTATGGGTGGCAGGGACCGCTGCGGTTCCGCATGTTGCAAGGCCAGGCCTGCGCGGAAACAGCGTAACGCCCCATCGTCTTCACCCAAACGCTCCAACAACAGACCGAGCTGTTGATAGGACTCTGGTGTCGCTGAAATGCCGATACTGGCTTCCAGATAGCTGCGCGCCTTACCCCACAATTTGTTCTTCAGGGAGAGCCTGGCTAACGTCAACAGCAGTCCAGAGTCCTCCTGGCGGCTCTTAAGCCAGCCCTCCGCCATCTCCAGCTGGTGGGAGGGGTTGGCAAGTTCGATCAGACCGTACAGGTTGACCAATTCGCTGTTCCACTCGCGCTGCAAAGAGGCGGCTATCAACGGTTCAATCCGGGATCCTGCGTCCAGGGCCATCATATATTCGCAATATTCAAGCAATATCTCCTGCAGTTGCCTGATGCCCTTGGGTATGCGCGACCAGTATTGCAGCAGGCCTTCAAGGGTTGAGGATTCCTGCTTCAGGCGCTCGCGATAGACACGTATCTCCAGCTCCTGGTAGTCGGATTCGTTGATGACCTTGCGGCGTTTCAGCTCCGGCAGCATCTCTTCCAATTTTTTCCACTCACCGAGATTCTCATACAGTTTCTTCAGTAAGGTCAGCACATAATTGTGTTTTGGCGACAGTGATCGCACATGCATCAGGGTCGCCAGGGCCTGCTCGTACTGCTGATGAGCCAACTGCAATTCAGCCTGGGTGAGCCCCACCGCCACGTCGGCCGAGGGCATGCTCTCGTGGGCCAGGTGGAGATAGTCATCCCGCCGGGTATGTTCGCCCTGCAGCTGAGCGGCGCGGGCTGCCGCCAGATAGTTAAGCAAAGGGGTTTCGGATTGAGCGACATTACGTGTCAGATGCCTCTCCGCAACCTTCCAGCGCCCTTCAGCGAGCTCCACCAGCCCACGGGTCAGGGCCTGTCTGGCCTTGAAGCTTCGGCGCTTTCTCCGCCACTCGGCCACACGCTCCGGCATTTGCCAGATTCGTGAAGCCGTCCTGAGGGCAATATAGGCAACCAGAAACAGCGCCAACATGGCCAGGCTGAACAGCGCAAGGCTGCCTTCGATGGTCCAATGACCATAACCGATCAGGATATAACCGTTATCCTGCTTAACCAGCAGTGTGATCGCTACTGCGGCGAACAGCGCAAGAAAAGCTGCGATCAATGTTCTCACCGGAGACCCTCCCGGTTCATCGTTTGCCGTCTCTTCTGCAGCGCACGCAAGGAGCCGGAGATGTCCGGCAGCTCAGGTGCGATCACCCTTGCCGCCAATCCCTCCAGTTGTGACTTGAACCCGATCACTTCAGGTGCCGTTGCCTGGAAATAGTGATCGACCCACTCTGCCGCACTGGTCAGGTTGTCGGTATAGAGGGCCTGGTTTCGTCCCATCATCGCCGCTTTCGCATTCTCGATTTTGAGACTTAGATTCTGCAGCAGAAAGTAGCGCTGCTCGGGTGGCAGCATGGCGCTTACAGGACGATCATGATGACGTATCACCATCATCGATTTGAATCCCTGCCAAAAATCGTCAAGCAGTTTTTGCAGTGTGAATTCCCCATTATCGGCAATTTCCGGCAAGGAATCCGGCTGAGCCGAGATAGGACCCTGAACCATTCCTGCATCCCGCAGGGGAAGCGCTTCAACTCGTTTCGCAAGGGCATTCAGTTCGGCGCTGATTCCGGCACTGTCCACCTTCGGCAGGGCTGTCAATCGAGTGATCTCAGCTGCGATGTTCTCCCGCACTCCCGACCAACCGGGATCACCGCTTGCAGTCAGTCGCTCATCCGCAGATTTCAACGCCTCCATGGCCGTGTTCGGGTCGCCCATGAGGGTTAGCCGATGATTGGCGACACGCATCAGATATTCGGCCTCTGCGACCCGCCACTGCCCCTCCTTGCCGCCCATACGGGTTTGAATCTCCGCCAGCGAGCGGTAGAGTTGATCGCCCTGTTGCTGTGATGCCTCCCTTGCCAGCCGGATACTCTCCGCCTGCTTCTCCAGGGCACTCTTTTGTGCCGCAATCGCCTGTTGCTGTTGTTCGAAATGCTGTCGTGTCTGCGCCAGTTGCCGCTCAAATTGAGACTGTTCCTGATTGGCCTTTACCAGATCATCATTGAGTGAGACCAGGGTCTGTTTCATGTCAAGCCAATAGCGGTAGCCAAGCACCAGGCCGGCTGTCACCGTCAACAGCGCTACAACCGCCAGTAGGATAGGTAGACGGGTGGAGCCGGATCTGCCTGCGGATTCATCGATTCGCTCCACCTCACCCTCGATGGTATCCGTGAATTCCGCCTCAGTTTCTGCCTGGCTGCTGCCAGATTCATCGATTTTTTCACTCATATCCTGCTCGCTCTCAACTCCCGTATCAGCCATCCCGCAACGCCAGTCCTGACGTTTCGAACTGATCGTATAGACTCATTCAGGAGGTACATTCTACCCAGTTCTGAATCGCCGACATGATTGCATCATCGTTCGCGCCAGCGGCGAGCAGGATGGTCTGAAATCCCCTGCTTTCCGCATGCCTGAGCATCCGCTCGCTGATCACCAGGAGTGGCGTATGCTGTAACAGGGGCCAGCCTGGTTCTCCCACCAGCGTGATAAGATTTTCCATGATTTCAATACTGGTGGCAGTCACCAGATCAATCTGCTCCCGCCATTGCGCCAATAGTGGGTCAGGGTCGACTGCCGGTCTGACCCGCCGATAGACTTCAGCATAACCTACTTCAGCACCTCTCGCCTGAAGGCCTTCGCCCAATAGAGCCCGACCCCCTTCGCCACGAACGATCAGCACCTTTTTACCCGTCATCTCCTGCAACGGAGCCAGCATCAGCAGACCTTCACTGTCATATCGATCCGCGGGCAACAGATCGATACTATACCCGGACTGACGCAACACTGCCGCTGTCGCCTGTCCGACCGCCCCCAGGGTAGCTTGAAGCCGATTGCCCGCTAACAATTTCAAGGCATGGATGACGGCATTGGGACTGACAAAGATGATCACGTCCCAGTTCCGCTGCAACAGATCACGCACCGGACCGGGTTGTTCGCAGGCAAGGATTTCCAGTGCCGGAAAGCGAATCGCCCTCCCCTGGCCGGTCTGAATCCGCTCTACCAGGCCATCCGCCTGATGCGCGGCCCGTGTAACCAGGATGCCCCTGCCTTTCAAGTCAAGATCCGACATGCTTATCCAATCGGGAAACCGGACATCGCCGCCAACCCTCAGTGGGTATCATAGAGGGCCTTCAGAATCTCGTCAGCCCCCCACTCCAGCAGCCGATCCGCCAACCCTTCGCCCATTGCTCGGGCCTCCTGGGTTTTACCCTCGACCTCGCCGCGGATGATACGGCTGCCATCAGGTTCACCCACCAGGCCACGCAACCAGAGATTCCCCGATTCCAGCATGGCATAACCGGCGATGGGAACCTGGCAACCCCCGTTCAGACGCTGATTCATGGCCCGCTCCGCCCCCACGCAATAAGCGGTTTCCGCATGGTGCAGTTGTGTGATCAGGTCATTCACCCGCGGATCGTCCACCCGGCATTCGATACCCACCGCACCCTGTCCGATGGCGGGCAGACTCTGTTCGGGACCGATCAGGGCGGTTATTCGATCCTCGAAACCCAGGCGTTTCAAACCGGCGGCAGCCAAAATGATGGCATCATATTCCCCATCATCAAGTTTACGCAAACGGGTGTTCACATTGCCGCGCAGGGAGTTGATCACCAGATCAGGCCTTACTTCAGCCAGCTGGCATTGACGCCGTAGACTGGAGGTGCCGACACAAGCCCCCTGTGGCAATTGGTCGATGCTTTGATAGCGATTGGAGACAAATGCATCCCGCGGGTCTTCGCGCTGCATGATCACCGGCAGATGCAACCCCGGTGGCAGTTCTACTGGCACATCCTTCATCGAATGCACCGCGATATCCGCCTCGCCACTGATCAGACCCTGCTCCAGCTCCTTGATAAACAATCCTTTGCCCCCGATCTTGGCCAGTGGGGTATCAAGGATCTTGTCACCCTGGGTGGTCATTCCCATCAGCTCTACCCGAATATCCGGGTGGACCCTTTTCAATTCAGCGGCGACATGTTCGGCCTGCCACATGGCCAAAGGTGATTTACGGGTGGCGATGGTTATCGTCTGGGACATGGATGGGAGGCCTCAAAATTCAGAGCGGGTACAACGGAGTGCCTATCGGCTGATTATCATTCTCACTAGTCGGGTGCCTATGCTAAAGCCTGCAAGAGATCCACGCAATCAATCATCAGCTGGCCGCTGGCAATCACGGTTTCCCCTTCCCATAATAATGCAACAACGCTTCAACACCCTCGGCGCCATGTCTGCGCATAAGCAGGGATAGCTGATCCGCCATCTCATCATCGCCCTGATTGACCCCCACCAGATAGTCCCATAAGGTCCAGCGTAAATAATCCATCCAGCCTCCATGCAGGTTTGGCACACCCGCTTCAGACGGCGTCTCGGGGTCGCCATGACAATCTCGACAATAGCGACGATGCAATACACGCCCGCGATCGACAAGGCGCCAGTCCGTGGTCTGCTTGGGAATGGTAAAGGACTGCTGACTGAAGTAGTCGGCCATAATTGCGAAGTCGCCTTCGTCATAGCCCTGGACCAGACGTCCCATCACCGTGCCAAAACGGCCGCCATGGCTGAAGGATCGCAACACCTTGAGCAGATAATCTCTCGGCAGGCCGGCCAGGGAAGGTATCGCCGGGGAGTGGCTCTGGCCTTGCGGACCGTGACATGGAAAACAGGACTGCACAATCAGTGGTAAGGCTTGCGGTTGCTCTGTTTCTCCGTCCGCACCCTCGCTGGCCAGGCTACCCGTTGGATACTGCTGCAACAAAGCCCAGGCCAATAGCAATGGGAGCCACTTCCACAGCTTGCCTGATCTCATTATGTCGCGCCGGATATGAGCCCCGGTCACTCCTCCCCCCGCAACACACGCCTCACTTCAGGGAGGTGTCGCCGACTGACTTCCAGTGTCTCGTCACAACCGCGCATGACGACTCGCGGAATGCCGTCACTTCCCTTTTCAAGTCCCACCAGATGGCGCCTCACCACCAAGGCATTACGGTGGATGCGCAACAACCAGTCGCCATAGCGCTCCTGCAATCCTTTCAGGCTCTCCTCGAGCAACAGTTCACCCTCCTCGTGCCGGGCCATGACATATTTCGAGTCTGCACGCAGATAGATCACCTGATCCAAAGGCACCGTCCTCAATCCGCCCCGATAACTGGCGTGCAGTTTTGGGGCCTGACGTTCCTCGACCGTTGTGGAAGTGAGCTGGCTTCGGGTAACACGCTGGCTGCGTTGCAGCGCGGTCAACAGCCGTTCACGGCGTACCGGTTTCAACAGATAGTCCTGTGCGGATGATTCAAAGGCCTGCAGTGCATGTTCCTCATAAGCCGTGGTGAAGATAACTGCCGGTGGCCGATCGCTTTCAGCCAGCCGCCGCGCGGCCTCCAATCCATCCATCCCCGGCATGCGTATATCCATCAATACCAGGTCAGCGCCTTGCTCCTTGAACTGCTGTAGTGCCTCTTCCCCGTTGGCCGCCTCACCCACCATTTGATAGGGGCTGCCAAGCTCTTCGATCAATGCCGCCAGGCGCTGTCTTGCCAGGGCCTCGTCATCCACTACCAATATTTTCAAAGCTCCATCCTCCATAGGGCCTGTTCACACTCATCCAATAGCCACTGTTACTCCCACCAGGGATGCGGAATCGCCAATCTGACCTGATGCTCTCCATCGATATTCGATTCGGTCAAGCTCGCTTCCAAGTCGTACACACCCGCAAGGCGTGCGCGGATATTCTCCATTGCCAATCGGTTGCCCTCACGATGACTTCGTTCATCGGCTTCCGGCAGGGTGTTGCGGATACTCAAATTTATCCGATTGCGTCGATAACGGCCCGTAATGGTGATCGTGCCGCCCTTTGCGGCAGGCTCGATACCGTGGTAAACCGCATTCTCCAGCAACGGCTGTATGATCATCGGCGGGATCTTGGCCTGTTCCGGCAGGTCATTGAGATCCCACACAAGGTTCAGCCGTTCGCCCAAACGATAGTGTTCGATACTGAGATACTGGCGGGCCAGATCCAGCTCTCTACCCAGACTCGAAAGCTGGCTGGCATCACCGAGAGAAACCCTGAACAGATCGGCAAGGTCCTCCACCACCTCTTCGGCCATCGCAGGGTCACTCCGGGTGAGGCTGGCAATGGTGTTCATGCTGTTAAACAGGAAATGGGGGCGAATGCGGGAGTAGAGGGCCTGCAATCGGGCGCTGTTCTCAGCCTCCTCCTGCCGCCGCCACAGATATTGCAGATAGAGGTAGTGGAGTACCAATACACCTACGATGGCACTGATACCCAGGGTACGCCAAATCAGGTCGGTGTGATTATGGGACAACATCGCCAGCTGCATGCTGCTGTTCATCCAGACAATCAGGTGGGATACAAGCCATGCCATTCCGAGCAGGATAAGGAACACACTCATGCCTGCCCACCAATTCCCCAGTCTGTTGAGATGCGGACGCAGCAGACAGATCAACACCGCCGTGCTCAGTCCGATCCACTGCACCAGTAACGAGATCAGACTCAGAACCGAAAAAAAGCCACTCAAGCGCTCGGTCACTGCCAGGGACAACAGGATGGCAAGCAGTTCACAGATCACGACCACAGCGAATACGGCCCGCATGGCACACAGATTGGGGATAAAGATCACCCTGCCATCAGAATCCGATGGTCGTTTCCTTTCAGATTGTGTCTCACTCTGCTGCATTCATCCTCTGCCTGCTATAATCCGGCCTGCTTACAAATTCAGGACAATCCTACATGAGCGACAGTCACGCGCCTACGAAACCCTGGTCAGGCCGCTTCAATGAACCGACCGATGCCTTTGTTGAGGCATTCACCGCATCTGTCGGCTTTGACCAGCGACTTTACCAATATGACATTCAAGGCTCCATCGCCCACGCCACCATGCTGGCCCGTCAGGGCATCCTGAGCGATGCCGAACGCGATGCCATCGTGCTCGGCCTGGGACAGATCCGCAAACGCATTGAAGAAGGAGATTTCACCTGGTCCATCTCCCTGGAAGATGTGCATATGAATGTCGAATCCGCCCTCACAGAGGCTATCGGCGATGCCGGTAAAAAACTTCACACTGGCCGCTCTCGCAATGATCAGGTTGCCACCGATATCCGACTCTGGCTGCGAGACGAAATCGAGCAGATCAGAGACGCCATTCTCCGTTTGCAAACCGCCTTGCTGGATAAGGCCGAACTGGAGGCTGATACCATATTACCAGGCTTTACCCACCTGCAAACGGCACAACCGGTATCCTTCGGTCACCACATGATGGCCTGGTTCGAGATGCTGGAGCGCGACCGGGAGCGCCTGGCCGACTGTAACAGGCGGCTCAATGTGATGCCTCTGGGCGCCGCCGCACTGGCCGGTACCACCTACCCGATCGACCGTCACATGACGGCCGAACTGCTGGGCTTCTCGAGACCGGCGGAAAACTCTCTGGACGCCGTCTCGGACCGTGATTTCGCCATCGAATTCAGCGCCGCTGCGAGTATTTTGATGATGCATCTGTCGAGATTCTCCGAGGAGCTGATCATCTGGTCCTCCGCACAATTTGGTTTTATCGAACTCTCCGACAGTTTCTGCACCGGCTCGTCGATCATGCCGCAGAAGAAGAACCCGGATGTCCCTGAGCTGATTCGGGGCAAGAGCGGCCGTATTTTCGGTCATCTGATCGCATTGCTGACCCTGATGAAGAGCCAGCCCCTGGCCTATAACAAGGACAATCAGGAAGACAAGGAACCCCTGTTCGACAGCGTGGACAATCTGAAGGGGTCATTGAAGGTTTTTGCCGATATGGTCCCCGCCATCAACTGCCGCAAGGAGGCCATGCGACAGGCAACCATGCAGGGATTCGCCACCGCTACCGACCTGGCCGACTACCTGGTGCGCAAGGGCATTCCCTTTCGCGACGCCCATGAGGTGGTAGGCAGGGCGGTTGCATTCGGTGTTGCCGAAGGGCGCGATCTCTCGCAGATGAAACTGGAGGAGTTGCAGCGTTTCTCCAGTGAAATCGAGGCGGATGTATTCGATATCCTCACCCTCGAAGGTTCCCTCGCCGCGCGTGACCATATCGGCGGCACCGCCCCCAATCAGGTACGCCGTGCGATTTCCCGTGCCAGAGAGCGTCTTGCCACCTGATATCATGATGATCCGACTGCACCATGTCAGCCTGCTTATCGCCGATACCCGGCGCTCGTTGGCTTTTTACCGGGACCTATTGGGCTTGGAGGTCGATCCGGCTCGTCCCGATCTGGGTTTCCCCGGGGCCTGGCTGAAGGTGGGTGATCTGCAGATCCATCTGCTGGAGCTGGATAATCCCGACGCCCTTGCCGAGCGTCCGGAACATGGCGGACGGGACCGTCATGCCGCCTTCATGGTTGATGATTTCAAAGCCATGCGTGCCAAGCTGGATCAAGCGGGCATTGACTATACGATGAGCCGCTCAGGCCGCGAGGCGCTGTTTTGCCGGGATCCGGATCAAAACACGATTGAATTGATCGCCGGGCAGCTACCCTCATCTGGATCTTAGCGGCATCAACCGCCCCTTAGCATAACTGCCCGTTTTAAGTGCTGTCTGATGCGATCCGAGCAGACCAGGTTCCATGGATGCTCAGCCGTCATACCGGATAGAGCAGGACTAAAATAACAAGCGAGGCATAGGTCAGACTGGTTGTCGCCAGTCCTGCAATAAGCATCTTTCCGGGATAAGCCGCTCTATCCCAATTACGGATACAGTAAACGACGCTGAAGAGCGGGATGAACAGAACACTCACCCCCCACCAGATATTCTGACCGAAGGCATACACAATGGCGAACAGATTGCCGACAAACAGCAGCGTACCTGCCAAACTCATCAAGAGGATGACCAGCATCATCATGTATTCATGATGGCTTAACCAAGTGAGCAATCCGTGAATCCCCAGCATCGCGACTCCACCTGTTTACAGTTTGGTTGAACGACAGAACAGAACCTAGGATTGTCGCACATCTTCCGCAAACGCACTCCTCAATTATCCAATTCACGGTAACGCAAGCTGAGTGATACGCTATTTACAGGGCTATGCCCTATCTGTTTTTATCGAACCTGAACCCGCGATTCGGGAACACACTCATGGAACAGACCACCTATCTGCAGCACAAGGTCAAAAATACACTGCAATCCCTGTTACTGATCATCAGTCTGGGTGGTCTTTGCGCCTGGCTCGCCTGGTTTCTCGGCGGCCTCCCGCTGGCTGTTGCAACAGCCTTGGTGATCCTGATTTCGTATCCGATCAATCCGGTTGCCTCCCCCGAGTGGGCAATGCGTCTCTTTCGCGCACGCCGGCTTACCCCCAATGAGGCCCCGGATCTCTACCGTCTTATGGCACAGCTGACCCGGCGTGCCGGGCTGGAGCAGATTCCGCAACTCTATTATCTACCGTCCGATGTCATGAACGCATTCACCACAGGCGATCGCCACAATGCCGCCATCGCCGTTTCGGATGGCTTGCTGCGCCGCATGGCATGGCGGGAGATGGCGGGTGTGCTGGCGCATGAGTTGGTGCATGTGGTGAACCAGGATACACGACTGATGGCATTTGCCGATCTCACCAGCCGTGTCACCGGTTTTCTCTCCATGATCGGACAACTGTTGCTGCTGATCAATCTGCCGTTGATGCTGTTCGGCCAGACTACCCTGCCTTGGATCCCCATTCTGTTACTGCTGGTTGCCCCCACATTGAGTGCCCTGGCGCAACTCGCCCTGTCACGCAGCCGTGAATACGAGGCGGACCTGGGTGCGGTAAAGCTGACCGGAGATCCCCTGGGGCTGGCCTCCGCCCTGAACAAGCTCGAGCCCCCCCGGCACCGCCTGCTGGAGCGCCTGCTTCATCCCGGCCCGCGTATTCCCGATCCGTCTCTCCTGCGTACCCACCCACCGACCGACGATCGGGTAGCGCGATTGATGGCACTTACCCATCAGGGCAGCACGACTTCAGATGAGGTTTTATCCGCCAGCGATATACGACATCTTCTCGCTCACAACCCCTACCGCCCACGCTGGCACCGCAACGGCATGTGGTATTAAATGTCCGTACACTCATTTCAAAGATACCTGACAATGCCTAAAGATAGCCTGGATGATCTGAATAGCCGTTTAAAGGCCTTTGCCCAAACCCGTAACTGGGAGCAGTTCCACAATCCGAAGAATCTCACCATGGCGATGATCGCCGAGTGTGCGGAGTTGGTGGAGCATTTCCAATGGCTGACACCGGAACAGAGCATGAATCTGACTCAGGAAAAGCACGATGAAGTGACGCTGGAAATGGCGGATATCCTGATCTACCTGATCCGCTGTGCCGAGCGTCTCGATATTGACCTGATTGAAGCCGTCGAACGTAAAATCGCCATAAACGAGGCACGATATCCGGTGGAAAAGGTCTTCGGCGACGCACGGCGCGCCTCGGAATACGAAGATTAGGGCCGCCGGCATAACCAATCCACGCAATCCCTTTCCCCAATCTTTACAGGGTGGAGTCTTCTCTGGACAGACGCTATCTTTGTGAAAAACCATTACGACGACTCAGTAATTGACCGGGGAATGAGATGAAGAAGTATCAATGTATAGTTTGCGGATTTGTCTATGATGAGGCAGAAGGCCTTCCCGAGGAGGGCATTGCTGCCGGCACCCGGTGGGCGGATATCCCGGAGGAGTGGGAGTGTCCGGAATGCGGTGTCAGCAAGTCTGATTTCGAAATGGTGGAAATGGTCGCCTAGTCCCAGTCCGATCCATCATACTTGATGTCGCGGCAACTGCCGTAAGTAAGCCGGTTCAACCGGCGTGAAAGCATAATAAAAACCATGGACAGAGTACTGATACTGGGTTCGGGCCTTGCCGGATATACCCTGGCACGGGAGATCAGGGTGCATGACCAGGGGCTTCCACTGCATATGGTCACCGCCGACGCGGGTGATTTCTACTCAAAACCGATGCTCTCGACCGGCCTGCAAAACGGCAAGCAGGCCGAGGCGCTGGTCAATGCCAGCGCACGGGAGATGGCCGATACACATGGCCTGAGTATCGAGACAGATTGCCGTGTCACTCGGATAGATCGCCAAGCAAGGCGAGTAATCACCGATGCCGGCGAGCGGCAATACGACAATCTGATACTGGCATTGGGCGCACATCCCATAATCCCCGCGATGCGCGGCGACGCCATCGAACAACGCATAACCATCAACAGCCTGTATGACTATGCCGGTTTCCGCCGGCGACTCCCCCCTCCACCCGCCCATATCGCTATCATCGGTCCCGGCTTGATCGGATGTGAATTCGCCAACGATCTTCTGCTCTCCGGCTACCGCGTCACCCTGATCGGCCCGGACCCCTATCCGATCAGCGGCCTTCTGCCTGCGCTTACCGCGAAGGCATTGCAACACAGCATGCAGCAAGCCGGGGCGGAGTGGCGCCTGCAACAGACCGCCAGCATCATGGAACAGGATGGAGCGGGATACCGCCTGATCCTGACCGATGCCACGAGTGTCAGCTGTGACCTGGTCCTGTCAGCAGTGGGCCTCTATCCGGACACAGGGCTGGCGGAAGCCTGCGGATTGGAAGTCGCCCGAGGCGTGGTCGCCAACCGTATGCTGCAGACCAGCGACGAGAAGATCTACGCCCTGGGTGACTGTGCCGAGGTCTCCGGCTATAACCTGCCCTATGTGATGCCGATCATGCACGGGGCTCGGGCTCTGGCCAAAACACTTACCGGAGATCCGACCGAGGTGGTCTATCCCGCCATGCCGGTAATAATCAAGACCCCACTCCACCCGATTGCCGTCGCACCACCCGATCGCAAGGTACAGGGTAGCTGGCTCTGCGATGAGAATAGGGAGGGCACCCGCTGCCTCTACCGCGATCAATCCGGAAATCTGTTGGGTTTCGTCATCAGCGGTGGATTCATGGCCGAAAGACAGGCCCTGACAAAAGCGCTTCCGCCTATCATGGCGGCCAGGGCGTAGCTGGTACAATCCCACCCCTGCGTACCCCGCATTTGGTACTTCACCGCCCTTTCACATGCCTGGTAACCACCTCTGTTCCACCAGGCAAGCACTACAACACCATTTTTTTGTAAATTTTAGCGCCTGGACTACATTCTTCGGCCCGCCTGCCGATAGAGAAGGCTGAACATAATTATTAATCGTCCGCCGACGGACTGAATTTCAAGAACGATTCGAGGAAACAGTTAATGGATATCGTGCCCTATCTCAAGCTGATGGTGCAAAAAAACGGCTCAGATCTCTTTTTCAGCACCGGTGCCGCCCCCCACCTGAAAACCGAAGGTGAAACTCGTCCGATAGGGTCTTCCCCAATGCAAAGCGGGCAGGTCAGGAAACTCGCTTACGGCATCATGAGCGATGATCAGATCAAGGAGTACGAAGCCACTTACGAGTGCAATCTGGCGATTTCCGTCAACAACCTTGGGCGCTTCCGCGTCAATGTCTACAAACAACGGGGTGATTCAGCGATGGTCATCCGCTATATCAAGGGCGTGATCCCCCCAGTAGAGAAGCTCAACCTGCCGATTATTCTGAAGGACCTGATCATGGAACCCCGCGGCCTGATCCTGGTCGTCGGCGCGACAGGCTCAGGCAAGTCGACAACCCTCGCCTCGATGATCGAACACCGCAATCAAAGCATAGCCGGACATATATTGACCATTGAGGACCCTATCGAATATCTCTACACCCACAAAAAGTCGGTGGTCGATCAGCGTGAGGTCGGACTCGACACGCTCTCATACGAAAACGCCCTGAAAAATGCCATGCGTGAGGCCCCTGATGTGATTCAGATCGGTGAGATCCGGGAAATGAGCACCATGCAGCACGCCATCGCCTATGCTGAAACAGGCCACCTTGCGCTCTCGACGCTGCACGCCAACAACTCAAACCAGGCACTCGATCGCATCATCAACTTCTTTCCAGACAGCGCCCATCACCAGCTGTATATGGACCTCTCTCTCAATCTTCGGGCAGTCATATCCCAACGCCTGGTAAAGGGTATCAACGGTCAACGCATCCCCGCGGTCGAGATCATGCTGTTATCGACCTACATCTCCGAACTGATTCAGAAAGGGGATATTCACACCATCAAAGAGGTCATGGAACAAGGCACCGAACGCGGCATGCAGACCTTCGATCAATCCCTCTACAAGCTCTACAAAGAGGGCAAGATATCTATGGAAGAGGCGCTCTCCCATGCGGATTCACGCAACAATCTGTCGCTGAAGATACGCCTCTCCGACACCGAGGGCGTGGAAGCCCCGGGCGGCCTGGGTGTGGCAGAGGATCATTTCTGATCCTTGCTTGCATAGAGCCAGCCTGAGAAAAGCCGGGTCAAGAGCGGCATCACAGCATAGGTCAGACAGACAACCACCAGTGCGGTCAGGACGATTGTCTGCAACAGCCTGGGCCAGGCTGACATCAACGGACCGAGCAGGCTGCTCAGCAGGGTCACCAGGCTGAACACACCCATCCACACCACCAGGGCCATTTTGTATTTGGGCGGATGTACATTTATCGCGCAGGCCGGCAGGGTGAACCAGGCCTCGAGCCCGGAAATGGTTTCAACCTGCCTGGGCTCGCTGACCTGTTCCGCAATGGCGCGCCACTCAGCACGTTCAGCGGAGCCCTCCCAGCGCTCAAGATTACTGCGACGATCGAACTTGAAGATGATGCGGTAATTCCCGCCCGGTTTTGAAGGACGAAAGATATTCGTGCCCATGTGTCCCTGGTGCTGCAAGGCAGCCTGGGTAATACCGGCAAGATAGTCCTCGAACGCCCGCTCCTTGCCCGGCTTGGGTCGCCGTGTGACCAGCACGGTCACAGGCGGATCCACGCTTTTTTCCATCAGAGGCACCCCCTAATCGAAAACCTGCCAACCCCGGCGTAGCGCATCTCTCACCACGCCGGGTGCGCTATCCAGGAACTCGCTGCGATCGGCCATCCTGGCGAACCAGTCGCCAAGCAGTGGTGTCTGCGGCGGCGGCATGCCATATGCCATGGCGAGACCGAAACGACTTGCCAGAACATAATCGGGTATACCGGCAGCGGGTACGAAATAGTCTGTCTCCGCCAAAGCCCTCTCCAACCTTGGCAGAGCCTGGTGCCAGGCTTCCATAGCACTGGCTATGACCTCCTGATCCCACTCTTTCGGTTCACGCTGCCGACGCTCGAATACCAGATTGCGTACCGCCTCCCCCACCTGTGCATCGGCATAGTGGGCAAGTCCCCGTGCCAAGGCACGTTCCCTTGCCGAAGCAGGCAGCAGATTACCATATCTGTCATTGAGGTATTCAAGCATGACTGCAGACTCGGTGATGACGATTTCATCTATCATGAGCACCGGCACGGTGTTTCCGGGTGATAATCGCTGCCACTTTTGCAGATGCTCAGGGTCGTCATATCGATAATGCTGATAGTCCACATTGCAACGTTGCAGCGCCATGCGTACACGCCAGCAGAAGGGGCATTCAGGTTTGTCGTAGAGTCTGACCTCCCTGTTCATAGACAGGACAGTCTCCTCTCCCGCAGGTATTCCAGGACAAAATCGATGCGATCCTGCCCCCAGAATATCTCATCTTCACAAATGAATGTGGGCACCCCAATAGCCCCCTTCTCCTCAGCCTCCTCCCAGTTATGCGTCAAAACAGCCTGTCGGGCAGGATCCTGAGCCGCTTCGGCCAACGCCTCCCTGTCCAGGCCGATTTCGCTACCCACATCGAGTAACACATCGAGCACTCCGATATCCTGACCCTCGGCCCACTCCTTACGCATCACCTCGACAATATAAGGACGCAGCAATCCCTTCTCCTCCGCCAACAGTGATCCCGCACCTGCCAGGGTAGGATCGGTGGTTTTCGGCGGGGGGTTGACCGGGATACCCAGACGTCGCGCGAAGCGCGCCATATCCTGGCGGGCAATGGGAAGCTTCTTGACCGCCACATCCGGTGGCGAACGCCCATCCCAGCCACCCAATGGGCGCCAGATGAGATTTGTACGGTACTCGTCGAATATCCGCCACATGGTTTTACTTGCCAGATAGCAATAGGGACTGCGGAAGTTGAAATAGAGATAGATGTCGGCTGAATCGGGGTTCATGCTGCACGCTCTCAGTCAGCGGTAAAAAATGCCCGGCGCCGATGCGCCAGGCAAGGCACGGTATCAACGACCGGAAGCTCTAAGGTTCTGTACGGTAAATTTGTTGGTGGGATTCAATGCGGGATCGACTTGCCCCTTGAACTGACCCGTTGTGCAGTGCATGGCCTGCACATCAATCATGGTGAAGGAGTCGTCGATCGCCACACCGGTTCCCTTGTTTTTCGGCAGATGATGATCCGGGTGCGCCTGACCGATCTGCCAACTCTTCCACAGATCCCCCTTGCGGTCATAGGTCAGGGTACGGGGAATGGTGAAGGTCTGGGCATCGATATAGTGCACGCGCTTGCTGATCGGATGGTTCGAATCCTTCGGTTTGTTCTCCAATTCGTAGACCTTGCGCAACTGCCAGGTTATCTGAGGAAAGCAGTTACCCTTGTCGCCCATCTCCACGAACTGGTAACCGTCCGACTCCTTATGCTCTTCGGAAAGTTTCAGGTCGTTGTGGCTGTAGAAGGGCACCAGGATGTTTTTGGCACCCTTGAAGTTCCACTCCATGTCGTTGATACGCCCGTTGTAACCTTCGAAGTCCTCGATCATGACGTCGGAACCGAGAAAGGCATCGGTCACCTGGCCTGAAGCCAGACGACGGACACGGCGCTGGAAACCGAGATAGAGCCAGGCACTGTCGCGCTTCAGATCGTTCTCGTAGCGGTGGATCAACAGCTGGGTATTCTTGACGTCAAAGGGTTCCAACGCCTGTACGTAGATTGCACGAAACAGCTTGGACGGATTCGGAGAGATCTCGGGTAGCGGCTCCTGGTTGACCCGGTGCATATAGTTGAGGAAATGAAAATTGAACTTGATCGTTCTCTCCAGTTTCCCTGAATTCATGTCCTTGTACTTCCAGTAGAAGGGATAGATCGCCGCGTTGTCACCCCAGTTGTAGCCATACTTGTAGTTCCAGGCCAGTTTCTCACCCGCCCGCGGATCATCCATCGACGGCTCTTCTGGAAAAGGCCGGCCGGCGATGAAACCTTCTATCTCACCCGATTTCTCGCCGAGCTTTACCTTACCCAATCCATCTCTGGTCGCCTGAACATAGTTGGGATGCAGGTCGAACGAGGTGGTCTCACCCACGGTAATTTTTGTCCAACCCTGACTGATGAACTCATGCATTGCAGGATCGAGGACATCCTTGAATTTATCCACGTTCGACTGATCGATCACCAGGCCCGCGCTCAATCCCTCGAAGCTCGGCACACCGGTTTTGTAGGGATAGAAACTCTTCTCCACATCTTCATTGATTGCAGCCTGGACAGGCAGTGTGGCGGCGAGTATCACTCCAGCCGCCAGCATAGTGTTAAGCAAACGCATTGTTTGAATCTCCATTGAAAAACTTAGAAGCGATAACGCAAGGTGACCTGGAACTCATCCTCGGCCTGGGCCATACCGATAGGCCCGGAACGGAAACGGCCGAGCGGTTCGAAACCCGCCAGGTTACGCAGGGCAAGGTCACCCGGAGCGCCTGCTCCGGTAAACGGTGGAAAGGGATTACAGGCCCGGCAATCATCGAACTCCTGGGCGCCATCACCCACCTTTACATTGGCGCCGACGGTAAGACGGAGATTGTCGCTGATCAGCCAATCGACAGAGGGTGCGATGACACTGGCATGGGCCTTGAAGTCATGCGCCATGATGACTTGCGGGCTGACCCGGTCGTTCTTGTACCAGCCCTTTATCAGCAAGGTGCCTATATGGTTGATTTCCCAGTTGGGGATGCCCGCTTCGATACCGTTGATCGTCTCCCGCTCGTGATCGACCAGGTATTCACCGAACAGCTGCGCGGAGAGCAGGAATGCACGACGCTCATTAAGAAAGGGGATGAAGGTGGGGCGGTCCCAACCGACGACATAGCGAAATACATCAGACTCGGAATAGAGTTCCGGGCGCAGGGTATTGGCAAACTCTTCGCCCTGTGTATAAGCCGCCTCGACGCGGAAGACCGACTTGATATCATCCACGTAGAAGTCCAGGGAGCCACCGAGAAGGTTGACCCGCGGGAAGTGCATATCGAAGGCGATCAGATAGTCATAGCTCTGTGACTCGATATCGGTTGTAAAGGGGTTATCCGCCGTATCCACCACACCGCGCAGAGAGGGTAGTTGCGAACGATAGGTCAGGGCGTTGAGGGAGAATCCCAGACCCTGATAGTCACCCTCCAGTTTGACACCGAATTGGGAATTGCTGAGCGACCAATCCGGCAGATGCACATCCCGGATACCGATCACATGGGCCGGGAAATCGGTGGACAGGGCGCCGCCGGCAAAATTCGCCACCGAACAGCCATTGTCCCAGCAGTTCTTCATGGCGCGGAAGAAACTGCCCGCATCGAGAATCGCGTAGGGTGTACCACCCTGTCCGAGGTTGCTGGGACGGAATTCGTCGAAGTTCCAGACAAACTGCAGGTTCAGATCATCGAACCGCTCGGTGGCGCCCATCCGGTACTCGCCGGTGGCCATCCACATGGGTATGCGGATATCCTCCAGCTCATCGTAGATGTTATGCCGCGAATAGTCGACGGGATTGATTACATCGAGCACACGAAACAGATCGGTGCGGCCCCAAACCACCTGCTGCCGACCGAGCCGGAAGTTCCAGGTGGCGCCACTCTCGGTCGGCATGGTGGCATCGATGTAGGCCTCACGCAGGAAATCGAGCCGATCGTTGAATTCGGGATACTTGAGATCACTCTCATCGAAGTCGAGATAATCTTTGATACAGCCTCGTGAATCCACGTCACAGGGGCGTACCGGTACCCCCATGCCGACCCCGCCCTCTGTATCGTGCAGCGCATTGCCAAGATTATCCAAACCTTCGTTAGGATTCTCACCGGTATCGAAACCGAAACCCAAAACGCCGGTCGAAACATCTGAGGCGCCCCAAGGCGTGGTGCCTGCACCACCAATCGATTCCAGCCCGATGTCCCCCCCGGCCTCACTGCCGAACTGATCGTCATTGAGGTCGTAGACCGCATCGTAGGTCGCGCGAAATGTGCCGACAAAACTGACATTGGAAAATGAGCCTTTGGCGCCGTAGTCTTTGGAGCCTTCAATCTGAACCGTATTGCGCATCTTGCTGAGGCCGACATGGCGGCGCGCATAGGTGGCGTTTTCGACAAATCCGTTGACCTGCAGCGTGCCATCCTCAGAGGTGTAGGCCGCCGCCTGACCACTACCTAAACAAGCAGTGATGACGGCAGGCAACAGGGCTGCGACTATGACCGGATGCATCCTTCCCGGTTGTTGTTTATTACTATCTAGGAACATCCTAGCCTCCTCCGACAACGTAAAATAACTATGTGCAGAACTCACTATGCAGCTGGCATGCCAACTTTCAAGACACTGAAAATAAAAGAAAATATTCTGACGCCAGGAAGGGGGTTATCGATATAGTAAAAATATCGATAATATCTTTTATCATATGATGATTGATAATTATATCGATAATTATTCAAGGCAAAAAAATGGCCGGAGCTGCACGCCGGCCATTAAGGAGGGATCGAAGAGTTTTAAGTTTTAAGCTGAGATGTTGACGGCTCAGCCAGCCTCATCACACCAGCTCACGCGATCACCTTCTCCGCGTAGAGCACACCGTCTTCATCGTAGCGGGCGCTGCCGATGAAGCTCGGGCGGAATATCATCACCCAGGAGGGGACGATAAACATCGCCGCCAGGGCGTTGAGGATCAGCATCACCACCAGCAGCAGCGCCGCGTCCGCCTGGAATCGAAGATCGGAGATAAACACCCACATGATCACCCCGCCGATCAGGCAGGCGGCGGTAAAGCCGATCGCCTTGCCGGTGGTGGCGATAGCGCGCAGCACCGCGTACTGCAGATCGCCTGAGGCCTTGGCCGTCTCTTCGCGAATCCGGTCCATGATGTAGATGGAATAGTCGATACCGACGCCGATGCCCACCGCGATGATCGGCACCGTATTGACATTGATGCCGATGGCCGCCAGTCCCATATAGGCGTAGGTGGAGACGGTACAGAACATCATCGCCAGGAACATGATGAATCCCGCATGCAGGGACATGTAGAACCAGGTGACAAAGACGAAGATCAAGGCCAGCACCAGGGGAATGATCAGCATATTGCTCTCATAGGCCGACTCGTTCATGGCGGCGGTCACCCCCACCAATCCACCGGCGAGTTCGATATGCAGACCCTCCACCTGATTCGCAGGCTCGTTGATCCACTCTTTGGCGCGATGGATCGCCCGACGAATCGTTTTGGCCTGATGATCCTTGTAGAAGAAGACGATATTGGCCACCTGGTCATCGGTATCGACAAACTCCTTGAGTGCGCCGGGCACCGGACTGGAGGCCATATAGGCGAACATCAGACCGCCCACATAGGCCTCGGTATCGGGGATGATGGCCCAACGGGGATCGTCGGAGTGGAAGATCCGGTTGACCTGTTTCACCAGATCGGGGACCGCCTTGGCACCACCCAATTCCGGATCGAGCAGCATATGGTTCTGGAATGCCTCGATGGCCTGCAGCACATCCGGGCGCTTCATTCCGCCCTTCTCGTCGGTCCTGGCCACGATGTAGAGCTCTTCCGAACCGGGAAAGCGCTCGTTGATCACCTTGGACGAGACGTTGTAGTCGTGATCCAGGTAGAGAATGGGTGAGCCGGGCTCCGACTCACCGATCTGCACCCGGCTGCTGAGCTGGGCACCCAGCAGCAGTATCACACCGGCGGTACCCAGCACGATCAAACCACCCTGTTTGTTGGCAACCAGCGCCGCTACTCTGCCGAACAGCGCATCCTCCGCTGCGGGCCTTTTGGCCGCCGGTTTCGGTTTCGGCAGCAGGGAGAGCATCAAAGGTACAGCGATCAGAACAGTGAAGACCACGCAGATCGCCCATAGGGAGGCGTAGATCCCCAGCTTCACATTGATCGGCACGGAACCCAAAGCAATCAGCAACAGGCCGATGGCATCCGACACGATACCCAGGCTGCCGGGACGAAAGAGGGAGTCGAAGGTCCGGTGGGCCGCCTCGCGTGAATCGTCCACCTCCTCCAACTCGCCATAGAAGCGCTGCACCAATTGGATGGCATGGGACATGGCCCTGGCGGATATGAGGAATGGAATCACCAGGGTCAGCGGATCCAGATTGTAGTCGAGCAAAGAAAGGATACCGAGGCCCCAGATCGCCGAGATGGTGATGCCGAACATGGGCAGCAAAATGCCATAGGCCCGACGGAAGTAGATAATCAGCAGGAAGAGCATAATCCCCACCGTGGTGGTGAAGATCAGAAACAGCTGATCCAGATAGCTGTAGACCCAGCCCCAAAGCATGGGCTGGCCTGTGGCGTAGATCTCCACACCGGCCGCCTTCTCCGCTTCCCGGATCTGCTGCAGCTGACTGAATATATCACCATAGTTCAACTGCCCCTCGTTAAACTGGGCCTTGATCAGCGCCGCCTTGAGATCGGGGGAGACCAGCAGACCGAAGACCCGGGGATTGCTCATCACATCGTCGCGCAGTCTGTTGAGCTCCTCACCCGTCCAGCTATCCTTTAGCGGATCGTAGTAGGGCTGGGAGTTGACGTCTCCTGTTTCGGTCAGCCATACCTTGCGTGAGGTACGGTGGGTCAGACTGGCCAGCAGATTGTGGTTGACACCGCTGACGTTATCCACCGCCTGGGTAATGCGATGGATGCGGGCCAGGGTCTCCCGGCTGAAGATATCACCCTCGTCCACCACCACCGCCATCACCACATTGTTGGCACCGCCGAAGGTATCGCGGATGGAGTTGTGCAACTTGATGTATTCGTGCTCCTGGGGCAACAGGTCGGCAAAATCCGAGTACATCTGTACCCTGGGAACCTGGATGGCGAAAAAGAGGGTCAGCGCAGCGATAACCGCAAGAAAGACCTTGGGATAGCGGAACACCAGATTATCGATGTTTTTCAGCCAGTGGGAGAAGGCGTGCATGGTCATTGGATGTCTCCCCCGGATGATGTGTCTATCGGACTGATAATCCCGCGCCCCCCCATTACCAGCAGCCGCTCTTCGCCCTGGGGTATGGCAGTGATGAGATAGGAGAAGAGGCGCGGGGCCTCGGGCACCTGCTCCCAGCCGTCGCCAATCAACTGTAGTAGGGTACCGTTGTCGCCGGTGGCATAGAGCCGGTCGCCCTGGGGAATCAGGTTATAGATGGGGGCGCTGCTGACCGACTTTTGACGATGCCAGGTTTCGCCCCGGTCTTCTGTATGCAGTATGGTGCCGCTGAGCCCGGCGACCCACCCCTCGTCCAGCGTGCGGAACCAGGCCGCCATGGGATAGAACTCGTTGGGGATATCATTGCCACGCTCCCAACTCTCCCCCCCGTCCTCGGTGAAGTAGAGTGATCCGAACTCACCGGCGACCACGGCATGGTCCTTGTCGAGCCATTGGATAGAGGTGAACTGCATATCCTCCTGTTGCGATATCTCCCGCCAGTTTCCCTGGCTCTCGTCACTGTGGATCAGGGTACTGAAACTGGCGGCAATCCAGAACCGTCCCCGTGGATCACAATTGATCGCCATCGGGCTCTCCATGGTTTCCAGTTGCTGCGCCCGCCAGTCACTACCCTGGGCATCGGAAAGCCACACCTTACGTACCGTATCGATGGCTGCGAAACTGCCGTCTTCGCAACTGGCTACGGAGATCAGCGACGACTTCGTGGGTAATTGAGTACGCTGCCAGCTCTCACCCTTATCCAGGCTGGTGAGTACCGTACCGTAATCCCCCACCGCAATGATCCGGCGATGGTTGGAAGCGGCCGCTTTCAATTGATCGAAACGGTAGATCGGCTTCTCGATCTCCCGTTCAACCAGGGTCAGATCGAGGGGGGCCTCACAGGCGCTGATCAGGAGACCCAGCGCCAGCCATGCGAAAGCTCGCCCTGGTCCGCCAGGTAGCAATCGGTGATCGTTGTTCATCTTTTCATCCTCTCCTCTCAATCCCCTCACACAAACCGCATACCCACGCTGCCCAACCCCTGATAGCGTACGTTGAGGCAATCCCCCTTCTCCATCGCCACCGCGGCGGTGATCCCGCCGGTGAGGATCAGGGTACCGGCGGGGATCTCCTCGCCTCGCTCGCCCAGCATATTGGCCAGCAGTGCCACACTGGCGGCCGGGTGGCCCAGCACGGCGGCGCCGGCGCCCAGCTCGACCACCCGACCATTCTTCTCCATCACCACGCCGAGGGTGCGCATATCCACATCCGCCGGATCGGCCATCTGCCCCCCCAGCACAAAGCGGGAGGAGGAGGCGTTGTCGGCGATTACGCTGATCAGGTCGAAGCGGAAGTTTTCGTAGCGGGAGTCGATGACCTCCACCGCCGGGATGACATAGTCGGTTGCCGCCAGCACGTTGCCGATATGGCAGCCGGGTCCGCGCAGTGGGGCCTTGGTGACGAAGGCGAGTTCCGCCTCCACCTTGGGGTGGATCAGCTGATCGGTTTCGATCTCACCGCCGTCGGGACGGTCGAAGTAGTCGGCGAGGAAGCCGTAGACAGGCGTCTCCACCCCCATCTGCTTCATCTTGGCGCGGGAGGTGAGTCCTACCTTGAGACCGATAATCTTGTTGCCTCTCTCCTCCTTGCGCCGGCGAATCTCGAACTGGATGTCGTAGGCATCCTCGAAATCCATCTCCGGAAAGCGGTCGGTGATCTTGGTGGCGTCTTTCGCTTCCAGCTCGCTGGTTTCAAGATAATCCGCCAGCTCTGCGACCTGTGCCTGCGTCAATGTACCCATCAGTTCGCTCCCTGCGCCTTGGCCATCTCCATGGCCACATCCTCGATCATGTCCTCCTGACCGCCGATCATGCCGCGCCTGCCCAGCTCCACCAGCACGTCACGGGAGGAGACGCCGTAGCGCTCCTGGGCCCGCTTGGCGAACAGCAGGAAGGAAGAGTAGACCCCGGCGTAGCCCAGGGTCAGGGCATCCCGGTCGACCCGGATGGGGCGGTCCAGCATCGGTACGACCAGATCCTCCGCCACATCCATCAGCTTGAACAGATCGACGCCGGTCTTCACCCCCATGCGCTCGGCCACGGCGACAAAGACTTCCAGAGGTGTGTTACCTGCGCCGGCACCCATCCCCGCGGCGGAACCGTCGATACGGGTGGCGCCCGCCTCCACCGCAACCAGGGAGTTGATCACCCCAAGGGAGAGGTTGTGGTGGCCGTGAAAACCCAGCTCGGTCTCCGGCTGCAGGGCGTCGCGCACGGCACCCAGCCGTTCGCTCACATCCTCCGGCAACATGTACCCGGCGGAGTCGGTGATATAGATGCAGTTGGCGCCGTAGCCCTCCATCAGTTTGGCCTGTTCGACCAGCTTCCCGGGACCGACCATGTGGGCCATCATGAGAAAGCCGACGGTATCGAGCCCAAGCTCGCATGACTTCTTGATATGCTGTTCAGAGACATCCGCCTCGGTGCAGTGGGTGGCCACGCGGATGGTATCGACACCGCAGTCGGCGGCCATCTCCAGCTCCGGTACGGTACCGATACCCGGCAGCAGCAGCGCGGAGATCTTGGCGCTTTTCACATGGGGCCGCACCGCACGCAGGTACTCCTCGTCAGTATGGGCCGGGAAGCCGTAGTTGACCGAAGCGCCGGCCAGACCGTCGCCGTGGGTGACCTCGATCATCGGTACACCGGACGCGTCGAGGGCGGAGGCGACGGCGACCATCTGATCCAGGCTGATCTGGTGGCGCTTGGCGTGCATGCCGTCACGCAGGCTCATGTCGTGGATGGTGATTTTCTTTCCGTTCAGGTTCATCGTTCTTGCCCTCAGGCGGTTGCCTTTTCAGGTGCCAGTACCAGGCTACCGTTGAGAATCTCTTCCGCGAACATCTCCGCGGTACGCAGACCGGCGGCGGTCATGATGTCCAGGTTGCCGGCATACTTGGGCAGGTAGTCGCCCAGCCCCTCCACTTCCATGAACACGGAGACGCGATTGCCGTCGAAGACCGGGCCATTCTTCAGGCGGTAGCCAGGGACATACTTCTGCACCTCTGCGATCATCGCCTCGATCGATTCGGTGATCGCCTGTTGATCCGGCTCCTCCTCGGTGATGCAGTGGACCGTATCGCGCATCATCAGAGGCGGTTCCGCCGGGTTGAGGATGATGATCGCCTTGCCCTTCTTGGCGCCGCCCACCTTCTCCACCGCGCCGGCGGTGGTCTGGGTGAACTCGTCGATATTCTTACGCGTGCCGGGGCCGGCGGATTTGGAGGAGACGGTGGCGACGATCTCGCCATAGGCCACCGGCTGCACTCGGCTGACCGCAGCCACCATGGGAATGGTCGCCTGACCGCCGCAGGTGACCATATTGACGTTCAGCTCACGCTTGCCGACATGGTCCTTGAGATTGACCGGCGGCACGCAGAAGGGGCCGACGGCGGCGGGCGTCAGATCGATCATGATGGAGCCCTGCTGCTGCACCTTGCGGTTGTTCTCGCCGTGCACATAGGCGGAAGTGGCGTCGAAACAGATCTGGATATCGTCCTTTCGCATATGGGGCACCAGTCCATCGACCCCCTCATGGGTGGTCTTCAGACCCAGCTTGCGGGCCCGTGCCAGGCCCTCGGAATCAGGATCGATACCGACCATCCAGACCGGATTGATCCAGTCGCTGCGCAGTGCCTTGTAGAGCAGATCGGTGCCGATGTTGCCGGAACCGATCAGGGCTGCGTTGATTTTGTTCATTGCTCCTATCCTCGTCGATTTAACAGGGCTGTCGGTTGATCCGCCCTAGCTCATATGTTTGCCGGCCTGCCAGCCGCCTTGGGTCAGATGGGTCTGCGCCGTCTGCAACGGCTCCGCCTCCAGCGGCGTGGCCAGGCTGTCGTTCCAGCGATTGAAGAAACCGAACAGGCCGATCACCGACAACATCTCCACCACCGCCTCCTCGCTCCAGTACCGGCGCAGCGCATCGAACAGCTGATCGGTGACGTCGTTGGGCTGGGAAGCCGCCGCCAGGGCGAAGTCGAGGGCGACCCGTTCCGCTTCCGAGTAGTGTTCGCTGTTGCGGTAGTTCCAGATATCCTCGAGTTTCTCTACCGGGATACCGTGACGCTTGGCGCTCACCGCCGTATGCGCCTTACAGTACTGGCAGCCGGCGGCGCTGCTGGCCACATGGGCCACCAGTCGCTTGAAGCCGAGATCGACCTCCCCGTCCGGGTCGTAGACGGCGGCGCTGAACTGGATGAAGGCGTCCACCAGCTTCGGTTTGCGCTGCATGGTGAGCAGGCTGTTGGGTACGAAGCCCAGGGTCTTCTCAAAGAAGGCGAAGCGCTCCGCCAGCTCGGCGTGCTGGTCGGTGGGTAAAGGACTGAGTCGGCTCATGGCGAAACTCCTCTGTTGGATCAGGTGAAGCGGACCGAGGCAGAGCCGATACCGCCGATCTCCACCCGCATGAAGTCCCCCGCCACCACCGGCTCCAGGGGAACCAGGGAGCCGGAGAGGATCACCTCACCCGCCTTCAGGGGGATGCCGAAGCTGCCCAGGGTGTTGGCCAGCCAGGCGACGCAGTTGACCGGCGATCCCAGTGCGGCGGCACCGGCGCCGGTGGAGAGCAGTTCGCCGTTCTTTTCCACCACCATGCCGGCGGTGGCCAGATCGACCTTGCGCGGATCGACCGCCTTGTCGCCCAGCACGAATAGTCCGCAGGAGGCGTTATCCGCCACCGTATCCTGAATTTTGATCCGCCAGTCGCGGATGCGGGAGTCGACGATTTCGAAGCAGGGGATCACCGCCTCGGTGGCGCGCAACACATCGGCGTTGCTGACACCCGGACCGATCAGGTCGCGCTTCAGCATGAAGGCGATCTCGCCCTCGGCCCGCGGTTGGATCAGCGCTTTGCTGATCGGCATCGCGTCGCCATTGCCGTAGACCATGCGGTCGGTGAGGTAGCCGAAATCGGGCTGATGCACGTTGAGCATGTTCTGCACCGCCTTGGAGGTGACGCCAATCTTCTTGCCGATGATCGATTCTCCGTTCTCGACCCGCCGGTTCACCATGCACAGTGAGACGTGGTAGGCGTCCTCGATGGTAATATCCGTTTCCCGTTCCGTCAGCGGATCGATCATGCGGCGCTGGCTGAGGGCATCGAAGAGTTCGTCCCCCAGCTCGTGGATGCGTTGTTCGTTCAGCATCGATGACTCCTCAAAGCTTGATACAGACGTTCTTGAGTTCGGTGTAGAACTCGAGGGAGTGCACCCCTCCCTCGCGGCCGATACCCGACTGCTTGGCGCCGCCGAAGGGGGTGCGCAGGTCACGCAGGAACCAGGAGTTGACCCAGGCGATGCCCGCATCCACCCGGGCCGCGACCCGATGGGCGCGTGCGCTGTTCTCGGTCCAGATCGCGGTGGCCAGGCCGTAATCGGTGTCGTTGGCCAGGGCGATCGCCTCCTCTTCGCTGTCGAAGGGGCGGATATGGCAGCAGGGACCGAAGATCTCTTCCCTGATACACGAGGCATCGTCCTGCAGATCGGTCCAGATGGTGGGTTGCACCCAGGCGCCGCCTGCCAGAACCTCCGGCATGTTGGGGGTGCTGCCGCCGGTGACGACAGTGGCCCCCTCCTCTTCCGCTTTGCGGTAGTAGGAGAGCACCTTGTCTCGATGCTGGTGGCTGATCAGGGGTCCCATGTCGGTCTCGGGATCATCCCACTGCCCCAGCTTCAGGGTTTCGGCGCCGGTCTTCAGACGATCCACAAACTCATCGTAGATCGTACGTTCCACGTAGATCCTTTCCGTTCCGAGACAGACCTGACCGCAGTTGGCGAAGGCGGAACGCAGGGTGCCCTCGATCGCCTTGTCCATATCGCAGTCTGCGAAAACCAGTGCCGGGTTCTTACCGCCGAGTTCGAAGGAGATATCGGTGATATCATCGGCGGCCGCCTTCATGATGGCCGCACCGGTATCTGTTTCGCCGGTGAAAGTGATACCGTCGACCCCTTTATGACGGGTCAGGAACTCACCTGCCGAGTTGGGACCAAAACCGTGTATCACGTTATACACCCCCTTGGGGATTCCCACCTGGTTCATCACCTCACCCAACAGGGCTGTGGTGAAGGGGGTCTCTTCGGAGGGTTTAACCACCACTGCGTTGCCGCAGGCGAGCGCAGGACCGACCTTCCAGGTCATCAGCAGCAGAGGCAGATTCCATGGGCTTATCACTGCGATCACACCTTTGGGCTTGCGCAGTGAATAGTTGAGCGCGCCCTGCCCGTCCGGCGTATCCAGCATGAAACTCTCTGTGGGCACGTTCTTCACCACATCGGCAAAGATCTTGAAGTTGGCGGCCCCGCGGGGGATATCGATATGGCAGGCTAGCTTTTGCGGTTTGCCCGTATCGAGACACTCCGCCTCGAGGAACTCATCGAATCGGTCGGTAATGCCATCGGCCAGTTTATGCAGGAGATTGGCCCGCTCTGCCAACGGCATGCGGCCCCACTCACCCTGCAGCGCCATCCGTGCCGCATTGACCGCCGCATCCACCTCCGGCGCCCCGGCCTCGTGCACGATACCGATCTTCTGTCCCGTCGCCGGGTTGATATTGTCGAACAGCTTGCCCGAAGCGGATCCGACAAATTCTCCATTGATGAAATGTTTGACCTCTTTCATTCTGTTCACCGTCATTAAACCAATTTCCTAAGATTTCCCGTTGTTCGCTTCGGCAGTTTCGATCGATTCAGCGGCAAGACCCAATGCTGCAATACCAGCCTCTGCGCGGGCATCATCCCCGGCCTCGAAGGCACCGGAAACACCAATCACATCCGCCAGTTCTTCACTGGTCTGCATGGCGTAGCGCCAGTGCGGGCCTTTTGCATTGATGGTTATCTCAGGCATGCTCAGTTCTGTTCTTCTGACGTGCACCAGGTATTGTTACTGCGATCGAAATCACTCCAGCTCTTCATAAAATGCCGGGCATTATCCTGATGGTCGGTCTCTGTAAAGCCATCGATACTCAGCTGGTCTCTGGAGACACCCACTTCACCCAGGGTTATCTGTATGAAGCGAACCGTATGATCGTCACTTGCCACTGCCATGATCTCCTCCTGCCGGGACTTCTCCCGCCTTCGTTGATGTTGTGCCTTGCTTGCCGTTTTGACTGAGCGCTATGCTGCGCTCTCGGATGTCCCCTCTTTCGGTTTAGGTGCCAACCGAAGGGAGAGATCACTCTTGGGGGTGACCCGACAGGAGAGCACGAAGCCCAGAAGCTCATCCTCTTCTGTCACATGGGTACGGCTCATTTTGCGGGTCTCATACCTGCCCTGAGTGATCTGAATGCGGCAGATACCGCAGCCACCGCCTTTGCAGCCGACCGGTATCGACCCGAGCCCCTGCGCCTGCATGGCGTGCAGCAGGCGCTGCTCTCCGCCACAGTGAAAACGCGTATCCTTGTCTTCCACATAGATTTCGTATTGTGTGGACATCGTCAGAGCCTCTTGAATACCGGACTGCGCTTACGGTTCTCTTCGTCTTTGGTGAGAAAGCGCTCGGTGAAGATGTCGTTCTCAAACAGACGGCCCTGCATGAGGGCGCGTATCGCGGCTTCGATCATCACCGGAGGCCCGCACAGGTAGGCGGTATTGCCGCTGAAGCCATTACCGAAATGGTGTTGAGCCGCTTCGTGTACGAAACCGGTCTCACCGCTCCAGTCGTCACCCGCTTCCATCTGTGAAAGCACAGGGTAGTAGGTAAAATTCTGATGTTGATCCGCCAGGGTGTTGAACAGCTCGTCATCGTAGAGATCCCGTTTTGCCCTGACGCCATGAAAAAGAGTGATCTGTGTCGTGCAACCGGATTCCAGCAGGTCGAGAATCATCGACTTGGGACTCGAGAGTCCGGTACCGCCGGCGATGAATATCATCGGCTCGTTACGGGACTTGCGCACGAAGAAACGGCCATAGGGTCCGGTAAAACCGAGTCTGTCGCCCACCTTCAGATCATTGTGGATAATCGGTGTTGCCTCACCGTCCGGCACCAGGCGGATATGCAGCTCGATCAGCTTGCCGTCGGACGGCTTGCTTGCCAGCGAGAAGGCGCGCGGCACCTCGACGCCGGGAACCTGCAGATTGATGTATTGACCCGCCTGAAAGTCGATACTCTCGCCATCCAGCTGCAGCCAGATTCCCTTTACATCATGGGTAAGGTTTTCGAGCCTGACGATCTCAGCCTCAAAGTCTTTCACGGGGATGATCCTTGCATCGGGATCTTCGTCGATATCCGCCTCGATCACCGTATCCGTATCCAGGGTGGCGCAACAGGCCAAAACCTTTCCTTCCTCACGCTCCATATCCATCAGAGCGAAGCTTGAAGCGTCTCCCACATCCACGTCTCCTTCAAGCACCTCGACCTTGCAGCTGCCGCATAGCCCGTGGCAACAGGCATGAGGCATCCAAATACCGGCGCGCAGACATGCATCGAGGATATTTTGACCCTCATCGACCTCTACCTCGTCGCCGGTTGGCTCGATGGTGAGTTGGTATGCCATATTCATCGCTCCAAAATATCGATAAACAAAAGAATAGCGATATTTTATCGATTTGCAAGAATATTATCGATATTTTTGTAAATTTATTATGTTCGACTAAAATATTGACAAAAGTCAGTGTCATGCATCCTACATAGCAGGTAGGGTAAAGAGCAGATATCATTCAGGTCATCAGATGGAAAAACACAGTTATGGCAAGAACTTACAACGAACAAGCTGAACCGAACGGAGCCAAGACACTGTCCGACCAGGCCTATCTGCAGCTCAGGTCAGATATCATTCATGGTGAATTGCAGCCGGACGAGAAACTGCGCATTGAACACCTGCGCACTGCATACGGTGTCGGCGCAAGCCCCCTACGCGAGGCCTTGAGCCGACTCACAGCGGATGGCTTCGTTACTGCGGAAGGGCAGCGCGGTTTTCGCGTCGCCCCGATGTCCGAAGCGGATCTGGCAGACATAACACAACTGCGAATCCTGCTTGAGAAGCAGGCACTCTGTCAGAGCATTGAGCAGGGTGATGATGCCTGGGAATCTCGAATTGTCGCCGCCTTCTATCAGCTGGAAAAGGTTGAAGAATCGGAGGAAAGGGACCCTGCCGAATGGGAGATCCGCAATCATGATTTTCACGAAGCGCTGATCGCCGGCTGCAGTTCAAAATGGCTGCGCCGCTTCTATGGCATTCTCTACGATCAACACAAACGCTACAGAAACATTGCCCTGAGCACCGAGATTCCCCGTGACCTGCACCAGGAACATAAAGAGCTGCGTAACGCGGCTTTGGCCAGGGATGGCAAGCGAGCCTGTGATGCGATCGAGCAACACATCATGAGAACGGCTGAAATCACGCTGAAAGTGCTGCGGGAAGAGGCACACAGAGAACAGGAGATTGCATAAAAATGTTTTCTGACAGGCAAAGAAACTTGGCGCGCGAATCAATCTGTATTTGATGACGGCCTCTCCGCCTCCTTTGCCTGAATGAATGCCCCCAATTTTATATCCACTTTCTGGGTATGGCTGGCAATCCAGGTTTGCAGAAATTCCAGTACTGGAATGATCTGATCCCGATCGCCGGAATTGAATGTCTTTCTTACGGCGACTATTTTTGCCGAAAAATCACGATGCTCTTTGATATGCTGTGCCGCATCCTCCGATCGTTCGCCAAAATAATCATACTCCTTCATCAATGACTCTTCTGTCTGGAAGTGATAGATGGCGTAGCTCAGCAGTTCCTTGGTAATCCTTTGAAAGGTCATGGGGCTGGTCGTCTCGGTGATGCTGTTGTAGGCGTCATTCACCATATTCAACAGATTCTGATGCTGGGTATCGATCACCTCAACCCCGGTAGACATCCAATCACTCCAGACAAAGGGCTCATATTTGTATTTCGTTTCAGACATTCACCTATCCTCTATGTCATTACGAAGCGTCGTATCCAATCTTTTGATTCCATTGTCAAAGCCAGCCAGTGAGTGAAATCCTCTGATGACATCGCTTCTGAAAAAAGAAATCCCTGCATGCGGCTGCAACCCAACGACAGTAGTGTGGCCATCTGTCGCTCCTCTTCGACCCCCTGTACGATCACCATGCGATTGAAGGCATTGGCCATATTCAACATGGTTTTGATTAACGCATATTGGTGCTCGTCGGCAAGCATTTTCTGGGTCAGGGTACGATCCACCTTGATCGCTCTGACCGGCAGCCGAGAAAGCTGCTGGATCGAGGTATCGCCGACACCGAAGTCGTCGAGCACACATTCGATGCCCATTTCGAGACAATCGCCGATAAACCGTTCCGTCTGGGTGAAATGGGATGTGACGACCCGCTCGGAAATCTCCAGCTGCAAAAGTGAACGTTGATGCTGATCCAATTTCATTACACGATTTTGCAGCCTTTTGAAAAATACCGGATCGAAGCATTGCTCCGGAAAGATATTGATACCGATTGAGAACGTCGAACCCTTGCTATGCATGTTCTCGATCAGTAAGACCGCCTGATCGATGACTTGCTCTGTGAGCGACTGCATCACTTCACTCTTATTGATCAACGGCAGAAATTCTGCCGGCTCAAGCAGGCCCAATATGGGATGGTCCCAACGTATCAATGCCTCTGCGGCAATAACTCGGCCTGCCCGACAATCAAGCACCGGTTGGTAGTAGACGATGAGTTGATCGCTATCCATGGCTTTGATGATTTCACCCAGTGTCTCCTCCTGCGCCCGGACCCGCTGTTCGAAATCCTTGTTGAAGAACTTGTAGCAGTTCTTACCCAACTCCTTTGCCATATACATCGCCTGGTCTGCATGTCGAATCAACTTATCAGGTTCCGAATTATCATTGGGAAACAGGGTGACACCGATGCTGGCGGTGACTGTCGATAGAACATGTTCGGCTACCGTGTAGGGTTTTGTCGCCATCTCCAGAATACGCTTGAGAATGAGCTGACTCTCCTGCTGATCCTTCAGGTCGGCCAATAGAATCAGGAACTCGTCACCACCCAAACGGGCTACCGTATCTCCGTTGCGTACACATAAGGCCAGCCGTTGAGCCGTTTCTCTTAACAGTTCATCACCCGCCTCATGCCCAAATTTATCGTTTACAGCCTTGAACCCATCCAGATCGAGATAACAAACCGCCATCAGTTCACCGGTGCGCCGCGCTCTTGCAGTCATCTGTCGCAGACGATCAATAGCCAGCAGGCGGTTGGGCAGCCGCGTAAGATTATCAAAATGGGCCAGCTGCTCCAGACGATGCTCATGACTCTTCTGCTCGGTGATATCAGACATGGTCGAGACTGCGCCTGTGATTCGACCAGTACCTCTATCATAAAGCGCATGTATCGTCAGTCCGATCCATATGGGTTCCCGCTCTTTTCTCTCAATCTCTATGGGAAGATTTTCAATCGACTCCCCTCGAGACAATAAACGGGCCAGTAGTGGTTCGATATTTTTCAACGGTGAGGCCTGCGGGACCAAATCACCGATAGCCTTGCCGACACTCGCCTCTCTGCCCCACAGTTCGATGGGCAGCTTCAGTAAAGAGAAAAAACCGCTATTGGCATATCGCAGTCTCGCGCGGTCATCCCAAAGCGCGACCGCCTCCTTGACCGTATCAAGTATCGTACTGAGCTGCTGGCGATTCTGTTCCAGCTGGTCTTCAATCAACTTGTTTTCGACGATATCCCAGGCCAGTTCCGCAATCCGGCTCACCTTCTCCACATCGTGCCTGTCGTAGTTTTGCCGGGCACGATTGCCCACCCCCATGATGGCGACGATCTTGTCGCCCCTGAACACCGGCACACAGAGTTCGCAAGTGACCTCGGCGTGGCCATCAGGCAGCCCGCGTCGATGAGGCAACGAGGCATAGTCGTTGTGGATAACCGGGTGCCTCTCTCTCACTGCATCGGCCCATACACCGGCTTCATCGACATCGTAATGCAATCCCTCTCCCGCAGCCTGGCAAAAACTTTCGGTCGTCTCGCTTGACCAGGCTTGCAGCGTGAGGGTTTTCTGGTCATCCTCGAGAAAGTGGTAAAAGCCGATTTTGCTGTCGGTCTTTTCACAAGCCACATCCAGCGCAAACACCAGTAGTTCATTGGCAGTATGCCCCTGCGCATATTCATGCAACTTCACCCTTGATTCCATCACCTCTTCATTGAATTTCCGTTCAGTGATATCGATAAAGGTAACTACAGCCCCCCGGATTTTCCCCTGTTTGATCAGCGGATACGACCAGTATTCGGCCGGAATGCTGGTACCGTCCTTGCGCCAGAAAACCTCGCTATCCACATGAATCTGTTCGCCCCTGTTGAAGGCTTTGTAGATAGGACACTGCTCGCTTGGATAATCTGAACCATCCGCATGCGAATGGTGTATCAGCTGATGCATGGGCTGACCAATCAGTTCCTGTTCACTGCCATAACCCAACTGCGCCAGAGCAGCCTGGTTTACACTGCTGCAGAGACCGTGTTCATCAAGACTGAAAATACCCTCTGCCGTCGAGTTCATGATCAGGCGCTGATAGTCTTCGCTTGCTTGCAGCGCACTTTCAACCTGCTTGCGATCGGTTATATCGGAGATAAAACCTTCGAGCAAAGGAGTACCGTCTTTTGACTCAACCTGAGCCCCTCTTTCCCACATCCAGCGCTCTCTCTGCCAGCGATCGAATATCCTGTATTCGATTTCGAAGGTAACACCTTTGTCGATTGCAGCCGCTATCTGCTTTGACACTATTCCTCTGTCCTTCGGATGAATCACATCGGCATAGCTCAGCAGCTGATCATTAATCAATTCCGACGGTTTATACCCCGTGATTTCAGTAATCCCATCACTGATAAAGATCATGCTCCAATACTGATCTCTTTTACAGCGATAGGCCGCACCCGGGAGATTATCCAGCAAGACCCGCATGGTACGACGCGAATCTCGCAGTGCGGTTTCGGTACGTTGTCGTCTTATGGCACTGGCCAGCACGTCGGAAAATGTATGCAGTAACAGAATATCCTCTTGCTGCCAGGTCGAACTGACCGTAACGGTATTGAATCCGATAAAGCCGATGAGCGCCTGATCGATGCGTATAGGCATCGCCAACAACGACTTTATCCCTTGCTCAGCCAGATGTTGCCTGAATTCACCGGCCTCTACCGTCAGATCGTCAAGGGACTCGACAAAGAGCGGCCTGTCCTGGCTAAACTGCTCCAGCATATAATCGAAATCGGAAAGGGGAAGCTTTTGCAGCTTCCCTGTTTGAACCGCCACCCCTTCAGCGCACCACTCATGGGTATTCGACATGGTGGCAAGATCACTGTCGACCTGGTAAAGATAGGCACGCTCACTCTTGGAAAATTGACCAATCTCTTTCAACAAGCTGGCCAGCCTCTGATCAAGCTCGTCAATAGAGGTATCCAGTAAAATGGAAGCCTGCTTTGCAATCATCTTTTCAAGTTCGAGGCGATGATTGAGCTTAAATTCGTTGTTTTTTCGTTGCGTGATATCCTCAGCAATACCGGCGACACGATAGGGTTTTCCCGACTCATCGTGAATGGCGAATGCCTTGGCATCCACCCAGCATATCTCACCGTTCGGGCGAATCACCCGATATTCAGGAAAGTGCAGCTCTTCCCAGGGTTGCTGTAAATGCTCTGCAAGAAAACGCTCAACACGTTCAAGATCCTCACGTGGCAAAGCCTCGACCCAACTGGCGGCATTGTCATACAGGCTCTGACAACTTCTGCCCCACATCAACTCATAGCCCGGACTGACGTAGTAAACCTCTTGCCAATCCGGGGATCCCAGCCAAAAGACCTCTCGGATGGCATGGGTCAACTGCCGGAAGTTTTCCTCGCTCTCCTTTAATTGTATCCTCTCCTTTCTCGTCTCAGTAATATCGCTGACCATGGCAAGGGCGCCGATAACCCTTCCATCGCGATCCTTAATGGGCCCTGTATTCATTCGGGTCCATATGTCATGTCCTTTTTTGTGCCGAAACCTGAAATCATGAGATTCAGCGATACCTCTTTGTCTCCGTTGAAGATTTTCCCGGGCTATCTCGATCGCCTCTTGATCCATGAAGTCATAAAAAGATCTGCCCATCATCTCATCGGTTTTATATCCGAACATATCCGCCAAGGTGTGGTTGACGAAGGTTGTATTGCCCTCGCCGTCGATCTGCAAGATACCGTCATGGCTGTTCTCGACGATAGTACGGTACTGCTGCTCGCGCTTTATGATCGCACGGTTAAGTTGCCGATATTTTCTCACTAATGGAAACAATATGGAGACAAGCACCAACAAGGCACCCAGACCTATCAGGGTATAGAGAAAATAGGTCCGATAGGGATTGCCAAAATCTATGGTATTACTGAACGAGAGGGCCTCAGCCACACCGGTATTGTGCGGCCGATCCTCCAGCATCAAGGCATGCTTGACGTCGTTGACGTCCAGAAGCACCTTGGGTGCTTCTGTAACCCTGTATGCGCCAAGGCCGATTACATAGTCCAATGCATTATCGGCAGGCGGTGTCGGGAATCCGGGATGATCAGAGTAGAGCAGATGAATCTGTTTTTCGCTTATCGGCACCTCTCCTGCCAAGACACTACAGAAAAGCAGCAGCAAGATACCGACGAGGAATTGACCTGGCGCTTTAAAGTTCATTACAGATTTAACAGCAAATGGGCAGGTCAATAATCATTGGATCCTTGTTGATATAAGACCCTGTTTATTAACTAAATAACTCCTTTCAGAAAAACTTCATCTTCTTTGATAGTAGATCAGCCAGAAAAAAAAAACAGGGTTGGTTCAGGAGATAAATTCGGCTCTTGCTTTTGCAGTAGCGTATATATATGTCACGAATCGTAACTAACACATCCCATGAGAATTAAAAAATCGACTGCGCTGCGAATAGAAATACCGCGGCCTTTTCCACATTTACACCGGTTGCACGGTTCGGGTTACTGAGTGCGATGGTGATGAAGCGCCCACTTTTTTTTGTAAAAAGCGGGCTACTCCGGTTGATCCCCGTTGCTACCTGTACAGCAACGGCAATAAAGCCCCAGGAGCGGGGCTTTATTGCGTTAAAATAGATAAATGATCAGGTTACTACAGTGAGGAAACGTTCATTGAGTTTCTGGTCGTGATAGAAAATCGCACCACCCAGCTCATCAGCTGTCCAGGTAATGGGTTCATGGTCAGGATACCAGTCATAAGAGCCATGAAAGACTTCATTGCGGTTGCCTGAGGGATCGAAGAAATAGATGGTTCTACCACGGGTGATACCGTGCCGGGTGGGACCGATATCGATGGAGATCTTATGCTTGCCGATGATATCGGCGGCCCTTAATACCTCTTCCCAGGAACCGAGCAGGAATGAAGCATGATGGAGCTTGCCTTTATCCTGATGACGGATTAGCGCCAGGTCGTGGGCCTTCATACCGCAGGTGAGGAAGGAGGCCAGTTGGAGCTCTCCATCCATCACTTTCTCCGACTCACTGAAACCCAATACCTCTTTGAACATTTTGATGCTGCCATCCAGATCATCGCCATACAGCAGACAGTGATCGAAACGTTGTACCTGCATGCCTTTGAGATTATCCGGCCAGGGCTCGGGATTGACCCGCCCCATATCGGTGCCTTTCACTTCCTTTTCCGCATACAGCTCGAACATGTGACCGGTGGGGGAATCGAAACGTACCCGCTCGCCACAGTGATTCAGCTCATTGGCCGGCACACGTTCGACATTGCAGCCGAACGCCTTGAGCTTGCCCTCAAGCTCATCCATTGTCTCCCTGCTATCGACCTTGAAGCCCATAAAATCCATCCCGGTCGTATCCGCTTCACGCAATACAACAGAGAACCAGTCCTGTTCATCCCATCCTTTCAAGTAGACACGGCCCTGATCGTCCCGGTCCGTTTCCAACAATCCCAACCGGTCCTTGTAATGAACAAGAGCCTCATCCAGATCCAGCACACGCAAAGAGATATGTCCTGGACGTAAAACGCCTTTAATCGCCATCACTCAATCCTCCTTTGGACACCGCGGATCACCACGGTGATGATTTGCCTATTAATGACCCGCATTCATCAGCTGCGGATCTTGATGTGTGTTATGAACAGGACCCCTTGTAACCATTCAGACCAGGGGTGCGAAAACAGACAAGGGTTTTATGATCGACACCGTTCTCCGCGAGGCTCTTGCCCATATCAGGCGTTGACACCTCACCATTGATCTTCCACTCCACACGATCCCAGTCGATCAACCCAAAGTCGGGGTGCATGCCGTAGTACTGCGGAATCAGTTGTTCGGCTAGCGCGCCGAAAGGCATATCGGGAGACAAAGGAAAAGCGGTTGCAGCGCAAAAACTGAGATGCTCCTCCCAATGCAGATATACCACCTGGTTACCATGAAAATTCTCTTTTCTGTCGCGGATTTCGACAGCATCCGCGTATCCGGGTTTGAGGGCGACAACAGCCATGACTCTCTCCTCATTGTAAAAATCTTCTTTCGCCATCCAGACCATGGAAACCGGGTGTCGGAAGGCGTCTATCGTTGCTTTAACCGGCCACCCGCTTACGCGCTGACTGCCAGGCATCCCACTGTTTCTGGTCCGGCGAACCCGTGTAGTCCATGTTGTCTGTACCGTTTTCCATGTGGTACCACTTGAGAACGTCACTCAGTTCCGCGCCTCCGCAGTTACCCTGAAAGATCTGATGTACGGGCAACCAGGCCTGTGAGAACTTCTCCGGCTCGTTGTCGAAGATGTCCTTACAACCATCGGAACAGAAATGGTAACGATCGCCTTTATAAACACTGTTGCGAAACCCGATCCTGGTCGGATCTCCAGGCTCCGTGTAGCCCATGGGTATCTGGCAGGTCTGGCAGAGCTGGGGCAGCGCGTTGTTGTAGAAACGCTCACCCTTGGCCTCCATCTCCCGCCACATCTCGAAGCGTGGACGGTAGTACTTATCGAAGGTATTGGGATACTTCTCCGACAGCCAGGCCATCTCCTCATCGCTGGGCAGCCAGGTGTGGAAACCCGCCGCCTGGGTGTATTGATAGAAGATCGCCCAGTTCTGGTGAGAGATATGCTCCGCCTCATCGGTAGCGATATCGGCATACTTGGGCACACGAAGACCGTAACGCGAGAGATCCTCGAACAGCGCACCGCCCGCCTCGGTGAAGTAGATCTCCCAGGCCTCCTTCCAGGACATGATGCGTTTGGGCAGCATGTAATCCATCATCATCGCCACCAGGCCCAGCATTTTATGGCCACGCCAGAACCACTTGTCCACCCACTTCTGCACGATGGGCAGATTGTCGGGATGCTGCTCCAGCATGAATTTGATCACCTCGATGCCCAAAGTCATGTGGCGCGCCTCATCCGACTGGGCGGAGAAACCGAAGGTCACCGTGGCCAGATCGCCGTTATAGGCTGCGCCGGACATAAAGGGGACGAACAGCAGGTTGGTCAGCACATACTCGAAGGCGAATGAAATTGCTGTGAAGAACTCGAAGGGACCGGCGCTACAGGCATCGTCAAAGAACGACTTGGGTACAGACAGATACCACACACGATCATGCATGTGAGGGAATTCGGCGAAGCCGTCGAAATACTTGTTGTAGTGACTGATGGTATGGATCTGGGTTTGTGCATGGCGCAGCTCATCCAGGGACTGCATCTGCGCCGCCACTCTCGGACCCACACCCCGAATATGCCGGCCCAGGTGCGCGAAGTGGCGATGGGCCTGGTACTCCAGCGGCGTGACACCGGTAAGAAACAGCTTGATGGCATTTACATAACGGGCATCGGAGATACCCAACTGGCCGTTGTTCTGGGCAAACGAGTCGAGTACCGCGTAGAGCTTGCGCTCCTTCTCGCCCTGGTACTTCCAGTAGGCATCCATGGTCAGGCGGAAGGGATCCTCCCACTTCGACCAGTCGGTGATCTTGATCCCCTCGAAGGTATCATAGGGAAAGACATCGTCCATCTTCTGGTAGCTGGTCTCCCAGTCCAGACCTCTGGTCATCAGCGCATAGCGCTGCTTCAGGTTCAGCTTTTTTTTGCGTTGGGGTGTCATAGCTTGCTCCTCCGGTGTTACACGCCCCAGGAGAGGACCAGCTCGTCATCGTCCTCATCCAGGCTGCCGCCCATGGAGACGATGGTGAGGTGGATCTCCTGCGGGTCCCAGTCACGGCCGATGCGCTCGGATACCGACTCGGCCTTCACCACCAACCGCTCCGGACAGTCGATCTTGACCGCACCTGGCATGTAGTTGGCGTTGGCACTGGGATTGTCATGCAGAATGGACTCGATCACGGGACGAGCCTCGTCATTGTTTTGCAGGGTGATGGATACTATTCCAGCCATCTCGGCCTCCTCCTATACGGTCAGGCCGAGCTTACCGGCTCGGACATCCAGTTGTTCACGCACATCGGCGATTGCCGATTCAGCGCCATCGACCAGCACCATAGATGCCAACGGCGTCAGGGCCTCTGTCATGGTGTCGCGCCATGCTCTGTACCATTGGGAGAGCTGGGCCTGATTCTCATCCGACTCCTTGCTTGCAACCTTCACGACCGCATCCACCCAGCGATTGTGTTCGGCACTCCAGTCAACCATGAACTCACACAGCATGGAGAGGGCCGCCGCACCGTGTTTCTGGCCTTGCGTGTCGAAATGGTTGTAGACAAGGGGATAGACCAACCCGTCCATGACCAGGAACTGGGCCAGCATCGCCTCGAACCAATCCTTCAGTACCAGGCTGTCTTCCACCGCTTTACGCACGCCCTGCCAGGCATCCGCCTCCATCCACTGAGTTTTGGCCTCATCCAGCAGCTCACCGTTGCCACTGCCGAGGACGATGCCGATGCGGGAGAGGATCTGCGCAATGCCCAGCCGATCCCCCGCGGTAAAGATCGCCGCCGATGTGATGGCGGTGCCATAGCCGGCATCGCTGATG
Source organism: Candidatus Thiodiazotropha sp. LNASS1 (assembly GCF_964212655.1). Taxonomy (NCBI): domain Bacteria; kingdom Pseudomonadati; phylum Pseudomonadota; class Gammaproteobacteria; order Chromatiales; family Sedimenticolaceae; genus Candidatus Thiodiazotropha; species Candidatus Thiodiazotropha sp. LNASS1. The sequence continues at coordinate 3,071,820 of NZ_OZ156465.1, read as the reverse complement.
GAACAGGCGTTCATATTCGCGCCCCACTCATAGTGGCGCAGCGGGATCAGATATCTGACGATCAGCTCCCGCCAGGCGGCGTCGATATTGGCCAGCATGTCGCGCTTCTCCTCGAAGGCGAAGTTGCGCTCCGTAGTCTGGTGCATGTTGGCGCGGGCGATTGTGTAAGTGCCGTAGTAGAACTGTCGCGGATCCTTGAAGAGATACCAGTCCTGCATCCTGATTGCGGTACGCCCCTCATCGAAGGTCCAATATTCCGGACCCCATATGGGACGATAGTGGAAGTGCGTCGTAGCCTGAACATCGTACACTCCCTCTTCATAACGCGATGCCGGCACATCGGAACCCAAGCGGCGCGCAACATGGGCAAAGGTCTGTCGCCTCGGCTCCACATTCACAGTTTTTATATCGATACTCATCGTTAGAATGCTCCTCCAGAAAGCTATCGATTCAGATCCGGATGGGTTGGATTTCGATAGAGGCCAGGACGGCTGTCGTTCCCGTCTACACTGCCAATCTCATCAGGACGTTGTATTAAAGTGGCTTGATGCTTCGCGCAGAAAGCCCTGAACTCGTCATAGGGGAGGATCAGTTCAACCGTCAGGTCTTCATCGTTGATGGAAAACTCGAACTCAACAAACCTGTGCAGCCGTTCACCGGTCACTCGGATATAGGCTTTGCCGATGTCCGGCACATAATCTCCCATCACTTCCTCCTCAAACCCGGCCGATCCGCACTTGATGCAAAATCCGCCTTATTGCTGGTCAAAAAAACAGGGCAGAATCTGTGCCAAAACACCTACACCATTGAATTTAATGAGTATTTATAGATTTGTTGCAGCTATTGGAGGATAGGTGATTTCACCATCAGATCAAAAACAATTCACCAATTTGATCATTTAACCAAATAGATAAGCGGTATCTTGATAAATGTTGCTTTTGCACAATGTCAGTGCAAAAACAAAACGCGCATCTTTTATCGATTTGTTTTACGCCCGCTTCATTTTATGATTTGATAAAAACAACAACCCAAACTATAAGAATCATAAGAACTCAGACACGAGAAAGATTAGCAAGCCCGCCATTAAGGAGGATGGCTTAGCCACTACAGATACCGGTAAGCAGCTCGAGACCGGCCGGAGGAGATATGTCATCCCAAATCAGCATTGCCGGTCTGCCCTCGGAGGACCGAAATCTGCACCTGTCATTCGATGCGGGCACGATTCTGCTCAACGATCAGCGCATGGTATTGATGCACACCCATGCTATGGGAGCGTTGCGTAAAGAGCTCATGGATACATTGGGTATGGAGCGGGCCAGAGGCGTCCTTATCCGCATGGGATACGCATCCGGCGCCAAGGATGCAGAGCTTGCCCGTAAACTGTTACCTGAATCCACCGATGAAGAGCTGTTGATGATGGGGCCTCGCCTGCACACCCTGGAAGGTGTGGTGCACGTAAAACCCATTAAGGTCGATATAGACATCCGTCAGCGCCACTTCTATGGTGAATTTCTTTGGGAGAACTCCCATGAAGCCGAAGAACACTTAAAGCTTTTCGGCATTCATCACGATCCTGTCTGCTGGACCCAGATCGGTTACGCCTCAGGGTATACCAGTGAGATTATGGGACGTTTCATCGCCTATCGCGAGGTTGACTGCCGCGCCAAAGGCGATCGCCACTGCCGCATCATCGGCAGGCCCATCGAAGAGTGGGATAACGCCGAAGAGGAGCGTAGTTACTACCGTCCCGATCCGATGGCAGAGCAGTTGTTGGCGCTACAGGATGAGGTCAACCATCTACGTGACTCGCTGCAGGAGGAGACAGGCATTGGCGACATGGTTGGCGCATCTCAACCCTTCATACAAGCCTGCGATATGTTGCGTAAGGTGGCTGACAGTCATGTCACCGTGTTGCTGCTTGGTGAAACAGGTGTCGGCAAGGAGATGTTCGCCCGTGCACTCCACAGCATCAGCCCATTGGCAAAAAACCCATTCATTGCCATCAACTGCGCGACAATCCCGGATGAATTGATCGAATCGGAACTATTCGGCGTGGAGAAAGGCGCCTACACCGGCGCTCAGCAGTCGCGTCCCGGGCGTTTCGAACGCGCGCATGGCGGTACGCTTTTCCTCGACGAAGTGGGTGAACTCTCAATGAACGCACAGGCCAAGCTTCTGCGTGTGCTGCAGGAAGGGGAGATAGAACGGGTGGGTGATACCCGGACCCGCAAGGTTGATGTACGGGTTGTAGCCGCGACAAACGTGGATCTGCAGGAGGCGGTGTCTGACGGGCGATTCCGCTCCGATCTCTACTATCGCTTAAATATCTATCCGGTTATCATCCCACCGCTTCGTGATCGCAAGGACGATATCGAACTGCTGGTAACCCGTTTTCTTGAAAAGTACACCGCCCGGCATGGCAAGCGGGTCAGCGGTATCACTGAAAAGGCGCTGGAGGCGCTTAAGGACTACGACTGGCCGGGTAATATCCGGGAGCTAGAAAATATGATCGAACGGGGAGTTATCATTGTCACCCCGGGGGATGCAATCGATCTCAAAGACCTGTTTCCATGTCTCAGCATGAGTCCGGAAGTCCCGCTGTTCAACAACTCAAACGAAAAGGATGGCGGAGACGTTGAATCGCTTGCCAGTCAGGTGATAGACCAATCGACCAGTCTCGAAGAGATGGAGACACTGCTGCTGGAGACCGCGGTAAAGAAGGCCAGTGGCAACCTGAGCCAAGCGGCGCGTATCTTAGGCATCACCCGTCCGCAATTAGCCTATCGTTTGAAAAAGCGTGAGCAGGAATAGACGACTGACTCAACAGTGAGGGCCTTGAGTCCAAACAGCCTGGAAGCCGGGCAATAACAAATACTCATGCATTCTTCGCTATTCCTACAGATCTTACAGGTGACACTGCCGGTATTCGGCATAGCTCTGCTTGGCTATATCTATGGTCGCCTCTGCGGGTCCGATATCCTCTCGGTCAACCGTATCAATATGCAGTTGTTCGTGCCTGCCCTGTTGTTCTATGTCCTGTCAGAGAAGATCCCCGACACTCAGGAGTGGAAGACCATTGCCTGGGGCGCACTCATGATCATCATCGTCTCCGGTATCGTTTCCTTCCCCTTGTCCCGCCTCCTCGGTATCCGACCAAGGGTGTTGTTGCCCTCCATGATGTTCAGCAATGCCGGCAATCTTGGACTACCCCTGGCGGCGCTGGCCTTTGGTGATCAGCTGCTGCCCCTGGCGGTTGTAGCCTTTGTGGTTTCCATAAGTCTCCATTTCAGTCTCGGAATCTGGCTGGTCAGTGGCCGGATTCACCCCACCGAGCTGCTGCGCAATCCGGTTTTTCTGGCCACCCTGGCGGGCGTTATGGCCAATGCCTTCGACTGGCATACACCGAGCATACTCATGCCTGGCCTGGTCATGCTTTCAGAGGTGGCGATACCCTTGATGCTGGTCTCACTTGGGGTTCGCTTGATCCATATCGAACTCCGCTACTGGCGAGCAGGGCTGTCAGGCGCCTTGCTTTGTCCGCTAAGCGGCCTGATAGGCGCATGGCTAGCCATCACCTGGTTGCAACCCAATGATCAGATGCGCGAGATCCTGCTGCTATTCAGTATTCTGCCCCCCGCAGTGATGAACTATCTGCTGGCTGAGAGTTATCATCAATCTCCACAGGAAGTCGCTACGATGGTCGCATTCGGCAATCTGGCAAGTTTGATCGTGATTCCCATCGCCCTCGCTTTTATTTTATGAAGAGTCGTCGCTCTACCGCCGGATGGCTGCTGCTGGCGGCTGTTGTCTGTACGGCGGTCAACACCCTCTGGCCTCAACTTACCAATAGCTGGGCTGGCCTGTTGACCTGGTCCGCGGGGTTTCTCCTTTGGTCTGAGCTGCCTACCCATACCCGTCGCCAGATTGTCATCCTCATCAGCATCGGTTCAATGGGACTTCTTTGGGGATTGACACAGCATCTGACACCCGACTGGGCAATGATGCTTTCCGGCAACGCCCAACTGCTGTCGATGCTGGCCGCTGTCAGCTTTCTTCGCCTGATCACCCGCCCTGACAATAACCCGGAGAGGGTAATGCCGCAGGGGAAGAGGGCGGTATGGTCAACCCTGTTTGGGGTTCATCTGTTTGGCGCCGTCATCAACCTCTCCTCGGTCTTCATCATGGGAGACCGCCTTCGGGGTAAAACGGGACTGGACCGTGAGCAGATCATCGTACTGACTCGCGGATTTTCCGCCGCCGCATTCTGGTCTCCCTTTTTTGCGGCAATGGCAGCGGCCATGACCTACGCCCCAGGCGCCAGACTGGAACGCATCTGGCTGATGGGGATGCCACTCGCGATTATCGCACTTATGATCACCGGTTACAGCAGACGACAGCCCAGGGAGTTTGTCGGTTATCCCATGCACCCCTCGGCATTGGCGCTACCCGCGGTTTTGGCACTGGCAATATTGTTGATACATCAATTACGGCCTGAGTGGCATATTCTCGGCATCATCTGCCTGTTGAGCCCAACGCTGGCACTGATAGTCGTGAGCGCACGCCGTCAACAACCGTTGCTCCAACTGCAACGACACATCACCCACGACATACCCACAATGCACAATGAACTGTACCTGTTCCTGGCCGCCAATGTCATGGCTGCCGGCCTGAACGCCCTTTTTCAGGGATTCGGTGGCTGGTTGCCATTCAGTCAATTCGGCGGCCTGGAGGCCAGCATGACACTGCTGTTTATGCTGATCACGTCGATCGTCGGCGTTCATCCGGTGATAAATATCGCAGCGCTCGGTACCCTCCTGGCACCGCTACAGCCCGACGGTACACTGCTGGCAATGACCTTCCTGTCCGCCTGGGCGGTCGGTGTCGCATGCAGTCCGTTTTCCGGCATCAATCTTTCGATGCAGGGTCGATACGGCCAACACAGCCTGGCAAGCCTGAAGTGGCATGGTAACTACAGCCTAGTGATGTTTTTCTGTTCGATTGCGGCACTCAATCTCTATGCCGCTCTCTGGTTGTAATAAAACGGTTTGCAACAACGATGCGCAGACGGGGCCTGTTAACACTAATCCAATAGACCCTAGTATATGAGGGATTTATGTGGCACATTGTTCGCAATAACCATACCGTATGGAACAGATATGAAAGAAAAGTATATGGTTCTGCCCAGTGCACGTTTTGATGAGATTCGGCTGGTAAAAGTCCCGAAGGATCTCGATACCAATGAGGCATACCGCTTCGCAACAGGCATTATTGCCCAGGCAGAAGAGACAAATCGTGACTATCGCTGGGAGGATATTGCCGAGGCCCTTGAGGCGCGTGGATTCGAACCTATCGAAGCAATGATCGGACCCGCCCTGGACTGAGACCGGGCGTGCCCATCACTGATTAATCAAGATCCTCATACTCATCCAGATCCATCTGCAGCAGAATCGCCTTTCGCAGCAGCTTCTGCTCGTTTCTCAGCGTCTTTTTCAGACTGCTGATCTCCTTTTCAAGGTCTTGTATCCGATAAACCAGTTCATCGGCATGGGCCAGGGTCTGCGGTGAGGGCTGGGTTGCCGCCGCCTGATTACCATTCACCCCCCCTCCGGTCGGATGCAGCGGGGAGACGGATGCAAGCTGCTGTGACTGCTCTGCCTCTTCGGTACCGGGAGGATCAAAACTGACCTCTTGCTCCAGCTCCTGCATCACCGACAATACAGCATCCTTCTCCAGGGTATGGAGCTCTTCCAGACAGCCATACAGCATCATTCTGTCGCACATCGCATTGATCCGGCGAGGCACACCGCCAGTGAACTCGAAAATCATCGGAAAAACACCCTCTGCAAAAGTGGGATCCTCCTTCCAGCCGACCAGTTGCAGTCGATGCAGGATATACTTTTCCGTCTCCTCTGCGCTCAACGGATCCAGATGGTAGGAGGCGATAATACGTTGTCTCACCTGTTCCATTCCCGGACTCTGCAGGGTGCGTTTGAACTCCTCCTGACCCAGGAGAAAGGTCTGTACCAAGGCCTTGTTGTTGACCTGGAAGTTGGAGAGCATGCGCAACTCCTCGACCGATCGGGGCGGCAGGTTCTGCGCCTCATCCACCACCAGCAACATCTGCTTTCCTTCTGCATGCCGAGCGCGTGCTATGGCCTCCAGATTATGCAGCAGGGTAGCCTTGTTGAGCCCCTCATGAGCCAGACCAAAAGAGGCACAGACCATACGCAACATATCGTCAGGATCGACCTGGGTGGTAACCAACTGGGCGGCCATGACATTCATACTGCTCAATTCATCGAACAAATTGCGTACCAGGGTGGTCTTGCCGGTACCTATGCCCCCCGTGATGACGATAAACCCCTCTCCCTGCTCAAGACCGTAACGCAAATAGGCCATGGCACGATTATGTCCCTTACTGTTGAAGAAGAATTTATGATCCGGCGTCAGCTGGAATGGTTTTCCGTCAAGCTTGTAAAAGTCATCGTACATGTGGATTAGCCTTCTCTGATTTCGGTGCTTCCTTGCTTGTGCAGGTAAACCGCCACACACTAACGAAACAATAACCACAATTTATTTGGTTATTTGAATGGCTCAAGGAATCAAGGACCCTACTTTAATTTAACATTATGCTATGAATCAGCGATTTTTCCTACCGTTCGCGATAATGGGTTTACCGAAATTAACCTGCGGGATTCACCTTAATGTGCCTTGACAGTGCACCGAGTAAAGCCTCCCGTACCTCGCCGAACAAGCTATTTGCGCCACTTTTGGATAAAAATGGACAGTCAGAGAACAGCGACTGATCGGTCGTCCAGCCGGCATACCCTCAAGCTGCTGCAGGTCATTGCATACCGGTAGTTGACCCAGCTCCATGGAGTCAACTATCTTGCCATTATGTCCATCCGGCTGACGGCGGGGCTATAGCGGCACACCAGCCAGGACACAGATATAACGACCAACATAAAACAGAGGAAAAATAGATGCTCAACCCTGGAGATAAAGCACCACCCTTTGAGTTACCGGACGCTGACATGCATATCATCAATTCCAATCATTTTCTCGGTAACCAGAACCTGGTGATCTATTTCTATCCGAAAGACGATACCACCGGTTGTACCATTGAGGCATTGGAACTCTCGGACCTGATGGATGAGTTTTCCGCGCTGGATACTCAGGTGATAGGCATCAGTCGGGACAACTGCGTCAGCCATGCCGCATTCCGCGATAAACACGGTCTCACCGTGCAGTTGCTGGCGGATACCGAGGGCGAGGTATGCAACGACTATGATGTCTGGCGGGAAAAGGAGAAAAACGGCGAGAAAAGAATGGGCATCCTACGCTCGACGTTTATCATCGACAAAGCGGGTATCATAAGAGAGGCGCTGTATGACGTGAAACCGAAAGGTCATGCAACCCAGGTACTGGAGAAGGTGAAGAAGATCACTTAGGGCCTGTTAATACTAATCCAATACGCCCTGTTGTATCTGAAAAAGCACCAATCAAGGCGCGAGGAGAGAAGTTTGGTTATTCCAAATGAACGACGAGCAACGCCGAGTGGCGCTTTTTCAGGCATACCCCAAGGGCACTTCCTTCGGGGCGCAACCCGAAGGGCTGGGGCTGTTTTCGCCCCCAGCGGCGTTATCATTCGCTCATGTAGAATAACTACACCACGCTCATTCTGCCTTGCTGGGCACGAAAACAGCCCCGGCAGGGCGTATTGGATTAGTGTTAACAGGCCCTAATTGGTTAGCAGCTGAACATGACGTACACGTGAAAATTCGCACTCAGATTCTGATACTGCTGTTTCTCTTTGGTTTCGCACCTTTGACCGCGATGGTAATGACGAATCTGCCGTTTGTCCTGGATCGCCTCGAATTTTTCTATCACAAGGCCTATCTGCAGAATCTGCGTGCGGATTTCCGCGATCTCGATGAACATCTTGCAAGCCGTCACGAGATGTTGCGACTACTGGCGAAACTCCCCGAACCTGGCCTCATCCTGGGACAACGCGACTTGGAAGAGGGACAGGAGCAAATCGATCACGCACGGGTACGCTACACCAAATGGATCAACCAGATCCTTCGCGACCATCTCGATATATTTCAGATCCTTTTTCTCGATCTTGAAGGCAATCCCCGCTTCTGGCTGGAGTTGAATGCCCGGACTCAACAGTGGGAACCGACAATCAAAAAACCGGATATGCCATCCAGAGATTTTTTTCAACACAATATCCTCCAGGAGTATGGACGGGTCGCAGTCAGTAAAATCAGTCTTAACCCCAATGTGTCCCATTTGGATCCCAGGCGATTCATGACCCTGCGGATGATCAGTCCGATAATCGGGCCCGACCGTCAGGAGCGAGTGGTTCCATTGGGTGCCGTGGTGGTCAATATCGACGTAGGGGGCATGGCCAGCGCCTACCGCAACACACTTTGGGTCACCAATGATGGCGCTTACCTGGATGAGCGTCTCAAGGGAAGCGCCGAGCAACGCGCATTTGAGGACTTCACCGGCCTGCAGGCAATCTTCGACAAGAATAGCCTGGCACTCTGGGAAGGCGGTCAGGGCAGACAGGTAATCTGGGTACCGCTCTTCAGCACCGAAGGTTCCGGTCCCTTATGGGTTGGTCGGCCAGTCGATCCCTCACCTCTGCATAAGTTCCGCAATGTCCTGATCATTCGTGTCATGACTATCGTAGTCATTGCCTTGGTTATCCTGTTCATCGTTGCCCGATTTATCGCCATGCGTGCAGAACAGTTCGGTCAAAAGCTACGTGATGGTGTGGGGCGGGTCCTGCGTGAGGATGAAGCGGTAGAGTTTAACTGGAAAGGGTCGCAAGAGATAAAACAGCTGGGGCAGCAGCTGACTGAACTCGCGGAGCATCATTCAAAACAGGCCGGGGCGCAACGCCAGCACGCACGACAACTGGAAGAGTCCAATCGCTACAAATCCCAGTTCCTGGCCAATGTCAGCCATGAACTGCGAACCCCCCTCAACTCCATCCTGTTGTTGTCCAAGATGCTCAATGAGGCGCCCGAGAGTCTGTCCGCTGAACAGACGAGACAGCTGCAGGTCATTCATGAGGCCGGACGCGATCTGCGGGCCCTGATCGACAACATCCTCGATCTGTCGCGAATCGAGGCGGGTAAAGCAAGTATCAGTCTGCAGCAGATCCCCATCAAGCCTCTGGTTTCAGACCTTATCGAAATGGTGAAACCCCAGTTCGACGCCAAGGGCCTGCAGCTCTCCCTCGAATATGCACCTACGCTGCCGGAGAGCATCCTGTCGGATCAGGACAAAGTTCGTCAGATTCTGAAGAATTTCCTCTCCAATGCTCTCAAATTCACCCATCAAGGCGGGGCTAAGGTACGCGTTTTTATGCAGCCGGAAGTGGAACTTCATCCCCTATGCTTTGCCGTTGAAGACAGTGGTGTCGGGATTCCCACGAGTAAGCACGAGCTGATTTTCGAGGCGTTCAAGCAGGCGGATGGCTCCACCAGTCGGCGTTTCGGCGGTACAGGTCTGGGACTGAGTATCAGCCGTGAGCTGGCTCAACTGCTGGGCGGCGAGATAAGCCTGGAAAGCGAAGAAGGATCCGGGGCCAGATTTACTCTGTGCCTGCCGCTGGAGCTCGATCACAGTCTGCTCTCTTCCCATCAGATCGAGTTGCAGGTGACGGAGGAGCCGCGGCTGATGCAGGAAAGAATCCCTACTCTGGCAATCACTTCAATGGCGGAACCATCGAAGACACCCTTTGCAGATCAACGCGTCCTGGTCGTGGATGGTGATCTGCAGAGCCTGCTTACTCTTACACCGTTGTTGGAGGGCTGGGGATTTGAGGTGACTGCCGCATATGACGGCCAAGAGGCCATTGATACCCTAAAAGATGATCCGGATTTCAACATTGTCTTGATGGACATCATGATGCTGGAGCAGGATGGCTATGATACGATCAGGCATATACGCAACAAGATGAAGCTCGATACACTCAAAGTGATCGTACTAAGCGCGAAGAATGCGGCGGAAGACCGCAGCCTGTGCCTGGATGCCGGAGCAGATGAAGTTTTAACCAAGCCGGTCTCCCCAGAGAAGCTGCAGGCACTTTTTAGTGTGCATATAGAGACAGAATGAAGAGATACGCCGGTTTCAAACTCCTGATCGTGGACGACCACGCGCACAACCTGTTCACCCTGCGTACGCTGGTTGAGCGCTATATGGACGTGGAGATTCTGGAGGCCACATCGGGTCAACAGGCTCTCGACATCGCAGTCAGGGAACCCGGTATCGACCTTGTCATTCTGGATGTACAGATGCCGGAGATGGACGGTTTTCAGACCGCATCGATGCTGAAAATCCGTAAAAAGACCAAAGACATCCCAATCATCTTCCTTACTGCCGCATTCAAGACCGAAGAGTTCCAGCTCAAGGGTTATGAGGTAGGTGGTGTCGACTATCTGCTGAAACCCATCGATGACAACCAATTGCTGAATAAGATCAGCACCTATTTCAGACTCATCGAAAAAGAGCGGGAACTCAACAAAATCCTGGAACAAAAGGTGGCGGAAAGAACCGCAGAACTGGCCGCCGCCAAGCAACACCTTGAAAATATCATAACCTATATGGGTGAGGCACTGCTGGTGCTCAATCCCGAGGGCGAGATCGAATCCGTCAACCCTGCCGCCTGCAAGATGCTTGACTACAGCGAGGCGGATCTTCTGCGAATGTCGATCGGCGATGTTTTCGAAGAGGAGGCAGAGGAGCAGGCGGGCGCCTTCTTCGGCACCTGGCTGGAGGCATTGATACGAACCGGAGCCCTGAGCCGAATCGAGGCAAGTTTCATCGCCAAGGACGGTCGGCGTGTTCCGATTCTCTTCTCTCGTACCGCGGTTAAAGACAGCACGGGAAATATCAGCCATATTATATGTATCGCAAAGGATATGACTGGTTATATCCGCGACATGGATGCCGTGCAGAACGCATCCTAAGGAGCTTGAAACAATGAACGAGCCAATCGACCCACGCCTGACCGATGAAGAAGACACATCGCTCACCGCCAATGCCCTCAAGGCCATGGCCCATCCGTTGCGGTGGAAGATTCTCTGCTCGCTGGGGGAGAATGAGCTCTCAGTCGGCGAAATCGTAGAACGTACCGGTACGTCACAGAGCAATATCTCTCAACATCTTGAACAGTTGCGAAACAAAAACATCGTGGTATCGCGCAAAGAGGCTAACCGCATCTACTACCGCATTCGCAACCATCAGCTACTGGAGCTGATCGGTATCATGCGGAATGTACTCTGCCCGGCCAATCTCGACGACCGCTACCCAAGATAGGCAAAGATGAACGACCGCATTATCGACCTGGAGAGTCGGATGGCTTTTCAGGAACAGGCCATACACACCCTCAGTGAAACCCTTATCGAGCAACAACGCACCATCGATTCCCTCAACAGAACCGTAGAGACACTACGTCAACGCCTGCAGGCGCTGGACCCATCACCGCTGCAACCTGGTGAGACTGAACCTCCTCCACCGCACTATTGATGCCATTTTGATTGAGGTCGATTCGACAAACAGTGCGATAACAGGGATGGTATTTAAACTCAAACAGATTTTACAAAACCCTGGGCTGTCCATCTCTCAGCTGCTTAGCTTTCTGTTACTGGTCCTGCAGACATCATTCGTGCAAGCCGGCATGTTGGATATCATGACTCAGGCTGCAAAGCAGCATCCCGGCAAAAGTGCGGTTTACGTCCTGGAGAAAGGAGAAGAGTCCCTCTTAACAAGAGCATGGCTTACAGAAGCTGTTGATAAAACCATCGATGTCCAATATTTTATCTGGAGCACCGACAATATCGGGACCTTGGCCAGCGAAAGCCTGCTCAGTGCCGCCGAACGCGGCGCCAGGATACGGGTCATCGTCGATGACCTCTTGATCGACGCCGAGCCGGTGACAATGCTTTCACTGGATGCCCATCCTAACATCCAGATCAAGGTCTATAATCCCGTGCATTCTGTGGGCACCGGTTTTTTGACCCGTCTCTGGCACCTGATCACAGACTTCCGAGGCTCCAACCAACGCATGCATGACAAAGTGGTGATCTACGATCAAACTGTAGCCATCACCGGCGGCCGCAATATGGCCGATGAGTATTACGATTACGATCATGCCTATAATTTCCGTGACCGGGATGTCATGGTTGTCGGGTCCGTATTGCCGAAGATACAACAGAGTTTCAATCTCTTTTGGGGGAGTCCGCTTTCCGTTTCCCTCGACATCCTGTTGGCTGAGGAGAAACAGCGATTGACGGCAAAGCAGATTGACGACTATGTCGATTGGTTACGCCAATATGCCCAACATCCGCAGAATTTCGCCCCTGAAGTTCGCAATGACATCACTGGCATGGGTGAGCGCGTCGATAAAATCTTTGCCGGGATGCAGTGGACCAGTGTGGACTACCTCCACGATATACCCGGCAAAAACAACCAAATCCATCAGCTCGATGGCGGTGGACAAACCACTACCTCCCTTATCAATCTATTGTCGGAAGCCAAGCGCCAGGTTCTGATAGAAAGCCCTTATCTGATCATGCCGGAAGGGGGCTTCGAATTTTTTTCCGAAATGTTGGCTAAAGGTATCGAAATTGCCATCGTCACAAACTCCCTCGAATCCACAGATAATCTCCAGGCCTATTCGGGGTACCAAAAGCAGAAACAGAGACTGCTCGATCTCGGCATCAAGATCTACGAATTCCGATCTAAACCAGGTATCTATCGGCGACTGATCGATCGCCATGAACAACTGGGCAAGGAGGTGCCGATCTTTGCCTTGCATGCCAAGTCCATGGTCATCGACGACCGTATAACCTATATCGGAACCTTCAATTTCGACCCAAGATCAGCAAACCTGAACACGGAAGTAGGACTCGTAATACGCGATGAGAGGATTGCGCAACAGGTAGCGCAGGCGATCCGTCAGGACATGGCGACTGAAAATAGCTGGGAAGCAAATATATCCGATGAACAGCAAAATGTCGGATTCCTGAAAAGAGTGAAAGTCTTCCTCTGGGGCTTGCTGCCTCTTGAACCCATTCTCTAAAAGCACCGAATCACAGTGGAATGCATACTCATAAGTTATTACCCAGGTAAGGACCGAGCCAACGAGAGTAAATAGATGAATAACGTATTTATCACTTTTTTCGTCGATAGGCATTCTGCAGTCAGTCGAGCAGACCCGCTGAGCTTTCGCACTCGATTAATTATATCTCCTCGAGATCAGTAGCCGGTGCATAATATTTTATTCCGTTTCGACTAAAACCCAGCCATCGTCCGTTCTCGTTCCTAACCTCAAGATTGAAACGAAAGTAACTCCTCGCCGGCATGTCAGCCATTTTTTTAGCTGATTTGTCTGGCGAAATATACAAAGCCGTAGGTCTGACCGCTGCATACTTTTTCGATTTTATCGACTGTGTCGCTACACTTGGAATCAGCCGCAGGTTGTTTGCTTGTGTGTAGTATTGACTGCCACCTTTTCTGAAACCCAACCATCGTTCACCATCTATTTCAATTTCCAAGCTGAACTTGTGCACAACATCGGGTTGCATCGTACCCATCGACTGCATACGAGTATCCGGCCTGGTGTACAGGTGCGCCTCGTTTATTATCAAATACTGCTCTGGCGAAATACGGGTTGCTGCAACTTTCGGGAACATCTCACTCCCTTTTGGCGGCGAGACATAGCCAACCTTCATTCGGCGTAACAGCTTGCGCGCAGACAAATAACCGCTGACGACCGATCCGTCATCAATCACTATCATTGGCGTGCCTTTGACTGCCAATCTATTTCCAAACTGGTAGTTTTCTTCCACCGGATTTTTACAATCCGCCGGCTTCAACAGCATCCCCATCTTAGCGCTAGTCAGTGCCTTCTTCGGGTTGTCTGCACAATATACAGAGACATACTTTTTAAAGCTGTCCGATCCAATTCCGGCACGAGGATATGCGACATAACGAACATCCACACCGGATGCATTCAATGCAGGCACCTCGCTGTGCAGTTTTCTGCAGTAACCGCAATCAATATCTGTAAACACAGTAATGTGGCGCAATTTACCGGTCGATTCGTAGACAATCATCTCATCTGATGAAATACCATCGGTGAGGTTTTTATACTCAACTGCACTGAGCGCCCATGATGGAGATGTGAATAATATAGAAAATAGAGAAAAGGTAACTGCAATGATGCTTTTCATAGCGGGCATATCTCCTTATAAATAATCCGTTGAGTCCATTACCGCTCTACTATGGTACTACGAAGTATCAACTCAGGATAGCAGGTCGAATCAATCCCCGACGTAGAGATCGACGTCCATCTTAGGTGGCATCTGAAGATGAAAACCCTGGGAAAGCAAATTGGCCATCACCAACCTGATATCCTCACGAGCAAGTGTTCGCTGCTCAGTCAAGGTTATCTCCATGACCTGCACCGGTTTGCCGAAACGCTGCAACAGGGCTTCGGGCACACAGGAGAAATCATCTTCCCTGGCGATGTACAGGTACATCTCATCCTTGCGCGGGCTACGATAGATCCAGCAGGGCAGCTCGGACACAGTCACTATACGTCTTCGATTTCGGACGGAATCGAGGTCTGATTCAAACGCCAGATATCCCGATTGTACTCCTGGATTGTTCGGTCAGTGGAGAAGCGGCCGCTCTTTGCGCTATTCACTATGCTCATACGGATCCACTGCCTCTGGTCGAGATAGGCTTTTGCCACCTTTTCCTGAGCGTCGATGTAACTACGGAAGTCAGCGGCCGTCATCCAGGGATCGTAGGGATTGCGTATCGACTCGATAACAGGATCGAAAATACCGGGCTCGAACTGGTTGAAATAGCCACTCTCCAGTAGTTGCATCACCCGTTTAAAATCACTGTCCTGATCGATAATTCGATTGGGCATATAATGATGGCGCATTGACTCCACTTCTTCGCTGGTAAGGCCAAAAAGAATGAAGCTGGATTCGCCGACCTCTTCGAGGATCTCTATATTGGCGCCATCCAGTGTGCCGATGGTCACTGCACCGTTCATCATAAACTTCATATTGCCGGTACCGGACGCCTCTTTGCCGGCAGTGGAGATCTGCTCCGACAGGTCGCTACCCGGAGCGATCACCTCCATCGCCGAAACCCGGTAGTTGGGTAGGAAAGCGACCTTCAGAAGATCGCCCACCTGGTGGTCATTGTTCACCACCCTGGCGACACTATTGACAAGCTTGATGATAAGTTTGGCCATTTGATAACCGGGGGCCGCCTTACCACCGATCAGCACACAGCGCTTGGTCCAATTTTTTGTGTCACCCGCCTTGATACGATTGTAGAGGTGGATGACATGGAGGATATTCAGTAACTGGCGTTTATACTCATGGATACGCTTCACCTGCACATCGAACATGGCATCACAGTCAAAGCTCACGTTGCAATCGATCTTCACCAAATCCGCCAGGCGCTGCTTGTTCTCCCGTTTCACCTGCTGCCATTTGCGTTGGAATGTGGCATTCTCAGCATGGGTTAGCAACTGCTCGAGAGCCGGCAGATCAGAGATCCAACCATTGCCTACTGTCTCATCGAGCAATCGGCGCAGACCCGGGTTGCATGCGGCAAGCCAACGCCTCGGGGTGACGCCGTTGGTTTTATTGTTGAAGCGCTGCGGCCAGAATTCATAGAAATCATGGAACAGCCCCTGCTTCAACAACTCGGTATGCAGCGCGGCAACTCCATTGACGGAGAAACTGCCGACGATGGCCAGATAGGCCATACGCACCATCGACGTCTGGCCCTCTTCGATGATCGACATCCGCCGCAAACGGTCGGTATCTCCCGGCCAGCGCAGGGCCACCTCACTGAGGAAGCGGGCATTGATTTCGTAGATGATCTCCAGCAGCCTGGGTAAAAGACACTCGAACAGCTTTACCGGCCAGCGCTCAAGCGCCTCGGGTAGAAGCGTATGGTTGGTATAGGCCATGGTGCTGCCGGTAACCTTCCAGGCCCGATCCCAAGACAGGCCTTGCTCGTCCATCAGTTGGCGCATCAATTCAGCGACAGAGACGCTGGGATGGGTGTCGTTGAGCTGAAAACAGTTCTTGTCGGCGAAATCATCGAAGCTGCCATGGTTCTCCTTCCACTCGCGGATGACATCCTTGATGCTCGCGGAAGCCAGGAAGTACTGCTGACGCAGCCTCAGTTCCTTGCCATTCTCACTGGCATCGTTCGGGTAGAGCACCATGGTGATGTGCTCAGCATCATTCTTCGCCTCAACCGCCTCGGTATAACTGCCGGCATTGAACTCTTCCAGATTGAATTCATCCGTGGCCGCCGCTTTCCACAAACGCAGGGTATTGACGGTGCCATTGCGATAACCGGGCACCGGCAGGTCATAAGGTACTGCCAGCACATCCTGGGTATCGACCCAACGTACGGACCCGTTGATATGTTCAGTATGGCCGCAAAATTTTATGCGCTGTGTATACTCGGGACGCTCAAGCTCCCAGGGGTTGCCGTCCCGCAGCCAGTGATCGGGATCCTCAATCTGATAGCCGTTGGCAATGTGCTGACGGAACATACCATATTCATAACGCAGCCCATACCCCCGCACTGGCAGTTCAAGCGTTGCGCAGCTGTCGAGAAAACAGGCGGCAAGACGCCCCAGACCACCATTACCGAGTCCGGCATCGGGTTCACTCTCGCGAATATCATCCAGATGGATACCCAAGTCGATGAAGGCCTGGTTGACCTCTTCACTGACTTCCAGATTGAGAATTGCGTTGCTCAGGGTACGTCCCATGAGAAACTCCAGCGAGAGATAGAAGGTACGTTTGCAGTCTTCGTTCTCGTAGGTGGAACGGGTGCGTTTCCAACGCTCGATCAATCGGTCCCGAATCGCTAACGCCAGGGCTTTATAGGGATAGTGACTGGACGTGCAGTGATCGTCTCGTCCCAGTGTGTGGGCGAAGTAACGGCGGAAATCGAATGAGATGGCCTCTGCATCCATGCCCAGCGGGGGCAAAGGAGCCAGTGGGTTGCAGGTCTGTTTCTTCGACTCGGCAGCGGAGGTCTCTCTGTTCGGCATAGTGCTCTCCACGAAATTTCGCAACCCGGCGTGCGCCATTAACACCGGGTTTCAGCTAGGGCCTGTTAACACTCATCCAATCGGCCCTAGATATTACCAGCGCGGCAGATCGGTGGTACCCATTAGATATTCATCCATAGCTCTTGCAGCCTGGCGTCCCTCCCGGATCGCCCACACCACCAGGGATTGGCCGCGGCGCATATCACCGGCAACAAACACACCGTCGATGGAGGTCTTATAGGCGTTTGCACCATCCGTATCAGCCTTGATGTTGCCACGACCGTCCAGCTCCACACCCAACTCTTCGATCATGCCTTCATGAACCGGATGGACAAAACCCATTGCCAGGGTCACCAGATCAGCCTTAAGCTCGAACTCGGAATCGGCGACTTCACTCATTTTCCAGCTGCCGTTCTCATCCTTTTCCCATTCAACCTTGACGCATCGCACACCTGCAAGATTACCTTCGCCGTCATCGAGGAACGCCTTGGTGGCAACCTGCCACATACGCTCACATCCCTCTTCCTGGGAGCTTGAGGTGCGCATCTTATTTGGCCAATCCGGCCAAGTGGTGCCCTTGTTCTCCTTTTCAGGGGGTTGCGGCAGAATCTCCAGCTGGGTGACCGAAGCCGCCCCATGCCGATTGGAGGTACCGATACAGTCAGACCCGGTATCACCACCACCGATGACAACAACATGCTTGCCTTCTGCGGAGATGAAGTTATCCACCTTATCACCCTGAACACGATGGCTATTACTGCGCAGGAAATCCATCGCAAAATGAACACCATTCAATTCACGCCCGGGCATCGGCAGGTCACGGGGCTTCTCGGAGCCACCGGTCAACAGAATCGCATCAAAGTCATCCAGCAACTGTTTACTGGGAATATCGACACCCACATGGATGCTTGTCTTGAACTCGACTCCTTCTGTTCGCATCTGGGCCATACGGCGATCGATCACCTTTTTATCGAGTTTGAAGTCAGGGATGCCATAGCGTAACAGCCCGCCGATCCGGTTCTGTTTTTCAAACAGCACAACTGCGTGTCCCGCCCTGGCGAGCTGCTGCGCAGCGGCCATCCCAGCCGGCCCGGACCCGACAACCGCAATACGCTTGCCGCTTTTGTGATCGGCGATCTGGGGCTTGACCCATCCCTCGCTCCAGGCCTTCTCGATAATGCTGTACTCAATGGTCTTGATTGTGACCGGCTCATCATCAAGGTTCAGAGTACAGGCAGCTTCACAAGGTGCAGGACAGATGCGCCCGGTGAATTCAGGAAAGTTATTGGTGCTGTGCAGGACATCGATCGCTGCACGCCAGTCGCCACGGTAGACCAGGTCGTTCCAGTCGGGAATGATATTGTTTACCGGGCATCCGTTATGACAAAAGGGAATGCCGCAGTCCATGCAACGCGCTCCCTGCTGGCTGACGTTCTCCTCGCTCAGCGGTATCACGAACTCATTGTAGTGGATGATACGATCCGCTACGGGCGCGTAGGTCCTGTCCTGCCGAACAATCTCTTTAAAACCTGTTGGTTTACCCATCTCTAATGACTCCCCTGACTGGCGGTCGCATCGGCGTGTTGTGCCTGCATCTCTTTCAATGCACGTCGATACTCTACCGGCATGACCTTAACAAACTTCGGCAGCATGCTATCCCAGTTATTGAGAATTCGCTTGGCAACCTCCGAATTGGTGTAGTGCAGATGGCGTTCTATCAGCTGCTTCAGGCGCAACGCATCGTAACGCGTCATATCGCGGCTGAGATCCACCAGACCGTGGCTCTCCAGGTCTCCACCCTGGTGATCCAGGGCTTCGAGGGCGTCATCCTCCTCCTCGATCGGCTCCAGTTCCACCTGCGCCATATTGCAGCGTTCACTGAAATCGCCTGTTTCATCCAACACATAGGCGATACCGCCGGACATACCCGCGGCAAAGTTGCGACCGGTAGATCCGAGACAGACCACCACACCGCCGGTCATATATTCACAACCGTGATCACCGACCCCTTCTATGACCGCCGTGACACCCGAGTTGCGTACACAGAAGCGCTCCCCGGCGACACCTCGGAAATAACATTCACCGCTGATGCCGCCATAAAGCACGGTATTACCGACGATGATATTCTCTTCCGCCTTGCCGATACCGGCATTTTCCGGCGGATAGATTACCAGGCGCCCACCCGAGAGGCCCTTGCCCACGTAATCATTGCCTTCTCCGGCCAGCTCAATGGTGACACCTTTGGCTGCCCAGGCACCAAAGGATTGTCCTGCGGTACCGCTGGCTTTGATATAGATCGTGTCATCCGGCAATCCTTTATGACCGTACCTTTCCGCCACCCTGCCAGACAACATGGTGCCGAAGGTTCGGTTGTAGTTATGGATATCGATCTCAATCTTTACAGCCTCGCCTTTTTCCAGGGCAGGTTGAGCGCGTTTGATCAGCTCAAGGTCCATGGCCTTGTCGAGTCCATGATCC
This sequence comes from Candidatus Thiodiazotropha sp. LNASS1, assembly GCF_964212655.1. Taxonomy (NCBI): domain Bacteria; kingdom Pseudomonadati; phylum Pseudomonadota; class Gammaproteobacteria; order Chromatiales; family Sedimenticolaceae; genus Candidatus Thiodiazotropha; species Candidatus Thiodiazotropha sp. LNASS1. The sequence goes on along the minus strand of NZ_OZ156465.1, from coordinate 3,052,214 downwards.
TGTGTTTCGCAGTTGAACAGGGCAACATCCGGCCCCGCTTGCGGTTTGGCAAGCAAACGACTGTAGTCGAGCCCCTTCGCTTTCCAATGATTGATCGCCTTACGCATATCGAGGCGGTCGCTCTGACCAACCATCTCATTCCAGGTCCTGAAACCGAGTTCCGCCATCAGCCTGCGTGCCTCTTCGGCGACGAAGAAGAAGTAGTTGATGACATGCTCAGGCTTGCCGGTAAAACGCTTGCGTAACTCTGGATCCTGGGTGGCAATACCTACCGGACAGGTATTGAGATGACACTTCCGCATCATCAGACATCCCTCGGCAATCAAGGGCGCAGTGGCGAAACCGATCTCATCAGCCCCGAGCATGGCTGCGACAACCACATCCCGGCCGGTCCGCATACCCCCGTCAGCCTGAACCGAAATACGCCCACGCAGCCTGTTCAACACCAGGGTCTGGTGGGTCTCAGCCAAGCCGATCTCCCAGGGCGAACCGGCATGCTTGATCGAGGTCAGTGGGCTGGCGCCGGTGCCACCGTCATAACCCGAAATCGTCACATGGTCCGCATGGGCCTTGGAGACACCCGCGGCAACGGTTCCGACGCCCACCTCCGAGACCAGCTTGACCGAGATACGCGCGTTGGGATTGACGTTTTTCAGATCATGAATCAGCTGTGCCAAATCCTCGATGGAATAGATATCGTGGTGAGGCGGCGGTGAAATCAGGCCCACTCCTGGCGTGGAGTGACGCACCCGGGCAATCTGCTGATTGACCTTGTGACCCGGAAGCTGCCCACCTTCGCCAGGCTTGGCTCCCTGTGCCATCTTGATCTGGATATCATCCGAGTTGACAAGATACTCGGTGGTCACACCGAATCGGCCGGATGCAACCTGCTTGATGGCCGATCGTTCGGGATTCCTGCTGCCGTCCTCAAGAGGATTGAAACGTTCCGGTTCCTCACCACCCTCGCCGGTATTGGATTTACCGCCGATAGCGTTCATCGCCTTGGCCAGGGTCGAGTGGGCCTCGTAGGAGATCGAGCCGAAGGACATGGCGCCGGTGGCGAATCGCTTGACAATCTCGCTTGCAGGCTCCACTTCGTCCAGAGGTAGGGGCTGTTCAAGCCGCTTGAACTCGAATAGGCCACGAAGCGTCAATAGAATCTCGTTCTGGCTATTGATCGCATCGGCAAAGGACTGATAGGTGTCCCAATCATTACTGCGCACCGCATGCTGCATCTTTGCGATGGTGTCCGGTGTCCAGTTGTGATCTTCGCCCCGCAATCTGTAGGCATAGTCGCCACCCACATCGAGGTGCTTCTTGTATATCAGCTGATCGCCATAGGCCTTGTCGTGCCATTTTACCGCCTCAGAGGCGATCTCATTCAGGTCGGCACCCTCGATAGTCGTTGTGGTACCGGTAAAATAGGCGTCGATGAAGTTACTGGAAAGACCCACCGCATCAAAGATCTGCGCGCCGCAATAGGATTGATAGGTTGAAATGCCCATCTTGGACATGACCTTTTTCAGACCCTTGCCCACCGCTTTGATATAGCGTCTCTGGGCTTCGGCAAACGCCAGCGGCTCGCTCAAGGAGGACAACAGCGCCTGAATGGTATCGAAGGCCAGGTAGGGATTGACCGCCTCTGCGCCATAACCCGCCAGGGTGGCGAAGTGGTGTACTTCCAGTGCTGAACCGGTTTCGACCACCAGACCCGACTCTGTCCGCAGGCCTTTGCGTATCAGGTGATGATGCACAGCCGAAGTGGCAAGCAGTGCCGGTATGGCGACATTGTCCGCATCCACCAGACGATCAGACAGAATCAGGATATTGTAACCCTCTCGCACATTCTGCTCCGCCATTTCACAGAGTCTGGTAAGCGCGGACTTCATCCCCTCGACACCGCTCATTGATGGATAGACGATATCCAGGGTTTTGGTTCTGAAAGCGCCACCGGTATTGTCTTCGATATGGCGTATGCGCTCCAGATCCTCATTGGTCAACACCGGCTGTGAGACCTCCAATCGCATGTGATCGCCGGCATCCGCCATATTCAACAGATTCGGCCTGGGCCCGATCAGACTGACCAGTGACATCACCAGCTCTTCCCGGATCGGATCAATGGGCGGATTGGTCACCTGGGCAAAATTCTGTTTGAAATAGGTCGACAGGTGTTTGGCCCGCAGGGAGAGCACAGAGGGTGGATTATCCGCCCCCATGGAACCGGTCGCCTCCTGTCCAGTCAACACCATCGGTGTCAGGAGAAATTTTATATCCTCCTGGCTATAGCCAAAGGCCTGCTGCGCATCGAGCAGGTCCTCGTCATCGGGCGCCATCGGGGCCACATCCGAAGGCAGTGAATCGAGATGGATCTGGGTTTGATCCAACCAATCCTGGTAGGGCTTGGCGGTGGCGAGCTCGGCTTTGATCTCGCCATCGTCGATAATGCGTCCCTGTTCCAGGTCGATGAGGAACATCTTGCCCGGCTGCAGGCGCCATTTTTTTACGATTTTCTCTTCCGGAATGTCCAGCACACCCATCTCAGAGGCCATAACCACCAGATCATCGTCAGTAATCAGGTAACGGGCGGGACGCAGACCGTTGCGATCCAGGGTTGCGCCAATCTGACGGCCATCGGTAAATGCCACGGCTGCCGGGCCATCCCAGGGTTCCATCAGCGCCGCATGAAATTCATAGAAGGCACGCCGCTGATTATCCATCAATTTGTTGCCGCCCCAGGCTTCAGGGATCAGCATCATCATGGCATGGGCCAGTGAATAGCCGCCGGCAACCAGTAACTCCAGGGCATTGTCGAAACAGGCCGAATCGGATTGACCTTCCGGGATCAATGGCCAGATCTTCTCCAGATCCTCACCCAGGACCTCGGAGGCCATGGAATTCTTACGCGCTCGCATCCAGTTGACATTGCCGCGCAGGGTATTGATCTCACCATTGTGCGCAATCATGCGAAATGGGTGGGCCAGATCCCAGGTCGGGAAGGTGTTGGTGGAAAATCGCTGATGCACCAGGGCCAGGGCCGACTGCATGCGCTCATCCTGCAGATCGAGATAGTAATCACCGACCTGGTTTGCCAGAAGCATCCCCTTGTAGACCAGGGTCCTGGACGAGAATGAAGTGAAGTAGAAGCTGCTCCCTCCCTCCATTTCAGCCTGCCTGATACGATTCTCGATCTGTTTGCGGATTACAAACAGCTTACGCTCGAAGACATCCTGATCTTTGCAATTATCGCCACGGGCAACAAAAACCTGTCGCACACCTGGCTCAGTGGGAATAACGCTTTCACCCAAACCGCTGTTTTTGACCGGCACATCACGCCAGCCGATCAGCCGTTGCCCCTCGTTTGCGATGAAGGACTCGATCGTCTCTTCACACTCGTCTCGGCTTGCTGCATTTTGCGGTAAGAAAACCATGCCAATGGCATAGTCACCTTCCGGCGGCAACTCGAAATCAACCGCACCACGGAAGAAGGCATCGGGAATCTGCAGCAGTATACCTGCCCCATCGCCAGCTTTTGGATCGGCACCGACAGCACCACGATGGGTAAGGCGATCAAGTATCTCCAGACCCTGGCGTACCGTATCGTGGCTTTTCACACCTTTGATATTGGCGACAAATCCAACACCACAGGCGTCATGTTCATTGGCGGGATCATATAGTCCCTGTTTCGGTGGTAAAGCACCTTGGCTCATTACGCAAACCTCATTTAGCACGCCCCAGTTTGGCTGACACCGCACCGAGGGTTATGCAATAACCTGATCAAGGAGTACACAGCAACCCGTCAGGTCGCTGGCTTACATCAAGTGGCCTCGACCGGTCATAGGCTCTGAAGGAGTGTGGAGCAGTCGCGGTCGAAGCACTCGAAGACACAGAACATCGTAGGATACTTGAGAATCTCCTCTCAAGCTAGTTCTGAATCGGATCACGCCCATTAAAGGATCGATCCAGGCGTATCACAATCAACCTAAATCACCAAGACCGCCAAACTTGCATATAATTTCATTAATATCAATCAGTTAAAATCACACACAATTGGCGGGACTTAGTAACAGTGGTGTTCAAGACACAGCAAAAAAAACTTAACTGGATAAAAATACGAACCTAAATCATATAATCATTGGGCCATTGACTGTTTCAGTGATGCAAAGCTACGCGCCCATACACCTGTTTTCTGAACCCTTGACGGCAATTCAGAAACAGCTTTTTGCGCACTCTCACGATCCGGAAACTCGCCCCATAATAGTGCATACAAGGGCTTCCCATTTCGGGTCATCTGAAGAGTATGGGTCTTACCAGTAAGACTGTTTGTATCGATATAGCGTTTCAATGATGCCAGGTTTTCAACCGCTATCAACTGTAACGTATAGTTATCGGGAGAACGCGACATAACCCATACTGTGGCAGCATCCCCGCCCGCCTTTTCCGCTGGCCCCGAAGGCTCAACCATCTCCTCGACCGCTGCTATAGGGGGTTCCACTGATGTTTTGGACTCATCTCCTTTATCTGTAATCCGTCCCTCTGCAACTGGCTGGGAGTTGATTTCATCAACAGGCTGACTACCGGCCGTCTCAGATTGTTGTTGCATGTCACTAATTTCAATCGTATCAGTCACGATAGGTTGATCCGATTTTGCCAACTGCACTGATTCAACTTCTATTTCTGCAGGCGCTTCTTTTATTCCCTGCACTGCAGCGAACTCATCCCTGTTTTCGCTTGTGGTGCTCTCCTGCAGTACAGGAACGGCGGATGGTGATGCGCTGTTTTCCACCACTGAGTCGGTTACAACATCCAGCTTGGCGGTGGTTACCGATTCCTCATTTGATTCAATCGTCTTTTCGGGGGCTTGAGACTTCACATCCAGGTTTTGTGCGACTGCGCTCTCCGTCACCGGGGCGGGGGCCGCTTCTGTTTGAGTCACCTCAGGCATCTGTGCCTCCGACTGAGGCAGTGCTGCAGGAGCGGGCAGCGGCTCGATCCTATTCTCAACCTGTCTGGCAGGGGGCGTCTCGGATTCAGGCTCAATAAGAGAAGAGATCAGCCAAATGAACAGCAGCACAACAACCAACAGTGGTAGGCCACCGATAAGTAACTGCTTTTTATAACCGCTTAAATAGGAACCCTCTCTCTCTTCATTGCCACTTTCACCCACTGCATTGAGGATTGCGGAGGCCAGCAGGCCGGGATTACCCTTTGTCTCCCTGTATATTCGGTTCAATTTAACCTCATCCAAGGCCAGATTCTCCGAGAGACCTTCATTCTTAAGAAGAAACTGCATATAGGCCGCCGCCTCCTGGCGCGTCATCACCGGCAGGTCGATGACCTGGATAGCCTGGGGCGACATAACCTGTAATTGAGGGGTCGAAAGGAGCAGGTCAATCTGTTCATCAGCAAACAACACAATACTGACCAGACGTACCCCGTCCAGTTGTCTTTCGAAAAGACGCAGCAATGTAATCAGGCTTGTTGGCGGCAACATATGTGCGTCATCCACGAGCAGTACAGGAATCCGCCCCCGCTTCCGCAATATTCCAAACCTGTCCACGAGTCGTTGCAGTAATTCGCCGGCGATATCAGGCAATCCGCTACATCGAGCGATGGTTGCCAACAAGCGTTCTGGCTGCATGGTGGGGTCGGCATCAAAATGGCACACTGACCAGTTATCCGGCGCCAACTGCTGGAGCCTCGTGGCAAGTAACGTCTTACCGATACCGGATGGTCCTCTGACCAGCGGAACCAACTCACTGTTCTCTATCAAATGACGCACCAGATCAAGGCGTGCGCTCACTTCCGTTGTGGAAAAAAAATCATTGGCGTCAGACATGCCAGAAATCCCCCTTGAAGAGGCTATCAACTACCGTATTGAGACAAGGTTTCATTCAGATTATGCATCTTAAAATCATCCGTTACCAAAGAGCTGCCGATCTCTTTCAAGAGCACCAGTCGCAGACGACCATCCAATACTTTTTTATCGACTGCCATCAATTCAAGAAACCGATCAACCGAGAGTTCAACGGGTGGCACTATTGGAAGTTTAGCCCTTTCTATCAATCGGTAAATTCGATCGCAGGATTGCTCCGATATCCACCCCTCTCGCCTCGACAGGTCCGCCGCCATACACATACCTGTAGCAACAGCTTCGCCGTGCAACCACTCACCATAGCCCATACCTGTTTCTATGGCATGGCCAAACGTGTGTCCTAAATTGAGTAAAGCACGTTGTCCCGCTTCTTTCTCATCGGCCTCAACAACATCCGCTTTGCACCTGCAGGATCTTTCAATGGCATAGGCAAGGGACCCCGGATCACGGGCAAGCAAGGCATCCATGTTCTCCTCAAGCCAGATAAAAAACTCGGCATCGACGATTAAACCGTATTTGATCACCTCAGCCAGACCTGATGAGAGTTGCCTGTCATCCAGCGTATTCAGGGTTGAAGTATCCGCCAGCACCAGTTGTGGTTGGTAGAACGCACCGATCATGTTCTTGCCGAGGAGGTGGTTGACACCAGTTTTGCCGCCGACGGATGAATCGACCTGTGATAGCAGCGTGGTGGGAACTTGAATAAAATCCACGCCACGCTGATAAGTCGCAGCAGCGAAACCGGTCATATCGCCAATCACGCCACCGCCGAGGGCAACCAAAGTGGATTTTCTCGTAAAATGCCCTTTTAAAAGAGCGGTATAAATCCGGTTAAGTATCTCAAGTGTTTTGAACTCCTCTCCATCAGGCAGTATGCAGGTCTTTATTTCGTAGTCTGACAGGGCTTCTGTTGTCTTATCCAGGTAGATCGGGGCAATTGTTTCATTGGTGACGACCATAACCTGGCTGCCCGAGATATATTTCCTGTAATAGCTTGCATCGGCATAGATCCCCTCACCGACAAAAATCGGATAGCTTCTTTCGCCAAGATCCACCTCCATTTTACATTCGCATTTACTCAATTCATTAACCCTATCTTTGACTTCAATGCTTCATCTTTTCAATCAGCTTGCGGATATCCTGAACAACCGATTGTGTATTTCGCCCTTCGGTACTGACGATAATGTCAGCTGTCTCTCTGTAGAGCGGATCCCGCACTGCCATCAGCTCATTTAGCCTGCCCTTAGGATCGGGAGTACTCAGCAACGGCCTGTTTTTATCTCTATGGGTACGCTCGTATTGCTGACGGACCGAGCAGTGCAAATAGACTACAAAACCACGAGCCGAAAGCAGCTTGCGATTCTGTTCTCGCATGATAACACCGCCACCCGTAGCCAACACAATCCCCTCTCGCGCAGTCAATTCATCGATCACGGCACTCTCCCGTTGACGAAATCCGCTCTCCCCCTCAAATTCAAAAATCGTTGGGATATCGACACCGGTTCTGCGCTGAATCTCATGGTCGGAATCGACAAAATCCTTATGAAAAAACTCTGCAAGCTGTCTGCCCACAGTGGTTTTGCCTGCACCCATTGGACCGATTAGAAAGAGATTTTGTATACGCATAGTTTACCCGACGCAGACTGCAACGCTATAAGACCGCTTTAAAACACATTTTCTCATGTTCAGGAGAGCTGCATTGCACTCTTCTCTTTTATCTCGTCGAACACAACCCAACAAAGTGTATGCATTCAAGTCTTCCAGGCGACGGGAAACATTGAATATATAGCGAAGTATCTCAAACAGTTACAATTACTCCAAACAAAAAAGGCGCACCGTCTGGTGCGCCTTGTTGATTGATTTCGAAAGACTATCAACGAACTGTCAATGTCTCCTTGAGGATCTTCGGTGTAACGAATATCAACAGCTCATTGTTGTTATCCACCCTTTCATTCCGCCTGAAAAGGACGCCTGCATAAGGAATATCCCCAAAGAACGGGACCTTTTCCATATTATTCGTTTTATTTCTTTCGAAAACACCACCCAGCACGACAGTTTCACCATTGTCCACCAATACAGTCGTCTCAATCTCCCTGGTATCGATGGGAGGAACACCCAAAACAGCCCTGGAAAAATCTGGGTTGTCTTTATTAATAACCAGATCCATTCTAACCCTGTCATCCGGTGTGATATGGGGAGTTACATCAAGTTTAAGCAGAGCCTCTTTAAACGCTATCTTTGTTGCACCGCTGGATGTCGCTTCCTGATAAGGGATTTCAACACCTTGTTTTATCGTGGCTTGAGTTTGATCCGAAGTAATTACCCGTGGACTTGATACCAACTCACCCCGGCCCTCTGTCTGCATGGCGGTCAGCTCGAGCTGAAGCAGATAGGTACCTACTTTACCCACCAGGAAATTCAATCCACCTGATGGTGAGGTAACAGGTAAATTGACCATCAATCCCTCTTGATTCTCCCCGTCACTGTTAATTTCTATTCCAGGAGCAATACCGAAGGTATTATCGATGTGCCCGGGCAATGCACCTGCCGTGAGGGTAAAGTTATCGCCAAACGACCCATCAAAATTGGCGCCGAATCTTACACCCAGGTCCTTTGCAAAATCGTTATTGGCAATCACTATTCTCGACTCAATAAGTACCTGTCTTACAGGAATATCGAGTCGCTGCAACAGGCGCCTGATATCTTCGAGTTTGGCTACTGTATCCTGGACAAGCAAGGTATTCGTGCGAACGTCAACAGTAACATTACCGCGCTCTGACAACAGACGGTTTTCCTCAGCTTTTAGCAGTGCCGCAAGATCCTCAGCCTTAGCGTAATTGACCTGAATGAAATCGGAACGCAACGGCGCCAACTCCTCGATTTTCTGTTGTGATTCGAGCTCCAATTGCTCCCGCGCCGCCACCTCTTCCGTCGGCGCCACCATGATCACATTGTCAATTTGTCGCTTGGTCAGGCCTTTGGACTTCAAGATGATATCGAGTGCTTGATCCCAGGGAACATTTTTCAAGCGCAGGGTTATTCGGCCTCCGACAGTGTCGCTGGTCACAAGGTTCAAACCGGTAAAGTCAGCCAGCAACTGCAAGACAGCACGGACTTCAATATCCTGGAAGTTGAGCGACAGCCGCTCGCCCGTAAATATCAGGCGCTCTTTTTGCAGCGCCTCTTTTTCCTGACGCGTCAGCGATCTTACTTCAACGGTAAACACCTCGTTGGCCTGATATGCCAGGTAATCATACTCACCGGTCGGTGAAATCTCGATCCTTACGTTTTCCCCAACCGGCTTGGTCTCTACCTTGGTAATCGGTGTGGCGAAATCCATGACATCCAGGGATTGCACCAGGGAGGCATCGATATCGGTCTTGAAGGCCTCGACAACGATCTTGCCGCTCTCTTCCCGAACATCCACCGGCGTTGAGGGATTGGTCAATGTGACCATCACCCGCCCTTCGCCCGCTTCACCCCGTCGAAAATCGATATTGGTGATGCTGTAACCGTCGGTACGAATCTCCGATGTACCACCGCTGGATGACATGACAGATGAGGGAGCTTTTGAGACCGGAGCCGATCCGATCCCCTTGTTGCTCACATCGAGAGTGATCAGTACATCCGAACCCTGCACCTCCGTGTTATATCCCACCAGTGAAGTGAGATTGATAACGACCCTGGTCCGATTACCCGCCTGTAATGCGGTAATGCTGTGAGCAGGCCCCACACCGATAACCTTGGTTTTATATCCCAGGTCGTTGCTGACACCGGTGAAGTCGAGCGAGATTCTTGCCGGATTTTCAGTCGTGAAACTGACCGGATCATCGACTGGTGCGGACAGACCCAATGAGATTTGAACCCTGTCACCGGGCAGCGCTGAGAACTCTATGGATTTGAGAGATGCCTCAGCATAAGCAATCAGCGGTGCGCACCATAGGGTCAAGAGCAATATAGCGGCGTTGAACCTCATGCTCCTGGCTGCTCTCATTTCTGAATGACTTTTCCAATTGTGTCTGAGTGCCATTGGCAAACCCCTCATCTCGAATTCCTCTTGACTATTCCGCCAACGCTAGCGAAGCCTGACGCTCAATATACCCACCAGAACCATCCTGTACTATCTCAGTCAATTCGATTCTGTCTTCAGAAATCAGCAGGATACGACCATGATTTTGGCCCATATAGTTGCCGCTTTTAACCTTGTGTACAGTCCCTTCCTTGGTCTTCACCAATCCCCATGTGGCCCCGACTTGCTCCAGTGTTCCAACCATCCGAATGGAGTCCAGCGGATAGCTCTCAAGCTCCTCTTTACGCCGATTGAAATCGGGCCTGACCCCACTCCCTGCAACGCTTGCCGTTTCAGACTGTTCACCGTAGACATCAAGAAACGGATTTCGGCGCCCCGTATCTGAGTAGATAAAGGTCTCTATCTGCTTGATCTCGGGTAGCGGCTCTATACGTTCCGGTGGTTTCGATTTTTGCTCTGTAACAAATCCACTTAACTCATCAAGATTAGGATTTGCACACCCGGACAGGGCGGCGGCAGCCACAAGGGAAACCAGTACCAGGATTCTGTCGTTGAGGATACGCATACTCATTGACCTTCTTCCTCTTCATCGAGGTAGCGATATGTTTTTGCTGTCGCCTCAAGCAGCAGATCGGCGTTTGCATCATCTTTAGATGTCCTGCTTATCTTGATATCGTGAATCGTCACAATTCGCGGCAAAGCAGCCAACCCACTGATAAAATGGCCAAATTCGTGATATTGTCCAGTCACCTTGACCTGTATCGGCAGTTCTGCGTAGAACTCTCTCGGTACCTCATCCAGCGGCTTGAAGAGCTCGAATTCAAGTCCGGACGCCAGCCCGGTCTGGGACACATCAACCAACAACTCGGCCACCTCCGTCTTGTCCGGCAACTGTCTCAACATGGTACCGAAAGACTGTTTCATCTCTTCCAGCTGTTTTCGGTAAGCATCGAGGTTGGCTGCCTTTCTCTGTTTTTTGGCGAAATCCGCACGTAGTTTCTGCTCTTCTTTCTGCACACCTTCCAAGCTTGCTATATCATCCTCGACAATCAGATAATAACCGGCAACCAAGACCAATACTGCTGCCAATACGACCACGACGAGTTTAATCGGTGTTGGCCAAATCCCGACATTATTGAAATCGAGTTCATTGAGATCGTCGATAATGCTCATTCTTCCACCTCCGCATTCTGGGAGGTTTGCTTCACCATTAGCTTAAACTGGCTGTAACCGGTGCCTGTCTTCTCTCTACTCTCGATAAACACCAAAGCGGGTTTTTCCAGCCATTCAGAGTCGTCGATATTACGCATCATGGACGAGACGCGCGCATTCGACTGCGCCTGCCCGGTAAATGTGACGCTGCTCCCCTTCTGTTCGATTTCATCGAGAAAAACACCATCAGGAAGCGTGGTTACAACCTCATCGAAGAGATGCACTATTTGCGGTCTGCTACTCTGCAACTCCTGGATGATATTCATCCTGGCCAGAAGATTTTGCTTGGTTTTGTCGAGATCCTGTATTTCACGGATCTCTTTCTTTACAGCAGCGATCTCTTTCTGCAAATAGGCGTTGCGGGCATTCTGGGCATCGATCTGGCTCTGGATGAGCTGGTGCACGCCGAATACGATAAAGGCAGCTACCAGTGCCCCCGCCAGCACCATCAAGCCGAATTCCTTCTGGCGCTCTTTGCGCTCCGCTTCACGCCATGGGAGTAGATTTATGCGCGCCATCAGTCGAAACTCCTCAATGCCAGACCGCAGGCAATCATCAATGCCGGTGCATCAGCACTCAACGCCTGCGGCTTTACTCTGGACGAAACCGACATATTGGCAAACGGATTCGCTACCGATGCCGGGGTCCCCAACTTCTCCTCAATCAGATCGTCGACACCGGGTATGGATGAGCTGCCCCCAGCCAGGATGATGTGATCAACGCTGTTATAGGAACTTGAGGAGAAAAAGAACTGCAATGACCGGCTGACCTGTTGCGCCATGGCCTCTTTGAACGGATCCAGTACCTCTGGCACGTAGTTGTCCGGCAGGCCACCCTGCCGTTTAGCCATGCCGGCCTCTTCGATGGAAAGGCCGTAACGTCGCTGGATCTCCTCTGTCAGTTGCCTGCCACCGAAATTTTGTTCCCGGGTATAGATAATCTTGTTGTTGTGCAGGACATTCAGGGTAGTTGTGGTGGCGCCGATGTCTGCGATGGCAATCGTCTGATCCTCACCATGCTCAGGCAGTTGATCCATCAATTGGGAGCAGGCATTCTCCATGGCATAGGCCTCGACATCCACGATCGAGGCGGAGAGTCCGGCCAGCTCCAGCGCGGCGACACGATCGTCGACATTTTCGCTACGGGATGCAGCCAGCAGTACATCGACCAATTCGGCATTTTTCTCTGAAGGGCCGATGACCTCAAAATCGAGGTTGACCTCTTCCAGGGGATAGGGGATGTATTGATCGGCTTCAAGCTGAATTTGGCTTTCCAGTTCCTGGTCGGAAAGGGCCGCCGGCATCGAGATGACCTTGGTGATGACGGCAGAACCGGATACCGCTACCGCTGCATGTTTGGCCCTGGAGCCGGATCGCCGAACCGCCGCGCGGATCGCCTCACCAACAGCATCGACTTCCGCGATATTCTTTTCGACGACAGCGTTACCTGACAGGGGTTCGACCCCATAGGCTTCTACCCGGTAGCTCGCGCCATTACGCCCCGTAGCTTTGGACAACTCCAGCAACTTAATAGCTGTAGAGCTTATATCTATGCCTATCAAAGGCGGTTTTTTTCTTCCGAATAGTGACATGCGGTTACCTAAACAATCCTTATGCCGCAGAACTTAACTAGGATTCTCTTTAAATAGAGTAAGTAACTATATAGCAGCAAATGATTTTTTTGTGAAGACATTTTTTCACAAAAGAGCTAATAATGCTCACATTTTATTTGCTAGACTATCGACCTTCATACGGACCATTCTGGTCTGCCCTGATAAACTAATTCTGTGAACCAGCGCATGAAGTCGTTTTACAGACTCTTAAGATACCTCGTTTACTTCTTATTCGGCCTGTCATTGATAGGTGCCGTTACCCTTTTTGGCGCCTATCTTTACCTTGAACCCAAGCTGCCATCCATTGAAACACTCAAAGATGTCCGCCTACAGGTCCCCCTACGAATCTACAGTAACGACCACCTACTCATTGCTGAGTTTGGCGAGAAACGTCGAGAACCACTCGATTTCGATCAAATCCCGCCGATCATGATCAACGCCTTCCTCGCCGCCGAGGACGACCGTTTTTTCCAACATCCCGGCGTAGACTACCAAGGCATTCTCCGTGCCGCCATACAGCTTCTGCTCACGGGTGAGCGAAGACAGGGCGGAAGTACCATCACCATGCAAGTCGCCAGGAACTTCTTCCTCAGCAGCAAAAAAACCTACACCCGAAAACTCAACGAGATATTTCTCGCACTGAAGATAGAACGGATGCTCTCCAAAGAGGAGATACTCAAACTCTACCTTAACAAGATCTACCTCGGCCACCGTTCATACGGCGTCGGTGCAGCTGCCTTAGTCTATTACGGCCGGCCTGTAGAAAAACTTGAGCTTTCTGAAATCGCCATGATCGCAGGGCTCCCCAAAGCCCCATCCCGCTACAATCCCATTTCCGACCCGGCACGGGCATTGGTGCGCCGAAATTACGTTCTGGGCCGCATGCGGGAACTCAACTATATCAGTCAATTCGAGTATGACACAGCAAAAGCCGCACCGATAACCGCCAAGCTCCATACCACCCCGAGCGAAGTTGAGGCCCCTTACGTTGCGGAAATGGCCCGAGCGGAGGCGGTCAGCCGCTTTGGCCAGGATGCTTACACCAGCGGTTATAGTATCACCACAACTATCGACAGCCACCTACAATCTGCAGCCAATCACGCCCTTCGGCAAGCTATCCAATCCTATGACAAGCGCCACGGTTATCGCGGAGTTGCCGGTCATTACGATATCGCTGACATCGAGGAAGATATCGAACTGATCGCCCTGCTTGAGGAGCTGCCGGAAGTCACAAGTATGAAGAAGGCCATCGTTACAGCCATTGGCGAGCAGAGCGCAGAGGCCCTAACCGCTCAGGGCGAGCGGTTAACACTCGAATGGCCGGGGCTATCCTGGGCAAGTGCCTATGTCGATCACGACATAAAAAAGAAGGCGCCCAAGCAAACCCATGAAGTCCTTTCGGTCGGCGACCTGATCTACCTCTACCATGAGACCCCAGAAGAGGGTGATCCCTATTGGCGTTTGGCACAGATTCCAGCCGCAGCAGGCGCACTAATCTCCGTCTCCCCATACAACGGCTCGATAATGGCTCTAGTCGGAGGCTATGATTTTTATCTCAGCAAATTCAACCGGGTGACTCAGGCCAAACGTCAACCTGGATCAGGTTTCAAGCCCTTCATCTATTCCGCCGCACTGGAAGCAGACTTTACGCCTGCCACCCTGATCAACGATGCCCCGGTGGTTTTCGAAGATGACGGCCTAGAGGCCGTATGGCGTCCGGAAAACTATAGCGGTAAATTTTTTGGTCCCACACGACTCCGTTATGCTTTAACGCACTCACGCAACCTGGTTTCCATACGACTGTTGCGCAAGATAGGGATTAAGCATGCCATCACATACGCCACCCGCTTCGGTTTCGATAAAAATGATCTGCCTCACGACCTCTCACTGGCATTAGGCAGCGGTTCTGTTACACCGCTCGCCATGGCTGGCGGCTATAGCGTACTGGCGAATGGTGGTTTTTATGTACCTCCACACGTCATCGACTCGATCCGCGACGATCAGGGAAATGTCCTCTATCAGGCAAACCCGATCCAGGTGTGCGATGAGTCGATGCGACAACTGGCCGAGAAAGCTTCCCAACACGCCGAGGAAGCAACACCATTGGAAACAGAGAATGCAGATGGAGAGACGGCAAGCGTGATACCACGCTGTGCCAAACGCGCCATAACCGAACAAAACCAATATCTGATGCATTCGATGCTGCGCGATGTAATTCAGCAAGGCACAGCCCGCAAGGCCCGCTCCCTTGGTAGAATGGATATTGCGGGAAAGACCGGCACTACCAACGATCAGCGTGATGCCTGGTTCAATGGCTTCAACCACTACCTGGTCACAACCACATGGCTCGGCTTCGATAATGTAGAACCACTGGGCCGTGGAGAAGTAGGGGGCCGGGCAGCACTTCCCGCCTGGATAGACTACATGCGAGTGGCACTAAACGGTATCAAAGAGGTCATACCGGACATGCCGCCAAAGATGGTTACCATGCGGATTGACGTCGACACCGGCCAACCTGTGGGTGTCGGCAACGCGAACGCGATTTTCGAGGTATTCGAAATAGACAATGCCCCCAAATTGCCGGATACGGGCCGTACCGGGCAAAACGAAGGGAGCGTCTCACCTTCAAACATAACCCCTATTGAAGACCCATTTTAACCGGCAATGCGGACAGGAAAACGTGAGTTACAACGGCTAATCGCATACGAGGCGGCACGCATTCTGACAGAGCTGCGCTCTGACAACGTCACTTATGCCTGCCAAAAGGCGGCGGCGAAGTACGGCATCACTAAACGCCAGCTTTTACCTACCCGCGAGGAGGTGGAGAGTGCCCTCAGGGAACAGCAGCGTCTGGTTCGTGGTGAAAGGCAGACTGATACCCTGCGTGTACTTCGCCTCAGTGCACTCAACGCCATGCAGGCATTGATACAATTTAATCCCAAGTTAGTGGGAGCTGTTTTTGATGGCACGGCCGATAGCAACAGCAGTGTGAAACTGCACTTATTTGCCGACACCCCGGAAGACCTGCTCTTCACTTTGAGTGATCTGCATATACCCTGGCAGGAAAAGCAGCACCGGTTGCAGTTCAGTAACGGCAGAAAGGAATCGGTACCCTGTTTTATCTTCAATGCAGATGGCGTCGGTTTCGAGCTTGTCGTACTGCCGGCACAAAACCCACACAATCACCCATTGGATCCCCTGGACAATCAGCCCATTCAGGGCGCGAGCATAAAACAACTGCAGCAACTGGTCGATACTCCCGGTTGAACCACACTTCTCCCGGCCCTAAGTATGCGTTGTTTACATCATCGATCGCTTAGCGGCACGTAATCACGCCTGGCGTAACCCTTGTAGATCTGACGCGGACGCCCAATCTTCTGCCTCGGGTCGTCCATCATCTCCAGCCAATGCGCCACCCAACCGACTGTGCGGGCTATGGCGAACATTACAGTGAACATATTGTTGGGTATACCCAGTGCCCGATAGATAATACCGGAGTAGAAATCCACATTGGGATAGAGCTTGCGTTCGATGAAATACTCATCATTCAGCGCGATCTCTTCCAGGCGCTGAGCCAGCTCGAACATCGGATTGTTCGCATCCGCCAGTTTCTCCAATACCTCATGGCAAACCTCACGAATTATGCCGGCACGTGGATCATACTTCTTGTAGACCCTATGCCCAAATCCCATCAGGCGGAATCCATCATCCTTATCCTTGGCCTTGGCGATATACTTGTCGATTTGCGAAACATCCCCAATCTCGCTCAGCATATCCAGAACCGCCTCATTGGCGCCACCATGAGCGGGGCCCCACAGTGATGCGATACCCGCAGCGATACAGGCGAAGGGATTTGCCAACGAACTGCCGGCAAGCCTTACCGTGGAGGTACTGGCATTCTGCTCGTGATCCGCATGCAAGATAAAAAGCAGATTCAACGCCTTTTCCGCAACCGGATCCACTTCATACTCTTCACAGGGGGTAGCGAACATCATGTGAAGCAGGTTGGCGCAGTAAGAGAGTTCATTGCGTGGGTACATGAAGGGCTCGCCCACGTTATGCTTGTAACTGGCAGCCGCAATGGTCGGCATTTTGGCGATCAGCCTGTGAGCCGCAACCCGGCGTAACTCTGGATCATTGATATCCAGCGAATCGTGATAAAAAGCGGAGAGTGAGCCAACCACACCGACCATGATTGCCATGGGATGCGCATTGTAGTGAAAGCCATCGAAGAAGTGGGTCAGGGTCTCATTCAACATAGTGTGGCGGTTAATCAGTTGATTGAAATCCCGCAGCTGACCTTCGTTCGGCAACTCGCCGTTCAACAGCAGATAAGCGGTCTCCAGGAAATCACCGTTAGCGGCCAATTGCTCAATGGGGTAGCCACGATATTCCAGAATACCCACCTCACCCTGAATAAAGGTAATCTTGCTTTGGCAACTCGCCGTGGACATAAATCCAGGATCATAGGTGAAGACCCCGGCCTCTTTGTAGAGCGCCGAAACGTCGATTGCCGGGGGACCCTGGATCGATTCACGAACAGGTAGCTTTACCGACACCCCGGTTTCGTCATTCGTCAAGGTATAGGTCTTTCGATTATCCGCCATGTTGTGCTCCGTGAGTTACTTCAAGGCTTGCGTAGGATCGGTGCATTGCATTAACAACCGACAATACCCTACAACGCATGTGGTATAAATTAACAGTCAAATAAATATAACTAATTTTTATAAGTGACAAAATTATAGCCCGAGGCCAACGGGGTTCATCAACAAGATTATGTTAATGATAACTATTGCTTTTTAACAAACCCAATCCACAACCGGCCACCCTGACAATGTATGGCCGTAATACCATGGGGAAGTGATTATGCAGGTTTACCGCGCAGCCTCAAGAAAGGGTAGTGCCTGTCCCTGAACTGGTCGCAACTGATCATACCAGGTGACTTTTTCATCATATTGAGCAAAAAAGGGCCGCTGCACAAGATCGTGATCCCTCGCCTGAATAAAGCGTAAAACAAACACCTTCTCTCCATTGATCTCAGTGACACCCTGAATCTCTACCTTACCGGGGCCGGCACTCATACTAGGTCCACGGGCGGTGCGTCCCAATCCGGAAACCTGCTTCATCGCATCACGATAGATCTGCCATGCCCTGTAGAGGGGGACCTCGAAATAGCGACGAGCGCCGGTATCCCGTTCCACAAACATATAGTAAGGGTTAACTCCCAATTTTACCTGTTCATTCCATAGCTTTGCCCAATCGTCCGAATTGTCATTGATGTGAGCTAACAATGGGCCCTGACTGCGGATTTCAGCCCCAGTAGCCCGTACCCTGCGAATGGCGGCCCGGGCAACGTCAGTATCCAGTTCGCGCCAGTGATTGTAATGGGCCATGATGGCGACATGTTTGCCCGCCAATACCAAATGATGAAGCAATTCAATCAACTCGTCGGCATCGTCATCAAAAATGAAGCGATGAGGCCAGAATGTCAACGCCTTGGTTCCGATACGAATCGTCTGGATATGACTGAACTCGGGGTGGAGCAGCGGCTCCAGGTAGGCCTTTAACTGCTTGCTTTTCATCACCATCGGATCACCTCCGGTCACCAGCAGGTCCGTCACCTCCGGATGGTGTCGCAGATAGCTGTAGAGCTTTTCCGCCTCGGTGGTTGCAATACGTAGGGACTTGTCGCCGATGAATTGCGCCCATCTGAAACAGAAAGTGCAGTAACTGTGGCACGTTTGTCCCTGACTGGGAAAAAACAGCACGGTCTCCTTATACTTATGCTGCAGGCCGTTGATTGGCTCACCATATTCGTCCCGCGGTAGATTATTCTCCAGCTGTCCCGCCGGGTGGGGGTTGAGCTCAGCACGGATCTCATTGGCCACCACCTGCAGCTCCTTCTTTTCCAATCCGGAGTCTAACGCCATCGCCATACGGTTGAAATGCGCATCCGACAACATGCCACGCTGGGGAAAGGTCAGCTGAAACATCGGATCTTCGGGCGCACGCTCCCAATCGATCAGCTCACGCAACACATACTCGTTGACCCTAAACGGCAATACAGAAGAGACAACCTTCATCTCGTAACGCAACTCAGCGGGGAGGCGCTCCAGCTGACCGATACGGCCAAGGTCACGGGCTGTGTAGACAGTGAAGCGCTGTGGTGCATACTCAAAATCTACCGCGCGCAACAATGATCTGGTTGATTGGGAATTAAGCAGCATAGTCGTCTCCTCAAGAGATCAATAACACGATCCAAGACCCCTCATATGGTTGGAAAATGCAGCCCATAACCACCGGCAGTCGACAGTGACTCGATTTGCTTATCA
The DNA here is from genome assembly GCF_964212655.1 of Candidatus Thiodiazotropha sp. LNASS1. Classification (NCBI taxonomy): domain Bacteria; kingdom Pseudomonadati; phylum Pseudomonadota; class Gammaproteobacteria; order Chromatiales; family Sedimenticolaceae; genus Candidatus Thiodiazotropha; species Candidatus Thiodiazotropha sp. LNASS1. Next base: position 3,033,156 of record NZ_OZ156465.1, on the reverse strand, counting down.
GACACCTCACAAACAACCAGAGAATCGGGCATAAGGAGGCGTACCCTAACAAACAATGGCTATTGCTTCAAAAAAAGCTTAAGGCGGCATTATGCACGAAGACAGAATATGGCAGCTTTTGCTGTCATTTATCGGAACTTAAAAGCATTTATCGCCTTATTATGGTTACATTTGAAAATGTAATGATTCTCGAAATCAAGATTGTTAATTCACGATTTTGCGCCACAAATCCACTGACCCTCATTGCACCAACTGACTGCCAAGCCGTATACCAACTGGATTTTTTGTGCAAAGCACTATAAAAAACCGACTTCTCCATTCATAATATGATTTATATGCCCATAAACCTAATAAGAGGGCAGCAAAAGTAAAAAAACACCAAAGGGACCATCATGAACCTACACGAATACCAAGCAAAATCGCTCTTTGCCAGTTACGGCATTCCTGTACCGCAAGGTCAGTCCGTCTCAAGCCCAAACGACGCCCGAACCGCAGCACAGGGACTTGGCGGCGACATCTGGGTCGTAAAGGCCCAAGCCCATACCGGTGGTCGCGGCAAAGCGGGCGGAGTGAAGTTGGTGCGCTCTCTGGATGAGGTGGAAGAGGCCGCCCGTGAGATTCTGGGAATGACCCTGGTCACCAAGCAGACGGGCCCGCAGGGACTGCCTGTGAATTCGATATTGGTGGAGGAGGGGAGTGACATTGCCAGGGAACTCTATCTGGGCGCCCTGCTGGATCGGTCTCGTTCACGCATCACTTTCATGGCCTCGGCCGCTGGCGGAATGAATATCGAGGAGGTCGCCGCGGAAACTCCGGAGAAGATCCTTACAACGACGGTCAATCCTTCAACCGGAATGCTACCCTTCCAATGCCGCAAGCTCGCATTCGGCCTCGGCCTGACAGGCGGCCAGATCAAACAGTTTTCAAAAATAATGATGGCTCTGTATCAGCTCTATTTGGACAAGGATGTCAGCCTGATCGAAATAAATCCGCTGATCGTCACTTCATCCGGCGATCTTGTGGCCCTGGACGCAAAGATCAACCTGGACAGCAATGCCCTGTACCGCCACCAGGAGCTGGCGGCATTGCGCGATATCACACAGGAGGATGAAAAGGAGGCCGCCGCCGCTATACACGACCTGAATTACATTACCCTGGACGGCAATATCGGCTGTATGGTAAATGGCGCCGGTCTCGCGATGGCGACCATGGATATGGTAAAGCTGCATGGTGGCGAACCCGCCAACTTCCTCGACGTCGGAGGAGGGACAACCGCGGAAAGGGTAACAGAGGCATTCAAGCTGATCCTATCCGACGCCAAGGTCAAAACGGTGCTGGTCAATATCTTCGGCGGCATCGTCCGCTGCGACCTGATCGCGGAAGGTATTATCACTGCCGCTCGCACCATTGGCGTCACGGCGCCTGTGGTAGTGCGGCTGGAAGGCACCAATGCCCAACAAGGACTCGAAATGCTGGAAGCCAGCGGCCTCGATTTTCTCACTGCCAATGACTTTACCGAAGCCGCGAAAAAAGCCGTATCCGCAGCAGCCTGATCAATCAGCAAGGAATAAACAAAACAATGAGCATTCTCGTCGACAAGAACACCCGTGTTATCTGCCAGGGCTTCACCGGCAAGCAGGGCACCTTCCACTCTGAACAGGCTATTGCCTATGGCACCCAGCTGGTGGGCGGCGTAACCCCTGGCAAGGGGGGACAGACACACCTCGACAGACCGGTCTTTGACACTGTGCATGATGCGGTCGCCACCACCGGTGCCGATGCCACGATGATCTATGTACCGCCTCCTTTCGCTGCCGACGCGATCATTGAAGCGGCGGATGCTGGAATTCGGGTAATAGCCTGCATCACCGAAGGCATACCTATCCTCGATATGCTGAAGGTGAAGGAGGCCCTAAAATCCTATGATGCACGTCTCATCGGTCCAAACTGCCCCGGTGTCATTACACCAGGCGCCTGCAAAATCGGCATCATGCCGGGTTCGATCCATCAGCCGGGCAGGGTCGGTGTCATGTCACGTTCCGGCACACTCACTTACGAAGCCGTCCATCAGACAACACTCGCCGGACTCGGTCAAAGCACCTGTGTCGGTCTTGGCGGAGATCCGATAAACGGGACAAGTTTCATCGATTGCCTGAAGCTGTTCCAAGAGGACGGGCAGACTGAAGGTATCATCATGGTCGGCGAGATCGGCGGCTCAGCCGAGGAAGAGGCGGCAGAGTATATTAAAAACCATATCAATAAACCCGTTGTTGCCTACATTGCCGGCGTTACCGCACCACCGGGAAAGCGAATGGGTCATGCTGGAGCAATCATCAGTGGCGGCAAGGGCACTGCGGAAGCCAAGTTCCAGGCCTTGGAAAATGCCGGTGCTCAGGTGGTAAGATCACCTGCAGAAATGGGAAGCCTTATGGCAGAATTGCTAACTTGAGTGCTGCTCAGCGAGCGGACCGTTAAGTTGCACCTTGATAGCTGCTCAGCCACCACAAACACACTGCCTATAGCAGCACCGAGCCAAGTTGTCGCTATGCGCTGCTTATAGAACTCGACAGGATTGATAAGAAATGAAGCCAGTAATGAGTCCTTATCTCGTTCCGTTCAAAGGCCAACTGAAGCCGAGCACCCTGACGACCGAACCACCGGAAGACGCACCAGGCAAAAAGGGCTGCAAGAAAGCCCTGGGAAAAGAGATCGACCGACTGGACGAACTCCAGCGCAGACTCTACGCAGAGGATCGACGTTCACTTCTGATTCTCTTCCAAGCCATGGATGCTGCCGGCAAGGACAGCACCATCCGCGCCGTAATGACAGGCGTCGACCCCAGTGGCTGCCAGGTATTCTCATTTAAACAGCCCTCCAAAGAGGAGCTGGACCACGACTTTCTATGGCGAACCACACAGGCCCTTCCCGAGCGAGGGCGCATCGGTATATTCAACCGCAGCTATTATGAGGAAACCCTGGTGGTCAGGGTGCATCCCGAGTACCTGGAAGCACAGCGTATCGACATTCCGGATGGACTCGATCAACTATGGCAGCAACGATTTGAATCCATACGCCAATATGAGAGGCACCTGTCGGAGAACGGCACCGTGATCCTGAAATTCTGGCTCAATGTCAGCAAGGATGAACAACGCAATCGATTTCTTTCCCGACTGGATGAGGCGCGAAAAAACTGGAAGTTCTCAATCAAAGATGTGGAGGAGCGTCAGCATTGGGACAGCTATATGCATGCCTATCGCCAGACCCTGGAAGCAACTTCCAGGCCTTGGGCGCCCTGGTATGCCATACCCGCTGACGACAAGCCCTATATGCGCTGGCAGGTTGCACGCATTATCCGCAAAACGCTGGAGGGGATGGAGCCGCGCTATCCCCAGGCCGACCAGGATGAAGCCAAGCGTTTTGCAGAAATGCGTCAGCTACTGAACAACGAACCATGATGACGGTTATGCATCACTAAGCCGTTTTATGGCTTTTATCCGATCCTCCAGAACATAAGATGAAATCTCACCCTTTGGCGTCTATGCTGAAGGGTAAAGTGTATTGTCCCGGCTTCACGATTGAGGATTTGGTCCTAGCAGTTTGCAGACCCGGTATTCGAACCATGCGCCTCCGGAATATCACAACAATCTGCCTGACCCTCTTTATCTTTGGCAATAGCCAAGCGGAGATAGAGCCCGCACAGCGCAGCAATCGCCAGATGGCGGTTACTGTCTGCAACGACTATCGGGAAACCAACCGCCTACCCTGTTTCGTTTCGCGCAAAGAGTGTCCCGGGGGATTCGAGGTTATTGAACGCTTTGCCCACAGCACCGGCCCAAGCTTTTCAGCCTGCCGCGACAAGCGGCATGAACGCCCCAGACACAACAGGTCATCAAGCAGACTGTTCAATTCCAAAAATCAACAATTGCTGGATCAATTTAAACGACTCATCGGTGAGGTTGAAAGACATCAGACCGGCGCACCTGCACACCTGCCGCAGGCCTCACAGGATAAGCTGGCGGTATTCTTCTCCGGCATCGACCTCAGCAACATCCGATTGGCGCACAGCAAAGCCCTCACAAATGGTTGTTTCACCGATTGTCGAATGATTTTTTGTGCCAACAAGGATCAAGTCGACGTCTGGACCAACCCTCATGCCCCGGTTTTGACGATCAGACTACTGCACCAGCTTGCCCATGCTGAACGCTGTGAAATTCAGGGTGGACAAAACCGGTTTGTCCAGACCTGGTTGCGCCACTTACCCGAAGAGGTGCTAACAGCACTGGAGCGCGGCGAACCCATCGACACGGAAAAAATCCACTTTGCGATTTATATGGAAACTCACGCGAACAACAGGGCCGAAAGCATCTGCCGCCGGGTAAGGTGTGTAAAGGATTGATACGGTCAGCGCTCACTTCGCATATATCGCATCCAATGCCTTCGACAAGGCACCCCAGGATTGTTTGTCGGCCATTGCATCGTACTGCAGCGGCAAATCGAATTTCTTACCAAAATCATCGGCCTCCGGGTTGGTAAATGAGTGCCTGGCACCAGGATAATTTGTAAAGCTGTATTTCACTTCGGCCCGATCCATCTCCGCCATGAAGGCCTCTATATGCTCCGGCTTTACAAAGGGGTCGTCCGCGCCGTTGAAGACCATAACCTCTGCCTTTACCGCACCTTTCGCCGCTGGTGCGGATGTCGGCAGACTGCCATGAAAACTGGCCACCAGATCGAGATCGTGACCACGCCTTGCCATCTCCAAAACCATGCCGCCTCCAAAACAGTAGCCGATCGCGGAGATCTCATTCCGGGCTACCGTTTTATGGTTCTGTAACAGTTCTGTCGCTGCCTGGAAACGGGCACCCGCCGTCTCCATGTTCTTTTTCACCTCACCGGCAAACCGTCCCGCATCCTTGGGGTGGTCCGCCTGTTTGCCCTCACCATACATATCCACCGCCAAGGCCGTGTACCCCATGGCAGCCAGCTGTTCTGCGCGGCTACGCGCATAAGCATTGTGACCCCACCATTCATGTACTACCAGAATACCGGGACGCTTTTTCCCGATCGCATCATCATAGGCAAGATAGCCGTTCATCCGGGTATCACCGTGATGGTACACAACCTCCTCTCCGACAACCGCACTCAGGGCGGCAAAAGGAATACAGCACAGCAACCCTGCCATTGCAAACCTGTTCATCTGTTCTCTCCTCCTCAACATAAAAACCACACATTCGGATGCTTATACAGACTACACATAGCACAAATCCGTGGGTAACATCACCATAATGCGAGTCCTGATAATACTTTTCCTGCTGTTATTGAACAGCCAGACGATCATCGCCCTCGAACATTCCGTGACCGATCGTCACGGGAATGAAATCTCTATCGACATCAACCAGGCGACGGGGGATATGGTTATGATCTGGCTGCTCGATCATGACGAGCCTCGCCCTCTCTTCGATAGTCTGCTGCAGCAGCTGACAGATTCCGGAATTGAGATATGGCGCGTGGATCTGCTGGAATCCTATTTTCTGCCCCGCTCGAGCGAGAACGTACGCACACTCGATGGAGAGGGTGTTGCCGCAGTCATTCAAGCCGCCCATAGCAAGACCACAAAAAAGATCTTGCTCGCCAGCTACGATCGCATGCCACTGCCACTGTTACGGGGCGTCAACCGTTGGCAAAGCACCCGCAAAGCATCACGACTGTTGGGCGCAATACTCTTCTATCCCAACCTGTTCGGCGCTGCCCCGATGGCTGGAGAGATACCGGAACTGGACCCAATACTCAACGTCACCAATCTGCCATTGGTGATCTATCAACCTGAACTTGGCAGTCAGCGCTGGCGATTGAAGCAAATGGTCACTGCCCTTTGGCAAGCAGGTTCACCCACCTATGTCTACCTGGTGCCAAAGGCAAGGGATTGGTTCATCATGGGCGAAGGCGAACCTGACGAGCAGGAAGCAAAGATGGTTGCCAGAATACCCGGGCAACTGCCCAGCCTGGCCAGACTGCTGGATAGCCACCCCAAATCCGCGACACAGACACCACTGCAACCGACACGGATACCCACCGGCAACCTATACACCCTGACGGCCGTAGATCAACTTAAACCTGCACCCCCCTTGCGACTGGCAGACAGCCACGATATTTACCTCGATATCGAAGGGTTAGACAACAGGGTTAGACTGGTCAATTTCTGGGCGACCTGGTGTCCTCCCTGTGTCGAGGAGATCCCTTCATTGAACCGACTTCAGGCCCATTACAAAAATCAGGATGTCAGTATAGTGTCGGTCGATTTTCGCGAGTCGGCAGAGGAGATAGAGGCATTTCTCGAGGAGAGGCCCGTCGACTTTCCGGTTTTGATGGACAGGAATGGGCTGACATCCCTGGCCTGGCGGGTGTTCAGCTTTCCCAGCTCATTCATCATCGATCGGCATGGGCGGATACGCTATACCGCGAACAGAGCCATCAACTGGGACAGCAAAGAAGTAATCGAAGTCCTCGATGGGTTGCTGGCGGAGCCATGAGTGACTCTAGAGCCTGTTAACTCTGGTCCAACCGGCCCTGGAAAAAGCGTGATGGGAATCCAAGATTAAATTAGATATTTATTATAAACTAATTTACTCGCGTGAAATCCGGAAGAGTCTAATGGCTAGTCAATCCAGTAAGAAAAAGGCCGCACCCGCCAAAACCAAGCAAGGCGCCAGTGCTACAACCACCCGTAAGAAATCGGCTGCCAAAAAGCAGCCGGTTAAAAAAAAGTCGGCTGTATCTGTGAAAAATGTGAAGGATCAGACTGTCGAGTCAACCAAGCCATCAAACGAGAGTCGTGTCCTGCCTGGCTTGCTGCAAGGATTGCAATCGGTATTCGATAAGATCCACAAGGACAGCCGTAAACGTGAAGATCACCAGGAAAAGATCATCGAGGAGTTCAGCGAGCGGCTGACCCAGGCCTTCGAGCAGAGCCATTCAGAGACGGAAGAGAAGGAGAAACTACTGCTGGAGAGACTGGAAGCCATAGAGAAGGAGCAGACGTACAGGATTCAGCGAATAAAGCTCTTTTCCTTGCCGGGTACTTTGATCGCAATCGCCGCCCTGATCTATCTCTTCTACGTGGTTCACATCATGGAACGCTCCATGACCAGCATGTCCGCCGATATGAATCAGATAAGGCACCATATTGCATCGATTGGCAACGATACCCATGCCATGTCAGGTGGCGTTACCGAAATGAATCAGCAGATGGCACAGACAAACAAGAACATGAAAGCCATTACCACCCAGGTGCAGGGTATGAACGGCAATATGAATCACCTCACCCGAAACGTGGGTGTAATGACGAATGACGTAGGCGCCATGTCACATACTGTCAGTCCGGTCATGAATGGGATGCGGAAATTCATACCGCTCTTTTAGCCTCCTCCATGCTGGAGTGACAAGTGCCGCGGCAAGGGCCTGTTGACAGCAACACGATCCGGTCTGTTGTACCTGATAAAGCGCCAACAGACTCTAGCTATCCCCAAAATTGATTCCAATCCGTTTTGCACTGACCACCCAAGGGTGGTCAGTGGGCACGAGTTTCTTATTGCCCGCTACTTCTGCCAGGGGAACGGGTACGGCCACTTCACCTTTTGACGCCACCATGACACCGAAAACACCTTCCGAGATCAGATCGGTGCAGGCAGTTCCCAATCGGGTAGCGAGTAGCCTGTCCGCGGCGGAGGGTGTGCCGCCACGTTGAAGATAACCGAGGATGGTCACCCTCGATTCAAGCCCGGTCAACTCTTCAAGTTGACGGGACAAGGTAACCGTATGGTTCGCGTGGGCAGCCTCAAACGCGGCCAGCTCCGCTTTCGCGTTCTTGCGATCCCGCTTGTTGCCGGCTTCACTTTTCCGTTTTCTGAGCATCCGATATTGCTCGGACTCGCCTTTCGGCAACGCACCTTCCGCCACTGCGACGATACTGAATGGCTTGCCGCCAACAGCTCGAGCCCTGATCGATTCAGCAACACTTTCGATATCGTAGGCGATCTCAGGCAACAGAATGACATCCGCGCCGCCTGCCAGGCCCGACCCCAGGGCCAGCCAACCGGCACGGTGCCCCATGATTTCGACGACTATGATGCGGTGATGACTGTGTGCGGTACTATGCAGACGATCAATGGCGTCTGTGGCGATACCCAATGCCGTATCGAAGCCGAAAGTTGTATCCGTGTGTGCCACATCGTTATCGATGGTCTTGGGCAGCGTGATGATGTTGAGTCCCTTTTCCATCAACTGCAAGGCGTTTTTCTGCGTCCCGCCACCCCCGATGCAGACCAGCGCATCGAGGTGGTGGGCCTGGTAATTCTTGACGATAACATCGGTCATATCCTGACGTTTACCGTTGAAATTCATACGGTGAGGCTTTTCCCGGCTGGTACCCAGAATAGTGCCGCCGCGGGTGAGAATGCCCGACAGCGTGTTGCCGTCCAATTGCATGATGCGGTTTTCGACCAGGCCGCGAAATCCATCACGTATACCAATCACCTGCATATCGTAGAAATTGGTGGCCGACTTGCCGACACCCCTGATTGCCGCATTGAGGCCCGGGCTGTCACCGCCAGAGGTCAATATTCCGATATGTATGGCCATGGATGCTCCCTTGCCAGAATTGTTAACTTAGATGCTGAAATCATCAGCCGCAATCAAGCCTTCCATGACGCGCTCAGAGATTGCGGTATGATACACCACTCAAACAACTGGCTGGAGTGGCCCATAACGGGCTCCGGAGAAGGATTCATTCACGCTCCAGCCAATGAATGGATGAGGTATGCCTCACCCGTATCCGCTGGTTGCCGTTTCGATGATAGATCCATCCACGCACCTCGAGAGGTGTGTAGAGGAGAGATTCCGGATCATCGATCCCAAATCCCTCCCAATCGTTCCAGGTTATGCGTAAAGCCAATCCACCATCAAGATTCAGCCAAACACCACTGCGACTCTGGCCTACACGCTTGATATATCCGTTGAGAATATGAAAACCGGTCTCATTCCCATTCAGTTTCGATGCATCACCGATGGGGAAGCGCCAAACGCCTTTCTCACCCTTGCGAGCCTCTGTTTCCGCATGTTTGTAGCACTCATGGTTTCTCAGGTTAGGCGGGACAGCGACCAGATATCCGGCCCCTTGCTTTAACATCTGACGATTGATGCTATCGCCGCGATGATCGTACAGGTGAGCCAGCAGACGGCCATATCTGTCCCGTCGTTCGGCATCCATACAGATCCTGACGGAACCGCCGCTCCGCTTTACCAATATTTCAAGCAGATGTTTGGCCTCTTCAGCATTCGGCTCATCAGCTGTCCCCTGTCCAAGTTCCGGTGTGTTCACGCCAATCAATCGAATCCTTGTTCCATCCTCAAGACGCAAGGTATCACCATCATAGATGGAGGAGACTTCGAGCAGGCCGGCACTACAGGGTGAGCAGCTTACTGCATGGGAAAAGGAGGGGACGATAAGCGTGGACAGGAAAAAGGCCCCGCAAAGCGGAGCCCTTCTTAAAATATCGATCAGGAACGCCATGCAACTACATAGCGGCACTGTACTGGATCAGCGGCTGTACTTCCTGCGGAATTTGTCCACACGCCCAGCGGTGTCGACGATCTTTTGCTTACCTGTATAGAATGGATGACAGGATGAGCATACCTCTACATGGAGCTCCTCCTGACCCAGCGTGGAACGCGTCAGGATCTCATTACCACAGCTACATACGACTTTGATCTCCTCGTAACGAGGATGAATATCCGGCTTCATGACTGACTCTCTATTGAGAAGGACATCGTTGACGATCTGCCCTCCCGGGGCAGGAAAGAGCGGAATGATATGCCAAGTCGTTCGCCAAGGCAAGTCTCGTTACTGGCGCGATGGCTTGACCGGAAAATCCAGAATTTTACACCCCTTCTTGGTTACACCGGTTCTGAGTTTGACATCTCCCTGTAAGTAGCCCAACAAGCCCTTTGGACCGATCATGTGATCCCACATCATATTGGAGATCTTTACACACGCACTGAGAGGGGACCGGTTCCTGCGTTCCTGGTCTATCCGCCATTGCAGCTGTCGCATCCGTTTCTGCCTCTCTACCGGCAGTGTGGAGATAAAATCATCGATGGCTGCTTGGCGCATGTTCTCGAAACGCATCGGATCCCTCTCTGCCAACTTGAGGAGGCGATCGAAATCCAAGTTTCGGTTACTTAGCTGCGTCATCAATCAATCCTGATCCTTCCTTATGTAGGAAAAGCTATCACAGCAACTCGACTATGTCCCCGATGGAAATTCCTGAAATAGCGTGATATTGCAACTAATTAAGTGGGTTTTTCCAATAAATTCATAGACATATTGAAATACCCATGTAAATGACAATATTTTGACTATACACTGTCAAACCAGCAGGCTCTCACCGCTTTCGACACTATATGCCCCTACAATTCGATCCAGCCTAACAGACTCAATCGACCCATCTTTCTGCTTCAACACTAAAAACTCAGCCCTGTCACGAGTCACAACATCGATCGGCAACACCCTCGCCCGATGCTTCACACCCGCCCCATCATGCCAGCTGAGATCCAACATCAACTTTCTCATGACAGCATACTGATAAGTCTCGTGGTGGGCGCATGCCACAGGTTCATAGTTCTCGTTCACGCATCTATCCCCATTGCCGCATTTGCTATTGATCCCAAAGCCACCTTAGAATCACTGCGTTGATGTGGCCTTTGACCGCGAATTTCTGGAAATCACTATAAGGGCTTGGAAGTATGTCGAACATAAAGAAAGAGATCGAGAGCCTTAGAGCAAAGATTGCACGCTTGGAAAATGAGCAAAAAAAGGCCGAAATAGTCGAGAAGGCGCTTGCCAGCGCCAATACCCAGATCGATAAGATACTGAAAGATAACGGTATAAATTTCGAGGCCTATATACGACACAACTATAAGAGGGTCAGCCGCATAATTCAGAAAATCGAGGGTAAATCCGACAAAACAAAAGCCAAAACAAAGCCCTCGACGCAGAAGAGATCCACACGCCGGGGTCAACGAATCCCTAAAACGGCTGCAACCATAAAGATACCGGCCGGGAAATACGGTAACTTACCGAACAATCCCGACCGGGTTTTCGAAGTCAAGGAAAAGGGACCAAGACCCAAATTGCTTAAGGGCTATGCAGAGGAGATAGGATTGGAAGCCTTTATGAATCAGTGCCGAATCGACTGATGACCGACCTACGGGCGAATTAAAGAGACTTTTATAAGTTCGATAGAGACCCTGCTGGCACCGAAATGATCAGTGTGAACAGGCGCTAGGCTGCATTGAGCGGACCTGAGCCGGCCATCTGCAAAGGCATCGGACGCACAACCCCGAAACCCTGGGCATAATCCACCCCAATATCGATCAGTTGCTCCAGGGTCTGATCATCCTCCACGTACTCGGCGATGGTCTGTAGCCCCATCAGGTGACCGATTTCATTGATCGACTCCACCATCGCCTTGTCGACCGGATCATTCACCATGTTTGAAACAAAACTACCGTCGATCTTCAGGTAATCAACGGGCAGGCGCTTTAGGTAGGAGAAAGAGGACATACCGGTACCGAAATCATCCAGTGCAAAACGAAATCCCCGGCGCTTCAACAGACTGATAAATCGAGCCGCCTGATCAAGCCGGCTGACAACCGCGGTTTCTGTAATTTCAAACGAGATCTTCTCCGCAGGCAGGTTGAATTTACGCAACTGCTCCAAGATATGTTCGTGCAAACTGCCGTCACCCAGGGACTGGCCGGAAAGGTTGATGGCACAGAGTCCCAGCTCATCCAAACGCTGGGGATTTTCCGACAGCCACCTGAAGGCATGACTGATTACCCAGCGGTCAAGGCTTCCCATGATATTGTAGCGTTCCGCGGCAGGGATAAACGCACCCGGCATGATCTGTTTGCCCCGCTCATCCTGCATACGCAGCAGCACCTCAATATGCTCATCGCCGATCGCCGAGCTGCGCAGGGACATAATCGGTTGTTGCAACAAAGAGAATCGCTGTTGATCCATGGCGCTTTCGATTCTGCCCACCCAACGCATCTCTCCCTGCTGCCGCTTGATCTCCTCATCGTAGGGCTGAAAGACATGAATCCTGTTTCTTCCCATATCCTTGGCCACATAACAGGCGGCATCGGCCGAACTGAGCGCACTGTGGGGACTTTCCGTATTAGGTCCTATCGCAACGATACCGATGCTCACTCCGGTAGAGAAGGTTCTACCTTCCCATGTGAACCGAAAATCCTTGACCACGCTGCAGATCTTGGTCGCGAGGCGTTGCGCCCGATCAAGCTGGCAATTCTCCATCAATAAACCAAACTCATCCCCACCCAGACGGGCCAACACATCATCGCCTCCGATGGTGCGCTGCAGCCGGTGAGAGAGCTGGCGTAACATCATATCCCCCGCCACATGGCCACATGTATCGTTTACCAGTTTGAACTGATCCAGATCCATGTACAGCAATACATGCTGCATTCCATGATCCCTGCAGTTGGCGAATGCCTGTCGCAGACGTTGATCGAAGGCATGGCGATTCAACAGATGGGTCAAGGAGTCATGGGTTGCAAGAAAACGCATTTCCCGCATCATCGAACGGGTGGAAGTAACATCCCTGAACACCGTCACCGAACCTTTGAACCGGCCCTCCTCCTTAATCGGGTAAGTTGAATACTCAACCGGAAAAAGCGTCTCGTTTTTTCTTAAGAAAGATTCATCTTTGACCCGAACCGATTCGCCTCGCTGCAGTACTGCGCTATTGAAGGATTTCCCGGCCTCGTCGAACATTCGAACCCGTTTATGAATCTGTTGATTCAATAATTCATCCTGGGGATAACCCAGCATCTCCGCCGCCGCCTTATTGATGAAGGTACAGGCATCCCGCTCATCGATTCCGAATATGCCTTCCCCTGTTGACTCCAGTATCAGCGACATCTTTTTATTTACCGCTTCAAGCTGGCCGGAGGATTTCTCGAGGGACTTATGTGCCACCTTATGCGCTTGGGTACGCTCATAATTCTCTATCGCAAAGGCCAGATCCTTCACCATTTCATCCAACAGATCATGGATCGTGAGGGTGAAGTAGTGGCGCTCCTGGGCGTAGACAGTAAGCGTCGCAACCACCTGTTGGTTAGTGACGATGGGAAATACCGCCGCCGAACGGCTGCCGCTGAGCTGCGCTAAACGATGCCAGGGCGTTTTCCCAGGGTCGACTTCGATTTCATCAATTACCGACGGACACTTTCCATACGCTGAGATAGCCAGCGGACTGTCTGCCTGTGGATTCGTCAGGTCTAGATCGAATGTGCAGGCCTTGAGACTCTCCAGATTGATCCCGGCACTGGCAATAGGCATGATATTTTTACCTATTTCATTGACCTCACCAATCCATGCGGCATTGAAACCGCCAAATGTCACGGCAATGTCGCATACACGTTCAAAAAGCACCTGCGGCGATCGATTGCGCAGAATCATCTTACTGGTTTGTGAAAGCGCAGCATAGAGTGCTTTCTGTCGATTCACCAACTCTTCGCGTTTTGCAATCTCTTCAGCCATGGATTTGAAGGCTTGAGAGACATGCGATAATTGGTCATGCTCCGGCAGATTGGCTGCCGCCAGATAGTTGCCTCGGGCAAGCTCCATCGCAACCTGCTTGAGATGTGATATGGGAAACAGCAACTTCTTGTTCAATAACCATGAAAACAGGATCAAGCCAAGCAAAAAGCCCAGTGCGTAGAAGGTGGAGCGTTGCTTTACGATGGCTATCAGGTTTTTATTGGCATGGCTTTCTATCTGCGGACCAGACCCCACGCCAGCAGAAGGGACTTCATCGGCATTGGATTGCTGTTGTGGGAGATTGAGTTGTAGATCGGCAGGCGAGATCGCCACCGATTCCGCTGCGGGATTTCCGCCAACACTGATCGGGCGATAATTCAGATACACGTCCACTGTGAATAGGCATAGAAATAGTACCGCCATAGTGGCAGCAACTTTGCCATTCAGTTGCATATCATCGTCGTGGCGCTGAAAGCGCCGGATCCCCCATATACTCAAGTTGGACTGGAATCTAAAGACCACTAATCCGCTTCTCCGACTTAGTGATCAGATCGGATCTTTGGGTCCGATGCGCTCCCTGCGTAACAGCTCGCGTATCCAGATTAGACGAGGGGTCGCTAAAACTCCTTAGCCGAATCAGTTCTTATTTTTGTGATGTCCGCTTAAATTAATACCTTACACCCGGTATGTAAAGATAAATTTAAGTTGCGTCGGTAACTTCAAAAATCGGGACCAGTTCATTTAGGAACCTGAATCCCAAAGGTGTAGGGCAGAGCCGCCCGTTAATGGAGTGGAGCAGCCCTTTTTTGATCGCAGTTTCCAATGACTCCCGTATGAAATCGAGAGCCAGGCCAGTGGTTGCGCTGAACAGCTCCTCCTCCACGCCATCTTTCAAACGAAGCGCATTCATCATGAATTCGACCGTCAGGTCTTGCGGCCGTAATACCCGCTCGCCCAGAAGGAACGGCAGTGCTCCTGCCCCGGCGGCCAGATAATCATTGGGATGGCGTCTTTTCCAACGCCGCATGATGACGCCGTCCCGGGTAGTGATTTTACTGTGCGCCCCTGCGCCAATACCGATATAGTCACCGAAGCGCCAATAGTTGAGATTGTGTCTGCAACGCTCCCCCGGACGTGAGAATGCCGAAACCTCATACTGTTCGAATCCCGCTTTCAGCAACCTCTCATGCCCCTGCTGTTGCATCTGCCAAAGACTATCCTCATCCGGCAGTTCGGGTGGTGATTGGTAGAATGGTGTATTGGGCTCCAGCGTCAACTGATAGTATGAGAGATGTCCCGGAGCCAATCCGATGGCCGCCGTCAGATCCGCCTGAGCCATCTCCGGAGTCTGCGACGGCAGGCCGAACATCAGATCAAGGTTGATTCGCTCGAATCCGCATCGGACCGCCCTGTCCACAGCCGCAAAGGCCTCATCCGAACCGTGGATACGACCGAGGGCCTGCAACGATTCATGATTCAGGCTCTGTACCCCAAGAGAGAGACGATTGACACCCGCTTCCCGGTAACCGGGCAAACGTTCGGACTCCAACGCACCGGGATTGGCTTCCAGGGTTATCTCCACATCTTCAGCCAAAGAAATACACCCTGCCATGCCTGACAATAACCGCCTGATACTTTCCGCTGAAAACAGGCTCGGCGTGCCGCCCCCTATGAAGACACTCTGCACGAGTCGTTCTGAAACCGATACCTGTTCCGTACGAAGATCCTGTAGCAGGGCATCCACATAGGCCTTCTCCTGCAGTGTCCCTTTTTGTGGATGCGAGTTGAAATCACAATAGGGGCACTTTCGAGCGCACCACGGTATATGGACATAGAGAGAGAGCGGAGGCAGTTTCAACATACCACTGACTGGAAGCGCCGGAGAATCCGATGACATGCTTCAGACCGCTCCATTGCGACAGGCCTGCTTCCAACCTCCCCGGCGGCAGGATGTGCCGCCGGGATTAAGATTAATGTGTGAATCTGGTTGCGATAGTCGCACTATGCCTTGTCGCGTGCCTGCAGGTAGGCAAAATCGGAAATAGACCCCCATTCACGCGAGCCTTTGAGGAAACTCATGTAGGAGTCATACACCTTCTTGGCAAAGGCATCCTTGGCAGCCAGCTCCTCCACTACCTCGTTTGAATATTTGCGCAGCGTTTCCAGTACGTCACCGGGATAGACGCGAATATCCACCTTATGCTTCTCGACCAGCGTCTTCAAGGCTGCCGGATTACGTGCCGTATACTCCGCCAGCATCTCCTGGTTGGCTATTTTACAGGCATTGATGACGATCGACTGCAGATCTTTGGGTAGTGCATCATAGGCCTTTTGATTGATGATTGCCTCAAGGGTCGTGCCTGGCTCGTGAAAGCCGGGGTAGTAATAATATTTGGCCGCTTTGAACAGACCAAAGGCCAAATCGTTGTAAGGGTTGACCCACTCAGTAGCATCGATCGCACCCGATTGCAGCGAGGTAAACAGCTCCCCCCCAGGCAGATTGACCGGTGTCCCGCCGGCACGCTTGAGCACTTCACCACCGAGTCCGGGTATACGCATCTTGAGGCCTTTCAGATCACCGACGCTGTTGATCTCTTTGTTGAACCAGCCACCCATCTGCATACCTGTATTGCCGCCTGGCGCGGGAATCAGGCCGAACGGTTTATACAGCTCCTGCCACAGCTCCAGGCCACCGCCAAAGTAGAGCCAGCCATTCATCTCCTGAGCCGTCATGCCAAATGGCACAGTGGAAAAGAACTGGGCGGTCTCGCTTTTCCCTTTCCAGTAGTAGGCGGCGCCATGACCAATCTCAGCGGTACCTCTCGAAACCGCGTCGAACACCTCAAAGGCCGGCACCAGCTCTTTCGCGCCGTATACCTTGACATGCATGCGACCGCCACTCATTTCATTGATCACCTCAGCCAGCTTGTTGGCGCCGGTGCCCAGCCCTGGAAAGTTTTTCGGCCAGGTGGTGACCATCTTCCATTTGATCTGCGGTTTCGCCTCAGTGACCCGGAGACCTGCCATACCGGCACCTACGGCCAGGGTTCCGCTACCTGCACGCTTAATAAATTCACGACGTTTCATACCTCTCTCCTGTTCCATTTATGTTATTTATCGAGCATCGAACATTCAAAATGAACAACCATATCCCGGCTGATTCCAGGTATCGCACGATTCAACGCCATCACCGATGACATCCATTGTTCCGTTTCAGACGTCGCAGACAAGAGTGCCCCGCGATAACCCGGTGGCGCTGTGACCGGCCCCGGCAATGCCGGAAATTGTCAAAACAGTCCTCATTTATAGACAAGTACAAAGGGGTAGTTTAGCCCTTCTACCGAACAAGACAGATCTCAACAGGGAGAAAGATTGGCATAGGCCACTACCAGCCACTTACTTCCCACCTCCTCGAAATTGACCTGTACCCGGGCACTGCGACCCTGACCTTCCGCATTCAATACCACACCCTCGCCAAATTTGGTGTGGCGCACCCGCTGTCCCAGACTGAATCCGCTCAGCTCGCCAACCTCCAGGTGGGGTGGACTGCCATATATCGGTTGGCTGATTGCGGGGCCGGCTCGTACCTCCGACATTAATTCCGACGGCATTTCCCGAATAAAGCGTGAGGGGAGGGGATAGCTGTCACTGCCGTGCAAGCGCCGACTCTCTGCGTGACAAAGGTAGAGTTGGCGCATCGCGCGGGTTACCCCCACGTAACAGAGTCGCCGCTCCTCCTCCAGGCGTGACGGATCATCCGCCGACATGCTGTGAGGAAACAGTCCCTCCTCCATACCCACCAGGAAAACCAGTGGAAACTCAAGGCCTTTCGCCGCGTGCAGGGTCATCAGCTGAACACAGGGTTCGGAGGGATCCCCCTGGGCCTCGCCCGCCTCCAATGCGGCGTGGGAGAGAAAGGTGGACAGCTCATCCATTTCATCGGCATCATCCACCTCGTAGCCAAACTGGCGGGTAGCGTTAACCAGCTCCTCCAGGTTCTCCTTGCGGTCAATACCCTTGCCATCGCGGCTCTTGTCGAAATGGCTTGGCAGTCCACTGGCCAGCAGTACCTGCTCAACCGTTTCCGGCAGTGAAAGGTTCGCACAATTCACCCGAAGCTCTTCGGTCAGGTCGAGGAAACCCTGTAATGCAGTTGCCGCCCGCTTTGCCATCGCGCCCCCCTGCAACAGCTCCGAGGCAGCCTGCCAAAGGGGACAATCAAAATCCCTGGCATGGGCACGTACGGCATCCATTGTCTTGGGTCCGATTCCCCTCGGCGGCATATTCACCGCCCGCTCGAACGCTCCGTCATCCTGTGGGTTATTGATCAATCTCAGATAGGCAAGGGCATCTTTGATCTCCGCCCGCTCGAAAAAGCGTAAACCGCCATAGACGCGATAGGGAATAGCCGCCTGCAACAGCGCCTCTTCGAACAGACGGGACTGGGCGGTGGTGCGATAGAGTATGGCCGCCTCCGATTGGCTGTTGCCCTCATCGATAAACCGCCGGATCCTCTCTACGACAAAACGCGCCTCGTCGATCTCATTGAAGGCGGCATAAAGTTTGATCGGTTCTCCTTCGCCATCCTGCGTCCATAATTGCTTACCCAGACGTGAAGGATTGTTGTTGATCAGGGCGTTGGCGGCATTCAGGATATTGCCGGTGGAACGGTAATTCTGCTCCAGGCGTACCAACCTGACTGTTTCGTAATGGGACTGAAAGCTCTGGATATTCTCAACCCGGGCACCGCGCCAACCGTAAATCGACTGGTCATCGTCACCCACTACAAAGAGGTTGTTTCGCGGTCCCGCAAGCATTCTGAGCCAGGCATACTGGATCGAATTGGTATCCTGAAACTCATCCACCAATACATGCTGAAAACGCTGTTGATAGTGCTGCAGGATATCCGGTCTCTCCCGCCACAGCTCATGGGCGCGCAGCAGCAGCTCCGCGAAATCGACCTGCCCGCCCCGTTCACAGGCATCCTGATATTCACTGTAGAAACGGATCATCTGCTGTTGATAGGGATCGCCGCCATCATCCAGGTGCTGGGGCCGCAACCCCTCATCCTTGCGGCCATTGATGAACCACTGGATCTGTCTCGGTGGCCAGCGGGCCTCATCCAGATCCAGGTTTTTCAGCAGGCGCTTGATTAGGCGAAACTGGTCGTCGGAATCGAGGATCTGAAAACTCTGCGGCAGTCCCGCTTCCTTCCAGTGCGCGCGCAACAGGCGATGCGCCAAGCCGTGAAAGGTACCGACCCACATACCACCCAATGGCTGACCGAGCAGCTCTTCGATACGATAGCGCATCTCCTTTGCGGCCTTGTTGGTAAAGGTGACCGCCAGGATCGACCAGGTCGATACTGCCTCAGCCGCCAGCAGCCAGGCAATCCGATGCACCAACACCCGGGTCTTTCCACTGCCGGCCCCGGCCAGCACCAACAGATTGCCTACAGGTGCGGTTACCGCCTCGCGTTGCGCATCGTTCAGGGGGTCGAGTATGGGTGAAACATCCATGGTGACTAGTTTACTCACCCGGTGGCGGCAAAAGCCACCGTTAAGGGGCGAATTTCAACCAATTTGTATAGAATTGAGCCGGAGCAGGGTATTCTCTTGCCCCTGCGTAATGACACAAGAGGTAGTAGATGCAGATACTGGCAGGCGATATAGGCGGCACCAACACACGACTCGCACTCTATCAGTCGAGTTCTGAGTCACCTTTAAACCTGCTTCTGCAAGAGACCTATCCCAGCCGGTCCTACGACTCCATCGAGGCCGTGCTGCATCGTTTTTTGACACACACATCCACCGGGGAGGTCGATCGTGCCTGCTTTGGCATTGCCGGGCCGGTGATCAATCAGGTGTGTGAAACGACCAATCTGCCATGGCGAGTATCCGCAAACCGGATCAACGACCGATTCAACTTCAAACAGACCCGACTGATCAATGACCTGGAAGCCAATGCCTGGGGTATAGAGACACTCGAAGAGCAGGATTTCTTCACCCTCAGTCACGGAGCTGACAAGGCCACTGGCAATCGTTCCATCATCGCTGCCGGCACTGGTCTTGGTGAAGCGGGTCTGTATTGGAGCGGAGAGCGATACCATCCCTTTCCCTCGGAAGGCGGACATAGTGATTTCAGTCCAACCACGCCGTTGGAATTCGGGCTGTTCCAGGTCTTGCAGAAGAGATACGGGCATGTCAGCTGGGAACGTCTGGTCTCCGGACCGGGCCTGGAGAGCATCTACGACTATCTGCTCGACCAGCAGGATATATCAACACCCTCATGGCTATATGAGCAAATGGAGAAAATCGGCAAGGCCCCCGCCATCTCCGACGCAGCACTCGACTCGACAGACCCGTTGTGCCGAAAATCATTGGAACTATTTACCCGGCTCTATGCCCGGGAAGCGGGCAACCACGCCTTGAAAATCATGGCTACAGGCGGTGTCTACCTGGGTGGAGGAATCGCACCTCGGATCCTGCCCATGCTGCAGGAAAACATTTTCATGGAGGCCTTCCTCGACAAGGGACCCATGCGAAAGATCATGCAGTCGATGCCCGTGAAGGTGATTCTAAATGACAAAACCGCCCTCTACGGAGCAGCAAACTACGCCACCAGGATACAGGCCATACCCAAGCAATGAGATCATCCTGTTGAGTGGCGAACATAGTGAATCAGGAGAATCGACGCGAATGGATTCCCCCCCTGCCTAAGGGGGGGTGTCAAATGAAATCAGACCATTGAGGCTATGAGGAACCCTGTCAACTGCATTGATCGGATCCCAGGTTACTCAAAAGGCTTAGGCGCCGGAGTCATGTCGGTGGAAGGTGGCAGGATCGGCATCAAGAAGGCAGGTTGATCACCTGTCAGGGTCTTAAGAAAGGCAACGATCTGGGCGTTCTCATTGTCGGAGAACTTCTTGCCCAATTGCAGGCGGCCCATCACATCTACTGCCTCGGTCAGAGTCTCGGCCTCACCGTCGTGGAAATAGGGATAGGTCATCTCCACGTTGCGCAGGGTCGGTACCTTGAACTTGAAGCGGTCCGCATCCTTGCCTGTAACGGCGCTCAATCCTTCTGCCGGACTCTTGGCCTTGTAGGGTTCCACAACACCCATCTTCTGGAATGAGTTGCCGCCAACGGCCTCACCGTTATGACAGCTGACACAACCACTCTCTTTAAACAGTTTATAACCAGCCCTTTCATCCTGAGAGAGGACTTGTTTGTCACCCAATAGCCACTGATCGAAACGGGAGTTCGGTGTTACCAGGGTTTTCTCGAACTCCGCAATGGCTTGTGTGACTTCGTCGATCGTGATCTTGTCGCTACCAAAGGCCTGCTTGAATTCCATGACATATTCAGGGATCGAGGTCAGTACGTCGATCGCCAAAGTATGGGTAAAAGCCATCTCACCGGGATTTGCGATAGGCCCACCCGCCTGTGCCTTGAGATCGGCCGCCCGGCCGTCCCAAAATTGGGCCACATTCAGGCTGGAATTGAGCACTGTCGGTGCATTGATGGGACCCTGCTGCCAATTGTGTCCAATAGATGTCTTAAGATTATCCGTGCCGCCCATACTGAGGTTGTGGCAGGAGTTGCAGGAAATAAATCCTGATTTAGAGAGACGGGGATCGAAATAGAGCTTTTTACCCAATTCAACCTGACCCAGATTGATATTCTGAACCGGCTTGATGGGCTGTATCGGTTCATCCATAGCCAAAATCGAGGTCGAAAATCCGAGCATAAGTGAAAACGTAACGATTTGTTTGCTTATCATAGCTTTTTACCCAATAGTTGAAATACTTATGTAACCATCCTCTGCCGTGAAAAGCCTTTGCCGCTTCATTCACCGGACCTGACTCTCCATCGATAGGGTAATTGTTCCGGTTTTTTCAATTATTATAGGCACTTGTAGACATAGGCTTCCTGCGCCACACCAAAAACCCTAAACAAAGGCGGGTTTATACTAGAATTAGAATAATTCTAAAACAATGATGCAGATCAACAGTTTTGCCGGATCAGTCCGCAGTCTCAACTGTGATGGATAGGATTTGTTCCGTGGCGGTAAAATAGCCCCAGCAGGGCGTATTGGATTAGTGTTAACAGGCCCTAGGAGCTGTTTCTTACCCGTACGACGAGATCGACAATCTCCATGGCTGTGCCCGCCGGCAGATCACTGTCGACGAAGTGGGGCGCCAGGCGCTCCTTGATGTCGATCAGATCGCCTGTGTCCACATTATAGAAATGGTGATGATGGCTGGTATTGGAGTCGTAGAAGGTACGACTCGAATCGATAAAGACCTCGCGTACCAATCCCTTCCTGACAAACAACCCAAGGGTATTGTAGACGGTGGCCTTAGAAACCCTGGCGCCTGTGTTTTTCACCGCTTCAAACAACTGCTCTGCGGTAACATGCTGATGACGAGCGAACAGCGTGTCGGCGATAAGACGGCGTTGCCTCGTCAAATTGATGTTGTGGTCATCGAGAAGTTTGTCGATACGTGCTCGATCCACCATTGGGCTGTTGCTTTTTGAGTCCATCGCCAAAGTATAAATACACACCCCACAAATTGCCAAGCCTTTGAACAAAAAAAGAATAGGCCGAGTAGAGCACCCTGTTATCGTCAGGCTCGATTTGACCTGCGTGCATCAAGGGCTTGCTCCTTATGCTACCTGGCGGACAAACTTGACCACGACCCCTGATTTTGATCCTAAATTATTAGGCATTATCTATCAATATCATTGAAAAGACCGCTCGATTCCAATCAATTTTAACTCTATTCTAGTCATCAGCGAAGGGCCGTACGGCTCGACGTACTTATCCACAATAAACCATCATTTCGGAGAACCAGATATGGAACTCAAAGGTAGTCAAACTGAGCAAAACCTGAAAGACGCTTTCGCCGGAGAATCCCAAGCCAACCGCCGTTATCTCTACTTTGCCGCCAAGGCGGACGTCGAAGGATATAACGATGTTGCCGCTCTTTTCCGCTCCACTGCAGAGGGTGAAACCGGCCACGCTCACGGTCATCTGGAGTATCTCGAGCAGTGTGGGGACCCCGCCACCGGAATGCCCATCGGCCCGACCGGCGATAATCTCAAGGCAGCGGTCGCCGGTGAAACCCATGAATATACCGATATGTATCCCGGCATGGCCAAGACCGCCCGTGATGAGGGTTTCGACGAGGTGGCCGACTGGTTCGAGACCCTGGCGAAGGCGGAGCGTTCCCACGCAAACCGTTACCAGAAGGCATTGGACGAAATGGACTGATATCCAATCATCATTCTGAGCCCATGGTTCGGGATGACCCATGGGCGGCCTCAGGGCCGCCCTTTGTCACAATCAGGAGCAGACTAATGGCAGCAGCACCCAGCAACCAGAGAGAAGGCAATCTGGAGGCCCCAACACGGCATCCGGTCGATTGGAAAAATCCTGACTATTACGACGAAGAGAAGCTCATGACAGAGCTGGAGAGGGTGTTCGATCTTTGCCATGGCTGTAGACGCTGCGTCAGTCTCTGCCACAGTTTCCCGACCCTGTTCGACCTGGTGGATGAATCGGAAACCATGGAGATCGATGGTGTTGATAAAAAAGACTATTGGCAGGTGGTCGATCACTGCTATCTCTGCGACCTCTGCTACATGACCAAGTGTCCCTACGTACCGCCTCATGATTGGAACATCGACTTTCCCCATCTGATGTTGCGAGGCAAGGCCGTCAAATATAAGAATGGCGAAGTCAAACTGCGCGACCGGGTCCTCACCAGTACCGACAATCTTGGCAAGCTGGCAGGTATCCCGGTGGTTGCCGGCGTCGTCAATCGTTTTAACAAAGCAAAGAACTTTCGCGAGATCCTCGATCACGCGCTTGGTGTTCATCCCGAAGCGAAGTTACCCGAATTTCATGCCAAGCCGCTTCGAAAACGGCTGTCTGAAAAAATCAACAGCGCCGCTGAGGGAACACCCGCCGGGACCACCAAAGGCAAGGTCGCCCTGTTCAGCACATGCTACGGCAACCACAACGAGCCCCAGGTCGGTGAGGACCTGGTTGCCGTCTTCGAACATAATGACATACCGGTCACCATTGCTGACAAAGAGCAGTGTTGCGGCATGCCAAAACTGGAACTGGGCAATCTCGACGCCGTGGAAACCGCTAAAGATGCGAATATCCCGGTACTGGCCAAACTGGTCGATGCCGGCTGGGACATCGTTGCGCCAGTCCCCTCCTGCGCATTGATGTTCAAACAGGAGCTGCCGCTGTTATTCCCGGATGATCCCGAGGTGAAAAAGGTTGCAGAGGCGATATTCGATATCTTCGAATATCTGATGATTCGTCACAAGCACGGCTTTCTGAAGACCGACTTCAAACAGGGGCTTGGCAGGGTCGCCTATCATGCCGCCTGCCATCAACGAGTGCAGAATATCGGCGCCAAGACCAAGGAGCTGCTCAGCCTGATCCCCGACACAGAGGTCACCGCCATCGAACGCTGCTCGGGCCATGACGGCACCTATGCTGTCAAAAGCGAATTCCATCAGCATGCCATGAAGATCGGCAAACCCGTGGTCAACCGGGTCAAACAGGCTGAGGCCGACCACTACGGCAGCGACTGCCCGATGGCCGGCCGCCATATCGAAAACGGCCTGCGTGACGGCACTGCTTCGGAGCATCCCATTACCCTGTTGCGAACCGCATACGGTGTTTAATCAATCAAGGAGTCAATCATGTCAAACGAAGGCTATCATGAACCCCTGGAACAACTCAGTGACGAAACCCGTGACATGCATAGGGCGATTGTCTCCTTGATGGAGGAGCTGGAAGCCGTCGACTGGTATAACCAACGCGTGGACGCCTGCAGCGACGAGAGCTTGAGAGCCATCCTTGCCCATAACAGGGATGAAGAGAAAGAGCATGCCGCCATGGTGCTGGAGTGGATCAGACGGCAAGATCCCAGTTTCGACAAGGAGCTGAAAGACTACCTCTTCACTGACAAGACCATTGCTCACGAATAGAGGACCGGCATTCATGAAATATAGCCCATTAGTGCCTGTTAACAATAATCTAATCGGTAGCCATGACGCCTTATGCCACCCGACAAGATCCAACAGCAAAACCGATCAAAACCCGGCCGCATGGAAATGAAGGCCGGTTGTAAAAATGAGAAATTACACAGGAGAGATTAATGACCCATCTTTCACACAGCGACCTCTACAGCCTCGAGGAGTATGCCCGAATTCGTCAGCAATTCAGGGCCAAGGTGATAGACCATAAGAAGAGTCGCCGCCTTCCCATCGGTCCGCACGCCGCGCTCTATTTCGAGGATGAACTGACCATGCAGTACCAGATTCAGGAGATGCTGCGGATCGAACGGATATTCGAGCAACAGGGCATTCAGGATGAACTCGACGTCTACAATCCGCTGATACCGGACGGGATGAATTGGAAGGCGACATTTATGATGGAGTATCACGATGTGGATGAGCGCAAGAAGGCACTGGCCGGGCTGATCGGCATCGAGAAAGCCATCTGGGTACAGGTCACTGGTTTCGACAAGGTCAGACCTATCGCTAACGAGGACCTGGAACGCAGCACCGAGGAAAAAACCTCAGCAGTCCATTTTCTCCGTTTTGAACTGACCCAGCCGATGATTGATGCCTTGAAAGGCGGGGCAGCCCTATCGGCGGGTATTGATCATACAAACTATGATTATACGGTAGACGACCTTGAGTCCAGCGTCCGTGAGTCATTGATTAAAGATCTTCACTGACGCAATCGGAATGTGATCAGCGTCTGCAAACCACGTGTCAGGGTGCCGCTCAACACCCCGGCATGGTGGTCGCACTCTCTCCGCATCGTTAAAAATCGTTAAATATTATAGCCGAAGGGCCCTCAAACCCTATCGGCCGGAGAGCGACGAAACACCGTCATCACCGGCGGATTCCTCAACCAGCTGCTGTGCTGATCAGGCTGAATCCCACATTGATCCAAGACTTGCGCCCCCTGCTTGTCATGCACTACTCCAGCACATCAGTTAAAGTTACAGACATGACAGGTTGACGAAGCAGCCTTTCACTTTAATAATCGAACCTATCCAACATGTATATATGCACGCTGGACAGCCACATATACCAAGAAAGGAACATTGTCATGATGATCGATCACACCTCCCGACTATGGCGTTCACATACACTACCCGTTTTCAGTGCTCTTTTTTTCACCGCACTCCTAGGCTGCAGTTCCACGCCTGAACCGGTTGCGGAGATGGCGGCCGCCAAAACATCCCTGGTGGCCGCTGAAAACGAAGAGACGACGAGGCATGCCCCCGTGGCTATCGATCGCGCCAAACAGAAACTGAAGCGCGCCGAAACCGCGATTGCCAAAGAGGAGTATGAGGAGGCGAAAAGGCTTGCGGAAGAGGCCCAGGCCGATGCGGAGTTGGCGCAGGCCATCGCCTCGAAGGCCGAGGCGGAAAAGGCCGTCAATGAATTGGAAAACAGCATTCAGGTGTTGCGTGAAGAGATCATGCGGGCCAGGAGCAGGTAAACCATAAGCAAACCCAATGATTAGGGGAGATCTACAATGTCTCGAACAATGATCAACTGGATCACCGCCACATTCCTGGCGCTACTCGTCACCGCCTGCGGCACCCTGCAGAAGAACCAGGCACTGCTCGATGCCGAGCAGACCTACGCCGAAGCCAAACAGGAGGAGCAATTGCTGCGTTACGCGCCCACCGAACTGGAGCGGGCCAACCAGGCGATTAGCCGCGCCGCAGAAGCCGAAACCGAAGAGGATATGACCTCGCTGGCCTATGTCGGGAAGACCCGCGTCGAAATCGCCAAATCGGTCGCCGCGCGCAAGGCCGCTTCCGCCAGACTCACCGAGCTGGGTGAAATCAAAGACAAGGAGAGGCTGCGGGCAAGGGAGATCGAGGTTCAACTCGAACAACAGGCAAAGACAGAAGCACTGCGGGAGAAAGAGGCCGCTCTAATGGAGCGGGAAAACGCGCTTGCCAAAGCGGAGGCGTTGCGGCAGGAACTTGCTGATCTGCAGGCGATGAAGACCGAACGCGGCATCGTCCTGACCCTTGGCGATGTACTTTTTTCCACCGGCAAGACTGAGCTCCTACCCGGGGCTATGACGACGATCGATAAGCTCGCCTCCTTCCTTGCCGAGTATCCGGACAAGACCCTGCTCGTCGAGGGCCATACCGACAATGTAGGGAGCGATGCCTTCAACCAGGATCTATCCGAACGACGCGCGAACTCGGTCAAAAACGCCTTGATGCAGGCCGGTGTCGATGGATCGCGTATCGACACGATCGGGCTCGGTGAAACGCAACCCATCACCGACAACAGCACCAGCGCCGGGCGATTGAAGAATCGGCGGGTGGAGATCGTCATTCGGGACTGACAACACCACCGCCGTGACTTAACCGGGCAATCCCGCCGGCTGGTTAACAAGTTCAGGTTTGGCTATGGGTAGATACCATCTCTCCCTTACTCCCACAAGTAGCTATAAAGCGGCTTGTGGGGAGTAAACTTGCTGGTGCTTGAGTACCCCAAAGCACAGATGTACTAATTTGCGCATAACGGCTCCTAATGCGGACATTTTGCATTTTCCTCTCGCGAGCAACCGCTCGTATAAGGCCTTGGCCGTCGGGTTGTGTAGACTGGCCACGATAGCAGGCATGTAGAGTTTGGCCCTGATCCTCGCGCTGCCTGCTTTCGACAGTCGTGGTCGCTTGTTGATGCTGGATCCGGATTGATGCTCGATGGGCACCACTCCCAGATAGGCGGCCATTTGACTAGCATGCTCAAAATCCCGGGCACGGTAGACACTCATCATGATTCGACTGAGGGTCCGGCCAATGCCTGGGATACTTTCTAGCAGCTGCTGGTCGTTTTTCAGCTGGGGGTGGGTGTCGATATGCTCATCGATCATCGCTTCCAGACGCTTTTGTTCTTGCTCCAGGCCTTTGAGCACGGTCGAGATGGAGTGCCCAACCTCTGGATGACTGATCCCTGACAAAGCCTTCTCCAGGCGGTTGCGTTCACGCTGGATATCGCCTTGCAATGCCTCCAGCCGTGACAGTAACTCTTTGAGTTTACGTATCTCTGCCGGTTCCGGTCTCCACAGATGCAGGGGTTCTTTGGCGCCATACAAGGCTAACACCAGCGAGTCCTTTCTGTCGGTCTTGGTGTGCACCGCGATACCCTTGGCGTAATCTCTCACCTGGGCCGGGTTAAGCACCGCGACTTCACCACCTTGCTCATGCAGACCGTAGGCTAGACGCTCGTGGTAGATGCCAGTCGCCTCCATGACAAAGCGTAACCCACTCAGTGGCTGACCAGTCTGTTTTTGTGACCAATCGAGTAGGTGGTCATGGCCGGCTGGTGTATTAGGAAAGACCTTCGACTTGACCTTGCGTGGTTCGATACTGCGTAACCACAGACAATCCAGCTTATTTTTACTCACATCAATGCCAATTATCGCTTTCATTCTCTTCACTCACCTTGTTCATGCAGCCTCTCTCCGTAATGCCGGAGGGACTCCGATACCATTCAGTTTATAGAGAATCGGTGATAGCCTGTATCTACAAAACAGACTCGTGGTCTCAGGGTGCGGTGCAGGTCTTATCACCGTGTGATGAATTGCTAGCTAAACAATTCATCAGAAGAGATACAAGGGTGCGGCTCAGCCGCACCCTTTTTTATCTGAATCAGTCACAAACACCATCTCGCCACTCGTGAAATAGAATCTCAAGGGCGATTCGTTTTGAACTGTCTGCCGATCCAAGCCAAGAAAAGAAATGAGGCAAGACTGTATATAACAGCCGACGCCGGACCCATCCATAGCGAACCGTGCTGCTCGATGCCATGCATCGATAAGGGTCTGATATAGATAGTTTTACTCCCGGCAGGGGGTGAGGATAGATCGACAACCTTTTCAAACTGCCCTGATTCGACGAGTACTCTTCCCATCTCCCGTCCCGTTCCGAATTCGATTTCAATTGCCAATCCGTGGGTGGGCACCGTGGTTATAAGAACACCATCGCTGATAGTCCCATTGTAAAACCCATCCCTGTCAATATTCCAATTGTGGTTTGACACGACACCATCTATGCGATGACCCATCCAATTGGGGGTAGATGCTCGACGTATGTTTTTAACCGTAACAAGCTTAGTATCAATAGGCGTCACACTGACTTGACGTTTGATGGCAGGCAGCCTCTCTGCAGTAGCCACCATACCGACAGCAATTCCTATCAATGCAAATACAATCAGTTTCATACGATAGGAAAATAGATAGCCTTGTCGATCATTGTTTTTTGAAACAATCGAGATTACGGCAATCGCAAAACCAATATATATCGAATAACCGGACCAATAGAAGTATCGATATTCGGCTGATACCGTCACCAAAAGATAACTCAAAAGATTGATCAGCCCGGAGCACATGACTGCAATGGCAAACAGTTCATGTTCATCAATTACGCCCCGGAAGCAGGTCAATAGTCCCAGTCCGAGTATTGCGGCTATGGCAAATACGATTGGCCTGCCCAGGCGGTCATTCAATGACGAGGTCACATAATATTGAACCAATTTGGTTGTGATTCCCGGCGGGTCTGTCTTCACTTCCCAATCGAACAATTTGTTCTTACCCGGCTTGTAAAACATCGATCGGGAATTGGGATCATACAGGCTTTTATGAAAGGTGGCGGACATGACGGTAAAAAACCCTGCTGGATTCCGCAGGATCTCTTTGATCCACTTGTGGGTCAACTTGTCAGTGCCCCAAATCTTCTGGCGCCTCAGTTCCTCATGTATAAATCCACACTTACCCCAAAAAGCGGCGGTGTCCCACTGTACCGGCGTATAACACGCCTCGACTATTTTCTGGGATTGCTCATCACTCCATTTGCCTGGAAAAAGATTATTGCCTTCAACATATGAGAGGCCAAGTAGGTGAAACGTCTTGATACTGTCTCCCGGTTGCAAAGTCTCCGCTTGTGTCAGCTTCAGCAGCACACCATGCAGCACAGGCATCATCAACAACAGGAACAAGCCAAGCAGAATATTTCTGCGCCAACCCAGGCCGTGGTTAACGTAAAGCAAGAGGGGTAGAATGGCAAAAACCGCGTTTAACCGCGTCAGAAACGCTGCAGTCAGGAGAAGATTGGATATCACCTGAAATACTATGATTTTACGCTTCGACACACCATCCTGGTGTGCCATATAACCGAACACACTGGCAGACAATAGCCATCCCGCCAACAACACATCCTTGTGTACATTACCTAACAGATTGAACGCCCCGGGCAAAAAGGGGATGGCGAGAAAAAGCAGCGACCAAGCACCAATGCGTCGACTAAAAAGATAGGTCAATATGGCGATGCTTCCCCATACCAACATATTTACCAATATTACAAAGCCAAACGGCCCGGGTATTATGGTATCCAGCGCCGCCCATGCCAATGTTGAGAATGGCGATTGCCAGTCATTAAACTTGCCGGTAATGATTTGAGTAAGCTGATTGACGGAATCAGGATTCAGGTATCCAGGATAACTTGCATTGAGAACAAACAGAGCGGCGATAACCGCTACCACAAAACCTGTAAAATTGATAACAAAAATATGGCGCTTTGTACTACTCAAGTTCTTGAAGTTTTGCATACATAACTTACTTGGGATAAGTAAATACAAAGTGCTTGGCAAGCAGAAAGTTTACCGTCATACCTGACAGGGAACCGAACGCGACCGCAAGTGGCAACCAGACCGACGAAAGATCCAATGCATTCACTACCGCCGAATAGCTTAAGAGATTTACCGCACCGCCACCTATCGATGTCGTGAAATAGCGGGAAAACTCACGCCGCAATGGCGCATCCCCAGAATTTGAAAATGTATGCTTTCTATTAATGAGCCAGGTTGTCACGACAGCGGCACTGAATGAAACAAGGCGCCCAATATGCGGCCCCATAACCAGGTTGCACAGTAATAGCACAGCGACATCGACAAGATAGCCGATGGTCCCGGCTACCGCGAACATACCGAACTGTTTCATGGCCTAGTCTTCATTCATACTCATGCTGGAAACAGGCGGCATGGACAGATAGTGCAGCTGCTTTATCTCCCGCCTGCCCACGGTGACCGTCTCCAGGATGAGCCCGGTAATAAAACCGATTGCTCCCGTAATAACCAAACCTGTGCTCAGAATCGCTGTCGGAAACCTCGGTACCATCCCGGTTTCCAAATAGGTGACCACAATCGGCACAGCCAGGATAATCGCAGACACGATAAAACCAAGCGCAATCAAACCGTAAAAGCGTAACGGACGTTCCATGGCGAATAATTTGATAATCGTTTTGAGAATACGAAATCCATCGGAATAGGTTCGTAGCTTGCTTTCCGACTCTTCCGGCCTGGTACCATAGGGTGTACTCACTTCACCGCATGGCATACGCAACTCGAGTGCATGAATGGCAAGCTCAGTCTCAATTTCGAAGCCCTGGGACATGGCGGGAAAGGATTTGACGAAACGGCGTGAAAATACCCGATACCCCGACAGCATATCGGTGAATCCGCTGCCGAATATGCTGGTAGTCGTGCTGGTCAGCAAGCGGTTACCTGATTTGTGGCCTCTTCTGTACGCCTCACTGGATTGGTGAGTGCGAACGCCGACGACCATGTCCAGGTTATCGTGCAACAGTTTCCGTATCATCGATGGCGCACTCGCAGCATGGTAGGTGGCATCACCGTCCGCCATGATGTAAATATCGGCGTCCACATCAGCGAACATGCGCCTTACCACATTGCCCTTGCCGGGCAGGTTGACCTGCCGAACGATTGCACCCGCTTTTCGCGCCTTATCCGCCGTCCCGTCGGTCGAACTGTTATCGAAGACATATATGACGGCCTCGGGCAGGGCCTGACGGAAATCCGTGACGACCCTTGCGATCGCCGCTTGTTCGTTGTAGCAGGGTAGAATTACCGCCAACCGGCGTTTGGCCGACTTGGCAAATACATGATTAGTATCAAAAAAGCGATGCGGGCTGTAAGAATGAAGCGATTCCCTTACAGGCGTTTCCCTATACCTGGATTCCATGATGAGTCAGTCATTTGGTAGTCAACACCCCATACACTAACAATACTCTCAACCAGAGGCAAATAAGGATTTAAGCGACAAATATCGAGCACAACCCCCGCTGACGGCGGCAACATAAAAGATGCCGCCGCCAGTCCCGGGTGGGGCAGTCTAAGATCCTGCGCTCGCCGTGCACGCAGCCTTATACAGGCGCGACTGAAAAAGCATGCTGTCCTTGAATTGATACATCGACTTGGCCGCCGCAAGCACGGCCAGATCAACCAACGGCTCAAACAACACAACCAATATGTACGCGGCGCTGAATGATGCAATCTGCGCTATATTCTCTGCCCCAAACCCTTGACCATAGACCGCCCAGAATCCCACCCAAGCCACGACACCCGCTTGATAGACCATGGATAGCTTGAACGCCTGCATATATTCAATGTCCATATATGCGGTCTCCGCTGGAATGATACGGCGTGCCAGCACATCGATCATGAAAAGCGGCACCAACAGGGTGGTGACATTCATGCCGTATTGCGGCAGGTCGGCTGGAGCAAACAGGACCCCCTGCAACATCAGGGCCATGGCCAAACCAATTGCAGCGGGGGCGGCGCCGAACATCAGAAACAGGGTCGAACCAAGGATGAAGTGCACTTCGGAGACGCCTACCGGATAGTGCGGCAGAAGCTCGAAAAAGCCGAACACCAGCACC
The DNA here is from genome assembly GCF_964212655.1 of Candidatus Thiodiazotropha sp. LNASS1. Lineage (NCBI taxonomy): Bacteria > Pseudomonadati > Pseudomonadota > Gammaproteobacteria > Chromatiales > Sedimenticolaceae > Candidatus Thiodiazotropha > Candidatus Thiodiazotropha sp. LNASS1. Next base: position 3,000,727 of record NZ_OZ156465.1, on the reverse strand, counting down.
GTCGCCATGAACGTCCGGATAGCGAGCGCAACGAGCCCGTCCTTTTCAATCGTTTTCAGGGAACGCTTTGCCGCATACAGGAATGCCCCTGCGGCGGTCACATAGCCAAGTGCCATTTTTGCGCCGAGAACGACGCCTGGTTCGATGTGCATATCTATTACCTCTTAGTCATGTCTCTCAAGGGTCGCCCAACCGAGGCTCGGCGACACTGCAAATCAGCTGGTGCAGGTATTCCACACACGGTAAAAATCGCATTACCAGCTCTTGTAAGGCAGAAATTTACCGCTCATGGCGACCAAAACCCGGTCACCCGCGGGGTTCTCCTCCTTATCGATGCTCATGGAGAAATCGATGGCGGACATGATGCCGTCTCCGAACTTCTCATGGATGATCTCCTTGATGGTCTCGCCGTAAACACCGACGATTTCGTACCAACGATAGATAACCGGGTCGGTCGGCACGATCTGATCCCATTTCTTGTTGGGAAAGGCCTGTAAGGCGGTGGATACCTCACCCGGCAATTGCAGTGCCTCACAAAGCTTGTCGGCGTATTCCGATTTCAACGAGTTCATACCCAGGCAGGCGGACGTCACGAATACGGGGTCCAATCCAACCTTCCCCGCTATGGCCTCCCAACCAAGCCCTGACTTGCTCTTGGCGGTCATGATGGCTTCCGTCATCTCGATCTTGTTCATGGTTTCCTCTCTCGATTAGCAGTAAATAGGCAGGGGGCTCATCGCTGCTCCCCCAGGATAAACAGGCGCAGCACACCATCGACGCTTCCCACGGCCAACCGCTGGGCGCCGGGATGCCAGGCCATTGAAGTAATCTCAGTATCCAGTTCCATCTCGAATGCCACCAGGCCATCCTCATCCCAAATACAGAGCCTGCCGTGGCGATCCGCGCTGGCAAGCAGGTTTCCGTCAGGACTGTAAGTGAGGATGGTTACGGTATGACAGTGACGCCGTAACAGGGTCGCGTGTCGTTTACCCTTGGTGGCATCCAGTTCCCATAACACCACATCACTGCCGCCACAGGTGGCGACACGAAGACGTTTGGGGTGCCAGCTAAGCCCAGTGACCTTGCCGGAATATCCACTCATGCTGAGTTGGCGCGGTATGGAACCGGCTAACTGCAGTCTGATGTAGAGGAAACCATCCTGGGTCCCCACCGCCAGGGCGCGACCGTTGTGGCTCCAGTCAAGGGAGACAGCAGCGCCGGGAAAACTCAACACCTGTATCGGCTGCCGGCTGCCGACATTCCATAGATAGACCCCTTTGTTGGTGGCGGTCGCCAACTTGCGACCCTTGGGCGCCCAGGCCATGGCCGCCACATTCCCCGGATGCCCATCCAGTTCGCTGGTACGGCCGTCCGCATCGCGAAGATAGAGCCGTGAACCGGCCGCACCGGCCAATGTCTTGCCATCAGGAGACCAGGCCAGATGCTCGGCCCAATCATGATCTCGCGCCAGGATCTGCATGCGTTCACCAGTATCTGCCCACCAAAGCAGCACCCCACCATCCTCACCGGTGGTCGCGATTGTCTTACCCAGGGGACAAGGAGAGATCCGTGTAAGACCTCGTTGGTGGGCTTGGATGCGGAATCTGCAATCCGCGTCTGCCTGGTAACCGCACAGTTCACCCTCCGCGGTACCGGCAAACAGCCTTTCACCAGAGGGCAACCAGGCGATATCGGCAACGCTTTCACCCAGGACTGTAGCCCAGGCCAGCTCAGCGCTATTCGCCACAGGAGTTGCCATGCTCAAGCCTTGCATGAGGCCAATCCCGTTTCGAGCTCCGCGCGATCCAGCTGCCGTCCGATGAAGATCATCTGGCTTTGACGCATTTCACTGCTCCATGGCCGACCGAACTTTCCATCGAACAACATATGAACCCCCTGGAACACGAAGCGCTCAGGCTTACCCGCCAGGGCCAGGATTCCCTTGAAACGAAAGATGTCGGGACCCTTGCGTCGCAACAGGGAGACCACCCAACGTTCGAACCTTTCCTGATCCAGATCCCCCGCCAGGTGCAGGCCCACCGAACCCACTGTCTCATCGTGACTGTGGGGGCTCGCATGCTCCTGTTGGATTTCGGCCAAGACCGGTTGACCGTTCAGAGACAGAGCCATGGAGAACTCTTGGGGTAGATGTTGGGTGAACAGCACATAACGACCAGGCCTGGGTATGCAAATCCGATACCGACTGCCTGACACTGAGTCCACCTGCAGTCGATAGAGGGCTTTAGCCGGGGTGAGACCGGTTTCGGTCAGTGGCGCCGTGTCATCGGAATAGAGCAGGATACTGCTGTGCTTCCAATCTTCGAAACTTTGCCCATCTTCAATCGCCCCCAACACAACATCGATGGCGGGATCGGGACCCGGCTGGAAACTCAATTCGTAATCACCCACCTGCAAAGAGAAGATGCCGGACCACTCGAAGGGGAGTTCCTCTTGCAGGAAAGAGGGGATCTCCTCGAGCTTGGCCTCCAGATCAAAGGCGCGGATACCCATAATCCGATCCAGATCGATAACACCATGTTGTGTCTGATAGATTCGCGCCAGGCGGTTACGACCCTGTATGGCCTCAGTGAGCGTGCTCAACGCCTCGGCACTAACCAGGTCCGTTTTATTAACGAGGACCACATCGGCAAAAGCCAGTTGCGCCTCGCACTCGTCAGACTCGTCCAGATGCTGCGCCACATGCTTGGCATCCACCAGGGTGACGATGGCATCCAGGCGCAGTTTCTCCTTCATCTCCTCGTCCATGAAGAAGGTCTGGGCCACCGGACCTGGGTCAGCCATACCGGTGGTCTCGATAAGGATGTGGTCGAACTTGTGCTTGCGGCGCATCAGACGGCCCAGGATGCGGATCAGGTCACCCCGCACCGTGCAGCAGATGCAACCGTTGTTCATCTCGAAGATCTCTTCGTCGGACTGAACCACCAGCTCATGGTCAATACCGATCTCGCCGTATTCGTTCTCGATGACCGCGATACGTTTTCCATGTTGCTCCGTGAGAATCCGGTTCAACAGGGTAGTCTTTCCTGAACCGAGAAATCCGGTCAACACCGTTACCGGCACACGCCCATCGCGTTCAACCGACGTTGTGCCGTTGCTGTGTTCGTTACAGGTTTCCTGGAGACAAGCTGTCATACTGTTACGCGCTCCTTGTCTGCATACCGATTCACTGTCTGTGCGTCCTGCACGGTACAAATTCCCCGGGCCGGGTTGACCTCTTCCGGAAACACCCTGATATAACCATCCGGCTTACCACTCTCGTCCTGTGTCTTCCGCTCAGCGACAGGAGCACCTGCAAGCTCCTTGGATCGCATGACCAGGAAATCCACCAAATGATTGCGAATCGGGTAGTAAGCCGGGTCGTGGATGATCGAGGTGCGGTCCCGGGGTCTCGGGATAGCCACCTTCACCGATTCGGCGATACGCGCATAGGGACCGTTGGTCATCAGCAATATGCGATCGGCCAGCAGGATCGCCTCGTCTACGTCATGAGTAATCATGAACACCGTTTGATGGGTCTCGTTCCAGATCTTCAGCAGCTCATCCTGGATATTGCCGCGTGTCAGCGCATCCAGCGCCCCAAAAGGCTCATCCAGCAGCAACAGTTTGGGCTCTATGGCAAAGGCGCGGGCGATGGAGACCCGCTGGCGCATACCACCGGAGAGTTCGTACGGTTTGCGTTCCTCAGCGCCATCCCCCAGGCCCACCATCTGCAGATATTTATAGGCATGTTCCCGCACCTGCTCGCGGCTCCACTGGGGCCAGCGGGCGCGTACCCCGAATGTGACGTTTTTGAGGGCGCTCAGCCAGGGCAGCAGGCTATAGTTCTGGAATACAACACCCCGTTCCAAGGCCGGACCTCCCACCTCTTTGCTGTCCATGAACAGGACGCCGTCGCTGGCGCCGTCAAGGCCGGCCAGGATATTCATGATGGTGGACTTACCGCACCCGGAGTGGCCGATTATGCAGACGAACTCACCCTTATGAATGCCGAAATTGGCATTCTCGAATACCGTTAACTCCCCATCCTTGGTCTTGAATCGTTTGGAAAGGTTTTCCGCCTCGACAAAAAAATGTTTTGTTGTCATAGGTTCGTTATTCCTTATAGGTGACCAGACGGGTGGCACCGGACAACGCCATATCTAGCAGCATGCCTACGATACCGATCATCAGAATGGAGAAAATAACGCTGGTGAGATCGAGGTTGTTCCACTCGTTCCACACGTAATACCCGATCCCCGTGCCACCCACCAGCATCTCGGCAGCGACGATGACCAACCAGGCGATGCCGATGGAGATACGCATGCCGGTGAGAATTGTGGGTGCCGCCGCCGGCAGGATCACGGTGAATGCGGTACGCACGGGCGACAGCTCATGTGTACGGGCCACATTCAGCCAGTCCTTGCGCACATTGGCCACGCCGAAAGCCGTGTTGATCAACATCGGCCAGATGGAACAGATGAAAATAACAAAGATAGAGCTGGCCTCCGAATCCTTGATGATAAAAAGGGCCAGCGGCATCCAGGCCAGCGGTGAGATGGGACGCAACACCTGAATGAAGGGATTCAATGCCTTTTGGATCAACGGCGACATGCCGATCAGGAAGCCGACCGGTATGGCGATAACGGCCGCCATGAAGTAACCGGCCAGGACCCGATAGATGGAGTAGCCAAGCTGGATGCCGATACCCTTGTCATTGGGACCCTTGTCGTAGAAGGGATCGGACAATTCATCCACTGCCAGACCAATGACCTTGGACGGTGGCGGTACTCGCGCCTCCTGGTCGGCACCGCCCATGAGGATCTCATATTCGGTCAATGCCTTCTTCGCTTGCGGCGCTTGATTGGCCATTTCCCAGAGGCCGAGCATGACGGCCAGGAAAGTGACGGCCAGCACTGTGGCTCGCATGTTTAGAGACTGCAGCATAACTTCGGTTTCCCCTCTGTTTTGTTAAGGGGCCGGGTGGAAGAGACCCCCCGACCCCGCCGACTCACGGTCTAACGTTTAATGGCGAAGCTCTGGACATATGCGTCGGGTTTGGCCGGATCGAACGCCTTACCCATAATTTCGTAGGACTCATAGGTATGATCCGGTACCGGATAACCCAGCTCCTTCATCATGCGTCCCGCATCGGAGGCCAGATAGACCTCTTCCGCGATCTTCTTGTAATCCACATTCCCTTTCACATAGCCCCAACGCTTCATCTGGGTCAGGATCCAGACCGCCATGGAGTGCCATGGGAAGGGGTCGAAATCGATTCGATCTGGGACGTTATGCACCTTACCCAAACCATCTGCGTATTTACCGGTCAACACCTGTTCGATAACAGGCACCGGCTGATTGAGATAGTTCTTTGGTGCGATGGCCTTAGATATCTCCTTGCGATTTTCATGCTTTGAGGAGTAGGCGGTGGCATCCACTATGGACTTCAGCAACGCCGCGTAGGTGTTCGGCAGAGTGGTGGCGAACTCCTCGGAGCAGGCAAAAGCGCAGCACGGATGGCCCGGCCAGATATCCTTGGTGAGGGTGTGAATGAATCCCACCTTCTCCCATACCGCCCGCTGGTTGAATGGATCCGGCGACAGGTAACCGTCCAGATTGCCGGCCCGCAGGTTAGCCACCATTTCCGGCGGCGGTACCACACGGATCTGTATATCCTTGTCAGGATCGATGCCGTGTTCCGCCACGTAGTAACGCAACAGGAAGTTATGCATGGAGTAGTCGAACGGCACACCGAATTTGAAGCCCTTCCAATCCTTAGGATCGCGTTTATCCTTGTGTTTGACGTGCAGCACGATGGCCTGGCCGTTGATATTCTCTACCGCAGGCATACGGAATGGTACCGCCGTGGAGCCGGAACCCATGGTGATGGCCAGTGGCATCGGCGTCAGCATGTGGCTGGCGTCATACTCCTTGGCCAAGGATTTATCCCGGGCCACCGCCCATCCAGCCGTTTTGATGACGTCCACATCCAGGCCGTATTTGGCATAGAAGCCCATGGGATGAGCCATGATGATAGGCGTGGCGCAGGTGATCGGCACGAATCCGACCTTCAGCTTCGACTTTTCCGGTTTGCCCAGATTGTCCTTGATTGCCGCTTTGACCTCATCCATGGGCAGCATGCTGCCGAGCATGGCTGCGAAGGCGCCACCACCCACCAGGCGCATAAAATCCCTGCGGCTCATATCGTCGTGTCCGAAGATGCCACGCACCACCGCACTCTCGACGACCCGGTCCAGGACATCTTCGGAGCTCTCGAGAGGATTGGGATCCTCAACTGCCGTCTGCGCTGATTCGTCGACAGCGATCTCGGCCTGTTCCGCAGCCGCCAACTCATGCATCCCGGGTGTGGCGATGCCTTCAAAGACCACCCGTTCCAATCGCTCGGTCAACTCGGTTTCACTGCATTCGTAGTTACTCTGGATCTGCTCCTTCTGAAAAACACAGATGGGGCAGTTGCACGCAGGACCGTGCTGAAGATCGGTATCCGCATCAAACGGATTGCCGAGACTTTTGTTTGCCATGTTAAACCCCTTGTAGCTTGTTCGATTCAAACGTCGGCGATGCGGTCAGCCACCTGCATGGCACGGTTCCTGCCCTTTTCGAAGTGCGGGTTCACAAACCCGCCGTTGAACGCGAAACAGGGACGATACTGGTGCAGGGACGCACAACCTCTACCAAAACCGCACAAAATTTGTGCGTACCTGGACGGACTGACGGCGCTGAATCAATTCCGAAGCGCACCCGTCTTTACAAGAGAATTGCAGCTACCGTGCCAACTATAAAATTCAAACGTAAGCTGCTGTTTAGTTGGGAAATACATCAGAAATAGCGGTGACTTACGGGACTACGAAAATACGTAAATCACGAAAACACGTAATCGAAAACACGAGATTTTGTAGTATCTCAGTGAATATTGAGGTCTGTTCATATGAACCTATCGGATACAGAGGTTAAAACCCACAACCTCCCGGATACCAGGCATTCCAAAGATGCCGGATGGCCGATGTTTTACAACTTCTTTGACCAGCACCCCACGGCAACACTTGTATTCGATCCGGTTGAGAATCGTATGGTCGATGCTAATCGAGCAGCTATGGACCTACTGGGATTTCCAATGGAAACACTGCTGCAAAGCAAACCCAGCTGGTTATTCAACGGGGGGTTGAGCGCACTGGTCGTGTTCACCCAATCGGTCATGGTGCAAGGGTTTTGTTGGACCAATGAACTCAGCTGCCGGACCCGCAGTGGCAGAGTGATACCGGTAGAGTGCAACGCCCGATCTGTGACCCACAATGACCAGGTACTGCTGAGCGCCACCCTGCAAGATCGAGAGGTTGTGGAGGGACTGCGTAAACAAGCCGACGCCAACGACTATGTGCGCCGGGGCCTCGCGGAATGGCGCAAGTACGAACAGCTATTCCATGAGATCGAACAGGGCAACCAACTACTCCTGCAGGCAGCCGGTGACGGTATCTACGGTGTCAATGCGGATGGTATCACCACCTTCATCAATCCAGCCGCCGAACGCCTGCTTGGCTACAATGCCGATGAGCTTGTGGGTAAGAATATGCACCAGATGGTGCACTGCAGACATCCTGACGGTTCCCACTACTCCGTCAGACACTGTCCTATCTACGCCGCTTTCAATGATGGTACCGTGCACCACGTGGACGATGAGGTATTCTGGCGCAAGGACGGTAGCGTATTTCCCGTGGAGTACACCAGCACACCCATCGTGGAACATGGCATGCTCATCGGAGCGGTGATCATCTTTCGCGACATCAGTGATCGCAAGGAGGCTGAAAACAATCTGCGCAGCGCCCTCGAGCAGGTCAAATCCCTGCAGCGGCGGCTGGAGGAAGAGAATGCCTATTTGCAGGAAGAAATCCGCACCGAGCACAACTACCGGGAGATAATCGGCAGCAGCTCAGCCATACGTCAGGTTATCCAAAAGATTCAGTTGGTCGCACCGACAAATTCCACCACCCTGATCACAGGCGAGTCGGGCACCGGCAAGGAACTCATAGCCAGAGCCATACATGTCAGCAGCGAACGTAGCGATCGGCCTCTGATCCGGGTCAACTGCGCAGCCATACCCCGCGATCTGTTCGAAAGCGAATTCTTCGGCCATATACGGGGCGCCTTCACCGGCGCCACACGGGACCGTGCAGGGCGGTTCGAACTGGCCGACGGCGGCACCCTGTTTCTTGACGAGGTGGGCGAGATACCTCTTGAGTTACAGGGCAAGTTGTTGCGGGTGTTGCAGGAGGGACAGTACGAGCGTATCGGCGAGGAGAAGACCCGTAGCGTGGACGTGCGCATCATCACCGCCACCAATAAGGACCTGGCAGCCGAGGTGACTGCAAAAAACTTTCGCGAAGATCTCTATTTCCGCCTGCAGGTGTTCCCCATCCACTTGGCTCCCCTGCGGGAACGTCCCGAGGATATTCCCTTGTTGGCAAGCCATTTCCTGCACACCATATGCCGTAAACTCAACAAGCGGGATATTCATCTCAGCCAAAGTGACGTCAGACGCCTTAAAAGCCATCGCTGGCCGGGTAATGTCCGCGAACTGGAAAACATCATCGAGCGGGCGGTCATCGTCACCCAAACAGGGCGTCTCCACCTGGACCTGCCGGTTCCTGAGACCATCGTCAAGACGGCGTTGACGCCGGACGAGGAACCGGAGGCGGTGGGCAACGTATTAATGACAGAGAATGAGCGTGTGGCCCGTGACCGTTTGATGATTATGCAAGCACTGAATCAGGCCGGCGGTAAGGTATTCGGCAAAGATGGGGCGGCGGACCTGCTGGGCCTGAAACCTACCACGCTGGCATCACGCATGAAGCGTCTGGGCATCGAGAAGCCTAAAAAGCAGTAACGCAACACACGGCCCAACTACAGACCAGAGTCACGGCCTGGAATGCTCCAGGCCATTAATACACCGGTCACCGTCAGGTCCTAGTATTGACCCAGACCCATTTCGATGTAGCCGGTGGGGCAGACCTCCTTGCAGATGTGACAGCCGACACACTTGGCGTAGTCCGTATCCACATAGCGCCCCATGGCGCGTTCATTCTTGTTCACGCGATAGACGGCGTCCTGCGGGCAGTAGATGACACAGTTGTCGCATTCGAAGCAGAAACCGCAGCTCATACAGCGCTTTGCCTCAGTGACGGCTGTCTCCTCGGAAAGGCCCGTGAAGCGCTCGATCATGCTTCCCAGCACGTTGGAAGCATTCACATCCATCTCATCCCGGGCGTTCAACGGCTCGTAAGCAAAATGCCCCGTGAACATGGCATTACTCTTGACCACATCCGCATCGGCACGATTCTCAAAATTGTGCACAGACCATTTGGCACTGTTGGTACCCCAGGTCGGGCCATGATTGTACTCTTCCGGTGAGAGATCTTTCTGAGACAATTCCTGCAGTAGATTAAAGTGATGGCCTTCCACTTTGGGGCGCTCATCGACCGCTTGGCCACGCAAGTGATTATCGATGCTCTGTACCGCAATCGAGGCCTGGCCGATAGCGGTTGTCAGCAGGTGAGGGTTTACCGCATCCCCACCCACGAAATTTCCTGCTTTCCCTTTGACCTGCATGCTCCGGTCGGCATCGATCAGATTCCAGTCATTGGCGATGCCATCGATCCCTTCGTAGTCACCTGTCTGGCCGGTGGCGGCGACAATCAGTTTGCACTCGATCTCGAACGGCTCGCCATCGGCCTCCATCTTGCCTGAGGACCAGTCGACCGGTTGCACTTTCAGGGCATAGGCATGGCCCTGCTCATCCAGCATCACTTCAAGTGGCGCCAAACCGTCGTGAATCTCCACACCCTCGGCAATGCAGGCCTCCAGTTCGTGTTTGGTGCAGGGGGCCTTGGCAATGGGACGACGATAGACCAGCCAGCATGCGGAATCGGTTCGTTCGGCCGTCTTGTCGTCACTCTGGCTCCCGGTACCGTCAAACACCGCTTCCGGGCGCTCCGAGTCCTCGAGGTTTGCCACTTCGCCAATTCGCTTGGCCACGGCGGCCACATCCATCGCCGTGTCGCCACCACCGATTACCAGGATACGTCCGTCCAGGTATTTCAGGGCACCGTCATTGAAGGCCTTCAGAAAGGTCATCCCATCCACACAGTTCGGGGCCTCGCCGCCTTCGACACGCAGCGGCTTACCGACCACAGTGCCGACACTCCAGAAGATGGCATCGTACGCTTTCTCCAACACCCCGACCTTCACCTCGCGTCCCACGCGCGTGTTCAGTTTCGCATCGATACCGCCCACGTCCAGGATACGCTGGATCTCATGTTCAAGCACATCCCGGGGTATGCGGTAGCCGGGAATACCGAATACCATCTGGCCGCCAAGGGCGCTGTGCTCCTCAAAGATGGTACAGCGATGACCGAGGCGACGCAGAAACAGCGCTGCGGCCAGACCGGCAGGCCCGCCCCCGATAATTGCGACCCGCTTACCGCTATCGGTTTCAGGTTTGGCAAAGGCGAGATTGTTCGCCCGTGCCCAATCGCCAATGTACTGCTCAATGGAGTTTATTCCGACATAGCCATCAAGGCCGTTACGATTACAACCCTTCTGACAGGGAGCCGGACATACGCGACCCATGATTGCAGGAAAGGGATTTGCCAATGTCATGCGCTCGAAGGCATGTGCTTGCCAAGGCTTGTCGCCTTGTGGTTTATCCAAACCACGCACGATCGACAACCAGCCACGGATATCGTGACCTGACGGGCAGGCATTCTGACAGGGGGGCGTGCGCTGGATATAGGTCGGGCAGATGTAGGACTCACCTTGAATCACCACATCGCTATCCCAGTCATAGTGCTCATCATCGCCATCTTCATAGCGACGATAGGTTGGGTCATTCTCGCTCATTTTCGATCACTCCACTCTAAATACCGCGTAATGTCATAGTGCTGACAGAATACCTCTTTATGATTAGTACCCTAACTCCCTTCTCATCCTCTGGCACGGCCATCTGCTCCCTGTGCATCTATACCCGCCATCGGACCGGCCCGTCAAGCGCCTCTGACCGCCATAGCTGCGCGGATTCGGTACCAAAAGAATGATAGCCGACAGCTGGCAGCAGACAAGTCAAGCATAAGTTTTTTAATGGATACTTAAGGGCGGCGAGGAACCTGTCACAATACAAATTAGAACCATGTTTGCGGAAGAAAAAAAATAGCAGATATACACAGCTTGTGTACGAGCACCTGGCGATATCGCGATGACTTAGATTGAATCTGTGGTAGAAGCCGTAGAGAGTACCTGATGATGTCTGAGCAGCGGGGACCGCGTAGACACGGTCCCCGCAGTGCGGGTTAACAAGCGTCGTCTTCCTCAGTGCTACCCTCGTCGAAGCAACAGGCATCGAGGCTTTGGGGGGTACAACCTCGATCACAGCAGCACTCACTGCAGCCGCACTCGCCGCAATCCTTGCTCGGGGCCTTTTTCCAGACGGTGTAGGCGAGAAGGTCGAGGGTTATTTTCGGGTGCTCCGGATCGTCGGTCTTGATCACGAGCCCCTGGGCGCGAGGGCATTTCTCCTCGGCTTTGTAGCGTATGAGGATATCGAGGCTTGCGCCCGGCTGGAGAGTCGCAGGGAAGGGATTGTTGACCAGCTTCCAGTACTTACTCGGCCGTGCGAGGCCGACATGCGCCACGTGAAGCGGGCAGGGACCGACGTTCGCAAGGGTGAGCGTACGCTCTCCTGCGCAGCAGGCCTTGACGCCGCCAATGCAGGTCGAGCCGGTGATCGAGAGACGTCCCGGAGGCGCAGTGCCACTGACACGGATCGTCTTTGGTCCCTGCGGATCGTCGCTCTTGACCGTGAGCGTGCCCGCCTTGGCGCCGAAGCCGGACGGCTGGAACCGGATCGGGAGTTGAAGGCTGTCGCCTGGGCCGATCACGATAGGGAAGCTCAGGACGCTTGGCAGGACAAATTCGGCACTTGAAGTAGCGATGCTCTGGATCGTCAGCGGACAGCGGGCACTGTTAGAAAGGGTCAACATCCTGTCGGTGAAGTCCCCGACGCAGGTGTTCCCGAAATCGCCATTGTCCGCGATTACCGAAACTAGGCGTGGCGGTTCTGCTTTGCCAGAGACGTTGAGCACGCGAACCCCGCCGGGGTCGTTCGAGAAGACTCTGATCAACGCTGCCTTGTTGCCGAAGGAGGTGGGTTGGAAACGTATGGGGATGTCGATGCTGTCTCCCGAATCGATCACGATCGGGTAGGCGTTGACACCGGGCGCAACAAATTCGCCCGAATTCGAAACAATGTTGGTGATCGAAAGCAAGCCAAATCCGCTATTGGAGAGCGTCAGTATCATATCCTTTGATGTACCGACGCATACATTCATGAAGGCCCCGGCGTCGGGCAGCACGGTGACAAGCCGCGGGCGGAGTTGCACAGTGCGAATCGCGATGTTGTTGTCGTTGGGTACGAGCCGCCAGTCTTCGATGGTGCGTACCGCATGGTATTTGTCCGCATTGTCCGGATCGCCCTCGGCCGAGACCACCATCATCATGCTGTCATCGCTATCTTCGTTCGGGTTCGGAACCCATGCGAAGGGGCCGACGACGATCTCCTCTCCATCGTTCGGCTGGATCGAGGGCGCGCCGATCTCAGAAGTGTCCATGGTTTTGAAGTCCGTGGGCCAGACATGTCCCGCGAGCGGCTTGCAGTGGAAGCCCCGGACATTGACCTGGTTGGCGGTCGAGCTGCCGCGGTTTTTCACCCGGACATAGGCGTAGTTGGTGCCGATCACCGGATCCTGGTGCGCACCGCCGTTATCGGGCTGATGCCGGTTCCAGATTGCTGTAGTGGCCCGGTGGTCGGCGAGATACTCGTATTCGCCGCCGCGACCGTCATCGATATAGACATCGACGAGGGGCGGATCGCCGTCGTTCAGGTCCTGTTTTTCGAAGGACCATTCGAGGACCTTCTCGTAGGCGCCCCCCGAGAGGCCGCGGGCCGTCCAGTCGCCCGCATCGGCCGTCAGCAGCGCGTCGAGGAAACCTGCCGGGGAGTTTGGGTTCGTGGCAGGCGATAGGGTGCCGACAGCGCGGAGCATCAGATAGGCCATGAGATGAGCCGAGAATTCGCGTTGGGTCAGTGCCGTGGAATCGCCGCCGATGCTGCGATAGGCGCGGAACAGCGTCGTCGACAGGATCTGCTCGGACGAGTAGCTGCCCACATCATTGGTACCGCCCCAGCCCCAGCCGGCGGCGGGATCGCGGTCTGAGCGTCGTCCCAGGGCGGAATAGGGCCAGAGCATGAAGCGGTCGTTGTTACCGCCATTGTGCCACCCGGAATAGGGATCGTTCAGAATCATGCCGAAGCTGTCGCCGACGCTGTGCGCAAAGCCAAAATTCGCGGAGTTCACATGGTCATAGAGGATGCCGTGCCCGCCAAGCTCGTGCAGCACCAGATACCAGTCCGAGGCATTGCCTGTGGGCGTCCCGCCGGTGTTGTCGATCCGGCCGTAGCAGGTATGGTCGATCCCGTCCCCGTCGCCGATGCAATGGCCGTTGTTGCTGCCGCCGAACCCCCTGTGGTCAACGCTGATCGGAAAGCTCGTGCCATCGAAATAGGTATTGAGGGGAAAACCGAGATCCTCGACCAGACGGAAAAATCGGTCGTTATGATAGTAGGCATTGACGGCGAGGAACTCGTCGGTGCGCACGTCGAAATCGAAATCCGCACCCTCGGGCCGGGTGGGTGGCGAGATGTTGGGATTGTGCACATTTATCACTTGGACGTATTCACCCGAAAGCGATTGTGTGCCGGCTACGGCTGGATCCAGCCCGAGCAGTTCTACGTCGTCCCGCAACGGATTGAGCACCGCATTGCTTTGGCTGGCATCGTTTGCCGTGTCACCCGTTGAAATGATCGGGTCGTAGGTGAAGACGAGCCCGTTCACGTGGGAGGTGAGCGCCCGCAGATAGAGAATGTCCCCCGTCGCGACGCTGACCAGGAACCGCCAGTTCATCCGATGCCCCTCGTAGGGAAGCCGGATGATGAGTTCGGCCACGAGATGCCAGCTTCCGTCCTCGAGGGAATCGGGAAGTTTTGCGAGGGGCAGGGTTGGGAGGTGTTCTCCCTCGATCGGCTCTACGGGATACTTCTCCTGCTTTTCCGGTGGCTCCGGGTGGTCGTGCTGGCGCCGTGCGCGGTCGAGCTGGTAGATGTAGAATCGCCCGGAGATGAGTTCAGGCGTCAAGCGGTCTTTGCCCTTGCCGTAGCTGTCGAGGCATGAGCCGAGAATGTCGCTGAGCTGCGCCTTTGCCGCGCCTAGCGCCTGTTTAGATACGCTTTCCTCAGCGCCGGGGCCTGACTCGCCGGCGGAGAAAAGTTTACGGTAGCGGTTGATGTCGCGTGCAGGCGGGAGCTTGGCGTCAATGCCCGCTATGCTTGTGTTGACGATCGAGATGATGCGGCCGCTTTCATCATTTCTGGTCGCCGTGATCCCGGCGCCCCAGACCGGTGTATCGAGGTAGGTCTGGGCATAGACGTAGGTGGTGGTATCGAAAAAGGTCTTTTCATCGGCAAGATGAAAGGAGGGGCCTGATTTTTTGGGCTCCACATGGGTCGCTTTGCGGTCAAGCTCGCTGAGCTCCGCGATGTCAATGCCGATTTTGCCGGCGAGTTGGCGGACATGGGATTTCGCCGAAGCGGCGATCTGCGTTGCCGAGCCGGTATCCGCAAAAGTGATTGCCCTTATGACGCCCTTGTCATCGCGGGTAATCGTGGCGTTCAGATCTGCTTCGAGACGGTGTTTCATCGCTCTCCTCCATGTATCGGGACAATCAAACTTGTTGAACACCCGGAACAAATAAGCACCCTTTCAACTTCCCTCGTAAAAACTATTGATACTCAGTTTTCTTTGTCCTCAGACAACTATGAAATTTCGAGATTATCCGAGATTGATGACATGTTGACTGGCTTACTCCTTTGCCGGGTCTAAGATACCCCAGAGGTTACGAAACACTGAGGCCGGAAATCCTTTCCCTATGAGCCACCAGGGGCGCCGAACTTGCGACGACTTAGGAGAGCGTACACAGGAATATAAATCCCAGTGTAGAAGGACCATGTAAACCTTTCAAAGTGAAATTTACCGTGCAATTACACCAACAATCGAGTATAGGATTCTTACATCCTTTTCTGCACGCTTAAACACTGAGGCAAACGGGATCGGTGGAAAGCAGCCATCTTCCTGTCTACTACATGAAAAATCGGTCGACAGATAAGGAGTGATGGAGGCTGAAGGGACTGGCCAAGTCCATCATCACTCCTATAAACAACCCTACTCAATTCCCGCTCTGTATTCCGACAGACGTCCTGGCGTTTGTCGGCAGTATATGGAATCTGTCCCATCAATCCCTGATCTCAACGACTTCCAGAACAGATTGATACAGAAAGATACATTAAGTGAATAGATAGATACATGCCTAAATAATTCAATACAGACTCCAATATTCAAATTGGGGCATACAATGAAATTTATAAAAATCCTATTTCTCATGATCGCTCTGTCTGCCATCAGCATCAATCATGCAACCGCTGATTACGGCAAACGGAAAGGTTTAATTAATCACCGCATTATTGGTGGAAAGCCCGCACAGGCTGATACATTCCCATGGATGACTGCGTTGATAAACAAAACTGACAATGAACAGTTCTGCGGTGGCAGCCTGATTGCAGAACGATGGGTGCTAACAGCTGCGCATTGTGTTGAATCCGAATCCGCCGGTGACATTCAAGCCTATATCGGGGGAACCAGCCTGACCGATCGCAGTAATGGTGAAGTACATGATATCAGTTATATCCATATACATTCTGAATATGGTGGTGATCACGATATCGCACTGCTGCAACTTGCAACGCCTTCAAGTAAACGGCCGATCAACACAGCGTCAATTCAATTTGATGACGGGCTTGCTGATGGTACGAATCTGCTTGTTACCGGCTGGGGACTTACAACCAAAGATGAAGATGCAACTGGGTCGCTTAATCTGCTACAGGCGGATGTCCCATTAAGAAATCTTCATGGGCCTGCCGTCCCGCGTCGTCTCAACAGCAGCCACGAAAGGGATTTTGTTGCGCGATCCACGACCACGCTTACCGGCTTGCTCGCCTCCCAGATAAGCATCATCCAATTCGATGCGACCGGCCAGTTTTTTTCCACGCTCACGTTCCATCATCACCTGCATCAACTTATGCTTGAGTCGCCAGGCAGTGTTGTAGTTCACCCCGATTTTGCGGGAAAGTTGCAGCGCCGAGATACTTTTCTTGCGTTGGGTCAACAGATAGATCGCAAGAAACCACGTTCTCAGCGGCAGCTTGGTGCCATGGAAGATGCTGCCGGCGGTCAGGGAAGTCTGATGATGGCACTTGTGACATTGATATATCTGACGCTTTTTGAGTTCACAGCCTGTTGTGTTGCCGCACTCAGGGCAGACATAGCCCGTCGGCCAGCGCAGATCATACAATGCCTGACGACACTGATCCTCGGTCCCGTATTGTTCAAGAAAATCGTGCAAACCAAGGCCTTTTTGAAATTGAATGGTATTTCTCGGCATGATGAAATCCTCTTTTATTCAGTAGGTTCCATTATGCTTGCACCACAGGCTCAATAGCTGAGCTTCATGAGTAATCAGGTTGATTATTGATACACCTATATTCACTGTAAAGTCCGTCACAAAAATCCACTAGCTTGTTGATTTGCACTTAAATTAGACCCGGGATTTGCATTGAATAGTGACCCATAATCTCTCTGTGAAGCTCGTTAACATGTAAGAAAACTATGGACCAGGTATTCGATGCAAATACTTTGAAATATGGGTCAATTTAGCATGCAATTCTACATATACGTCCATCAAGGAACGATCTCATCACTTCAAACACAACCCTACTCAAGCAGGCGAATCCGATTCACCCACCGGTCTGCTACCTTTTGCTGGCTACCCGCGTCAGGATATGCCCAAGGGGCTGCCATTTCGACTCAAAGACTATCTCGAACTGCTCGACTGGACAGCCCACGCCATCCTGAAAAATAAGCATGGTTATATACCCGCGCATCAGCCACCTATTCTTGAACGTTTACAAATCGAACCCAAGTATTGGCTCTACATGACACAGCATTTTGAAAGCCGCTTCAAAGGACTGGTCGGTGCCAGTTATATGTTGAAAGCGGTTTGTCGAAAACTTGAGTATCAGCGAACGCCGAACCTGGGTGCAGTGTTACAGTTGCTCGCCTAGCGAAATCGTAAAAACCCCAGCAGGCCATGGATCAGCGCAGGCTGAGGTGTTGATATGTCTGTGGCTGGCCATTCCCCTATAGAATTTCTATCTTTAACCCGATTACCGGCTTTTTTCCCACTATTTCTAACGATTGGTCGTCACTCAGCAACAACGAATATTATTTGGTCTGTTCTTATTACTGAGATGTTATTGATCTTTTTTGATTGGGTGTCTTATCTATTCTTTATTGACCTGTTCGCCTACCCCGAAGTAACGGTGACGCGACCCTTCGTCGGACCGTGGAGCCATATGAGCGACAAGGACAATGCTATACACGTACTCGGTTGGGAGAAGTGGCGTGTGGGTTGGTTGGATGAGACGGGTGATGCGACCGGTAAGACCCTCACTCGGGTCACCAAGCCGACAGTTGCGACACCGATTGTCGACAGTGACTACACCATCAGTGCGACGGATGCCGATAGCGATACGGTCAAGCTGGTGGCAATCGAGGTCGGCGACCGGCCGTACTACACGGCCGAGTATCGGCGGCAGAGCAACTTGGACACGGATCTGCCCGATGCCGGCGTGGTGATCACCAAAGCCAACGAGCATATCAATCAGGGCGAGGGGCCGGTGATCGTGCAGGAGTCGGATGTGACGGCGGGTAACCTGGATGATGCACCGTTTACCATCAACGCACCGCGCAACCTCTTTGACGACATCGGCTCCGGGGTCAACATCGAAGTGACATCGATGGATGCCAATGAAGCACAGATCCGACTCAACTATGCGCTGCCGCCGACAGAAAACGACGTCTACGTCTCGGACATAAATGAGCGCTGGAAGAGTGAAGATGTTTGTGTCGATGCACCCGATGTCGGTGGTAACTTTGAAGCCGATCCTTTAGCGGTTATCGATACAGACGAACAGCCTGTGGTCGGTGAGCTGAATAAAGTCTATGGCCGGGTGCGTAACCAGGGTCACGCGGATGCGACCAACTTCGAGGTCCATCTCGAGATTCGTGAGCCTTTGGGGGCGGGGGGCCCGTGGCGCTCGTTGAGAATTGAGAACGTACCGCTACTGCAGGGCACAGACACCGATGATACCGCCTACCATCTGATCAGCGCTGATTGGTACCCCGTGGGCGATATCCACTCATGTGTCAGGTTGTCGGTGGAAGGTGTGGCCAATGACGTAGATTTGGCTAACAACTGGACCCAGGAGAACATCAGTCAGTTCACTACCACGAGGGGCAGTCCATTCGAGCCGGTAACGACGCGCTTCGAGGTCGAAAACCCCTATACCGAGACGATTACGGTGATCTTCAAGCTCGATGGACTACCGTCGAGTTGGAGTTACATTGTGACGCCCGAGCGTCTGACTATACCGGCAAATGGCATCGGCAGCGCACAGATCACATTGCAACCTCATGAGACAGCACCATTGTGCTCAAACGAAGCGATTACCGTAGCTGCCTACACACCACGGGTCGACACCTTGAAACAACTAGGCGCCATCACGCTTCAGGTCGGTCTCAAGAATCCGGCCAGCATCACGGCGGAATCACGACTGGTGTGCGGACAAGCCGATCCGAAGAGTACCGAAGCTTTGACGTACAGACCAGTGTATATCCAAGAGTGCGTCATACATACCCAGGGCTGTACGGATCCTGCCTTGCCCAACACTCAGGTGGCGGTGGTGTACACTGCACCGGACGGCACCACCCAAGTCCACTATGTAACAACCGATGAGCATGGTTGTTACGTTGACACCCTCAGTGTCGCTGAACCGGGACGTTGGGAGACTGAGGTGGTCTTGGAGGAAGACGACTGTCGCGAGGGTGCGGCAGCACCGACTGGTACAGTCGATGTACCGCCAACACTCTGTGGTGGTCCGCTATGGTGTTGCTGGATATTGTTGGTCTTGGCGGTTGCTGTGATTGCCACTTTGTTGTGGTTGGCACGTTTGCTTTGTGGCATTAAGTCTGCCACGCTGCCGTTCCTTATCGCTTTACTGGTCACCATTGTGTTGATATGGCTGATTCTGGCCCGATGCGATGTGATGCTGGGCTGGTTGTTATTGGTGATCGGCGCAGCGATCTTGCTTGCCGTATTGATCATATGCTTTACCCGGCTAGCACCGTGCTTTGGCAGTGGCCGTGAGTCAACCCGGGCTTGAGCCGGATTTAATATGCGTCCCTGAGCGGGATTCAGGGACGCATATTGATTAGCATATGATATTGATCCTTTACTAATTGATTCACATTGGATTACAGATCCTATGTATTGATAACTAGATTCACTTTATTCAGATACTTATTCAACTCAGGCTGGGGTAATATTCAGTGCAACTACCGGCCCAGTAATGAATGCAAATCAACACCTCAGAGTTCCAATACAGGTTTTACCCCATTTCCACTGGAGCTTATGGTTATAAATTCTTAATCCACCGATTGATCGACGAAGTGAAAATACGAATCGAAAATCTCAACATCGCAAAATACGCACTTTGGTTTCGCTGCTATCGATAACCTGCCACAACACTCGCATTCCGCGTTGTGTAATAGATGATCGAAATGATCAGCAAGGCTCTCCACTTCGGTGGCTAACTACACGAGACAGAGCTGTTTGTACAGTATTGTTTACTTTCTTTTAAGAGCTAATAGCAACGATAGTAATCACAATCCAAGACTTCTTCGTAATAGCCATCTCCATTAGCGTCCATACTTATAGTATCAAGACCCGAGCCTAACTGGATCAAAGCCGAACTATAGTCGCCGCTCAACTTGATTCTTCCATCTTCTGTCGGATCCAGAGGGCAGATATCGCTCATACTATTACAGGTGGCAACCGCGTTGACGGTTGTTACGTCTACATAACCAAAATCAGAGTCATATATTCTGCCGGAATAGCTGGATCCGTAATAATATTTCGAAAAGTAAAGATCCCCCTTATGCGTGTAATCTTTTTGGATGTAATTTGTAAAAGTACCTGAGCCCGTTGAATTAGAAAGGGTGAAATTCTTTGTGGTATTCTGCCAGTTGAACTCTGGGTCGCTAGTATCATGATAGAATTCAATCGTTCCATCCATTATTACAGACTCTGATCCTAAAGTAATTTGTAAGTTACTTGTCGAAAAAAGAAACCCAGAGGGTATGGTGATATTCCCGCTACCCGTATAGGTTTCCGTATTGTAAATAGACAGATCGATTGAGCCGGTGAAAGTTAATGTAGAGTGAGATGAACAATCTTGGTAATTCGAAAAATCTAGGGTAAGCAATCCTGACGAAAGCGCTTCATCGAGAGAACCGGAAATCTGAACCGAGCCTCCGCATGGGTTATCTATGATAATATCGACATCGCCAGTCTGATAGGTGAGTGTGTTATAAGTAAAGAAATCAACCACATCTATGATCAAGGTGCGGGCAATATCCAGCCGAATGGCAACTAAATAATTTCCTACCGATGAGAAATTGACTTTAGCCTGCTGGTTAAAGGGAACAGTAGTTATATCCGGAGTAGTATCACCCGCGCCGCCGCCACTGCCACCGCCGCAACCAGGAAGGAGAAAGAATAGAAAAAAAGAAAAGAGAAATGTCCTCATATCATACTCCATATAATACATCCCTTGATGAATCGAGAGTCTACTAAGTTAGCCTCTCCATTCGCATCCATCATTTTCACCATAGTAACAGGTGCCTACTAGGTATAGGGAACTATATAAGACAATCGGTCAAATAAAAACTTCCACTTTGCGGTAATACGGACCAATGTATAGAGATGTGGCAGACACCGTGCGTCGAATGACAATTGATGAAGATACTGGCCTGAGGCAAATAACCTAACC
Organism: Candidatus Thiodiazotropha sp. LNASS1; assembly: GCF_964212655.1. NCBI lineage: Bacteria > Pseudomonadati > Pseudomonadota > Gammaproteobacteria > Chromatiales > Sedimenticolaceae > Candidatus Thiodiazotropha > Candidatus Thiodiazotropha sp. LNASS1. Next base: position 2,979,600 of record NZ_OZ156465.1, on the reverse strand, counting down.
GTCACCCGCAACATGCTACTCGCAGGTTACCGTGACGGACTTTGTTCCCGTTCAACAGTTACATCCATCTACATCACCTACTCTACCGTCACCGATTTCGCCAGATTCCGCGGCTGATCCACATCGGTCCCCTTCAATATGGCAACATGATAGGAAAGCAACTGCAACGGAACGGTATAGACGATCGGCGCCGTGGAAGGATAGATGTCGGATAGGGTCAGGTTCTGGTATCGGTCCAGGCCGATCTTTACCTTCTGATCGCTGAACAGGAACAGTTCACCGCCACGGGCGCGTACCTCCTGCAGATTCGATATGACTTTTTCTAAAAGCGGATCGTCGGGTAACGCGCAGATCACCGGCATCTCAGCATCGACCAGCGCCAGGGGGCCGTGTTTGAGTTCGCCGGCAGGGTAGGCCTCGGCGTGGATGTAGGAGATCTCTTTCAGTTTCAACGCACCCTCCATGGCGATTGGGTAGAAGCTGCCTCTGCCGAGAAACAGGGCGTGGTTCTTTTCCGCAAAGGCATTCGCCATCTCTTTGATGGCGTCGTTCAGCTCCAGGATCACTTCAACCTGACGTGGCAGTGCATGCAGTTCCTCTACCAGCTCGCGCTCTCTCTCGGTGCTCATGCCGCGGCGCTTTGCCAAGGCAAGGACCAGCAATCTCAGAGCTACCAGCTGGGTGGTGAAGGCCTTGGTGGATGCCACACCGATCTCAGGACCTGCCCGGGTCATCAGGGCCACATTGGATTCCCGCACCAGCGAGCTTTCGGGTACGTTGCAGATGGTCAGGCTTCCCAGATAGCCCTGGGTCTCGGCGCCACGCAACGCGGCCAGGGTATCCGCGGTCTCGCCCGATTGGGAGATCGTGACAAACAGGGTGTTGTCGGGCACCACCACCTGCCGATAGCGAAACTCGCTCGCCACCTCGACGCTACAGTGAACGCCGACCTCTTCCAGCCAATAGCGTGCAACCAGGCCGGCGTGGTAACTGGTGCCACAGGCGATGATGTGTACGTTTTGGGTCTTGTCCAGGAGCTGTTTCGCTTCGAAACCGAATGAATCTTCGAGCAACTTGCCCTTATGAATCCGTCCCTCCAGGGTCTCTGCGATCACTGCCGGCTGTTCGAAGATCTCTTTCAGCATATAGTGCCGGTAGGGTCCCTTTTCCGCGCTCGATGCGGAAACCCGAGAGGTGCGGACCTCACGCTCTACCTGACGGCCCTGGTCATCGAAAATCTTCACCTCATCCCTCGAGACATGAGCCAGGTCGCCCTCATCCAGGAAGATAAAACGCTGTGTTACCGGCAACAGGGCAAACACATCCGAAGCGATAAAGTTCTCTCCCACACCAAGCCCGATGACCAAAGGACTGCCAGCCCTGATGACCACCATCTGATCGGGATCATCCGGGCTGACAACAGCCAGCGCATAGGCACCGACCAGTTTACTGCTCGCCTTTCGTATGGCTTTGATGAAATCGGGTTCCGATGCCAGCACATCCGCCAGCAGATGGGCGATGACCTCGGTATCGGTCTCAGAGGTAAAAGTAAAACCCTTGGTACTCAAGTCCTGACGCAGATCGGCATAGTTTTCGATAATACCGTTGTGTACGATCGCCACCCGCTCGCCGCTCATATGAGGGTGGGCGTTGCGCTCCGCCGGCATACCGTGTGTAGCCCAACGGGTATGGGCGATACCCAGACTGCTTGAAAGTGCGGCGCCATCGATCAGGTCCTTGAGCGCGGCGACCTTGCCTACGGAACGAATTCGCTGAATGTGCTGACGCTCATCCAATACCGCAACACCGGCCGAGTCATAACCCCGATATTCAAGGCGTTTCAGACCCTCCATCAGGATGGGAACAACATCCCGTTGTGCGATTCCACCGACAATGCCACACATGCTCTAACTCCCCCTGGATGTTACGCTTTCGGCTTCTTGACCGGTCTCTGCCAGCCATCGATGCTGATCTGTTTTGCCCGTGTCAGGGTCAGCTGTTCCGATGGTGCGTCTTTGCTGATGGTTGAACCGGCACCGATGGTCGCACCCTCACCGACCACCACCGGCGCGATCAACTGGGTGTCCGAACCGATGAAGGCGCGATCACCGATGACCGTTTTGTGCTTGTTGGCGCCATCGTAATTGCAGGTGATGGTGCCGGCGCCGATATTGACCTGTTCACCGATCTCGCTGTCACCGACGTAGCTGAGGTGATTTATTTTACTTCCATCTGCCACCAGGCTCTTCTTTATCTCGACGAAATTACCGATATGGACATGATCGGCCAGACTGCTCTCCGGCCGAATCCGGGCAAAGGGGCCAATACGGCATTCGCTGCCGATCTCGGCGGCTTCCAATACACTGTTGGCAAAGATCTCCGTCCCCTCGCCGATTGAACAATCTTTCAGCACCACGTTCGGACCGACCCTGACCCCGTCCGCAAGGCTGACGTTACCCTCGATGATGACATTGCAATCAAGGAAAACGTCCTGTCCGGTGGTCAGGCGACCGCGAATGTCGATGCGCGAGGGATCCGCCAGGGTGGCGCCGTTGTGCATCAAGCACTCGGCCAACTGGCGTTGATGGTAACGTTCGAGATAGGCCAGTTGTTTGCGGTCATTGACCCCCATGACCTCCTCTTCACTGTCCGGATGGACCGCCTGGATATTGACCCCGTCCTCAACCGCCATGGCGATGATGTCGGTCAGATAGTACTCTTTTTGCGCATTGTTGTTATCGAGTTGTGCAAGCCACTTCTCGAGTCTCTCCCGTTTTACCGCCAGGATCCCCGTATTGATCTCGGTAATCTCCTGCTCGCGTTGACTGGCGTCCTTCTGTTCGACGATGCGGATGATCCGGTCCATACCGTCACGCACGATCCGCCCATATCCAGTGGGATCGGGTAGATCGACCGTCAGCAGCGCCAGGTCGCTCAGTCTCAAGCAACTCAGCAGACCGGTCAGTGTCGAACTGCTGATCAAGGGTACATCACCGTACAGAATCAGCACCTGGTCGACTTTTCGCAGGGAAGGCAACGCCTGCATCACCGCATGGCCGGTACCGAGGCGTTCGGTCTGTTCCACCCATGTCAGATCCTGGGCGGAGAGCTGAGTAGGCACCAACTCACCCCCGTGGCCATAGACAATAGTGATCTCATCAGGATTGACCGAGCGTGCCGTATCGATCACATGACCGAGCAGCGCCTTGCCGGCCAACTGGTGCAGAACCTTGGGAAGCCTGGAACGCATTCGCGTACCTTCGCCCGCAGCCAAAATCAGTGCCCCCAGATCCATCAACTCACCTCAATGCTGTAACCAATCCCGAGGATAGCTTAATACCATTCGGCAGTACCAGCTTCCAGGTAAAAAAATCACACGCCGGATCAGAGTAAGCTTTATACGCTTGCGGGGAGATGAAAGTATGGAGGTGTCAATTCAGTGTATGGGATTGGCCCGGCAAACCCACTGACATGGCATCTTCCTTGGTCGCCTCCCTAACCTCGAGAATCTTGACCTTAACCACCAGTGTCTTGCCTGCGAGAGGGTGGTTGCCGTCAACCGTCAACTTACCATTCTCGATCTTGGTGACGTAGAAACTTTTTACCTCGCCGGCCTCATTCTGCATCTGTACTTCTGCACCCAACTGACGAAATTGCGGGGGCACATTATCGATTTCATCGGTGAAGGTCAGGTCCGGATCATACTCACCGAAGGCATCACTGGAGGGGATGGTAAGAGTGACTTCATCACCCTGGCACTTACCGGCTACCGCGCGATCCATACCGCCAATCAGTTCGGTTTCGCCGCCATGGATATAGCTGACCGGAAGATCGCTCTGCTCCAGGGTATTGCCATCCGGATCGGCAATGGAGTAGGTGAGGGAGACGAATTTTCCGTTCTGGATGATTTCTTTGGACATAGCGGTATGGCGTGGGGCCTGACGAGTCAGGCCCTATTATTTTAGGATGGGATAATCAGGCGCCCTTACCCTTGCGGATGCGCTCGATGGCTCGCAACTGTGCTGCTGCCTCCACCAGTTCAGCCTGTGCCTTGGCGTATTCGAACTCGGAGGTTCGGTTCGCCATGGCATCTTCGGCACGGCGCTTGGCCTCCTGGGCGGCCGCCTCGTCGAGGTCTGTGGCACGAATCGCCGTATCGGCGAGTACGGTAACCACATGGGGCTGAACCTCGAGAATACCGCCGGAGACATAAAAGTGCTGCATCTCCTGATTATTCCCGGTGTCGACCCGAATCTCACCTGGTTTCAGTTGAGTCACCAGCGGCGTGTGGCGGGGAGCGATTCCCACCTCACCCATTACCGCAGGGGCGTATACCATCTCAGCGAGACCGCTGAAGATCTCGCCCTCGGCGCTGACGATGTCCACATGGATTGTCATGGCCATCTATTCTACTCCCAGCCGATCAGGCCTTGCCACCGCGTTCGACGGCTTCGTCGATACCACCGACCATATAGAAGGCCTGCTCCGGCAGATGATCGTATTCACCTTCGACGATTGCCTTGAAGCTGGCGATAGTGTCTTTCAGCGAGACATACTTGCCGGGGGTGCCGGTGAAGACCTCGGCCACGAAAAAGGGCTGAGACAGGAAGCGCTGTATCTTACGTGCACGCTGCACCACCAGTTTGTCCTCTTCGGAGAGTTCGTCCATACCGAGGATGGCGATGATGTCCTTCAGCTCCTTGTAGCGCTGCAGGGTGCCCTGCACGGCGCGGGCCACGCTGTAGTGCTCCTGGCCCACCACATTGGGATCGAGAATACGGGAGGTGGAATCGAGAGGATCCACCGCCGGATAGATACCCAGCTCGGCGATCTGACGGGAGAGCACCAGCGTCGCATCCAGATGCGCGAAGGTGGTCGCGGGCGAGGGATCGGTCAGGTCGTCTGCCGGTACGTAGACCGCCTGAAAGGAGGTGATGGAGCCGGTCTTGGTAGAGGTGATACGTTCCTGCAACGCACCCATCTCCTCGGCCAGGGTCGGCTGATAACCCACCGCGGAGGGCATACGGCCCAACAGGGCGGATACCTCGGTACCGGCCAGGGTGTAACGATAGATGTTGTCCACGAACATCAGTACGTCACGGCCTTCGTCACGGAAATTCTCGGCGATGGTCAGACCGGTCAGGGCCACACGCAGACGGTTGCCCGGGGGCTCGTTCATCTGACCGTAGACCAGGGCCACTTTGTCGAGTACCCCGCCTTCCTGCATCTCGTGGTAGAAGTCGTTGCCCTCACGGGTACGCTCACCCACACCGGCGAATACGGAGAAACCGGAGTGTTCCACCGCGATGTTACGAATCAACTCCATCAGGGTAACGGTCTTGCCCACGCCGGCGCCGCCGAACAGACCGATCTTACCGCCCTTGACGATGGGCATGATCAGGTCGATTACCTTGATGCCGGTTTCGAGGATCTCGGTGGTGGCCGCCTGATCTTCCAGCTTTGGCGGCAGACGGTGGATCGGCATCAGCTTGTCGGCCTTGACCTCGCCGGCCTCGTCCACCGGATTGCCGAGTACGTCCATGATACGGCCCAGAGTACCCTGACCGACCGGGATACTGATCGGGTCGCCGGTGGACTCCACGGTGACACCGCGCTTCAGTCCATCGGTCGATCCCATGGCGATGGTTCTCACCACCCCGTCGCCCAGCTGCTGCTGGACTTCCAGTGTGAGGCCCGCATCTTCAATCTTGAGTGCCTCGTAGACCTTCGGCATCTCACCGCGTGCGAACTGTACGTCCACCACAGCGCCGATGATTTCAACCACTTTGCCCGAACTCATTTCTGGTTCCTCTTGCCGCTCCAGGCGACTCTCAAAATAATAAAAACTAATTCTTTTTCCAGGCTGTCATCAGACAGCCGCCGCACCGCCGACGATCTCCGAGATCTCCTGGGTAATCGCGGCCTGGCGCGCCTTGTTGTAGATCAGCTGCAGCTCGTCGATCAGCTCACCCGCATTGTCCGAGGCCGCCTTCATCGCCACCATTCGTGCAGACTGCTCACTGGCACCGTTTTCCACCACGGACTGGTAGACCAGGGACTCCACATAACGGCTCAGCAGGTTGTCGAGTACATCTTTCGAATCCGGCTCGTAGATGTAGTCCCAGTGGTGCCTCAACTCTTCCTCCATGGTGGAGGCTATGGGCACCAGCTGTTCGACAGTAGGACTCTGGGTCATGGTGTTGACGAAGTGGTTGTAGGCGATGTAGATACGATCGATCTTGCCCTCGGCATAGGCATCCAGCATCACCTTGACCGTGCCGATCAGATCCTCGATGTGGGGCGTGTCCCCCAGATGGGTCGCCTGACTGACCACATTACCGCCGAAACGGCCGAAAAACCCCAGCGCCTTGTTGCCGATAGTGCAGAAATCGACCTCTGTACCGCTGTCCCTATGGACCCTCATATCCTTGACCAGCTTGCGAAACAGATTATTGTTCAAACCACCGCAGAGCCCTCGATCGGAGGAAACGATGATATACCCAACCCGTTTAACCTCACGCTCGATCATGAAGGTGTGCTTATACTCTGGATGCGCATGAAACAGATGCCCGATGACGTTGCGCATCTTATCCGCATAGGGCCGCGTGGCCGCCATCCGGTTCTGCGCCTTACGCATCTTCGAGGCCGCCACCATCTCCATCGCCTTGGTGATCTTGCTCGTATTCTTGATACTGGCAATCTGTGTGCGTATCTCTTTTGCGCCTGCCATAACTCTGAACCTTATCTCGTGTTACGTACTCGGCTTACCAGGTATGGTTGGCCTTGAAGTCCTTCAACGCATCGTGCAGCGCCTGCTCGATCTCGGTGTTGTAGTCACCGGTCTCGTTCATCTTGTCCATCAGCTCCTTCTGGCTGCTCTTCATGTAGCCGTGCAACGAGGCCTCGAAGTCGACCACTTTGCTGGCATCGACATCGTCCAGATAACCCTCATTGGCGGCAAACAGCGAGACCGCCATGCCGGCAATGGAGAGCGGCGAATACTGGGCCTGCTTCATCAGCTCGGTAACACGCTCACCGCGCTCCAGCTGTTTGCGGGTCGCCTCGTCCAGATCGGAAGCGAACTGGGAGAAGGCCGCCAACTCACGATACTGGGCCAGGGCCAGACGCACACCGCCGCCCAGCTTCTTGATGATCTTGGTCTGCGCGGCACCACCCACACGGGAGACTGAAAGACCGGCGTTGATCGCTGGGCGGATACCGGCGTTGAACAGATCCGCCTCGAGGAAGATCTGACCGTCGGTAATCGAGATAACGTTGGTCGGTACGAAGGCCGACACGTCACCCGCCTGGGTCTCGATGATCGGCAGGGCGGTCAGTGAACCGGTCTGGCCTTTCACCTTGCCTTCAGTCATCTTCTCCACATAGTCGGCGTTGACGCGCGCGGCGCGCTCGAGTAGACGGGAGTGGAGGTAGAAGACATCACCGGGATAGGCTTCACGGCCAGGCGGACGTCGCAGCAGCAGGGAGACCTGACGATAGGCCCAGGCCTGCTTGGTCAGATCGTCGTAGATGATCAGCGCATCTTCGCCCTTGTCGCGGAAGTACTCGCCCATGGTGCAGCCGGAGTAGGGGGCCAGGAACTGCATGGCCGCGGAATCCGCCGCGGGCGCCGCCACTATGATGGTGTGCTCCATAGCGCCGTGCTCTTCCAGCTTACGCACCACCTGGGCGATGGTGGAGTTCTTCTGGCCGACGGCGACGTAGATACATTTGATGCCGGTGCCTTTCTGATTGATGATGGTGTCGATGGCCACAGCCGACTTACCGGTCTGACGGTCACCGATGATCAGCTCACGCTGGCCACGGCCGATCGGCACCATGGCGTCGATCGCTTTGAGGCCGGTCTGCACCGGTTGGTCAACCGACTTACGCTCGATAACGCCCGGCGCGACTTTCTCGATGGGAGAGGTCTCATCGGCGGTGATGTCGCCCTTGCCGTCCAGGGGGTTGCCCAGCGAGTCGACCACGCGGCCCAGCAGAGCTTCGCCCACCGGCACCTCGAGTACGCGGCCGGTACATTGAACGGCATCGCCTTCACTCAGGTGCTTGTAGTCACCCAATACCACGGCGCCGACTGAATCGCGCTCCAGGTTGAGTGCCAGACCGTAGGTATTCCCGGGAAACTCCAGCATCTCGTAGGACATGGCGTCCTCGAGACCGTGGATTCGGGCAATGCCGTCGGTCAGACTGATGATCGTACCCTCGTTTCGGGCCTCGGTCTTAAGATCGAATTTTTCGATCTTGCTTTTGATCAGGTCACTGATCTCGGATGGATTGAGTTGCATGATGGCTTCTCGCTTAGATTCCCAATTCGTTCGCCAGTTGCTGCAGTTGTCCACGGACGGAGCCGTCGATAACCATGTCGCCCGCACGGATGTGAATACCGCCGATCAGCTCGGGGTCTTTTTCACTGGTGATGGTGACGTTGCGTCCCAACTTGGCCTTTAAGGCTTCGGCAATGAGTTTTTCCTGCGCCGCATCGAGGGCGAAGGCGGAGGTGACATGTACTTTGCTGACACGCTCTTTGTCCGCTTTCAGCTCTTCAAAGAGTGCATCGATCTCCGGCAGCACAGTGAGTCGGCCGTTCTCGACCAACACCTTGATCAGATTGCCGCCCTCTTCGTCGACCTTGTCGCCCGCGATCTCCAGCAGCAGTGACACCAGGGCGTCCTGCTCGATCAGCGGATTACCGACGATCGGGGCCATCTCCTGGCTCTCCACCACCGAGGTAAGAAAGCTCAGCATATCGGACCAGACGTCGAGCTTGCCGCTCTCTTCAGCGCGCGCAAACACCGCTTCGGCGTAGGGTCGGGCAATAGTGGTTGCTTCACCTGCCATGATTCCGCCTTAAATCTCTTGTGCCAGCTCGTTGACGATATCTTTGTGCGCCGCTGCGTTGATCTCCTTTCTAAGGATCTTCTCAGCACCGACCACGGCCAGTTCGCCGATCTTTTCACGCAGGTGTTCACGAGCGCGGTTCGACTCCTGCTCGATCTCTGCCTGCGCAGCGGTCAGGATACGCTCGCCTTCTGTGCGTGCGGTGTCCTTTGACTCATCGACAATTTCAGCTGCCCGTTTCTGCGCCTGAGCCACGATCTCAGCTGCCTGCGATTTGGCTTCGTGCAGAACATCCTTGGCCCGCTCTTTCGCAAGCTCCTGTTCGTGCTGCCCGCGCTCGGCGGCGGCCAGGCCATCGGCTATCTCTTTTTTGCGGGTCTCCAGCGCACCCATGATCGGGGTCCAGATATACTTCATCGTGAACCACACGAACACCGCAAAAGCGAGCAGCTGACCTATAAGCGTCAGATTGATGTTCATCCCGGAATTACCTCTCGTTGGACGAGATGATAGAGAGTTCGCTCAATGGCCCGGATCAGGCGACAGCGAACAGTACGTACATGGCCAGACCCACGGCGATCATGGGCACGGCGTCGACCAGGCCCATGACGATGAAGAACTGGGTACGCAGCATAGGAATGAGTTCAGGCTGACGTGCGGCGCCTTCAAGAAAGCGGCCACCCAGTACGCCGATGCCTACCGCGGCACCCAGGGCGCCCAGCCCCATCATGATCGCGCCGGCAATGTACAGCAGTGCTTGTTCCATTATTGGTCTCCCGTTTAATGAACTAGATAGTTAAAGGTTAAATCAGTGTTCGTGATGCGCCATATCCAGATAGACGATGGTCAGGGTCATAAAGATGAACGCCTGCAACGTGATGATCAGGATATGGAAAATCGCCCAGCCGAGCTGGAGCACGCCACCGAACAAACCGAGAATCAGCCCGGCATTGTACATGATGGCGATCAGAATAAAGATCATTTCACCCGCGTACATGTTACCGAACAGACGCAGGGCGAGTGAGATGGGTTTCGCGATCAGACTGACAAACTCAAGAATGAAGTTGACCGGAATGAAAAGTATGTTGACCAGGACATTGTTGGATGAGAAGGGCTGCAGGGTCAGCTCACCGGCGAACCCGCCGATGCCCTTGATCTTGATGCTGTAGAAAAGAACCAGAATGAAAACCCCAATAGCCATACCGAAGGTGGCATTGGGATCGGTCGAAGGCACAACCTTCATGTAGTGGATACCCAGCAGCTTGGCGAGTTCCGGGATCACGTCCACCGGCACCAGATCCATCAGGTTCTGCAGGAATATCCAGACAAAGATGGTCAGCGCCAGGGGCGCCACCAGGGCGTTGCGGGCGGAAAAGGAACCACGCACGCTGTCATCGATGAAATCGACCAGCCATTCGACGAAATTCTGCAGACCGTTGGGAACCCCGACAGTGGCCTGCTTGGCGGCCTTGCTGAAGAAATAGAGAAACAGTATTCCGAGGCTGATGGACCAGAACATGGTATCCACGTGGATCGCCCAGAAGCCCATCTCCTTGGCTTCAGCAGCAGAATGCGCCATACCCCAACTACCATCCGGGTATTTACCGAAGGTCAGGTTGGTCAAATGGTGTTTGATATATCCACTGGAGGTGAGCGTGTCGCCAGCCATACTTAAAAACCTATGAATGCTGTCTATCTTCAATAACCAATACAATCAGCGGAACCGCTACCTGCACGAACAGATAACTGCCCAATAATGCACCAATACTCAGCGGAGTGATGGTGACAATTGCCAATCCGAACATCAATCCCGTGATGATCAACTTCTGGATTTCGGCACCAAACATGCGGCCGGCTATTTTTTGCGGATCCTGTGCGCGGTAGTGCGTAAAGGATCTGTGGGCAAAATAGCCATTCGCCACTGCAGCAATCAGACCACCGATAAATCCTGACAATGCAAAGGTCTTACCGAATGCCAGAAGTATCAAACCGACCACCACCGCCGCTCCAAGTTGGAGCGCTACAATAGTGCGGATCTGGCTGTTTCCGGTAAGCTGCATTCCGGTTTCCCGGTACCCTTTATATGAGCCTAACCAGCAAGGAGGGAGGAGTATAAGGGGTCTTTGATATAAGGTCAAAGGATAGATGCATAAATTTTTTCATAAGACATCAATTTTCGGCCATAACCAACCGCACCAACCCGGAATATGGATCGGTCGGAGATTATCAGGCCGTATGGCCCTTTTCTATATTGGATCGGCCATCGACCGTTTCAGCGATATCTGCGGTTGGGAGAGACGCCCGGACCACCCCTGGGTCCCGGAGGGTTTTCCCAATTGGTCCCAGGTCCGCCTTTCGGTCCCGGTGGATTGTTATCCCTGTCATAGCGGTAGTGGCGATAGGGCCGCTTGTAATACCACCCTGACCCCGGGCCTCCCACCGGCCCGGGTGGATTGGTGCGATAGCGATAGCGCCGGTCGGGTGAGGCTCCCGGCCCACCCTCAGGTCCTGGGGGATTCTCCCAATTGGTACCGGGGCCACCGACCGGACCCGGAGGATTGTTGTCGATATCTTTTGCCATCCCCGCATTTGTCAAAAAAAACAACACAAGCGACAATGAAACCAGCCTGAATCTCTCGATCACTCCATTCTCCCTATTCCGGTATTGAACACAGTCGTTTACTTAATCCTGTGTCAGGTCCAAGCATAGACGACGCGATACCACTCTACATCCATCCGTCGGGCACACCCTGCCACAATATTTCGTATCCGACTTCGTAAGTATCGTCATAAAAATCTGCAAGTGCCGAAAACTTCATAATTGTTCTCGACCACATTGAATAACATGACACAACCAAATGGAATTTAAATCGGATGAATCCTTTTTAGTACCGGTTGAATACACATAAAGTCAATGTAAATAAGTAACAAATACGTATAAATTTCACCCCTATACTTTATGCAATACAAAATCATTGCGATTGGGGCAAGACCATGGAAACGACTTTATCACGAGTAATAAAATACGGCTCTAGAGGAGATGACGTCATTCGGGTTCAGCAATATCTCAACAAAGCCGTATCCGCTAAACCAGAACTGGTTACAGACGGTATCTTCGGTGCAAAATCAGCTGCCAGAACCCAGCAGTTTCAACGCGACAATCAACTCGTTGCCGACGGTATCGTCGGGCCGAACACATGGGCACAGCTGATCGCATTATTGAAGAACCTGTTGGGTATTCCACCCGTTGATAAGGGCAAGCATGCGGAAATACGAAAAAGGGTTTTGTCGGAAGCGGGTAAACTTGTCGGAAAGGTGGATTTCACTCAGCTCATAGGCGGTAGGCCGAAAGGTATCGATATCGTTAAGACCATCTTCAAAGAGGCCGCGAACGTCACCCTGCAGGATGCCAACTTCAAGGATCCCCACAGCAAGGCCTGGAGTCCACAGCCATTCGTCGGCGGAAAGAAAAAAAGCTGGTGCGGTATTTTCTGTGTCTACTGCTATCGAAAGGCCGGGCTAAAGACTATCCGGTGGGATATCGCTGTCGGCGCGCCCAGAGGAAATATAGGACTGAATACCTGGAGCCCTCAGTTCGTACAAAACATCAAACTGGCGGACATCGGTGCCGTTGCCACACGCCAGCACCATTTTCTCATAGAAAAGGTCGATTCAGGCAATCCGTTCAAGCCTCGTCTCAATACCATTGATGGCAATCTGCTTGCGGGAAAGATCCAGCGCCGCACCGGTTTTCATCAAGTCGGCAAGGATAATTTCAACTACTACTCCCTGAAGTAGGGTTGCTGCCAAGTTGTTGCGCCTGCCGTTGTTCGGGGTCACTCTACCTCGTCTACACGGTGAGTGTTGTCCAGTAAATAGATATATTTGTGCTTATTCGCTTTCATTTGCGGACTTAAATAATCATTCGCGTCTATTTACGGCTTTCCGATACAACTCACAATCATCAAGTCACCGATTCAGTGGCTGTGTATTGTGGCTAATTTCGTTGCTTCACTTTATATGATCGAGGATCCCTTCGAGTTCATCGAGACTGTTATAGCCGATGACCAGTTTACCCTTACCCTTGCTCCCCTGTTGCAGATCGACTTTGGCCCCCAGCTTCTCCGACAGATCAGTGACCAGGCGGCGAATATCGGGATCCATCACCTGAGTGGCGCGGGCGGGTTTCGGCTTCTCCTCCTGATTCTGTAAGCGGCGCACCAGGCGCTCCGTTTCACGCACTGAGAGTCCCTTGGCCACCACCTGGTTTGCCGCCCGGGTCTGGTCCTCTCCTTTCAGTCCAAGCAGGCATCGAGCGTGGCCCATCTCCAGGCGCCTGCTCTCAACCAGTGCCTTGACCTCTTCGTTGAGCTCCAACAGGCGCAAAAGGTTGGTCACGGTTGTACGTGACTTGCCGACGGCCTTCGCCACCTCCTGATGGGTCAGTCCGAACTCCAGCAGCAGGCGGCTCAAGGCATTCGCCTCTTCCAGGGGATTGAGATCCTCCCGTTGGATATTTTCGATCAAACCCATCGCCATGGCGCCCTCTTCGGTGACCTCCTTGATCACCACCGGGATCTCATCCAGGCCCGCCTGCTGGGCTGCGCGCCAGCGCCGCTCACCGGCAATCAGTTCGTAGCGCTCATTCTCCACCGGACGTACCACAACCGGCTGGATCACCCCCTGGGCGGCGATGGAGTCTGCCAGTTCGCGCAGGCTGTCGGCATCGAACTCCCGTCTCGGCTGATAGCGACCGCGCTGGATCAGATCCACCGGTAGTCGATGCAGATTATCGTGTTTGGTTGATGTCGTCTGTTTGCTCTCGGCCTCGGCCTGCACACCCCCCAGCAGGGCATCGAGACCGCGACCCAATCCTCTTTTCTTTGTCGCCATATCTCTCTGTCCGTCAGGCGGTTTGGGTTTGCACATCGCGCATGCGATGCCGTCTCAGCAACTCACTGGCCAGGGCCAGATATGCAGTGGCGCCGCGTGAGCTCTTGTCATACAGCAACACCGGTACGCCATGGCTAGGCGCCTCGGCAACACGCACGTTGCGCGGGATGATTGTGTTGAACACGGCATCCTTAAAATGGGAAAGCAACTGTCCGGAGACATCGATCGCCAGATTGTTTCGTGGATCATGCATGGTGCGCAGAAAACCTTCTATCTGCAGATCCTGATTGAGATGGGTCTGTATCTGTTCCACCGTATTCATCAGTGCTGTCAGGCCTTCCAGGGCATAGTATTCGGTCTGAATCGGAATCAGTACGCCATCCGCCGCCACCAGGGCGTTGAGGGTCAGCATATTCAGGGATGGCGGACAGTCGATCAGGATATAATCATAGCTGGCCTTCGCGGGTGCCAGCGCGATGTTAAGCCGCTTTTCCCGCATCGAACTGTTCATCAAGCCGACTTCCGCCGCCGTAAGATCCGCATTGGAGGGCAGCACATCGAAGTTTGCCTCGGGTGCCCGTTGCACCGCTTCACGCAGGGTCGAATCCCCCAGCAGCAGTTCACAACAGGAGTTCTCCAGGCTATGTTTGTCGATACCACTGCCCATACTGGCATTGCCCTGTGGATCCATGTCCACCAGCAACACCCGTTTCTTCATGGCAGCGAGGGAGGCCGCCAGATTGACGGTGGTCGTGGTCTTACCGACGCCGCCCTTTTGATTGGCGATTGAGATGATGTAACCCATGGCGTATTTCGGTTCCGCGATAACAGGAACTGCCTATCATAACGGTAGTGCCGTTGAAGGTGGTACCCTTTCTGTCACTTTGCATGAAATCCGGCGACTTGGCCGATCCGCACCAGGCAGCGTTCACCCGCCTCGAAGGGAACCCTCAGTGGGATGACATCAGTCATCACATGGGCCGGCAGTTGTGCGATCTCTTGCTCTGGAATACTCCCTTTCATGGCCAGGATTTCTACCCCCGGCTGGTGCAGGCCGGCACTCAGTGCGAACATATTCGGTAAGGCGGTAAAGGCCCTGGCAATCAGGGTCTTAAAGGGTCTGTCGGCTTGATATTGCTCCACCCTGGCATGCACCGGTTGGACATTCACCAATCCCAATTCCAGCTTGGCTTGTCGCACAAAACGGATCTTTTTGCTGTTACTGTCAAGCAGCACGAAATCTGAATCGGGCCGCATAATCGCCAAGGGTATCCCCGGTACGCCGGCACCGGTACCCATGTCGAGGCAGGGCCCGGGTTTCAGGTGAGGCAAGAGTGCCAAACTGTCCAACAGGTGTCGTCCGACCATCTCAAGGGGCTCACGAACCGCCGTCAGATTATAAGCACTGTTCCATTTCACCAGCAGTGCCAGAAATTCCATCATCAGGGCTTGTTGCCGCGCATCGAGATCCAGCCCCATCTCGGAGGCGCCCGCCACGAGTCGTTGCCGGCAGGCAGCACTATCATACATCTCATCAACCATCAGGCTGACCGCTTTTTCAGATGAATCAACAACAGGGAGATAGCGGCAGGCGTGACACCGGGAATACGCCCTGCCTGCCCGAGGGTTTGGGGCCGGTACCGCTGCAGTTTCTCCATCACCTCCGAAGAGAGTCCGCGTACCGTCGCATAATCGAGTCCATCAGGCAGTAAAACCGCCTCATTGGTGCGCTGTTTCTCGATCTCGCCCCGCTGGCGATCGATATAACCGGCATATTTTGCCTGCACCTCGAGCTGTTCGATGACTTGCGGGTCTGTTTCGCCCGGGCCCAGTTTGGCCAAGCCCATCAGTTGCCGATAGGCTACGTTCGGTCTGGCGAGCAGATTGATGGCACAGGCCTCTTTGGAAAGCACGCCCCCCAAGATGGCTTCCGCCTGAGCCGGTTCGACATCGCCGGGGGTAAGCCAGATCCCCTTCAGGCGCTGTTGCTCACGTTCGATGGCATCACGTTTGCGGCAGAATGCCTCCCAACGACGATCATCGACCAGACTGAGATGGCGGCCGGTTTCGGTCAGGCGCAGGTCGGCATTATCCTCACGCAACAACAGCCGGTACTCGGCTCGGCTGGTAAACATGCGATACGGCTCCAGGGTACCCTGAGTGATCAGGTCGTCCACCATCACCCCGAGATAGGCCTCATCCCTTCGCGGTGTCCACGGGGGTTGTTCCCGGCAGTAGAGCACCGCATTAACTCCGGCCAGCAGCCCCTGAGCCGCCGCCTCTTCATATCCGGTGGTGCCATTGATCTGACCGGCAAAGAAGAGGCCTTGCAGATATTTTGTCTGCAGTGTCGCCTGCAGGTCGCGGGGGTCGAAGAAATCATACTCGATGGCATAACCGGGCCGCGTCACATGCGCCTTCGCGAACCCATTCATGGAACGAACCAGGCGGTACTGGATATCGAACGGAAGACTGGTGGAGATACCGTTGGGATAGACTTCATGGGTATCCAGCCCCTCGGGTTCAATGAAGATCTGGTGCGATTCCTTATCCGCGAAACGTACGATCTTGTCCTCGATAGAGGGGCAGTAGCGAGGCCCGACACCTTCGATGACGCCGGTATACATGGGTGAGCGGGAGAGACCGCCACGGATGATTTCATGGGTTTCCCGATTGGTGTGGGTGATATGGCAGCTGACCTGCCGGGGGTGCTGCTCGGGCGACCCCAGAAATGAAAATACGGGTGTGGGTGTATCGCCTGGCTGAGCCTGCAGCTGTGAATAGTCGATGCTGCGGCCATCGATTCGGGGCGGGGTGCCGGTCTTCAGGCGATCGACACGAAAAGGAAGTTCTCGCAATCGCTGGGAAAGTGCATTGGCGGGAGGATCGCCTGCTCGACCACCTTCATAGTTGGACATCCCGATATGGATTCGGCCACCGAGAAAGGTGCCCACGGTCAAAACCACTGCATCGGCGCGAAACTTCAACCCCATCTGGGTGACGACACCGGTCACCCGTTCCTGCTCAACCAGAAGATCATCCACCGCCTGCTGAAAGATCTCCAGGTTGGCTTGATTCTCCAGGGCATACCGAACAGCCGCCTTGTAGCGCACCCGATCTGCCTGGGCACGGGTGGCGCGCACCGCCGCGCCTTTGCGAGAATTGAGGATGCGAAATTGAATCCCGCCGAGATCCGCCGCATGGGCCATAATTCCACCCAAGGCATCCACTTCCTTGACCAGATGGCCCTTGCCGATACCGCCAATGGCGGGATTACAGCTCATCTGACCCAGGGTCTCGATGTTGTGACTGAGCAGCAGAGTCCGGGCACCCATTCGCGCTGCAGCCAATGCCGCCTCGGTACCGGCATGCCCGCCGCCCACTACAATCACATCATAACTGTTGGTATAAAACATGGGTCTCCATATTCGGTGCTGGAGCAAAAATTCTTTAATCGCGAATCGGCTATTTTAGCCGATACCACAGACACCACGGAAATCTATGAGTTCTGAACTAAAAAAGATTATCGAAGCCGCCGGGAGGATCCTGCTGGGCAAACAGGAGGTGATTAAACTCTCCATTGCCTGTCTGCTGGCACGGGGACACCTTTTGATCGAGGATCTGCCCGGCGTTGGCAAGACCACCCTGGCCCATACCCTGGCACACATGCTGGGACTCCACTATCAACGCATCCAGTTTACCAGTGACCTTCTGCCCTCGGATATCATCGGTGTGTCGATTTATGAGCGAAGCGAACAGCGTTTTCAATTCCATCACGGACCGGTATTCGCCCAGCTGGTCCTGGCCGATGAGATCAACCGCGCCACACCCAAGGCGCAAAGTGCCTTATTGGAGGCCATGGAGGAGCGGCAGGTCACCACTGATGGCGTCACCCATGGCCTGCCTGAACCGTTTTTTGTCATCGCCACGCAAAACCCGGCCCATCAAGTGGGTACCTTCCCCCTGCCGGAATCCCAGCTTGACCGTTTTCTTATGCGCATCCGCATAGGTTATCCCGAAAGAGAGGCGGAGAGAGAACTGCTAGGCGGCGAGAACCGACGGCAAATGCTCAATAAGATGCCTGCAGTGATAGACAATCAGAGACTGACAGCATATCAGCAACGGGTTTCACAGATTCATGTGGCGGACGCCTTGATCGACTACTGCCAGGACATTCTTTCATTTAGCCGCACATCTCCGGACTACCGCCACGGTCTCTCCCCGCGAGCCGGTTTGGCTATCTTGCAGGGCGCACGGGCATGGGCAATGATCGAAGGCCGCAACATGGTTTTACCCGAAGATCTGCAGGCCATTCTGCCCGCCACCGTAGGCCATCGGCTTCAACCGGCGGGCGATAGCGCTGAGCCTCAGGGTGACAGCCTGGTGATGAACCTAATCAGTTCCGTACCGATCCCTTGAGATGACAACGATAACGACAGGACAGTGGCTGAAGAGCTTTCGCCGACGCGGGCGGCCGGAATCCCGCGGCAGGGTCCGCATAGTAGCGCGCAGCATCTATATCCTGCCGACCCGCCAGGGAATGCTATTGGCCCTGTTACTGATGTTGATGCTGGCCGGTTCTATCAACTATGGCAGTAATCTGGGTCACTTGATGACTTTTCTGCTCGGCGGTATCTGGCTGATATGCATACTGCATACCTGGCGTAATCTACTCGGCCTGATGATACAGCCAGGTGAGGCTGCATCGGTCTTTGCCGGCCAAACCGCCGATTTTACCCTCCGGGTAATGAATGACGGTACGGCCGATCGTTATGGGATTGCCATCAAATCCAGAAACCAGCTTGGTGGTAGTGTCGATGTCAAAGCCGGCTCGCATGGCGAGCTGCATTTACCGATCAAGACAGAACGGCGCGGTCTTCTGCCAATACCTGAAATCATCATACAGACCACCTATCCACTCGGTCTCTTTCGAGCCTGGAGTTATGCTCAGCTTGAGCAAAGCTGTCTTGTCTATCCCAAACCGGCCAAACAGGGTGAACCACCAACTACGGCGATCTACAGTCACAGCGACAGTGGTGACAGAGGCGTTGGTGCCGACGACTTCATAGGTTTGCGCAGCTACCGTGTAGGTGATTCGCCACGTCAAATCGACTGGAAGGCACAGGCCAGGGAGCGGGGGCTGCTGAGCAAGCAGTTTGGTGGTGACAGGAGTGAACAGGTCAGTCTCGATTGGGAGCTGCTGAAAGCGTTCGAAACCGAACACCGTCTCAGCCTGCTCTGTCGATTTGTTTTACAGGCTGAGGAACAGGAGCAATCTTACAGTCTGCAGATGCCTGGTGAAAAGATTCCTACCGGCTCGGGACCCTTACATCAACAACGTTGTCTCTCACTGCTTGCCCGCTACGGCACTGACAATGAAACAGCCGGTTGACTACACGGTAACGCCGGCTTTCTTGTCGAAGCTCACCCTGATCATGGGCTTGGCGTTATTGCCGCACGTCAGCAACATCCCGCTAAACATTTCACTCTATTTATCTCTAATATTCATATGGCGCATAGCCAGTCTCTATTCAAGCAGGCTGCAACCCGGACGCTGGTTGCTTATGGCGGTTACTCTCGTCTCAATCGCTATCGTCTATTCGCAATACCAGACCCTGCTGGGTCGAGATGCGGGTGTCGCGCTATTGGGAATGATGTTAATGCTGAAGGTAATGGAGATAAAAAAGCGCAGGGAAATCTATATTTCAGTATTTATCTCCTATTTTGTCATCATTACACAATTCCTGTTCAGCCAATCATTACTGTTGACACTCTATCTCATCATCATCGTTACTTGTCTCACAGCGCTGTTATCGGAGATGAACCAGGTAATACCGGCATCCTATTTCCTGCAACCTCT
Source organism: Candidatus Thiodiazotropha sp. LNASS1 (assembly GCF_964212655.1). Lineage (NCBI taxonomy): Bacteria > Pseudomonadati > Pseudomonadota > Gammaproteobacteria > Chromatiales > Sedimenticolaceae > Candidatus Thiodiazotropha > Candidatus Thiodiazotropha sp. LNASS1. Next base: position 2,959,988 of record NZ_OZ156465.1, on the reverse strand, counting down.
CATCAAAGCGTTTCAAATAACTACCCAGGCACTACCCATAGCAATTATCCTGTTCATAGTATTTCCACGTATCACTCAACCGCTGTGGAGCTTTGGGCCAGAATCGGCAGCTCGGACCGGTCTCAGTGATCGAGTCACACCTGGTTCAGTCAGTAACCTTATCGAGTCATCAGAGGTGGCATTCAGAGCGGAATTCAAACATAACCCACCACCAGTCCAGCAACGCTATTGGCGTGGTTTGGTTCTGTGGGATACCGACGGATACAGTTGGTACTCGGATAAAGCATGGCCTAAAACACATAACAACACAAAGTTAATTATATCTGGCCAACCAGTCAAATATGAAATCTTCCTGGAACCACATGATGAAGATTGGCTTATTGCTCTCGATGTACCTCTTGAAGCGCCAGCAAGTAGCAGACTTACATATGACTTTCAACTGGTTCACAACAAGCCGGTATCTCAACCAATAAACTACAGCCTTCAATCCATGACCCAGTATCGCATGAAAAAGTTGTCAAAAAAGTTACGTAAAAGGGCATTACAAATTGGCGATACGGTGACGACACGACAGCGTGAATTGGTTGCCAGTTGGCAGGCTGAATCTAGAAACAACAAGGAGATTGTTGGACAGGCATTGCGCTATTTCAACACAAACCCATTTGTATACACACTCTCTCCACCTACATATTTCATCAATCCCGTGGATGAGTTTCTATTTGAAGACAAGTCCGGCTTTTGTGAACACTATGCCACGAGCTTCAGTCAATTAATGCGAATTGCAGGTATACCTTCACGTCTGATTTTGGGATATCACGGTGGTGAGTACAACGAATTAGGTGGCTACTTCATTATCCGCCAATATCATGCCCATGTCTGGTCAGAAATATGGTTGGAGGATCAGGGTTGGGTAAGAGTCGACCCCACTGCAGCCGTCGCCCCGGAGCGCATAGAATACCCCTTACGACTGACATTCGGTGAAGAGGGTGCACCGGCCCTATTTGAGATAGGAGGAAGTGGATTGGCTGCATCGATAGTACGTCAGTTTGCCAATGTCCTTGATAGTTTCAATATCCAATGGCGTCGTTGGATTATCGGCTACAGTAAGGAACACCAGTTCACCCTGATGCGTAAATTCGAACTAGAAAACTATTCCACGATACAAAGGAGCCTGATCACACTGGGACTGGTGTTGACCATATTAATAACTATAGCCTTTATAACCATCCACCAGGGCAGGTTACGGCTCACCCCAACACAACAACTCTATCAACGCTTTTGCAAAAAGCTGTCAAACCTTGGCATCACCCGCAGAGCCTATGAGGGTCCGATGGATTATGCAAAGCGGGCTGCTCGTAACCGTCCGGATCTGGCGGACCAGATTATGACGATCATCGATCTCTACATCAGGCTGCGCTATGCCTCTCAAACGAGGGACTATGAACAACAGCGTACATTTGCGCGACAGGTTCGTCAGTTTCGCCCGCGACGAAGATAGCCTCAATCAGCCATGTAAGAAGGCATACAGCCTGTCTTTCAACAATACCCGGCGCTTCTTCATCTCCTCCATATGGAAATCCGAAACAGGGTTGTGCAACTCCTCAAGATTGCGGATGTGCGCATCCAGCCAGTCATATTCATCCATCAAATTGTGGAAGACATCGTTACTGGCGCGTAATTCGGCAATTTTATCGGCATATTCCGGAAATTCATGTAACAGATCATGGGGTTCACCCAACATAATTTCGCCTCCTCATTCATTACGTTAACCTATTGCACCACAGTTAGCCCCGACTTTACCATGGCTGCAATGTGCTTGATCAAAAAAAACGTCAATGATGCGGCTTCAATTACCCACTGCCTGAAGTCATACCCTATTTTCCGATACAGAAGCTACTGAAGATACGCCCTAACAGGTCATCAGCCGTGAATTCACCGGTAATCTCAGATAACGATTGTTGGGCCAGGCGCAGATCTTCAGCCAGCAATTCGCCCGCCTGGTCTCGTTGCAGGCTCAACTCCCCTTGACGGAGATGCCCGATGGCACGTTCCAGGGCATCCAGATGACGGCGTCTGGCGATAAAATCACCCTCTCCCAGATGCCGGTAACCCACACACTGTTTAAGGTGGGTAGTCAGCAGATCGATGCCATCGCCACGGGTGGCCGACAAGGCAACCTCAACCTCTGACTCATCCTCAAGTATGCCGGGAGTGTTGCCGGCAATATCGATTTTATTGCGGATCAGAGTGACCGGGACACCCTTTGGCAATTGATCTCGATCGATGGCGAGGTGATGCGGATCAATAGAATCGTCAAAAACCCAAAGTACCCGGTCAGCCTGCTCGATCTCCTTTTTTGCGCGACGAATCCCTTCTGCTTCAACCGGGTCATGACTCTCCCGCAGACCTGCGGTATCGATAATATGCAGCGGCATGCCATCGATGGTAATACGTTCACGCAGCAGATCCCTGGTGGTGCCGGGTATATCGTTGACGATCGCGGCCTCGGCGCCGGCCAGAGCGTTCAACAGGCTCGATTTACCGGCATTCGGTCTGCCCGCGATTACCAGGGTCAATCCATCTCTCAGCAATCTGCCGCTATGTGCGCTTTGACGAGTCAATTCGATCTCATCGAGGATTGAATGTAAACGCTCACTGACATTACTGCAGGTGAGAAAGTCGATCTCCTCCTCTGGGAAGTCGATCGCTGACTCCACATAGAGACGCAATTCGATCAATGACTCCACCAGCCGGTCTATCTTGTTTGAGAATGCTCCTTGCAAGGTACGCGTGGCCGATCGAGCCGCAGCCTGGCTTTCCGCATCGATCAGATCTGCTATCGCTTCGGCCTGCACCAGATCGAGCTTGCCGTTTAGGAAGGCCCGTTCGCTGAACTCACCCGGTCGTGCGAGGCGTGCGCCCAACTGAAGTGTGCGTTGGAGCAGCAGATCCATAACAACCGGACCACCGTGCCCCTGCAATTCAAGCACATCCTCACCGGTGAATGAGTGGGGCTTGGGGAAAAAAATGGCCAGACCACTATCGATCACCGCGCGATCCTGATCGAGAAACGGCATAAAGCACGCTTGTCTGGGTGATGGTATTGTATCCAACAGCGCGTCGGCGATATCTCTGCATGCGGGCCCACTGATGCGGACGATGCCCACACTCCCTCGCCCCTGGGGGGTCGCTACAGCCGCGATGGTATCAACCGGCTGCATGGTGTTAACAAACCCTGATCAGTTCGCCGCTTGTTCGATCTTGCGCGTGATATACCACTGTTGAGCAATCGATATCAGATTGTTGACCACCCAATAGAGCACCAGCCCGGCAGGGAAGAAAGCAAAGAATATGGTGAACACAAATGGCAGTGTCATCATGATCTTCGCCTGCATCGGATCAGGTGGCGCCGGATTGAGTTTCTGTTGCACGAACATGGAGACACCCATGATCAATGGCAATATGAAATAGGGATCCTTTTCCGACAGGCTTTCAATCCACAGAACCCACGGTGCCTGTCGCAACTCCACGCTCTCCAGCAACACCCAGTAGAGGGCGATGAAAACAGGTATTTGAACCAATATGGGCAGACAACCGCCGAGTGGGTTTATCTTCTCCTTTTTATAGAGCTCCATCATGGCGGCCTGAACGCGTTGCTTGTCATCGCCATAGCGATCCTTTATCGCCTGTATCCTGGGCGTGAACTTACGCATATTCGCCATCGACTTGTAGCTGGTTTCCGACAGCTTGAAAAAAGCCGCCTTTATCAGCAGGGTGAGAATGATAATCGCCCAACCCCAGTTGCCGACCCAGGTGTGGATAGTCTTTAAAAGCCAGAAGATCGGTTTCGCTATCACGGTGAGCCAGCCGTAATCGACGGTCAGTTCGAGTCCTTCCGCAATAACCTCCAGCTGATCCTGCAGCTTCGGACCAACATAGAGTCTGCGGGTCAGAGTGGTGCTTTCACCAGCCGGCACGGTTACTGTGGGAGAGTAACTACCGATCAAATATTTTCCACCAGCGAGCGCATTGGTATAGTAATGCTCAACCTGATCCTTGGGCGGTATCCAAGCACTCAGAAAATAGTGCTGAATCATCGCCAGCCACCCCTGATCCGATTCGACATTCAGCTTCTTCTTCGCCATATCGTCGAAGTCCACCTTTTCGTACTTGTCCTGAGGGTTATAGAAGACCCCGCCCGTGTAGGTGTAGGTGGTAAAACCGTTGCCGTCACTACTTGGTTCCATTCGCTGTAACTGACCGTAATCCCTGGCTGCCCATCCCACGGCGGATTGGTTATCTATCTGATAGCGAACATCGGCAAGGTAACTGCCGGGGCGGAATATGAACTCTTTGGTGACCTGAATGCCATCACTATGTGTCCAGACCAATGGCACCACCAGTTCATCGCTGCCATCAACCATTTTGTAGTGGCCCTGTTGAACCTGGTATATCGCTTCATGGTCGGGCGCCTTCCCTTTTTCGCTGCCGATCAGGCCTGATTGGGCGATGAAGATGTCGGGTTCCCGAGGACTCAGAAGCTCGACTTTCACTTCAGGTTGCTCAAGGGATATGGGGTAATCGAGCAGCAGCGCCTTCTGCACCGTTCCACCCCGGGTGGATATCTCCAGCTTCATCAAATCCGTTTCGACGTTTACGATTTTCGCCTGGATGGATCCGGCGGAGCCATCCGCGTTCACAGGCCCGGCGGCGGCAGGCAATTCAGCCGTTACCTCTACTGTCGGTACAGCAGCGGCATCAGCCGAAGTGTCAACGCTTGCCGGAGTAGATGCGCTCTGTGGTTTCTGCTGGGTTTGCGGACCATAGTCCTGTTGCCAGGCTTGATAGAGCAGCAAACCAACGAAGGCGAGAACAAAGAATAGGATCAGTCGTATATTATCCATGTAACTGCTTTTTTCGGGGTTCGGGTACCGGATCTACACCGCCTTCATGCCAAGGATGACAGCGGGAGACTCGTTTGATAGAGAGCCAGAGACCCTGCAGGGTACCGTGCTTTTCCAAGGCCTCCAACGCATAGGTGGAACAACTGGGATAAAAACGGCAATGCTGTCCCACAAACGGGCTCAGGATCGTTTGGTAGAGCTTGATCAGAGAGATCACGATGCGGCGCATTTTTCCACCATCTTTCGCCAATGTTGTTCAAGGGAATTCAAACATTGCCTATTCTCGGCATTTACAGCGCCATGTCTAGACACAACCACCAGATCGAGTCCGGTGAGCAGCGCCTGGTTTAGTCTGAAACTTTCCCGAATCAGACGCTTGATGCGGTTTCTATGTACGGCACTGGGACAGCTTTTTTTTGAAACCGCCAAACCGAGTCGTGCGCAATCAAGCTGATTGGATCCGGCCAGCACCAGAAACAAGCTATCGGAAGAGCGTTCCCCATCACCAAAAACCCGACGGTAGTCGCCGGGCTTAACAAGTCTGCAACGACGGGGAAAAGTCCCTTCGGATGTTGGCAAGGAGCGTATATATTCAGAGTGCCAGGCGTGCACGTCCCTTGGCCCGACGTGCCTTCAGCACCTTGCGGCCGTTACGTGTTGCCATACGCGCACGGAAACCGTGGGTACGCGCCTTCTTCAGATTACTTGGTTGAAAGGTTCTTTTCATAGCTGCTTACCGGTAGATCCGCCAATAAATTGAAAAATAATTTATGGTCGAAAAAAAGACGCGTAGCCTAGTCCTAAACACCAGTCCCTGTCAATAGACAATCCGCTAAAAAAAGTGGACGCCTACTCCCATTCGGCTATAGATAACTGCTCCGACCGCAGGTAGACTTGACAGTTCGAAAGGGTATGGCCAGAGGGCGTCACAGAGCCGGTTAGCTGGTTATAGGAATCGATCTCAACTCATCCAACGCTGCTGGAGAGAGAACTTGAACCTTTGGCAACGATGTACAGAACATCTTGAGCAGGTGTTATCACCTCAACAGTACAACACCTGGATACGCCCGCTGCAAATCGTTGAAGATCAAAACCATCTGAAACTTCTCGCACCCAACCGATTCGTACTGGATTGGGTACGCAATCACTACCTGGATACAATTCAGGATCATCTGAATAGTTTGTGTGATGGCAATCCGCCGACCGTCAAAGTGGAGATCGGCAGCAAACGACGGCCTACACAGAAACAGAACAATCAGGTTAACTCCAACAAGCTTACCGCATCCGAGGAGAAGACCCCTTCGATCGACAGCAACCTCAATCAAAGCTTCGTATTCGATACATTTGTCGAAGGAAAATCGAACCAGATCGCACGCGCTGCCTCCATTCAGATCGGTGAAAATCCCGGAAAGGCCTATAACCCGCTCTTTATCTATGGGGGTGTGGGCCTGGGAAAGACCCATCTCATGCATGCGGTGGGCAATATGATGCTGAAGAAAAATCCGCAGGCACGTGTAGTCTATCTTCATTCGGAACGATTCGTCGCCGAGATGGTAAAGGCGTTACAACACAACACCATCGAACAATTTAAGAAGCACTATCGCTCAGTCAATGCCCTGTTGATCGACGATATACAATTTTTCGCCGGCAAGGAGCGCTCTCAGGAAGAGTTTTTCCACACATTCAATGCACTATTCGAATCCCAGCAACAGATCATCCTCTCCAGCGATCGCTTCCCGAAAGAGGTCAGCGGACTGGAAGAGAGGCTCAAGTCGCGATTTGGTTGGGGCTTGACCGTCGCCATAGAACCCCCTGATCTGGAGACACGGGTCGCCATCCTGCAAAGCAAAGCGCTGCAATTGAATGTCGAACTGCCAAATGAAGTCGCTTTTTTCATGGGCAAGCGGATCCGCTCCAATATCCGGGAGTTGGAAGGGGCACTACGCAGAGTCATTGCCAACGCCACCTTTACAGGACGTGAGATCAATCTCGACTTTGCCAAGAATGCCTTGCGCGACATGCTCGCAGCTCATGACAAACAGATCACGATTGAGAACATTCAAAAGACGGTTGCGGAGTATTTTCAAATCCGCACATCTGATCTAACCTCATCAAAACGCAGCAGATCCATAGCCAGGCCCAGACAGATCGCCATGACACTTGCCAAAGAGCTGACAAATCACAGTCTTCCGGAGATTGGCAATGCCTTTGGCGGAAGAGACCATACAACAGTCATTCACGCCAATCGCAAGGTCAAGGAATTGCGTGAGAGCGACCCCCGTATTTCTGAAGACTATTCCAATCTGTTGAGAACCCTCAGCAGTTAATGTGGATAAAATGTTGAGAAAATCGGGTAAGATTGAAATGCTGAGCTATCCACAAACCATCAACAGATAATTGGCAAGAACAGAATACGGTAAATCACAAAAGAAAATGAAAAAATACTATAAAAAACAATCGGTTAAAAACTTACCCCCATGCTGACCCAAGGTCTAATAATAATAACAGTTCTACTTTCTTAAAAAGAATTAATTAAATGCTGAGTGGATAAACATGAAGATAAAGACAGATAGGGAAAACCTTCTCGAACCAATGCAGAAGATTGCCGGTGTCGTAGAAAGACGCCAAACACTACCTATACTCGCCAATATTCTTGTCAATGCCGGAAACGGCATGATCCAACTCACAGCCACTGACCTCGAAGTCGAATTGAGAACAGAGGCTCAAGTTGAATGTGAGGGAGAGGCCGATTTCACGCTGCCTGCCCGAAAGCTTCTGGACATCTGTAAAGCACTCCCTGAATCTGCACCGATTACACTTGATGTCAGTGAAGACAAGGTTCGCCTACAGTCAGGCAGAAGCCGTTTTTCACTTAGCCTGCTTCCAGCAAGAGACTATCCGGTCATAGAGCCAACACCCAGTAACAACATAATGACCATTAAAGAGGCAACACTCAATCGACTGATTGAAAAGACGCAATTTGCCATGGCTCAACAAGACGTACGTTATTACCTCAACGGCATGTTGTTCGAGATAAACAAGGGCGACTTAAGGACAGTTGCAACGGATGGGCACCGACTGGCTATGAGCCAGGCTATGAACGCTGCGCCAGAAGAGATCAACCAGCAGATCATTCTACCGAGAAAGGCGGTATTGGAATTAGGCCGTTTACTCACAAACAATGACAATGACATCAAAATAGAGTTGAGCAACAGCTATATTCGCGTATTACTTGATAATGCTGTTTTCACATCAAAACTGATCGACGGCAGATTTCCTGAATATCAACGGGTGATGCCTACTGGATCAGACAAAGAAGTCGAGGCAGACAAAAACAGTCTCCGACAATCACTTACCCGTGCATCGATTCTGTCTAATGAAAAATATCGAGGTATACGATTTGAATTAAGAGAAAACCTGTTGCAACTTCAGGCCCACAATCCGGAGCAAGAAGAATCGGAAGAGGAGCTCGAAGTGCAATACAGTGGTGATGAATTGAAAATCGGATTCAATGTTGGATACCTGTTAGACGCAATCAATGCGATAGGAGAGGAGGCAATAATCATAGAACTCAAGGATACAAACAGCAGTGCCCTGATCTATGGTAAGGAAAACGAAGAAAGCAGATACGTTGTAATGCCTATGAGGATCTAGAAATAATTTAGGATTGAAAGGTAGTAACACAACAAATTGCACATAGAAACAATAAAGATCGAAAATCTGCGAAATATTGCCAACGCGGAACTATCCCCACATAAAAAAATAAATATCATTGTCGGGTGCAATGGAGCTGGAAAGACAACCCTATTAGAGTCAATCTATCTGCTTGCCAGAGCACGTTCTTTCAGACAACAAAAAACAGGACGTCTGATAAGAGAGGGCGAGGAGCACCTCAACCTATTTACGTCCTTACAGACGGCAACAAATAACAGACATCACATAGGCTTGCGAAAAACAGTCAGCGGCACTCTGATACGCAAAGATGGCGAGAATCTGAAAAAACGCTCAGATCTTGCTAAATCAATACCACTTTCAATCATCACACCCAATATACAACGCATTATTGAGGATGATCCCAAAAACAGGAGAAGACTCTTAAACTGGGGAATGTTCCACGTGGAACACGAATATGCAAACCTGGTAAATAGGTATAAGAAAGCACTGATTCAGAGAAACAATGCACTACGAGGATCGAGAGAACAGATAAAGGTTTGGGATAGGCAGCTGATCCAGTTGGGTAATGAGATAGATCGGAGAATGTCGGAATATACGAAAAGCTGGAATGAAACGGTCAACACCATAATCGATGTAACAGGCTTAATTAAACCTATCTCACTGAAAGTAAAACAGGGATGGAAAGAGGAATTCACATTAGCTGAGGCATTAGATAGAAATAGCAAAATAGACAAAGAACGCGGTTTTACCAGTTGTGGGCCTCATAGGTCTGATCTGAAAATATTGCAGGATGGAAAACCGATAAAAAATATATTTTCAAGAGGTGAGACAAAAATAGCAGCAGCCATCATGCTGCTGTCTCAGACGAAAATATTAGAAGATAGAACAGGGGAAAGTCCGGTTCTATTAGTCGATGATCTGCATTCAGAACTGGATAGTGAAAGATACGCAAATTTACTCAAGTTGATTGAGGACATGAATGTTCAGAGTTTTGTGACAACACTCGATTCAGATAGGTCAAAAAATCTAATTTCTGCAGATGCTTGTCAAATGTTCCACGTGGAACATGGCGATATTTCTTTTCTGTATTGACCAAGCCTTCTCAAATATAGAAATGGTTCGTATGGATTGAGAATTTATAGGTATAATAGCGCGTTGGATCCCGTTTCCTGGGTTACTGATCTATTCACGGAATTTTTATGAGTTACGATTCATCGAATATTAAGGTTTTGAAAGGTTTAGATGCTGTACGCAAGCGTCCTGGTATGTATATCGGTGATACCGATGATGGTACAGGTCTTCATCACATGGTATTCGAGGTTGTCGATAACTCCATAGATGAAGCACTTGCCGGTTACTGTAATGAAATCAAGGTCACTATCCACTCTGATCAAAGTGTGACAGTGAGCGATAATGGTCGTGGCGTACCCGTTGACGAGCACCCAGAAGAGAAAAAATCCGCCGCTGAAGTCATCATGACTGTCCTCCATGCCGGTGGTAAATTCGATGATAACTCTTACAAAGTATCTGGTGGACTCCATGGTGTAGGTGTCTCAGTGGTCAATGCCTTATCCGAAGAGCTTAAACTGAAGATCCGTCGTCAAGGGAAGATCTGGCGACAGATCTACAAACATGGTGTTCCTCAATCCGACCTGGAAGTGATCGGTGAGACGGAGAGGACTGGCACCAGCGTTACCTTCATGCCGAGTGGTAAGACCTTCAGCAATATTGAATTTCATTACGATATTCTTGCAAAGCGCCTCAGGGAGCTCTCTTTTCTCAACTCTGGAATCAAGATAATCTTGAAAGAGGAGGCTTCCGGAAGAGAGGATATTTTTAAATACGTGGGCGGGATTCTCGCGTTTGTTGAGCACCTCAATCGAAACAAATCACCGTTGCATGAAAAAGTCTTCAGTTTCTGTGATGAGCGCAACGATGTAACGGTCGAGATCGCAATGCAGTGGAATGAGTCATATCAGGAAAATATCTTCTGCTATACCAACAATATTCCACAACGGGATGGTGGTACCCATCTGGCCGGTTTTCGTGCAGCACTGACTCGTACCCTCAATCAATATATTGAGCAAACCGGATTGTCAAAGAAACAGAAGGTCAACACTTCAGGTGATGATGCCAGAGAAGGTCTGACAGCCGTGCTGTCCGTGAAGGTACCGGATCCCAAATTTTCATCTCAGACCAAGGACAAACTTGTCTCTTCAGAGGTGAAGGGTATTGTAGAAACACTCCTCGCTGAAAATCTTAATAATTTTCTTCTTGAGAATCCCGCTGAAGCCAAAAATATCGCGGGTAAAATGTTGGAGGCAGCCCGCGCCAGGGAGGCCGCGAGGAAGGCCAGGGAGATGACGCGGCGCAAAGGCGCCCTGGACATAGCCGGTCTGCCAGGTAAATTGGCCGATTGCCAGGAAAAAGATCCCGCACTCTCCGAACTCTACCTGGTTGAGGGTGATTCAGCCGGGGGCTCCGCCAAACAGGGCAGGGACCGACGATATCAGGCTATATTGCCCTTGAAGGGAAAGATCCTGAATGTTGAGAAGGCCCGTTTCGACAAGATGCTCTCATCCGCAGAAGTGGGTACCCTGATCACCGCACTGGGATGTGGTATTGGCCGAGAGGAGTTCAACCCCGATAAGTTGCGTTACCATCGGGTCATTATCATGACGGATGCCGACGTGGACGGCGCCCATATTCGTACTCTGTTGTTGACCTTTTTCTATCGTCAGATGCCGGAGCTGATCGACAGGGGACATATCTATATTGCTCAGCCGCCGCTCTACAAAGTGAAAAAGGGTAAGCAGGAGCAGTATCTGAAAGATGATCAGGACTTGAACAACTATTTTCTGCAGAGTGCCCTCGACAATGCATCATTAGTGGTTACCAGTGGTGCACCTCCGTTGACGGGTGAGAGTCTTGAAACCCTGTCACGTGCCTTTCTTGCGGTGATGGCCAGTATTCAGCGTCTCTCGCTCAGATATGACGGTGTCTTGCTTGAAAAACTGATCTATATGCCGAAAATGGATGAGGCAATGATCGAAAGCGATAGTGAAATTTCTATTTGGATCAATGAGTTAGAGTCTAGGCTCAATACAGATTTGGGAATCTCGGAATCTTGTACATTGAATCGGGTTGATGAAACGGTTGCCGATGAAGCGGGTATATTACTGACCCGAAAAGTACATGGAATCGGTACTGAACATCTAATCCCGTTCGATTTTTTCAGCAGTGTAGAATACCGTAAGATAGTCGAATTGGGTAGTCAGTTGAATGGGCTGCTAAGTGATGACGCCGTGGTCAAACGGGGTGAGAAGGAACGACCGATTTCAAGTTTCAAACAAGCCCTGGATTGGCTGATGGATGATGCTAAACGGGGGCAGCATGTTCAGCGTTACAAGGGTCTCGGCGAAATGAATCCTGACCAGTTGTGGGAGACTACCATGAATGCCGACAGCCGACGTCTGTTGAAGGTCAGTATTGAAGATGCAGTGGCAGCCGATCAGATCTTTTCAACCCTCATGGGCGATCAGGTCGAGCCTCGACGTGACTTCATCGAGACACATGCATTGACCGTCGAAAATCTTGATGTTTGATTGTTTTGAAAGTCCGCAAATGAACGCTAATAAACGCAAATTTCATTTTTGATATTTAAGCGCTTTATCCAAGCTAGCTAGATCTTTTCAGGACTTGTTTAATAGAAGCAATAATAAGATAAACGTGTTACTGCAAGCAGCACATTACACGCGCAATATGCCCTTATCTTTCTTTATTTGCGTTTATTAGCGTTCATTTGCGGACTCAGTATACCCATCAGCCTCGGCTCTGAGGCAGATGCTCAACCGTAGACTCGATCCATTCCTCAGCCGCTTGATTGATCTTCGCGGCGCTAAGACCCTTTGTCTGGATGAGAGGCCCTATGCGGACATCGATGGTACCGGGGTATTTTCTGATATCGCGCCGGCGCCAGAACACCCCTGCGTTATGCGCGACCGGCAGTACCGAATAACCTGAATTTTCTGCCAACAGCGCACCGCCTATTCCATAGCGTTTGCGTGTCCCCGGGGCAACCCTCGTACCTTCGGGAAATACGAATACGTTCTTTCCCGATTCGAGTCGTTCTGTACCCTGTTCGATGATCTGTTCGACGGCTTTGCGCCCCGATTTACGATCGATGGCGATGGGTTTGAAGTAGTACATTACCCAGCCCATAAAGGGTACGAAAAGTAGTTCTCGCTTCAATACCCATGACTTTGGGCCTGGTATAAGACTGATAAGTGCAATCGTCTCCCAGGCTGATTGGTGTTTGGCGAAGATTATGCAGCTCTCTTCGGGGATATTCTCTTCACCCTGCAGTCTGTATTTTAAACCGCAGATGTGTTCCAGTCCCCACAGATTGATCCGACTCCAGGCATGGTCGAACCAATGGATGCCGTTCTTCGGAAGCGCCCAACCAATCAGTGTACCGACGGTTGCAATTGTAATGGTGCTGGTCAACAGCAGGACAAAATAGAGAATGGATTTGAAAAGGATCATTGGTTAGTTCTTTGTTGTTCGATCAAATGCTCGGTTACGCTAAAGAGATCCTTAAATACAGGTACTTGAGGATAGGTTGCTCTAAGTTTTTCGACCGTTTTCTCGCCGTTGCCAGTGCGAACCAGGATTGGGCTTGCCTTGATACTGATCGCAGCTTGAATATCCCTCAATGAGTCTCCAACCACCGGTACATCCTTGAGTGATTGTTGGGTGCGCTGGCCTATCTCCTCATAGAGGCCTGTTTTGGGTTTTCGGCAGTCGCAGTGGTCATCCGGTCCATGGGGACAAAATAGTATGGCTTCGATGCTTCCGCCCACCGCTTGCACTGCACCAATCATTTTTTGATGAATGGCATTCAATGTCTCGATGTCGAACATGCCGCGGGCAAGACCGGACTGATTTGTGGCTACAAATACACGGTAACCAGCCCGGCTGAGTTTGGCGATGGCCTGCAGGCTGTTGTCGATGGGTATCCATTCTTCGGGGCTCTTTATATATGCGTCCGAATCCTGATTGATTACACCATCCCGATCTAATATGACAAGTTTCACAGAAGTAAGTACTTACTTTTAATCCGCATCACGAAATTCTGAGACCCGGATACGACCGTTGATCATACGGGATTCGCGTATACTGAGTTTTTCCATTTTGTCCCAAAATGCCTGATTGAGATCGAAATCCTCGGCGATGGCAGTCCCCATGACCAGTATTAGAAGATCCGCCACCTCTTCCGCCAATGCCTGTTTACTCTTACCCTTGGTGACACAACTGGAGATCTCGCCCAGCTCCTCCGCCATCAAGGCGACACGATAGGTTAGCTCTTCCCCGCCTGTCTCATGAAAACGATGTTTTTTGTGGAATGCCTTCACCTCCGCGAGCATTTCCTGGTATGAGTCCCGGTTCATTTGTGCCCTTCCTGAGTTTGCAGTCTGGAGATGTCGGCCACGCTGAGGAACAGACCTTCCAGTTGTTTCAACAGTGTCAGGCGATTGTTTCGCACAGTAGTATCATCGGTCATGACCATGACCTGATCGAAAAAATGATCAACCGGTTCCTTGAGGCCCGCCAGTATTTTGAGTCCCTGCGTGTATTCGCCGCGCTCGAACAGAGGTTTGGCCTGGGGTGTCAGTTCATCAAGTTTGTTGGCGAGGGTGCGTTCGGCGTCATCTTGGAAGAGTGAAGGATCGGCGCGTTGCGCCAGTTGTTCTTCGCTCTTTTTCAGGATATTGCGTATGCGTTTGTTCGCCGCGGAGAGGCTTTCCGCTTCCGGTAATTTGCTGAAGTCGTTCATGGCATTGATTCGTCGGTCGAAATCAGCCAGGTTGCCGGGTTCTACTTCGGCTACCGCCTGAAATAGATCGATACTCACACCGTCATCGATGTAAATGCCTCTGAGTCTGTCCATCATGAACTGATGGACTTCATCCACCACAGCTGTTTCTGTCAGTTTGTCTGACATGGATTGTGAAACTGTATCGAGCAGCTCTCGTAGATTAAGCGTAAGTGAGTGCTCACGTATGATGCGTAGCGCACCGAGCGCGGTGCGTCTCAATGCGAAGGGATCCTTATCACCGGTCGGCTTTAAACCTATCCCGAAAATACCGATCAGCGTATCGAGTTTTTCCGCCAGTGAGATAGCGATGCCGTCTTTGTCTGTGGCAGTTGGTCACCGGAGAAGCGCGGCATATAGAACTCATCCAAGGCTTGTGCCAGCTCCGGGTCCTCGCCGTCTCGCAATGCCTGGTAGCGTCCCATGACACCCTGCATGGATGGAAATTCGCCAACCATATGTGTCATGAGATCACATCGGCTCAACAGTCCGGCCCGTTGTGCGAGATCGGGATTACCCTGTATATGGCTTGAGATCTGCTTGGCAAGATCAGCTACACGCGCTGACTTTTCATACATGGATCCAAGCTTGTTCTGAAAGACCACCTTTTTTAGGGATTGCAGATGATCCTCGAGTCTGACCTTGCCATCCTGTTGCCAGAAAAACATCGCATCCGCCAGCCTTGGGCGAATGACGCGCTCATTTCCTTCCCGAATGATTTTCGGCTTCGGGCTTTCGATATTGGCAATGGTGACAAACTGGTTCATCAGTTCGCCATCACTATTGAACAGGGGGAAATATTTCTGATTACCCTTCATGGTGGCGACCAGGGCTTCCTGGGGCACCTCGAGAAAACGCTCTTCAAAACTGGCGGATATCGCCACCGGCCACTCATTAAGTGCGGTCACCTCGTCGAGCAGGTCCGGATCGAAATCGGCTGTGGCGGCGACTTCGGCTGCGCTTTTCTCAACCAAGCTATGTATCTTCTCTCTTCTTTCCTCAAAGCTGGGAATTACATATCCAAGGTCTTGCAGCACCGAGCTGTAGTCTTCCGGATTGTAGATGGTGATTGCTTCCGGGTGATGAAAACGATGACCATAAGTCAGGCGGTCAGACTGTGCATCGAGTATTTCGCAGGGTACAACCTGTTCACCATGAATAAATGTCAACCAGTGTACCGGCCGCACGAATTGCGCCTCGGAATCACCCCAGCGCATGCGCTTGGGTATGGGAAGCTTGTTCAACGCCTGAGTTGCGATCTCCGGCAGAAGGTCGACGGCCGGTTTTCCAGTCTCATGAATACGATAGCTCAGCCACTCCCCCTTGTCGGTTTCCAGGCGTTGCAACTGATCTACCGTGGTATTGCATGAACGGGCAAAGCCCTCCGCAGCCTTGGTCGGTTTACCGGCCTCGTCGAAAGCGGCCTTGATCGCTGGGCCACGCCGGTCGATTTCACGATCGGGTTGACGTATGGCGCAGTCTCGGATCAGCAATGCCAATCGACGTGGAGTGGCATAACTCTCGACCTCTGCGTGACCGAGATTGGCCTGTTCGAGTCCGAGAGTAAAATTCTCTGTGAGTGAGGCAGACAACTGCCTGAGTGCTTTCGGAGGCAACTCTTCGGTGCCGAGTTCGAACAGCAGGTGGGCCTGATCAACCATTGGCGGCCTCCTTTGTTGACGTCAACATAGGAAAGCCGAGTCGTTCGCGGGCGTCATAATAGGCTTGTGCCACATCCCGGGCCAGGCCACGGACTCTTAAGATGTAGCGCTGACGCTCGGTGACTGAGATGGCATGGCGGGCATCCAGCAGATTGAAGGTGTGGGAAGCTTTGAGAACCTGCTCATAGGCCGGTAGCGGCAGACCCAGTTCGATCAACTTTTTGGACTCCTTCTCACACTGGTCGAAATGACCGAACAGGAAGTTCACATCGGCATGTTCGAAATTGTAAGCGGACTGCTCCACTTCGTTCTGATGGAATACATCACCGTAGGTAACAATACCCTGAGGACTTTCGGTCCAAACCAGGTCGAACAGGCTCTCCACCCCCTGAAGGTACATGGCAATACGCTCCAGCCCGTAAGTGATCTCTCCGGTCACGGGACGACAATCCAACCCGCCTACCTGCTGGAAGTAGGTAAACTGGGTTACCTCCATGCCATTCAGCCAGACCTCCCAGCCCAGGCCCCAGGCGCCGAGTGTGGGAGATTCCCAATTGTCTTCCACAAAACGAATGTCGTTGCTATTGAGATCGAGCCCGAGCATCTCGAGGGAACCGAGATAGAGTTGCTGGATATCCTTGGGTGAGGGTTTCAGTACGACCTGATATTGATAATAGTGCTGCAAGCGGTTTGGATTTTCGCCATAGCGACCGTCGGTGGGTCGACGGGAGGGTTGCACATAAGCGGCGTACCAGGGTTCAGGGCCGATTGAACGCAGAAAGGTTGCAGTGTGGAATGTGCCGGCACCCATCTCCATGTCGTAGGGTTGCAGGATGACGCAGCCTTTGTCTGCCCAATAGTCTTGCAAAGCGATGAGCAGATCCTGAAAGGTCCTGATTTCACTTCGATTCGATTCTGTCACTTGATTCACATCGAAACCCCGATTGATGCGGTAGAAAACCGCGTAAGTATAACGATGCTCTCAGTCAATGGCTAACCCGAGCATTGTCGGAGCGTCTGATCGCAGCTGGGCTACAGCATGGTCTGCAGGTGCAGGGTTGTGGATGGTGTCGGTGGTTTGGGTGTTGCGTACCGGCCCTGGGACGGTATTGGCCTCAGCGAGGGCCACTGCACAGATTGAAGGCCTGTGAGGAAGGTTTGATCTACATGGCTAGCGCTCCTTTCATCACTTCCATCACTGTGCCGCCGCCCGCCTGTTGCAGGTATTCGAGTAAGATGGGTGTGAACTGACCGATCATATCCGGTGACAGCCCCAGCTGACTGAACGATGTGGCCAGACTAGCCAGATTGCCCAATCCACTCTCTCCTCCCAACATGGATGCCACGGCGCCGGGTCCACTTGTGGAGTCACTCAATGAGGGTGCGGCGGCGATAAGGCTGTCTATATCGGGCACCACTGCGGCGATCTGGGAGAAATCCTCGTCGGCCAGACGATTTTTTGCCAGTTCGAACAAGGCACCGGCGCCTCCGGCAGCCTGTTCGGTGGTAATACCCAATTGGCTGGTCAGGCTATCCAACAGGTTATCGGCGGATACAGCAGTGGAGGAGAGAAAAAGCAGGCACACAAGGGCCAGGTTACGAACGACATCCATGGTGTACTCCGATTAAAGTCAACGTTTTTCGATGTTTACGAATCGCTTCAAGTGTTAGAATGGGACCATTATATCCTTATACCCTGCATTGCTTTTTATACTCTTTTGTAAACTATTGTGAGGCCGTTAATCCCGCGTATAGCGAGCATAGTTAAGGTATAATTCCGCACTTTTTATACAGCGCATATCGATGAGCGAACAACGAAAAGCAGTAGCATTGATTTCCGGAGGGTTGGACTCCCTATTGGCTGCACGCGTGATCCAGGAACAGGGCATCCATGTGGAGGGCATCAACTTCTTCACCGGTTTCTGCGTCGAAGGCCATACGCATGCCATACGCAAACGCGACCAGAAAAAGGAAAAAAGAAACAATGCCCTTTGGGTTGCGGAGCAACTGGGTATGAAACTGCACATCGTCGATATCATCGAGGAGTACAAACAGATACTGCTCAATCCCAAGCATGGATATGGGGCCAATCTGAACCCCTGTCTCGATTGCAAGGTTTTCATGGTGCACAAGGCCTATGAATGGATTAAGGCCAAGGATTTCGATTTCATCATCACGGGAGAGGTGATCGGTCAACGACCGATGTCGCAACGTAAGGAGACCATGCCTATCGTCTCCGAAGAATCAGGCGCCCATGACCTGTTGTTAAGGCCGCTATGCGCCAGGAATCTGCCCATGACACGGCCTGAGAGAGAGGGCTGGGTTGATCGAAACCGGCTATATGACTTTTCCGGACGAAGCCGCAAACCCCAAATGGCGCTGGCGGCGCAATTCGGTATTGAGGACTATGCTCAGCCTGCCGGCGGCTGCTGTTTTCTTACCGATGAACAATACACAGTGAAGCTGAAGGATCTTTGGAACGCCCGCGGAAGTAAACAGTATGAGTTGGATGACATCATGCTGCTGAAGGTAGGCAGGCACTTGCGGCCATCGAGCCGTTTCAAGGTGATCATCGCCCGTGAAGAGGGCGAGGCCAATTTCCTTCAAGGCTATCGGAAGCATTATCCGCATATCAATACAGTGAGTCATGGCGGTCCGCTGGCCTTGATCGATGGCGAAATCAATGAGCGGGATATCGAGTTGATTGGGCGTGTAGTGGCCCGCTACAGCCAGGGACGAAACGCGGCGGAGGTTGAACTGCGCTTTACCGATCTAGCGGGTGATAGCCGGTCACTGAAGGTAGTGCCGATGCCGGCTCACGAGGTCCCGAAGGAGTGGTTGATTTGAACCGCAGGATACTCGACTGTCGCGGTCTGCTTTGTCCGATGCCGGTGATCAGGGTGCAAGATGCCGTCGAAGGCCTTCCTGCCGGTGCCCAGGTCGAGGCAGTTTGTACCGATCCGGGCGTGCTTAAGGATATCCCGGCGTGGTCGCGCATCAATGGACATCTTGTCATAGAGGCAAAGAGCCATGACGGGGAGTACATTGTGATAGTGGAAGTTGTGCAGGACAGCGAATCATGAGTCGGGAAGAACGCTATGATGTCAGTCGCCGGGTTGCCGTAGCAGGCGCATTGACCAATACAATACTGGCTATCGTCAAATTGTTATTCGGTTGGTTGGGTCATTCCCAATCCCTATTGGCGGATGGCGTGCATTCGCTATCCGATTTGCTGACAGATGCCCTGGTGCTGTTTACCGCACGGCATGCAAAAGAGGCCCCCGATGAGGAGCATCCCTACGGTCACGGTCGATTCGAGACCATCGGCACCCTGGTGCTGGGCGGTTTTCTGATCGCGGTTGGTGTCGGGATCGTCTGGGATGCCGCAGATCGGTTGTTTACACCCGAGCAGCTGTTACAGCCGGAAACCTTTACCCTCTATGTGGCCGCCTTTTCCATTCTTGCCAATGAGGGGCTCTTCTTCTACACCCGCTACTTCGCCAACCAGATCAATTCAAACCTGCTGCGGGCTAATGCTTGGCACCACCGAACCGACTCCGTCTCTTCGGTAGTGGTGTTCGTAGGTATTGGCGGCACCATGATGGGCCTTCCCTATCTGGATGCCATCGCAGCAGTACTTGTCGGTTTGATGATAATCAAAATCGGTTGGGATCTGGGCTGGACGGCATCCCAGGAGTTGGCGGATGCGGGTCTTGAAGAGGAATCTTTAACGCAGATTCGCGAAGTGATCGGCAATATTTCAGGGGTCAAGAGTGTACATATGCTGCGCACCCGGAAGCTGGGAGGTCATGCCATGGCCGATGTTCATGTCCAGGTCGATCCCTGGGTGAGTGTCTCCGAGGGGCACCGAATCGCCGAAGTGGTCCAGTACGGATTGATCGACCGGGTGGATGTACTGGAAGATGTCACCGTCCATATCGACCCGGAGGATGATGAGGCTGGGCCCTCCTGTACCCACCTGCCGCTTAGGTCGGAGGCAGAGGCCGCACTCGACCGGGTCTGCCGTGGTGTTTCCTGCTATGACCAGAAAGCGCGCGTGGTTCTTCACTATCTTTCAGGACGCATTGATATCGAGCTTTACTTGCCATTACACTGCTTCGTCTCTAATCAGCAAGCAGAGCAGTTACATAGCGATTATCAGGCGGCGGTCAAGGGATCGGAGATATTCAGGGATGTCCACATCTGGTTCGGCTAGCACTTTTATGGTGCGTGAAATAATTGACTCGCACTATAATGGTGCGCGCCCTCTCGCCTTAATTGTCAGCATCATTTGTCTTATCTGTTGGCAGCTTGAAGCCCATTCCGGTGGAAGAGGCCGTAGAGTTAGATTAACTCTCTAATTTTTATTGCGTTTCAAGACTTTTTATTGGAGATGGAACTGCTTGGGATCGACATTGTAAGACTTTTTTATTCGAGTGGCATGAAATCTGCTTTTCTGCGTTATCCAAAGCGTCCGGTATCCTTGGCCGGCTGCATAAAGCTACGAATGGCTGATTATGCTCAGCATTTAATAACTGAAAATCCTGGAGATTAAGATGGCCGTAAAAGCCCTGAAGATGATCAAAGACAATGACGTGAAATTCGTCGATCTGCGTTTCACCGACACTCGTGGTAAGGAACAGCACGTAACACTGCCTGCTAATCAGATCGATGAGGACTTTTTCACCGACGGCAAGATGTTCGACGGCTCATCCATCGCCGGTTGGAAAGGCATCAACGAATCGGACATGATCCTGATGCCAGAAGATGATAGTTCGGTCATCGATCCCTTCGCCGACGAAAACACCCTGATCATCCGCTGCGATATCCTGGAACCCTCCACCATGCAGGGTTACGAGCGTGATCCCCGCTCTCTGGCAAAGCGTGCCGAGGCCTATCTCGCCTCCACCGGGATCGCCGACGCGGCCTTCTTCGGCCCTGAGCCCGAGTTCTTCGTCCTCGATGATGTGCGCTGGAGTATCGACATGAGTGGCTCCATGGTCAAAATCGACTCCGAAGAGGCTGATTGGAATTCCGAGCGTGTTTACGAAGACGGTAACATCGGTCATCGTCCCGGTGTGAAGGGCGGCTACTTCCCGGTCCCCCCGGTTGACTCACTGCACGATCTGCGTGGCGCCATGTGCCTTGCCATGGAGGAGATGGGCGTACCTGTCGAGGTACACCACCACGAGGTGGCCACAGCCGGCCAGTGTGAGATCGGCACCAAGTTCAGCACACTGGTTGAGCGTGCCGACTGGGTGCAGACCCAGAAGTACTGTACCTGGAATGTGGCTCATGCCTACGGCAAGACCGCCACCTTCATGCCCAAGCCGCTGGTGGGTGACAACGGTTCCGGTATGCACGTGCATCAATCCCTGGCCAAGGGTGGCGAGAATATCTTTGCCGGTGATCAGTATGGCGGTCTTTCCGAGACGGCTCTCTACTACATCGGTGGTATCATCAAGCATGCCCGAGCCCTGAATGCCTTCACCAATGCTTCCACCAACTCCTACAAGCGCCTGGTGCCCGGCTTCGAGGCCCCGGTCATGCTGGCCTACTCCGCCCGTAACCGATCCGCTTCCATCCGTATACCATGGGTCTCCAGCCCCAAGGCCCGCCGCGTCGAGGTACGATTCCCCGATCCGACCGCCAACCCCTACCTGGCCTTCGCCGCCATGCTGATGGCCGGCATCGACGGCATCCAGAACAAGATCCATCCCGGCGATGCCATGGATAAGGATCTGTATGACCTGCCTGCTGAAGAGGCCGCCAGTATCCCGACTGTCTGTCACAGCTTCGACCAGGCACTTGAGGCGCTGGATGCGGATCGTGGCTTCCTCACGGCGGGCGGTGTATTCACCGACGACCTGATTGACGGATATATCGATCTGAAAATGGAAGAGGTCACTACCATGCGTATGACTACGCATCCGGTTGAGTTCGATATGTACTTCAGCCTGTAAAGTGTCTCGATTTGTTTTGATGTGTAGCAAGAGCGCCCCCTGTGGGGGCGCTTTTTTGTGGTTATGCGAACACAGTCGCTTGTTTTGTTGGGTATGACTGGTCTATTCTTTGTGCATGCGTATTGTCGTACTGATAATGATTCTGTTGTTGGCATTGCCCCTGTTCGCCCGGGATGTCTACAAGTACATCTCCGAAGACGGCGAGGTGATCTATTCCGAACGCTATCATCCGGATGCGGAACGCATTAAGGTCACCGACAGCAAGAAGACAACCGCGCTGCCACCGGATGAGCAGAGTGATGAGGCCCGTGCGGCGGCAGGTGAATATGCCACCTTTTCAATCGTCCAGCCGAATGATGATGAAACCATTCGCAATGAGGATGGTTCGGTTCCGGTGGGCATCACCCTCTCGCCCGATCTTGCAGAGGGCCATGTGATTCACCTCTATGTGGATGGCACCAAACTCGAATCGGATATCAAGCAGACTCAACTAATCCTTCAGCAATTGAGTCGTGGCACCCACTCTTTGCAGGCAAAGATCGTCACCAGTGAAGGGGAGTCCCTCAAAGAGTCCAATAGCATCACCTTTCACCTGCGCCAGCCGGCGGTTAATTAATACCATCTTGTTCAATTATTAATGATTTGGCCCGCTTATTGGCTGGGTCGATTGGAGTAGTGTTAACAGGCCCTGTATCCAGGCGTCTGTGAAACGCTCAAATCACCTACAGGAGCAAGCCTGCCCGCCAGCTGTGCACTATAATGGTGCATAAGTTGGATTTGGTAATTCTTGTTGTACTGAGTTGCAGTCGCACCCGATGGCGTACCAGCATGCATAATTGTGATCAGATAGCCAGACTGTGATCCTAAGCGGAATTTCTGCCTTCTAAAATCAATCATTTAACAGATCAAGCGGACAGTCACTACCGATGGGAAAAGAATATGCTTAGACTCGGAAGTGTTGGCCCGCAAATTGCTCAAATTAGGCCATGAATTCTGATCAGGCAATCACAGGCATGGAGAAACGGGTACTCGATAATCTGAGTACCGCCATTCTGCTGTTTGATAGGGAGTTCAGACTGCAATATATCAACTCTTCAGCTGAGATGATGTTTGGTGTCAGTGCCCGTAAGGTGATCGGCACACCCGCTGGCGAACTGGTCAGCTGCTCCGGAAATGTGGTTCATGAAAACTTGAAAGGTCATTGCAGACCGGCCAGCCATTCACTGAGCGGGAACACCAGATAATTGTACGTGAGGACAAGGAGATCATGGTCGATTGCACTGTGATACCTATAAGGCTGGATCAGAATGTCAATGAATTTCTGGTCGAGATTCAACAGGTCGACAGGCAACTGAGAATTTCGCGGGAGGAACAGTTACTGGCACGTAACCAGGCCAGTCGGGCATTGGTGAGAGGCCTTGCCCATGAGATCAAGAATCCCCTGGGCGGACTCAGGGGTGCAGCACAGCTGTTGGAGAGAGAGCTTCCCGATGCCGCCCTGGCGGAATATACCCAGATAATCATAGAAGAGGCCGACCGGCTGCAGAACCTGGTGGACAGGATGTTGGGGCCGAACAAGATTCCGGTGATGAAGTGGGTCAACATTCATCAGGTGCTTGAACGTGTCTGCAGTCTGGTACGGGTGGAGACCGGTCCGGGGCTGGAGATCATCAAAGACTACGACCCGAGCATTCCTGATTTAAAGGGGGATATGGATCAATTGATCCAGGCATTCCTCAATATATTGAGGAATGGCGTTCGAGCTGCCGGGCCCAGGGGGACCATGGGGATAAGCAGCAGAATCCTTCGTCAATTCACAATCGGCAATATACGCCATCGCCTTGTGGTGTCGATCGAGATCTCGGATAACGGACCGGGTATACCGGTTGAGCTTCAGGAGCGAGTCTTTTTTCCATTGGTATCGGGTAGCGATGGCATGGGTTTGGGTCTCTCAATCTCCCAAACCCTGATCAACAGGCATCAGGGTTTGATCGAGTTCACCAGTAAGCCGGGACATACGGTTTTTAGAGTATTACTTCCACTGGAGCAGGTAGATGGATAGATCATGCCGGGTATGGGTCATCGATGACGATCGCTCGATTCGCTGGGTGCTGCAGAAGACCCTGGAAAAAGCGGATATGGATGTCACCTGTTTCGAGAGTGCGGACCGGGTGTTGAACTATCTGGATAGAGAACAGCCGGATGTTGTGGTCTCGGATATCCGCATGCCGGGAAT
Organism: Candidatus Thiodiazotropha sp. LNASS1; assembly: GCF_964212655.1. Taxonomy (NCBI): domain Bacteria; kingdom Pseudomonadati; phylum Pseudomonadota; class Gammaproteobacteria; order Chromatiales; family Sedimenticolaceae; genus Candidatus Thiodiazotropha; species Candidatus Thiodiazotropha sp. LNASS1. Next base: position 2,935,674 of record NZ_OZ156465.1, on the reverse strand, counting down.
GGATGGATTGGAACTGCTGGAGTTGCTTCATACGCGTTTTCCGGATATGCCGGTGATCATCATGACCGCTCATTCTGATCTCGAGAGTGCTGTATCCGCCTACCATGGCGGTGCTTTCGAGTATCTGCCCAAACCCTTTGATGTGGATGAGGCCGTACAACAGATCAGACGGGCATGCCGTCAGCAAATATCGGAGGATGAGAAACCAACTCAGGACAATCTGGATCAGGAGAAGGTGATTATCGGTGAAGCACCGGCGATGCAGGAAGTATTCCGTGCCATCGGGCGCCTGGCGAGATCAAACATTACCGTATTGATCAATGGTGAGTCCGGTACCGGAAAGGAGTTGGTGGCCCATGCCTTGCACCGTCACAGCACTCGTTCCACTGGGCCATTCATCGCATTGAACATGGCCGCAATACCGAAGGACCTGATGGAATCGGAGTTGTTCGGTCATGAGCGCGGGGCCTTTACCGGCGCGCAGACGCGCCGTACGGGACGGTTCGAGCAGGCGGATTGCGGTACCCTGTTCCTGGATGAGATCGGGGACATGCCGGCGGAATTGCAGACGCGATTGCTTAGGGTGTTAGCCGATGGTGAGTTCTATCGGGTCGGTGGTCATGAGCCGGTCAAAGTGGATGTACGTATCATCGCCGCCACCCATCAGCATCTGGAAGGTTTGGTAAAACTGGGCTCCTTCAGGGAAGATCTGTTCCACCGCTTGAATGTCATACGTATTCATATTCCCTCATTGCGTCAACGGCGGGAGGATATTCCGTTGCTGATGAAACATTTTCTCAAAAGCGCCGCAGAAGAACTTGCGGTTGAGACGAAGTTGCTGTTACCGGAGACTGAAGCCTACCTGAGCCAGTTGGAGTGGCCGGGCAATGTTCGCCAACTGGAAAATACGGCTCGCTGGTTGACGGTAATGGCCTCCGGGCAAGAGATACACATTGATGATCTGCCGAGCGAATTGAAAGAAAGCAATGACACGCAATCCGCCTACCCTGAGGACTGGCGACAACAATTGCGCGACTGGGCGAGAAAAAGGCTTCAGGAAGGTGGTGAAGGCATACTCAACGAAGCAGAACCGGATTTCGAATCGGCAATGATCGAAATAGCCCTGGAGCACACCGCCGGCAGACGGCAGGATGCGGCCCGCTTACTTGGCTGGGGGCGCAATACCTTGACCCGAAAAATAAAGGAGCTTGGTTTGGAGGAGTCTTGAGTCGTAAATGTCTCAACATTGGTACGCCTCCCTTACTATTAACCCGCTATCAATATGTTTGCTTGGCGTGAGCATGACGTTATGATTCAAGACTGATTCAGGCGGCGATTGATTCAAATCGGTGGCTGCCGATCGGATGAGTGTTAACAGGCCTTAGGTAAACAGTTATGGATTCCAGTTCAGTCGACCTGCCTGGCAGTGAAGTCGAATCAATCGTATTTGAAAACGGCACCCTTACAATACGTTTCTCACGCGCCATTATCATTAAAACCATGAGTGGTTCAGATGAACGAACCCGATGGTGGCAGGCGGGTGCCTTGGTGTATGAAGGTGCAGAGCTCGAATCAGATATACCCGTGTCTCCCTGCACCTGTGAAGGTGGTGATGTGGGTGAGAACGTCTACACCTACCGGGATATGATCCCGATCCCTCTCAACAGTCAGGGCCGGGCCCGCTGTGATCTGAAGTTTGATAAGAGTGATGAGCGGCTCCAGGCCTGGGCCGAGGGCGTCAGATTGGTGATGGATGATCGTCCGCACTATATCGAACATATACGTAATTCAGATTGATATTCGAAAATACGCTTCGAAACTCAATAAGATTGACAGGTAAAGGGTGACTGCTTCAGTAATCAACTCGCTAATCGTGTATTGTCTTGATTATACGGTCAGCGTATCTATATAGGATGGACATGGAGCAGGTTTTAATTTATTCCGACAGCTTGACCTGGGGAATTATACCCAATACAAGAGAGCGGCTTCCTTTCGACCGGCGTTGGCCAGGTATATTTGAGAATACACTTCTAACGGCAGGAAAAGAGGTTCGTATTATTGAGAACTGCCTTAACGGACGTCGTACAGTTTGGCCTGATCCATTCAAACCAGGGAGAAATGGGGCTGAAGGATTGTCCCAAGTGATTGAGATGCACTCCCCTCTGAAGTTGGTGGTTTTAATGCTCGGCACCAACGATTTCCAATGTACACATGGCAATAGTGCATGGTTATCCTCGCAGGGTATGGCAAAGCTGATCAACATCATCAGGCAGTCTCCCATTGAGCCAGGGATGCCCGTACCGGAAATCCTGATTGTCGCACCGCCCAGAATTACTCAACCTAAAGGCCCGATTGCAGAAAAATTCAGAGATGCAGAGAAGCGATTCGGAGGTTTAGGCGATGAACTTGCCAAAGTTGCAACTGAATCATCAACGCACTTTTTCAATGCGGGCAAGGTGACACAAAGCAGTAAAGTCGATGGGATTCATCTTGATGAACCTCATCACAAGATCCTTGGTAAGGCATTGGCTGAATTTGTTTTGGAAAATAGGCTTGTTTAGCAGGTGCATCGGTAACTATTCCAGGTATGCCCATGAATACTCAAATGGGTATTTATAGAGTTTGAAGCCGGTATTGATGAAGCTGAAACTGTTTGACTATTGAGATCGTTGCGGTGAATTGGCCGTGTTGTTGAGGCTTCACACAATCTATTGCCATGCAAATTACCTTAATCAGACACGGTAGACCCAAATATCAGCTGAGCGGCCGTGTCAGAGCCGATGAGTTGCCATCGATTGCCGAACGATATGACGCATCAGGCATCTTGGACACCCCGCCCGCAACGACAATCGATGCAATAGCAGGACATGATATTGTCGTTTGCAGCCACCTTAAGCGCTCCCTGGAGTCGGTTAGTGCGCTTGGTATCAGTGATATACATCTCTCGGATCCGCTGTTTGCTGAAACCATGATTCCACACTTTGACAGCGGTTCGACAGCACTGCCCGTTGGGATCTGGGTTGGTCTGTTGAGGCTGCTATGGTTACTGGGTTTCGCCGCAAACGGAGAAGCGCTGTCAAAAACGCGATTTCGGGCAGAACAGGCGGCAGAGAAGCTGATGGAGCTGGCAACAGGCGATAACCATGTAGTCTTGGTTGGTCACGGCCTTTTCAACTATTTTATTGCAGGTGCTTTGTTGAAAAAGGGTTGGTGTGGACCTAGAAAACCCGGAAGAGATTATTGGGAGTTCGGTTGCTATCAACCAGATGCCAAGCGATGGGCGGCACGGGTTGTTTCAGGTAATTTATAACGGGTTGTACAAGCCAGCACCAGCTCGATCGAGCGCTCCAGGGAGATCTTGTGTCCGATGGATATATAGAGAGGTTTCACACCGTTACGCGTACGTAAAACGGCACCTATCATCTCATCCTTGTCAATCAGCGGAACCCATCTCCCCTTCTCCACAGGGACAGCGGCATGGCTTCCGATCAAACGGGTTTTGGCGACACCCACGCTGGGTATGTCGGTATACACCCCGAGATGGCACGCAAGCCCGAAGCGTCGTGGATGCGCCATACCCTGCCCATCGCAGAGAAAAATATCGGGAGGTTGCTGGAGTTTGGACAGCGCTTGCAGAATGGCCGGTACTTCCCGGAAAGAGAGCAGGCCTGGAATATAGGGGAAAGAGGTGGGTAGCCTGGCGATCGACTGTTCCAGGGGCTGCAGCTGGGGATAACTCAAGACCACAATTGCGGCACGTGTGATGCTGCCATGGGCCTCGAATCCCACATCCACACCGGCAATGCGCTGCAGTTCAGTGTAACAGTTTCGGTCGACGACCTGCCGCCTCAAGCTATTCTGTAGGACAACCGCTTCACTTGGTGAGAGGTTCCAACTATGGGACAGCATCTCGGATTCCACCATTGGTTTATAGAGTAGTTTTACAATAGTCGGCTGATTTTTCTTGAAATATACTATGATCCAGTTAAGCTTTTCCGAGTTCTGTCGATAATTGTCTCATATTGGCCATTGAATTCATCACCAGCCGATCTTTTAGACACATGAAATTAAGATGTAGCAAAGATTATGTCAGTTGAGTTATTTAATAATGGTAGTCACATCTGTGTGGCATTCAGAGATCTGGTATCGGGTGAAGCCGTCCAGGCGAATCAGTTTCTGATCTATGATCATCAACACGCGGCTTTGATCGATCCAGGCGGTGAATTGACCTATTCCCGCCTGTTCATGGCCATCAGTGATTACATGAATGTCAAGAGACTGGACTATGTCATCGCGTCGCATCAGGATCCGGATATCGTCGCATCGGTGAATAAATGGCTGGTGGGCACCGACTGCAAGGTGGTGGTTCCCGCATTGTGGGAACGTTTCATACCCCATTTTACCCGACCCGGCAGGTTACAGGATCGGGTTGTGCCGATTCCCGATGAGGGGATCAATCTGGAACTGGGCAATATTCGCTTGATGGCCTTGCCTGCGCATTTTCTCCATGCAGAGGGTAATTTTCAGTTTTATGATCCGGTCAGCCGCATCCTCTTTTCAGGTGATCTCGGCGCCAATCTCCCCCCGGGTGATCTGAATGCCCCGGTGAAGAAGTTATCGGAGATAATGCCTTATATGGAAGGTTTCCACAGGCGCTATATGAACTCGAACAAGGTGTGCAATCTGTGGGCGAACATGGTTCGTCAACTCGATATCGACATGATAGTGCCGCAGCACGGCCGGTCGTTTCTGGGTAAAAAGGTTGTCAATGAGTTCATCAATTGGATCGATAGCCTTGAGTGCGGTGTCGATCTGGTGACGCAAAACAACTATCGCTTGCCCTAGTCCCCCGTTGATTGTCGGTCTGAGGCAAGTTCGCCGATCCAGAATCCCAGATTCTTCTCGATAAACTCCTCCACGGGCATGTAGTGCGAACCGTCGCAGGAGAATGTGAGGCCCAACATGCCATTCATGATATTGATTGAGGCACTGCGCAGATAGATGGTTTCGTCGGCAAAGCGCAGAGCCTTGAACTCACTGAATACCTCGCGTATCTGCTGTGGCGATACTTTGGCCCTTTCCGGATAACGGTGGAGAGGATAGGCCAGTACGATATCCGGGTCGACGATCTCGTCAACGCCATGTACCTGGTAAGTATACGGATCGTTAAGCACCCAGAATGAGCAACGGCCGCTGGAGTAGTGGATCTTACAGTGAAAAATCCCATGTTGCGTCATCAGGTCATAGATGGTCGCATGAACCGAATCGATATTTTCATCCAACCGGCTCTGGATCCTCTGCTGCATGAACAGGGTGCCGCGCACCGCGGGATCGCCTTTGAACTGCTGCCAATGTTGTGGTTCCTTGATGTGCTCTTCATCGGCAACCAGTTTGTCGAGGGAGAAATCGGCTGCAATGAAACCCAGTAGCGCCTCATCCCTCCTGACGGCCTGAAGGGCGGTGACACACTCCCTGTCAGAGAATTGGCTGTGGTAGACCGAAGAGAGCATGATGCCTTTGAACGGCAGATTGTTTTTCAGATAAGGACGTTTGGAGAGGTCCCTCCCCCGCCAGCTTTTGTCCGCCTGGCCGGGCAGAATCAGTGATGATATCTCTTGTCCCTCCAGGTCCCAGGCATAGAGAAATTCACAGTTGGTGATCTGATCGATGTGTTCGAGCAGTACCCGGTCCAGTGCGTCGATATCATCCCAGACAGCAATACAACGTCTGGCCAGCAGCGATAACGGCTCAGCCACGGTCGAGGCAAGGGCGTCTTTCTTGGCAAGGATGATCTGTTTTACGGGTGTCATAGATTTCTCGTACAGCATTGCTTTTACGGAGATAGTATCCCATACACGGATATTGGCTAAAATGGTGAGTTGCAGATTCTGCGTATTAAACATCGAGTGTCTACGGGCACTGTTTTGCGTGTACAATCGGCTGCTGTTTATAGCAAAACCGTTTCGAAGGATATCTCTGTGGCTAGATTGAAAAATGACCGATTTTTGCGGGCGCTCTGCCGTGAACCAGTGGATGTGACCCCAGTCTGGATGATGCGCCAGGCCGGTCGGTATCTACCTGAGTACCGGGCCACCCGCAGCAAGGCGGGAAGTTTCATGGATCTGTGCCGTAACCCGGATCTGGCCTGTGAAGTCACCATTCAACCTTTGGACCGCTACCCGCTGGATGCGGCCATTCTCTTTTCCGATATTCTTACCGTACCTGACGCCATGGGACTTGGCCTCTATTTCACCGAAGGCGAAGGCCCCCATTTCGAGCGGCCGGTACGGGATGAAGCCGCTATCGAAGGATTGGCAGTGCCGGATATGGAGGATGACCTGGGCTATGTCATGGATGCCGTCCGTACCATTCGCCGTGAATTGCAGGGGAGGGTGCCGCTGATCGGGTTCAGTGGCAGCCCATGGACCCTGGCGACCTATATGGTAGAGGGTGGCGGCACCAAGAATTTCTCAAAGGTAAAAGGGATGATGTTTGACCGCCCGGATTTGATGCACCGACTGTTGAGCAAAATCGCTGATGTAGTCGCTGCCTATCTGAATGCGCAAATTGATGCCGGCGCACAGGCTGTGATGATCTTCGATACCTGGGGTGGTGTGCTGACGCCGCAGCACTATGAGGCCTTCTCGCTTGCCTACATGCGGCAGATACTGCAGGTATTGAAGCGTGAGACGGAGGGTCGCAAGGTGCCCGCTATCCTGTTTACCAAGGGCGGTGGATTATGGCTGGAACAGATGGCTGACAGCGGATGTGACGCATTGGGTATCGACTGGACCTTGAGCCTGGCCGATGCAAGACGTCGTGTAGGCGATAGGGTTGCCCTGCAGGGTAATCTCGATCCCTGTACCTTATATGCATCACCGCAACGGATCAGGGAAGCGGTGGCTCAGGTGTTGGCCAGTTTCGGCAAGGGTAGCGGCCATGTGTTCAATCTTGGCCATGGTATTCATCCCGAGATCGACCCTGAACATGCGGGCGTGTTTGTGGAGGCGGTGCATGATCTGAGTCGCGTCTACCATGCTGAAGAGTAATCCGTGAGGGAAAGACGATGAAAGTAGCACTGCTGGGGCTTGGCTTGATGGGTCTTCCGATTGCCCACAGACTGGTTCATTGTGGCCATGATGTGATTGCCTGGAACCGCTCGAAAGAACGATTGAAGATCGCGAAGGAGGAGGGATTGAGCGTGGAATCATCACTCACTGCAGCAGTGACTGCCGGTGATGTATTGATTCTGACCCTCAGTGATGCCAAAGCGATCAAAGATGTGCTGTTCGATAGCTCGGTGAAGCCGTTGATAAAGGGAAAGTCGATACTGCAGATGGGCACCATCTCTCCCGATGAGAGTCGTGACATCGGCGCAAGTGTGGAGGCGGCGGGCGGAGACTATCTCGAGGTACCCGTATTGGGGAGTATTCCGGAAGCAAAATCCGGCGAACTGATTGTCATGGCGGCAGGTTCAGAGAGCGCATACCACCAGACCCTGCTGATGCTGCGGGGGCTTGGAAAGGAGGTTGAGCACCTTGGGCCTGTAGGCAAGGGCGCTGCAGTGAAATTGGCAATGAACCAATTGATCGCCTCGCTTACCGTAGGATTCTCACAGAGTCTTGGCCTGATCCGCGCAGAGGGTGTGGAGGTGGAGCAGTTCATGGGGTTATTGCGCCAGAGTGCCCTCTATGCGCCCACATTCGACAAGAAACTGAAGAAATTCATGGAGCACGACTACAGCAATCCTAACTTTCCCTTGAAGCACCTGATCAAGGATATCGCCCTGTTTCAGCAGGTGACAGAGGCATCGGGTATGAACAGTGAGATTTCAAATGCCACGCTGAAGGTTCTTCTAAACGGTCAGGATGCAGGTTACGGGGATGAAGACTACTCATCCCTCTATGAAGCGATCAATCCGGGATTCGATGCAGAAACAGACATCGGTTGTTAACAGACGATTCTACAACTACAGCCTGTTTCCATGACAGATGTCGCAGATACACCCGGCGACTGAGATAGTTCAATCACCAGGCGATGCCGCTTATCCGATTAGTACCGATGCAATAATACCGAGCAGAATGAGACCGATCGCGCCGATAATGGCCTTTTCACTGCCTAACATAGTGTAGCCTCCTTTAACAAACAGCTTAAAAAAGAGTCGTTTTGTCGTGCCTCACAACCAGTCCCTTGGATCTGGTTTCATGTATACACTTGGTGTGAAAAGATTGAATTTCAATATTTGCAATCAAATACCATAATAATTACAAGGTATTAAGCCTTGTGATATCTATATCGATGATTTGTTGAATAATATGGTTTACCTGCAGACAAACAATCGGTAGATCCCCATGGCTTATCTGGCAGAGTGTTGATCGAAATCAAAGGTCTGTACAGGTCAATCGAGTAGCATGCCACGGTTTCCGACAGCCGCTACGAGAGTCCATCGTGAGTCCATATCATTTGCCCGTGGTTGATATTGCTGAGTTGCCAAGTGTGGCCCTGACATCCATGAACGAAGTCCACATGGAGGAGGTCGGCCTGATCAACCGGCTGGGTGAGATGGTGTTGCAAGCCATTGATGGCGCTCTGGACCCTGAACAGATCAGCCATCTGCTGGCTGAGTGGGTGGAGCATACTCGTGCCCATTTCGAGGGTGAAAACAGATTGATGGAAAGCTATGCCTTTCCGCCCTACCCTGTACATAAGGCGGAGCATGCAGAGGTGCTAACACGAATCGAGTCAGTGCAGGATCAGTGGTTGAGGGAGCAGGGATTACAGCAGCTTGCCGACTATATCTTTGTTGAATGGCGGGCCTGGTTTGACCAGCATGTGAAGAGCATGGACATGGTTACCGCACAGTTTCTCAGCCAGGTGATGTAACACCTATCGATTGATTTGCAGAGGCCAGGGCGGTAGAGGCTACTCCACCGCCCTTTTTCATTTAGCCAAGCAGTACTGCGGCGACAATTCCGAGTACCAAAATGGCTATTGCTCCAACGATTGCCTTTTCACTACCTAACATGGTGATGTCCTCCAAGTTTGACACTGACCATAAAAGTTCACGCAACTCGATGTAAACGTTGTGCAGCATTAACACTGCGCCGAGTAGGGTAATTGCTCTTGACGCAGAAACAACTGATTAATATCAATAAATTAGCTATTAACAGGCGCTTCACGAGTAAAATTTGGACTATTTCTCCTTTCCTGAGACTTTCCGATGGTGAACGCTGTGTAGGCCAGGAATATGCCCATTGACCGCCTTTTCATGGTAAAACTCTCCATTTAGACCTCTTCTTTGACAGAGTTGAATATGAGTTTGTTGTTTAGTGAGCGCCCTGGAAGGCATGAACGCCATCTGCTGCGAAAACATGATAATCCCCTCTTCCCCGAGGCGGCCCGAGAGCTGACACAAGCGCAATTGAGGGAGGCCCAGCGCCGTGATCATGAGGAGCTGGTGGCCTATATCGGAGATTTACGCGGCCTGGTCGGAGAGGCTGTGGCGCTAGGTCCACATGAGCAGAGCGATGTCATTTTGGGATTGAAGGAACGGCTCGACCAGGCCTATGAAACAGCATGTCGCCTGGCTGATGATCAGACGCCCAACAAAGAGGCGATAAAAAAACTGGTGGAAGTGATCATGCGATCGGTGTGGAAGGGTTCGGGAAATGACACCCTTGCGCATCAAGAGTTGGAACAAGAAGAGATTGCTCGCCAGGCACATTATGAGTTGCTTGAAAGCCCTCTGGTGGCGGACCTTCTGGATCCCGAGTCACCGATTGCCCAGGATGAGCTGCTGCCTGCCCTGTTGAGTGCCGATCAGGCCGAGTTCGAGGCCGCAGTCACCCTGTTTGATCCGATCCAGCTGGAGGCGCTGCTCACCCAGGCGGAAAGTCACCCTATTCCCGATGCGTGCGGAGAGATTTTTGAACAGGGAGTTGCGCGTATGGAACAGATAAAAACACGGGTCAAATCACTTCAGGTCGAATAAATTCGCAGATGCTGGCCCATGCCGTGTCGGTTAGAGAGTAAGCTGACAGACAATCGACTAAAAGCTGAGAAGAGACGTATGCAGCAGGCGGCATAACAGAATGGGCATGAACATCTAACGGTATGTGTTCCCACGCAGAGCATGGGAACGAGCGTTATATCATTTTCTTCTCGTTCCCACGCTCTGCGTGGGAACGTATGCGGTAGGTGGAATAGTGGAACGGCAGAGTAGCGGTTATTTTGTGGTGATTTGCGCCTATCCGCGGCCTGTTCGATGAGGGTTTTTACCGGTCTGATCTTCAGCTTGTTTTAAACTGGCCCTAGAATCTGTCGGCAAAATTCTGCGTCCAGTAGATGACGTAGGTAGATGCGGAGTTTTCAGCAACCGCGGTACCCACTTCGCTAAAACCGGGATTCATGATATTGGCGCAATGACCGGGGCTGTCCAGCAAAGCGGAGACGGTGCTCTCCTCATCAGGGTAACCGGCCGCGATATTCTCGCCATAGGTGCGCCAGATGTAGCCGGTAGCTGTGATGCGGTCTCCCGGATCTGATTCGTCAAGTCCTATATGGTTGAAAAAATCGTTGTCGGCCATCGATGTGGAGTGGCCTTGAGCTGCCTGTTCGAGGCTGCAGTGCCAGGCAAGCGACGGCGCTGTCGGATAGTTGGTCGTGCCGCAGGACCTTGCTACGGCCCTGGCGTTGTTGATCAGGCTCAGCATCACCTTATCACTTGTGCTCATACAGAGATCGATGGTGCTTTGTGGTGTCTCTCCCAGGTTGTATTGCGATCCCGTAGTGAAGTTCCAACTGACACTTGCCACTGGATTGCCAGCCAGGTCCTGCAGGTTACCGGCAAGGGTGACCGTGTATGTTGTTGCCGCGGTAAGTGCAGCATCTGGGGTCAGCGATAGGCGGTTGTTTTGATCGTCGTAGCTGACGCTTGCCGAAACAGGGGAGGAATCGACACTTAGCTGCAGGCTTTGACTGTTGATCAGGGATTCCAGCAGCGGTTCGTCAAAATCTAAACTGATACTGGTTGTGACAGAGACATCCGTGGTGTTTGGTTGTGGTACTCTTGCAACGATGGTGGGTGGTGTGCTGTCCACCATCGGTGTTACGGTGATGGATATCGCCGCACTGTCAGAGAGCTCGCCATCGTTTACCTGCAGCTGGAAACTGTAGCTGGTTGCCTGTTCGACGCTTGGGGCTATGAAGCTGAGGGTTGGATTTGCCACGTTCACCAAGCCGATCGATGATCCCTGGGTCTGACTCCAGATAAAATTCAGGGTGTCTCCATCAGGATCGCTTGAGCCGGAACCGTCCAAAGTCACGGTCTCACCCGAAGTGACCTGTTGTGAGGCAGTCACGCGAGCGGTGGGCCTTTGGTTTGTCTGGACCGGATCAGAAGGGGGTTCATCACTGGCAACTGGAGTATCCTGCTCTGCCTGGTCTTGAGAGTTGTTCTGATCTGTACTGTTGGTGCTCGAAGTATCGCTGCTCGAGCCACCGCCGCAGGCACTCAGCGTAATTCCCAGTGCTATGACTATCACCACCAGAGTTTTATTCTTGATCAACAACATATTCTTAATCTGCATTTCTGTTTGTTGCGCGAACAGACGACATCTGCCGAATCGCTTCTTTTTAATCGGCGCACGGTTCGAAAACTACAGTAGTGAAATGTTATGACCAATGGTTGAGTTCACAAATATGCAAGCAGCTTCACAAACATGTCCGGCTGAGACCGGAAGGTTCGATGGTAAGATCAGCTGCAGGGCATCCTATCCTTTGCGATACGTCTAACCGGTATTTCGCAGTCCAGCGGAAATGGCGTTGATTGAGCGCAGTAACGGACGCAACCACATCTCTTCCTCTTCCTCCTGGAGATCGGTGTGGCGATAGTGTCTGAGGAGACCCAGCTGTATGTGGTTGAGGGGGTCGAGGTAGGAGTCGCGACGACTGAGGGATTTTTGCAGTACTGGCATGTCATCCAGCAGATTATCTATTCGGGCTATCTTAAGAATCTGCTTCCTGGTCCGCTCGTATTCGAGTTCAATTTCGCTGAAGATTCGATCCCGTGTGGAGTTATCACCGCAAAGGTTGGCGTACTCCCAGGCGATGGTCATGTCGGTTTTGAACAGCGCCATCTGTGCATTGCTCAGTAGCGCGTGAAAAAAGGGCCAGTGCCTATACATAGCCTGCAGGGTATTCATGCGGCCTGGCTTTTGCTTGCGCCATTGCTCAAGCGCAAAGCCAATGCCATACCAACCGGGAATGTTCTGCCTTGCTTGTCCCCAACCGAATACCCATGCAATAGCCCTGACCGATGATTTGGAACGATTACCCTTGTTACGATGCGAGGGGCGTGAGCCGATATTCATCATTCCGATCTCGTTAACCGGTGTGGCCTCATAGAAGTAGTCGAGAAAGCCGTCGGTGCCTTCGGTCAATTGTCGAAAATGGTGTTCGCTGATGGTTGCGATCTCTTCCAGGGCTTCGAGGTATTGCTGTTTCTCCTCCCTGATATCTCGTACTTCACCAAGACTGGCTTTGAAAAGCCCGGTGATGCCCATGGTCAGTTCGAAGATGGCAGTTTCGAAATTGCTGTATTTATTTGAAAGCACCTCGCCCTGCTCGGTAAATTTTATCTCCCCTTTAACCGTATTGCCGGGCTGAGCAAGAATGGATTGATGGGTGGGGCCGCCACCACGGCCTACCGTGCCACCGCGACCGTGAAAGAGTCTGCACTGAATACCTTGTTTTTCCGCAAGTGCGATAATACGCTTTTGGGTTTGATAGAGATTCCAGGCTGAGGCCATGATTCCGCCATCTTTCGCGGAGTCTGAGTAGCCGAGCATGACTTCCTGTCGATCATTATTGGCGTTAAGCAGTTGCCGATAACAAGTGTTGGAAAACAGTTCGTCGAGGATCGATTCGCTGTTCTTCAAGTCGTTGATGGTTTCGAACAGGGGTGAAATCTCAAGCTGACAGAACCAGGCGCCGTTCTGCAGACCGATAAGACCCGAGAGGCTGCCAAGGAATGCGACCTCCATGATGTCGCTGGCATGGTGGGTCATGGAAATTACGTACTGTCCAATCGCGAGGGGACTGATATCGCGTTTACTGTCCGCAATAAGGTCAAACACCTCTAGTATGTCACGGGTCTCTTGGGTGAGTTTATCCACCTGCAACGGTTGTGTCGTACCCTCGGTAATCACGCTGTCGAGCAATTGCATGCGCTGCTGACTGTTCAGGTTGTGATACGCGGTCGCATCGCCGGTAATGCCGAGAATCTCAGCCACGGCATCCGTGTGCAGGGACGACTCTTGTCTGATATCGAGGCGTGCCAGATAGAAGCCGAAGGTTTCGGCAAGATGGATCAGGTCCTGTAGCTCACCCTCTGCGGCATCTTCATCGCCATGGCTGAGCATTGAATGGGATATCAGCTTTAGATCACGTTGGAAGGCTGTCTCGGTGGTGTAGGCTTCCGGATTCGAATCTTGTATTGGAGTTGTCGTCGCCTCAACGGATTGCAGTGACTGTTTCAGTCTTTCACGAACAATGAACAATTTACGCCGGTAAGGTTCATCCTCGAAGCGTCTGGGATTGTCTTGGAAGAAGGCCTGGTAGCGTTCGTTGTCGGATTTGAGGCTCTCGTTGAACGACCAGTTGGGCGTACAGAATCTGTCGGAGAAGGTCAGCTCCGCAATCAGCTTGTCGACACGACGAATATACTCACCCAGTATGGTTTGCTGTTGCTGTTTCAGCGCAAGGCGGGTGACTTCCGCTGTGACAAAGGGATTGCCATCACGGTCTCCGCCGATCCAGGAACCGAATCGAATAAAGGATGGTAACTGGATACCATGATACTCTTGATGGTCGGCATAGACCCGGTCGATACCGTTCTGAAGGCGGCGAAAAACCTGGGGAATAGCCTCAAACAGGCTGTTTTGGAAGTAGTAAAGCCCAAGACGTATCTCATTCCGAACCTCGGGTCGCACCGCCCTCACCTCTTCGGTTTTCCATAGGATCTGGATTTGCGTCTTGAGCGATTTAATCGCCGCTTGCCGTTGGTTTAGGCCGCGTTTCGGTGCATCCAGCACCTCGCTTGTGAGGAATATACGCCGTAACAGTTTCATGACGACCAGGCGTTTCGATTCTGTCGGGTGGGCGGTAAAAACCGGTATATAGGCTGCATCATCAAGAATGTTTTGCAGTTGCTGTGGTGCAATGCCCTGCTTGCGGAAGCCACGTAATGTGTGATCGAAAGATCCCTCCCAAAGCTCGCTTCCCTTGCCTGCAATACGCCGGCGTTGACGATGCAGAAACGCCTCTTCGGCGATGTTTACCAACATGAAATAGATACTGAAGGCACGTACCACGGCACTCAGCATCTCCGGTTGTAAGGATTCGATCAGTCGGGTGAGGCGGTTATAGAGCGCACGATCAGGTTTTGCATGCAGTTTCAGGTAGCCTTTGCGCAATCGTTCAACGACTGTGTAAGTCTCCTTGCCCACCTGCTCGCGCAGGACTTCACCCAGCAGTACGCCGAGCAAGTGAACGCGCTGGCGCAGTGCCTTATCATGTTTGATGCAGGCCTTCGCGAATGTATCGGTCATTAAACTCACCTTCAGTATGCTTATTATTGTATTGAGTATGAGTAAACAGTAGCAGAAGTAAGGCGCACATGATTGCGCCGGAACCACTCAAATAATATTGAAACATCCCCTAATTTACCGCTGGCGGGATAGCGTCTGGCTAGACCAATACAAGCTCAATGCCATCCTGCATTAGTTGATCGATGAAACGCTGTTGCCACGCCTCGCCATGCAGCTGACGGATGGTTTCAAGCACCAGATAATCAGGCCTTAAGGCGGTCTCGTCGGTGTAGCGACTGAGTCCCTGCAGGCAGGCAGGGCAGCTTGTCAAAAGCTTAATCTGCGGTGTGGCAGCCGGGTCATTTTTAAGCAGCCTATCTATGCCATTGTGGAGTTCTTCCGATTTCCTGAAGCGTAACTGATTAGCGATGTCGGGGCGGCTGGTTCCCAATGTACCTGCTTCGCCGCAGCAGCGGTCGCTCAGCAGTACGGGTTTGCCCATCAGTTTGCCGGCAACCTGTTGCGGTGTGTAGTGTTTGATCGGGGTGTGACAGGGATCGTGGTAAAGATACTCGGTCTGCTGATTACCCGGTAACGAGATTCCTCGCTCCACCATGTATTCGTGAATATCGAGCAGGCGACAGCCGGGAAAGATCTTCTCGAACTGATATTTCAGCAGTTGGTCCATACAGGTGCCGCAGGAGACCAGCACGGTCTTGATATCCATGTAGTTCAGGGTGTTGGCAATACGGTGGAAGAGGACCCGGTTCTCGGTGGTGATGCGATGTCCACGTTCGTGGAGGCCGGCTGCGGTTTGCGGATAGCCGCAACAGAGATAGCTGGGTGGCAGGACCGTCTCCGCCCCCAGTTCACAAAGCATGGCAAGGGTAGCCAAACCGATTTCACTGAACAGACGTTCAGAACCGCAACCGGGAAAATAGAAAATCGCATCGCTCTCTTCATTGACCTTTCTTGGGTTGCGCAGGATCGGCACAGAGTCTGTTGTTTCCAGCTTCAGGGCATCCCGCAGGGTCAGTTTGGGCGGTTCGACCCGAATCGGTTTTTGCACCATCTCCACCACCATTGCCTGGGGCTTTGGTGTTCCTGTGGTGGCTTTGGGCGGTTGGTTTTTGGGCTTGCGCATACCGGCCTTGCCAGCCAGTGCATAGCCGAGATTGAGCCCTTTGAAGCCCCACTCCGCCAGTCCCTTGCGCAGCCAGCGGATGGCGGCGGGGTGAGTGATGTTGAGAAAGGTCATTGCGGCGGCTGTACCGAGGTTTCTGCGCTTTTTACCCCGGTCGACGAGGATTTTTCGCATCATCGTCGTCACTTCACCGAAATCGATATTTACCGGGCAGGGGATTTCGCATTTGTGACAGACCGTGCAGTGGTCCGCGACATCGTTCATCTCAGCGAAGTGTTGCATGGAGATGCCGCGACGGGTCTGCTCTTCGTAGAGAAAGGCCTCCACGATCAGACCGGTGGCAAGGATCTTGTTACGCGGAGAATAGAGCAGATTGGCGCGGGGTATGTGGGTCATGCAGACCGGTTTACACTTGCCGCATCGCAAACAGTGCTTAATCTCGTCGTTGAGCGTGCCCAATTCACTCTCTTCGAGGATGATGGCCTCCTGTTCCAGCAAGCGCAGCGAGGGCGTATAGGCCATCTCCAGATCGGCACCCTCGATCAACTTTCCGCGATTGAACCGGCCCTGGGGGTCGACCTCCTGTTTGTATTCAGCGAATGCGGTGAGTTTGTCCGCTGCCAGGTATTGCAGTTTGGTGAGGCCGATGCCATGTTCTCCCGAAATCGCCCCACCGAGAGAAATCGCCAGATCCATTATGCGGTCAACAATGCGGTCTGCCTGCTGCAGCATGGCATAGTTATCCGAGTGGACAGGTATATTGGTGTGCACATTGCCATCACCGGCATGCATGTGCAGGGCGACGAACAGGCGGGAATCTCGCAGACGGGCGTGGATATCACGCATCGCTCGGCGGATTCGGCGTACCTCCTGCCCGGAGAATATCTCATCCAGGCGGGTGGCGATTTCATTGCGGTAGGAGACGACCAGGTCGCGTCTGAGCAGCAGGTCGAGCAATCGGTCATCGGGTTCGACAGTGCGTTGCACAGCCTCGTCGAAGAGTGCGTCATGGGCGTTGGCGGGGGCGTCGAGCTGAGTGAGCAGCGAGTGCCAGCGTTGGCGGGCCTGTGTCACAGCCTCCCGCGCCAGATCGAGCTTTGCCTGTAGGATGGAGCGGTTTTCGTCACTCGTCTCAAAATCGTCATCCGGTTTGCGCATTGAGTGGTCACCGGCGAGATAGGCAATAACCTCTTCGGCGATTCGAATCTTGTTCTTGATCGACTCCTCGATGTTGATACGTTCGATACCGCGGCTGTAGTCGGCCAGCTTGTCCAGTGGAATGACCACATCCTCATTGATCTTGAAGGCGTTGGTATGGGCTGAAATCGCTGCCGTGCGGGCGCGGTCGAGCCAGAAATTGCGGCGCGCCTCCGGACTGCTGGCGACAAAGGCCTCCCCTTCCCGGGCCTCTGTCATGCGTATGACCTCTGCGGCCGCGTGCTCCAGCCTCTCTTCATTGTCACTGGCAATATCGGCCAACAGCACCATTTTCGGATGCTCATGGCGGGGTGCCTTGGTGGAGTATTTGACCGCTTTCAAGTAGCGCTCATCCAGATGTTCCAGGCCCACCAGTTGAACCTCATCGTGCCTGTCGAGATAGCGCTTGATTTCGATGATGGCAGGTACTGCCTTACCGATGTCGCTGCCGAAGAACTCCATGCACAGGGTGCGTACCTGTTGCGGCATCCGATGCAGGATAAAACGCGCCGAAGTGATCAGGCCGTCGCAGCCCTCTTTCTGAACACCGGGAAGCCCGGCTAGGAATTTATCGGTGACATCTTTACCGAGACCCGCCTTGCGAAAGGCGCTTCCCGGCATGCTGAGGACCTTTGGTTCGGCTTCCGGCGTATTGTTGCCGCTTTGATAGCGGGTAAGCCGGAACCGTACCTCCTCCTGTTCATGGATCTTGCCAAGATTATGGTCGAGGCGCTCGATCTCGAGCCACTCACCATTGGGCATCACCATGCGCCAGCTGGCGAGATTATCGAGGGTAGTACCCCAGAGCACCGCCTTCTTTCCGCCTGCGTTCATGGCGATATTACCGCCGATGGTCGAGGCATCCTGGGAAGTGGGATCGACCGCGAAGGCGAGACCGTTTGCCTCCGCCATCTCGGATACACGGCGTGTAACGACACCGGCGCCGACACGGATGGTCGGGACCTTGTCATCGACACCGGGTAATGCGCGATACTCGATCTGATCGATGAAATCGAGTTTTTCGGTATTGATTACCGCGCTATGGGGATCGAGAGGTACGGCGCTGCCGGTGTACCCCGTACCTCCGCCGCGGGGGATCAGCGTCAATCCGGAATCGATGCATGCCTTGACGATGGGGGCGATCTCCTGCTCGGAGTCGGGGGTGATCACAACGAAGGGTATCTCTACCCGCCAGTCGGTTGCGTCCGTGGCATGGCAGACACGGGCGAAACCACTGAAATCCACGTTGTCTGGCCGGGTCAAACCGATGAGATTGGTCTTGCTGCGGCGGCGCAACGCCATCAGTTCGTCAAAGCGCCGATGGAAGCTGTCCACGGCTTCCCTTGCCGCATGCAACAGGGTCAAGGCCTTCTGATTGCCGTTGGCACGGTTTTCGAATTGATCAAGGCGATGTTTCAGCGCCCCGATCAGGGCCTCTCGGCGTGATTCATTGTCGAGCAGGTCGTCCTGGAGGTAGGGATTGCGGCTGATAACCCACATATCGCCTAGTACTTCGAACAGCATCCTTGCAGAGCGTCCGGTGCGGCGAGTTCCCCGTAGCTCCTCGATCAGTTCCCACATGGGTTTGCCAAGGAACCGGATCACGATCTCCCGGTCAGAGAAGGACGTATAGTTGTAAGGAATCTCACGTATTCGTGGCGATGGCTGCATATCGGTCTAGGGTCAGGAGGCGTGTGGCGAGGTAACAATCAGATCGACTATTGTAGCCTAAAAAAGTATGGCCCTTCAGTTTACAATTATAGAATTTATCAATACATCATCCTGTCGATTCATGGGGGATTTTCAATGAAGTGCAAAAACAATAGTTTCACCGGGAGTATGCTTTCCTTGACGCTGGCGTCATCGTTGATATGCGCATCACCGGTAGCGTGGGCCGATGACATAGAGAGGGCGGTCGAATACCGTCAGGGCGTGATGAATGTCTTCGGCTGGAATATGAAGGCGATGTCCAACATGATGAAAGGCAAGATTCCGTTCGACCAAAAGGTGTTCGCCCATCATGCAAAAGACCTGGCAAGCGCCTCCGGGCTGAATCTGTTGCCAGGCTTTCCCGAGGATTCAGAATCTGAGGAGAGTGATGCGCTGCCGGAAATCTGGATGGAATTCGATGACTTCGAAGCCAAATACCAGAAACTGGCAGAGGCGGCCAGGGGTTTGAGTGAAACCGCGGTCAATGGTGACAAGGCATCCCTCGGCAAGGCCTTGGAGACGACGGGCAAAGCCTGCAAGGCCTGCCACAAGAAGTACAAGAACTGAATCAGGGAAAATCGGGGCCTGTGTCGCTCTCCGTCAGGATGCGGTCGATACTGCAGGCGATATTGAATTGATCGCTCTCGGCGGAATCGCTGCGAATTACCTTTGCATCCGCCAGCAGGGGGGGTGTGATGGAATGACCCGGTATGATGGCAATGATTATCTTGGTGCCGGGTGTCAGCTCCCTGTCGGAGCTCATCAGCAGGCCTGAATTACTGAGATTCTTTACCTTGCCGGTGGAGACCTGACGCTCGCCTTCGATACGGTATCGGACCTCGCCATCCACCACCATCCGATAAAAGTCGCGCTTCTCGATAAAGTCATTCATATCTAATGTCTCCCCTCGGCATTGTCAGATATGGAACCCCTGGATTTCTAATCTATCAATTTAGAGTCCAGTATGTAGCGATAACAAGCACAAACCAGTCGTTTTCTTCCTGGATTTACAAAATCTTGCGAAGGATACTGTGGCCATTTCGAGAGACTGTAGGCCAATCCCGGGGGAAATGACAGCAGTAACTTGTCGGTTGTTGCTGAAGTTATCTCTTGTGAGCAAACACGGGAAGACCCTATGATAGCCATGACCGAACTCAATGATTCATGAATGAAGCGAAAGATTGTTGTCTAATGAGTACGGGCCTCTTAACGTTCAGATCAAACGCGAACAGTGGTTGCTCAAAATCATGGTGCCTGCAGTGTGTGTAGTCCACACTCAAGCGTGAGACAGGTCATCAACCACGTAGTCGAGGATTAGCATGGATATACGTATAACAGTTCTGGCATCGTTGATAGCGGCCTTGCCGGCCCTGCTGCAAGCGGGAGATGTCTACCGGTCTGTGGATGCCGAGGGTAATGTGACCTATACCGATACACCGCCGAAGACAGACAGTACGGTAGAGAAGATCGAAATTCAGCCGGGTCCCTCTGAGGCATCGAAACTCGATACAGAGGAGCGCAATGCGGCCATCCGCAAGGCAATGGAAGAGGCCAGGGCAAAACGTCTGGAGAAGAAGGCTTCTCGAGAAGAGCGGTTATCCAAGGCGCGCGAGGAGCTGGAAGATGCTGAAGCCGATCTGGAACGGACCAAGGAGCTTGGCGAAGATGATCGACAATATTTGAGCGGCGGAAGAAGCCGCATCAAACCCGAATATTTCGACCGCATCAAAGAGGCGGAGGACAAAGTCGAGGCCGCACGGAAAAATTTCAAGGAAATCCGCGGCTACTGATGCAGACCTATCTGGTAGGCGGGGCCGTCAGAGACAGGCTCATGGGCATGCCGGTCAAGGAGCGTGATTTTGTCGTTGTAGGCGCTGATCCCGATATCATGTCGGCCCGTGGATTTCAGCAGGTCGGCAGCCATTTTCCGATTTATCTCCATCCCGAAACCCATGAGGAGTATGCGCTTGCCCGCAGTCGACGATCTGCGGATGGCGCCAAAGGCGACTTCGCCGACGATGGTCCGGTTACCCTTGAGCAGGACCTTGCCCGGCGTGATCTCACCATCAATGCCATTGCAGAGGATGAGCAGGGACGGCTGATCGATCCTTTCGGTGGCCGTGAAGATCTGCAAAGGCGCCTGCTTCGTCATGTCTCCGATGCCTTTGTCGATGATCCCATCCGCATTCTGCGCGTTGCCCGTTTCATGGCGCGCTATGCCGATTTCGGCTTTACCGTGGCGCCTGAGACTGAGGCCCTGATGGTTGAAATGGTGGTGGCCGGGAGGCTTGACAAGCTGGTTCCGGAGCGGGTTTGGCAAGAGCTGTCTGGGGCGCTTGGCGAGCCGCGGCCCAGATCCTTTTTCGAGACCTTGCGAGGGGTGGGTGCGTTGCAACGGGTGTTCCCGGAAATCGATGCGCTGTGGGGCGTTCCCCAACCGAAGCACTGGCATCCGGAGGTGGATTGCGGTGAACATACCATGTTGGCGCTACAGGTCGCCGTTGACTTGAGCGATGATCCGGAAGTCAGGTTCGCCACGCTTACCCACGATTTGGGTAAGGCGACCACCCCAGAGCGGATATTGCCAAGTCACTATGGCCATGAGGCTCGTGGCGTAAAGGCGATTCAACGGATATGCAATCGCATCAAGGCGCCGACCCGTTTTCGCGAACTGGCCTGCCGTTGCGCCACATTTCATGGATATCTGCATCGATTATACGATTTAAAGCCGAAAACGGTTCTGAAACTGCTTGCTGGTTTGGATGCCTTTCGCCAACCGCAGCGCTTACAACAATTCATCCTGGTGTGTCAGGCAGATTACCAGGGACGACTGGGTTTTCGGCAACGCCCCTACCCTCAAGCGCATGATCTGATGCGCATCTACCAGGCTGCTTCAGAGGTGTCATCGGCAACCCTTGATCATACGCTGATGGGCAGGCTGTTAGGCGATGCGATTCGCCGAGAGAGGATTAAGCGTATAAGTGACGTAATGAACTCGCTCGAAGCAGCCGTCGATTGAGTATTGCAGTTCAATCGACCAGGCGTTCGAAGATCCTGAATCCGGCGACGTAGGTACCAATCGCTGAACCCAGGGTGCTGAATAGAAAAATCAACAGGGTTCGGGAGACCCGGTTTTTCCACCAACCACGAAATGATGTGGTGTCGTTGCGCAAACGCGCGAAGTCGGCAACTGTCGGTTTGCGTAGAAACAGCTCGGCTGCGGCGGTCACCATGCCGGCGCCAATCGTCGGATTCAGTGAGGTCAGGGGCGCCGCGAAGAAAGCGGTGAAGACGGTCAACGGATGGGCGGCGGCGAGTAAGGCGCCCAGGGCGGACAAACCGCCGTTTATCAGGACCCAGTCGACCACCAGCTGCCAACCCAATGAAGGGCTGCGTTGAAAGCCGATAATAAAGCCGCTCAATATCAATACCACGATGATCCATGGAATCAGCTTCGGCCAGCGACTTGGTTTGGGTTCCTGTTCGAGTTGCCTGATCTGCTCATCCGGAGCGCTGGTAGGATTTTGCAGGTAGTTGGCGATACCGTTCATATGACCGGCCCCCACCACAACCAACAGATCTTCATGCCCTTTGCTTGTGACCTCCTGCATTAATCTGGCGGCCATATATCGGTCGCGTTCGTCGATCAGAGGCAGGTAGAGATCTTGGCGGTCTTCGGCGAATTCGGCGAATGTTGTCTCGAGAATATCTCCCTCTTTCAGATGCTCGATCTCCTCTTCAGAGACCTCCTCCTTGGACAGAATGGTACCGAGAATGCCGGTGAAGAGGGCAAACCGCTTCCACCATGAAAGGTTGCCAGCCACCCGCTTGAGTGTGGTGCTGATCTCCCTGTCGATCAGCAGCAGGTCGCGATGGGATTCCCGGGCAAGGCGGATAGCTTCCCTCTGCTCCTCTCCGGGGGAGATGTTGAACTGGTCAGCCAGCCTTTGCTGATAGGCGCCGAGGGCTAGATTCGCCATCACCATCATCACCCTTTTCTCCCTGACGACCTTCAGCAGATCCATTTTTGCCAGGTCGTCCGGATTGATCAGCGCATTGTAACGGCTTGGACACAGCTCCACCGCCACCGCATCGTAGTCACCGGTCTCAAGGAGTTGTTTGACCTTTTCCGCGCTTGAGCGCGATACGTGGGCTGTGCCCAAAAGGGTTATCTTGCTATCGCCAAGAATCACTTCCCGTTGTGGTTCCCGATCTGTCTGGGGCATGGTTTTATGTCATTCAGTTACAAAAGCCTGCCATTCTAACAGCCTCTTCATTGCAGAGGGTGGATAATTCGCTTGAAATTTGTATGGCGTTTGCCTGATTTCCAATTTACAGGTAGCGTAGGCAATTGACTTGGAGTGGTGGATTGAGCGTGATGAACAAAAACATTGTCTGGCATGAAGCGACGGTCACACGTGAACGGCGTGAAAAGATGAACAGGCACCGGGCCAAGTTGCTGTGGTTTACAGGGCTCTCAGGATCCGGCAAGTCAACACTGGCCCATGCGCTGGAGGAGGAGCTGCATCAAAGGGAGTGTCGCACCTATGTCTTCGACGGTGACAACGTTCGTCATGGCTTGTGCCGCGATCTTGGATTCAGCACAGAGGACAGGAGTGAAAATATACGTCGAATCGGAGAGATGGCAAAGCTGTTCGTGGATGCAGGTGTGATCGCCCTTACAGCCTTTATCTCGCCCATTCGTGAAGACAGGGAGCGCGCCAGAGGGTTGTTTCCTCACGGGGACTTTATCGAGGTTTACGTAAGCTGTCCTCTGGAGGTGTGTGAATCCCGGGATGTAAAAGGTCTCTACAAAAAGGCGCGATCGGGTGAGATTCCAAACTTCACCGGAATATCCGCGCCCTATGATGTACCGAATAAACCTGAGATAACCATAGAGACTCAGGATCGGACAGTACAGGAGTGCGTTCATGAGTTGATCGAGGCACTGGAACAGCGAGGGGTGATACCCACCAAGGTGGTATAGCGGCCGGTTGTCTTGATCGTTTCGCCTGCAGGAGGAAATACCGTTGTCACATAAATTATTGCTCATCATGTCGTTGATAAGCCTGCTCACGGCATGCCAGACCCTGGGGGAGCGTAAACGCGCGCAGACGCTGCAAGACACATTACGCAGCTACGAGGCGACCGTACGCTGGAGTTCGGGGCAACATGTGTCGAAGTTTCAAGATCCGGAACATGCTGCGACGGACAGAACCCCGGGGCGTGCGAATATCAGGGTAACCGGTTATGAGGTGATCCAGGGGCCGACCATGCTGGGTGATAAGCGCGCCGTTCAGACCGCAGTTATTCAATTTGTGTTTCAGGAGAGCCAGGTCGTAAAGGAGATCGCGGATCAGCAGGAGTGGCTCTACGATGAAACGCAGGAAAAGTGGTATTTGAACAGCCAGCTTCCTGAATTTAAGTAACAATCCCGCAAGCGCCTGATATAACTATTAAGCAGTGAACGAACAGCCACACCAAATTTCGCCCACATCCCGTTTTCTGCTGTCCATGGCTGCATTCGTGGTGGTTGTGGCGGGTATGAAGGCAGCCGACACATTACTCATCCCTTTTCTGCTGTCCCTATTTATCGCCGTTATCTCTGCGCCACCGCTGTTCTACCTGAAGGGGAAAGGTGTGCCCGGCGGTGTGGCGATGATACTGGTCGTCGGTATGATCGTAGTGACAGGCGTGCTGATGGCCTGGCTGGTCGGCGGGTCGTTGGATGACTTCACCAATAATCTGCCCAAGTACCAGGAGAGTTTAAAGCTGCAAAGCACCAACTTTGTCACCTGGCTCTCCACCCTGGGTGTGGAACTCAATGTTCAGACCATCACCACCTATTTCAATCCGGCGAAGGCGATGGCGATGGCCGGCAAGTTGATGGGTGGCCTTGGCAATGTACTGACCCAGGCCTTCCTGATCCTGATTACCGTGATCTTTATGCTGCTGGAGGCGAATGCATTCCAGGCAAAATTGAAAAATCACGCGGAAAGCCCCGAACGATCACTGGCCAGGGTGGAGGCGATCACATCCAGTATCAAGCAGTATATGGTGATCAAGACCTCGACCAGCATGTTGACCGGTATTTTGATCGGGCTCTGGTTGTGGTTTTTGGATATCGACTATCCGGTGCTCTGGGGAATGCTGGCGTTTCTGTTCAACTATGTGCCCAATATCGGCTCCATCATCGCCGCGGTGCCGGCGGTACTGCTGGCACTGATTCAGTTCGGACCACAGGCGAGTCTATGGACGGCTGTGGGATACCTGGTGGTGAACAGCCTGGTGGGGAATGTCATTGAACCGCGCTTCATGGGAAAAGGTCTGGGGTTATCGCCGCTGATCGTCTTTATTTCCCTGGTCTTCTGGGGATGGATACTGGGGCCGGTGGGTATGTTTCTCTCGGTGCCATTGACTATGACCATGAAGATCGTACTCGACAGCAACCACGACACTCGTGGATTGGCTGCCATGCTCGGATAAGATCTCAGGCCGTCAACATCTGTTTGGCGCGGGCAATCTTTTCTTCTGCCTTGTCCAGGATCTTCAGGCTGAGTTTTGGTGTCAACTCACCCAGGTTGAGCCGTTTTACAGCAGGGACCTGATCAAGGGTCGGCAGATGCTTCATCTCATCACTGCCGATATAGGTATGCAGTTGGGAAACGATTACCAGGTCAGCATAATCCCCCTCCCCTTCATGCTCCCGGAACCAGTTTTCCGCCTCTTCCGTAACCAGTATCAGGTCGTCGATGAAGCCCCAGCTACGCAGAATCTCACTACCGATGCGGCCACGCAAATCGTGCATCACCTGCGCCAGCTTTTCATTGTCGTTGGCGACTTCAGTATAGTTTTCCGCGTAGCTGAGTATTGCCACGTTGCCGATATCATGCAGTAGTCCGGCTAGCAGGGCATGCTCGGCGTTGAAGCGACCGGAGAATTTGGCAAGGACATAACAGATAGCGCTCACCTTGACGCTATGCTCCCATAACCTGCGCATCTGCTCTTTCAGGACACTCGAATGTGTATTGAACAACTCTCTCAAGGCGAAAGTCAGGACCAGTTTATGGGTCGTGTCGGCGCCCAGTCGGACAATCGCGGCGGCACAGGAGTCGACCGGCGTCACCCCGGCATAGAGAGGACTGTTTGCGGCACGCACGAGCTTGGTTGTAATCGCCGGATCGGTCTGGACGATATTGGCCAGTTTTCTCGCATTGGTTGTTTCGTCCCGCATAGCCCGGCCAACACGTACCGCCACATCGGGCAGACTCGGCAACACCAGTCGGTTGGTATTGAGGTCATCGAGCAGGACCTGTGTCATCCTGCTTTCGGCAAGTATCGGATCCACGATTTGGCTATCGCTGCCTAACTCGGTCGCGGTAAACCCTTCATCGTCATTCAAAAGCCCCTCAAGCAGACTGTTTTCGATCACCAGGTAGTCCGTTGGGGACATCGCCTCTACGGTGTAGCGTCTGGGAATCAAATTGGCGATGGGGCTTTGTGCCTGCGGGGAGTCATCGAGGATTTCAGTGACCCGGCCGTCAGTGGAGAGAAGCCGTAACTTGCCTTTGATGAGGTAGAGGCTGAATGGCGTGATATCTCCCTGCTCAAGGATCTTAAGTCCCCGCCCG
This sequence comes from Candidatus Thiodiazotropha sp. LNASS1, assembly GCF_964212655.1. Classification (NCBI taxonomy): domain Bacteria; kingdom Pseudomonadati; phylum Pseudomonadota; class Gammaproteobacteria; order Chromatiales; family Sedimenticolaceae; genus Candidatus Thiodiazotropha; species Candidatus Thiodiazotropha sp. LNASS1. The sequence continues at coordinate 2,909,404 of NZ_OZ156465.1, read as the reverse complement.
GCTGAATGAATCTGTATGGAACGACCAAGCAGCTCAAGTTGAATGTCGTTGAGTTGATCCAGGGGATGAAACCTTTTCAGGATTTCCGGTGTGGGGTGTACGACAATCTCACTCATGCTTAAGACTATCCTTTTTCAGCAACCACATTTTGCGGTCGGTTGTTGGTTCAACTGCAGTGTCCCGACGAGTTGATCGACTGACTGCAGTTTGTGGCGTTCCATATAGCGCATTATCCCAGTATTGATAGTTTTACAAATTAACGGATTATAAAAAAGGGCTGTGCCCACACCAACAGCACTGGCACCTGCGATCATGAACTCAAGGGCATCCTCTGCCGAAGCGATCCCCCCCTGGCCGATGATCGGAATATTGTGATCGCGGCAGACCTGATAGACCTGATGGACCTTCAGCAGCGCCACCGGTTTTATCGCCGGCCCGGAAAGGCCGCCCTGGTTATTGCCTATCAGAGGGGTACGGCTATCGATATCGATAGCCATGCCCATCAGGGTGTTGATGACGGCGAAGGCGTCACTGCCCGCCTCAATACACCCTTTTGCATTGGCAGCTATATCCGTCTGATTGGGGGAGAGTTTTGTGATCAGTGGCTTGCGTGTCGCCTTTCTGCAAGCCTCCACCACGCGTGCCGACATCGCCGGATCGTTACCGAAAGCGACACCACCCTGCTTGACGTTGGGACAGGAGATATTGATCTCTATGGCATCGATGGGTGAGTCGTCGAAACGCCGGGTGACTTCAAAATACTCTTCCACCGTGGAGCCCGAGACGTTGGCGATGAAACGGGTCTCGGTGAAATCGAGGGAGGGAAGAATCTCATCGATGACATGATCGACACCGGGATTCTGTAGTCCGATTGCATTCAACATGCCATCCGGTGTTTCATAGACTCGATGGGGCTGATTGCCCAGGCGTGGCTCCAGGGTGGTCCCTTTGAGGCAGACGGCGCCGGCATCCCGATTGCTGAAACCGCTCACCCTTGTGTACTCTTCGCCGAAACCGACACATCCTGAGAGCAGTACAATGGGTGAATTGAATTTAAGTCCACAGAACGCAGTCTGCAGGGTTGAAGGGCCGCTATTGTTCATCAATCTATTCTGTTTCTCCAGCCGGGGGTGAGGAGTGTTCCATGTTGTGCTCTACGAGCCGGAAATTCCACCAAATACAGGCAATATCATACGCCTGTGTGCCAATAGTGGCAGCAAATTACATCTGATTCACCCCCTGGGCTTCGATCTGGATGATAAAAGGCTGCGACGGGCAGGGCTCGATTACCGGGAGTGGGCCGATGTCGGGGAGTATGAGACCATCGAGGCGTTTATGGAAAGGATAGCGCCGAAAAATCTCTATGCCTGCACCACCAAGGCGCAGCGCTGCTATGCGGATGTGGCATTTTTGCCCGGTGATGCGCTGTTGTTCGGTCCGGAGAGTCGGGGTCTGCCGGCGAATGTGCTGGGCGGATTGGAACCGACTCAACGTATCCGCATTCCCATGTTACCGCACAGTCGTAGCTTGAATCTCTCCAACGCGGTCTCGTTGATTCTCTATGAGGCCTGGCGTCAAGCGGGCTTCGAGGGTGGAGTTTGATAGGATTTGGATTGAGGGATTTCCGGCGTTGAGTTACAGACCCTCGGCCTTTTGCCGCCTCTCCAGCAGATTGTGCACGGCCTCTTTAGGCGCCAATCCCTCATACAGCACCCGATAGACCTGCTCGGATATCGGCATCTCCACACCATGTCTCTGTGACAGGGCGTAGACCTCCTGGGCGGCGTGTACCCCTTCCACTTCCTGCCCGATACTCAACCGGGCCCTTTCCATGGAAAGACCCTCGGCAAGGGCCAGGCCCATGCGGCGATTACGGGATTGGTTGTCGGTGCAGGTCAATACCAGATCACCCAGTCCGGCAAGCCCCATGAAGGTCTCCTGCCTGCCGCCGAGTTTGAGGCCCAGCCGCATGATCTCAGTCAACCCGCGCGTGATCAATGCAGCCCTGGTGTTGGCGCCAAAGCCGAGTCCGTCGGCGATACCGGCCGCAATGGCGAGGACGTTTTTGCTGGCGCCGCCCACCTGTACCCCGATCAGGTCATCGCTTGTATAGGCACGAAACCAGGGGGCGTGGAGGAGTTCGGCAATGCGTTCCGCGTGTTCTGTTGTGGTGGCCGCAACAGTGACAGCGGTGGGTAATCCCCTCGCCACCTCGCCGGCGAAGGTCGGTCCGGAGATGACAGCCAGCTCTCGTCCGGGCAGCCGTTCGGCGGCCACCTCGCTCAAAAGTTGTTGCGTTCCCGGCTCAAAACCCTTGGTTGCCCAGGTGATACCGGGCTGGGCCTGCAGCAAGGGGGCTATGTTGGAGGCAACGCTTTGAAAGGCGTGGCTGGGTACGGCGATAAGGATCTCTGAAGCGCCGTGTAAGGCCTTGTGCAGTTCGATTTCAGGATGAAGCATTGGTGGAAACCCAACCCCCGGGAGGTATTGCTTGTTTTCCCGGTCCCGGATCAGCGCCTCGATCTCCTCTTGCAGATGACCCCATAGGCTGACCCTGTGGCCGTTGCCGCTGAGCAGTATCGCCAGGGCTGTTCCCCAGGATCCGGCCCCGAGTACCGCGATGGCTGTATTATTCGGCTCATCCATGGTGCTGAATTCGCTTCAAGTTCATAAGGGCCTGTTACCAAGCAACCATTCCGCTTAGTGCTGGGCTTCGCTCTCGGCCTGGGCCTGCGCCTTTTTCGCCAACTCCTGTTGATGCTGTGCATACAACATATCGAAATTGACCGGTTGCAGCACCAACTGCGGGAAACTTCCCTTCATGACAATGTCGGAGATGGCCTCGCGCACAAAGGGGAAGAGCTGATTCGGGCAGTAGGCGCCAAGCAGCGGGCCCATCTCCTGATCGGGAAAGCCTGTGATGCTGAAGATCCCCGCCTGTTTGACCTCTACCAGGTAGGCCGTGTTGTCCCCCACCTTAGTGGTCACCGTGACGGAGAGCGTCACTTCATACGCGGTGTCAGTGAGCTTGTTTACCTCAGTGTTGAGGTTTACGCCGGTCTCCGGTTTCCACTCTTGCTGGAAAACCGCCGGAGTGTTTGGTGTTTCGAATGAGATATCCTTGGTATAGATTCGCTGCAGGGCGAATTCTCGATTCTGTTCGTCTTGTTTGGCATCTGTCATGACTGCTTCCTATGAGGTGGGGCTACTTGGATTTCCGGGTAATGGGAAGATTCGCACTTTGCCAGGCAAGTATACCCCCTTTCAGGTTGTAAACTTGTTCGAATCCGGCTTTTTTCAGTTGCCCAGTGGCGGCCGATGACTGGGCGCCGGAGCGACAGCTGATAATTATCGGTTTCTCCTTGTATTTATTGAGCGCACCTATCTGATTGGCGAAGCCGTTACTGGGTATGCTGATCGCATTGATGATATGGCCCTTGTTGAAGTCGGCTGCCGGTCTTACATCCACCACCACGGCATCCTGATGGTTGATCAACTCAGTGGCGGCGACGGGATCGACGGCGTTTTTGTCACCGACAAGCAGGTTGAATATCAGGAATCCGGCCACTACGACAAACGTAAGGACGAGTATCCAGTGATTCATCGTGAATTCGATGAGCTGTTGCATTGGTGCCTCTTATGCAGATTAATCTATCAAGGGGGGGAGAGTTTATAACAGGAGGGCAGTAGGGTTAAGGGCTGATTGCCGATAACCATGAGAATTGATTCGGCATCTTTAATCAGCGACAGCCCGCCTGAGGCGGGGTCGGACAGATGCAGCCTTCAGCTGTGTGTACAGAAGACCTCGCGCATCATCCCGATCAGTTTAAGGGTTCGGAAGTCGCTGACCCGGTAATAGACGCGATTGGCGTCTTTTCGGGATGCGAGGATGCCCTTGTCCCGTAGTATGGCAAGATGCTGAGAGATATTGCTCTGTGAAGTGCCTACCTGCTCCACAATATCCTGTACGCTCACCTCCTGGCCGCCCAGGGTACAAAGTATTTTCAGGCGCAACGGATGGGACATGGCCTTGAGTGAGCGCGAAGCACGGTCGACGTCTTCATCGGTGGCAAATAGATTTTCCATCCCCTCTGTCTCCTGGAGATTGAGAGGTTGGGTGCTTTTGTCGTATTTGTTTTCCATGAAACCAGCCTTTTTACCAGTAACTAGGGCCTGTTAACACTAATCCAATGCACCCTGTTGTGCCTGAAAAAGCGCCAATCAAGGCGCGAGGAGAGAAGTTTGGTTATTCCAAATGAATGACGAGCAACGCCGAGTGGCGCTTTTTCAGGCACAACCCGAAGGGCTGGGGCTGTTTTCGCCCCCAGCGGCGTTATCATTCGCTCATGTAGAATAACTACACCACGCTCATTCTGCCTTGCTGGGCACGAAAACAGCCCCAGCAGGGCGTATTGGATTAGTGTTAACAGGCCCTAGGCCTGCTTAATACAAATCCAGTCGGACCTCCCGGGATGACCGTCAGTCCGGCAAGGCGCGACAGAGCCCATCGAATTAATGTTAACAGGCCCTAATACAATAATACGCTGTTTTTCCACCGAATGAGAACCCCTTTATATTATCCGGTTTATCAGTGAGCAATTCTGGCATGCTAATCCCGACTTCCCGTGGATTCTGGCTTGCTTCGGGGATTGGTGATTTAATGGGCGATTGGCCTAATCATGAGTAGTAGATATTCAGAGAACAAACAATGACGGAGAGACCCAAACCGGTTGCCCTGATCATCCTTGATGGCTGGGGTTATAGCGAGGACACAGAAGCCAACGCCATTGACAATGCAGTTACGCCGGTTTGGGATCGCCTTTGGCGTGAGCAGCCTCACACCCTTATCAATACCTCCGGGGCCTCTGTCGGTCTCCCGGGAGGGCAGATGGGCAACTCGGAAGTGGGTCATCTCAACCTGGGGGCTGGACGGGTGGTCTACCAGGAGTTTACCAGGGTCAGCCGCTCGATCAGGACGGGCTCCTTTTTCACTAACGAGACCCTGACTGAAGCGGTCGATAAGGCAATTGCCAGGCAAAAGTCGATACATATCATGGGGCTCCTCTCTCCCGGTGGCGTACATAGCCACGAGGATCATATTCATGCCATGATCAAGCTGGCCGTTGAGCGGAGGGCGCAACACGTCTATCTGCATGCCTTTCTGGATGGAAGGGATACCCCGCCAAAGAGTGCCGAGGCTTCGATCATTGCGGCAAACACTGTTTTTGCCGAATTGGGCAGAGGACGGATCGCAACCCTTACCGGTCGCTACTACGCCATGGATCGAGACAACCGCTGGGATCGAACCGAAGAGGCCTACGATTTGCTTGTGGCGGGTAAGGCTAACTATCAGGTGGAAGATGCCCGACAAGGTCTGCTTGATGCCTATGAACGGGGAGAGAGCGATGAGTTTGTCAAGACTACTGCAATCGTGCCTGCCGGGGAGGAACCGGTAACCATAGGCGATGGCGATGTGGTGTTTTTCCTCAACTACCGCGCAGACCGGGCCCGTCAGTTGACCAGCGCCTTCGTCGAGGAGGACTTTGTGGGTTTCCAACGCAAGCAAAGTCCCAGCCTGGGTGAGTTCGTCAGTCTCACCCGCTACCACAAACGCTTCGAGATACCGGTCGCATTCCCTCCGGAAAAGTTGCGTAATGTATTCGGTGAAACCATCTCCAAGCAGGGGTTGCGCCAATTGCGACTGGCCGAGACGGAGAAATATGCCCATGTCACCTTCTTCTTCAATGGCGGTCGTGAGCGGCCGTTTGAGGGGGAGGAGCGTATCCTGGTGCCGTCGCCGAAGGTGGCGACCTATGATCTGAAGCCTGAAATGAGCGCCGAGGAGGTCACCGATCATCTGGTGGCGGCGATTGGTGATGACAAACATGATGTCATCATCTGCAATTTCGCCAACAGTGACATGGTTGGGCACACCGGGAAATATGAGGCGGCAAAACTCGCCATCGAGACCCTGGATCATTGTCTGGGCAGGGTTTTGAAGGCCATCCGTCTGGCAGGCGGCGAACTGCTGATCACTGCGGATCACGGTAATTCCGAACAGATGGAAGACCATGAAAACCATCAGCCGCACACGGCGCATACAACCAATCCGGTACCGTTGGTCTATGTTGGTCGAGGCAATGCGGAACTGCTGGAGGGCGGCGCCTTGTGCGATATATCGCCAACGCTGCTGAAAATCATGGGACTGGCTCAACCTGATGAGATGCAAGGTCATCCATTGATTAACTTTACGCGGGAGGTTTGATAGATGGGGCGGGCGAGTGGCCTGATGGTCCTCTTATTGGGATTGATGCTTAGCCTCTTATCCCACCCCATTATCGCAGAGGAGTCCGAGCAAGAGGCCAGAACCAAACTGGAGCAGGTAAAAAAACGCATCCAATCCCTGCAGAAACAGTTACGCTCTACCCATGGCAAGTGGGAGCAACAAAGCCAGGCCCTGCAAAATACAGAAAAGCAGATTGGTGACTTCGCCCGCCGAATCCGGGTGACGGAACAGAGTTTGAACCGACAGAAGCGCCGTCTTGCCGGGCTTGAAAGTGAGCGTGCCGATGCACGCCTTCACCTGGATCAGCACCGTGCCTCGCTTGAGCGGCAGCTACGCGCGGGCTATGCCATGGGGCGGCAGGAAAAGTTGAAAATACTGCTCAATCAGCAGGATCCCGCAGTAGTCAGTCGTATTATGGTGTACTACGATTATTTCAACTCGGCTCGAGTGCAGCAGATGAACACAATTAAAGAGAGTCTGCGCCATCTACGGAGCATCGAGCGGGAGATAGCTCAGGAGGAGCAGCGTTTGCAACAGCTGCTGTCGAAGAACCAAAACCAGAAACGACAGCTTGAAGCGGCCAGGACCGGACGAAAGAAGATCATCGCGAGTCTTAACAAGCGCTTGAAGGACAAAGGGGAAGAGCTGGATGGTCTCAAGTCGGATGAGAAGCAACTTCGGTCGCTGCTTGCGCAGATCCAGCAGGCGCTCTCCGACATCCCCCTCGACTCCACCGCTCATGTCCCCTTCAACTCCCGTAAAGGTAAACTGCCCTGGCCCTCTCGCGGCAGGCTGGTGGCGCGCTTCGGGTCGGAGCGGCAGGTAGGTAAACTCAAGTGGGACGGGGTGCTCATCGCAGCCCCGGAAGGGCAGGAGGTTCGCGCCATTCACCACGGCAGGGTCGCCTTCGCCGATTGGCTGCGGGGTTTCGGGTTGTTGCTGATCATCGATCATGGCGACGGTTACATGAGCCTGTATGGCCACAACCAGAGCCTCTTCAAAGAGACGGGCGAGTGGGTTGAGCCGGGAGAGGTGGTGGCCCAGGTGGGCAACAGTGGCGGTCGGACATCATCCGGGGTCTATTTCGGCATCAGACACAATGGACAGCCGAAAAACCCGATCCAGTGGTGCCAGCGCATAAAAGGCAGAAAAATTGCCGGTTGGGGACGTAAAATCAGACAAAAGGAACTATCTTTTTATGCAATCACTCACACTTTTCAAGGGTCAACGCCAGTGATGCCTTTGGGTATTGGACAAACTGCCGTACAACCATTGAGCTAGCTGCACGTTAATAGGTAAAACAGATGATAAGAGTAGTAAGACAAGCTTCTCTGCGAGGCCTTGGTCTGATCATAGTTTGTGTCAGTCTCTCACTGACCGCATTTCAGACAATGGCGAAAGAGGAGCTGGAGAGCCTGCCCCTGCAACAGCTGCGTACATTTGCCGATATCTTCGGGCGCATCAAGGCCAACTATGTGGAGCCGGTTGAGGACGAGGTGCTATTGGAGAACGCGATTCGCGGCATGGTCTCCGGTCTCGATCCTCATTCCAACTATCTGGATGCGGATGATTATAAAGAGTTGCAGGTGGGCACCAAGGGTGAATTCGGCGGCCTGGGTATCGAAGTGGGCATGGAAGACGGCTTCGTCAAAGTGATCTCCCCCATTGACGACACCCCCGCTCAGCGTGCCGGGGTCCGCAGCGGTGACCTGATTGTTCGCCTCGATGACACCCCGGTCAAAGGGCTCAGCTTGAACGAAGCGGTCGCTCTGATGCGCGGGAAACCCGGCACCTCGCTCGAATTGACCATCGTGCGTAAGGGGGAAGAGAAGCCGCTCAAGATTATCGTGGTGCGCGACATCATCCGGGTCGTCAGTATCAAGAGCCGTCTTCTGGATGAACGTTTTGCCTATCTGCGCATATCCCAGTTCCAGACAAATACCACCAGTGACATGCTGAAATCCCTGGACAGACTGAAAGGGGAAGTGGAGGGGTCACTGCTGGGCATGGTGTTGGATTTGAGGAACAATCCTGGCGGGGTATTGAATGCAGCCGTTTCCGTCAGCGATGCCTTTCTGGAGTCCGGATTGATTGTCTACACGGAGGGGAGAGAGAACGATTCCCAGCTACGCTTCGAAGCGGCGCCGGATGATGTCCTCGATGGCGCACCGATTGTGGTTCTGGTGAATGAAGGCTCGGCGTCGGCCTCGGAGATCGTGGCGGGCGCACTGCAGGATCAGAATCGCGCCGTCATCATGGGTAGCCGCACCTTCGGCAAGGGCTCGGTTCAGACCATCATTCCCATTACCGACACTGCCGCGGTCAAGTTGACGACCGCAAGATACTTCACCCCTTCCGGGCGTTCGATCCAGGCGGAGGGGATTGAACCCGACATCGAACTGGAGGACCTGACCGTTTCGAAAGCGGAGGATAGCCAGGTCAAGCCGATCAAGGAGTCAAATCTTTCCGGTCATCTTCTCAATGGAAATGGAAATGGAAATGGGAAAGGGCCGGAAAAGAGTGAAGACAATAAAGAGAGTCAGGCCGATGAGAACCGGGATATGGTCAAGAAAGACTATCAGTTGGGTGAGGCGCTGAACCTGCTCAAGGGTCTGGCCATTCTGCGTAGCAAGAAAACCACCAGTTGAGTGGAAAAAGGGCAGCGATGCATCGCCTCGTGTTACTGATTTGCTGGATAGGCCTGCTTGCCACCACGACTGCCGGTATGGCGGATGAGGGCAATACCACATCACCGAGCCCGGTGAGGATAGCCCTGATCATCGACGACCTGGGAAACCAGAAGGATGCGGGGGAACGCGCGTTGGCCCTGCCGGGGGCAGTGACCTACTCCTTTCTGCCGCAAACCCCTTTTGCCTGGCAGCTGGCGAGCAAGGCGCACGCCTCGAATAAAGAGATCATGCTGCACCAGCCCATGGAATCGGACAACGGCAATCCCCTGGGCAGTGGGGCACTGACCCTGGCTATGTCGAGGGAGCGATTCATCCATACTCTGCAACGCAATATTGCGTCCGTTCCCTATGTCGCAGGGGTCAACAACCATATGGGAAGCCTGTTGACCAGGGATCCCACGGCCATGCGCTGGCTGATGAGTGAGTTGCGCGCCAGCGGGCTCTATTTCATCGATAGTCGAACCACCGATGCCACAGTCGCTGAACGGGTTGCCGGTAAAAATCTGATTGCCGCTTCCCGGCGGCACGTGTTTCTCGACAATACACCGGAAGAGGTCGAAATCAGGCGTCAGTTGGATAAATTATTGTTGAAGGCGCGTTCTCAGGGTCATGCGATCGGTATTGCCCATCCCTACCCTCAAACCCTGGCCGTGCTCCAGGAGGAGTTGCCTAAACTAAAACTACAGGGCATTGAGCTGGTACCCGTCTCTGAACTGATCAATACCGGGAGGCCACTATGGCACGCGTACTCGTCCCCCTCGCCGAAGGATGCGAAGAACTCGAAGCAATCACCATCACAGATCTACTGACAAGGGCCGGTATCGAGGTGGTTACCGCCGGCCTGAAAACCGGGCCGGTAAAGGCCTCGAGAGGAATCACCCTGGTACCGGATACCACCCTCGATGCCGTCATGGATCAGGCGTTCGATATGATGGTCCTACCCGGCGGTCTGCCCGGCGCCGACAATCTCGATGCGGATCCCCGCATCCATGAGATGCTGAAACGCCTCAATCAACAGGGTAAATTCACTGCCGCAATCTGTGCCGCACCCAAGGTACTGGCCGGCGCAGGCCTGTTGCATGGACGGCGAGCAACCAGCTATCCGGGGGTGTTGGACAATATGGATCTGCCCCAGGTCGATGTGCAGCTTGAGCGCGTCGTCAGCGACGACCGGGTAATCACCTCCCGGGGGCCGGGCACGGCGATGGATTTTGCCCTGGAGCTGATCGAGCAACTGAGTGGTAGGGAAACGAGAGACCAGGTCGAGCAGGGGCTGGTGCGTTAATCACTGTCCAAACTGCGATAGCCGATGGCTTCGCTGATATACGCCGTCTCCACCTTCGGGCTCACCTCCAGATCGGCGATGGTGCGCCCCGCTCTACGAAAACAGCGCTGCCACCGTTTTCATTGGCAGATAGAGTCGGATATGGCCATTGTGCCGGTCCAGTTCACGAAACCCGTATTGTTCATAAAACCCCTGTACACCCTCTTCCAGCGCGTCCACGACGACGGCGTTTGATGGCAAGTGCGCATTGATCTCAAGGCAATGCCGCAGCGCCCGGATTAGCATCACCTTGCCAAGCCCCTGTCCTTGCGTCTCTATGTGCACGGCCAGTTGTGCAACAAGCAACACCGGTACGGGGTATCGGGGCAGTTTCTTGGCCAAAGCTGGGGGAAGCGTCTCCCGCTCAATCTGGGTATGGGATAGCGTGTAAAAAGCGCAGATACGTGCCTTCTCATTCTTGGGAGATTTGGCAGGCAAGACCATGGTCATGCTGACCCCGGCTTCCCGGTGTCGGGCGGCAGATTGACGAATAAATTTGTTTAGTTCTAGTATGCCGCAGTCGAACGAGGCGCGATCATGCCTTGTTTTTTCAAGTTCGACGAATCGTGTTTCCGGGGTCACCTGGTACCGCGCTCTTCCGCATAATCCCTTGCGTCGCGCAGTTTCTGGTTGGCCCCTTCGGTGGCCTCACAGGCACTCATAAAACGGTCGAACAGATCGTCCTTGACAACGATGGATTCATGCTCGCTAATGACGCGGCGCGCGTCCTTTTCGATCAGGCGCACGATATACTCCGTCAGGCTCTTCGTTCCCAGAAGCGCTGCCGCCTTCTCTGCCGCCGCCTTGATCTCGTTATCAATGCGCATATCAATGCGTGATGTGGTCATACCAGGTACCTTTCTCTCATTACGATGAGCTGATATTACTTTAGCATCGATCCGGTTATCTGTACAGCATATTTCCGTACATACAGGTGAGTGCTTATCCCAAGACATGTCATGTTTTTCATGCTCGAAACAAGACAATCAAGCTGATTCGCAGCGGTGTCTTAATATTCTGGACATCATGCCAAGTAGACAGGATTCATTTTTAAAACATGCGGATACGCATTGAGGTATAGGATTCAATCTACGCGTTGCTAGTATGGGTTAAGGTCTGTCCAAGCGTCGATACCCAATCGCCTCGCTGATATGCGCAGTCTCCACCTTCGGGCTTGCCTCCAAGTCGGCGATGGTGCGCGCCACCTTTAAAATCCGGTGATAGGCGCGCATCGACAGGCCAAGTTTTTCGATTGCCCGGTGCAGCAGTGCATTACCCTCCTTGTCCGGCCTGGCGAACTTCACGATGTCCAATCCCTGCAGGGCCTGATTGGTGCGGCCCTGCCGCTGGAGTTGTAAATCACGTGCCGTGATGACCCGGCGGCGGATGGTTTCGCTCGACTCCTCTCTTTTCTGCAATGCCTGGTGATCGAGCTGCAGAGGCTGTCTCGGCACTTCCACGTGCATGTCTATACGGTCGATCAAGGGACCGGAGATACGATTGCGGTAGCGGGTGATGCGGTCGAGAGTACAGTGACAGCGGTTGCTGCCGTCCCCCAGGTGGCCGCAAGGACAGGGGTTCATCGCCGCGATCAGCTGAAACCTTGACGGGTAGTCGACCTGGCGGTTGGCGCGGGAGATGGTGATGCGGCCGTTTTCCAGGGGTTCGCGCAACACCTCCAGGGTATGCCGATCGAATTCGGGGAGTTCGTCAAGGAACAGCACGCCGCGGTGCGCCAAGGAGATTTCGCCGGGTTTCGGATTACTGCCGCCGCCGACCAGGGCCGCCGCCGAGGCGGTGTGATGGGGGGCGCGGAAGGGTCTTTGACGCCACTGGGCGGGTTGGAAAGCCCTGTTGTTAGCCACCGAGTGAATGGCTGCGGACTCCAGCGCCTCCTCCTCGCTCATCGGTGGCAGGATTCCGGGCAGGCGGGAGGCGAGCATCGATTTGCCGGTGCCGGGCGGACCGATATAGAGCAGCGAGTGGGCGCCGGCGGCGCTGATCTCCAGGGCGCGTCGGGCATGACTCTGTCCATAGACATCGGCCATATCGAGCCGGCTCTTTTCACTTTCCTCGATATTGTGCGTGCTTTTGTATTGCGCTAACGGGTTGACACTGTTGAGGTGTGAACAGACTTCGAGGAGGTGGCTGGCCGGATAGCACTGGAGTCCGTTGACCAGTCCCGCCTCATCGGCATTCTGTTGCGGCAGGATCAGGGAACGCCCGGCATCACGGGCGGTGAGCGCTGCAGGCAGTATGCCGCTGATCGGGCGCAGTTCGCCGGACAGGGCAAGCTCGCCGCTGAACTCATAGTGGCTCAAAGGGTCCATCGACAATTGATTCGAGGCGGCCAGGATGCCGAGGGCAATGGGCAGGTCGAATCGCCCCCCCTCTTTCGGCAGATCGGCAGGCGCCAAATTGATGGTGATGCGCCGGGCGGGAAACTCAAACTGGCTGTTGATCAGTGCCCCTCTGACCCGGTCTTTACTCTCACGCACAGCCATTTCGGGCAAGCCGACGATGGAGAGGCCCGGAAGGCCGTTGGAGAGGTGGACCTCGACGGTGACCAGGGGTGCTTGTACGCCCTCTTGGGCGCGGGAATAGAGAATAGCGAGTGACATAAATTCCTTCCTTGGAATAGCGTTCGGTCCGATGCTGATAAAGCGCTAGCCGGTTTTATCCTCCAGCTCCTTGATCTGTATCTCCAGCCGCTCAAGCTTCTCACGTGTACGTGCCAGAACCGCCTGCTGAACCTCAAACTCCTCGCGGGTCACCAGGTCGAGCCTGGCAAGTCCGGACTCCAGGGTGGCGCGTATATTTTTTGCCACATCGGCCTGTAATGCCTGGATACCGCTGGGCATTGTCGCGGAGAGCCGGGTCGTCAATTCATCGATAAGTTTCGGATCAATCATGCGGCAGACAATAGCCAGTGACGATTCCTTTGTCCAGCGAAAGAGGTAGCGGCATTGGATAGTCTTTGTGGTGTGATTCCCCTTACAACGATGAATAGACGGTACAGCACTGTTTCATCGATCCACCGGCTGATATATCGATCCGATCATTTCGCACCAAGCCGGTGCACGGGTCTGGTGCAAGGGGATCGGTTGTGATCACAAACCATGCACGGCCATGTGAGCCGATCAGTATCCTGACTACCAATTATTGGGTATTTCCTGCAATTTCAACAGGTTGGAAAAGTTGGCACGAAGTCTGAAAAGACTGCAGTAGTTTCGCCTCGTCAAGCTATGAGTCGAGTTGACTGATTAACCCATGTTTCTAATTGATTAAGAGGAAGTATAACGATGAAGATGAACCGTCTTGCCCAGGCCTGTGGCGTTGCGCTGTTAGGGCTATCGTCCATCGCTGCGGCGGAAGTCAGCACCAATATCGGTGTTACCAGTAACTACATCTGGCGTGGTTTGACCCAGACAGGCAACAGCACCGCATTGTCCGGTGGTTTCGATTGGTCTGGCGAGTCGGGTCTCTATGCAGGTACCTGGCTGTCGGAGGCCTGGGACGATTATGAGCTCGACCTGTATGGCGGTTACGCCGGCGAGGTGGGTGACTTCGGCTATGATGTCGGCCTGATCCATTACGCCTATTCAAGCGACGCGGAATCTGATTTCACCGAGCTTGCCGTGAGTGGCAGCTGGCAGTTTCTCACTGCCGGTCTCAACTATGTCTTCTCTGCAGAGGATGCTGTCGAGGTTATCGAAGAGGATCTCTACTACTACCTGGGCGCCAGCTTTGACCTGCCGCAGGACTTCTCCATCGGCCTGACGGTCGGTTTCGTCGAACCGGACGGCGATGGCGATGATGATTTAGAGGACTACACCCATTATCAGGTCGACCTGACCAAGGCCACCGGTGATTTCGGCGACGTTACCCTGAGCGTCTCCGATACCGACCTCGATGATACGGACGCTGCCGGTGAAGATTCCGATATGCGGTTCTTCATCTCTTGGAGCAAAGGCTTCTAAGACAAGTCGGCTTGAGTTAACTATTTGATGTACAGCCCGTTCTGTTGCGGGCTATACGAGGAGCAATCAGATGAAAATGGTTTCAGCAATCATTAAGCCGTTCAAGCTTGATGATGTCCGCGAAGCTTTGTCGGAAGTGGGTGTGGCAGGTATCACGGTCACCGAAGTCAAGGGTTTTGGGCGTCAGAAGGGACACACCGAACTCTACCGCGGTGCGGAGTACGTGGTCGATTTCCTACCCAAGATCAAGGTCGAGATCGCCGTCGATGACGACATTGTCGATCAGGTTGTGGAAGCGATCTCCAATGCCGCCAAGACCGGCAAGATCGGTGACGGCAAGATCTTCGTCACTGACGTGGAACAGGTCGTTCGTGTGCGTACCGGTGAAACCGGTCCCGAAGCGCTGTAACTCACTAGCAACTTTTATTTGGAGAGTATCGTGGAAGCGATTACACAACTCAGTTACGCACTGGATACCTTCTACTTTCTGGTATCCGGCGCGCTTGTCATGTGGATGGCGGCTGGTTTCGCCATGCTCGAGGCCGGTTTGGTGCGAGCCAAGAATACCGCTGAAATCCTGACCAAAAACGTCGCCCTGTTCGCCATCGCCTGCATCATGTATATGTTGATGGGCTACAACATTATGTATCCGGGAGACGGCAATGGCTATTTTCCGGCGCTTGACCTGAGCTTTATGTTCGGTGGCGACAACAGTGTCGAAGATGTGCTGGCCAGCAATGGCGAGACCTACTATTCCGGTATGTCTGATTTCTTCTTCCAGGTGGTCTTCGTCGCCACCGCCATGTCCATCGTTTCCGGTGCCGTGGCCGAGCGGATGAAGCTCTGGGCCTTCCTGCTGTTTGCCGTGGTAATGACCGGTGTCATCTATCCGCTGCAGGGTTACTGGAAATGGGGTGGCGGGTTCCTGGACGCTGCCGGTTTCAGCGATTTTGCCGGCTCCGGTGTGGTACACCTCTGTGGCGCCGCAGCAGCCCTGGCTGGCGTCATTCTGCTGGGAGCCCGTAAAGGCAAGTACACTGCCGATGGCCGAGTCAATGCCATACCCGGTGCCAACCTGCCATTGGCCACGTTGGGTACATTCATCCTGTGGCTGGGCTGGTTTGGCTTCAATGGTGGTTCCGAGCTGAAAATCTCCGATATCGGCGAAGCCAATGCTGTCGCCGCAGTTTTCGTCAACACCAATGCAGCCGCAGCCGGCGGTGTAGTGGCGGCGCTGCTTACCGCGCGTGCGCTGTTTGGTAAAGCGGATCTGACCATGGCACTCAACGGTGCGTTGGCAGGTCTCGTGGCAATCACTGCCGAGCCGTTGACACCGGTTCCTTTGGAAGCAACCCTGATCGGCGCTGTTGGCGGCCTGCTTGTGGTCTTCTCCATCATCACAATGGACAAGATCAAGATCGACGACCCGGTGGGCGCTATATCGGTGCATGGCGTGGTCGGCATGTGGGGCTTGATTGCGGTTCCTCTGACCAATAGCGATGCCTCAATCGGACCGCAGTTACTCGGTTTGGGAGTAATCTTTGCCTGGACGTTCGTCGCCAGCCTCGTGGTATGGCTGATCCTTAAGGTTGTGATGGGTATCAGGGTCAGCGAAGAGGAAGAGTACGAAGGTGTCGATCTCGGCGAGTGTGGACTGGAGGCCTATCCTGAGTTCACCGGAAACCGGGGTTCAGGCTTGTAAAACATCTGTTGGATGATCCTCCCTTTAAGGGCGCTTCGGCGCCCTTTTTTTATATCCGCTTCAATTCTCATCATCCCGTTAGTTCAGAAAGCCGTATATGGAAGGGTATAATCCCCATTCACAAATGCTCAATTCAGAACGAGTCATTCAGTACGATACATGTCATCATTGAGGTAGACTGGCCCTAAGCTGGCGATGTAACCAGTACGCGCCACAAGCGGAATGGTAAAGACACGAGGGTGATAGATATATCTGCAAGGAGCTGCTCAGATGTTGGATATAAAAAGTAAATTACCACGGCTGTTTACGCAATCCCTGCTGTTAGTACTGTTGATGGCGGGCTTACAACTGCAGGCGGAGGTCTATAAATGGGTGGATGAGCAGGGACGTGTGCACTTCAGTGACCGGCCGGTGACGGGGGAGTCCACAGAGATAAGGATCAGGGAACAGCAGAGTCCTCAGCCAACGGCGGGACAACATGACAGGCAGATGGAGATGCAGCGCATGCTGGATGTCTATGCAGAGGAGCGTGCGGAGAAGAAAGAGGCAAAGCAGAAACAACTGGCTGAGCGGAAAAAACGCAAGCAGAACTGCGTGCGTGCCAAAGACCGTTACAATTCCCATCTTCGGGCTAGAGGTATCTATAATTTAGGCAATGACGGTGAGCGACGTTATCTGAGCGATCAAGCGCGTGCGCGGCATATGAAACAGCTTAAAGCCGATATCGCTCGCTGGTGTAGGTGAGGGGGTCACATATAGGTGATTTCCGCTTCGCTGACTATCCGGTTTCTCCCCCCCTCTTTGGCCTGATAGAGGGCCTGATCAGCACGTTCGAGCAGGGTTTCGGGACTGTCTCCCCGGCGATAGCTGGCAGCGCCCACCGAAACCGTAACCGATGGCAGTTTCTCTTTTGTGCTTCTTTTAATCAGTATCAGCTTCGCAACCGACTGGTGGATCGTTTCAGCGACATTCATTGCATCGGTGATATCCGTTTCCGGCAGAAGCACGGTGAACTCCTCTCCACCATAGCGCGCGGGAAAGTCCACATCCCGCAACTGGTCTCTCATGATCAGTCCGACACGACGGATAACTTCATCCCCGATCACATGACCGAAGTTGTCATTGAACTGTTTGAAATGGTCAATATCGAGCATCAGAATGGAAAAAGGGGTGGATGCACCGTTGTGCGCCTCGACCAGTTCGAGCATACGTTTGTTGAGCGCACGCCGATTGAACAATCCTGTCAGCGCGTCAGTGGATATCTCATCGCGTAGCTTTTTCACTTCGGATTGCAGTGACAGACTCTGCTCTTCGGCCGACTCAAGGTGATCTTGCAACATGCGATTGTTTTGCATGGCTTGCGCGGTTGCCTGCATCAAGGTTTGTGCTATGCCGCGCAGATCTTCGAGACTGGGATTGGCATCCAAGGCATGGCTCTGATTCAGCAAGGTCTCGCTGAAGAGATCGGTTTGGCTACAGTTGTTTGTCACCCCTTCGAGAACCTTGAATAGTAGATTGTGCAGGTCAGCCAGGTGATCGTCCAGTTTGTCGTTTTCAGCCCCCTCGAGGCAGAAACTTTCAAACAAATGAAACAGAAAGTGGCTGTCCAGATGGCCGGTTTTGTTCAGCTGGGCATCGACTATTCGTGTTAATTCGCCATGACGCTGAGTGGCATACTCATAGGCAACATGATAACAAACAGGTGTAATGGGAATGTTGTAACGAATCAGCAGTTCCGTTGCCTGGGTATGCCATTCATTGGCCTCATCCGCTGCATCCAATCTGAAGCAGTGTGAATTGAGCATGGTAATCTGTACCGACTTATTATTGTCCCTGTTTATTTGGTGTGATTATCGTTCCGGATCTATTGGTTTCCTTCGTTTGCGACCGAAGCGGCCACATCTTGAGGAATAGTTGGCAGGTACTGTTAACGGATTGGCATTAAAAAAGGGGCTGCTCGCCCCTTGTAAGCTTAAGTGTTGAGAATTTTGTCAGTGTACACTGCCGAAGGAAAGGTCCAATGAGTAGGGTGGCAGTGGAATACCGGCAATCTTACACGCTTGGACTACCGGGCCCCTTGGAAAGAGCGTATAGAGATATCTTTTGCCGCCTCGATCCTTGACTTGTGTTGTCATCGCCTTAAGCACCAGTCTGGCGCTGCAGGTGGTGCCATGCTCTTCGCAGTGGTGGCGCAGGAAATGGATCATCTCCCAATGCGCATCAGTTAACTCGATGTTTTCTTCCGAAGCCAGGGCAATCGCCTGCTCTTCGGTCCACTCATCGAAACCTTCCGGTGTGTTGCTGTTCTCGACAGCCATTGGGTTCATTTCGGGCATGGTCGTCTCCAGTGGTGATGGTCGTTCGTTGTAGCTTTATGCATTTATAGTTTTAGGGGCTCGATTGAGTCCATGCTCTAAAAAGATAGATCAGATTTTCAGAAAGACCAAGAAAAATAGTAGGTCATAGTGCGGCCACTCTGCAGGTTTGTGAAACTGGCGACAAAAGGGTCTGATTTAGCTACTATCTTCAAGCAAAATTTTATATGGATTTTCCGCTGCTTATGTCTAAATCATCCCCATTTGTCCTGGTCGATGGCTCCTCCTACCTGTTTCGCGCCTATCATGCCCTGCCCGACCTCAGTAACTCACATGGTGAACCAACAGGTGCGATTGTCGGCGTACTGAACATGCTGCGTCGGTTGATCAGCGATTTCGATCCTGACTACATGGTGGTCGTATTCGATGCCCCCGGCGGCAGTTTCAGAAATGAGATTTATCCGGAGTATAAGGCCAATCGCCCCCCTATGCCGGACGATCTGCGCGGCCAGATTGAGCCTCTGCATGCGATCATTCGGGCGATGGGCTTGCCGATGCTGGTCGTACCCGGGGTCGAGGCGGACGATGTGATCGGCACCTTGGCGCGACAGGCCACGGAACAGGGCATAGAGACTATGATTTCCACGGGTGACAAGGATATGGCACAGCTGGTGAATGAACACGTCACGCTGATCAACACCATGTCAGAGACCACCACCGATATGGCGGGGGTGATGGACAAGTTCGGTGTCAGGCCCGACCAGATTATTGACTACCTGGCCCTGGTGGGTGACACGGTCGATAATATACCGGGTGTTCCGAAGTGTGGTCCTAAAACCGCGGCAAAGTGGCTGAATACCTACGGCACCCTGGATAATCTGATCACTCATGCGGATGAGATCAAGGGTAAGATCGGCGAGAATCTGCGCGCCAGTCTGGCTCAACTGCCGCTCTCCCGTGAACTGGCAACCATAAAGCTCGACGTCAGCCTTGAAATGGGCCCAACTGATTACCAGCCGGTTGAGCGGGACAGTGCTGAATTACGGCGTCACTATCAATGGATGGGATCGAACCGCCTGCTCTCAACCCTGGATGACGTGGAAACGGATGAGCAACAGCAGGCAGCGGAACAAACCTCTGTAAACTACGAGACAGTGTTGAGTGAGCCGGCGTTGAAAAGATGGATCGCGCAGCTGGAGGCCCATGGCTTGTTCGCCTTCGATACGGAAACCACCAGTCTCGACTATATGCAGGCCGAACTGGTTGGGCTCTCATTTGCGGTATGCCCTGGCGAGGCAGCGTATGTCCCTGTCGGCCACGACTATCCGGGTGCGCCAAAGCAGCTGTCACGTGAGTTAGTGCTTACTCACTTGAAGCCGCTTTTAGAGAATCCAAAGCTGAAAAAGGTCGGTCAAAATCTGAAATACGATATGAGTGTATTGGCCCGTTACGGCGTCGATATGCAAGGTATTGCGTATGACACCATGCTCGAATCCTACGTGCTTGATTCCACGGCTACACGGCATGACATGGACTCCATGGCCAAGCGCTATCTGCAACATGAGACAATCCACTTTGAGACGATAGCCGGCAAAGGCAAGAAGCAGTTGACCTTTAATCAAATTGATCTGGAGTTAGCCGCCCCATATGCGGCTGAAGATGCGGATATTACCCTTCGCCTGCATGATTATTTCAGGCCGAAATTTGAAAGTGAGCCTTTACTAACATCATTGTTGACGGAACTTGAGGTGGCGTTGATTCCGGTGTTATCGAGGATGGAGCGAACCGGTGTGGCTATCGACAGCAGTATGTTGCGCAAGCAGAGCGATGAGTTGGCAAAGAGCATGCACCAACTCGAACAGAAGGCCTATTCCCTTGCCGGCCACAGTTTCAATTTGGGTTCACCGAAGCAGATTGGGGAGGTCTTCTTCAGCGAACTGGAACTCCCGGTGATTGCAAAGACACCCAAGGGGGCACCCTCAACGGCGGAATCGGTGTTGGTCGAATTGGCGGAACGGGGGCATGAGCTGCCGGCTGTGATTCTTGAGCATCGTGGTCTCTCCAAGCTCAAGTCGACCTATACGGACAAACTGCCTGAGATGGTCAATCCGCAGACCGGCCGTGTCCACACCTCATACCATCAGGCGGTGGCCGCAACGGGACGACTCTCCTCCACCGACCCAAATCTGCAGAATATTCCAGTACGCTCAGAGGCGGGCAGGCGCATTCGCCGGGCATTTGTAGCGCAACCGGGCTGGAAGATGCTGGCAGCGGACTACTCCCAGATAGAGTTGAGGATCATGGCCCATCTGTCAGGGGATGAAGGGCTTCTACGGGCATTTTCCGAAGGCAAGGATATCCATCGGGCTACTGCGGCGGAGGTTTTCGACGAGCCGCTGGATCGTGTGACTGCGGAGCAGCGGCGCTCTGCCAAGGCGATCAACTTCGGTTTGATCTACGGCATGTCCGCATTTGGTCTGGCGCGTCAGTTGGGCATTGAGAGAAACGCAGCCCAGGCCTATGTGGATCTCTATTTCAAACGCTACCCCGGAGTGCAGGCATTCATGGATCGGACGCGGGAACTGGCCCATGATCAGGGTTATGTCGAGACCCTTTTCGGCCGCCGGCTTTACCTGCCTGATATCAACGCGAAAAATCATCAACGCAGGACGGCGGCGGAGCGTACGGCGATCAATGCACCGATGCAGGGGAGTGCGGCTGATATCATCAAACGCGCCATGTTGGCTGTAGACGCTTGGATAGAGGCCAGCACGCCGCCCGCGCGACTTCTTATGCAGGTTCATGATGAACTGGTGCTGGAGGTCGAGGAATCCTATGTCATTGAAGCAAAGGACATTATTGCGAATTATATGGAGATGGCGGCCAGTTTGGCAGTGCCCTTGCTGGTGGATGTGGGGGTCGGCGACAACTGGGATCAAGCGCATTGAACTTTATATAAAATCACCAGTCTATCTAGCTGTAAGTCGTACGACGAGGGTCGCTTTTCCTCCCTTTGCGACCCATCCTTCCCGGTGACCCCATCCGGGAAGATCCGGCCCCGTCAGTCTTTCCCCTTAGGCTGATGGGGCTTTCTTTTTTTAAAGCTGCCAGTGGTCAACGGGATGGATGGGTGTTTGGGTCTGATTCCAGTTCGAACCATAGGTCCAGCACCCGGTGACACTCGTCAATGCCCTGTTTTTTCAATGCGGAGAAGTATTGGACTGAGATCTCTGGGCGATCACCGAGTTCCTTTTTGACCTTCAACAGCGTGTTTTTGGCAGCGCCGGTCTTGAGTTTGTCGGCCTTGGTCAGGAGGATGTGTGTCGGTAGGCCATGGTAGGTATTCCATTGCAACATCTGCAGATCGAATGCTGTCAGCGGATGACGGATATCCATCAACAAAATCATGCCCCTGAGACATTGCCGTTGTTCGATGTAGTGTGCCAGTGTCTTTTGCCACTCTTTTTTAATCGATTCCGCGACCTTGGCATAGCCATAGCCCGGCAGGTCTACCAGGCGACGGTCGCTGTCCAAAGAGAAGAAATTCAGAAGTTGGGTCCTGCCCGGTGTTTTACTGGTTCGTGCCAGAGATTTCTGTCCGCATAAGGCGTTCAGGGCACTGGATTTTCCGGCATTGGAGCGTCCGGCAAAAGCCACCTCGAAACCGCTGTCTGTCGGGGATTGGGAAAGTCGGGCCGCACTTTTCAGGAAATGGGCCCGGTGATAATAGGGATTCATGGCATTGCTACTAGGGCCTGTTAACACTAATCCAATCGACTCTGCTGGAGCTGTTTTTTTACCCAGCAAGGCAGAATGAGCGAGGTTTAGCCGTGCTAAATGAGCGAATGATAACGCCGCTGGGTGGAAAAACAGCCCCAGCCCTTCGGGTTGTGCCTGAAAATGCGCCACTCGGCGTTGCTCGTCACTCATTTGGAATCACCAAACCTCACTCCTCGCGCCTTGATTGGCGCATTTTCAGACACAACAGAGCCGATTGGATTAGTGTTAACAGGCCCTAGGTCTCGAAATGCCATGGCGGCTGTTTTGTTTGGGTCAGCTGCTCCAGAGTCGCTGGATCCAGGATTTTTTGCTCAACCTGGGTTGAGCGCCTGCCTTGATGAAAAAGCCGCTATATTGCATGTCCTCTTCCATGATGTGCTTGGTCAGCCAGGTCTTGAGAAAGTGCATCAGCTCAAAACCGATGGCGGTCTTGCCGGTGGCTACCTTTTCTTGCAGGTCTGCCACGGACTGGAGCAGCTCTTCATGTATCTCTTTATGGTCTTCATAACCAGGGTAGTTGAGGATTCGCATCAAGCTCTCTTCAACCGCAAAATGGATCCTCGTGTAGTCAGCCAGATCACCCAGGATACTCTTCACTACATCACTGCCATGGCGTTGATGAATGGCTTCATGCATCTTGTTGACGAGCTCGACGAGCATCTTGTGCTGTTCATCGATTTCTTCAATGCCGACACTGAGTGCGTCGGACCATTCTACGAATTTGCTCATAACTGCTTCCCTATGCCTGCGAGTAATGTCTGATTTGACAACAGAAAATCCCGGCATTGTGACAGGGATCACGCAGCCGTACAACTTAGTGCGGCAGGATTGTTTTTAACTTTAGTCGGTTTTTTTCCACTCGCCCGACTTTCCCCCGCTCTTTTCCGTCAGCCGAATGTCGCTGATTATCATGCCCCTGTCAACGGCCTTGCACATGTCATAGATAGTCAGGAGGGTGATCTGGGTCGCGCACAAGGCTTCGATTTCAACACCGGTCTGGCCTACGTTTTCCACGTGGGTATGGCAGTGGATTGCATTCTCGCTCTCATCGGGACGAAGGTCGATCTCAACCTTGGTCAGTGAAAGCGGGTGGCATAGGGGAATCAGTTCCGGCGCTCTCTTGGCGGCCATAATGCCGGCGATGCGGGCGACACCGAGCACGTCTCCCTTTTTATGGCTGCCTGCCAGAATCATCCGCAGGGTTTCGGGTTGCATGGTGATACGGCCCTCTGTGATGGCCCTGCGCCTGGTCGATGGCTTGTCCCCGACATTGACCATATGAGCCTCACCGGCGGCATTGAAATGAGTGAAATCAGTCATGGGTGCTCCTGTCGTTCATAGACAACAGAGTTTGAATTACCAAACGACTCTCCTCGCGCCCCGAAGGAAGTGCCCTTGGGGTGCGCCTTGATTGGCGCTTTTCCGGCTAAACAGAGCCGATCTGAACCAGTGCTGACAGGCCCTATTGTCCAGCGTCAAGCTCAATCTGCTTAGAAACCTCTCGCGATTCAAAGGTCATATTCTCCAGGTCTGCCATGACATAGGTTGCCGGTGATTTACCGACACCACCAATCGTACCGGGATTGACCAAATGGGTGACACTGCCTTTGATATTCACGAGTCGCTCAATCTTTAATTTATGGCTATGACCGCAACAGACCAGGTCCCAGTCACCGGTTGCAGCCATGGCCCTTGCATAGTGGGGATAGTGGACGAGAAAGATATTACGCCCTGCCAATTCGACCGCGGCATCCATGCCGTGGTAGTGAATGTTGTTCTCATCCCGGCTTGCAAGCCGCCCCAGGGTATAGAGATCACCGCTATTGTTGCCATGGATGACATGTACCGGCAAGTCAAACTTGTCCAGGCAGTGTAGCGTGCTCGGCGCGACCACATCGCCACAGTGTACAACCGCTTCCGCCTCCTCGGCCTTGGCCGCCTCAACAGCTGCTTCCAGCAAGGGAATATGATCGTGGCTGTCAGAGAGAATGCAGATTTTCATCGCGTGCTACTTCCTCGCTGCGGTACCAGGACATAGGGGAGTATAGTTAGCCATGAACGGCCCTTCATGGCTTAGAAGTTCGGTTTTTCCGGTGCGTCTTTGTACATCTGTACCGAGTTGGTGACCTCCTCTTTGGCGGCCTCGGCACCTTCCCAGCCCTTAACACGTACCCATTTACCCTCATCGAGGTCCTTGTAATGTTCGAAGAAGTGGGCAATGCGTTCCATCAGTTCCTCAGGCATGTCGTCCGCCGATTTGACATGTCTCCAACGACTTGAAACGTCATCCGCCGGCACCGCAACGACCTTGGCGTCATCACCGGATTCATCGGTCATTTTCAAAACGGCTACCGGGCGGCAGCGGATCACTGAGCCAGGGATCAACGGGAAAGCGGTGGGCACCATCACGTCACAGGGGTCTCCATCGTCAGAAAGCGTGTGTGGAATATACCCGTAGTTGGCCGGATAGTGCATGGCGGTGCGCAGGATGCGGTCGACAAACATGGCGCCTGTCTCCTTGTCCACCTCATATTTTACCGGATCGGCGTTGGACGGGATTTCGATAATGACATTGATTTCATCAGGAATATTCTTTCCTGAGGAGACTCGGTCCAGATTCATATTTGAGACCCTTGCGGTTGATCGTAGCTGATTATTTCCGGCAGGCGGGCCGGAATTCGTGTGAGGTGTGAAGATTACGGATAACCTCGTCGGGTGTCTAGCCCAAAGCCAGTGTGAGATTGCTAAATATTCAAACTGATGTCCACAGTGGGATTGTGGAATTATCCGGGTTTCTGCATCTAATCAGGCTACACAGGCGCTTCCGGGTCAGATGAGTGATAAAGCAATTTTTACGGCAGCCTTGAACGTCAATTACCTCAATTCAGGAGATGCGGATCAACGGTTTTTTGTCCGGGTATGGCGTTTGTTTTAGTCTGCGGTGATTGGCGCCCATTAACGGTTTGTGAATTTTGTGTCAGTTATCCGTACGAACAGGTATGGGCCGTTACGAAAAAAGGGGAGCCGAAGCTCCCCCTGGTGAATTGACTCTGCGGTCTCGACTAGAGAATAGGTACGATCAGCAGGGCAACGATATTGATGATCTTGATCAGCGGATTGACCGCAGGACCGGCGGTATCCTTGTAGGGGTCGCCTACAGTGTCGCCGGTGACCGCCGCCTTATGGGCATCCGAACCCTTACCACCGTGGTTGCCGTCTTCGATGTACTTCTTGGCGTTATCCCAGGCGCCGCCACCGGCGGTCATGGAGATGGCGACGAACAGGCCGGTGACGATGGTGCCGATCAACAGGCCGCCCAGCGCCTTGGCGCCGGCGTCACCGCCCATCAGCCACCCGATGCCGAGGGCTACTACGATCGGCATCAATACCGGCAGCAGCGATGGGATGATCATCTCCTTGATGGCCGCTTTGGTCAGCAAGTCCACAGCGCGTCCGTAGTCCGGTTTCTCGCTGTGATCCATGATGCCAGGTTTTTCCCGGAACTGGCGACGCACTTCGTTGACGATGCCGCCGGCGGCTTTGCCAACCGCTTCCATGGCCATGGAACCGAACAGGTAGGGGACAAGGCCGCCAATGAAGAGACCGATCAATACCGCTGGATCGGAAAGTTCAAAGCTGATGGTCTTGCCTGCGTGCTCCAGGGTGCTGGTGAAGTCGGCGAACAGCACCAGGGCGGCCAAACCGGCCGATCCGATGGCATAGCCCTTGGTGACGGCCTTGGTGGTATTGCCCACGGCATCCAAGGGATCGGTGATATTGCGGATCTTCTCATCCAGTTCCGCCATCTCGGCGATACCGCCGGCGTTGTCCGTGATCGGGCCATAGGCATCCAGTGCAACGATGATACCGGTCATGGAGAGCATGGCGGTCGCCGCAATGGCGATGCCGTAGAGTCCGGCCAGGTCGTATGAACCCCAGATTGCGGCACACACCGCAATCACAGGCGCAGCTGTGGACTTCATGGAGATGCCCAGGCCGGCGATGACATTGGTGCCGTCACCTGTGGTGGAGGCTTGGGCAATCTGACGCACTGGCGAGAACTCGGTAGAGGTGTAGTATTCGGTAATCACTACCATCGCAGCGGTCAGAACCAGACCGATCATGGCAGCACCGAACAGCTGCATGGTGTTGAAACCGCCGACTCCGTCCATGATCATGTCAGTGGCGAAGTAGAAGGCGATGGCGGCGAGGAGACCGGCTACGATCAAACCCTTATAAAGAGCGGGCATGACGTTGGTGTCCGTATCCTTTGCCTTGACAAAGAAGGTACCGACGATAGACGCGATGATGGAGACACCGCCCAATACAAGCGGATAGAGTATCGGTGCTGTACCGGCATCGGCCATCAGCAGACCGCCGAGCAGCATGGTTGCAACCACGGTAACCGCGTAGGTTTCGAACAGATCGGCTGCCATGCCGGCGCAGTCGCCCACGTTATCACCCACGTTATCGGCGATAACCGCGGGGTTGCGGGGGTCATCCTCGGGGATGCCCGCCTCGACCTTGCCTACGATATCGGCGCCCACATCGGCGCCTTTGGTAAAGATACCGCCACCAAGTCGGGCGAAGATGGAGATCAACGAACCGCCAAAGGCCAGGCCGACCAGGGGATGCAGAGGATCCTCGACCCCCATGGCGATGAGAATGGCGTAGTAACCGGCCACACCCAACAGTCCTAGTCCGACAACCAGCAGGCCGGTGATGGCGCCGCCGCGAAAGGCGATCTGCAGAGCCGCGTTGATGCCGTTGTCGGCGGCCTGGGCCGTGCGCAGATTGGAGCGAACGGAAATGTGCATGCCGATGTAGCCGGCAAGACCTGAGAAGACGGCGCCAATGGCAAAACCGATCGCGGTCGCGGTTCCGAGGAAGTACCAGAGTATGACGAACAGGATTACGCCTACGATACCGATGGTGGTGTATTGGCGGTTGAGGTAGGCCTTGGCACCTTCCTGTACGGCGCCGGCTATCTCTCGCATCTTCTCGTTGCCTTCAGGCTGCGCAAGTATCCATTTTACGGATAGGAAGCCATAGGCAAGCGCGGCAACCGCACAGGCTAGGGCGAAGATTAGTTCTGTGTTCACTTATACATCCTCCAATGAGATAGACGAAATGGGTTCTGGTAACAATTCATTTACACCACCTGTGCCATGACGTGGTCCGGTCAGGCCGGTTTCGATCAGCAGACCATTCTGGCAGGGTTGGGCGCACAAAAAAAGGGGCTTTTAAGCCCCTATTGATTTAGATTAAAGTTCAAAGCTATCCAGTTTCCTTGGTACCGCCACACCCTTCATAGTGACATAGTCTGGCATGCCGTTTTCAGTGTAGGGAGGATAAGCCTCGCCCTTGATCAGGGGATAGAGGTACTCCTTGCAGGCGGCCGTGATGCCGAATCCGTCATCAGTGATGAACTCCATCGGCATCATTTTTTCAACATTCGCCACCTCACTCAGAGGGGCTTCGCCAATACTCCATTTGTATGGGCTGGAAGACTCGCGTACCACTGTGGGCATGATGGAGTTTTTACCCTCCAATGCCTTCTCCACTGCCGCCTTGCCCAAGGCATAGGCTTGCTCGACATCAGAGGCCGATGCAAGGTGACGGGCGGCCCGTTGCAGGTAGTCGGCCACAGCCCAGTGGAATTTGTAGCCCAGGGCGTCTTTGATCATGTTGGCGACCACGGGGGCGGCGCCGCCCAGCTGGGCGTGGCCGAAAGCGTCGCGGGTACCCTGTTCGGCAAGAAATTTACCATCTGGCCAGTGACAGCCCTCCGAGACCACAATCGAGCAGTAGCCGTGTTCCTTGACCTTGGCGTCGACCTTGGCGAGGAACTTCTCCTGATTGAACTCCACCTCTGGGAAGAGAATGACAACCGGTATGCCGTTATCCTCAACCAAGCCGCCGGCAGCGGCGATCCAACCGGCGTGGCGGCCCATGACTTCGATCACGAATATCTTGGTCGATGTGGCAGCCATTGAGCGAACATCGTAAGAGGCCTCCAGTGTGGAGACGGCGATATACTTGGCTACCGAACCGAAACCCGGGCAGTTGTCGGTAATCGGCAGGTCGTTGTCAACCGTCTTGGGTACATGAATCGCCTGTACCGGAAACCCCATTTTTTCAGACAGCTGGGAGACTTTATAGCAGGTGTCGGCCGAGTCGCCACCACCGTTGTAGAAGAAGTAGCCGATATTGTGGGCCTTGAAAATCTCAATCAGGCGTTCGTATTCCCTTTTATTGTCTTCCAGGCTCTTCAGCTTGAAACGGCACGACCCGAAACCACCGGAAGGCGTGTGTTTGAGAGCAGCGATATCCTCAGCCGATTCGGCGCTGGTATCGATCAGGTCTTCGGTAAGCGCGCCTATGATGCCATTGCGTCCGGCGTAGACATTGGCAATCTTGTCGGGGTGTTGGCGGGCGGTTTCGATAACCCCGCAAGCGGAGGCATTGATCACCGCGGTGACCCCGCCCGATTGGGCATAGAAGGCATTTTTAGCAGTCATTTAGTATGATCCCCTTAGTTTATTGATATCTATTTAAAAATCCGGGTAGGTATCAATGACCTCTATAGGTCACCTCTCTCTCTTGCCGCATGATCGGCCTGGGCCTGCAGCAGGGAGACGATGCATTCAGTGAGGTCGTCGTATTCGTCGACACCGGTGCCATACTGTTGATAGCCCCGGTAGAAAAACTGGCAGCGGTATTTACGGTTGCCGGTTTTGAAAACAATGAAATTGCAGTCCTCTTGATTCCAATAGATTACCGGACAGCTCGATAGCTCTCGATCGGAGGGCATCAGGCGTATCTCGGCATCTGCAATCTGGGTTTCAACCTTACCTCCGTAACGCTCTGTCAACGTGGTTTCGATGATCCAGTGTTCAGATTCTGTTATATCTGGAATTTCAGGCATGAAGGCCACTCTGCATTAGGTCGCTGCATGAGGCAGAGAAGAATAATCTAATTGATCTGTTTAGTACACAAAGTCCGTTGACTTTGCGGGAAATCTTGGATTAGCTTACCCAAGCTCACGGCTGGCGGCTAATGCAAAACTTGGATGGAGCCATGGATTTTCTTAATTGATGCACCCGACAAAGGGATCTGACAGTGGAATTAAGCATGAAGAGTACCTGTAGCGGCGGTGGCCCGATTAAGCGAAAAAATATCGTAGATGTCTATGAGGTCCAGCTTAAATGGCTGTAATAAAAGGAAAAACAACTTTTTTTTGTAGCGTTGGAGATATCAGGGGATGCGAATTGTAATACTGGGGGCACCGGGGTCGGGTAAGAGGACACAGACAGACCTGCTGGCTAATAAATACGGCCTATCCCCAGTGATGACGGGCGAGCTGGTGAAGAATGCTGTGCTGAAGCGGACGCCACTGGGTCTCGAAGTAAAAGAACTGCAGGATGCCGGCAGGGTGGTAACTGAGGATATAGTCCTGGCACTGCTCCGTGAGCGGTTGCTGAAAAGTGAACTCCAGGATGGTTTCGTACTGGACGGCTTTCCCAGAAATCTCCTGCAGGCACTGACCCTCGATGAACTGATGATCGAGATCAATCAACCCTTAGATCTGATTCTGCTGATCGATATTGAGACAGACACCCTCATGGAGCGTCTGGTGGGGCGGCGCACCTGCCGCAGTTGCGGACTGCTCTACAACATCTATAGGAACCCTCCAGTTGTTGACGGTGTGTGTGATGTTTGTGGTGGACGCCTGCACCAAAGGTCGGATGACAACGAAGAGACGGTCAGCAGTCGAATTCACGTCTTCGACCATCTGATATCACCCCTGATCACCCACTATGGGAAGCAGGATAAATTGGTCAAGATCGACGGCAATGGCGAGATCCATCAGGTTTTCCAGCTTATCTGCAAGACGATCGATGAAGGAAGCCGGCAATCCGGTCAGGATGCCTCGATTGAAGCTCAGCCGGTAGCCGAGAAGCGTACAGAGGAGAGCGATAAGAGCCCGGTACTTGAAGAAGCATCTGCCCGATCCGCTGAAGAGACAGTGGCTCCTGTGTCTGTTGCAAGCCGGGAGAAGAAGGACAAGGTTCCTGCTCCGAACAAGGTAGTGAAAAAAAAGGCGACCCGAAAGAAGGCGGAAACGAAACAGGCGGCCAGAAAGCAGACAAGCAAAAAAAAGCCGGCAGCCAGGCAAGTGGTTAAGAAAAAGGCTTCCAAAAAGAAGTCGAGCACACGGACTGCGGCAAAGTCACGCGCGGCTAAAAAGAAATCAAGCACTCATCGGACAGCGCAGAAAAAGCCGGTAAAAAAGCAACCAAGCAAGAAGAAGCTAAGCAAAAAGAAGACACTGAAATCTGAAGTGGCTGAAAAGAAGAAGGTCGCGACAAAAAAGGCTGCTTCAAGGCCGTCACCCGGGAAACAGGCAAAAGGCACAACCGGTAGTGCCAAGAAACGCGGCAAGGTATCGGCCAAGTCCGATCGATCAGCTGTACGGCAGCGTGGCAAAGCGGTAAAAAAACGTGCAAAAGCAAAAGCAAAAGCAAAAGCAAAAGCAAAGAAGACGGCCAACAAAAAGGGAGTGGCCAAAAAGAGGACTCCCAAGAACACCGGGTTGAAAAAAGTGACGGCAAAGGTTTCATCCGGCAAAAAAACTGCGGTGAAAAAGACTAAATCCAAGCGTTCCAAATCCAGGAAAAAGTAGAGACTTGGGTAGTGACTGTAAACAGCTAAGTCATGCTTTCTGTTGCTTGGGAATAATATTCGTTTGTCATAAATACCTAAAAATAGTAAGGTAATTGACATGGATCTGTGACACAGGAATCACGCTTCATGGATAGGCGTAACTACTACTTAGGATTAATCTTCGGCCCTCTTCTGCTTCTCCCGGCATTGTCTGCTCAGGCCGCCATGTATAAATGGTACGATGAGCAGGGCAAGTTGAATTACACACAATCCCCTCCTCCTCCTGGAAGCCGACGGGCTACTATCAATAGCGACAGCTTCAGTACGGTGAATATGCGCAAGGTGCCGACGATCAAGCGTGCCAATTCAACCAAACGGAGCAGAAAAAAGGAGAGAAGGGTTGTTAAGAAGAGGCGAACTAAACGGACTACGCGTTCTACTTGTCCGCTGCGTTAGCCAGCCACAAGAAGATAGTGTCCGAATCAGCGTTTTCTGCTCGTTGTTCGCTGCGCTACCCCTTTGACATTGAGGAGCGTTTAAACTCGGTACCCTTGCAGCCGGAACAGGGTGGGATGTGTCCGGTTTTTTTGAAGTGTATCTCCTTGTCACAGCTTGTGCAGACAAGGGTTCCGGGCCCAGTAACCTCGCCTGTGTGATAGAGTGACGATTGGCTGGCCCGTTCGGCGAGTTTCGCCAGTTCCAGCTTGGTTTGATCGGCAACCCCGGTGAACATTTCAAACAAGCGGTTTTCCACCTGCTGCACATCGAAGCGCCACCAGGCGGAGAGCTGCTCACCGGTCTCCAGCAGGTAGTTGGCCGCATCCTTCATGTCACGCTCGATGTAACCAGACACCTTCTCCGCTTCCTCCCGGCTGAGCTCACCCAGTTCGATCAATTTCTCTCTGGCATCTTTCAAGTACTCCTTGATGCCTGGAAGGGTATTCTCCCTGGCGGACTCCGCCGCTTTGTGTACCTCATCCAGCATTTTATCGTAGGCTGAGGCCAAACGATCAAAGGGATCTTGGGGTGTCGAAGGTGACATGGCTGACTCCTTGGATCTGGGTGCCAATTATTGTTGCTCTACAGATAATGATGGATCAAATTTCCACTATCGCCAAGGGTTGGAATTCGTGGTTTTTGCCTGATTGCGATGGCATTCAGTCTGCCGTATCGAACCAGCCTTTTATCAGCAGAAAACCGCCACCTGCACCCAACCCCGTTCCCAAAACGGTGGCCAGGGTTATTGGCAGCAATCCGCCACTGCCAAATACCAGCAGCAGAGAGCCGCTTAGCAGCATGGCCCCTCCAGCAATGGTGGTGATGGTATTCCGGTGGTTTTGGCGCAGCTGTTTGTGCAGCATGTCGAGTTCATCTGATTTCCATTTGAGCTCAAGCCGGCCGGATGCCGCATCGTCGATGATCTTATTCAGCTTTTTCGGCAGATCGGGCAGGTGTTCGGCAATTTCAGGCAGGTTCTGTTTAAGCTTGCCGACGAAGGCCCGGCGTCCGATCTGCTCGCTCATCCAGCGTTCAAGAAACGGCTTCGCGGTGGTCCAGAGGTCGAGCTGAGGATAGAGTTGCCTCCCCAGGCCCTCTATGTTGAGCAGGGTCTTCTGCAACAATACCAGTTGCGGCTGAACTTCCATATCAAATCGTCGGGCGGTTTGAAACAGTCTGAGCAGAAAATGGCCAAATGATATTTCACTCAGTGGTTTTTCGAATATCGGTTCGCTGACCGTGCGTATAGCCGATTCAAACTCCTCGACCCGGGTCACTTCGGGTACCCAGCCCGACTGGATATGGAGTTGAGCCACCCGTTTGTAGTCACGGTTGAAGAAAGCCAACAGGTTTTCCGCCAGGTAGCGCTTATCCTCCTCGGTCAGGGTTCCCATGATGCCGAAGTCGACAGCGATATAACGGCCGTTGGGTTCGACAAAGATATTGCCGGGATGCATGTCGGCATGAAAGAAGTTGTACTTGAAGACCTGGGTGAAGAAGATCTCGACACCACGCTCCCCAAGCAATTTCATGCTGATGCCCTGTTGCCTCAATGCATCGATGTCACCCACGGGGGTGCCGCTGATACGCTCCATGACCAATACATTCTGTCGGGTCAGATCCCAATAGACCTCCGGGACATAGAGGGCGTCACTGTTGATGAAATTGCGTCTCAATTGGGAGGCATTGGCTGCCTCGCGCATCAGGTCCAATTCGTCGAATATGGTCTTTTCATACTCCTGTACGACCTCCACCGGTCTCAGACGACGACCCTCCTTCCAATATTTTTCAGCCAACCGTGCGATGGTGTAGAGCAGATCCACATCCCGTCGGATGGTTTTTTCAATCAGTGGCCGTAATACTTTGACGACCACTTTTTTTCCATCCTTCAACTGGGCTGTATGCACCTGTGCGATGGACGCCGAAGCGAGCGGTTGCTCATCGAAGGCCTCCAACAGCTCGTCGATGGGCCGGCCATAGGCCTTCTCGATTATGGCTCTGGCCTTCTCTCCCGGGAATGGCGGTACCCGGTCCTGCAGCTTGGCCAACTCATTCGCCAGGTCATCGGGCAATAGGTCTCGCCGGGTTGAGAGGATCTGGCCGAACTTGACGAATATGGGTCCGAGATCCTCCAGCGTCCGACGGATACGGACCGGATAGGGCGAGCGATCCTTGCGAAACCAGAACCAGGGAGATAGGTAGATAAGAAATCGAATCGGCCGGAACAGATGGGTGGCGAGGATGACCTCATCCAGGCCGTGGCGCAGCAATACAAGGTTAATGTGGATCAGCCGGATGGCCTGGGAGGGATGTATCACGAGGCCTTATCCTTATCATCCAGATGCTGCTTCAGTCGCTGTACCCGGGCCTCGAGCCGGTCCGCGTCATCGCGCAATCGGTCGATCTCATCGAGAAAGGTAGATATTTCATGTCGAGAAGGAATCAGGCGCAGCTCTTCCTGGAGGTACTCCTGAAGATTCTGTTCTGTGGTTCTGTTTACTGAGCGTCCCCAACTGATCGCAGATTTCACCAGCTTGCCAATTTCGTGGGCGGCTATATCGCCGGTAACGCGTGAAAGCTGCTCCTCCCAGTCGATGTCAAGATCAGCCAGCAGGGCGCCGAATTGCTGTGCAAGTGCGGTATCACCCTCAATCTCCACATTGCCCTTGAAGAGTTGGTCCGCGCTCTTGCTGGTACCGCGCATACGCATCAGGTCGAAGGGAGAACCGCGCAAACTGCAGTCAGCCTGGCCTTCGAAATCATTCAGGACCTGGATGCCGTTGGGGTCGGGGATGAGATAGAGGGGGCTACCCATGCCCAACAGGTCCAACCGGATCACCTTGCCATGCATGGGTGTGAGCCGGGCGGGAGTCTCCGGATCGAGGTGAATGGCCTGATTCAAAAGCGCCTCGAGGGTTGCAGAGAGTGCCGCAGTAATGGTCATGGCAGGTTCTTCCTGCGATCCGGTGTCACTGCGAGGGGGATTATCTGAGGGCTGGCGGGCAACATCGATCGATAATCCCTAGAGTTTATAGCCCCGATGAATTGCCACAACACCTCCGGTCAGATTGAAATAGTCACAGCGTTCGAAGCCGGCGTGCTCCATCATACCCTTGAGTGTCTCCTGGTCCGGGTGCATGCGGATGGACTCGGCCAGATAGCGGTAGCTCTCCTCGTCATCGGTGACCAGTTTGCCGATTTTCGGCAACAGGGTGAACGAGTAGAGATCGTAGACCTTCTCCAGGGCGCGATGGGTGGGCTTGGAGAACTCCAGCACCAACAGGCGTCCCCCCGGTCTGACACTGCGGAAGATAGCATTCAGCGCCAGCTGTTTATCGGTGACATTGCGCAGGCCGAAGCCGATCGTGACGCAATCGAAATGATTGTCGGGAAAGGGCAGATGCTGAGCATCGGCCTGAACATAATGCAAGTTGCCGACCCGTCCCTGGTCTTCCATGCGCTCTCTACCGACCTGCAGCATCGAGGCATTGATGTCGGAGAAGACCACCAGTCCGTCATCACCCACAAGACCGCTGAACCTGGCTGATAGATCTCCAGTGCCGGCAGCCAGGTCCAATACCCTATGCCCCTTGCGCATACCTGAAAGCTCGATGGTTTGGCGCTTCCACAGACGATGTATTCCGAGAGACATCAAGTCGTTCATCAGGTCATATTTATTGGCAACCGAATCGAAAACCTGGCGAACCCTGCCTGCCTTCTCACCGACAGGAACGTCCTGATAGCCGAAATGTGTGGTCTTCTCATCCTTCATCAATCTATACCTGTCTAAGGGAGCCGTATCCAGGCGGATCTATACCATCGCCAGCGTCTGCTGTCTAAGCCGAGGGCGTTTTGCGCTCATACCCGGCGGTTTTCAGCCGTTGCAGATAATCCTGCCAGTTCCGTTCGTAGTTCAGGCCGAGCTGATAGAGCGTATCCCAGGAGTATATGCCGGTGTTGTGCTCATCATCGAAGTGCAGACAGATGGCATAATTTCCCACGGGATCGATATGGGCAATATTCACCTCTTCTTTGCCGACCTGCAAGACCTCTTGCCCGGGTCCATGGCCCTGCACCTCGGCGGAGGGGGAAAATACCCTGAGATACTCCGCGGGATAACTGAATTTACTGCCATCGTCGAAGCTGATTTCCAAAACACGGGACTGCTTGTGCAGATGGATCTCTGTCGGATTGGGATGTGACATGGTTTGCTCTCACTCTTTGTTGACTGCTAGTGCACCAAACTACCATTCTATCCCCAGATCGGGCCGATATACCCGGTCGGTATAGCGTGATCTGGTCTGTGCACCCTTATAGAATGTACTGACTCAGATCCTCGTCCGCCGCCAGCTGTGAGAGTTGATCATCGACATAGTTCTCATCGATGACAATGGTCTCTTCGGCATGCTCCGAGGCCATGAAAGAGATACTCTCCAGCAGGCGTTCCATCACTGTGTGCAGGCGGCGTGCGCCGATATTCTCAGTCCTTTCATTCACTTGCCAGGCGGTCTCCGCAATGCGGCGTATACCCGCTTCGGTAAAGCTCAGGCGCACGTTTTCCGTCTCCAGCAGGGCCTGGTACTGCTCGGTGAGAGAGGCGTCTGGCTCGGTAAGAATGCGGGTGAAATCATCGGTCGTGAGTGCGGACAACTCCACCCGGATAGGTAATCGGCCCTGGAGCTCGGGGATCAGGTCGGATGGCTTGGCGAGATGGAAGGCGCCGGATGCAATGAACAGGATATGATCGGTCTTGACCATGCCGTGTTTGGTGGAGATGGTACATCCCTCCACCAGGGGCAGCAGATCGCGTTGCACCCCCTCGCGGGAGACGTCCGCTCCCCGGGTCTCGGCACGGCTGGTTACCTTATCCAGTTCATCGATAAAGACGATCCCATGTTGCTCCACCATCTCCAGCGCCCGCAACTTGAGATCCTCTTCATTGATGCGCTTGGCCGCCTCTTCGTCACTCAGGACCTTGAACGCATCCTTGATGCGCAGTTTGCGGCGTCGCGTGCGGCCACTCCCCAGATTTTGGAACATGCCCTGCAGCTGGCTGGTCATCTCTTCCATACCGGGAGGCGCCATGATCTCGACCCCTACCGGGGTGGCGTTGACCTCGATATCGATCTCCTTGTCGTCGAGCCCGCCACTTCGCAGTTTGTCACGGAATTTCTCCCGGGTCGCATCGGAGATCCCCGAACTGGTCTCGCTGTCGCCCCAACCCGAGCTGGAGGGTGAGGGCAGCAAGGCGTCTAGAATCCGCTCCTCGGCGGCCTGACTGGCTTCACTGGAAACCTTGGCCATCTCACCTTCCCGCACCATTTTGACAGCAGAGTCGGTCAATTCACGGATGATCGAATCGACCTCTCTGCCGACATAGCCGACTTCGGTGAATTTGGTCGCTTCCACCTTCAGAAAAGGCGCGTTGGCCAGTTTGGCCAGGCGTCGCGCGATCTCTGTCTTGCCGACGCCGGTGGGGCCGATCATCAGAATGTTTTTTGGCGTGATCTCATTGCGCAGGCTCTCGGAAACCTGGGCGCGACGCCAACGGTTGCGCAGGGCGATAGCCACGGCGCGCTTGGCGTCAGTCTGGCCGATAATGTGCTTGTCCAGTTCAGCGACGATCTGTTGGGGGGTTATTTCCGACATCAATGATTTCCGCAAATTATGGTCCGACTCAGAATACCTGGTGAGCGATCTAGGTTTTGCTGTCCAACTCTTCCAGTACGAGGTTATGGTTGGTATAGATACAGATATCGGCGGCGATACCGAGTCCCTTTTCGACGATCCCGCGGGCCCCGAGTTCCGTGTTTTCCAACAGTGCGCGGGCTGCGGCCTGGGCGAAGCTGCCGCCGGAACCTATCGCCATCAGGTTATGCTCCGGTTCGATCACGTCACCGGTGCCGGAGATGATCAGCGAAGTCTCCTCGTCGGCGACGCACAGCAAGGCCTCCAGTCGGCGCAGCGCCCGGTCGGTGCGCCAGTCTTTGGCCATTTCAACGGCTGCGCGGGTGAGGTGCCCCTGGTGCTTCTCCAGTTTGCCCTCAAAACGCTCAAACAGGGTAAATGCATCTGCCGTGGCGCCGGCGAAGCCCGCAATGACCTTTCCTTTATAAAGCTGCCTCACTTTACGCGCATTGCCTTTCATGACGGTATTGCCAAGCGAGACCTGGCCGTCGCCACCGATAACCACTTTACCGTTACGCCTGACTGATAGAATGGTAGTGCCTCTGAAGTTTTCCACGCCGATCCCGAGAGTATTTAATGAGGGGGCGATTGTACCTGAGGTGGGGGCCGGTGAAAAATCGACAACCGTTCGAGCATGGTTCGCACAAGGTTTGGGAGGCTACATTTCAGTATCCTTCAATCCCTCCGGAGTGATGTCTCACTGTCATTGAATTTCAAAAATATTAGGGATTTCACTTCCTTGTTTGACATCGGTATCCATGGCAGAGTCACGCCTATGTTTATCAGGCCCATCAGAATTGCGTTTTTTTGCATGGTCTGCTTTGCCTCGACTGCACCGGCAGACGATTCAGGCCGACCGGTGCCATCGTCTTTGAACGCCCATGAGATAGCCGAGCAGGTCTATGTCGCGGCGCACGGCGGACTGGTAAAGAATGCGCTCAGCAAGCGCAGTGGCAGGGAGGTTGCGTTGGTCGTCAATCGAGCGCCGCAGGCGATGCGTAGCCGCAACAGGGTGCCTGGAGTTCAGACCTTCGACACCTATGTCAACAATGCTCCGCAAGACCCTGCCATAGAGAGCCAGCAGATGGCGATCCTGACCTCGGGCAAGACCAAAGGCACCGGGGTGCTGTTCACACGCTATACGGACCCTCAAAAGGGCAATCTGATATCGATGTGGTTGCCCGCACTGCGCAAGATCAGGCGTATCAACGAGCCCTCCCATGAAGATGTCTGGTTCGGCACCAATCTGACCTATGGTGAGCTGGTGCTGCGTCGCCCTGAGGATGAAACCCACGAACTTCTTGGCGAAGGCGTTATGCAGGAGTGTCTGGCCGTCATGCAGCTGCAGCGCTGGGAGCAGACCCGCTATACACGCGACCTGCCCGCGCCCCAGTGCGGGCACAAAGGCAAACCGGTATACCATCTGAAAAGCACCACCAATTTTCACAATTGGTGGTATGACTACCATGTCAGTGATATCGATAAAGAGACATTCGCCCTCTATCGAACTGTCTATTATAAAGGCGATGAGAAGGTTAAGACGGTATATATCGATTGGCAGTCCCTGGATCAACCGGATCCCCGCATCGCCTATCCGCGCTATATTTATGCAATCACCCATGGGGACGGTAAGGACAGTCTGGTCTATGTGCCCCGCAGTACCATCTCACTCAATGTGGATCTGCCCGATAGTTTCTGGTCCGAAAAGACATTGCAGAATTACAACAAAACCAGGAAGCCTTAGCGGCTTTTGCATGATAGATGGCTAACGGCAACTATGCGGACCGCTATGCACGTTTTGTGCTGAAGTACCGCTGGGCTGTGATCACGCTCTGTTTCGCCACTACAATCTGGGCGGCCTTTTATATCGACAAGGTCAACCTGCGCAACGATCCGGATTCCCTACTCCCCCTCTCCAACCCTTACATTGCGACCAATCTCTACACCGAGATGACCTACGGTATGGGCAATCTCATGGTGTGGGGCATGAAGATTAAGCAGGGCGATATCTATCAGCCCTGGTTTATTCGCATGGTCCAAGCGTTTTACCGTGACGTGACTGCGCTGGACTACGCCAACAGCAGTAACTTTGTCGGCCTGCCCTCACCGAAGTTGCGCAATATCGGTATCGATCCAGGAGGAAGTCTCGATTTCAGCCGCCTGCTGCCGGCCAACGGCCTCTCTGACAATCCGTTTGAACAGCACAACCAGATTGCCTATCTGCGTCAGGGATTGGAGAAGCATCTGGTGCTGCAGGCCCTGCTGCTCTACTACCAGGATAGATCCGGTGAAAAGTGTGACATGGTGGGGGCGGATGGCCAGATCAGCAGCGCATCCATGGCCCGGTTGCATCAGCAGTGCCGGCCTATGGGGACATTTATCATCGGCGATTTCAGCAATGAGCTGAAACAGAACCATCTCAGCTGGATTGCCGATATGAAGGCGCTGATGGCTGATTACCAGTCGCGCTACGGCGACCGGGTGGAGTTCACCATATCCGGCGAACCCTATTTTCTGGCGACCATGGTGCAGGAACTACGGGACAAGGCATGGCTGTTCGCTGTCTCGCTGCTGATTATCCTGCTGATACTCTGGTATGAGTTTCGCCATTGGAGCTGTGCAGTGCTGCCCCTGCTGGGCGTCGGTATGACGATCATCCTGACGCTCGGACTGATGGGCTTCACGCAATTCAAACTGACGACCATGATGGCGTTGACGCCGATGCTTTTACTGGCCATCGGTGTCGGCCACTCGATGCAGATCACACGGCGTTTCATGCAGGAGCTGGGACAGACCGGCGACAAGGAGGAGGCGGCATATCGATCGATACGTTCGACAATCGTACCCGCGGCACTCTCTATCGGAACCGACCTGCACGGCTTTTTCGCCATCTCATTTGTCGATATCTCTTTTTATAAGGCCTACGCCTATTTCGGCATCTTCGGTATGTCGACGCTGATTCTGACCACCACGACACTGATACCTCTTCTGATGCTGACCTTTCCCCCAACCATCCATAGCCATGAACATGAGCGAGGCTGGGAGTTGCGCCTGGCGTCAGGGCTGACGGCCCTGATCACAGGCCGCTGGAAATGGGTGCCGGTGGTGGCGGTGATCGCCGTCTGGTTACTCTCAGCACACTATGCGGAATTAGGCCGCGGCTTTACCGCAGTCATGGCCGGTGAGGCAGGTAGAAGCGATCCGGAAGTGGCCCGTATTCAGGACGAGTTCGACATCATGCCCGGTGTGGAAAAAGGTATCCACTATCCACGTGCGGCATTCAAGGATCACTACCTGTTGGGTGAGCTGCTGGGAGATGGCGGTGAAGTGAAGCCGATTGCGGATCTACAGACCCTATCCCGCCAGATGCCTGGTGTTATCACTGCCAACCTTCTGGTGCGTTCCGAAGCGGGAACCCTGCCAACTTGCGGACTCGATGCCTGGGACCGGGAGGGTCGCCGGGTCATCGGGCCGGAGCGCTGTTACGATGAGCAGGAAGATCCTCCTCAGGGGGTGTTTAATGATGCGACCGTGCTCGAGGCGCTTTCGAAATTTGAGGATTGGCTGCGTGGCCATCCCAATATCGGGTACACCATCTCCTATGTTCAGTTTGTAAAAACGCTGAACATGATCCTCAATACACCGCCGCTGGAACCTCCGCTGGGCCATATGAATCTTTATGCCATACCCACCCTGGCTCATATACAGCAGTTTCCATACGCCTATCGCGCCAAAGGTGGACAGGGTTACCTGCCTGATCCGGATGAGACGGTACAGTTATACAACGGCATGTTGGTGACCGGGGCGGGGGCCGGGGATCTGGATAGCTTTGTCAACACGCGAAACTGGGATGAGGGTGTGATTGTCGGTTTCGTCAATACCATGGATCCAGTGGAGACACACCGTACTGTCATCGATATCCAGAGCTACATCAACGCCCATCAGGACGATCCCGGAATGGATCTGTTGCGAATCGGCATTGCGGGTAACGAGACGATTCAGATACCGAATGAAGAGGGACGCAGTATCACCACCGGTGACACTATACCGGGCAAGGCCGCGATCGGTGGTTTTCTCGGGGTTACCGAGGCGACCCGCGATGTCGCTTATAAAGAGTGGCTGAACGCCCCGGTGGCGACATCGATCACAGTCTTCATCATGACCCTGTTGATGTTCAGGTCTTGGGTGGTGGCGTTTATCCTGATCGGTCTCTGCTTCATTACCCTGATGACCC
The DNA here is from genome assembly GCF_964212655.1 of Candidatus Thiodiazotropha sp. LNASS1. Lineage (NCBI taxonomy): Bacteria > Pseudomonadati > Pseudomonadota > Gammaproteobacteria > Chromatiales > Sedimenticolaceae > Candidatus Thiodiazotropha > Candidatus Thiodiazotropha sp. LNASS1. The sequence goes on along the minus strand of NZ_OZ156465.1, from coordinate 2,868,240 downwards.
AGTACGGCCTTGGCGCCTATATGTCCTCCATCGGCGAGTGGTCGGCAAATCTGGCGTTTCACGTACAGGTGGCTTTGAGCATCGCCATGGGGCTGGGTGTCGATTATGGCGTCTACATGGTTTCCCGATTGCGGGAAGAGTATCAGGCCAATGGAGGCATCTGGAAGGCGGCCCTGCACAAGGCACAGGCCACCACCGGTTCGGCGATCATTATCTCCATGGTTGTGCTGCTCAGCAGTTTTATCCCACTGATGAATACTGAACTGGCAAACCTCTGGTCGGTGAGTCTGTATATTTCGGAGGCCCTGATCATGGATGTCTTCATCGCCCTCACAGTATTGCCGCTGATGGTCTATTGGTTAAGGCCGAGATTTGTATTCCCTCTCTGAATGAGTCGGCTGTGAATTCGAACAGCTCAGCCGGACCTTCTTTACAGCGTGGCATTGCCTATGATTAGGCCCCATCTCAGTTGGAGTGTGGGCATTGTTCATGTCAGGCTTGTACGGGTGGTTCTCTAATATACCAATTGAGTTGAGATCCGGTATGGGAAATAGATGATCCACACTCTAAGATTAAGAGTAATACGTACGCCAGATACGTATCACCTAACTAGGGCCTGTTAACACTAATCCAATGTGCCCTGCTGGGGCTGTTTTCGTGCCCAGCAAGGCAGAATGAGGGAGGTGTAGTCATTCTACATGAGCGAATGATAACGCCGCTGGGGGCGAAAACAGCCCCAGACCTTCGGGTTGCGCCCCGAAGGAAGTGCCCTTGGGTGCGCCTTGATCGGCGCTTTTTCAGACGCAACAGGGCGCAATGGATTAGTGTTAACAGGCCCTAGATAACACAATGATCTTCAGACAACGACATCACTATCTGTTCATCCTACTGATATTTGGCATTCTTGCTCCGCTCTTGCTTTGGGCCAGCGCCCATTTCACCCGCCAGCATGGATTGACGGAACTGGCCGAGGAGACAGAAAACGATCTAATGATCTTTACGCGCAAGCTGGAGGATTACCTGACCGGTTATGACCGGCTTGTCGGTTCCGTGGCCGCAAGTCGACAGGTTGGCGCCCTGCTTAGAAATTCCCGGGATAAAAAGATCGTCAGTGCGGCGAATACCTATCTCCAGACACTCAACGAGGAGGTGCGTGCCAGTGCGATCTATGTGATGAATCTCGACGGCAATACCCTTGCCGCCAGCAACTGGCAGGTGGAGAAGACCTTCGTCGGTAAAAATTACGGCTTTCGCTACTATTTCCAACGTGCTGCAAAAGGCCTGATGGGGCGCGAGGTGGCGGTTGGCACGACCTCCGGCGTGTTGGGGTACTATGTCGCCCGCCCAGTTCTCGATCCCGGATCGGATCAGATCATTGGTGTTGCGGTGATCAAAGTCACTCTGGACGAGTTGGGTCTGCTTTTCTCCGACCTGGATCTACGCCTGTTGGTGGCCGACCGGGATGGTGTGATCTTTCTCACCAGTGAATCAACATGGCGCCTGAAGAGTCTGCGACCGATAACCGCCACAAAAATAGACAAGATACGCCGGTTCAAACGCTATGCGGATTCTCTTTTCACACTTTTACCGATGCGTGGGGAGCGATACTGGGACGGTGTCTCAAAACTGGTGGTACACGATGATGGGGTGGAGTATCTGACACAGGCCACGCTATTGCCCTCCCGTGGATGGGAGATGCATGTTTTCAAGCCGACCCAAGAAGTGGATGAACATGTCTACTTTTCCGTGACTGCCAGCCTCATGCTGAGCGCGCTGCTCTTTCTGACGGCACTTTACATGAATCAGAGGTATCGCTATCTGAAAGATTTGAAGGCAGCGGCTATCCACGATTTTCTAACCGGTCTCTATACCCGGCGTTATATGGAGGATGCCGCCAATGCCCAGATCAGCCGGATCGATCGCGGTCAGGTGAATACTATTTCGGTGGCCATGATCGATATCGATCACTTCAAGCAGGTCAACGACGAGTTCGGTCATCGGGCGGGTGATCAGGTATTGCGTGCGGTAGGCAAGGCTATCGCTTCTGAGGTGCGCCAGGGTGACATACCGGTCCGATATGGCGGTGAAGAGTTTCTGGTGATCATCAACGCATGTAATGAGTGTGATGCGGCCCACTTGGTACACCGAATCCTTGAGCGGCTTAAAAGTCTGCATTTTCGTGGTCCCATCCGAAAGCTTAAAATCACAGCGAGTGCCGGTGTCGCCCACTATCGGAAAGAGGATACCTTGGAAGATCTCCTGCAGCGGGCGGATGAGTTGCTTTACAGGGCGAAGGAGGATGGGCGGGACCGCTACTACGACGACGAATGCAAAAAGCTGGAAACGCCATGATCAGATTTTGCATAATCCTCATAGTCACGCTGTTCGTCACACCGATCTCAGCGTCCGATGAATTATTGGTTATCTACGGTTCCCGTCAACAGGCGTTGATGGCGCCCCTCCTGCAGGCCTATCAGGCATCAAGAGGGGTAGCGGTCCGGTATGTTCAGGATAAGTCCGATAAATTGTTGCAACGCCTGGCTGAGGAGGGTGATGCGTCTTCGGCAGATCTGCTGCTGACGGCTGATATCGGTGTATTGGAAGCTGCAAGGGAGATGGGTCTGTTGCAGGCAAAGCAATCTCAGCTGCTCAGCAGCCTGATACCGGCTAAATACAGAGACCCTCAGGGCTTTTGGTACGGACTCTCCCTGCGCGCCCGGATGCTGCTGTATGTCCCCGGTCGTATCCCCCGGTTTGAATTGCGGGATTATGCGGATCTATCATCTTCCGCGCTCAAGGGGCGGGTCTGCATGCGTGAATTGAAGCACGTCTACAATCAGTCATTGATCGCCGCCCTGGTCGCGCGTTGGGGCGAGAAGAGAGTGAGAAAGTGGTTAAGCGGGGTGATCTCCAATCTGGCCAGACCGCCACAGGGGGGGGATCGTGATCAGGTGCGTGCGATAGCGAAGGGGGAATGCGATGTGGCGGTGGTCAACAGCTACTATTTTGCCATGATGTTGGACAGCGACAATGAGAGGGATCGGGAAGTCGCAAACCGGGTGTCCCGGGTCTGGCCTGAATCTGGCGTGCATGTGAATATCAGTGGTGGTGGAGTCACTCATCATTCACCGCACCCTCAATTGGCGATCGATTTCCTGGAGTTTCTGGCCGGGTTTGACAGCCAGCGCCTGTTCGCTGAGCTCAATCATGAATATCCTGCTGTGCTGGGCGTGCCCGTGTCACACACTTTAATGCGATTGGGTGCGTTTGAAGCGGACTTTCGTCCATTGGCGCTGATTGCCCGCCAGCGTGAGAAGGCTTCAATAGTGATTCATGACCTCTCAGATACAGACTAAACGATTGTGCGGCATTTTATGAAAAAAGCCTTCCCTGGCAACATGACGAATCAGATATTCTCGGGTTCCATTTTGATTGCACCGCAAGGGCACTCCGCGGCGCACATACCACATCCCTTGCAGTAGTCATACTTGAACTCGAATCGATTGCCCGGTCCCAGCTTGGTGATGGCGTTGTCGGGGCAGACGCCATAGCAGTTGTCGCACTCGAAGCAGTTGCCGCAGGACATGCAACGGCGTGCCTCGTAGGCGGCATTGACCTCATCCAGGTCCCCCACCACCTCCGCGAATCCGCTCTGACGCCGGACGATGTCGAGCATCGGCCGTACCGTGCGGGGAGCGTCTGAGTAGTACCAGGTGTTCATCTTGGCGATGTCGGCAATTTCGTGTTTATCGGGTTTGATGTAGGTCTCCCCCTTGAGCCAGGCATCGATACTGCGGGCGGCATGCTTGCCATGGCCGATGGCGGTGGTCACCGTGCGCGCGGAGGGCGCCATGTCGCCGCCGGCGAAGATGCCTTCGGCGCCGGTCATCATCTGCCGGTCGACCTGTACCGAGTCTGCTTCGATCCTGACCCCCTCCAGGGGTGTCAGCAGATCGGTCTCGACCCGCTGGCCTAGGGCCTGGATCACCACGTCCGCAGCGAACGGCTCGAACTGACCTGACGGTTGAGGCCACTGCGCTTCGCCGTCGACCATCAGTTCCAACTGCAGGCTGCCGTCCCGGATCTCACGGATCGCCCGCAAGGGCAGTATCTCCACCCCCTCTTCCAGGGCCTCACGGATCTCCATCTCATGGGCCGGCATCTTCTCACGCGCCTCGAAGACCACCAGGGTGACCCGGGTCGCCCCCATGCGGATGGCGGTGCGGGCCACGTCGATGGCGGTGTTGCCGCCGCCATAGACCGCTACATGGCCACGCAGCGCCACATGCTCCTCCTCCTCGACCGAACGCAGCAGGCTGACGGCGTCGAGCACCGGCACGCTGTCGTCGGCGGGGATCTCGATCCGTTTGGCCTGCTGCGCGCCAATGGCGAGGAATACTGCATCGAAGCCATTGGCCTGCTTGAAGCCCTGGATGTCGTCGATGCGGGTGTTCAGCACGATCTCCACCCCCATCGCCTCGATACGCTGAATCTCCGCCTTCAGCTTTTCCCGCGGCATGCGGTACTTGGGGATGCCGTAGCGCACCATGCCGCCAGCCTGGGGGGAGGTCTCATAGACGGTAACCTGGTGACCGAAGCGGCACAGGTGGTAGGCGCAGGCGAGTCCGGCCGGACCGGCACCGACCACCATCACCCGCTTGCCGGTGTCCCGGCCCGGTTCGACCTTCCAGCCCTGGCGCAAGGCTTGGTCGCCGAGAAAGCGTTCCACCGAGTTGATCCCTACCGCGTCGTCCACATGGACCCGGTTACAGGCGCCCTCGCAAGAGTGGTAACAGACCCGTCCCATGACGGCGGGAAAAGGATTGTTGAGCATGATCTCCCGCCAGGCCTTTTCGTAGTGGCCCTCTTCCGCATGGTAGAGCCAGGCTTGGATATTCTCGCCTGCCGGACAGGCGTTGTTGCAGGGAGGCAGGCGGTCAAGGTAGACCGGCCGATCGGTACGCCAGGAACCGGTCTTGTTGAGCAGACTGCTGCCCACGTCGAGGGTAATCGCAAAGGGTTTTTTCATGCTCAGTCTCCCTGCTCGTCGATGAGGCCGAAACGGCGGATATTGTTGTCCGCCACCGTCTGAAGCTGGGCCAGCTGTGTCTCGTTCTTCAGGGTGTGGGCGAAGCGGCGCTGTAGTATGAGGTAGTCCGATACCGGAACCTTGCGGCGGATCTTGGTGGAGGCGGTGATTTCACCGTACTCCGCCTCGAACAGGGGATAGAGTCCGCTCTCCACGGCGAGCCGGGCGATCTTCACCGTATCCGCGGGCTTGGAGCCCCAGCCCAGGGGGCAGGGCACGAAGACCTGGATGTAACGGGCGCCCCGGATAGACATGGCCTTTTCCACCTTGGCTTCCAGGTCATGCAGCCGGTCCACGCTGGCGGTCGCCACGTAGGGGATGCCGTGGGCCATGGCGATCAGGGGTAGATTCTTACCCTTGTCGAAGTCGGCCCCAGGTTCCGGACCCACCGGCATGGTGGTGGCGGTGCGCGCCGAGCCGGGTGTGGCGGAAGAGCGCTGCACCCCGGTGTTCATGTAGGCCTGGTTGTCGTAGCAGATGTAGAGCACGTCATCGTTGCGCTCGAACATGCCGGAGAGGGCGCCGAAACCGATATCGGTGGTGCCCCCGTCGCCGCCCTGGGCGATGACCCGCACATTCTCCCGGCCCTTGACCCGCATGGCCGCGGCGATGCCGGTGGCCACAGAGGGGGCGTTACCGAACAGTGAGTGCATCCAGGGGATGCGCCAGGCCGACTCAGGATAAGGGGTGGTGAACACCTCCAGACAGCCGGTTGCATTGGCGGCGATCAGCTGGTTGTCGGTGGCGCGCATGGCGGCATCGATGGCGTATCGCGCGCCCAGGGCTTCGCCGCACCCCTGACAGGCGCGGTGGCCGGAGTCGAGGGAATTCGAGCGGTCCATGGTCGCCTGTACCGTACGCTGGGCCTCGTCGAGCAGGCGATTGCCCACAGTGAGGGTGCCGGTTTGATAGAATTTCACTTGTTGATGTGGCATGTCACTCCTCCTCAGGCTGTCTTGGCGGCTTCGACAACGCCAACCTCACGCAGGATGTTTTCCGCCGCAGATCCGGAACGGGTGTGTGCCTGCTCCCGCGCCAGCTCCCGTTCCACGATGTCGCACTTGATATCGAGAAAGCCGGTCTCTTCCAAATCGTCCTGCATCGCCCGTTCAAACAGATCGGTAAGTGACTTGCGGGTGATGGGGCGTCCACCGAGTCCGCCGATGACTGTGTAGACAGGTGTACTCAAGCCACGGGTCGACATGCGCACATTGTTGGCAACGATGCCGCCCATGCCCACCGCCAGGCATTTCTCGAACACCACAACCCGTTGGCACTCCAGCAGTGCCTTTCGCAGGAGTTCCTTGGGGAAGGGTCGGTAGCAACGGAGGGATATGGCGCCAATCTTGTGTCCCGCATCGCGCATCGTGTCGATCACATCGGCGATGGTACCGATCACAGAGCCGAGGGTGACGATGATGGTCTCCGCATCCTCTGTCCGGTAGTTGGATATGAGCCCTCCCGAGTCGCGCCCGAAGATGGTTTTGAACTCCTCAGCGATCTCCGGGATCAGCTCCAGGGCCTGCAGCTGTTTGTGGTGGGCCAGGTAACGCACTTCGGTGAAGGCCTCAGGCCCCACCATGGCGCCGATGGAGATCGGCTCCGCCGGATCGAGCACCTGACGCGGCTCGAAAGGTGGGAGAAAGCGGTCCACCTGTTCCTGCTCGGGTATATCCATCCGCTCGTAGGCATGGGTGAGGATGAAGCCGTCCACGCAGACCATCACCGGCATACTCAGCTTCTCGGCGATGCGAAAGGCCTGGATATGCAGATCCAAGGCCTCCTGGTTGGTCTCGGCGAAGAGCTGGATCCAGCCGGCGTCACGCATGGACATGGAGTCAGACTGATCGTTCCAGATGTTGATCGGTGCGCCGATGGCCCGGTTGCCCACCGTCATCACGATGGGCAGGCCGAGACCGGAGGCGTTGTAGACCGCCTCGGCCATATAGAGCAGGCCCTGGCTGGCGGTGGCGGTGTAGGAGCGGGCGCCGGCGGCGGAGGAACCAATGGCCACGGAGAGGGCCGCAAACTCCGACTCCACGTTGATGAACTCGCACTGTTTCAGGCTGCCGCTCTTCACCATCGTCCCCAGGTCCTCCACGATGTGGGTCTGGGGGGTGATGGGATAGGCGCAGATTACCTCGGGGCGGCAGAGGGCCACTGCTTCCGCGATACCGTGTGAACCTTCGATCTGCTTAAGCATGGGTCGCCTCCTGCAGCGCCGAAGTCTGCGCCATCGCGTAGGCGACCTTGGCCGCGGTGATATTGGCCTGGCCCACCTTACCGGGGAACTTGGTCTCGATCGCCTCGATCACCGAGTCGATCTTGATCACTCCGGTGACCGCCGAGAGGGCGCCGAGCAGGACCGCGTTAGGCACCGGACGCTTGACATGGGTCAGTGCGATGTCGGTGGCGGGCACGGTGCAGACATGTCCGTCGGGCAGGTGTTCGACGGCATTTTCGATGCCGAGCTCTTCGATGGTCTTGCCGGTATTGATCAGCAGATGGCCGTCTTCGGTGAGACCGTTGAAGACGTCGATGGCATTGAAAAGAGTCGGATCCTGAATGATCAGGATATCCGGTTCTAGTACCGGTTCGCGCAGACGTATCGGCTGATCGTCGATACGGCAGAAGGCGACCACCGGGGCGCCCATGCGTTCGGAGCCGAAGCTCGGTACCGCCTGGGCGTGTTTGTCTTCGAGGAAGGCGGCGACGGAGAGCATTTCGGCGGCAGAGACGACCCCCTGGCCACCGCGTCCGTGGATGCGGATCTGAAACATGTGTCTTTTCTCCTGTTAGGTAGATTATCCGGCGGCCTTGTGAGCAGACGGACGAACCTGACGGATTGGGTGAATCCGTACACCTGGTGAACAAAAAGATGATGCGTACTTGTTCTTGTCGCCGGAAAAATACCGGCGCGAGTTATGGTGCTGCATTGCATGAGCGCTTTCTGTTGTAACGGCCGATGGGTTGTGGCTGTGTGGCGCTCTTGTAGGCGTGAATTCAGGCTGTATCCGAATCCACGGGAGTGAAGTATCTACAGGCCAATTAATAATGTAAAATAATATATAGTGCATATATATAAATATTAATGATATGGATCTCAGGCAACTTAAGTCATTGGTGCTCCTGGTTGAATACGATTACAGCGTGAGCCGCACAGCGCAGAGTCTGCATCTGGTTCAACCTGCTGTCTCCCAGCACATCAAACAGCTTGAGGCGAACCTGGGTACAAGACTGTTTTTGCGCCAGGGCAAACGACTGGTTGGTTTGACTGAGGCAGGGGAAAGGGTCGTCCACTATTCGCGCAACATCCAGGCCGATATGGCCAATATCCTGGCGGTGGGTCAGGATCATGTATCCGAGGATGTCGGTACCCTGCGTATCGGCACCACCCATACACAGGCGCGTTATGTGCTACCGCCGGTCATCCGGCAGTTCAGCCGGGCTTACCCGAAAGTGGAGCTCCAGATACTGGAGGGCAGGCCGCAGCAGCTGGTCGACATGGCGGTACAGGACAAAGTGGATTTTGCCATCTGTACCGAAGCGCTGAGCGACAACCCGGCACTGCTGGCGATACCCTGCAACCGGTGGAATCGCTGTCTCATAGCGCCGGATTCACATGCAGTGCTTAGACGCAAGCAAATCACCCTCAAAGCACTCTGTAGATACCCGATCATCACTTATGTAGTCGGGTTTACGGGCCGCGGGCATCTGAATGACACATTCAGCAATGCAGGGCTGATGCCGCATGTGGTCTTGAGTGCCACGGACACCGATGTGATCAAGACCTACGTCAGAGAGGGCTTGGGAATCGGCATCATCGCGGAATTGGCCTATGAGCGTGAAAAGGATCAAGACCTGGGGATGCGGGAATTGAATCACCTGTTTCCCTGGGAGGTGACGAAAATCGGCTATCGAAGGGATAAATTTCTACGCAATCATCAACAGCGGTTTATCGATCTGTTTCAGGCTGCGTCCGCACGCATGGAAAGCGCCGCAGAGACTGCTGATCGGATTAGCGCTAACAGGCCCTAGGGTACAGGGTGAAACAATCGTCACCCTGTAATGACTGTTTACATCCCATTCTCCGTCTCAATCCCGCTTCTTCTTCGCTCTGGGGTGGGCCCGGTCATAGACATCGGCCAGGTGTTGAAAGTCAAGATGGGTATATATCTGGGTGGTGCTGATGTTGGCATGCCCCAGCAGTTCCTGAACGGCGCGTAAATCGCCAGACGATTCCAACAGATGAGTGGCGAAGGAGTGACGCAGCAGATGAGGGTGGACATTGCGGGGTGTTCCCTGGGCGATGGACCAGGAATGGAGTTGTCGCTGAATGGTGCTGCGATTGATTCGCCTGCCCCGAACTCCGACAAAGAGTGCGGTCTCATCTTCAGTCGCCATTTGCGGCCTGATCGCAAACCATTGCTCAAGGGCCTGTTTGGCAATTTTGCCCACCGGCAGGCGTCTCGCTTTCGCCCCCTTGCCTGTGACCTCGACCAGCTGTTCCTTGAGGTCGATATCCTGCAGATTGAGGTTTACCAGTTCCGCCAGGCGCAGTCCGGATGAATAGAAAAGTTCCATGATCGCTCCATCGCGGACAGCGACCGGGGAATCGTCGGTGATATCCAAGAGGCGATTGACCTGATCCGGGTCGAGGGTGACAGGCAGCTTACGCCGCACCTTGGGTGCACGGACACCGAGTGCCGGGTTGGAATCAAGCTGCTGTTCCCGAATGAGAAAATTAAACAGTCCGCGCAGGCTGGAGAGTTCGCGATGCAGGCTTTTGGCCGCCAGTCCCACCCGGTGTCGTGTTGCGATGTAGTGCCTGATATGGTGTTGAGTGATCTCTTCCCAGCGGGTTAACTGCTGCTGCTCCAACCAGGCCATAGCCGCTTTCAGATCACGTTTGTAGCTCTCCAGGGTGCGGGGCGAGAGGCGTCGTTCATGCCGCAGGTAGTCAAAATAATGCGCTATCCACTCCTGGAGTTGCAGGCTGCTGGGAGTGGACACGGAGACTATATACCGGGGAGGGAGACGGCCTGCAGGGTGCGGCTGATTATCTCCCCAAGGCGGGTGAGAAATTCGGTGCCATGATGAGGGGCGAACCGATCGGCATCACAGCTACCGATGGCGAGCAGACCGAGCACGCCCTCGCTCTTCAGCGGGATCAATGCAGTAGAGGCGATTCGATCGCCTTCGGTACCGAATATATAGTCGAGCTGATCCTGGTCGAGTTTTCCGCAGATCGGTTGGTTTTGACTGAAGAACTGTTCAAATGTGTCGGTTTGGCCACTCAGGGTCTCGTCCAAATGCTCATCGATATGGCTGGCGGAGAAAAGTCTCAACTCCACGGCATCGGCCTTGAAATCGTCATGCAACTCATCTTCCAGTGCATTCAAGACCTCTTCGAAGGTGGCCGCATCAATCAGTTCCAGGGTCAGCCGGTGCATGCGATCCTGTAGCTGGTCATTGGTTCGCGCAACCTCCAGCAGTTTCGAGAGCTTTTGTTGAGACTCTTGAAGTTGGCTGCGTAGCGCCTCGACCTGGCGTTCGATCAGAGAGACAGCCACACCGCTCTCGTGAGGTATCTCGATCTTGCCGAGCAGTTCCGGGTGGTTGGCGAAGAAATCGGGGTGGTGATTCAGGTATTCGACCACCTGTTCTTCCAGTTCATCCACATGTGTAGATTCTTTCGGGGCTTTTTGTTTCATAGGTCGATGGTTCCTTCGTACACGATCTCTGCCGGACCTTCAATAAGTACGGGTTGGCCTTCTGAGTGCCACTTTACCACAAGATCGCCTCCAGGTAGGTGTACCAAGACCTCTTCATCAAGCAGACCAAGCCGGCGGCCGGCTGCTACGGCTGCGCAGGCGCCTGAGCCACAGGCCAGCGTTTCTCCGGTGCCGCGCTCAAACACACGCAGCCGGATATCTGTGGTGCGGACGATCTGCATGAAGCCGACATTGGTGCGTTGGGGGAATCGGGGGTGATTCTCGATCAATGGCCCCAGTTTTGCCACCTCCGCCTGATCGACACAGGGTACGACTAGCACCGCATGCGGATTTCCCATCGATACCGCAGACAATGATACCTGTTGATCGTCGACATCCAGGAGATAGGTGTTTGCTTGTTGTGGCGCTGTAAAGGGTATCAATGCAGGCTCGAAGATGGGAGCGCCCATGTCGACCTCCACATGGCCGTCAGCCAAGTGTCGCAGGGAAATCTTGCCTGCCAGAGTTTCGACCGGTATTGAAGATTTTGTGCTCAGCCCCTTCTCTTTGACAAATCGGGCAAAGCAGCGTGCGCCATTGCCGCAAGCCTCGACTTCTGAACCGTCGGCATTGTAGATTCGATAATAGAAATCGGTATCGGCCGATTCGGGGGGTTCGATCAGCAATATTTGGTCGCAACCGATACCGAAGTGCCTGTCTGCCAGTTTTTGCAGTGCCTGTGGCGATAAATCGATACGTTGACTGATCGCATCGATCACCACAAAGTCATTGCCGAGACCGTGCATTTTAGTGAAATGGAGTTTCATGAACCTTGCGCTTCTGCCGTTTTATCGGGCTGCTCCTTATCCGGCATGAAGAGCGGTCCCTTCTGGCCGCATGCAGTGATGATCAGGAGTAGCGCCAACAATAGAATTTTTGATTGCAGTTGAATTGGCACCGGTTCTCTCCCGTTACTTGTATCCCAGACTCTGCATGCTTAGCATACATCAATTGATGTCACTAGGGCATTCACGGAAGGTTTGGCTGTGTCCATCCCAATTGTGGTGGCTGGTGCATAGATGATAATGGTGAAACCAACCGCTACAATAACTGCTGTCGTCGGGGCCATTACGGCAGTGTTTCCCGCTGTCCCCATACTTATATGCCGATGTAGTGGATGGAGAGTAACAATGAGCAGGATGCCAAGGATCAAAACTCTTATAGGTGACTGCTGTTTGTTTATCGAATCCGGCTTCATGGCAAAAGAGCGTTGCTTGATGGCTTTTTATGGGGCGGTACTAGAGTCAATGCAGGTAAAGGAATTGGCCAGTCGATGAACGGACCGTCTTGGCCACTTTCTCTGCTTGCTCAACGTTCTGCGCCCTTGTTGGCGCTGGTTTTGATTGCGGTCGTCATGCTGGGTGCGAATCCCCTGGTCGGTGAAACCATTGCGCCCTTCGATTTTCTTGTCCAATTTCCAGGTTGGAAGAATACTGGGATCGAAAGCCCGGTTAAGCACCGCAAGCACTCTGATGTGCTCGATGCCAAACTGCCATCATGGCGTTACGCCCGGGAAAAACTGCGCCAGGGAGAACTGCCTCTATGGAATCCCCACGTGCTTGGTGGAAACCCTCTGTTACTATTGGTTACCCGTTCGATTTTGACCCCGGCCTTTGCCGCATATACCTTATTCGGTAACGAATCTGTCGGATTGTACGCCTCTGCATTGGTGAATCTCCTCATCGTCTCTATCGGGAGCTATTTGCTGTTTGCAAGTTTGACAGGAAATCGTCTGGCAGCTTTGCTTGGTGCGGTTGCCTTCAGCTATTCCGGCTTCAACACCTCATGGTTTCTTTGGCATCATGTGAATACCAGTATCTGGATTCCGTGGGTGCTCTTCTTTGCCGTGCGCATTGCACAGACGGGCGATGCCAAACATGTGACCTGGTTGGCCATCGCCTCGACATTGATGATTCTAGGTGGATTCCCAACGGTAGCCGTGTATGGCTACATCGCCTTGCTGCTGCTGTTTCTCAGTTGGTCACTGTTTTCGCGGAATTCGTATCGAGTGGTTATAAGCAGAGGTGCCTTGGGTGTGGCGGGAATACTCCTGTCATTAATGATGGCCACGCTGTTTCTCTATTGCCTGGAAGAGTCTCTGGGGCGTCTCGATCTAAGCTATCGCAGGGGGGGTAGCGCCTTTCGCAAGGTCCAGGATCTGCTGCTCTATGTTCAGCCGTTCAGGGAGGGACCGCTAACCCTGGGCAGGACAGGATATGTGGGTTTGATCCCGCTGATACTCTTTCTTCCGGCTCTATGGCTCACCCTGAGGCGTCGATTGGAATGGAGATATGTATGGGGAGTGTCGCTAGTTTTGCTGATTGCGCCATTGGCCTTCGCCTGGATTCCCATGGACTACATCAGGCAGATCCCTCTGATCGGGACCAGTATGATTAACAGGCTGATTCTTATTATTGGACTTGGCTTGTCGTTACTCTGTGTCTTGGTTCTCTCTGCCGCTTACCAGCGTTTCGGCAAAAAAGCACCGGGATGGGCCACCATGGTTTTATTACTTCTGCTAGCTGTTCAGGTGGTTGACCAGCGCCGGGTGTTTCAATCACTGGTGGGTCATGTAAAAGCAGATACGGTCTATCCGGCCACAGCCACGATCGATTATGTCAGGGGCAGGATAGCACCGCTTCAAAACGTGATAGCTGACCGCGGATATATCGTCTCAGGGGTAGTATCGGCCTACGGTCTTTCAGAGTGGTATGCCCATGGTTTTCATACGCCGGCAGAGAAGCGGCTCCTTGAAGGGGCCATCACCAGGCCTTTTTTAACACCTACGGCATCGGCCTTTTTGTGCAGCCAGGTTAATTTTGCAAATCCGGTGTTTCTGGCCTATCTGGGTGTCAGGTATGTACTCTGTTCTGATGAAACGATACATGGGGGAAAAGTTGAGCGAAAACTTGTTTTTGATACGATTGATCTAAGTCAAGGGGAGAGTGGTGGATTGAGTTTCACAGGGGAGAGGATTGTTCAGCTCGTCGAATTGCATCAACATGTCTCGTTTGATGAAGTAGAGTTGGCCTTGGAGAGCGTCAATATTGATAACAGGCTTGGCGTTAGACTAAAGCTGTGGATGGGTTCGGAACCACTAACCGAAACTGCGCCATGCTCTTTGCAGCGTGATTCGGAGGAGGCATATTTTAGGTGTAGATTCCCCAGCCAGATTTTACTGGACAGGGGAAGCTATGAACTGGAAATCATTGTAGAAGGGGAGAGTGCATCTGCTTCTCTCAGTGCTGTGGTTTATCCTTCGAAATCTCCGTTGTTGCAGCTACAAGTGGGAGACAGGTTAAGTGAAAGGGTACTGGGATTGCGTGGATACAGACGCACAAATGCCTTTGTTTATCGGATAGTATTGAGCGGTGACAATAATTCATATATTGTGCATGAGCTGGAACCCGGGGTGGTTCTGGTGGAAAACAGGCTAGTCAACGGTAGTGCCTATTTTATATCATCCCTTAGTGGTGTGTCCGATGCCCGTTACGATCAGCTGAGGCTGAATACCTATAACGACACCTCGATGCAGTTTGAGTACATTGGGGACAGACCCGGATGGGTGGTCATCCCGGTTAGGATGTATCCCGGCTGGTTATGCTTGGTTAATGGGAAAAAGGTGGAACCGGCGCTCTTCAAAGGAGTGATGCCTGCAGTGCCGGTACGCGGCAACAGCAGAGTTGATTTCATCTATTCGCCGACCCACTACGCAGTTCCTGCTGCGGTTTCTATTCTCGGAGTACTCCTTGGCTTGCTTTTATCATTCAAAGCACAATCGATTAACCGATGGTTAACGGACCATTACAAAACGAACTAATGGATAACCGCTCCTATCTACGGACGCTTGGCCGGTTTGGCCTTGCATTGCTTATCTTTGTTGCCTCCTCGGCACTGATTCGCTATTGGTTGACCGCTGGTCTGCCAATAACTGCGCATGCTCACGGTATCTATGACGATGCATTGTTCATACGCTTGGCGGAGAGTGTGGTGTCCGGTCAGTGGCTGGGCGACTACGACAAGCTGACATTGGTGAAGGCGCCGCTCTATCCTCTGTATATTGCCGCAAACTATTTACTGGGTTTACAGTTCAAGACCATGGAGCACGCAATCTACATTGTGGCCTGCGTGATTCTCTACCTGGCTTTGATAAAGGCAAAAGTCAACCCTTTTCTGGCCCTAGTGCCATTTATACTCTTGCTTTTCAATCCCTATCATCACGGTAGTGTGGAGCGGGGGTGGTTCTATGCGGCAATAGTGTTTTTAGTCATTGCCGGTATTTACTACATGATTTCGATGCGAACCGTATCGGGGAGTGTTAGATCGTCACATGCGTTTCTGCTGGGTTTGGGCTTGGCGTCACTCTATCTTTCCCGGGAAGAGACGATTTGGCTTTACCCCTTGTTAGCGGTTGCATTTACTCTCCTGTTCTACCAGCCGGATAGACAGAGAGTACTGCTGTTGACGGCTAAGGTGTTGCCATTGCTGCTGTTGGGTCTGGCAATACCAATTTCAGCGGTATTGAGTATGAATTATATGAAATATGGACATTTCGGAATCAAAGACAGCGCAGTTAAGGAGTTTAAAACCACATTCAAGTTGATGAAGAGTGTGCGTACTGATGAGGAAAAGCCCTTTGTCGACGTGACTCACAAGTCACTAAATCAAATGTTCGATGTGAGCCCAGCGTTGGCCAGGTTTCAACCCCATTTGCAGGGGGGGCTGGGTAAGCAATGGGGTGGACTGATGTGCAAACGGCATGCTGAGGCATGCAACGAGATCGGTGGCGGTTACATTTTCTGGGCATTGCGAGATGCTCTCGCCGCTGAGGGTTATTACCAAAGCCCGAATGAGATGAGATCTGTGTACAGCGAAATCAGTGAAGAGTTGCAAAGGGGATGCAGCAGCGGACAATTGGACTGTTCGCGTACTGTCTGGCCTCTCCGCTATCCGATCAGATTAGAGAGGATAGACGACTATCTGGCAAAATTGCCAGCCTTCGTGAATTATATGGTATCAGGTTTACACGGACGCCTACCTAGCTATGGCGCTTCACATGGTCCGGATGAGAGACTCGAGGTGTTTAAGAGGCTGTCGAATACAGCCATCAAAGCGAAAACCCAGCGGGATCAATACTCGGTTTCCGGGTGGTTGATTTCAGATAGCCAGGAAAAATATATCGCGATCGTGCCAAAGCCATTTGCTGCCTATACCAATCTTTTTAGCTTGAAGTCGAGCAGGGATGTGCAGCGTCACTTTATAGACAACGCAGATTCTGCCTTGTCGCGGTTTAACGTGGAAGGGCCGTGTAAGGGTGGTCAGTGTGAACTATTGGTTATGTCTGGTGGTGAGCATACTAAATTCGACCAGGCTTTGATTCGTCCCGGGGCTGATTTGAAGAAAGCAGGAATGCATCTGCATATCGACTCGGTTAAGCAGAAAGAAAGTAACCAGCAGTTATTTTGGGTTGACCAGTTTAAAATCAATGTCTTTAAAAAAATTGGTAAATTGTACAATCATGCACTTGTCTATCTTGCGTTGCTTGCCACCATGGTATTTGCGATTGCCTGTTTTGCCTTTCTTTTTAGGGGATATAGAAGCCTTTTGCTGTGGGGTTCCTTGATTGCGATCATAGGCATCGCAACGCGGTTGGGAGTGCTTGCCCTGTTCGATGATTTTACCCAAAGTCCGGTTATCGGCCAGTTCCGCCATTTTATACCGATTATGCCGTTGCTGCTTCTGTATATCGGGTTGAATTTTCTTATTCTTTTTGAGCTGCCGGCCGTGTTGCGAAAATCTACAAGAATGGGCGTTAAAAACTGACCATATAACAACAAGGCTCTATGGTCATGAGTTTGAGACGTCCGCCGATGAGTGTGGGGAGATTGTTACTGACAGGGCAGCTAATATAATTTCGATAAGGATATAAAAAATTCTGTTAAGTGCGGCTAAGATAATTGCAGTATTTATATCTAGAAAAGGTGCCAGGCCAAGCACCAGAACCGATTCGCGGATGCCGATTCCGGCGGGAGCGAAAGGTACAGCAAATCCTACCGCATAACTGAATGCATAGAGCCCAATAATAAAAACAAGACCAATCTCGGATGCTGAGAATGGTATTAAAGTAATCCAAAAAGCGAACCCGAGTGCCAGCCATATCAGCAGTGAAGTTATAAAGGACAGGGGCGTGAATAACAATCGTCGACAGTAATCATACAACCTCTTACGATGGTGTCTCAACTGTGGTAACAACAGAAGGAATGAAGTAGTGCCTAGTATTGCTAGTAGGATGATTAATGGGATTTCTTGAGTCAGTGTAATCAAGAGTTGATATTGCGTGAAACTGATAAGCAATAGACCAAAGATGAAAGCGCTGAAAACAACCCAGAATGTTTCTAGCAGGATGGTGTCACGTACGGTCTGGTTATCGAGGCCGGCAGATTTATACATCCCGATTTTACCAACAAACTGCCATATCGAGCCGGGTATGTATTTGCCCAGTTGCGTAATATTGTAGATACTGAAGCTTTGGGAAAACAAAAAATTGACTTTATAGTGGAGCAACGATTGGTGCATGATAGCTACCAACAGCAGTTTGCCGATGGTAAGTGAGAGCAGGGAATAGACTATTATTTCAATCGGAAGAAGCTTCACAACGTCAAACACGCGGTGGAGATTTCCCAGCAGGAAGAAAAAAATGAAGCTTAAGACAACCACCCACCATAGAGTCTTTAATGCAGTTTTTATGTTTACTTGCACGATTTGCCTTGATCCAAAAGGTTAAACAAATAGGCGAACTGTTTATAGGCAGAAGCCTTTGCGTGTTTCTGTTGTTGATTAATTTTTTGGCGTATGGATGGTTCGTTATCCAGAGTGTGTCGAATCGTCTCCATCATGAGTTCGGAATTAAGCTGGTTGAAGTCAAAGACAAGATCACCAAGCCCAAAAAAATCCATCACTTCCTGATATTTGTGGCTCCAGCCCAATACTATGACGGGCTGGCCGCTGGCTAGTGCAGCGATCATTGCGTGAAACCGGGAGACCATCACAAGCCTGCAATAACTCATTAGCAGTTTAATGCCTGGTGTATTGAGATCAAAATCAACATAATAGATTGGTGCTGATTCGTGGTTATCACCCTCCACTTGGTTAACGATGTCTCTGATCACAGGCAGGTCGTTATTACGCAACTTGGACATTTCATCTTTACGGGTGGCGTTTGGATAGAGAAGTATGGCGTACCCATGCGCTATGAGTTGACGGCAAAGTGTTGCGATTTGATGATGGTAACTGTTGTCTTGTCGCTGCGACATTGCTGCCAATACACTACTGGGGCAGATACCGATCAGTTCCCTGTCCTCTCGCTGAAGTCTATTGCTGAGAGCGGCAAGTTGCTGGCGACTCTCGTCGCTGATCATGTCTTGTGGCTGGTGAAGAAAGGCTACATCGGCAACCGGTTCGACATAACAAGTATCCAGTAACAATGATTGCAAGTGTTGATGAGTGGTGGCTCCGCGGGCAAATATTTGATCGATTCTCGATAGGGTATGTCTGGCGAGGAAGTGATTCAGCGGATTATTGAATGGCCCGGCGGCTTGAGAGAACTTAACCACTGGCGTATCAAGGAGGAAAGCCGGTACCAGGGTGAGAACGTTGTAAGGTAAAAACTTTTCTCTGCCATCGATGAAAGCGACGCCGGCTAGATCGATAAGGACGTCGGAGCTGCCAAGGGAGCGGGTGGATTCGGGTGTCAGCCGGGCCAGAATTTTAAGGTGTAGACTGTTAAGCAGCATCAATAGAAGTGAGCAGGGTAGAAGCACGGTAACAAGGTACAAGGGGTCTGCGCTGTAAACCTTGATCCTTGAATCGTTGATGAGCTTCCGGTCCCGCTTTGGATAATAGGAGTAGATGTTGAAGTTCGCCTCTGGATAGCGATCACGTATTCTTCCGATGGTGGTGGTTAACATGGCCTCTGCACCCCGGTTACCACTCACTGTTGCTGCAATGATTGAGATGGTTTTCATGGTAAGGTTTCGATGCCTTTTCTAAGGTAGAGGTAGGCTTTTAGAAGCGGGCGAGGTAATTTGAATATCAACTTGTTCCACTGCGATGATTCACTCCAGCGCATGTTAAACAGTGTAAACAGCGCGGTGAGCCAAGCATGCCATGAAACCCGTGCCTTGACATTGTCCGGGATTTTATAGCCAAACATTGGGGCCACGCGATTCCTCGCGCTGACATTGTAGTGGAAGGGGGCGGTACGTGCCTGCCCGTCCAGAATATCACATATCCCCAGGGCTTCTGCAGTGATTGCTCCACTGCGGTTTGCGCTATTCCATAAATCAATGCCTTGCTGGGTGCGTATTATTACCCCCGTTTTCTTTTTCGGATCCTGTTTAAACCGGTAGGCCCACACGTCTCCGAGGGAAATATCAGCTTGATAACCGAAATGATCATGGCAAACGAGGCATTTCTTTTCCGAATAAAAGTAGAGATTTTGATAAAGACTGAAATAGGAGAATGGTTTTCTGATGGTGGTTCCATTCAAAAACTCGGCTTCCAGCTTGCCCCGCCAGTGACCTTTGCGAAAGCGATAAGAGCGCAACGGGCTGGCAGCCTCTTTCATCAGCTGTTGCGAGATTTCATCAATTAATTCGGTCCTTGAATTATGTCCGCATACCAAAGCGATTTTCAGCTTGACCTTATTGGAAATGTCGTTATCTTTCGCAATCCACCGGGTAAGATTTGTAATATCACAGGGCAGGCCGACCACGGCGATGCGTCCGTGAAATTGACGAATCAGGGGCAGGGCCTCTTTCATAAAGGCGGTTTCTACATATTTACTTCCTTGGGCATCAAGAATTTCTTGCTTAGAAGTGGCAATTGAAAAATGTGCTCTAATCTTTTCTTTCTCAATAACGGTGTTGCAAACCAACGCGCCATCGATCTCATCCTGCTCCAGGAGTGAAATCAAGAGTGCGGACCCGGCCCCGCCCGATGCAGCGTTGACCCGGTTGGATTCATCAGTCGCATAGGCGTGATATAACTCGCGATACTCTCCGACAAGCATGCGTATCTGTGTTTCAGTCCATGTTCTTCGCAGCAACCTGTCAGTAATTAGATTGAACATATTACGCATTGTGTTTTAGTTCGGGAGGCAAGTTAGTACCTGAAAATATTGGTTTGACGCTTTTATAGAATTTCTGTTTTCTTAGCCCGGCTGATTTTATTATTTGAGATCATTTAATGAAATGAAGAGAGACAGTCCTTTATCATTCAGTGGGATTCTTCCGGGTGTGGCATGTTGCCCAGTCAAGCAGTAGCCTCGTGGGTTGAATTGACTCTCTTCTCGAGTTCAGCATGCTCCGGCACTAATTTATCCAGAAGGGATTTCAATATTACAGTCTCATGATTGTCGCAGGCCTCTTTCATTTTTTCGAGGTTATCCAGGAGCCGGGACCAGTCAACCTGTCGATGATGGGCGAGAAAGACCTTCTCATGATCCGTTTTGTGCAACTGCTCCTTCTCGTGGAATAGCTCCTCATAGAGCTTTTCGCCTGGACGCAGGCCAATGTATTCGATCAGGATGTCTGTGCCCGGTGTTCTGCCTGACAGGTGAATCATCTGTTCCGCCAGATAACTGATCTTGATTGGATCTCCCATGTCCAGCACGAAGATTTCACCGCCCTTTCCCAGTACCACTGTCTGCATGATCAACTGGCAGGCCTCCGGGATAGTCATGAAATAGCGCTCCATGCGGGGATCGGTCACGGTGACTGGCCCTCCCGCCTCGATCTGCTTACGGAACAGGGGGATTACGCTGCCGGCGGACCCCAGTACGTTACCGAAACGTACGGTGATGAATCTTGTGTCAGAGTGGGCATCCAGATTCTGGCAATAGATCTCCGCCCCCCGTTTGCATGCTCCCATAACATTGGCGGGATTGACCGCCTTGTCGGTGGAGACCAGAACAAAGACGCCACATTTGAAGCGGTCGGCGGTCTGTGCCAGGATTTGCGTGCCCAGGATATTGTTACGCACTGCCTGTCGCAGCTGGTGTTCCAGCATCGGCACGTGTTTGTAGGCAGCGGCGTGAAACACCACCTCGGGCCTTGTCCGGGCGAATAGGTTTTCCACCAATGGCTGATCGATGATATCGCCGAGATGGCACTCCAGGGAGAGGTCTGGAAAGGCGCTGAGCAGTTCCATTTCGATGGTGTAAAGGTTGAATTCACTGATCTCCAGCAACACCAGCCGGGCCGGCCTGATCTTGGCAAGCTGGCGACAGAGTTCGGAACCGATCGATCCACCGGCACCGGTGACAAGGATCACCTTGCCGGAGAGCGCACTGTCGATGCTGTCCCAGTCGAGGGATACCGGGTCGCGCCCCAACAGGTCCTCGATGGATACGGTACGCAGGTTGTTGATCTGCACATTCCCGGATATCAGATCATTCAGTTGCGGCACTGACCTGAATGGTATATCCGCCCGTTCGCAAAGCTCGACGACACGGCGCATCTGTTTGGATGAGGCGGATGGGATAGCCAGCATTACGATATCGATGGCCAGATCCTCGCACAGCCGTGGGATATCGTCACAGGTTCCGGATACCGGTACGCCATGGATCTCGCGGCCCTGGCGCCTTCTTTTGTCGTCGACAAAGGCAACGGGGGTGTAATCGCCCCGACGATTGCGCAGGATATCCCTGGCAAGCATCTCGCCGGCCTTGCCCGAGCCCACGATCAGGACGCGTTGGCCGGGTGACAGGTCCAGACGGTGGTCTTTGAGCAGGCGATAGATCAGTCTCGGACCGCTCAACAGCATCACCAGCAGGATCGCATGGATCACCGGAACAGAACGTGGAACGCCACCCGCCCTGGTGAAAATGAACAACAGTGCCACGCTGACCACGGTGCCGACCGCGACCGCCTTCAGAATTCGCACGATATCGGGCAGAGAGGCGAAGCGCCAGATACCGCGATAGAGGCCAAACAGCAGAAATGCAGTGAGTTGAATCGGCAGGACGAAGAGCAGGCCCACCAGGGCATCCTCGTAATAGGCGGCAGGTACCACCTCCAGGTTGTAGCGCAACCAGTATGCCAAGAGCCAGGCGATCGGTACCATCAGCACATCGTGCGCCAGCGCTACTGCTTGCGAACGTAGATGATGAGGTAATATGTGTTTGCTCATTCAGGCACTCCCGGGCCCTGTGAATTCAAGTATGGACTGCTGTTTTGAGACTATTCTACCCCATTGCGCTAATGGGACAGAGCGATGTCTGCACATTTCGTGCGTAAATGACCGTTCAGAGATGAATATCACTCCGCCTGAAAATCCGGATAGAACCATGGTCGATGATTGCTGGTATAATTTTTTCTGATTTACATTAAGTAGGCTGAAGCCACCCATAGCGAAGAGAGTCTGATAATGAAATTGATTCCATGCCGGAACCGCTGCAGCGGTTTTACCCTCATCGAACTGCTGGTGGTTATGGCGATCCTTGCGATGTTGGCCGGGCTGGTTGGCCCCAAGGTGATGAATGCTCTGGGTGAATCGAAAAGCAAGACTGCCAGGGTGCAATTGGAGGAGCTCTCAGCGGCGTTGGATATCTATCGTCTCGACACGGGGAATTATCCACGCGGCCATCACGGCCTGCGGGCGCTGGTGGAGCGTGTCGATGGGGTGGAAAACTGGAATGGCCCCTACCTGAAAAAGACAAAATTGCCCAAAGATCCCTGGGGAGCTGACTATATATACAGTTTCCCCGGTGAACACGGCGACTATGATCTCTATTCCCTCGGTGCTGATGGTACAGAAGGGGGCGATGGCGAAGCGAAGGATATCAAGGGCTGGGAGTGACGCTCAAGGCGTTGCACCCCGACCATCCGCAAATCCTGAGATAATCATCAGCGTGTCCCGGGATGATCCAGTTTGACCACATTTCACTCAGACGCGGCAGCAAACTGCTCTTGCAGCGGATGGACTTTACCCTCTATGCCGGGTGGAAGGTCGGTATTACCGGGGGTAATGGCAGTGGTAAATCAAGCCTGTTCGATCTGATATTGGGTGAATTGCAGGCAGACGAAGGAACTCTCTCCCTGCCCCAGAACATTGAGATCGCCCATGTGGCACAGGAAACTCCGGCGCTGACTCGCTCTGCCCTCGATTATGTCATCGATGGTGACCGTGGACTGCGGGAAATCGAGCGGGAGCTGTGCTCGGCAGAGGCGGCCGGTGACGGCGCCGCCCTGGCACGGTTACACGAGGCATTCCACAATGTTGACGGATACAGCGCCAAGGCCCGTGCCGGTGAGCTGCTGCATGGACTGGGTTTTTCACCCGATGATGAGTTACAACAGGTCAACCGCTTTTCAGGGGGGTGGCGGGTACGCCTCAATCTGGCGCAGGCTTTGATGTGTCGCTCCGATATGTTGCTGCTTGACGAGCCTACCAACCACCTGGATCTGGATGCAGTGATCTGGCTGGAGACCTGGTTGCGCAACTACGCCGGCACCCTGCTGCTGATATCCCATGATCGTGATTTCCTCGATCAGGTCACAGATCATATTGTCCACATCGAGCATCGGCAGGCGATCCTCTACAACAGTAACTACAGCGGCTTTGAGAATACCCGTGCCGCGCGCCTGGCCAATCAGCAGGCGGCCTATGAAAAACAGCAACGGGAGATTGCCCATATCCGTAGTTACGTCGACCGGTTTCGTGCCAAGGCCACCAAGGCGCGTCAGGCACAGAGCCGCCTGAAGGCGTTGCAGCGTATGGAAGTGATCGCCCCAGCCCATGTGGATTCACCCTTTCATTTCAGCTTTGCCGAGCCGGACAAGAATCCACACCCCTTGCTTCAGCTGAGTGATCTGGAGGTGGGCTATGACGGACAGTCCATTTTGAGAGATGTCCATTTCAACCTGGCACCGGGTGACCGTATCGGCCTGTTGGGACCGAATGGCGCAGGCAAATCGACCCTGATCAAGCTGCTGGCGGGAGAACTCGAGCCGATCTCCGGTTTGCGGTCGCCGGCACAAGAGCTGCGGATAGGATATTTCGCTCAACATCAGCTTGAGCAACTGGATCCCGATGCCACTCCGCTGCTCCATCTGCAACGATTGGATCGCAAGGCCAGCGAGCAATCCCTGCGCAGCTATCTGGGGGGGTTCGGTTTTCATGATGATCAGTCGTTACAACCGGTGGCCCCCTTTTCCGGCGGCGAGAAGGCCCGCTTGGTACTCGCTATGCTGGTCTACCAACGCCCCAACCTGTTACTGCTGGATGAGCCGACCAACCATCTCGATCTGGAGATGCGCTATGCCGTGGGTCAGGCGCTGCAGGATTATCAGGGGGCCATGGTGATCGTATCCCATGACCGTCATCTGTTACGCATAACCACAGATGAGTTTTGGCTGGTGTATAGTGGTCAGGTAGAGCCCTTCGCCGGATCCCTGGATGATTACCCGCAATGGCTGGCAGCGGAACGTCGTAGCGGAAGCGGTGGGAACGGAGCCCAGGTCGAATCACAATCGAGCGGCCATACTGCGGCGGCCAGAAAGGATAGAAAGCGCCAGCAGGCTGAGCAGCGAAAACGTCTTCAGCCTTTACGTACGCAACAATTGAAAATTGAACAAGAAATAGAAAAACTACACCACAGGCAACAACAGTTGGATCAGGCACTGGCGGATCCGGCGCTCTACGACCCATCGCTAAAAAACGATTTAAAACATAATCTTAAAGAAAAGAGTGATTTAGACAGAGAGTTAAGCGAGTGTGAACGGCGTTGGCTGGCCATCAGTGAGCAACTGGAGGCTGCAGAAAACGATGAAACAGTCTAAAGTGTATAGGATTTAGATCCTTAGACAGTCAACTTCAGCAGGAATAGGGGCTGACTGTAGCCTGCATTCAAACGATTTGTGCATTGGATTGTTTGGCTGCATGAATTGGGACATGCACGCATTTTGAGATTTGATGATGAATATTTATGTAGGAAATCTGCCCTGGAGTGTTAAGGACGATGAGTTACGTCAGCTCTTCACTGAGTTTGGAGATGTCTCCAGTGCTAATGTTATCATGGACAAGTTTTCAGGCCGGTCCAGAGGATTCGGATTTGTCGAGATGCCAGACTCATCAGCGGCCGAAAACGCAATCAAGGCGCTGAATGAAAAAGAGGTTGGTGGGCGCAATCTACGCGTCAACGAAGCAAAGCCCCGGGAAGAACGCCCCCCGCGTCGATCCAGGCACTGATAAGAAGAGATAGGGATTGCATGCAGAGCAATCCCCGATTTTTTGAGTAACAACAGGATTGCCTGTAATAACAGGACAGAGACCTATTCGCGATATGAAAGGCTTCTTTGCACTACTATTTCTGATCACCCTCGCATTCCTGATCTGGCCCTATACCGCGGTCTATCGCCTGGATCAGGCCCTCCAGACAAATGATCAGCAGACGCTCAGTGAGATGATCGATCTGGCCTCAATTAGGGAGCAGATCAAACGCAAACTCAACAAGAATGTGCAAAGCACCATCGGGGAGGTCTCGAATAGCTTTATCGACTGGTTACAAAACGGCATTCAGCGCATGGGCGCCGATGCGGTTGAGCACATGGTCGACAACCAGTGGGTTGTTACTCAATTGCGATCGCACAATCGAAAATCTGAGCAAGGCGGTATTCTGGATCGCATGACCTATGCATTTTTTGATGGTCCCGACAGGCTGTTGTTACGCATCGGCGACCTGGATGACAACCCGGTACACGCCCACCTCAGCCTGCAGGGTCTGCAGTGGCGAATTACGGCTGTCTATAACTGATATCGCAAAGCGCTCGCTGTGTTGCCCAGGTTGGCAGGGGTTAGAAAAAATAAAGAATTTACAGATAGTTAATCTGATTTTCTCTATCAATGGGCATATCAGGCCGGCACGGCAGCTGCGGATGTGAAGAATTAAAGAATTACTCTCGTCAGCCGCTCAATCATTCTGAGGTTCAACATTGTTGAGTCTGTGAACCTGTATTGAAACTCGTGCGAGCCTGCGAGGCTGCGCATCAGGATGATAGAGAGAGAATCGAATAATGGCCGAAATCAGTTTTAACCGAGAACTTTTTGATGTCTGTCCTACTGGTATGCTGGCTATAGACAGTGAAGTCTGTATTCGATGGATGAATCCTGCATTGGAAGCGATGCTCGATCTGTCCGGTGATGAGCTTATCGGCAAAGACAAGAATACACTGCCTGAAAGTCTGCATGCCCTGTTTGATGAGACCGATATGTTGCACCTTTCACTCAATGGTGAAGGCGAACGATGGCTGCAGCGCGAAGTGCGTGAGGTCGTGGATGGCGAGAATGCCCAATTAAGATTGCATTTCTATCAGGATATTAGCCAGTTGATCCTGGCGCAACGTGAGACCGATCAATTGCGCAGGCAGGTGCAGGATCTCACGATTACCGATGAACTTACCGGTATGGCCAATCGACGCGCCACGATTCAGGCAATAAGTGCGCAGGTAACCCGCAGCAGACGTTACGGAAATTTACTGACTCTGGGTGCAATGCGATTGAGCCATCCCGACCAGGATGGGGAGGCATTACCGGATACTTCTATTCTGGTATTGACCCAGTATCTGCGTGAGCGCCTACGCTGGGCAGACGTTATCGGCCGCTATGAAGATCAGCTGTTTCTTCTCGTGATGCCTGAGACCGCCATAGAGGATGGTGAGAATCTGCTGCAACAGATCGCCAACGAGTGCCGTGGAGGCGCTTTGCCTGATCTTGGGGAGAATCCTGTTCCCGAGTTGAGGATCGGTGTGTCGGAATGGTCTAAAGGTGATGATTCACAGCGGCTGATTACCCGGACGATCGAGTCGATCGAAGCCTAGGCTGCGAAAAAAGGAGCAGTATCCTACAGGTGTCATCTCACTGGTGTTGCCGGACACTTTAACGGGTGATTGGCGGACCTGCGCAGCAAATTTCGCCTGTTATCCGGTGGTATATGCGCTGCAGAAGAGGACCTGGAGAAAACAATGACCTCTATGTGCAAACTCTGCTGTGACATCCTCCAGCTTTCTCATTATCGGTAGTAACGCGTATGCCCGAATCGCAACGTATCAGCTTCGATGAGGGAATCAGCAGAAAGGAGCTGAATGCCGTCCGCCAACGCTTCATGCGATTGCATCGTGAACGCCTGCGGCGAATCCTGGTTGAGCTGCGGAAAAGCCAGCAGGAGTTTATGCACCTTCTGCCACTGCTGCTGCATATCAATCATCCTATGCTGCCCGGATTCGTCAGCAGCGAAACGCCCACCGGCATCTCAGATTACAGTCCCTCCAGAAAGGCCCTGGAAGCGGCAAACAAACTGAGCCGCAGTTTCGAGTTTAAGAAGCGTGCCCAGCGTGTGTATCACATCCATGGTCTCTATCTGATGGGTAGTACTGGTACGATCGGTCAATCATCGGGTAGCGATTTCGACCTATGGCTCTGCTTTGACCCGGCCTTGAATGAAAAGCAGCGTAAGCAACTGCAGCAAAAGGCAGCCCAGATAGAGAAGAGTGCTGCGGAGCTGGATTTGGAACTGCATATCTTTCTCATCGATCCCGAGCGATTCCGGCAGGGGGAGAAATCCAAACTATCCCATGAGAGCACGGGGACTACCCAGCATAACCTGTTGTTGGAAGAGTTTTATCGCAGCGCGGTGCTGCTCGCAGGACGATATCCTTTATGGTGGCTGGTTCCACCCGATAAAGAGGATGACTATCAGGCATTTGCCGACTATCTGCTCACCAATCGCTTTGTCAAGTCAGCCGAGATCTTTGACCTGGGTGGACTTGATCATGTGCAAGCCGGTGAATTCTTCGGTGCAGCCCTATGGCAACTCTATAAAGGCATTGATTCACCCTATAAATCGATCCTGAAGATCTTTCTTATGGAGGCCTACAGCCGCCAATATCCCTCGCCGCCCTGGTTGGCGCAGCAGGCGAAACGGGCGATTTACGACGGTGAAAAGGATATCGACAAACTGGATTCCTATATTCTGCTCTATCAGCAGGTCGAGGCCTATCTGAAGCAGAACAAAGATCTCGATCGTCTGGAGCTTGCGCGCCGTTGCTTCTACTTCAAGGTTGGCGAACGGCTGAGCCGTTCCCGGAATAGCGATAATTGGCGTTTACGGTCCATGTTGACACTGACTCGACAGTGGGGCTGGGGGCAGACACAATTACAGATGATGGATACCCGGTCAGATTGGAAGATAGACAGGGTCATCAAGGAACGCAATGCACTGGTCGGAGTACTGACGCGCAGCTACAGATTGTTGACCGATTTCGTCCGTAAGTATGCCCAGGAGAGCCACATCGACCCCCATGAGCTCAATCTGTTGGGGCGTAAGCTCTATACTGCGCTCGATCATCGGCCGGGGAAGATCGATCATATCAATCCGGGTATCTCGAAAAATCTCACCGAGGAGAATCTTTCACTCCACTATCGCCCGACAAGGGATGGGGAGCCGGCATGGATGTTATATCGCGGTAAACTGGAAGCGGGAGAGGCAATCGAACATCGGCCCATAAAGATCTCAAATAATCTGATCGAGATCCTGTTGTGGAGCCACGTCAATCAGGTTTGGGGAAATGTCACCCTTATTACCTACGATGCGGGTGAGTCTGCACTGCCACGTGATGAGTTGCTCTCACTGCAGAGGAGCGTCAGCCGCCTCTTTCCCCAATACATGCCCCCATCTGCGGGTATGGCGACTCTCGCCAAACCGGCATCGATTGTCTTGAGTGCGCTGTTTATCAATATCGGCGTTGATCCGATGGAGCATCTGACCAGGGAGGGAATGCAACTAACCAGTGAGCGCCACGATCCACTGAGTTTTGCTTCGTCGCGCACCAATCTGGTAATGAACCTGGAAAAGATACACCAGACCAGCTGGGGGGAGCTGCAGGTATCGCGTCACGAGGGGGCTGAGGGATTGATGGATGTGCTCTGTTATATCCTCAATCTGCAGCCTGAACGGGACCTGCCGCGCTCTCTGATACGCGCCTACAGCTATTCGGGCGTAAGGGGTGGCCAGATCGCATTGAGAGTTACAGAATTGTTCAATCACGTGATTCATCGATTCAGCGGTGATGAATTCGATAATGGTCGCTATGTGTTCCGTATGGGAAGGGCCTTTTTTATCGTACAGAAGCAGGCTGAGTCAGAATTTGTCTGGCAAAGCCTGGAGTCATTCGAGAGTCTGATCGACGAGTTGGAACTGCCGCAACAGACCTACCGTGCTCTTGAATTCGATCCTGAGATACTCGTAAACAGTCCCTATCCGGTACTCTATAAGTTAAATAAACCGGATGTTATACAACTCTTCTTCAGAATCCAGAAAAAGCATGCTGAAATCTATGTCCTTGATGAGCAGGGAGCCCTGTTTCAGCAGACTATTGCGGTAGACAGTCCCCGATTTCTCATGCGACAGCAGCGTCGTTTCCTCAACAGCCTGCAGCAGCTGCGTAATCTTGTTCTGGATACGCCAAGCGATCTGTTGCTTGAGCCGGAATTTCATCAACTCTCCATTGACAGGGATGGGCAGTATTACACTGAACAGCGGCGTGTACCCTTGGTGGATGGTGATGACTATCTGGAGCTAACCATGATCGGTGATTCCAGTATGACCAGGAGAGAACCGGTTTCCCTGATTTGTGGCGACAAGGAGTTTACCCGTCTGGAGTATGGCGCTGATCTTTATGCCGCAACCTTTGAATATATTCACGGCATTCGCGACAGTGACGAGCGATATCCCATCTATCTGACATCCATTCGATTGAGTGGTATGAAGCCTATCCAGACGCTCTCCACAGTAGATTTACTGAATATGAAAAAATACGTGGAAGAGCGTCTGAATTCACAACAGGAGTAAGCGGGTCAATCCTGCGACAACGCCTCACTGTTTAGTGGATTTTGGCTTTGCCGCCACCTTGATGAGTTCAAGCTCGAAGATAATGGTCTCGTTGGGCCCGATTTTCTTGCCTGCCCCCCGTTCACCATAAGCCAATTCGGGTGGTATGACAATTTTCCATTTCGCCCCGGGCTTCATCAGAAGCAGGGCCTCCCTGAAGCCGGGTACTACATTGTCCAGGCCGAATCTAGCCGGTTTTCCCCGTTGGCGGGAACTATCGAAGACCGACCCGTCGATAAGGGTGCCATGGTAGTGCACCTCTACCGCATCACCGGTCTGTGGTGATGCGCCGTTGCCGGCTTCCATCACCTCATACTGTAGTCCGCTTTTCAGGGTCACGACGTTTTGGCGCTTACCGTTTTGTTCACGATAGGCGGTGCCCTGGGCGCTGTTTTCCGTGGCGGATTTAGTGCGTTGCGCTTCCATGTTTGCATAATGCTTTTTCATGGCGGCACGCATCTGATTCGCGTCGAGCTTCAATTTTCTGTTATGCAGAGAGTCTTCAATGGCTTGGATAAATGTCTCAATATCAAGCTCGCCAGTCTGCTGGGCTCGTAGCATCTTGCCGATCTGAACGCCAACGGTATAACTGTACTGCTGTTTATCGGAAGCAAGTTCACCGGCGAAGAGGGGCAAGGAACAGCATAGTACTGTAATCAATAAAGTAATGTTTAAACGTCTCATCGTTACAATATTTCCTGAGTGTCATGAAATGGTTCAATTCGGTTTTTTTGATCTTATCAAAACTAGGACTGAGATCGGTATCGTCGTATGAAGTTCAATGTGTGACGCTTATTCGTAATCATCACTGTGCAATGAGGCCAGCTCAGTATCGGTTGGCTGCTCGTTACCGGGATTTCCGCCGCGGTCAGAGGTCGAGTGTATATCGGACACGATATATGAAGGCCTTCTTTTCACTTCACGATATATTTCTCCGATATATTCTCCGATTAAACCAAGACCGAAGAGAATCATACTACCCATGCCGAGAATCAGCAGAATGACGGTTGGAAATCCCGCTTCGGCGTACCCCATCCATTTGTACCACAGGGTCTGGATGGTCAAACCCAGACTGAAGATCAGTCCAATCAATCCAAGCCATGTGACGATTCTGAGCGGCAGTGACGAAAAGCTGATAATGGTCGTTCTGGCCAGCGCCAACAGGTTACGGATACTCCATCCGCTCATCCCCGCCTCTCTGTTTGGCGGTTCAAACTCGATGGCGGCGGAATCGAATCCCATCCATGCAGTCAGGCCACGGAAATAACGAGCGGTTTCCGGCAGATTGATATAGTGGTCAATGACACGCCGATCGAGCAACTTGAAATCGCTGGCACCCCGCATATCAAGTCCGCTCGATAGCTTGAATACACGGTAATAAAGGGTGGCCCCGACGCGTTTTAGGGATGACTCATGCTGGCGTTTGTGTTTCACGCCCTCCACAATCGGGATTTTCCCCTTGTCCCACAATTCCAACATTTTTGGTATCAGTTTCGGTGGGTGTTGCAGGTCGGCGTCAATGACGATGGCGGCGTTGCCGCCAGCCCGGCGTAGGCCGGCCAGAATAGCGGCCTCCTTACCGAAATTTCGACTTAAGCGAATTGCCGTAACATCGAACGATGATTGGTCTGCAGTGGTCAATTCAGAGATCAACTGCCAAGAGTCATCCGTGGATCCGTCATCCACCATGACCACTTCAAACGTATAGCCGGATTGTTTCAACGATGCCGAGACAGCCTGCCAGAAACGCGCTAGTCCGGCCTGCTCATTGTGGATTGGAACAATCAGTGAGATAAGCATGGGTCTCTCCGGCTCATGTAAGAAAAATCAGCCGCTTCATTGTAATGTAATTGATGCCGACCAGGATAATTTCAGTGACCAGTTTCGCCGGGATGGGATCGAGCCCCAGTTTGTCCGTAAACAGAATGATACAACCGACACTCAGCAAGTATGAGAACACCCAAAGCAGCAGATAGCCGAATGCCTGTTTGCCTAACTGGCGTCGAGTAAAGTCTCTGTTGTTGTAAACAAATACCTTATGGCCCGCAAAAGCGGTAACAGCGCCGCTGATTCTTGCCGCTGTCTGCGCCCAAACGACGCCGATCGCGGCATGGCTCAAAACGAAGACCATGAAATCAATGATCCAGGCAATGATGCCAACCAACAAGTAGCGTGAAAACTGCAAAGAAACAGCTTTTTCGACGAGACTTCGCAAGGAGGAGTAACTCATCGATTGGAACTCAGAAATCCGTTACAGCCGTGATTGTTGGCATCGCGAATCAGTCTAACGGGTGTCAGCATGGATCTCGTCAACAGGCAGATCCTCGACCGGGAAAATTCTGCCGTTGTCTCATCGTGATAACTCAAGCGTAGATCGAAGCTATACCTCTGCATGAGTTTATTCTGTGTGTCTGTTTTGATTGAAGTGAGCCGTGTCTGTTCCGGTCTGCCCGGCGTGACGATCAAGAACTGCTGTTCAAGATCTTCGTTGCTTAGTTCGGTCCAACCTTTGATATTTAGGTTATTACCCTCTACGCTGATGTGCTCGATTTCTCCAGTGGCATATTCAAACAGCGGTGGATAGGGTGGAGAGAGGGCCACTTCAAGCACCCCGGGCTGCCCACTATGCTTGGATTTCCCATTTTCGGGTAATGGGTCTTCAATCTCTCGTATGCAATTGCATGATTGATCATATTGCACAATGGAAAACTTTCTATTGTTGAGCCTGGTTAGGTTCTCTCTTTTCGTGAGTATACCAACTCTCTGCAGCTTGGCGCCGTGTACCCTGTTGAGGGCATTCCTGATACCGTTTAATACAGTCTCCTGGTGATAGGCATCCTTATTGCCTGAAAAGTAGACCGTATCGGGTGCTTGCGAAGCGAACAGGCGGTATTTGGTATCAAAGGCATGAAGTCCGGGTTGAGCACTGCTTCGCACCTGGTGGGCATGAATGGCCACCCCAACTATCAAGAGCAGGCTGATGCCCATGCGATAGGGATATTTCGATGAAGGCAGGTTGGCGACAGCGACCGTGCAAATGACGGAAATCAGCCACCAGGGTAGAAATAGATGACGATTCGGTCGTGTGATCCCGGGAAACTCAAGCAATGGAACCATTGGCAGCAAAACAGCAGCTGCAATTACCGTGGTCAGTGGCAGATTGAGTCTTCTTTTGTACAGTGTGTGACTGACCAACACGCCAACCACCACCATCACAGCGATGTTCAGAGGCGCGCCGCCAAACAGTAGATGGGGGATTCCAACAAGCTGCGACAGCTTTTCCGGCCATGTGTATCCGTGGGACATGGCGTCATAACCGCCGATCAAGCTGCCCAGTACGAGATACCGCCATAGGGTATAGCAGAGTATCCAGCCAACCATTGGCGCTGCATGCATGATGCGTCTGCCCGGTGTGCCTTTATGTATGAAAAGCAAGGTAACCGGCAGTGGAACATAGATCTCTTTACAGGTGGTGGCCAACATATAGAACAGCAGTGCGGCCAGGGCAAGCCGCCAACTCTCTCTCTCGATACTGCGTACATAGGCGTGTATTGAAAGGATGCTGAACATGAGCCCGGCAAGATAGTGGCCAACCATCAGTTGTTGAGAAACGATTAATGACGGAGCCCCGATCAGAAACAGTATGGCGCCTGTGAGTGCAAAGCGTGGGGCGAGCCAGATGCGGAGCAACAGAAACGTGGTGATCGCACACCCGGCCATTACCACTAGGTGTTGGACGTAGAATCCCCGGGGTGAAACACCGAGCAACCAGAGGTTCATGTCATATATGAAAGGATTGAATGGTGTGAGGTTGTTTAACGAATAACCCCGTGTGATTGCCGGATTGAGGAAGTAGTCTGAAGGTGAAAAGCGACTGGCGTAATCGAGAAGCCAGCCGTCGTCGAAACGCCAGAATGCGGAAAGTGCACTTTGATTGGCAAGAAAGGTTACCGCCAACAGCACCAGAATGGATATTGACGTCGTCACATGTGGACGCACTATAGATAAAAGTCCGCTCAACTTTGCCCTCATAAAATCATGGTAGGGTACAATCTCGACCGGGTAGAAGCCCATCCTTGTCACGGCTGATGGTGTGGCTCCTTCGGTACAGACGTTATCACGAACGTCACCTGTTAAGCGAACCACGTGGCGATATGATTCGGCATTGAGAATCAACTGTTGTATGATGCACTCCCAACCCATCCTGCTGGAAGTTTAAGACGATTGTTCAAGCTTTATCTAGATCTCTTTCGCCATCGTCAGAGTCTGATCTTGATGGTGCGACGCGATACCCTGCTGAGGCTGAAAGGCACCTTGCTGGGCCCACTTTGGCTATTGGCACAGCCACTGTTTCTGTTGCTTGTATACAGCTTTGTCTTCTCGGGAATACTCAAGGTCAGTTTTCGGCCCGGTGGAGACACCGGCGATTTTGCCCTCTATCTGTTTGCGGCCCTGATACCCTTCAGCGCGTTTCAGGATGGCTTGCTGCGGGCTAGTGGCAGCTTGATGGAAAACCGTGATCTGCTGCTTAAAACTCAAATGCCACCAGCGGTCTTTCCTGCCGTGGCGACGATGGGAACCCTGGTACAGGAGGTGACCGGTCTTTTGATTTTGATTGTTGCTGCCTGGTTGATGGGATATGTCCCGGGGGTTACGTTGGTGTTGCTGCCTTTGCTGGTGGCCTTGAGACTGTTGCTGACTTTCGCGCTGGCGCCTTTGGTGGCGCTCCTGTCCGTGGTTATCAAGGATCTGGGTCAATTGTTACCCATGTTGTTGACCGCGCTATTTTTCACCACGCCGATCATCTATCCATTGGAGATGGTCCCTGAGGAATATCGATCAGTCATTGAAGCCAATCCGATCACCTGGTTGGTTCAGTCCTACCGTGCCGTGATTCTGGAAAACCAGTGGCCTGTTGCAGATCTGGCAGTATTGGCCATAGCAAGTTTGCTCCTGACTCTTCTGATCGGAGCCCTGTTCATGCGTCTTCAGCATCGCGCCAAGGACTTTCTGTGATCGCGATTCAAGCCCAACAGTTGTCAAAAAACTATCGACAGTACGCAAAGCCCGCGGACCTCTTCAAGGAGTGGTTGTTGAAGAGGCCCTTTCATACTGAGATCAAGGCCTTGACTCCAATCGATCTGACTATCGAGAAAGGTGCGACGTTCGGCGTCATTGGCGACAACGGGGCTGGCAAGTCGACACTGCTCAAGCTGCTGGCAGGCACCTTGCAACCCTCATCCGGCACCCTGCACATAGAGGGACGTAAGTCGGCCATCCTGGAGTTGGGGTCGGGATTCCATCCGGAATTCTCAGGCCTGGAGAATATTCGTCTGGCCTGTTCGATGCTCGGCCTCAGTGCAGTTGAAACCAAGGCCCGCATACCCGATATCATCGCCTTTTCCGAGCTGGGTGACGCCATAATGCGGCCGGTCAAATCCTACTCCTCAGGGATGTTTGTGAGACTTGCCTTTTCGGTGGTGACCTCGATCGAGCCCGATGTGCTGATTGTGGACGAGGCCCTGTCGGTCGGAGATGCACTGTTCCAGAAGAAGAGCATGGACCGAATGATGGGATTTCGCGACGAAAAGCGCACCTTGGTGTTTTGTTCACATAATCTCTATCAGGTGAAAGAGTTGTGCGAGCAGGCGATCTGGCTGGATCATGGCGTGATCAGGGCGCAGGGCGATTCCGCCACAGTTGTGGATGACTATCAGGATTATGTCCGTTCCCGGCAGGGCGGCAGTCCCTCGGGGCAACGGCTATCTGCGGAGACAGATGCGGTGAGCGATGTCTACCTGCAGGATGTCACCCTCGAGGGGGGTGTCGATACCGCAGAGGGCGCCCCGCTTTTCCGGCAGGGAGACGCCTTGGCGATCAATGTACGGGCGGAGATCGGAGCGCGCCCGGTCGATGACGTGCATATCGGATTGGTGCTGATCCGCAATGACGGTCTGCAGGTCTACGGTGTCTCGACCCTGATCGATCAATGCAATCTGCTGCCCATTGATGGGACTGTTCATGGTGTGCGCTTACTGTTCGATCCTCTGATGTTGATGTCGGGTGACTATGCCCTGGAGGCCTGGTTGATCGACCGCAGCGGATTGCACGTCTACGATTCTCGCCCGGTCTGCTGCCAGTTCAAGGTACGACACGAAAGCAGCGAGGTGGGACTGGTGAAAATGGCCCATCAATGGGGGCCGGTGAAACATGCGGCAGCCATTTGAGCACTGGGATCTGGCGCTGAAATACAGGTTGCTCTTTCCTGTATTGTCCCGGTTCCCACGCTATATCGCCTATCGACTGGCGAGTTTCTACGGTAAGTGGGAGTGTGCCAGGCAGAAAGAGATGGCCGAGCAGATAGCCTATCAGATGAGTCGGGCCATTCCGGGCGAATCCACGGAGCAGTATCGACAGTGGACCGGTTATTTCTATGGCTTGCAGCAGAGGGAGATCCTCGATACCTGGCACTATCCGCGCTTGAGAACCGTGGAGCAGGTGGCCAAAACCATCGAAGTCAAAAACTTTCAGCAGGTCCTGGAGGCGAGACGGGACGGCAGGCCGATGATCTTCGCCGGCGCCCACCTGGGACGATTCTGGATGCTGGGTGTGACAACGGCGGCTTATGGTATTGCAACAGGGGCCTTGGCCAGGGATGATGAAGAGCGGAACACCTGGGGCCTTGCCGGGCCCGAGTTCAGATATCGCAAGTTGAAACTATCCCGCCTGAGGGCTTGCTATCGGGGGGACTTTCTGATGCCTGGCGCAGCCAACATGCGGCCCTTGCTGGAGGCGCTGCGGAAACAACCGATCGCCATATTGCTTGATGTCCCCTATGCGAAGGGGAGCGCCGGACTGGTAGGCGTTCCGTTTTTCGGTCGTGAGGCCTTTTTTCCCGAAGGTACGATTAAACTGGCGAAAAAGACCGGCGCCCTGATACAGCCTTTTTGTGTCGAGGAACACAGGCATGGATTGATGCTCGACTTTTTACCGGCTCATGAAGCGGGCGCATTACCCTCCGATGAATCAATGGCCCTGTTGGTGGCGGATATCGAACGCAGGATCCGTCTCAACCCCGGCCGCTGGTGGCAATGGCCGGCGCTGCCCATGTTTTGGGGCGAAGTATGAGGACATGGTGAGGGATTGAACCCTGTATTGCGGTCTCGTAGAATCGGCCCTCTTCAATTGGACATGAATATGATGACTATGACTATGATTATGAGAGTTGCTTGCCTACAGCGCTTTAAATGGTTGGCCCTGCTGGTAATCCCCCTGATAGCGGGAGGCTGCGCCATGGTGCCTCACGATGAGGCGATGTCAGATCAGGAGATCGTCGCGAAAAGGGCGCAGGAGCGCTGGGGATTGTTGATAGAGGGGCGCGTGGAGTCCGCGTATGAATATCTGTCGACCGGCTATCGTCAGGTGACGCCGTTTCCCCACTATCAGAAGACGGTGAAAGGGGTGGGAATCTGGAAATCAGCTGAGGTATCAGAGGTATCCTGCGAGTCCGCTGAAGTTTGTACTGCAGTGGTCGATATAAGGGTTGTTATCCGTTATCCACTCATGAAGGGGCCTGTCGAGACAGGCAACCAGATCAAGGAAAAGTGGGTAAAAGATGGGGATGGAAATTGGGGTTTTCTTCCCACGATGAATTAACCACACATATGACAACTTGTTGTATTTTTGATACACGCATAACAATTTACCTAAAATTCAATAAGTTATGGGTTTATGTTTTAAGGGTGTCGATCATACATCATTAAAGTTGCTCTATAACTGGAAAATTCGGGTGCTTTTCAAGCCGTAATCCCATTTGGTCAAGTCACTATTTACAACAGGCTACAAAATATATCTCTTTTGTTTTCATGTAGTTAGTGTCTTTTTTGGTAAATTTGCAACATTTTTTGTTTTTTTTGCTAGAATAGCGTTTGTTAGGTAGAGGATTTATGTTAGACTTCCCTGCGTGAGAATTAGGAGTGTAAGGTAACTTGTTGCTGAGACCTCCCTCACAAAAGGAATGATCATTCCCTTGCACGGTCTTGGGTTTAGGTCGATAATCCTCGACATGCGCCTGATCTCAAGGCTTTTAGCTGGCCGCATAAACAGGCTCAGTTAGTTTTTTAGTGTTAACACGCAAAAGTAATAGGAGACACAACTGTGTTGAGAAAATCTAAGATCGCTGCAGCCATGCTTATGGCTACCGCTACTGCCGGAGTCAATGCGGCTCACGTCAATACAGACGGAACAGGTCAAGTTGCGCTGCTGCCTTACTACAATGTAAACAACAACTTTATCACCAACGTCAACATCACCAACACCACAGGCGAGTACAAGGCTGTCAAGGTTAGATTCCGTGAGTCCCGTATCTCGGCTGACGTGCTCGACTTCAACGTCTACATGTCACCCTTTGATGTCTGGAACGCCACCATTCGTCTGAATGGCTCTGTTGCCAACATCATCACCGAAGACGAGACTTGTACCTATCCTGCCAAGGCCCTGCTGCAGGCTGGCGTAGACTTCCGTAACATCTACACCGCTACCACCGATGAGGATCTGACCGAAGGTTATGTCGAAATCATCGAGATGGGCGTAATCGCTGACGGTGCTGGACCTGCTAATGACGGCGGTCTGGAAGCTGAGATCGATGGAACCGGTATTGCTGACGGCACGGTCACTATTGCAGCAGGCGACCGTTCCATCCCTGCAGGCCTTCTGCATGATGCCACTGGCATGCCTGCAGACTGCACGGTCGTCGATGATGCCTGGACTGCCGGTGCGGCTAGCGCGGCCAATATCGATGGTTTCGAGCCTGGCGCGATGACGACTGAAGGCGTTGCGCAAGATGCGGGTGGTCCTGTTAACCCTTATGCAGACACCATGAACGCAGGTCTTGTAGCGCCCACCGGTGGTATCAACGCCTATTCGATCATGATCAACACCGCGACAGGTGCCGCCTTCGTTGAGCAGGGTACCCACGTAGACGATTATGCCACGGTCGCACAGCACTACCAGTCAGACGATCAGTCCAACTACCTGCTGCCTTCGCTGGCATCCGGTGATGTGGTGGTTGCGAACATGCTGGACAACACCGGTGCCGGTGTGAAAACTACGGGGCCCTTACCGTTGGTCGAGTTGGACACGGGCGCCATCAACGACATCGCGCCGAATCCGTCGATTCCCATGGGTTCCAATCCGCTGCCGATGGCTATCGTCCTCAGTGCTGATGCAATCTCCGCGCCTTACTTCGTCGAGGCCGGCATCAATGGTGAGACCGATATCGTCGCAACCTTTCCGATGCGTAAGCATGGTATCTACAACGGTAGTATCCTGACTCTGGATCTGGACGGCGCCGGTCCTCTGGCACCTTGTGCAGGTACCTTGAACGATGGTGTCGATGATGGTGCCACTGTCGCCTTGACGACTCTGGGTACGCCTGCAAACGACTATCCGGAAACAGCACTTGGATCAGGTATCCATTGTACCAATGCCGGTTACGAAGCTTCGTCACCTGATGTTGAAGTGGGTCTGGTCTACTACGACTATGAAGAGCAGGTGGCCCAGGTTGTTGCCGGTTCCAGTGACTTCTCACCGGTACCGATCAATGCGCCGACCATCGTAGCCCTGGAGCGTGAGGTTAACGTTGTTTCCGTGAACCGTTCTGCTGGCGGTAACCAGTCTGTTCTGGGTACGCCTGCTGCCAACGTCTTCAACTGGAACCTGGATCCTGGCTTCGAGGCTGGTTGGGTAACCATCAGCGCTGCTGCTGCGTACGACTACACTTCTCATCCTAGCATTATCGCGATGGTTGAGGCTGTTGGTGGTGTCCCAGGTGCAGCGGGCGTGTGGACTGGTGTTCCGGTCATCGGCTTCTCCGCCATGGCGGGTGATGTCGGTCCTGCCCAGCTGGGTGAGACCGTTGACCTGATCCGCAGCGTCAACCGTACTCCGTAACCAAGTACGAATCGCGTAAGCGAAACGTGGGAAGGCAGGCCGAAAGGCCTGCCTTTTTTTATGCCTGAAATTGCGTGGCGGTTTTTAAGTTCCACATGTTGCAATCTGATGAAAATCTGCTTCAGGTTGGAGCAAGTATTGAAGTTACTTATTGAATAGGGTTTGATTTAACTTTTGATTTTGAACCGGTTGCTTGTGTTGTCGTCTATAGAGCAATGGCGTTGCTGATAGTGCCGCCGTATAATTCCCGACTTACTATCTGCATATATCTTAGAGGTTATCTATGAAGTTCTGCTTGTTACTGACAATGGCGCTTTGCCTGTCACCTGTCGCATCGTTAGCCGGCGAGACTTTGATGTTCGGCGGAGGAATTGAGGTCAAGGATGTGGACCTGGACGCTCTGTTATTGAGTGGGCCGGAGGATGCCAGAAGCAAGGTCGTGGCAGACCACAATCAGTTATTGAAACTGTTGCGCCAGATCTACCTGATTCGCGCCCTCTCCGAAGAGGCTGAAAAAAACGGCCTCGGCGATTCAGAGTTGTTTCAGGCCAAGCTTCGCCGTCAAAGAGAAAAACTGCTCTATTTGGAGCGACTGAAGCAGATCGACGCCGAACCCATTCCGGATTTCGAGCAGGCGGCCAGGGAACAGTATGAGGGGAATCCCGAAGCCTACACGATACCCGAACGATTTGAAGCGAAACATATCCTGATCTCCACGACGGACAGATTGCCCAAGCACCATCCCAAGGAAGAGGCGCTCGAGATTATCAAGAAGGTGAAGGAGGAGCTCGACAGTGGCCAAAGCTCATTTGAGGACCTTGTCATGGTCTATTCAGAGGATACGGTGACACTGAAGAATCAGGGATCTTTGGGAGTGTTCAAACGGGGTTCTATGGTTGAATCCTTCGACGAGGCAGTGGTGGCGATGCATAAACCGGGAGAGATCAGCGATATAGTAGAGACCAAGTTTGGCTATCACATCATTAAGTTGGTTAACCGATATTCGCCAAAGAAATTATCCTTTGAACAGGTAAAGGATAAGATCATTGAGACAATGAAGAGTGATTATATCCAGAATCGGCGTGATGATTACTTCGATGGGCTTCTGAAGAAAAACAAGGCCGGCATCTATGAAGATAAAGTCGAAGCGTATGCGCAAAAGCAAAAGCAAAAGCAGCAAAGTGCGGAGTGAAGCAGTTGGCACGGATCGGTACTTTTACCAGCACATATCCGTGTCTAAATCACTGACGCTCTGCTATGGTTCGAATAGCTGACCGACAAGTAGCCATATACAATTAATACGTCGATAGTACCCACGTGGCTGAATACGATTTTAAACTCGATTTGAACGTCGAGAACAATTCCCATACCCAGTTGGTTAAACGGATACCGGCAGGCAGCCGGGTGCTTGAGTTGGGATGTGCGACCGGCTATATGTCGGACTATCTGCGCCAGGAAAAGGATTGCTATGTGGTGGGTGTTGAGATCGACCGGGGTATGGCGAACAGAGCCAAAGCGGTTTGCGATCGTGTCATCGTCGGGGATGTGCAAAGCAGAGGCTGGCTGAAGAGCCTTGGTGATGAACGCTTCGATATCATCACCTGTGCCGACATTCTCGAACATCTGCGAAAACCCATTGCCCTGCTCAAGAAACTTCCCCATCTGTTGAGTGACGGGGGAATCCTTCTCGCCTCCTTGCCCAATGGCGCCCATGCTTCGCTTCGTCTCGAACTGTTGGAAGGGCGTTTCACCTATGAGGATACGGGGCTTCTTGATCGCACCCATCTGCATCTGTTTACCTACAATTCTTTGCGCGAGATGTTTGCCCGCGGCGGCTTCAGGGTTAACGAGCTGACTTACACCTTTCACGATATGGCCGATTCCGAAATTGAGAAGCGGCTGGAGAGGATGGGGTTTGAGGCGAGTGAACGTGGACTTGCGCTGTTTCATACGCCGGATGCGGCAGCCTTTCAGTACATCGTCTCTGCAACCCCGGACAGCAGTGTCACTGTCGAGGAATTTCCTGTCCTCAACGACAAGCCGATGCAGGCCTCGGTCGAGGTCTATAGAAATCTGCTCGATGAGTTGCATCAGGCGGGCAGTACCGCAGAGACACGCCTCAAAATGGTGGAAGAGCGGGACAGGATTCTGCAGGATCAACAGCAGGCGCTGGGTACTTTGAACGATGAGTTGCTCAGGCATAGAGAGGCTATGGAGAATGCAGTCAGGGAGACCCGGGAAGCGCACAATGCATTAGCGAAGGAGAGCAGTCTGAGGAGTGAATTGCAGAGTCAGCTGCAGATTATGGACAGGAGTAATCGCTCCATGAACCATGACCTGTTTTGGCTTAAAAATGACCTTAAACATACTAAAAAAGATCTTCGGGCTGTCGTGAACAGTCGAGGTTGGCGCGTCTACATGGCGTTGACCAGGCCATTACGGCTAATGCGTAGGTTTGCGCCGGAGCTGAAGAAATTGAGGAAAGAGCCAGGTCTGATACGTGACTGGAGCCGGGAGGCAGCGCGGCTTTGGAAACTAGGTGGTCTACAGGCTATACGCGAACAGTTGAATACCGAGTCATCACCAACCTATGACTACTCGTTATGGATCAGGGATGTTGAACCTGTGGGTGTGCCGACCCTTGAAATGGTTGAACAGCTCAATGAACATCCTGACAGGCCTTTTATCTCGATTGTCATGCCGGTTTATAACGTCGATGAATATTTGTTGCGGGCCGCACTAGACTCTGTGCTTGCACAATCCTATGAGAATTGGGAGTTGTGTATTGCAGATGATGCATCCACGCGACCACATATAAAGCGCGTGTTGGATGAATACATGCGCCGTTACAAACGCATCAAGGTCATCTACCGGGAGGAGAACGGCCACATCTCGAATGCCACGAATTCCGCCTTTTCCATAGCAAGCGGGGATTTTATTGCCCTGATGGATCACGATGATCAATTGGCTGACTTTGCACTCTATTTTGTGGCCCAGGAGATCATTCTCAATCCGCATGCTGAGATTGTTTACTCCGATGAAGACAAGCTGAATAACGAAGAGGTGCGATTCGACCACTACTTCAAACCGGATTTCAATCCGGATCTGATGCGCTCCCACAACATGATCTGTCACTTCGGCGTCTACCGCCGTACCCTGGTGGAGAAGGTGGGAGGAATGCGTGAAGGTTTCGAGGGCGCGCAGGACTACGATCTGGCGCTCAGGTGTTTGCGGGAGATCGATCCTCGCAAGCAGGTGCGTCACATACCATGGATCTTGTATCACTGGCGTGCGATACCGGAAAGCACTGCCTCGGGCGGAGAGGCAAAATCCTATGCAATCGATGCGGCCCTGCGTGCGGTTAAAGACGATCTTGATATTCGCGGACTTAAAGCCGATGTCACGGAGTCGGAGTATATCGATGGTATGATCCGGGTGCGGTATCAACTGCCGGATTCCCGGCCGCTTGTCTCGATAATCATCCCAACCCGTAATGGCGAGAAATTGTTGCGCCAATGCATTGAAAGCATTCGTGACAGGAGCGACTACAAGAATATTGAGTTTATCATTGTCGATAACCAAAGCGATGATCAGGCGACCCTGGCGTATCTTACTGAGCTCGACAGCCAGGGCGCTACCAAGGTATTGCACTATGACCATCCCTTCAATTTTTCCGCCATCAACAACTTTGCCGTAGAACATGCGAGTGGGGAACTGCTCTGCTTCATGAATGACGATATCGAAGTGATTTCTCCGGACTGGTTGGGAGAGATGGTGAGTCACGGCGTCAGACCCGAGATAGGCGCCGTCGGCGCAAGGCTCTGGTATCCGGACGACCGATTACAGCACGGTGGTGTAGTTTTGGGTCTTGGGGGCGTGGCAGGCCATGCCATGAAATATTCGAGTAAAGATAACAAAGGCTACATGGGGCGTTCCGTGTTGATTCAGAACTACACTGCGGTGACAGCTGCCTGTCTGTTGCTTAGGCGGG
This sequence comes from Candidatus Thiodiazotropha sp. LNASS1, assembly GCF_964212655.1. NCBI lineage: Bacteria > Pseudomonadati > Pseudomonadota > Gammaproteobacteria > Chromatiales > Sedimenticolaceae > Candidatus Thiodiazotropha > Candidatus Thiodiazotropha sp. LNASS1. The sequence goes on along the minus strand of NZ_OZ156465.1, from coordinate 2,824,489 downwards.
AGGTTTTTGATGCCGTGTGCGGTTTTGATAGTGAACATCTCGCGGTTGCCTTCAATGATGTGGATCTCTGTATTCGGATTTATCAAGCTGGATATTACAATCTTTGGACGCCCTATGCGGAGCTTTATCATCACGAATCGGCCTCCCGTGGTGCGGAGGACACACCGGAAAAACAACAGCGTTTCAGTGGTGAAGCCGAGTATATGCTAGAAAAATATGGACCTCTGTTGCAGCGTGATCCAGCCTACAATCCGAACTTGACGCGTATCGCAGAGGATTTTTCACTGAATTGGAAGGGTGTAAACGACGAGGATGACGATGTCTGATCAAGAAACAGAATTTGCTGAATTTACAGCGGTGGCCGAACGTTTCATTGCCTTGGCCAACGAAATCAAAAGTGAGGGTAAACCTCTGCCGTTGGTCAATGCAGCTTTGATGTCGGCATCTGCAACCTATAGTACCTATGTGGCTGCGGGCAATCAGGGATATCTGAAGCCGAGTGGTGTTGATCGTCTGGTCGATACTTACCGTGCTCAGTTGGCCAAGATTCAGGAGATCAAACGGAAGGCAGCGGAAAGTAGTGGCCAAAAGACTACTAAAAAGCAGTAGTTTTTTCCTCCTTCCGGTTTGTGCTTGATGTGACTTGGAATTGTCATGAAACTCGTAATATCCATTGTCTACTATGATAGCGGCCTGCCTACTCTAAGGGAGACGCTTGTGAGCATAGTCAGGTCCCTTGACTATGCCGCCGAGGAGTTGCAGGATCTCAAGGCCAAGGTTGTGGTTGTCGACAATGGTGGGATTCTGAACCAGGTTAAGCACCTGGCATCACAGGTATTCGAAAATGGCGTACATGAGTGGATGGTGCTTGGGACGGGCGGTAATATTGGATATGGCGCCGCCCATAACCTGGTAATCCTGAATGAACAGAGCGACTATCATCTGGTTATCAATCCCGATGTGGAAGTGCTCGAAGATGCCTTTCTGAAGGCGATCAAATATATGCACCACAATCCCAACATCGGTTTGTTATCCCCCTATTCTGAAGACCCGGAAGGTTACAAGCAGTATCTTTGCAAGCGCTATCCCGCGGTTCTCGATCTGTTTTTGCGTGGTTTTGCACCAAGGTTCGTGAAGCGATATTTTGCGGAGCGTCTGCAGGAATATGAGATGCGATACGATTTAAAGGGACGTACGCTCAGTAAGGAAGTTATGGCCAGTGGCTGTTTTATGTTTGTACGACACAATGTGTTGGTGAATGTAAAAGGCTTTTCGCCGGATTTCTTTGTTTACTTTGAAGATTTCGACCTGTCGATCAGGATAGGCAAACGTTCCACCATCGCCTATGTTCCGGATGTGCGTATTGTCCATGGTGGAGGCAACGCTTCAAAAAAGGGAATCAAGCATATTCTCATGTTTGCCAAGTCGGCGTTTGTTTTTTATCACAAGCACGGTTGGCGCTGGGCTTAAGAGGCCCTAGAACACCACTCTTTCGGAGTTTTGTGGTCTGCAGGCATCGTTATGTTTAGGCCTCGTAACGATTTGAAATTTTGGAGTGCTTGGATACATGACTCTCTGTCCGGAATCGTAGCTGATCATGAGCGCCGAAGATAATGAACTGACACGTGGTGGCCGACTGGCCAAGAACGTCGTCTGGAATTTGCTGAGTATCATTGTCCCTTTCCTTGTCGCCATCATCACCATACCAATCCTGATTGACGGCATTGGCAAAGACCGTTTTGGGCTGTTGGCAATCAGTTGGATGTTCGTCGGTTACTTCAGTCTGTTTGATTTTGGCCTTGGGCGTGCGTTGACGGTATTGGTTGCAAAGTGCCTAGGTGAACATCAACACCACAAGATACCCGGCCTGGTATGGACGGCTATGATCCTGATGACTGTCCTTGGCGTGATCGGATTTGTTGTCATCTTCTGGCTCACACCCTGGTTGGTTGGCTCGGTGTTGAAGGTTCCGTCCGAATTGCAACAGGAGACGTTGAAGGCCTTCTATCTCCTCTCCGTGTCGATTCCATTCGTTATTATCACAGTTGGCCTGCGAGGTGTGATTGCAGCCTATCAGCAATTTAAGTTATTAACAGCCATACGCATACCTATGGGTATATTTACCTTTGTCGGTCCGGTTGCAGTATTGCCATTCTCCACCAGTCTTTATCCCATTGTTGCTGTACTGGTTGCTGGCAGATTCATCGCTGTCCTGGCTCACTTCATGTTGATGTTTCGAATCGTGCCTGAGGTACGCCAACACTATCGAATCGACCCCGGTCAATTACGTCCGCTTTTCGGTTTTGGCGGGTGGATGACGGTGAGCAACATTGTCGTGCCGTTAATGGTATCCATGGACCGTTTTGTGATCGGCGCGGTGTTGTCAGTGACCGCAGTGGCCTTTTATACGACACCCTATGAAATCGTATTTCGATTGATGGTTATACCAACCGCCTTTGTCGCCGTTTTGCTGCCTGCCCAATCGACTACACTGGCTATAGAACAGGGCCAGGATCGAAAATACTCAGCTGAACTGTTCAACAAAGGGCTCAGTTACATCTTTATCGCCCTGTTTCCTCTGCTGCTGGTGATTTCGGTATTCTCATTCGATGGCTTGAAATTGTGGGTGGGCGAGGAATTTGCTGACAATGGTTACCAGGTGATGCAGTGGCTGGCTGTCGGGGTTCTCTTCTATGGGCTCTCTCTGGTGCCTTTTTCTCTGGTGCAGTCGGCGGGTCACCCCGATTGGTCTGCCAAGCTGCATCTTTTGGAGTTGCCGATCTATCTGGCTGGTCTGTGGTGGGCCTTGTCCCACTACGGCATTTTGGGCGCTGCACTGATTTGGACGCTGAGAGCATGGCTGGATGCGCTTGCACTGTATATGATGTCTTTGACGCTGGTACCCGAGTGTCGGGCATCAGCCATGCGATTTGGATTGTCGGTGCTTATGGCGGTCACGCTTTTTGTTGTCGCCACCCAGTTTCAGGATCTGCTGGAGAAGTTCCTGTTTGTCGGTATCGTACTGACAGGTTTTATCTACCTGGTGTGGCGTCATGTTTTGGAGCAAAAGGAGCGTTTGTGGCTCCTGAGAGGCTTGGGTGTCAGACGTGAATGCTAACCCTGTTGTTGTCTGCCATAGCCTTTTCACCCTATCGTTATGTTAATTAAATATTGCTGTGTGGCGTACAACCGCCCGTATGATCAGTCGTTCATGTGTTGCTGTGAGATGACGATCGCATCCATGCGGCATCCGCTGCAATCCGGTTATAATGCAGGGTCAGTTCTGATCTATTTGGGGAGAACCCAATTTCTCTATTTTGGTGACACACTCCATGTTTCGTGCCCTGCCTAACAATCGATTGATTCTGTTTGTTGTCAATGATGCCGGTTTTTTTCTCTCTCATCGATTGCCCCTGGCACTGGCGGCAAAGAAACAGGGGTATGATGTGTGTGTCGCCACACCCCCCGGTGACGGTGTGGAGCAGATCAAAGCAGAGGGTTTAAGCTATAGGCAGGTTTCACTTAGCCGAAGTGGTGCGAATCCTTTGGCTGAGCTGCGGACGATATGGAATCTGTACAGACTTTATCGGGAGTTGCAGCCGTTAATCGTCCATCATGTGACCATAAAACCGGTTCTGTACGGTACATTGGCTGCGCGTGTGGCTAAAGTATCTGCTGTAGTCAATGCAATATCCGGTCTGGGTTTTGTTTTTCTGGCGCGAGGTTGGTTCAGCGCCATGGCGCGTTCTGCGGTACTGACCAGCTATCGTTGGCTGTTTTCCCGCAAACGACTCTGGGTCATTGTGCAGAACCGGGATGATTATGATTACTTGCTGGAAAAAGAGTGTCTGAGTCAGGATAAGATTGAATTGATTCGGGGCTCAGGTGTTGATGTGGACAATTTTGTCATGTCGACGGAGAGTGATGATCTGCCACTGGTTGTGCTCCCGGGTCGCATGTTGTGGGATAAGGGGGTCGGTGAATTTGTTGAGGCAGCCCAGCAGTTACACCGAATGGGAATCAAGGCCCGCTTTGCCCTGGTGGGAGGCATTGATCCAAATAATCCGGAGTCTGTGCCTGCCGCTCGCCTGGCGGAGTGGGCCAGAGAAGGTAATGTTGAGTGGTGGGGTAACCGCCAGGATATGCCTGAAATCTACAGTGATGCTCATATCGTCTGTTTACCCTCCTACCGGGAGGGATTGCCAAAAGTGCTGTTGGAGGCCGCCGCCACAGGGAGAGCGATCGTCGCCACCGATGTTCCGGGTTGTCGCGAGATTGTCATTGAAGGGGAGAACGGGCTGTTGGTGCCGGCCAGAGAAAGCAGACCCTTGGCAGATGCGCTGAGGCGTTTGATTACAAATCCAGCACTACGCCAATCCATGGGGCAGAAGGGCAGAGCGATGGCGGAAGCGGAGTTCTCCATTCATCAAGTCATTGAGCGCCATTTGAATATCTATCAGCGGGCACTGGAACCGTGAACACTATTCTGGTTACGGGAGCAAACGGATTCGTCGGTGAACACCTTTGCCGTTATATGCTCTCCAGCGGGTATGGTGTAAGGGCCGTGCTTCGCCAAAAGTCGCCACACTGGCAGTTGTGTGAGCATGTCGCGGTTGGAGATATAGACGGCTCCACTGACTGGAGCACTGCCTTGGATGGCATGGATACCATCGTTCATCTGGCTGCCCGGGTGCATGTGATGCGGGAGTCCGAATCCGATCCCCTGGCTGCGTTTCGTCGAGTCAATGTGGCAGGCTCTGCTGCGCTCGCCCGTCAAGCCGCTGAAGCCGGTGTTAAACGCATGATCTATCTGAGTAGCGTGAAAGTGAACGGTGAAAGGACCCATGGAGAACCCTATAGGGCGGATGATGAGCCCAGACCGGAAGATGCTTATGGTATTTCTAAATGGGAAGCGGAACAGGCGTTGATCCGGGTTGCGGCGCAGACGGAGCTGGAACTGGTCATCGTGCGGCCAGTCCTTGTATACGGCGCCGGAGTAAAGGGGAATTTTGAGCGTTTGATGAGCCTGATCAGGCGGGACGTGCCTCTGCCTCTGGGGGGGATTTCAAACCGTCGCAGTTTCTTGAGTATCCAGAATCTGCTCGATTTCCTGCATTGCTGTGTCGATCATCCGAATGCGGCGGGTGAGATATTCCTGGCAGCTGACGGGGAGGGTCTGTCGACACCCGACCTGATCCGCAAACTGGCGCATGCTATGGATTGCAGGGCCAGGTTGTACCCTGTGCCATTGACGCTGCTTCGTCTCGGTGGATGGCTGACAGGGCGCTCCTCAATGATTGCGAGGTTGACTGAAGACCTTCAAGTGGACCTGTCGAAGAACAGGGAGCGGCTGGGTTGGGCGCCCGTGATGGAGATGGATCGGGCGCTATCGGAAATGGTGAGTTTTGATAATGGCTGAGTGGTTGCATTCTTTTTGGATGATGGCACTGAGTTTTTCGTTGTCCCTGGGATTGACGGGGCTGGCACGTTCCTATGCATTGCAACGTGGTTTGATGGACCGGCCCAATAATCGCAGTTCCCATCTGGTTGAGACGCCTCGCGGGGGTGGGATCGCCTTTGTTCTGGTCTATCTGGCGCTACTGGCCGGGGCAATGATCTTCTCTTTCAGCATTGACGATCTTGACCGCAATCTACACCTTACCCTTCTCTTGGGTGGTGGCCTGGTTGTAGCGATCGGGTATATCGATGATCATCGCCACGTCTCCGCCATGGTTCGTTTTATTGTTCATTTGATTGCGGCTGTAGTTGCCGTGACATTGTTGCAGATGCCTGCCATTGATCTCTGGCCGGGATTGATCTTGGAGGGGTGGTGGCTCGATGCATTGATGGTGATTGGTCTGGTTTGGTTATTGAATCTCTACAATTTCATGGACGGTATCGACGGGATTGCCAGTCTTCAGGGAATTACCGTGCTGTGTGGCGCAGCCTTGGTGCTGGTGCTTAACCATGCCGGTTCAGAAGCGACAGCTTGGTTGCTGATTCTGGCAGCGGGCATAGCGGGTTTTCTGGTCTGGAACTGGCCCCCCGCAAAGATCTTTATGGGAGATGCAGGGAGCGGTTTTATCGGATATGCATTGGGTGTCTTTGCCCTCTACACGGCCAATGCCTACCCAATTTCCCTTTGGAGCTGGCTGATTTTGCTGGGGCTATTCGTCGTGGATGCCACCTGGACGCTTGGTGTGCGTATGGCGAATGGTGAAAAATGGTACCGGCCTCATGCCAAACACGCCTACCAGCATCTTGCCAGACAAAGACAGTCTCTCAGTATCAATCAAGGTCTGTCGGCAGAACATTCCCGGAGCCTTGCGCACCGTTGGGTCATCCTGCAAGGCCTGCTGATCAACCTGTTTTGGTTGTTGCCGTTGGCCTGGCTTGCTGCAGTATTCCCCGGCTATGGACTGCTGTTGACACTGATTGCCTTTGTGCCGCTGGTGATTCTGGTCAGGTCGCTTGGGGCCGGGTTTGGGTAGAATCATCCCGCTTGCCTTTGTCCGGTTGTGATTCCAGTTTTCTGATGCGGTACTGCACTTCTTCCAGTAATTTTCGATTGACACTCAACAGATCGGCGATAAAAGCCACGAGAATGGTTTGAAACCCAATCCCCATCATTACGCCGGCGAGGATGACGGATTGTATGTGTCCCGTTCCATCTCCGAACAGGTAGTAATAGAGAAAGCGCAATCCCAGGATTAAACCCATACCGAAGAGGATCAGTCCGGTTATGAGAAAGAAACGGAACGGTTTGTAGACAACAAAGATCCGCAGTATGGTGATTATGGACTTTTTAATGTAACTGCTGATGCTTTTGACCAGTCTGGATGGTCTGAGGTCTTCGTTGACCTCGACCGGGACCGAGGTTACCGCCATCTGCTTCATACCGGCCTGGATAATGGTTTCAAGGGTATAGGTATACTCGTTGAAGACATTCAGTTTCATCGCGGCATCGCGACTGAAGGCCCTGAAGCCGCTCGGGGCGTCCGGTATGTCGGTATGACTAACCTTTCTTACCACACTGCTACCCAGGCGTTGCAACACCTTCTTGGTGAACGAGAAGTGCTCAATCATTTTGATAGGTCTGGCACCGATGACCATGTCCGCCTTTCCATCCAATATTGGCTGGGTCAGGCTGGGGATGTATCCGGCATCGTACTGATTGTCGGCATCCGTATTGACGATTACGTCGGCCCCTTGTCTTACACATGCGTCCAGGCCCAACATAAAAACCTTTGCCAATCCCTGATTTCTGGTGTAACCGACGATATGGTCAACCCCGTTATCGATAGCGACCTGGCGGGTTTCATCCGTACTGCCGTCATCAATGACCAACCATTCCACTTGGCTGAAGCCAGGCACCTCTCTGGGCAGTTCCGCGAGTGCGAGGGCCAGGGTTTTTTCTTCGTTATAACAGGGGATCTGTATTATCAGCTTCATCGCATCGGCACTCACATTGTCTCATCCATGAAAAATGATTTATTCCAGAACGGGTTTGAATACCAGTCGCCACACAGTGAAAATTGAACAAATTCAATGAATAAGATATGTTAATTTCCTATTTTGGTACGTAATATACCATTTATTATCGCTTTGGAGATGTAACTTATCATGGATGAGAAGAAAAAAAGATTCTTAGTTGTCGATTCAGGCCTCAAACAGCGAATGAGGTCATGTCCGCACCTATCCCTAGGGCCTGTTATAACTATTCCAATAGGCGCTTTTCAGATGCAACCTACAGGATTGCGGCCACATAGCGGCCTCATTTCTTGCTCATCTAGGGTGAATGCTAATCCCTCATTCAGTCTTGTGGGACACAAAAAAGGTCCCAGCAGAACCGTTTACAGACATGTTAACAAACCCTGGTTAATGTCTGGGCGCTTACGGCCGATAACTAGTAGTGCAATAGGCTGGTATTGACTGTCGGATATGAATCAACACAATCTCGAAATATTTAATCAAAGTTTGCAGCGGGTGACTTCATCGCCAGCCTTTTTCGACTGTTTTTACGATAATTTCATCAGCCAGTCCGATGAAATCAGTGAGTTTTTCAAGAATAGAGATATGGCGCAGTTGAAAAAAAAGTTGCGCGAGACCCTGTTCATGCTTGCTGAAACCGCCGAGGGGCGGCCAGGGCTGACACTCTATATCGAGATGTTGGGGCGCATACACAAGCGCCTGAACGTTCAGCGCAAGCACTTCAACATGTGGGAAGAGGCGCTGTTGGAAGCGGTCAAGATTTATGATGATGAATACGATGACGAGGTTCTGGCCGCATGGCTGTACGTGATCGATGAAGTTATCGAAACAATGTTTTCCGCTCTGGAAGAAGCACGGTTGATGGCCTCTTAGACCTACTATAAGCCTGCTTTAAATTCCTGTTTACACATAGGTCCGCCACTCAGACTTTCACACTGAAAACAGTCTTAACAGATCGGATCCACCGAAGAATTTGTGGATAGATTTCACTGATCCCGTCATTCCGGCGCATGCCGGAATCCAGATGCTCCACACGATTCTCGACCGTCAGCCTTTCAGCAAAGAATACTGCTCGTCAAATCAGCTCCGGATACAAATCACGCCAGCGTGGGTTCAGCGCTTCAATCGTCTCATGCATCTCATACCAGACTAAATTATGCACACTGTAATGACTGGAAAAGCCTTCAACTCGACTATTCTTATGTTCCCAAACCCCGCTTTAGCAGGTTAGAAGTCATACCCGTGTATAGGGTTCTATTTCGTTTACTGGCCAATAGATACACGCACGGTTGTCGCTCCATACCGTCTCCCTGGCATTCATCCTGGATTCCGGCATGCGCCGGAATGACGTGATGATAGGATATAAGCTTGTCAGTTACTTAGGCAGCGTCAGGTAGTCAGAATCGACCCGCAAAAAAGATATTACTGATGATTTAGATATTGTTTCCGTCTTTCAAGAGGTTAGTGACACTTATCATTTAGAGCTACCCACGAATTACTCTAACGAGCCATAAAGTCTAGTTGCCAAGATTGAAAATGAGTATGTATGGTCATCGTAGGGTGTGAGTTTGCATCTATTGGTTCTTGAATTCATAGAGACCTGGGTGTGACATCTTTCTGTCAGCAGCCAGCTGCGGTATCCTTCCGCGATATTAAGCGCTTTGGCGCGGACCGGAACCATTCTCTGCGGGACATGCCTTCCGGTTAATCCATATTTAACAATTATCCAGTCGGACCATAACATGCATAAAAACTACGAACCTGCAGCCCTCGAGGCAGAGGTGCAGGCATACTGGGAGACAGAAAAGACCTTTGAGGTCGAAGAGGATCCAGGTAAAGAGAAATTTTACTCCCTCTCCATGTTTCCTTACCCCAGCGGCAAGCTGCATATGGGGCATGTGCGTAATTACACTATCGGTGATGTGATTGCCCGATATCAACGCATGCTGGGTAAAAACGTGCTGCAACCCATGGGCTGGGATGCCTTCGGTCTTCCTGCGGAGAATGCGGCGTTGAAGAACAGGGTTGCTCCGGCCGGGTGGACATATGACAACATCGCCTATATGAAGGGCCAGTTGATTCGGCTCGGTTTCGGCTACGATTGGCGCCGGGAGCTGGCAACCTGTCAACCCGGTTACTATAAGTGGGAGCAGTGGTTGTTCACCGAGCTCTTCAAAAAGGGTTTGGTGTACCGCAAGCATGCCGTTGTCAACTGGGATCCGGTGGATCAGACAGTTCTGGCCAATGAACAGGTCATCGACGGTCGTGGCTGGCGCTCGGGGGCTCTGGTCGAGCGGCGTGAGATTCCCCAATGGTTCGTCAAGATCACCGACTACGCGGATGAACTGCTGGATGAGATCGATAATCTGGAGGGTTGGCCCGAGCAGGTGCGTACCATGCAACGCAACTGGATCGGCCGCTCCTTTGGTGTCGAGATGGTATTCGATATCGATGCATCGGATGAACCCCTGACCGTCTATACAACGCGCCCTGACACCTTGATGGGGGTCACTTATGTCGCCGTTGCCGCTGAACATCCGCTGGCGTTGAAGGCCGCAGAAACGAATGATCGGCTCGCGGCCTTTATAGAAGAGTGTCGCCGGGGCGGGACCTCCGAGGCCGATCTGGAGACGATCGAGAAAAAGGGGATTCCGCTGGGGATCGATGCGATCCATCCGGTAAGCGGTGAAGCGGTACCCATCTATGCCGCGAACTTTGTGTTGATGGGTTATGGAACGGGGGCGGTTATGGCGGTTCCGGCCCATGATGAACGCGATCATGCCTTTGCCCGCGAGTATGGAATTCCGATCAAACAGGTGATCTACCCCAGCGAAGGAGCAAATCCTGATATATCGGCCGCCGCCTATATCGAGCCGGGTGTTCTGCAGGATTCGGGCCCCTTTAACGGTCTTTCGTCGGCCGCCGCTTTCGATGCCATAGCGGAGTGGCTGCAGGAAAGGGGCAAAGGGCAAAAGACCAAACAGTATCGTCTGCGCGATTGGGGGGTTTCACGCCAGCGCTACTGGGGTGCGCCGATACCCATGATTCACTGTGATAACTGTGGGATTGTTCCGGTGCCGCTGAAAGACTTGCCGGTGCGGCTGCCCGAAGACATCGTCTACGACGAAAATACGATCAATCCGATTAAAGACAATCCCGCATTCTCTGCCTGCATTTGTCCAGAGTGTGGCGGAGCGGCGCAGCGGGAAACGGATACCTTCGATACCTTTATGGAATCGAGTTGGTACTATGCGCGATATACCTGCCCTGATGCCAACGCCATGCTCGATGACCGGGCGGACTATTGGTTACCTGTCGACCACTATATAGGCGGTATCGAACATGCGGTGTTGCACCTGTTATATGCCCGTTTCTATCACAAATTGTTGCGCGATGCCGGTCTGGTGAAGAGTGATGAGCCGTTCACGCGTCTGTTGACCCAGGGAATGGTTGTCGCGGACACCTATTATCGGGATCAGGATGACGGATCCAAGCATTGGTATAACCCGACCGAGGTTGAGGTTGAGCGTGATCAGAAGGGACGCCCGCTTTCAGCCTGTCTGAAGGAGGATGGCGGACCGGTTATCATCGGCGGCATCGAAAAGATGTCGAAGTCAAAGAATAATGGAGTTGATCCACAGTCGCTCATCGATCGTTATGGGGCCGATACGGTTCGTCTCTATACCATGTTTACATCCCCGCCAGACCAGTCATTGGAATGGAATGACGAGGGGGTCGAGGGTGCGCATCGATTTCTCAAGCGCTTGTGGGCGTTGGCAGAGGCTATCTACGCCAGGCCGATGGTGGCGTCGGTAGCGGAAGAACTGGCTGAATCCCAGAAGACGGCACGGCGGGAAATTCATGAGTTATTGAAAAAAGCCCTTTATGACTACGAGCGTCAGCGTTTCAACAATGTCGTGTCTGCCTGTATGGGGATGATAAATATCCTCTACAAGCTGGGAGACGCACCTGCGGATCTTCAGCTGCTGCGTGAAGGCGTATCCCTGGTATTGCGCTTGCTGGCGCCGATCGCACCTCACGTAACCCACCGCCTTTGGTGTGATCTGGGGTATGGGGATGAGATACTCGACAGCGAATGGCCACAACCCGATGAGGCTGCCCTGAAACAGGAGAGCCTGCCCTATGTGGTGCAGGTTAACGGCAAGGTGCGGGCAACCATACAGGTACCTGCGGATGCCGAGAAACAGGCTATCGAGGCATTGGCACTGGCAAATGACAATGTACAGCGATTTATCGGTGAGGCTACAGTCAGAAAGACCATCGTGGTGCCGAATAAACTGGTGAATATCGTTGCCAAATAGTTCAGTGCATATTCACCATCAACTGCTTTGGAGCGTGCTGATATCGGTCCTTTTCGCGGGTTGTGGTTTCCACCTCAAGGGGTATGGGCAGCTGTCACCCGCACTGAATGGACTCTATATCTCCGGTTTTGAGAAACGGGAGAGTCTGGCCGCTGTTCTGTATGACAATTTACAGGGCAGGGGTGCGGTAATGGCCGGTGATGAAGCCTCAGCAAAGCTGAATATCGAGGTTGTAGAGGAAAGGTTCACCAGCAGAGTACTATCGGTGGATGCCGGCGGCAAGGCGTTGGACAAGGAACTGCATCTATCTGCCGTGATTCGTGCCAGGGTGCCGGGTAGCGGTGAACCGGGCGTGGAGCAGCAGCTGGATCTGTCGCGTCAGCTCAGTTTCAGTGGTGACGATGAGCTCGGTCAAAGAAGTGAAACCAGCTTGATGAAATACGATATGCGAAATGAAATGGCGGAACAGATCATTCGTCGTCTCGAAGCCATCAAATAGCGATATATTCGGGATGCCACATGCGTCTACGCAATGAACAACTGGAAAACCATCTGCAGCAACAGCTTGCCCCTGTCTATCTGTTGAGCGGTGACGAACCCTTACAGATGCAAGAGGCGGGGGATGCGATAAGGCATGCAGCGCATCGGCAGGGATACAGCGAACGTGAAGTCCTGGATCAGGTGGGTGGATTTGACTGGTCGAGTTTGAATACTGCCGCCGAAAGCCTTTCGCTGTTTGGTGAGAAACGACTACTGGAGCTACGCCTCAACAGTGGAAAACTGGGTGCAGAAGGGGGGAAATCCCTCGGCGCCTACTGCCAGCGTCCGGCAATCAATACCATCTTGCTGATAACACTTCCCAAATTGGAACGGATGCAGACAAACAGCAAGTGGTATCAGTCGGTTGAGCGGACAGGTGTGGTGGTACAGATCTGGCCGGTTGAAGGGAAGCGGCTGGTCCCCTGGATCGAGCAGCGCTTGCGACGCGCGGGACTGATACCGGAAACAGGAGTGGTGGAGATGCTTGCAGATCGGGTAGAGGGTAATCTGCTTGCAGCCAGCCAGGAGATAGAGAAACTGTTGCTGTTGTATGGTCAGGGTGTGGTTACACCGGAAAAGCTCATCGAGGCCGTGGCTGATAGTGCCCGGTTCGATATCTTTAGCCTCGTCGATACCCTGCTTGAGGGCGATATCGCCAAGGGGAGCCGTATTTTGCAGGGCCTAAAGGGTGAGGGTGTTGCGGCACCGGTGGTGCTTTGGGCATTAAGCCGGGAGATTCGCCTGCTCGCCGAAATGAGCTTTGAGATAAGGCTGGGCGAGGGCGTGGACCAGGTAATGGCTAAACATCGCGTCTGGGACAGGCGTAAGCCGATCCTGCGCAGGGCATTGCAACGGCAGGTGGATCATTGGCAGCGTCTGTTATCGGATTGCGCACTTGCGGACAAGGCAATAAAGGGGCTGGATTCTGCGGATCCCTGGTTGTTGTTTCAACAGCTCGCAAGGGGTATGGCGGGCATACCTCAGATGTGACCTGTTCCTCACAGTTCCCAGGGAGATAATGGCTTTTAATGGGCATAACGCTTATTTGTGAACCAGGTCAAGCCATTAATTCTTCCCGCGTAGTCAGATCTGTCACCTAGGGCCGCTATCCTGGCGGCCTGGGATTCAAACAACATCAACAAGGAGTAGGTGATGAAAAAAATCCTAATAAATCAATTTGTTGCAATTTTAACATTAGGTGGAGTTTGTGGCGCCATAGCCGCTGAAGACGTGTTCATGAAGCTGGATCGAAATGCCGATGGTTTCATCTCCGCAGAAGAGTCGATTGTAAGTGAGGCACTCTATAAGAACTGGTCAACTGTCGATGCCAATAACGATGGCAGAATCGATACCGCCGAGTTCAGTGCCTTTGAAATCAAAAGTGAAAATAGCGGGAAATAAGGAGTAACCCCAAAAACCCATTTTTGCTGGGAATTAAAGTTGTGTTTTTGTGATTGACTTCACTTAAATTCTTCCCCCAGCGGTGTCTCATGAAATACCGGAGGGCCCTGACAGGGCTTTTTGGATCGAAAATCATTACATTCCGTTAAGGAGAACATTATGAATAAAAAAACTATCCTCCATTCTGCAGTAGCTCTGGCAGCAGCAGGTTTTCTTACCGCAGCGGTTGCTGGCGAGGATGCATTCAGCAAACTCGACGCCAATGCTGATGGTGCCATCTCTTCTGAAGAGGCGACAGCTCACGAGGCTCTCTATAAGGGCTGGGAGACCGCCGATGCGAACCAGGATGGACAAGTTGATGCGGCCGAGTTCAGTGCATTCGAGGCCAGCAGCGCTCCTGAAGGTAAATAACTTCGGTAGGGAGTAGGATCCCCTTTATGGGGTCGTAATCCCGGCAGCCAGCTTAGTCTGGTTGCCGGTCTCCGCCTTAACCAGATGGCAATTACTCAACTGTAGCTGTGGTGGTTGGGTGGAAAAAATAAAAGGTGCGGTCTTCGACAATGCACTTAACCCCAGGATCTGACGCGTCTTGCCGGGAAACACCGCGACGTCAACCTCTTTCAACAGGCATTCATCGCCGATTCGAACATTCGAGATCTTGTAGACAGGCACACTCAACTCATCTCCATTGGCCAATACTCCCCTCAGGTTCCGTAAGTAGAGTGGACTGCCACTGGCCTGCAGCTTACTCAAAGTAGCCTCGTTGATAGTCATATAACTGGAGCCTGTATCGACCATGAACTCTGTCTCTGGCATGTCGCCGATCTTACCCGCTATGTAGTAGGTGCTGGCACCCTTGGAGAACATGGGTACATCAAAGATGAACTGCTCCGCCCACAGCTGACCGCTATAACTGAGTATCAACAGGGTGCTTAGAAGTGTTTTGATCATGGTCGTAGGCTTTGCTCGATATATATCTTTACTCACTACATAGATCGGTTGGATTCTGTTGAACTTAAGTAATTTGGTGATCAATAGAGGCAATAATTCAATCCCGTGGTGGCAATCAGTTTCTTTTAGCCTCTACCATGGATACCACAGTGAGATAATTACTGAGAATTATCAATGAGATGTAAAAGGTCTGTTGGGATGTTAAAGGGCCTGCAGAATATTTCCATAAACAGAATATGGTTTTGGAGATGCACGCATTTGAGAACCTGTTGCACTGCGGTTTAGGGTGAGGATCGGATCAAGTATGGCGTTATTTTGTTCGAGATTTGTTAAAGTTAGCAGTTTAATCGATCCAGCTGCCGAAACCTTGGCGGCAGTAATTAACGAGACAACCATACGATCATGTCAAAACAGATTTCCGATGTTGCCAGCTACATGACAGCGCTCGGCGGGGATGCCCGCCAGGCCTCAAGGGTGCTTGCCAGCGCAACCACTGCGCAAAAGAACAGGGCTCTCGAGGCCATTGCCGATGAACTGGGTTTGTCCAGACAGAGGTTGATGGCAGAAAACAGCAAGGATCTGGAGGCGGGTGCGGAGAAAGGACTGGACGCAGCCTTGCTGGATCGCCTCGAACTGACGCCTGGGCGTATCGACAGCATGATCGAGGGATTGCGTCAGATTGCCGCTCTTTCCGATCCCATCGGCGAGATCTTTGACATGAAGTATCTCCCGAGCGGGATCCAGGTGGGTCGTATGCGGGTGCCTTTGGGGGTCGTCGGCATCATTTACGAATCACGTCCCAATGTCACAGCCGATGCTGCGGCACTCTGTATGAAATCCGGCAATGCCGCCGTATTGCGGGGTGGCAGCGAGGCCTACTATTCCAACCAGGCAATTGCGGCTTCGATTCATAGCGGTTTACGAAAAGCGGGCCTGCCTCAGGAAGCGGTACAGGTGGTGGCCACCACCGACCGCTCTGCCGTGGGCCGGATGATCACCATGCCTGAATCGATCGATGTCATTATTCCGCGCGGAGGCAAAGGCCTGATCGAACGTATCAGCCAGGAAGCCAGAGTGCCGGTTATCAAGCATCTGGACGGGATCTGCCATGTCTATATCGATGACCAGGCCGATCTTGACAAGGCATTTGCAGTGGCTATGAACGCCAAAACTCAACGTTATGGCACCTGTAACACAATGGAGACCCTGCTGGTGGCGGATGGGGTGGCTGAACAGACCCTCTCAATGATTGGCGGTGCGCTGATCGAAAAGGGGGTTGAGCTGCGGGGGTGTGAACGCACGCGGGAGATCGTTGCCGACTGTCAGCCAGCGACCGAGGCTGATTGGGATACAGAGTATCTGGCGCCGATACTCTCCATCAAGGTTGTCGCAGGGCTGGAACAGGCCATTGCTCATATCAATCACCACAGTTCTCAGCATACTGATGCCATTGTGACCGAGAATTACACACGTGCCCGCCGTTTTCTCACCGAAGTGGATTCTAGCTCGGTGATGGTTAACGCCTCGACCCGTTTCGCAGATGGATTCGAATATGGCTTAGGTGCTGAAATCGGTATCTCGACAGACAAGTTCCACGCCCGGGGCCCGGTCGGCCTGGAGGGATTGACCTCGGTAAAGTTCATCGTGCTTGGTGATGGTCACATCCGTAGCTGATTAGACGCGAGAAGATGATCGGCATTTTCGGTGGCACCTTCGATCCAGTTCACTTCGGCCATCTGCGCACTGCGCTGGATGTGATGCAGGCTGTCGGGCTGGATGAGGTCCGATTCATCCCCCTGCATGGTGCGGTACACCGCGCTCAGCCCAAGACTCCCGCAGATCTGAGACTCGAAATGGTGCGGCTCGCAATCCGGCAGCAACAGGGTTTTGTTGTCGACGACAGGGAGATACGGCGTGCTGGGGATTCCTATACGGTGGATACACTCGCCAGTTTGCGAAAAGAACAACCTGACAGGTCGTTATGCCTGTTGTTGGGCAGGGATGCATTTGACGGTTTTCTCGACTGGCATCGACCGGATCAGATTTTACGCCTTGCCCATCTTATTGTGATGAAGCGACCGGGGGAGGAACGCCCCAAGGAATCAAAGGTTGAAACGCTGCTTGGTGCCCATCTGGTCTCCAAGCCTGCGCAACTCAGGGCTCGGGACTGTGGCGCGATCCTGCACCAGCCGGTTACCCAGCTTGATATTTCAGCAAGCAAGATCCGTAGCTTGGTTGCCGAGGGGCGGACTCCACGCTTTCTGCTACCGGAGGCGGTGCTGCAACTCATTGAAAACAACCATCTCTATCTGACGGATCAAGCAAAAGAGCCACAATAGGTTATGCTTGACCTTAAGATTGGGTAAAATCGCACCCCACCGGTGATCCGGTCACTTTATTAGGCAACAGACACAGGACTCAATGCAAATAGAAGAACTCAGAGACGTCGTTCTGCAGGCGCTGGACGACATGAAAGCTAAGGATGTGGTGGTACTGGATGTACGAGGAAAGACCAGCATAACAGATATCATGGTTGTCGCCAGCGGCACCTCTGACAGGCATGTGAAATCGATTGCACAGACAGTGGCCTTCAAAGCGAAACAAGCCGGTGAAGCCCCGCTCGGTACCGAGGGGATGGAAGATGGTGAATGGGCCCTGGTGGACCTTAACGGTGTCGTGGTACATGTGATGCAGCCAAAGGTGCGGGATTTCTACCATCTGGAAAGACTCTGGTCCCTGGATGAGCCGGACAACCCTGCGCAGAAACTTAAATCTATTTGACACCTTGCATGGATCGGTTCGACCGGATTTTCGAGCTCAACCGTATTCTGCAGACAGCCCGCTATCCGGTTTCGAGACATCGATTGGAACAGGAGCTGGAGTGTTCCCGGGCCACGGTGAAGCGCCTCATCGAAGAGATGCGCCTCTACCTCAATGCGCCGATCGTCTATGATCGAAGACTCAACGGCTATCGATACGATCCGAATGAAGGGGAGATGTATGAGCTGCCGGGACTCTGGTTCAATGCCTCAGAACTGCATGCATTACTCACCGTTCAGCAGTTACTTGAAGGCGTGCAGCCTGGTCTCCTGGAGAGCCACCTGCAACCGTTGCGGCGAAAGATCGACACATTGCTGGAGCGGCAGCAGGGGCAGGGTGGTGAGTCGCTCTCAAACAGGATTCGACTGATACGGGCCGCCGCCCGGCCCTCCAGTCCGTTCTTCACCCTCATTGCAGGAAGTCTGGCAGCCAGGCGCCGGATCTATCTTGTCTATTACAACCGATCAGGTGATACGGTCAGCGAGCGCGAGGTGTCACCACAACGCCTCACCCACTATCGCGACAACTGGTATCTGGATACTTGGTGTCATTTGCGTGAGGGAATACGTACCTTTGCCATGGATTCGATTCGGCAAGCAAGGCAGCTGGATTATGTTGCGAAAGAGGTGGAGGAAGAACAGCTGGAACACCACTTTGCCGATACCTACGGCATATTCTCGGGGCAAGCCAATAATCTGGCGGTCGTGCGCTTCACTCCCCATGCAGCCAAGTGGGTGGCTTCTGAAGAGTGGCACCCCAAACAACAGTATCGCTGGCTGGAAGATGGGCGATACGAGTTGACATTACCCTATGGCAACCCTGAGGAACTACTGATGGATCTATTGAAATATGGTCCTGATGTGGAAATTGTTTCACCGCCTGATCTGCGTCAAGCAATTCGGCAGCGCCTGCTTGACGCAGTGGATAACTATAAAAAGTGATTGTCAGCGTGTTCACGCTTACCTAACACTTGTTTTTAAGCTCCTTGAAACGCCGAATCGCTTTTTTGCGCTGAGTGTGGATGATCTTGACCTCGGTTGAAAGGCGCTTGCGTTTTGTTCGGTCCTTTTCGTTAGCCAGTTTCTCTTTGACTACGCGTTCCTGCTTTTTTAGTTTCTTTAGGAGTTCTGAGATGCGGTCACATTTGGCCCGGTCCTTCTTTTTGCCTGCATCGAGCAGGTCCATCAATTTTTTTACAATTTTCTCTGGTGGGGGCATGGTGGCTACCTCTTCGTTATCTATCTGTCTTGTGCTTTTTCTTCGGCCTCGACCTCTTCGATGATCTGTTCCAGCTCATCTTCGTTGAGTGCGATATCCTGTTCCGCCTCTCTGAGATCAAGTGCGCGTGCGGCGAACAATATCTCCGCCATGTCGATCAGATTTTTGGAGATGTCGAAGGTGTAGGCGCTGTCATTCATAATCGATGTGGCCATCTTCTCGGTTATCAGGTTCTCACGAATCAGATGATCCAGCGAACCGTTGGCAACCACATCGATCTCTTCAATCTCCGCTTTCAGACCGTCCAGATTGAGGATTGTGATGTTATCCGGATCCTCGGACTGTACCCTTAAATCCCCAAGCTCACGCAAAATGTTACCAATTTGCAACCTGAATTTATTATATTCTGCACGAATATGCTCATTGTCTGAAACCATATAGGTTGCCAGGTTCTTGCGCAAGTGTTTCACGTCCTTCAAGGCCTCCACGATGTGTCGGCCTGCCAGTCTCAGTGAGTAGAGGTCTTCAGAGTACTCCGACGTGATGTGGGTCTGGGCTTCCGAGATATAGCTGACGATGGCGCCGTACAGCACCTTGACGTTGCGGCCATACACCTCGTCGATATCGATATCGATAACTTTATGAGGTTTTTCAACGATTTCAGGCAGATCGGCCGAGGAGAAAACATCACGCCTGTGGAGACTGACGCCATGGGCAATGATCTCCAGGGCATTATCGTAGAGATGCAGGGTTTCTTTACGTACCGATTCCATCACGGTATCGGGAAATCCCATGGTGGCATCGTAGAGGTATTTGGGTTCCACCACCGAAACCTCCTTTGCCTGCAGCATGCTTTCCAATTTAGTGACCAGGATGTTTATCGTGGGTGTCATGACCAATACACCGGTGATGTTGAACAGGGTATGGAATACCGCCAGTTTCAGGGTGTAGTCGTCGTCCGCGATACCCACCAGGGTGCTGATGCTCTCCACTCCCCACAGAAACTGTTGGATAAAGACGATGGCGATGACACCGGTTATGACATTGAAGACAAGGTGTGCAGCCGCCAGGCGTTTTCCCTCCACATTGGCGCTGAGCGAGCCGAGGATTGCGGTAATACAGGTACCCACGTTGGCGCCTATCGCCAATGCAAGGGCGTTTTCATAGGTGATCTGCCCGGCTGCGAGGCCGGTCAGAATCAATACCAGGGTGGCATGGCTCGATTGCATGACGACGGTGGCGAAGATGCCGATGCCGGCAAACAGAAACAGACCGGGGTATCCGGCAACGGCAAATTCGGTGAGGTCGATGGTGGATTTGAAGGCCTCGAAGCCCTCCTTCATGTGGTGTATGCCGAGAAACAGGAAGCCGAGACCGGCTAGTATGTAGCCTAAACCTTTGTATGTATTGGATTTTTGGAAAACCATGATGATGCCGAATGCCAGCATGGGCATGGCGTAGGCTGAGATTTTCACCTTCAAACCGAGGCCGGCAATCAACCAGGCCCCTGTTGTCGTACCGATATTGGCGCCGAAGATGATGCCGATACCGGCAGCCAGGGTGATCAGACCGGCACTGAGGAAAGAGATGGTGATGACCGACACCAGAGAGCTGGACTGCATGATCGTGGTGCTGACGATACCGAAGCTGAGGCTTTTCCAGTAACGGTTGGTACTATTGCGCAGGATCCGCTCCAGCGTTCCGCCGGTAAATGCCTTGAAGCCTTCCTCGAGAGATAACATGCCGAATAGAAAGATGGCGACACCTGCTGCTATCTCCTTGAAATCAGGACTGATCCAGAAGCCATAGGTAAGTATGATCAGAATGCTGGGAAGAAATATTTTTCGTATCATTATCGGGCCTGTTTCAAGTAGCCATTATCATGGCTGCATTATCGAAGTATGTGTATCAACGCTTTCTGCTCTGATAGACAAGCAGCACCATGCCTCAATGTGGTGATGTAGAGAGAATTTATGGTCGGGATTTCTATTGTATGCTGGCTTTTGTCATCATACTGTCATAAAACTGTAACAATTATACGCTAAGGGCTGTATTCTTGTTAAACTCATATAGGGGCTGTTCTAAGATTCATCCGAACCGCTCGTTCCGGGAGGCAGCAACATTCCGGCATTTCACCAGGGCTGGTGATTTCAGGTAGAATTAAACAGGTAGCTGTCGTGCAGTCTTAGTTGCTTCGACAGGGTCACTTCAATCCTGAACGAAAAAAATAACCGGGTTTGTTTTGATTCATACAGCGGATGAAGCTGTATTTGAAATCCCGATAACTGCAAGCCCATTTAATTGGCCATTGATGATGGGGTTCTGAATCATGCGATCTGATTCAAAGGCCCCGCTTCAGTAATAATCTGTCCGCCCATCGTGGCCGCTAGAAGCCGATTCGGAATAGTTAATGGAAGAGTTGAGAACACTCATCGATTCTCTTGGACTCGCAGATTCTTCTCTCTCAGTCGGATAGATCTGCAAAAACTCAGAAACAGCCGTGACAAGCATTCGGAAAGCATCCATGCCATGCTGGATGAGCCGCGACGCCTGATTATTTCGATACTATGCGGCAACGAACTGGTGAATATCGCCTCGGCCGCCAATATGGCGGCGATCCTGCTGATGCTCTACGGTGATGCCAACGTCACCTGGTTTAACATCCTCATCATGGTGCCGTTGTTTGTTGTTGATCGGTGAGGTAACCCCAAAGACCATTGCGGTCAGTTTTCCCGTTAAGTTCGCAACCCGGTTGACAGCAAGAATACTGCCGCGATGGATTGTTTTTATCACGCCCCTGAGAGAAGCGGTCAGATCGGTATCCGACCGCATCACCACCATGATCGTGGGTGAGGCGATAAGTCGGGAGAACATTCTGCATGCCGACGAACTGCGCACCTTATTGGAAGAGGGTGAAGAGAGTGGCGTGATCGAAGCCACTGAACGTGTGTTGATCGATAATGTACTGGAGGCCTCAGAGACGGATATTTCACGGATAATGACGCCCGGTCCGCGCATACTTTTCCTGGATGCGAACCTGCCTGTATCTGAACTGATCGAGGCGTTTCGCAGTTATCAGCATCCAAGGATTCCGGTTTATAAGGGGCACTGGGACAACGTTATCGGTTTTCTCCACTCGGAGGATATCCTGCGACTTGTCAGAGGTGGGGGTGATCTGGAGCAGGTTACCCTGGATATGATCCTCAAACCGGCGCATTTCGTTCCGCCCACCAAGAAGGTGGATGAGATGTTCGACTATTTTCAGGCCAATAATACCCGAATATCCATCGTACTCGGCGAATACGGTGAGGTACTTGGCGTCGTTACCATGAAGGATGTGTTGACCTTCATCTTCGGTGAGATTACCGGAAAGATGGCCGGTTCGGAGTATTACCAGGAAGAGGATGAGAACAGTTACACCGTTCCTGGTGATATGCGCCTTACCGACTTTTACAATCTCACCAATTTCGATATTGAAGATCCCGTGATGGCAACCATAGGAGGCGTGGTTTTCCGCCTCTTCGACCGTCTGCCAAATGAGGGGGATAACCTGCGCAATGAAGGCTATGAGTTTATCGTCAAGGAGGTGAAAGGCCTGCGGATCAGCAAGGTACAGGTGCGTAAAATCGTGGCCACAGATGAGGAGCCTCCTGTTGTCGAAGATGAAGGGTCAGAGGCGACAATAGCGGGTAAGGAGAAGGTCGAGGAGGGGATTGAGAAGCCAGCCATGATTGATCAGGAGGAGAAGGCAAAGACGCAATCAAAGGAGGTTGAAAATGAACTGGAGCGTTGAATTGCTGATGATCCTTTTCTTTCTTTTGTTGAAGGGATTTTTCTCCGGATCGGAGATCGCGATGGTGAACTCTGACAAGCTGAAACTGCGGCATCAGGGGAAACTGGGCAATCGTGGTGCAAATTTGGTTCTCAGGCTGTTCAAAACACCTGATGTGATCCTGGGTACGACCCTGGTCGGCACCAATATCGCTACAGTCACTATCTCAACCCTGGGTGCGCTTGTCTGTATCGATCTGTTTGGCAATACCGGCGACCTGATCTCAGTGATCATATTGACACCCATCCTGTTGATCTTTGGCGAAGTGGTGCCGAAAAGTGTATTTCAGCAGGAAGCTGACAGCCTGGTCAGCCGATTGGTCTATATCCTGCGCTTCTTCTCCTATGTCTTCTATCCGGTGATCTTTATCTTCAGTCGCGTGGCCAGGCTGGCGACCCGGATTGTCGGTGGTGGTACAGTGCCGCAGAACATGTTCATTACCCGCGAGGAGTTGCGGGTGCTGTTGGATGTGTCCGATTCGACCTCTGACATGCAAACCATCGATCGCAAGCGGATCCGAAGAATCATTCGTTTTGCCGATACCACGGTTGGTGAAGCGATGATCCCATTGCCGGATGTAGTGGGTTTTAATGAAGTGCGTAACATGAAGGAGGCAGTGCGGTTGGTCATGAAGCATGGTTACAATCGCCTGCCCGTCTATCGCGGTAATATCACCAATGTCAAAGGAATTCTCACCCTTGATACCTGGGCTCTGATGTTGCCGGACCTGGAGGAGAAACCGATAACCGATTACATTAGCCCGGTGCTCTATCTGTCTCCAAGGCAGACCATCGATCGTGCGCTGCCGATGCTGCAGGCAAGGAAGGATCATATGGCTGTGGTGGTGGATGAATTCGGCTCTGCGATCGGTATCCTGACCATGGAAGACGTTTTTGAAGAGGTGGTGGGTGAAATCGATGTGGGGTACGACTTTGATGAATACCACCCGAAACGTCGTAACTACATAGAATATGAGAGTGAAAACAGCCACCTTGTGAGCGGCAGAACGCCGATATCGGAGATCAATGATATTTTACATGTGGATTTCCCGGTGGAGGAGGCACTGACGGTGGGCGGCTTGATCGTCAGCCGCCTGCGTCATATTCCGTCAGAGGGCGATGCGATCGAAGAGAAAGGTCACCGCCTGACTGTGGTCGAATCTGATGAACGTTCTGTGCTAAAAGTGAGAATCGAAAGACAACTAGGGTGAAATAATCACTAATTTATAATGACTGAATGGGGGAGGAATGTGGTCATGGCCGATAAAGCAGCCAAACAACCTATCCTGGTACCTGTCGACTTTTCTGAAGCATCGGAGGCGGCACTACTTAAGGCATTTGAATTGGCGGAGTGCCTCAAGGTAAGGGTAGTGGTTTTACATGTCGTTCACGATCCCGGGGATATGCCGGGATACTATTCGGCGATGGTAAAAAAGAAGAAATTCGGCAGAATGCAAGATGCGGCACGTGTCATGCTGGAGGACTTCATCCTGGAATTTCGTAAAAAATACAACACCAAACAGCGCCTCAAGAGGGCTGAGCGGATGTTGGTAATCGGTTTGCCAGTAACGCGGATTCTGCAAGTCGCGAAAAAAATCGATGCCTCATTCGTGGTGATGGGCAGTAAAGGTGAGACAGGGATTAAGCATCTCATGTTGGGCTCAGTGGCCGAACGCGTGGTTCAACTCTGTCCGCTGCCAGTCATGGTGGTGAAGGTAGCACCCCAAGAAGAGGCGTCCTGATATGATTATCGATAAGTTCATCCAGAATACTGAATTTAATCTTAAACAGTCGATCATCTTACTTGCAGGCGTGCTGGGCCTGCTTTTGGCACTGCCTGTATTTGCGGATGGCAGTGCAGATGCGGGTATCGAATGGGGTGTGATGGGGATGAAGCTGTTTGGCGGCCTTGCCCTGTTTCTGTTCGGTATGGAACAGATGGCGGATGCGCTGAAGGCTGTGGCCGGTGCCCGTATGAAGGGTATTCTTGCCAAACTGACTACAAATCGCTTTATGGGCGCGATCACAGGGGCCTTCGTAACCGCAGTTATTCAATCCTCATCCGTAACGACGGTCTTAGTGGTCGGGTTTATAACCGCCGGTTTGATGTCGCTGTCGCAATCGATCGGCGTCATCATGGGGGCGAATATCGGTACTACGATCACTGCTCAGATCGTGGCATTCAAAGTCACAAAAGCAGCGCTATTGATGATTGGTGTCGGCTTTAGCATGTTGTTTGCATCCAAGCAGGAGCGCATCAAGCACTACGGTGCCATGCTGATGGGATTGGGCTTGGTGTTCTTCGGCATGAGCGTCATGAGTGACGGCATGAAACCGCTGCGCAGCTATCAGCCATTTCTTGACTTGATGATCAGCATGGAAAACCCACTGATCGGTATCCTTGTTGCCGCCGGTTTCACAGGTCTGATCCAATCTTCCTCGGCCACCACCGGTATCGTGATTGTGATGGCAAGCCAGGGATTCATTACCCTGCCTGCAGGGATTGCATTGGCTTTCGGTGCCAATATAGGTACTTGTGTGACGGCCATGCTTGCAGCGATCGGCAAGCCGAGGGAGGCGGTGCGTGCCGCAATTGTGCATGTCATATTCAATGTGGCTGGGGTGGTGCTATGGATTATGTTCATTCCCCAACTGGCCGAAGTCGTGACCATGATTTCCCCGAGTCACCCGGAACTCTCGGGTATAGAGCGTCTGGGTGCCGAAACGCCACGCCAGATCGCCAATGCTCATACGATTTTCAATATCGCGAACACAATCATCTTTATATGGTTCACTGCCCAGTTGGCTCGCTTTGTGGAGTGGTTGATTCCCGATCGGCTGTTGGAGGAAGAGGGATTGGCCGTCAGTGCCAAGTATCTGGACGATGAACTGCTCTCCACCCCTTCATTGGCATTGGATCGTGTGCGACTTGAAGTACTGCACATGGGTGAGCGGGTTATGGAAATGTTGGACAGGATAATGCCCGCCATTCTAAATGGCGATCATAAATCGTTGGATGACGTGGCAACGCTTGACGATGAAGTGGATATTCTCTATGAGCAGATCATCGACTATCTCGGCAAGATCAGTAAACAGTCGATGACGGACCAACAGACCGAGGAGTTCCTTGCATTGATGGAGGCGGTCGGCGACCTGGAGAATATCGGTGACACCATAGAGACCAATATGGTTGCTTTGGGCCATGAACGCATTGAACACGGTTTTTCCATCAGTGAGCCTACCAAGGAAGTATTGTCAGGTTTTCACAAGGTTGTGAAAAAAGCGGTCGATGGTGCCGTTCAGTCCGTATCCCAGTTGAATGCCGAAGTTGCGCAAAGCGTGATCGCAATGAAGAATGAGATCAATAGGATGGTGGAGTCCGCTTCAATACACCAAGCCGCAAGGTTGGTTGCGGAAGAGCCCAATCGAATCGCAGCCTATACCACAGAGGTGGATATTATCGAAAAGCAAAAACGAATCTACTACTTTGCCAAGCGTATGGCGAAATCCGTGATTCCGCCGGAAGAGATCAAGGAGGAATAAGCTGTTTCTTGAAAAATTTAGCGCCATCCCCTGCGTCGATTGCCGAATATGAAGTTAGACAAACTCATCCGGCGTCTATTCAAGACTCTTGATAAGGGGAAGAAGGGCAGTGAGGATGACCTGGGTAAAATTGATCAGCTTCTGAAGCGTCTAGGAGACAGGAGAGATCATTTACGACATTGCTTGAAAAAGGAGAAGCGTGTCTGCAAACAAAAGCGCCTGAAGGCGGAACTGAAGATTGTCGAGATCAAACTGAAGAAGGGTAGAAAGCGACGAAAGCAACTTGGCCCTAAAATCCGGTGACGTGAGTAACTATCGTTATGACCGATGACGACTGTAGTGTGGTATCGCTGGATCTGCTCACTCTGCGAGTGAATTGATATAGTCGAGTAGCGGTTCTACCGGATAGGTGAGCGGATACATTTTATCGCCCAGGCGGGTCATGACGCCTATCCACTGGTCATAGCCGCCGTACACGACATAGTGATTTTCGATATCGCCGACATTGCTCCATAGCGTGTTGTCCAGGGTGATAGGGGTATGCCCGACGATAACCGGTACATCGGCAGAAAGGTTGAATAGTTTGCGGAAGCGCTTAATGTCACCCTTCGTATAACCACCGGGACGGTTGGGCTTTTGCAGTCTATTTTGGCATAGCTCCTTGATCAGCCCCGGATTGCTTTTGATATTGACCAATAATTCCGGTTTTGTCTTCGAGGTGGGGGGGGCAGCATGACAGCAGACCATTTGCTCAGAATAGGCGACGTATGGAAGCAAGTCGTAGAAGCGTTCCATCTCTTTGCGGTACTCTTTACCCCGGATTTTATTTAATGCCTTTTTCCACAGCAGGCCTTGCGCCACTCCGCCTTTTGCAATCTCATCGGAAAAACCGTCATGGTTGCCGCGCAGATAGAAAACCTGCTGGGGGAATTGCTGTTTAAGTCTAAAGATAATATCCATGATCAGTATGGAACTGTCCATCTCATGGAAGCGGCCCTCCTCTTCACTGTGTACCGCATCGCCCAGGATCACCAGGCAGGCCTTGCCTAGCTCCATGGCTTCGAGAAATCCATTCTGACTCAGAATGACCAACAGGTTGTCGACCCTTCCGTGCAGGTCCCCAATGATGAACGGTGCCATATCATCGGGCAGTCGGACGATCCCCCCGGGGTTGCCGTCCCTGTCCTTTTCGCGGAATGCCTCATTCTCCATGATCCGGTTGACGTCCTGGATGAGGTTTAGAGCCCTATCCTTCTCTAATGCAGCAATCTCGCCATTAAACAATTTAGCTATACGCTTAAGCTTTTTACGCCGCCAAGTGGCAACCCGCATCATCTTTTTGTCTTTTAGCAATGGCGACATGCAACTGCCAGCTTTCGGGGAGTAGTCTCGGAATATCAGGTTGCCATCCTCGTTTGTGATGGAAAAGACATAATCCGAGAATTTGGGTTGCATGTTGAGAAAGGTCCGTTGACGCTCTTTATCCTGGCTGCCGATAACCAGTTTCTCTCCGTCTCCCACGCGGAAAAAACCACAGATCTGCTTATAGTAGGTCTCGGGATCGAAAACAATAAAGCTGTTTGAATTACAGCTGTTATCTATGGCATTGGTCAGGCTTTCCGGATAGAGGTGGAGCGCCTTGCCATCGGGGGGGAGATTGATCTGCAGCGGATAACAGTGAATTGGCACCTTCACTTTGGTGCCATGCAGATGGTACGACTCCTTGAGGTCGATCTCCTCGCACTGTGACAGACCGGCAAAGGCATTCTTAATCAGCTGAAGAAGACCCTTTTTACTTTTCGTTCCGGTTTGGTTCATGGTCCTGTTGCTCTAATCGATAATCTGCAGTGGTCCGCCTTCGGTCCCTTCCCGAATATAGATAGAGATGCCTTGTTGATGAAGATATTTCGCTACCTGGCGATAGACCGACAACTGTCTTTTGATCCTTTCCAGGTTGACAGCCTCATCCACGTGATGGGTGCCAAGCTTGGCCCGCTTTATTCGTTGCCTGAGCAGTGCGCCCGGTTCGGGCAGTATGAACTCAAAAACGTAGCGTTCTTTCCAGTTGACCGAAAAGAAAAATCGCTTGGGAGGTGGCAGTACAATCCGCTCAAAATCGATTTCCAGTGGTGGGGAGGCATCGATCCATGCCTTATCGAACACCGTCAAGGCCTCTTTAGCCCCTTTGAAAGGGAATCCGAGATGGATTTCCCGTGGGCGTAGAGAGAGGCTCTGCGCAGTCCACCAATTCTTCAGAGAGAGGTCGATATAGCCCTCTTCAGACCAGCCGCCCAGCTTACGGATGATGGTGCTCTTGCCGGCTCCGGGAGGGCCGGTGATCAGCAGTTGCCGGAAAGAGACAAATCCCGGAAAAGTGATCCCCTTGATGATTTTTGTGCTTTCGAAAGGTCGGGTATGTAATGAGTCCATACAGCCTGTATTGAATCGTTGGGTGTCTTTTGGTCTGTCAGGTGAGGACAACAAGCAATGGGAGAAAAGGAAAAAGCCCCTGTGGCAGGGGCTTTTCCTCCCGTTTACTATCGTCTGTCAGCTGAATATACCCTTCAGCATGAAGAAGAATACTGCGGCCAGTATACCACCCGCCGGCAGTGTTATGGCCCATGAGACGACGATATTACCTACAACGCGCAGGTCGATGGCGCCAACACCGCGGGCCAGGCCGACACCCATCACACAGCCGACCGCGATTTGAGTGGTCGAGACCGGTAGGCCGGTCTTGGAAGCGATGACCACCGTGGTGGCTGCCGCCAGGGTTGCACAGTAACCGCGGGTTGGTGTCAGCTCTGTGATCTTGGTTCCGATTGTCTGCATCACCTTGTAGCCCATGGTGGCGAGTCCGATTACGATACCGGCACCACCGACAAAGAGTACCCAAATCGGCAATTCTGACTTTTGCGCGATATCACCGCCGTTTTCGACCAGTGAGAGTACCGCCGCCATGGGACCGATACCGTTGGCAACGTCGTTTGATCCATGGGCGAACGCCATGGCGCAGGCGGTGAAGATCATCAATGGCGTGAACACCTTCTCCACACTGGCGAAATGGAAATCCCGGTCAGCCTCGTCATCGACCTTGACCTTGTTGATCATCGCTTTACCGATAGCGGCAACAATGATACCGATTATGGTTGCAACCACCAGGCTCTCAAACATATTGAGTTCCAGTTTCAGGTGTTTCAGGCCCTTGAAAAGGGTGACAAGAGAGACGATCCAACCGACCAGGAAGACGTATACCGGCGCCCAGGTTTTGGCGCGCGCGAAGGGATTGTCTGTGTTCAGGATCAATTTTCGAATGCTGATCATCAAGATCAGGGCGATGAAACCGCCCACCACGGGAGAGACGATCCAGCTGGCGACGATGCTGCCGATCTTGCCCCAGTTTACCGCGTCCACGCCGATGCCCACCATGGCGAAGCCGACAATGGCGCCGACGATGGAGTGTGTGGTGGAGACCGGCCAGCCACGGGTTGAGGCGATCATCAACCAGATGGCAGATGCCAGCAGCGCGGCCAGCATGCCGTAGATCAGCAGTTCCGGGTTGCCGACAATACTGGTGGGATCGATGATCCCCTTACGGATGGTCTTGGTGACAGAGCCGCCGGCTAT
This sequence comes from Candidatus Thiodiazotropha sp. LNASS1, assembly GCF_964212655.1. Lineage (NCBI taxonomy): Bacteria > Pseudomonadati > Pseudomonadota > Gammaproteobacteria > Chromatiales > Sedimenticolaceae > Candidatus Thiodiazotropha > Candidatus Thiodiazotropha sp. LNASS1. Next base: position 2,794,745 of record NZ_OZ156465.1, on the reverse strand, counting down.
GAAGGCGCCGGCAAATTCGAAGATGGCGGCGATGATAATCGCCTGTTTTACGGTGATCGCACCTGAGCCTACCGATGTGCCCATGGCATTGGCCACGTCATTGGCGCCGATGCCCCAGCTCATGTAAAGGCCGAAGATGACGGCCAACGCAATAAAGACTGTACCCCATTCGCTAATGATTTCCACTTTGAAATCCTCGATGTTCTTTTGTGCCCGTGTTCACGCGGATTGCTTGGCGTGATACGGTCGGTTGATTCTTGAGACCCTTGTCAGAATCCCGGATAAACGCTATTCCGGTCTTCTCTGTCAGCGTGCGATCAGTAATCGCATGCGGTCACCCACTTTCTCTGCATAATCGGCCAGGTCGCCGATCCACTGGATCATCTGATACCAGAACATGACAGAGACCGGGTTCATGGACTCCTCCTGGGCGAACAGACTGCGCGCCAGCGCCATGCCCATCTCATCGGTTTCGTCCTCGACCTTGCCGAGTGCTTCCACCATCTCCTCGACCTTATTGGCTTGATTGCCCTTGAATCCCATTTCTATCAGTTCATCAAGTTCATCGATAATGGTGGCCGCCTGGTTGCAGGTGTCGACGCACCGTTGCACGAAGTTACGCAGTGGTTCACTCATATCGGCCGGTACGGACATGTCCCGTTCCATCAGGAGTCCGGCGATATCCTGTGCGGTATCGGCAATGCTGTCCTGCATCTCCAACAGCTCGAGCAGGTCTCGTCGGTCTACCGGCATGAACAGACTTTTTGGCAAACGGGCACGGATGTCGTTTTCAATCTGGTCGGCTTCATGCTCGAGGGAGAAGATTTGTTCTTTAATAGCCTTCAGTTTTTCTTGGTCTTTATCGATGAGGGCATCGAATAGACCAGGAACTTCTGAGATACACTCTCTGACTTTACCCATATGCATCTGCAAGGGTTTGAAAGGTGAGCTTCCCAGAAGGGAAGCAATGGGGTTGGTTGGTCGCATAAAGTTATCCTCATTTAGTGTGAGTTGGTATGAAAGTGCTGCCTTACGGCAGGTTTAGATAACTTGTTAACAATGTGTATCAGATTGATTTTGAAACATTGGAAATCAGGGTCTCTAGTAGTAGGTATAACTACTATGTGCGGATTTTGCGAGGTAAATGCATGTCTTCCACGCAAGCCTGATCGAGTTCTTGCCTCGTTCTGTCGCGCCCCCTCCTCTAAGTCGATACACAATTTGTTAGATGCTTATTTTTTGATGTTTCGGATTTTAATACGGTGTGCTGCCAATTGCCTTGATCACTGTCATCTAAATGACATATTACTGTAATATATTTGATGTGACGATCTCTGGTCCCAGTATGGCCGGATCTTGCCTCAATTTTGGATGATCTAGAGGCCCATCCATGAATGCCAACCCTTCGATGGTAGCGTTCGAGTTGATTAGCGTGACGAACAGAAACCGTAAACCGAATACCCAAACCGCAATGCGCCAACTTATCGAACAGGTGCGGAACGAGATTCCCTTCGGTCTCCCCGATGAGGCGTTGTGTGGCGATTCGTGTAAAGGCTGCTCAAGCAAGCTGCTTATCTATCTGGAAACCGAACTGGATGGGTGGGAGGCCAAACTGGCCAATGGCGCCATACCCAGCTTTGGTGACCTCAGCCGTTTGGCGGCGAAGAGTAAAAAGATTGCCCAGGCGTTGTATCAGAACGGTCTGCTGGAGAGGTCCCCCGTTTCCTAAGTCTTTATTTTTCTGCCTGTATCCGAACTGGTTTCACACCATTCAGCTTTCGTTCAGCCACAGCTCCATATGCTTACTCATAAGCTAGTTCAATTTGGAGAAACATGATGACAGCTAAAGCACTGATCCTGGCAAGCGCACTCTCTGCCTCAGTGGTAATGGCAGCGCCGGCACAGGCCCACGATAACTATGACTACCCTTACGGTTTGCTGGGCGGGTTGTTCCTCGGTTTGAGTTGGAATCATTACCATGACCATGGCCACTCCCATCGCCATGGAGACCGCCACTATCGCCACAGAGAGTATCGGCGCAGTGAGAGTTACGGCCATCGCCACCGCGACAAACACAGACACCATCGTCACGGCGACAGACACAGAAACCCCCGTCACGGCGACAGACACAGAAACCACCGTCATGGCGACAAACCTCGCCATCGTCGAGACCGTAGGGATTGAGCGGGAGAGTCGTGATGCAAAGGTATAGCAATATCGGATGGCTGCGATTGAGCGCACTGCTGCTAGTGATGCTGACGACCGGGCAGTATGCATTTGCGGTTGAGGGTGTTGCGAGGCTCTCGCAATCTGTGGAGGGAACGGTCGCTGCAGGTGTCGAAAAGGACGAAATCCAGCTTGATCAGGCCGATGTGGACGAATATCAGGAATTGGTCGTCTCGGGAGGCCGTATTCGGGCAACAGCTCAGCGTACTTTCGCAGCACATGCTGTGGGACGTGAATTGAGTATATTCGATGCACATACCGTGATCAGCAGGGATGACGACGACGATGGATTTTACCACCGCATTAAGGTGATTTTCGATGCGGACACATCGGGTGATGAGGTCTGGGTCTATGCCAGACTCTACCTCAGCCTGGAAGGGGGGCCATGGAACCACTACTACACAACCGACCTGTTTCCCGTTGAGGGTGATGTCAGCGATGATGAGTATGAGGTGGTGACACGGCTACTGGATGGTTACCCGAGTGGTTACTATGATGTCCTGATCGAGCTGTATGATGGCGATAACGATCTGCTGGCGGTGAATTATGGGCCATATGAGGATGGAGATCTGGCGGTATTGCCTTTGGAGGATAGTTATCGTGACGATTATGGTGGCGGCGGTGCCTCCGGTCTCATGACTCTGCTGCTGGCCCTGACGCTTCTTGCAATACGTTTGTCAACCCAAGGCGGTGTGGTGGAATACGCTATTTCAAGGAGTAAGATGGGCATCTCAACCTGACAAGGCGCTGGACGCCGGGAGTTTCCGATAATGCCCAGGTATGTACCGTTACTGATCTGCTGTCTTTTGATAGGGCTTGTACAGGGGTGTTCCTCCCTGCAGCAGGTCGGTCAGGTTATGGAAGGCCGTAAACCTACGGCTCAGGTTGAGGGGATCAGGCTGACCGGTCTCGATTTCGATGGTGTGGATCTGGTGTTCGATGTGGATGTTCACAACCCGAATGCCTTCTCCATTGATTTGGCTGAATTTGATTATGATCTGCAACTCTTTGAACAATCGTTTCTCAAGGGCAGACAATCTGCGGGCGTGAATCTGGCGGCTCAAACCACAAACCGTATAGAGGTGCCGCTGCGGCTCGGTTTCCAGCAGCTGCTGAAGAGCTACCGGCAACTGAGAAAGGCCGATCAGGCCAGCTATCAACTGGATATGGGATTGGGTTTCAAAATGCCGGTGATCGGAAGCCTGCGCATCCCTGTTAATTTTTCTGGTGATTTTCCAGTACCGAAAATACCCGATTTCAGTATCAAATCTTTGGCGGTCAAGCGGCTTACCCTGAATGAGGCCGAAGTGTTGCTGCAACTCGGGGTGGAGAATCCGAACAGCTTCTCCCTGGTGCTGCAGCAGCTGGATTATAATCTTAAGCTGAATGGTGCGGCGATCGGCAAGGGTTTGATCCGGCAACCTGTGGATATCGAACAGGGCGGCAACAGTGTGGTGAGCATCCCCCTCACCATCGATTTGGCCGAAGCCGGCAAGGGACTCTATTCGGCACTGCTGGGCCTCTCCGGTATCCGCTATGAATTGAATGGTTCAATTCTGGCATCCGGTCCCCGGGAATTATTGAAGAGTTTCAAGATCCCCCTGGAAAAACAGGGCCATATCCAGTTGAAGTAGCGCATTGGAACATTGTCCACTCGATATTGAGTTAATCGCGCTGATTGACCTGGATATTGTGGAGTGAGCTAAAATTAATGCAGGTAAAGACGAAAACCTTCAATCCTTAACCCTGCGGGAGGGAGGTAGTCATGAAGACCTTTATGTTAATGACCGGAAGCGGTCCATTGATGATTCTCACATCCCACACCTCCATAGAAGACCCTCTGATATTGGAAAAACTGGTGAGCAAAGGCATCGAGAAGTTTCTCGCCTATGAGGTTCCCTATGATCTGGCCAAAAAGCGCTACGGCGGCCACTTTAATGTGGTAGCCAACGATCTGCATGAAAGTGACGATCTGCGGGTACTCGACTACAACGGCGAGCGCGCCTTCAAGCTCTTCTCTTTTGCCGAACTGGGGTCCCCGGTTGTGCATGAAGCCGGCGGACCGTCGGTAGCCGATGTCGCCTGATCATAGGCGGCCGGCAAGGCAAAACATTCCAGGCCGTGTCAGGATCGTGTATTGGTGAGTCTCAAGGATCCGGCATGGAATGGAATGTAGGATTTGCTGCGAAGTCTATTCACTCTCCGGGTTCATAGGCGAGATTGGGCGCAAGCCAACGTTCCATTTCAGCCACTGAACGACCCTTGCGGCGAGCATAATCACTCACCTGATCCCGATTCAGCTTGCCCACTGCGAAGTAGCGGGCATCGGGGTGGCTGAAGTAGAGGCCGCTGACCGACGCTGTAGGTACCATCGCCTTACTCTCCGTGAGCCAGATGCCGGTATGCCCTTCAACGGAGAGAAGCTCCCACAACACCTCTTTCTCCGTATGGTCCGGGCTGGCCGGATACCCCATTGCGGGGCGGATGCCCCGATACTCTTCTGCGATCAGCTGTTGATTGCTCAGGGACTCCTCTTTGGCATAACCCCAATACTCTTTTCGCACACGTTCGTGCAACCACTCCGCCAGGGCCTCGGCCAAACGATCGGCAAGGGCCTTCAGCATGATGGCATGGTAGTCGTCGTGATCTTCTTCAAACTCGCTGATTTTCCGCTCGATGCCGATACCGGCGGTGCAGGCGAAAGCGCCCAGGTAGTCGGCCTTTCCACACCTCTCCGGTGCGATGTAATCGGCCAGCGATTCGTTGTACTGTCCATTTTTACCTGGAGCGACAGGTTGCCGTCCCTGTTTACGCAGGTTGTGCAGGGTTGCGAGGGTTTGGGTTCGTGTCTCATCCCGGTATACACGGATATCGTCGCCCTGGCTGTTGGCGGGAAAGAGGCCGACAACGGCCGCCGCGCGCAACCATCCCTCGTCAATTACCCGTTCAAGCATGGACAGGGCATCGGCATAGAGTTTTTTCGCCTCTTCGCCTTTCATCTCATCATCCAGTATCTGTGGATAGCGCCCCTTGAGTTGCCAGGCATGGAAGAAGAAGGTCCAGTCGATATAGCCAGTCAGCTCTGCAAGGGGGATCTGCTTCATCACCAGCAAAGTCGCGCATGGTTTACCGGCAGACCTGTCCTTGTCCAGATGCACGATTTGTGCAAATTCAGGGACCTCGAAGTCGGGATTGCAGAGATTGGGGCGGGCCGGTGTGTATTGGGACCAATCGATAGGGGTCGGGTTGGCCCTCGCATCTTCGATGGAGATCAGGTTGCGCGACTGGTTGATACCGGCACGCCGTTGCCGTACCGCTTCGTACTCCTCGTGTAGCGAGGCGGCATAGCTATCGCGATGCTCGGTAGACAGCAGGTTGGAGGCTACCCCAACCGCACGGGAGGCATCGGCCACATAGACCACCGGGTTGTCATATTCCGGGTCGATCTTGACCGCCGTATGGGCAATGGACGTTGTGGCGCCACCGATCAGCAGCGGTTGAGACATGCCAAGACGCTGCATCTCTTTGGCTACATGGACCATTTCGTCCAGCGACGGGGTGATCAGGCCGGAGAGCCCGATGATGTCGACCTGCGCATCCCTGGCTTTTTGCAGAATGGTATCCGCTGGGACCATGACGCCGATATCCACAACCTCGTAGTTGTTACACTGGAGCACGACGCCGACTATGTTCTTGCCGATATCGTGGACGTCGCCCTTGACGGTAGCCATCAATATCTTGCCCTGGCTCTGTACCCCGCACTCGGCCTTTTCCGCTTCCAGGTAGGGTTCCAGGTAGGCGACCGCTTTTTTCATCACACGGGCCGACTTAACCACCTGCGGAAGGAACATCTTGCCCACACCAAACAGATCGCCGACCACATTCATGCCATCCATAAGGGGTCCTTCAATCACCTCCAAAGTTTGCCTGGCCTGCTGCCGGGCCTCTTCGGTGTCACTTTCGATGAATTCGGTGATGCCCTTGACCAGGGCATGTTCGAGGCGTTTTTTCACCGGCCAGGCACGCCATTCGGCATCCGCCTTGTTTTCGACCACGTTGCCATCGCCCTGGTATTTGGGCGCCAGCTCCACCAGACGATCACCCGCCTGCGGGTCACGGTTGAGCACCACTGATTCCACCGTTTCGCGAAGTTCGGCCGGCAACTCGTCATAGACCGCCAACTGACCCGCATTGACGATTCCCATATCCATGCCCGCTTTGATAGCGTGATAGAGAAACACGGCGTGGATCGCTTCACGCACCGGATTGTTGCCGCGAAATGAGAAAGAGACATTGGAGACGCCCCCTGACACCAGGGCGTGGGGCAACCGCTGTTTGATTTCGCGTACGGCCTCGATAAAGTCGACGCCATAGTTGTTGTGTTCCTCGATACCAGTGGCTATGGCGAAGATATTCGGATCGAAAATAATATCCTCGGCCGGGAAACCGACACGCCCAGTCAACAGATGATAGGCTCGTGCACATATCTCGATTTTACGCGCCTGGGTGTCTGCCTGGCCTGTTTCGTCAAAGGCCATGACGATCACTGCGGCGCCATAACGGCGGCATAAGTGGGCCTGACGCAGGAAGGCTTCCTCCCCTTCCTTCAGTGAGATGGAGTTGACGATGGGTTTTCCCTGCACGGACTGCAGACCGATCTCGATGATTTCCCACTTGGATGAGTCGATCATGACCGGTACTTTGGCGATTTCGGGTTCGCCGGTACAGAGGTTGAGAAAGCGGCGCATGGCGGCGACACCGTCTAGCATCGCCTCATCCATATTGATATCCACGATCTGTGCACCGTTCTCCACTTGCTCGCGACAGACGTCCAGCGCCTCATCGTAGGCCTCACTCAGGATCAAACGCTTGAATTTCGCGGAACCGGTGACATTGGCGCGTTCGCCAATATTCACAAACAGGGAGTCCGCACCAATGTTGAGCGGTTCAAGCCCCGATAGACGACACTGTGTTTCAATTACCGGCAGTTGACGCGGCGTTCTGCCAACCATTGTCTCAGCAATGGCCTGGATATGCTGTGGTGTGGTACCACAGCATCCGCCGACGATATTCAGAAAACCGGCGTCCGCCCATTCGGCCAGATAATCTGCCATCTGCCGGGCATCCAGATCGTACTCGCCAAATTCGTTGGGTAGACCGGCATTGGGATGGGCAGAGACATGGGTGTCGGCGATACGCGACATCTCCTCCACATATTGACGCAGCAAATCGGGACCAAGGGCACAGTTGAGACCGATGGAGATGGGGTTTGCGTGTTGCAGACTGTTGTAGAAGGCCTCCGTGGTTTGACCTGAAAGGGTGCGGCCGGATTGATCGGTGATGGTGCCGGAGATCATTACCGGCAGACGGATGGCGTCCTCGTCAAATACCTGTTCACAGGCGAAGACCGCCGCTTTCGCGTTGAGGGTGTCGAATACCGTCTCGATCAGCAGCAGGTCGCAGCCACCCGCGATAAGACCCCGGGCGGCTTCTGTATAGGCCTCTACCAGGGCATCGAAGGTGATATTGCGCAGGCTGGCATCGTTGACATCGGGTGAGATGGAGGCGGTGCGATTGGTGGGGCCGAGTACGCCGGCGACGAAACGCGGCTTGTCTGAGCTTGTGTATTTGTCAGCGGCCTCCCGGGCCAGGCGGGCACTGGCTTCGCTCATCTCATAGGCCAGGGATTCCATTTGGTAGTCGGCCATAGAGATGCGATTGGCCCCGAAGCTGTTGGTCTCGAGAATATCCGCTCCGGCTGCCAGATAGGCCTCGTGAATCGAGCCGATTATCGCCGGTTGAGAGAGCACCAACAGATCATTATTACCTTTTAAATCGCATGGCCAATCAGCAAAGCGTTCTCCGCGGTAATCCTGCTCATCGAGTTTGTGGCGCTGAATCATGGTGCCCATGGCGCCGTCAAGGATGAGAATACGCTGCTTAAGCAGAGATTCGATAGGGTGATTGGCTGTATTCGAGGTTGCGGATGACATCAAGCTACTCAGGTTTTAACTGTAACGGCCGCCAATTATAAGGTGCTGCTGGTAGGCAGGCGAGTGATCTATTTCAGGATGGTACTAAACTTGTAATCGATCAGGATTAAACAGCGCCTTGACTATGGTGGCCTCGGGGGCTTAACTAATATTACAATTTTCTTTGTTTTTCAAAGAGTTGATTTATGTGGTGCAATGACACAGTGATAGCTTCGCTTGCCGTATTCGGGAAGCGTGTAAAACAGAATGCAAAACAGATCTGATGAAGGGTTTTTAGCGTGTCAAAACAAGCATTTTTAGTCGATGATTCGAAATCCGCTCGCATTGTACTCAGTAGAATGCTGAAAAAAAGCGGTTTTGACGGCGTTGAGATGGCGGTGTCGGGTGAAGAGGCATTGGAGCGACTGAAAGAGTCGACGCCTGACGCTATTTTCGTCGACTTTCTGATGGATGGCATGGACGGTCTGGAGACGATTACCGAGATCAAAAAGGATCCCAGGTTCAGCCATACCCCGGTGGTTATGTGTACGGCCAATGAAGGGGATGAGTATGTCCAGGCCGCCGTCGAGCACGGTGCTCTTGGTATCCTGGCCAAGCCTCCGACCGATGAGAGTCTGGGCGTGATCATCGACCTTATCGAACAGCACCAGCAAGAGGCTGCCGTAAGTTCAGAGGCGGCCCCGCCCGATCAGGCTATCAAGGCTGAAGGCGCTGCTGAGGCAGCGGAGCCTGCAGCAGAGGTCGTGGTGATGCAAAGCGGTCTATCGGATGAGGATGTTCGGCGTATCGCCAAAGAGGTTGCACTTCAAGCGGCGGAAAAAACCGCCCGTCAGGCAGCAGAAGAAGCCATTGCGGAGACGCTCGCGGATCGTATCGAAAGTACCGTACAGGCCTATCTTGACAGCAAACTCGAACCAATGATCGTCTCTGTGGTAGAGAGAGGTTTGAAAGAAGTAGAACCGCAGAGTGTCGATACCGAAGCGCTTCGCGAATCAGTGGTGCAAAAGGTCAATCAGGACCTGGACGACTTTGTCAGGCAGCTCAATCAGCGTACTGTCGGGGATCTGATCGAGGCCAGTATCTATGGCCAGATGAAAGAGTTGGACGATGATATCTCTCTACGCCTGCAGGAACAGGAGCAACGGATTCTGAACCAGGTTCCGGAAAAGAATGACATGATCGAGCATATCCGTGTCATCACGGAAGGCTCCCTCGAGGCTCAGGTTCATGAGACCGCTACCCAGGTGGCGGGTGAAATTGCCAATTCCGTGGCCACCGAGACGGTGGAGAGTCTGCTCGACCAACATCTGGCTCATCAGGCATTGGAGAGTCAGCATCAGAAGTCAAAACTGCCTATAATGGTCGTTCTTGGTTTGGGGCTGCTGGCGGTTGCGGGTGCAGCTGCATTCATGCTCCTGTAGCTGTTTGCCCGGTGTGGTGATCGAGACTTTCCTGCTCTTCTTCATGTAAATCTGCCTTGTGCTAAGCAAATCGGGTCGATAACCCAACTCCGGCTATTGATATAGAGTCACGGACTGTAGGGTTGGATCTGGGTTTAAAGAGGCTATATTCAGCACAAACCGCCACAGGAGAAGCCCATGTTCGGAGTTGGCCGCAAAACCAGGATGCCGCAACAGGATGAGGCGCTGCCCGGTCGAATGACCCCGATTCAGCCCGGTGAAAGCCACTATGTCAATGGACATACGATGGTGGGGCCTTTTCCCGATCAGTACAATTTCGCAATGTTCGGCATGGGCTGTTTCTGGGGTGCCGAACGACGCTATTGGGAACTGCCAGGGGTCTATTCGACAGCGGTGGGGTACGCTGGGGGTTTCACGCCCAATCCGACCTATGAAGAGGTCTGTACCGGTATGACGGGCCATAACGAGGTCGTAAGAGTTGTCTTCGATCCGGCAGCGATCAGTTACCAGTCACTGCTAGAGGCCTTCTGGGAGGGCCACAACCCCACCCAGGGCATGCGCCAGGGGAATGATGTGGGCACCCAGTACCGGTCGGGTATCTATACCTTCGACGATCAGCAGCAATCCATGGCCGAAGATTCCCGCGGGCACTATCAGCACGCCCTGCAACAGGTGACCTCCGCGCCGGTGACTACGGAGATACTACCCGCGCCCACATTCTACTTTGCCGAGGCCTATCATCAGCAATATCTGGCCAAGAACCCGGCAGGCTACTGCGGACTTGGGGGAACCGGCGTCTGCTATCCGAGCTGAGCCATTGAGAACTGAATGTGACAGTGGCAATGATTGTCACCCAGGCATGGTGTCAGGATTACCAGGTTCGCCCAAATGCCGCTGCAGAAAATCGACGATACACGCCCAGGATGCCTTGTCAGCCGCCTCGTCATAGCGCGGGCTGGTGGGATTGGTGAAGCCATGGGCGGCATCGAATCCAACCGATTCGGTCTCCTTGCCCGCCATCCTCATCGCTGTCTCGAAGGCCTCCTGTTTTTCCGGCCAATTGCGCTCTTGCTGGGCATAGATGGCCAATACTGGCCCAGACAATTCTTTCAGGCGCTCCTCATCGGTTTCCATGCGGCAGTAAGCGACGATTGTGGCACTGACTTTGTCTGCTTGCAGCAGGCTCGCCCGCATCGACTCCTTACCACCAAAGGAGCAGCCGAAGGTGGCGACGCGCCTACCGTGTGTATGCAGAAAGTCGACGGCGGCCATCAATTTTCGATCGGCGCGTTGTTGATCGATATTGCGCATCATCTCCGCAGCCAACTCCGGATCATCAGTCGTCCGGCCGTCGTAGAGGTCGACCACCAGTGCAAGGTGGCCGATATCGGCTAATCTGTCAGCCCACAGCCGGTTATGGGGCATGACTCCCCACCACTCATGTAAAATCATCACAGCAGACGCTGCCGCCTCATCGCCGCTGAGGTAGGCGTGGAAGGGTTCATCCTGCGATGTCTTCAGTGTGATTTTTCGGCTCATTGCGTTATTCCGCTTTGTGCAGAAGATCTCCGGCACTGTTCACCACTTCGACCCCAACCGGTATACCTTCGCGAACACTGGCAGTGACCACGCAGAAGTCTTCGAAAAGCGTCATGCAGCGATCGAGTTTCTTGGAGGTCAGCAGTTCGTCTCCCGCGGTGATACGTACATCCAGCCGGCCCACGCGAAGCCTTTTTTTCTCATTCCTTATCATGGTACAGGTGACTTCGGTGTGGACGTTTTGTGCCGGTACATCCTCTTTGGCGAGACAGAACATCAGGCTGGCGCTGAGACAGTTGGCCGCCGCCGCCGCCAACATACGCGAGGCATTGGGTCCGTTGCGTTCGCCCAGTGGAGGGGGTTCGTCCATGATGATGTCGGGTGCTTTTTTTATATCGAACTTAACCCTGAATGCGTAGTCGTCTTCCTGTTCAAGTTGGATTGTGAACTTGCCAATCTCTTCCGACATGCCATTTCTCCTCGGTATTATGTTTTTTAACCATGCATTTGTTCAGCAGCCTTCGACAGGCTATTCCAGGCCCTATGCCGGCCTATCAGTTCGAGCGCCTTTTGCAATAGGCTCTTCCCCGGTTCTGTTCTGTGCCATGTCGAGGCGCCAGAGGGGTGGGGCAGGGGTATCACATCGCAAATCCCATTTTGCAGTTGTATGGAATGAACGCGACCGATGACCTGTGTGAGCTTGTCCACATCGATGAATTGTGTGATTGCCAGCTTGCCGACCGGAAGGATCAGCTGTGGGCGCAACAGCTCGAGTTCCCTATGCAACCACTGGCTACAGGCCTCGATCTCCTGCGCATTCGGCACCCGGTCGCCGCCTTTGGGGTTCTTGCCGGGGAAACAGCGGCAGACGGCAGACATATAGACCTGCTGGCGGAACTGTTCCTCGTTAATACCCAGGCGCCCGAACCAGTTGAAAAGGGTTTTACCCGCAGTCCACGCGAATGGCTTCCCTGCCATACCCTCTTTTGCACCCGGTGCCTGGCCCACCAGAAGTACGGGTGAGGCGACAGGTTGTCCAGTCACTACCGGCCCGATCATTGCATCACAGCGACTGCATTGCTTGAGACTTATTTGATGGGCACGCAGTCGAGAGGCCTTATCCGGATTGGGTTTGGCGTGTGTCATCGGATTCCAGGCATCGGTGAATTTGGTAGGCTATAGCTTAACACTATCTGTCACAGATCAAGTATGTCATCCCCATGTGATGATTAGCTGGATGTTAACTGTCATTAAAACAACTATTTTGAGAAAAGGAGTGTTCCGCCAAAGGCTTGCAGATTGTCGACAAGGGCTCCAAACTAGCGTGATAATTATAGGGGTTTGTTATGACATCCATTCTGGGGCTTAGCCTCACAGCCCTGCTGGTGGCGGGATTCATCTGGTTTTTGCCTATCCTGCTGATTTTGAGGTCGCGAAAAACCAATGGCGCTGAGAAGCTGTTCTGGATTCTTGCGGTGGTTTTTGTCTCATGGTTTGCATGGATCCTCTATCTCTTGCTGGCACCCTTGGGCGAGAGAGAGGGGAGTGAGCACTGAGGAGATGATCTATTCATTCGGAGGTGATAGATGAAGGCAGTGGTAATGAGAGAAACCGGAGGTCCAGAGGTCCTCTCCCTTGAAGAGGTGGAAACGCCGGAAGTAACCTCGGCGACACAGGTGAAGGTTCGCATCGAGGCGGCGGGAGTCAATCCGGTCGACACCAAGCTTCGTTCCAGAGGGCTCTTCCTACCTGATGGCACACCGGCGGTATTGGGATGTGATGGTGCCGGGGTTGTGGTTGAGACAGGCAGCCAGGTGACTCAGTTTCGCTCAGGTGACGAAGTCTGGTACTGCGATGGCGGACTGGGCGGACTGCATGGGAATTATGCGGAATATGCCGTCATTGAAGAGTCGGTGTGTTGCAAAAAACCGGTGTCCGTCGATTTTGTCCATGCGGCAGCCGCCCCCTTGGTACTGATTACCGCGTGGGAAGCGCTGTTTGGGCGCGCGCGTCTGACCAATGAAAAGACCCTGTTGGTGCATGCCGGTGCCGGTGGCGTAGGTCATGTGGCGATTCAACTGGCTAAACAGGCGGGTGCGCGTGTGCTGACCACTGTGAGCACGAAGGAGAAGCAGGCATTTGTTGCTTCCCTCGGTGCCGATGAGTCGATTTTGTACGGGGAACACGGATTTGTGGACCAGGTGTTGGAGTTAACCGGCGGTGCAGGTGCGGATGTGGTACTTGACACAGTGGGGGGGGATGTCTTCAAGGCATCGATAGACGCCACATCACCATACGGGGACCTGGTCACACTGCTCGACCCGGGACCGGCGGTGAACTGGAAAGAGGCTCGAAACCGTAACCTGCGTGTCGGATTTACCTTGATGCTGACGCCGATGCTGCGCCATCTTCCTCAAGCGAGAACAAACCAGGTCGCTATTTTAAGTGATTGTGCGCAAATGATAGACAGCGGATCCCTGCGGATCCATGTCAGCGACTCATTGCCGCTGGATCAGGCTGTGAAGGCCCATGAATTGATCGAACAGGGACGGATGCAAGGTAAGCTGGTACTGATACCCTAGGACCTGTTAACAGGCCTTAATAACAGCCTGCCGCCTTACCCGCTCTCTCCTGCAATAGGTGGAGTAATGTTGATTAGGCTTTTGCAATCCAGATATTACTGGTTGTTTCCAGTACTGTTTTGGTTACTTATAACCATCACTTCCTTGATATGGAACCTCTCCCTTATCGATCGATCCGTCAAAGATATCGCCTTTGAACGCGGACGCATCATGTTTGAGATGGTCAGGCTTACCAAGATCAATCCTATATTGATGGCCAATGATCCTGCCGTTTTCAAGAAACAGGTTATGGAGGACATCCACTACAGGGCAGTGTCGGCACAGCCGGTGAATCCGGAAAATATGGCAGAAGCCTGGGAAATGGAAGCACTTTCCCAACTTGAGAATGGGACTGAGTATGTGTTTCAGCCGTTCCTGGGCCAGGCGCAAGGATATTTCAGGTATATCGGCCCGGTATTCATGCAGGAGCAGTGTATCCAGTGTCATGGTTACGAGGGCAAAAAAGTAGGTGATTTGCGTGGCGGCATCAGTGTCAAGGTGATGGCACAACCGATTATGGATTCGCAATTCCAGTTCAAGCAGATGATGACTTTCATGCATGTGGCCGGTTTCGTGCTTATCTCACTGACCAGTGTCTTACTGATCCAACAGTTGCGAAATCAGTTCAACCTATTGAACCGCACGAAGAATGAACTGAGGGAAAAGGAGCAATTTCTGAGTGATGTGACCAACAGCATGAGCGAAGGGTTTGTGGTTATCGACCAGCAAGGGGCTGTGCGTTATGCCAACCCGGAGAGTGAATGGTTGTTGGGCTGGGGTGGCGTGGAAATGGAGGGACGCCAATTTGTCGAATTGGTCTACGGAGACAAGCAGCCCACCGCTGAGAGTAGTGTCAAATCGGCAATCGATATGACCCTGAGAGATGGATTGATCCGCACCGGCTTCGATGATGTATTTCTCCACAAAGAGGGCCGCCAGGTCGATGTTGCCTACTCGGTATCACCCCTGCTCAGAGAGGTGAGTGATAGCGGCGTGGTTGTCACATTTAATGATATCTCTGAACGGAAACGCGCTGATGAGGAGCGTAGAAACCTGGAACGCCAACTGAATCAAACCCACAAAATGGAAGCGGTGGGGCAGCTGGCGGGGGGTATCGCCCATGAGATCAATACCCCGATTCAGTATGTTGGCGATAACCTGAAATTCATCAAGGAATCCTACGAAGATTTGGGTTCACTGCTGAAGGTCTACTCAAACCTTATGCAAAAGGCCTCTGATATACCCGGGTTGGAAGCGGAAACGGCTAAAGTGGAGGAGACCATTGATGAGATCGATCTGGCCTATCTGGAGGAGGAGACAGCCAACGCCATTGAGCAGTCGATCTCCGGCGCCAGTCAGGTTGCGCATATTGTGCTGGCAATGAAAGAGTTTGCCCATCCCGGCTCAAAGCAGATGGCTCTGGCGGATATGAATCGGATTGTCAGCAATGCCGTCGCAGTGTGTAAGAACGAGTGGAAATATGTGGCGGATACGGATTTGAAGCTTGGTGAAAACCTGCCTCAAGTTGAGTGCCTGGGGGGGGAGATCTCCCAGGTCGTGCTCAATTTGGTTATCAATGCGGCCCATGCCATAGAAGCGGCCAAGTTGCAGCAGAAGGGAAAAATCACCATCACCACTACTCACAATGAGAATAGTGTGGAGGTAAGGGTTGCGGATACGGGTACCGGCATACCCATAGAGGTACAGGAGTCTGTTTTCAATCCCTTCTTTACCACCAAGGATGTAGGACGCGGCACCGGGCAGGGATTGGCGATTGCCCAGGATATCGTGATGGGGAAACATCAGGGGGAACTGTTTTTCGAGACAGAGGAGGGGAACGGCACCACATTTGTGATGCGCTTGCCGTTGCACAGGAACTCTGCCTGAGCTTCCTCATCAGAGTGTCGGGAATTGAAGGATACCGGCAGATGAACGGTGAGGCGTGGCGGTGATATGAACCCCGCGACAACCGGTAGCGTCAAGTGACCTTGAACACCCTTACCGAGCCGGTTACGATCCCGCTCTCTTCTGCTGCCAATAACCGGAACAGTACCGCCTGGCTGAGCACCTGACCCTTGGCCACCAGCAATGTGCCGGCTTGTGTCTTGATCGGTTGGTCGAGTATCAGTCCGGGTTCCAGTTTATCGATTGGGAGCGTCATCACCTCAACCTTGCGGTTCTGAGAGCCCAGTGCCAGGGTTTCGACCAGTATCGGATCATAGTTTGCAGGGTTGTCCTTAAGCTCATCGATCGCTGCCTGCTCATCCATGCCTTGGCTGATCAGTTGCTCATAGGCAATGGCGACACGTAAGATCTGGCCACCGAGAATAGCCTTGTTCTGATTTGAGAGTTTTCCCTGAAATTCGATTTTTCCCACATTATCGTTCTGTCGCTCCACCATCTCGGAGACGACTTCCAGTCTGGGGATGTGTTTCAAGAGCCTTGCCCCCATGGCGGGATGGGATGTGTAGTGTTTGCGTTCCGCCTGACTCAACTCCTCGCCTTCGGCGACTTTGCGTACCAGATCCTCCGGCAGGCTGATATAGCCAAGTTGGCACAACATGGCGGCAAGGTCGTAGTGCCAGCTGTCTTCCAGGGAGAGGCTGTTGACGATGGTATGGGCATATTGTTTGATCCGTGACGAATGACTGAAGGCGACCGGATTGACCATGCTGAGTATATCCGCCATCAGGTCGACTGCGCCTTTGAGTGTCTTATTCAGGAGTATCTTTTCCGAGGTGATCAGGCGATACTGCTGAACGGCATCGGCAATTGTCTGATAGAGCTGGTCGGTCTCCACGGGCTTGTTCAGGAAACGAAAGATATGACCGTCGTTGACCGCATCAATGGCTACATCCAGGTTGGCGTTACCGGTGAGCATGATACGCACCGTATTGGGTGAAATCGTATGTACCTTGGAGAGAAACTCAATCCCGTTCATATTCGGCATCTGCATATCGGAGATAACCACCGCAAATGGTCCGCCATCCTGAACTGCCTGTACCCCATCCGCGCCGCTGGTGGCGGTTTCTAGATTGAGCCGTTTACGAAATTGACGTCGGAAGGAATCGAGCAGATTGCGGTCGTCATCGACCATCAGGACCTTTTCAGGCAGCTTTTCCATTAAGGTACTCCTCAGTAATGGATCTCCACTTACCAAACTCATCAGCTGTCAGCAGGGCCTCCAACCGCTCTGTAGAATAATAGTCGTTGTATCGAGTGTTTTTTAATCCGTTCACAAGCAGGTTGGCGGCGTATACCATCAGGCAATCGAGACGCTCGCGACTCTGCTCTTCCGCTGTGTGGTGTAGGGCGACCGCCTCGACTGCACTGAAGGGAAGTCCCCACAACCCCATCAGATAGGCGCCAACGGTGGCATGGCTACACCATAATGATTCAGATTCGATCTCATACAGCGGTGCATTATCCCGCTCTGCCTGTTGTACGATGCGTCGATACTCTGCGCTATTATGGGTGGCCAGCAGCAGTTTGCCCAGGTCATGCATCAGGCCCGCCAATACCGGAAGCTGGCGCTGTTGCTGATCCATCCCGGCTGCCTGGGAAAGGCGTTGTACCAGTCCAGAGACGAGCAAGCTGTGCTGCCACAGTTGTTCCAGGTGAAACTCCTTCATCACATCGGGGTCGAGTTGCGAAAAGACGCCGGCGGTCAGTGCCAGGTTGCTGACTGTCTCTATGCCCAAAAGCGTTACCGCACGTTCAGGAGAGGCGACCTGCTGCGGCAGACCGAAGAATGCCGAGTTGACCATCTGCAGGATTTTGGCTGACATGCCGATATCCTGGGCTACGATCTTGCCGATATCCTTGACCGAGGCGGTGTCGGATTGCAGGGCTGTAATCATCTGCTGATAGGTGGATGGTAGACTGGGCAGGGTGCCCAGGCTGCTGATCATCTCCTCGATGGATGGATTGTTTAACAGACTTCGTAAATGAAATACCCGTTGCAGGATGTTAATCAGCTCATCGCTACTGCAAGGCTTGGCGATAAACTGGTGGGCATGATGGACAACCTCCTGTGCCGGCGTGCGCATCGCCTGCCCTGAAAACAATAGTCGCGTTGTACTCGGGTAGTGGAGTTTAATCTCCTTCAGCAGTTCACTGCCCGGCTTGCCGGCGAGCTGTGTTTCACTGACCACAATGTCAACAGCTGCCTGCTGCATGATTTCCAGAGCCAGTTGTGCATCTTCGGCATAGTGGAGTTGCCATTTATCCCTGAATTCGCGCAGGGTTCGTTTCAAGGATTGTAGCTGATTGCTATCGCTGTCGACGAATAGAATTGCGTGGGTCTCTGTGTGCATGTCAGTTGCCTCTGAATGCCGCCAGGTTTTAGTGCGACAGCTCATCCATGAGGCGGTGACTGATTAAGGGAATGAGCTGTGGAAATTCCCCGACCGCTGACCTATCCTGTTCAACGATTTACGGCAACATTTAGTGACAGGCCTGTTTTATATATCGGTACAACCAAAAGGATTCTTGAGTTTGTTTTCCCAAATTCATAATAGCTCTTTTTACCAGACTTTACAGACGCCTGGACATTGACAAGCTGAGAGTGTTAATCGACTGGAGAGACCTGCAATACTACACCCTGCACACCGGAGATTCTTATCCGGGTTCCGGCGGGACAATCCTCTCCGGTGATCTTCCAGGTAGTGTCGTCCACATGGATCTTACCCTCGCCATTGACGATGGGTTCCTGAAGGGTGAAGGTGCGGTCGAGATACTGCTCGCCTCTTCGATTGAGATGGGGCTGGTCGGTTTCGATGGGTCTGCGCTGGAGAAAGGCGCGCACCAGGACAATGATCGTGACACTCAGCAAGGCAAACAGCAGTATCTGTATCTGCCAGGTGATGTCCGGTATCAGCAACAACAGCAGACCAACCGTTCCCGCCGCCAGGCCCAGCCAGAGAAGAAAGGCGCCAGGTGAGAAGACCTCGAGGATCATCAGCACCACGGCAAGTATCAGCCAGTGCCAGTAATCTAGCTGGGTGAACCACTGCATCAATCCACTCCTTTTGTCTTTGTGTCGAATGACTGCCTGGCAATTTCAGTGATTCCGGCAAGGGATCCGATCAGGCTCGATGCCTCCAGCGGCATCATGATGATCTTCTGGTTTTCAGCCCCGGCAATCTGTTGCAGGGCTTCGGTATATCGCTGTGCAACGAAGTAGTTGATGGCATTGACATCCCCCTTGGCGATCGCCTCCGATACCATCTCGGTCGCCCTTCCTTCCGCCTGAGCCAGTCGCTCCCGTGCCTCCGCCTCACGAAAAGCGGCCTCCTTTTCGCCCTCGGCTTCCAGGATGGCGGATTGCTTTTCACCCTCCGCCTTGAGGATGGCGGATTGGCGCATGCCTTCGGCTTCCAGGATGGCGGCACGCTTCTCACGCTCGGCCTTCATCTGCCTGGCCATGGCGTCGACCAGGTCTCTTGGAGGTGAGATGTCCTTGATCTCGATACGGGTCACCTTCACGCCCCAGGGTGTGGTGGCGTCGTCCACAACTGTCAGCAGTTGGGTATTGATGGTATCGCGTTGTGAGAGCAGTTGGTCCAGATCCATCGAACCCATGACGGTACGGATATTGGTCATGGTCAGGTTGAGTATGGCACTGTAGAGGTTGTTGACCTCATAGGCCGCCTGGGAGGCATCGAGTACCTGAAAAAAGATCACCCCGTCCACCGTGACCATGGCGTTGTCCTTGGTGATGACCTCCTGCGAGGGTACATCCAGTACCTGCTCCATCATATTCATCTTTTTACCGATCTGGTCGACGATCGGTATGATGAGATTGAGCCCGGGGCGCAGGGTCTTCGTATAGCGCCCGAAACGTTCCACGGTGTACTCGTTTCCTTGCGGTACCCGTTTCGCACCGAGTACCACCAGTACGATCGCGAACACCAAGACGACAATTACGAAGATATCCATACTCATGATCCTCTATTGTGCTGAGATTCCGCAAAGATGCTTGATCCGGCCACTAAATGCAATCACCAGCATTGGTGGCCACCGGGCTTCATGTCAAAATGCACCGATGACCGATTATCAAAAACCACCGAAATCCCTGTTGCGCAAGGTCGGCAAGGCGATTGCCGATTTCGACATGATCCGTGAGGGGGACAGAATCCTGCTGGGTGTATCCGGCGGCAAGGATTCCCTCTCACTGCTGCAGATCCTCTGCCATCTGAAGAGCTATGCCCCGGTCCGCTTCGATCTGGGGGTCATCACTGTCGACCCGCAGATTGAGGGTTTCGATCCGGCGCCGCTCAAGGCCTACTATGAAGGGCTGGGGGTGCCTTGGCACTATGCGGAGCAACCCATCATGGAAGAGGCCAGGGAGAATATGGATGGAAACTCCTTCTGTGCCTACTGTGCACGGATGAAACGCGGCATTATGTATACCACCGGTCGTCGCGAGGGCTATAACGTGCTGGCCCTGGCGCAGCATCTGGATGATCTGGCGGAGAGCCTGTTGATGTCCATGTTTCACGAAGGGCAACTGCGCACCATGAAGGCTCACTACCTCAACGATGCGGGAGATATCCGGATTATCCGGCCCCTGGTCTACTGCCGCGAGACCCAAACAGGTGCCTTTGCCGTCGAGACCGGTTTACCGATAATTCCCGATAGCTGTCCCGCTTGCTTTACCGCCCCCACCCAGCGAGCATATATGAAGCAGCTGCTGGCAAGGGAGGAGCGGCAGAACCGACACCTCTTCGCCAATATGCTGCATGCCATGAAGCCATTGATGGATGAAACGCCGCCATGAAGATCAAACATATATCGATTCCCACCAAGGTTGCCCGTCCGGGGATGCGTATCGGCGAGGTGATGTGGGAGTGTGTGGAGAAGGATGTTCCGGGGATACCCTATGTGGATGCAGAGGGAAAACTGAGCGGCCGATTCTCCGTCAGGCACCTGTTTCTGCTCTGCTGTATACCCGAGGATGTGATCCACGGCGCCCATCTGCTCGGTGACGATATCGAGCATCTCGATTTCCCCCACATGCGCGCGGATGAATTGATGGACGAGGTGGTGGATGATTACATCTTCCCCGATGCAATTCAGCTGTCGTCGAATTTTCAGGCAATCAAGGCATTGGCGATCATGGAGCAATACAATACAGAATATCTGTTTGTCACCGAGGAGGGGGAGTACCAGGGTGTGGTAACCCGGATGAGTATCGCCAGGGCGGTCGTCACCAAAGAGTGTTGCGTCGAGTAGACGACCGGACAGATGGAGACGATAACTTCAGAAATGTGGGCCTCGGCAATTGTCCTGGTGCTCTCTTATGTGTTGATCTTTTCGGAGAAAATGCACCGTACAATAGCCGCCATCCTCGGTGCGGTAGTGATGATCGGGATTGGCATGTTGATGGGGTTCTACACCCAGGAGGCGGCCATACTGGCGGTTGACGGCAATACAATATTGCTTCTTGCCGCAATGATGATGCTGGTGGCCCTGCTAAGACCGACCGGTGCCTTCGATTTCGCAGCCGTGCACATCACCCACTGGGCAAACGGCAATCCCAAGCTGCTGCTGATCTATCTCAGTCTTGCGGTGAGTGTGATCAGCATGATCCTCGATAATGTCACAACAGTCATTGTGTTTGCACCGCTGACGGTATTGATCTGTCGTCTGCTCAAGATCAATCCGATGCCCTATCTCATGGCGGAGGCGATGCTGTCCAACATCGGCGGTGCCGCCACTCTGGTGGGCGACCCACCGAACCTGATGATCGGCAGTGCGGCGGATATCAGTTTCAACTCCTTCCTGGTACACATGGGTTTGCCGGTGTTGGTGGTGTGGATAGGCACTGTAGGACTGATGTTGTATCTTTTCAGGAATCAGCTCAGGAGCGGGGGTGAGGATCCCAGGAAGTTGGTGGCGACACATGCGATCAAGGATGCACAGGGTCTGAAGAGAATTCTGTTTGCCCTTGGGGTTGTGGTGGTGCTGTTCTTTGTCCATCACAATCTGCATGTACTGCCGGCCTACGCCTCGTTTATCGGTGTCAGTATCGCGCTTTTTACGATGCGTCCCGATGTGGAGAAGTTGTTTGGTTCGGTGAATTGGTCTGTGCTGTTTTTCTTTGCCGGGCTGTTCATCATTGTCGGCGGCGTTGAGTCATCGGGATTGCTCGATCTGTTCGGCCATAAATTGGCCATGCTGGCAGAAGATCCTGCCATGCTGATGTTGACCGGGCTGTTGCTGATGTGGGTGGCAGCGATCCTGAGTGCTGTGGTCGACAATATCCCCTTTACCGTCACTATGATTCCGATCATCCTTGGGCTTGAAAGCAGCGGTGTGAATATCGCCCCTCTGTGGTGGGCCTTGGCCTTGGGAGTGGGGCTGGGAGGCAACGGCACCCATCTCGGTGCTACCGCCAACATCATCGCTGTCAGCGAATCGGAAAAGAGCGGTATGCCCGAGGCCAGGATCTCCCCTATGATATGGATGCGTACCGGTTTGCCGGTGATGTTTTTCGGTCTGTTGTTGGCCAGTTTCGTTTATTGGTTCTTTTTTGAAATGTTCACCACTGCGTAGATCCAGCATTCAAGATCTCACCCTCAGGTAGGGTGTTGTCGTGAAAAAGCAAGCCGCAGATAGTCGCGAATATTTTTTTAAGCCCGCAAATTGAGCAATTTTTTCTCCCCCGCATGGAGACGCAGGATAGGTCCTGTGTTGACCATGTTATACGGTAAGTAAATAAATCTGTGTCTATTTGCAGCTTACATTGACAACTCGTTGACTGAATATAGTGAGTGGTCAGGTCAAGTTGCAATAGTGCAATCACTGCAAATTCCCCAATTTCCTCATCTGATTAGGGTCCGATATTTACTTGATTGTTTTGCTGGGTATTTCTATAGCTTAAAGGTGATGAGAGACGCTTTGCGGAGATGCCGAGTATGAATATTCGAACCACCTTGGACCCGATTACCTTGCGTGATGTGACCGATATAGAGGGACATCCCTGTCTCTATGAAGGTGACGGCGAAAATGGCGTTGAAATCTACTTCGAGAGTGAGGTAACCAAGAGCATCTACCAGAATATGGTTTTGGAGGATCGTAAAATAGTCTGTGGAAACGATACGGATGACTATATCGCTGAGGGTTAGCCCTCCGCGATACTTCGATCGCACAATTCAGAATAGAGTGATTATCCCTCGGGGGAGGGTTAGCGAAAACTGGTTGATCTGCCTTACCTGTCAACTGTTACCTCACAGTAATTGGTTGATATAGGGTGCATGAGGCAGTGATCAGTGGTGTTGGTTGGGTATATTCAAGAAACCCGACAGGGGTGACGCGTCAGCGTCACCCGGTTTTTTTCAAGGCCTGTAAAGACTGATCCAATCGGCTCTGCTGGGGGCTGTTTTTTCACTCAGCGGCGTTACCATTACTGGCCCTGGGGGCCCAGGATCCCGCTATGGCGCAGCAGGGGTTCAATCTCGGGTTCTCTGCCCCTGAAGGCCACGAAGAGCTCCATCGCGTCCCTGGAGCCTCCCTGCTGCAACACTTCCCGGAGAAACGCCTGTCCGGTATCCGCATTGAATATCCCGCGCTCCTCAAACAGGGAGAAGGCATCGGCCGAGAGTACTTCCGCCCATTTATAGCTGTAGTAACCTGCGGCGTAACCACCGGCAAAGATATGGGAGAAACCATGGGCGAACCGGTTCCAGGCCGGAGGCGTAATGACAGCCACCTGCTGACGCACCTCCTGCAGTATTTCGTAGATGCGCCCACCGCGTCGGGGATCATATTCGCGGTGAATACGAAAGTCGAACAGCGCGAACTCCAGCTGACGCACCATCTGCATCGCCGACTGAAAGTTTTTCGCGGTATACATGCGCCGGTAGAGTTCATCGGGAATAGGGTCACCGGTGTCGACGTGGCCCGATATCAGATCAAGGGCCGCTTTTTCCCAGCACCAGTTTTCCATGAACTGGCTGGGCAGTTCCACCGCGTCCCAGGCAACACCGTTGATGCCGGCGACGGCTGGGTAGTCCACCGTGGTTAACAGATGGTGCAGACCGTGGCCGAATTCATGGAACAGGGTCAGCACCTCATCGTGGGTGAAGAGCGAGGGTTTGCCATCCACTGGGGGTGAGAAGTTGCAGGTGAGATAGGCGACCGGGATCTGGTCCATGGTGTCCGTGAAGAAGCGGGTTGCACATTCATCCATCCAGGCACCGCCACGCTTCTTGGGGCGCGCATAGAGATCGAGATAGAACTGGCCTCGCAGGTGATTGTGGCTGTCGCGGATCTCGAAGAAACGAACGTCGGGGTGCCAGGTATCAATGCCCCTGGTCTCTTCGATGCGAATACCGTACAGACGCTCCACCACCGCGAACATGCCAGGTAATACACGGGTTTCCGGGAAGTAGGGCTTCAGCTCCTCCTGGCTTATGTTATGCCGATCCTGGCGCAGTTTTTCCGCATAATATCCGATATCCCACGCCTGCAGATCATCGAAACCATATTTCTCAGATGCGAATTCCCGGAGTTCATTCAGTTCGTTTTCCGCTTGAGTGCGCGATCGTTCGGCAAGGTCTGTGAGAAAGGCGATCACCTCATCGCTTGAACGGGCCATTTTCTTGGCCAGTGAGCGATCGGCATAGTTGGAGAATCCCAACAGGCCAGCCTGTTCATGGCGCAGTTCGAGTATCCGTTCCATGGCTTCGGTATTATCCCATTGCCCGGCGTGCGGCCCTTGATCCGATGCCCGGGTGGCGAATGCCTCATAGACCTCCCGACGCAGTTGACGATCATCGGCGTAGGTCATCACCGGCAGATAGGAGGGATACTCAAGGGTCAACAACCATCCCTCCTGATCGCGCTGAGCAGCGGTTTGGCGGGCCAGCGCCAAAGCCGATTCCGGCAACCCCTGCAGGGCCGATTCATCCGTGATCAGTTTGCTCCAGGCGTTGGTGGCATCGAGCAGGTTCTCTTCGAACTTGGTGGTCAGTTGAGACAGCTCCTGGCTGATCTCCTTGAATCGCTGTTTCTTATCCTCCTCCAGATCGACACCGGACAGGTGAAAATCGAGCAAGGCGTTCTGCAACAGCTTTCGCTGGGCTCGGTCGAGTTCCGCTTCTCCGGCAACCTGTTTGTAGGCATTGCAGAGTTGGCCGTTTTGCCCGACTTCGGTGGCATATTCGCTCAGTTTGGGAAGCACTGCATTATAGGCCGCACGCAGCTCATCATTGTTGACCACGGAGTTCATGTGACTCACTGGTGACCAGGTACGGCTGAGACGATCCTCTGCCTTTTCCAGGGGTTCGACCAGATTTTTCCAGGTGTATTCCTGCTGCGAGCTGAGTAGCTGTTGAATGATTTGCCGGTTCTCCTGCAACAGTTGATCCATGGCAGGCTCAACCATATCCGGAGTGATGGCGGAGAAAGAGGGCAATCCTTGCATATTGATCAGGGCATTCATGGGGTAGGCTCCGGATTAGTCAATGGCTAGTGTGCGATTGTCGCGCATGGCGCGAAAGATGGCGTCGGGTGAATTGCTTTGGCCGGTCAACAGATTGCAGATCAGATCTTCATACAGGGCGGCGCGATAATCTGTTGACTCATCTTTCGGGATGGTCCGCCATTCCGGCTTCGTCGCGGCAAATAGTTTGTCGTCGCTGCCGTATCCGTAGACCTTGAACAGCCTTTCACCACAGCGAAATGCTTCATAAGAGGTATTTGTGGCGCCTGTTCGTGAGCGGATCACCACAACGAACCGTGTGACCTTATCGTCACCTGTCTGCAGTGAACCCCGTTCGATGAAATATTGGAACCTGGGATCATTGGCGCCAACCTGAAACGCCTGCAAATCGTCCAGGTCGATCTTCTCCGGAAGTGCTGTTTTCCCCTCCTTGAAGGGCTCCTCCGGCTGCCAGTAAATATCATCCGAGGCGTCGTCCATGAGGATATTGTCAGCCAGCAGTGTGGATGTGCAAAAGAGCAGCATCAGGGCAAGTGGATAGGTTCTGTTTCGCATCTGAAAACCTGTTGATGTCATTGTCGATATCTGTTTGGTCGTCGGGTTGATACATTCTCGCACTACACCGCTGCCGTAGGAATAGTTCGGTACCGATTTCAGCCCTGCGCTATCCGATGTATTTCTTCTCAGATATCGGCAACAGTCTCTATCGCCCAGCCCTGCAACAGCTACTTATATGGGTCTTGGCATGATTTAGCCAACACCGGCTATCGCAGCTTGCATGGTTAATGCCGTTTCCATTCAGAGTTGAGTCAATCGGGAAGTGACAAATAATACGGCGCCGGATCCAACCGTGAAGAATGCGGCAAGGGCGGCGAGGGTGAACAGGCGGTAGTGGCGTACCAGTTCAAATTCCGCTTTGGTCGAGATTAAAAGCGGGCGCCGGTTAGTGCCTGTACTGCTCAAAGTATGGAGCGGCTGCTGATCCTGCTGCATCTGCTCCCGGGTGACTTCGCGCTCGGCGCTGTGGCGGACCGATTCCCATTCATCCATATCGATTTGGCCATCGCGATTTTTGTCGAACCGCTCGAGCAGGGTTGCATGATCCGCTTTCCATTGGCGCAGCCGGCCCTTGATCATGTCGTCCCGCATTGCCTTGCGATCGATTTCACCGATGGAGCTGAAGAGGCCGATGGCATACAGCGGGTCGCCGGGGACAATGGTCTCTTCGATGTAGCGGTAGTCACCGCCGAAGGTATGATGGGTCGAGATGCGGACACCGAATCGTTCCGTTTTTCGGTGAAGGGTGCCGGTACCCCGGTCGGGTCCGGCCGAGGGTGTCTCATTGGGTCCGTACCAGATACTCTTTTCACTGGGCGAAATGTTGGCTCCCTCCGGGTCGAGTATGCACTCACCGGTTGCATCCTTCAGCAGGAACAGGCCCTCACTCTTGTCGGAGCGTACCGTGCGCCACCCCTTGTCGCTCTTTTTCTCGATCTTATAGCGCCACCAGCAACAGGACATGCCGCTGAGGGGGGCAATCACCGGCTCACCGGTCATCATCGCCGCCTCACCGATCAACTCCACATAGCCCTGGGGCGCTGATCGTATGAGGGAAGTGGGCGTGTCTTCGATCAACCTGGCTCGATGGAGGTTTCGAAAGGTGAAATAGAGTGCGACCAGCGTCAAGACTGTCAATGTCAGCGTCCAGAACCAGAAATAGCCATCACCGATACCGGCAAGATTTCCCAGCACTTTAACTAGGTCCTAGCTGAACAGGGTGCCCATGTCGACGTCTTTCAATTCAGTCTCATCGAATTCCAGCAGCTCCGCCGGTTTGAAGCCGAACTGTTTCGCCAGGATCAGATCGGGAAACTGCTCGATACGGACATTATTGATGTTGACACTGTCGTTATAGAATTCGCGTCGGTCTGCGATGCTGTTCTCAAGTCCCGTTATCCTCGACTGCAGGTGTAAAAAGGTTTCATTGGCCTTCAGGTCGGGGTAGTTTTCAGCCACTGCGAACAGGTTGCCGAGACCCAGCCGCATCTGGCTTTCTGCGGCGCCCACCGCAGCCACATCGCCCTGGCTTAAGGCACTACTCACCGCACTGCGGGCAAGCATCACTTTCTCCAGGGTTTCCTGTTCGAATTTCATGTATTGTTTACAGGTCTCGACCAGTTTCGGAAGCTCGTCGTGACGCTGTTTCAATAGTACATCGATGTTCGACCATGCCTTGGAGACATCGTGTTTCAAGCGCACCAGATTGTTGTAAATCAGGACGCCATAGATCAGGATAGCGATGACCGTCCCTATCAGGACGAAGGTAACGATTTCCATTAATTCTGAATCCTCTATCTGCTATGTCAAAACTGCGTCGTTTTGAAACCAACTATCCGGACATCGCCGAAGATGCCTATGTGGATGAGCATGCGATCGTCATCGGTGATGTGACTATCGCATCCCAATCCTCGGTCTGGCCTATGTGCGTCATACGCGGCGACGTGCATCGGATCAGCATCGGTGCACGAAGCAATATCCAGGATGGCTCAATTCTGCATGTCTCCCACGACAGTTTCTATCAACCCGGTGGCAGCCCGTTAATCATCGGCGAGGGTGTCACAGTTGGCCATAAGGTGCTTTTACACGGCTGTGAAGTGGCAGACAATTGCTTTATCGGCATGGGGTCGATAATTCTTGATGGGGCGGTGATAGAGGCCCTGACCATGTTGGGTGCCGGTTCCTTGGTTCCCCAGGGTAAGAGACTGGAAGGCGGTTATCTCTGGTTGGGTCAGCCTGCGCGTCGCGTGCGGCCGCTCAGCGACCGGGAGAAGGAGATCATGCTGTATAATGCTGAACATTATGTGAAATTGGCTCAACGCCATCGGGATCCGCCTTAGAATCTGTCAACGGTCTTTGGCAAGCCGCAAATGGACGCAAAATTGTTCTAAGTCCGCTAATGAAAACGAATAAACCCAATATTTTGGGGTTATATCCAAGTGTTTTGGTAAGACAGTCATCACTCGTCTCGCGTCACACTTATTCGAAAAGGGTGTCGCGCAAGCTGCAGGACAGGGCCCATCCAATCCACCCTACTTGAAGAGTCAATAAATACATTTGCGTTTATTCGCGTTCATTTGCGGACTATTCATATACGTCTATGTGCGGCTTGTGCTGACAGGGCTGTTTCACTATTCACGTAACATGGCAATGACCGGGGATGTCTCTGGCAGGATTCCCCGCCATAGTCGAAACGACTCAGCCGCCTGTTCCACCAGCATGCCGAGGCCATCCAGCGAACGTGCCGCCTTGTGCTCATAACCCCACTGTTGAAAAGCGGTGGTCTGGTTACTGTAGAGCATATCGTAGCACCATCCGCCTTTGCTCAGCACGCTATCGGGTATCGAAGGAACCTCCCCAGCAAGTCCGGCTGCAGTGCCGTTGATGATCAGATCAAACTGCATGCCTGCCAATTCATCTAGACCGCAACCCGCCACCTGGCCATAATTTGAAACACCGTTTGCCAGTGAATAGGCCTTGCCGGCGGTTCGATTGGCGATGATTATCCGTTTTGGGCGCTGTTCCAGTAGAGGGCGGATGACACCCCGCACCGCGCCACCGGCACCCAACATCAGAATCCGTTTTCCCTGCAGACGGAAACCCTGGTTGACGGTGAGGTCCCTTACCAGTCCGATACCATCCGTGTTGTCGCCCCGCAATTGATTGTTCTCCAGTCTGATCAGGGTATTGACCGCACCCGCTGTATGCGCTCCCGGGCTCAGTTCATCCGCCAGCCGCCATGCCTGCTCCTTGAACGGCACGGTGACGTTGAGACCCAGTCCGCCCTCGCCGAGAAAGCGCCTTACATCGCCGGCAAAATCATCGATATTTCCCAGAATGCGCCCATATTCGACAGGCTCACCGGTCTGTTTTGCGAAGGCCCGATGAATCTCCGGTGACTTACTGTGTTCAATGGGGTTCCCGATGACGGCGTATTTATCCAACACGGTTCTTTGGTTCCTGCTCTGATGGATGGTTGGCTCTGCTGAAGATTTGCAGATAAATCAGAGTGATTAGTTTTGAGTTGGTTGTGATTGCTTCGCTCATGTCTCTTTTCTCCCCTCACCCTGCCCTCTTCCAAAGGGAGAGGAAATAATCTCTCTCTGAACTGTTTTCTCAATAGTAGGACTAGACTGGTGGAAAACTCAAAACTCAAAACTCAAAACTCAAAACTCAAAACTCAAAACTCAAAACTCAAAACTCAAAACTCAAAACTCAAAACTCAAAACTCAAAACTCAAAACTCAAAACTCAAAACTCAAAACTCATTGCATCCACTCCGCCGCCTGCTTTGCGAAATAGGTAAGAATACCATCACACCCCGCCCGCTTAATGCACAACAGAGACTCCATCACCACGGCCTGTTCATCCAGCCATCCCTGCTGGGATGCCGCTTTCAGCATCGCATATTCCCCGCTGACCTGATAGGCGAATGTGGGTACCTGGAAGGTCTCCTTGACACGTCTGACGATATCCAGATAAGGCATGCCGGGCTTGACCATGACCATGTCGGCCCCCTCCTGCAGGTCGAGGGCCACTTCATGCAGGGCCTCGTCGCTGTTGGCCGGGTCCATCTGATAGCTGTATTTGTTACCGCCGCCGAGATTGGCTGCAGAACCGACCGCATCGCGGAAGGGACCATAGAAACTGGAGGCATACTTGGCCGCATAGGAAAGAATGCGAGTATGGATGAAACCACTTTGTTCCAATTCGTCCCGTATCGCGCCGATCCGTCCGTCCATCATGTCGGAAGGGGCAACGATATCTGCGCCAGCCTCTGCGTGTGACAGGGCCTGTTTCACCAGAACGTCCTTGGTTTCATCGTTCAGCACATAGCCTGTTGCATCGATCAGGCCGTCCTGTCCATGGGTGGTGAAGGGGTCGAGGGCGACATCGGTGATGATGCCCAGGTCCGGCACTGCCTCTTTGATGGCCCGTACCGCCCGCTGCGCCAATCCCTGGGGATTGTAGGCTTCTCTCGCGTCCTCGCTTTTGACAGAGAGGGGGGTAACCGGAAAAAGCGCCATTGCCGGGATGCCCAACCCTTCGATCTGTTTCGCCTCCTCGACCAGCAAGTCGATGCTCATGCGTTCGACACCGGGCATGGAAGGGACCGCTTCCCGGGCCCCGTTTCCCTCCAGTACGAATACCGGGTAGATAAAGTCCGCAGGGGTAAGTTGGGTCTCCCGCATCATACGGCGGGAGAAGTCGTCACGCCGCATGCGCCGCATGCGCGTGGCAGGAAAAAGGGATCGGCTGTTGTTGCTGGACATCACAAAATCTCTATCGGTTTGGGCCAAACCCCTAAGATAACCTATCATGCACGCCCTGAACCACTCACCTTGCAATAAGCGCCCTGGTTATGAGCCAAAAAAAGCATAATTCGCCCTTTATCTACGATGTAACAGAGTCAACCTACGAAGCGAAGGTCCTGAAGGCCTCGCATCAGCAACCGGTTCTTGTGGATTTCTGGGCTGAGTGGTGTGCGCCCTGTATCTCCCTGGCGCCTGCTCTGGAAAGGGTAATAGAGGAGCTGGAGGGGCTGGTTATGCTGGCCAAGGTTGAGGTTGACGACAATATGCGGTTGGCCGGTCACTATCGATTGCGCGGTTTTCCTACGGTGATTCTGTTTGTGGAGGGTAATGAAATAGGACGCTTCCATGGTTCTCGGGCCACACATTGGCTAAGAGAGTGGATCGAGGAGCATCTGGGCGACTACCTTGCGGCTGCCCATCAGGACTGAAATCAGGGGATCCATCGGGTGATTTTTTTTCGCAAACCGTTATCAACAGGGTGCAAATGATCCTGTGTGGATGTGAAAAAACATAATATAATCAAGTGGTTGTTTATTGTGATTCGGTCGGTTCATGTGGTCGATAAAAACTCCTCAAGTTTTCCCGTTTCGCGCCGCAATATAGGGTAATTGGTATTTATGGTTTCGATCCTCCTCCGGCGCTGAAATAAAGCGCTTTAAGCCCACCCTTCCATGGGTGGGTCTTTTTTTCATTTTTTCATGCCCGAATAATCCTGCCGCTCAGTGCGTCACGGATAGGTGTGGGGTTCTTCAACTCCCCGGTCTTTCCATGCAAGATAAAATCAACACCATCACCGCAGCGCAAAAGAACCTGCAGCGGGGTGCGTGCCGGCGGATGCTGACTGATATTGGCACTGGTCGATACCAGGGGGGTTCCCGTGGCGCGACAAAGGGCGGCTGCAATGGGGTGATCGGTAACCCGTACCGCCAGGGTAGTGTGCTTTCCTGTCAGCCAGTAGGGCACATTGCGGGTTGCCGGGATCAGCCAGGTTGCGGGGCCGGGCCAGCTTTCGCGAACCGTCTGCATGCCGGCATCGGACAAGGTACCGATAAAGGGGCGCAGTGACTCTATCCGGTCGGCGATCAGGATTAACCCCTTGGCCATGGGTCTCTGTTTGAGTGCCAGCAACCTTGATACTGCGCCGGGATCGAGGGGATGGCAACCCAGTCCATACACCGCTTCTGTCGGATAGGCGACAATACCGCCGGTATTGATGATGCGGGCTGCCTGTCTGAGGCGCCAAGGGTGCGGATCTTTATGAATGGACAACAATTACTCCTTAATCCCAACAGTTACAAAATCATGGCATGATAACGGTTTAAGGTATATATAATGAACCTAAAGGCGTGCAGATCGGAGAATATCAAACGGTGTTGTATCGATTTTTTGGCCTTTGTCTGCTGGGGTTGATTATCTCGACCCAGGGGATGGCACAGGCCCCTCGGTTCAGTCCCGCTGAAAAGGCATGGCTTACTGAGCATCAGTTTCTGAGGGTGGGTGTGGCTGAAATGACGCCACCCATTCTCTATTTCGAAAGGTCTCAATCCAAGGGATTGGTACCCGATTACATGCGGGCCTTGGCCGATAGGCTGGGCCTGCAGCTGCAGATCCGCCATTTCCCCGACCAAGGGACTCTGCTTAAAGCGCTGCGAGAAGGTGAGGTGGATCTGATCGGCGCGCTTGTGCACACTGATACGGCTGCTCCCGATCTCCACTATTCCCGTCCCTATCTGAATCTCCCCGCGGCTATATTCACCACTGACAGAATCGTTGATAAAGGGCTCACGGCACTCGATGGGTTGGAGGTCTCAGTGGTTGCCGGAAGTGTCTGGGAAGAGGGTATACCCCACCTTCTGCCTTCCTTGAACGTCATGGCCTTCAATGACCTGGGTCAGGCGCTGAAAGCTGTTATTGCTGATAGGGCTCAGGCTTATCTTGGCGATACCGCAAGCGTCAACCATCTGCTCGCAACCACGGAAGGTTATGATGAACTGAAAGAGATGATGCGGCTTGACATGACCGTGGATGTGGCAGTGGCCACACACTTCTCGGAACCGGTACTGCAGAGTCTGCTGCAAAAAGGACTGGACAGGCTCAGCACGGAGGATATGCATGATATCTGGTATAACTGGCAAGGTCTCGAAGCTCCTGTAAAACAGGGTGGTAACCTGGTTACAACCATTGTATGGGGATTTATTCTGGGGTTATGGAGCCTTTTTCTCGCCTGGGCAGTAAGGTTGCATGGGAAAAAGGCGTTGACTCATCATCGGAGTAAAACCAGGCGGTCAATCAAACGCCTGAGGCGCAGAGAAAACCTGCTCAAACAAAAATTGCTCAACCTGAAACACAAGACCAAGCGATATCGCCATCGTGCAAAGGCACTGCGTCAACAGGTCGATTTCATCAGTGAAGTACTGCCCTCGTGCTCATGGAGTTGGGATCCGTCCGATGAGATCTGCCAATGGGATGATGAAATGTTTCACATGGCCGGACAGGAAAGAGGGGTATTTACTCCTGATCCCACGTCGATTCTAGATCTCGTACATGAGCAGGACAGAAACAAGATCGCACAGTTATTCGATAGCGGGAATAAGGATGAAATCCGCATAAGCTACCGCCTTCTGTTGGCCGACGGCGGAGAGAGAAGAGTACTTGACTACAGTCACTTTGTGCCCGGTGATAGCGAGGGTTCCGGCAAACGGGTGGGAATCTGCTGGGATGTGGATCATTTCTTCAGCTCGGGTGGGGATCTGTTGCACATATCCGGTGCGGGAGATTCCTCCATTGTGGTTGAGACGGTGGAATAGTAAACAGGATTGAATGTAAATCTATGTGGCTCTATCGGGCGCCGGGGCGGCCATTGGGTTAGAATGATCAACATACGGCTTGCCCACTCTTAATCAGCTTGTGGTCTGGTTGTCCTTGAAAAATATTCGGTAATATCAAATATTTATAGTTGTTTGCCTAGTGTGATATCGGGGATGTAATGCCTTGTTTGCGAGACTCCAACAAGCACCTTTACATTATTTCATTGTCACATTAACAGGTTGGAACAAGGGGTATAGGGAAACATGAACAGACTATCAACCACGCTTCTCCTCATTATTCTATTTACATTCAGTCTCTCCGCGTCAGCCAATGTCACACCTTCAGAGCGGATTAAAGAGACCGTAAACCAGGTGCTGACGGTGCTTAAAGATCAATCCTTGGGCAGGCAGGATCGTCGCGACCAGGTAAAGGAGATCGTGCGCAAGCGTTTTGATTATGAATCCATGTCCCAGGTGATACTGGCCGCCAACTGGCGCAAGGCCAGCAAACCGCAGCGGGAACAGTTCATCACCCTTTTCCGGGAGCTGTTGGAACAGACCTACTTCTCCGCCATTGACAGTTACAACGACCAGTCCGTGCGCATGGGCAGGGAACGGATGAAAGGCAAGCTGGCAAATGTCCAGACCTTCATCGTGGCGGCCAACAAGGAGCTGGCGGTCAGTTACAAGATGCGGTTTCGCAATGATGACTGGTATGCCTATGATGTGGCGGTGGATGGGGTCAGTCTTGTGAGTAACTACCGCACCTCTTTCCGCAATTTGGTAAGAAGCAAGGGGATGGAGGGGTTACTGGCCGAACTGGCTCAAAAGGTTGCATCCCTCAAGGCCAAGAATAAGAATAGTGAACAGGGCACCCCAACCACTGAAAAGTAGGCCTGTTCTGAAATTTTGGATTTTAACGACCATCACAACAAAAAATCAGTACCAAGGGACTTGTTTGCATCGGTATGACAGTCACTGTCGCGGCAAGAAAGCGCCGACAATGAGCGGGACCATGACTTGGGCGATACCATGGAGAGATGCACGCCCTCGAATGTCGTGTTTCCTGTTGCTGGCGAGTATGCCAAGATGGTGGTGACCAAACTCGTGTAGTCAGTCCCTCTGAAGGATCACTGAAGGAGACCAAACATGCACAACAAGAAAGTACTAATCCTGATCTTCGCGTTTCTCATGTCTCCCGCGCAAGCCCTGTGGGCGGAAGGGATTGAGGGTGGCGCTGCTGAAGGGAACGCTGACGAGGCCTTGCCTGTTACCCAGGACGAACCGGCAGTAGAGACGGAGTCGGTGGCGGTGGACAGGACGGAATCGGCTGCTATGACTGAAGCATCTGTCAATACTGTGGAGCCGGCCGAGGCGACAGAGACTATTGAGACAACCGATGCCATCGCCGCTGAGGCTCCGTCAGAAACAGCGACTGATTTATCCAAGTCCGACCTCACCAGAGATTCCATGAGGGATCACTGGAAGGCGCGTGAAGAGCAATACCAGGCCCTGAGAAAGCGGGCGGAAGAGGCCGGCGTCATGCTGCCGGAGAGCCCGCCGTGGCGTTCGGAAATGGGTCAGATGATGCGTCCGGGCATGGAAGAGCGCATGGCCCATCGCAATAAGATGATGTCGATGTCTGAGGAGGAGCGGGATGCCTTGCGCCAGAAGCATTATCAGGAGATGCGTAGCCGCGCTGAGGAGGCGGGCATCGAGATGCCTGAAACACCGCCCTGGGTCGCTCGTCAGCAGGCAATGGATGAAGAGTGGGCAAAACATCAGAAGGTCATCGAGGGAATGAGCGATGAAGAGCGGGCGGCATGTCACGCCATGCACCGGCGCCATATGGGCATGATGCGCGGTGGTCGAGCAGGAACGGGTTGCGGCGGCATGGGCCATCAGGGTTGTGGTATGCATAAGGGCGACCATGCGCCGAGAATGATGCCGGGTTATGGCCCGGGTTATGGATATGGGCCCGGCCCCGTCCCTTATGGACCGCAAAATTTCTGGGATCCGAACCAGTAGGGAAGCTCTTCCCGGGCGGCATGGATGATTTCCAAGACCTCACCGTGCGTCAGGTTGGCGATAGCCCATGCTGACGGCGGTGATGGCTCGAGATGACAGCTTCAGGCCGAAGCTGAAGCGGATAAACTACGTCTTCATCTCTTCCAATAATTTCTCGGTTTCCTGTCGAGTCAGAAAACGCCAGGGTCTCGGTATGAGTGCAGGTACGCGTTTCTGATAATTGCGATAGGTGTCGCCATGGTAGATCAGCAGCTTGTTCTCTTCCAGGCGGGATCCCAGCACTAGATAACTGGTGACTGCAATGGCCGATACCAGGCGTGCGGGATCCATGTCCTGCGCCCATATCAATATCAGCCCCAGGCTGTACCAGGGATGACGTACGAAACGGTGCAACGGGGAGATATGCAGCTGTTCCAGGTCATTGACATCCTGTTGCTGCCGCTGCAGTTGTCGGATACCGAGAAATTCTCTGCTGTCGTAGTAGCGCATCGACCAGATGAAACCGGCTACCGAGATGATCATAAATCCATAAGCCAGCCATGCCATGACCCCCTGCCATTGCCATAACGGATCTGAACGGTATGACCAGAGCATATAGAGCGGAGGGGCGAGCAGCAACAGCGCAACCAGATTGAAGAGCAGCCGGTACCAGGGCACGACTGCCGGCAGATGTTGGGCGAATATCCTTTTAATCCATAATGAGGCAAGCAGTGAGTGACTCAGGAAATAGATCAGCCAGACTAGAGCAAGCAGGATCAGCTCGACACTTGTCGGCATGGGTAGTGTTCGTGGGTTGAGTCTGATAATACGGGCGACACAGGTCGCCCGTGCCGGGTAATTTCAGTGATCAAACTTGCCTCGTTGCAGGCGTTGCGCCTCCATCACTTCCAGTTCCCTCGAACCGGATATCACAATATCGGGATCGGGTACGAAATCGATATCGTTATTGAGACGCTCGTAGGGCGCTGAGTTGAGGATGACCCTCATGGCATTCAATCGGGCCAGATGCTTGTCATTTGAGCGGATGATCGTCCAGGGGGCATGGGTGGTGTTTGTGTTTTTCAGCATCTCGTATTTTTGCTTGCTGAATTCGTCCCAACGGTCCTGCGCCTGTACATCGATCTCCGACAGCTTCCACTGGCGCAAGGAATCCGTCTTGCGGCGTTCGAAGCGTCTCGCCTGCTCCTCCTTGGTGACCGAAAAGTAGAGCTTCACCAGAATAGTGCCTTGCCGTACCAGATCTTTTTCGAAGCCCGGACAGCCGGTCATGAAATTGTCATACTCCTCCTGGGAGCAGAAGCCGAAGATCGGTTCCACAATTGCACGGTTGTACCAGCTCCTGTCGAACAGAACGATTTCTCCCCCGCGTGGGAACTGGGCGATATATTTTTGAAAAAACCACTGGCTCTTCTGTTCCTCGGTGGGTTTGCCGAGGGCGACCACGCGGTAGTGTTTCTCGTTCATATAGCGCGTGACCCGACGGATGGTGCCACCCTTGCCGGCAGCATCCCGGCCCTCAAAGAGGATGATCATACGGGTCCGGGTCTTTTCCAGATATTGCTGCAGTCGGATCAATTCGGCCTGGTAGGGTTTCAACTCCTCCTCGCGCTTGTATCTGCGGATTGCCTTCTTGTCACTCTTTTTCTCTTGACCCAACTGCTGTTTGATACGTTCGTACTCACTCAGCAGCTCGTCGAGCCTGACAGGTTGCTCATCGATATAGACGGTCTCAGGGTTTTTGCTTTCTTCGTTCATTTTGCCCCCTCTTA
Organism: Candidatus Thiodiazotropha sp. LNASS1; assembly: GCF_964212655.1. Lineage (NCBI taxonomy): Bacteria > Pseudomonadati > Pseudomonadota > Gammaproteobacteria > Chromatiales > Sedimenticolaceae > Candidatus Thiodiazotropha > Candidatus Thiodiazotropha sp. LNASS1. Next base: position 2,757,521 of record NZ_OZ156465.1, on the reverse strand, counting down.
CGAAGCTGCGTTGCAATATCGGTATATTATGACTTTTTTGGGCGCTCAATGCTGAGTTTTTTTCCATGAATAAGGCAGCATTAAAAGTGATAAGCCGATTCGATCAAGGGACGGGTGAGTATTCCCTGGATGCGCCAATAGTGATCTTGGTCGTACCATTCGATATAGAGCGCATCCGCCTGACTGTTGTCCAGCTTTTCAAGCGCCTCCTGCAAGGTTGCCTGCATCCGCAGTTGCGCAAGCTCATAGCGAGTGGCGGGCAGACAAAGCAGATCGAACTCCTCCTCCTCTTGCTGTTCCATAATGCGCAGCAGATCCACCGCCGGCATCAGCGCCATCTGATCCTGATCTCCTTTGATCAGTATCCACTCAGGATTATTATCGAGGATGATTCGTACCGTGTCGCGAGTCAGTATCGGTTCCACCTGGACGAAGTTACGGTTCATGAAACTGGCGGCGCCGATACGGCGCAGGGACTGCATCACCGGATCGGTGTGGTAGTTGAGCCCCGTGGCCTCCAGCAGGGTGTGAAACATCGATGATTTTCCGAACAGCTCACTGTTGACCAGGCTGGCAATGACGATTGCAAGCATTCCCGGCATGATGATTTCGGGGTTGTGGGTGAGTTCTATGATGGCTGTCAACGCGGCCAATGGCGCCTGCAGGGCAGCGCCCATCACGGCGCCCATACCAATCAATGCATAGACACCCGGGTCGGAGACTTGACCTTCAAACACCAGGCCGGGCAGAGGAGCGATTATCCCGCCCACCGCGGCACCGATAAAAAGAGCGGGTCCGATCGTACCGCCAGGTATGCCTAATCCAATGCAAACGGCTGTCGCCACGATCTTCATCACTACCAGTATGACGATAAAGTAAAATCCCAATTCACCCAGCAGGAGCAGGTTGACCGTGTCATAACCGATCCCCATCACCTCGGGAACCGCAAGGGCTATTAGACCGATCAACACGCCTGCGGCTGCATTTCGCAGCCAAAAAGCCATGTTTTGGGTCTTGTCGGAGATAAACTGTATGAGACTGACATAGGCCGCCGAGGCGGTACCGGCCACCAATCCCAGCAGTAAGATGAAAATCAATTCATGCAGGGAACCCAATTCAATGATGGCGATATCGAACACCCGTTGTCCTTCGAAAACGATCAGTGAGAGACTGTTGGCGCTGACAGCGGCCAGCATGATCGGTATGAAACTGACCAGTGTGTACTCCATCATCACCACTTCCAAAGCGAAGATCACACCCGCCAGGGGGGTGTCGAAGGAGGCGGAAATCGCGGCTGCAGTACCACAACCGACCAGGGTGCGAATACTATTGTTGGGCAGGGAGAGGTATTGTCCCAGCAGAGATCCGCTGGCGGCGCCGAGAAAGACGTGGGGGCCTTCACGACCCACTGAGTGGCCACTGATAATGGCGATGGCGGCACCGAAGAATTGCAGCATAAAGCCGCGCAAGGAGATATGTCCCTGGTGGTAGATCAAACGCTCCATCACCCTGGGGATACCCAGTACATGCAGGCCTTTTGCAAAACGAATAAAAATAAGTCCGAGCATCAGGCCACCGAGAATGGGTAGCAGAAATCGCATCAAGGGGTGTAGGGCTTCATAGTTCTCCACCCCGCCACCAGGAAGAATGGTGGCCTGACTCGATTCGACCAATAGCCGGAAGAGAATGATCACGACCCCCGTAACAAAGCCGCAGATCAATCCCAAAACGGATAGAATCAGCAACGCATCGTGACGCGAGAGTTGCAGACGCAGTCGGTCTAACCAGTTAACAATCCCTGCAAGGGGCACAATCGGGATACCTGTCGTTTTGATGGTTTGTTCAGGTGGACTCAAGCTGTCCATCCTCAACCGTCCGGTGTTATGCTGATGTCACCTGAAGGTCGTTTTCCTCAATCTCCCGATTTCGCATCTCCACGCAGACCGGTCTCATTCACTGTTCCCGTCATTGCTGCGTGTGATGAGACTTAGGGCCAATTGAATTGGTGTTAACCGGCCCCGGGTGTCTTCTCAGCTTTTGGTTGTCTAAGGATGGGCGTTTATCGTCCACAGTTAATATACTGGAGCAGTAGCGGTATGTCAGCAAATCGAATGGTTCTGGATAATCAGGAAGCCTATCTTAGGGGCACGGAAATGGAGCTGATGGAACGGCTGTTGCCGCTCAACGATTGCAGGGTTCTGGAACTGGGCTGCGGCAGTGCCCGGATTACACGCCGACTGGCCCAGGCCCATCCTGACTGCCATTTCATCGCGACCGAGGTCGATTCTGTTCAGCATGAAAAAAATCTGGGCAATACAGCGGGCAATATCAGCTTTCGCTTGGAAGGGGCGCAATCGATCGGTGAACCCGATCAGAGTGTGGATGTGGTGCTGATGCTGAAATCACTCCACCACGTGCCCGGGTCGGTCATGCCGCAAGCGATGAGCGAGGTGGCCAGGGTGCTCAAACCTGGCGGCATCGCCTATTTTTCGGAGCCTGTCTATCAGGGTGAGTTCAATGCCCTGATGAGCCTGATCCATGATGAGAAGCATGTCAGAGAGCTCGCCTTCAAGACGATTCAGTCTCTTTCCGAGAGGGATGATATGGAGTTGCTTGGCCAGTATTTCCTGAATGTACCTGGCCTGTATGATTCCTGGGAAAGTTTTGAGTCACGTTTTCTTAACATCACTCACACCCAGCTGAAGATAGACAAGCCACGCTACCGGCAGATAAAAACGGCATTTATGGAACATATGGGACCGCGGGGTGCCGAGTTTCTTAAACCGCACCGAATCGATCTCTTGCGTAGGCGGAATATTAGATAATTGGGATATACTGTGATTTGCCGATTGCAAGCGGGGCCAATCCCTGCTTTAATGAGAATCATTAACATTTAAAGAGTATTATTGGATAGTTTGTGGTCCCCGACAGCACCATTTCAGAGGAATTGATCTCCCTGGCCAGGCTGCCGATCGGGCGTCGAGCCAAGATCAAACGCATCATGGGAGGCAGACATCTGGTCCACAGACTGCTCAGTTTAGGATTGAGAATGGGCTCTGAAATCGAGTTGATACAACGTCGTGGTGCCGGTGTGGTGGTGGCTAATCAGGGCGCCAGGGTGGCTCTCGGCGCGGGGGTTGCCGAAAAGTTGTTGATGCTGCCTCTCGAACAGCCTGAAGACAGGCCCTAGGAGCAGCCGTGGCCTGTCATGAAGAGAGCTCTTCTGAGTCTGTCCCCTCTCAGCGTCTGCTGACCATCGCCCTGGCGGGCAACCCCAATTGCGGCAAGACGGCCCTTTTCAACAGCCTGACTGGGATTCGCCAACGTACCGGGAACTGGCCGGGCGTGACGGTGGACAGAAAGGAGGGACGTTTCACCATCGACAGCACCGAGGTCAGTGTGGTCGACCTTCCCGGGATCTATTCACTGGATGCCACATCCCTCGATGAGAAGGTGACCCGGGACTATCTACTCTCCGGAGATGCCGATCTCATCGTCAATATCGTCGATGCCTCCAATCTGGAGCGAAACCTCTATTTCTCAATTCAGATGCTCGAGATGGGGGTGCCCCTGCTGGTGGCCCTGAATATGATGGATGTCGCCCGCAAGCGTGGCCTGGTTATCGATACTCAACGGCTTAGTCAGGACCTTGGATGCCCTGTGGTACCCATAGTGGCGGTCAGTGGTGAGGGCATCACCAAGCTGAAGGCCTCGATTCAGGATCTGGCCGCCGGTGAGGTGAGCGGGGGATTTGCCCTTGCCCAGGATGAAGTGGTGGAGCAGGCGATCATGGCGATGGAGCCTGCCCTGCAACAGTCTGAACAGCATCGCCATTCCGAGCGTCGCTGGCTGTTGTTAAAGATGCTGGAGGGTGATCGCTTCGCTTTGGATTTCGCCGATGAGGGTTTACTGAGCCAGGTCCACCACTGGCAAGAGGTGATCGAGGACCGTGTCGACGAGGACCCGGATATCCATATCGCCGATACCCGCTACGGTCACGCCCATGCCATTTCCCAGAATGTGACCCAACAGCATGGACGGGTAGAAAAGACGATCAGTGACCGCATCGACAAGGTGGTATTGAGCCGACTCTTCGGGATACCGGTCTTTCTGGCCGTGATGTACCTGATGTTCATGTTTGCGATCAATATCGGCGGCGCGTTCATCGACCTCTTCGACGGTGTGGCGGGCGCCATCTTCGTCGACGGTTTCGGTCATCTGATGGCGTCGCTGGGTGTCCCGGACTGGATGATCGTGCTGCTGGCCGACGGTGCCGGGGGTGGCATTCAGGTGGTGGCCACCTTTATACCGATCATCACCGCGCTCTATCTTTTTCTCTCCGTGGTGGAAGACTCCGGCTATATGGCCAGGGCCGCCTTTGTCATGGATCGTTTCATGCGTTCCATCGGGCTGCCGGGTAAGGCATTCGTGCCGATGATTGTCGGTTTCGGCTGCAATGTGCCGGCGGTAATGGCGACCCGTACCCTGGAGAGTGAGAGAGAGCGTAAGCTTGCCATCCTTATGAATCCGTTTATGTCCTGTGGCGCCAGGCTGCCGGTCTACGTGCTGTTTGCCGCGGCCTTCTTTCCGGCGAATGGACAGAACCTGGTCTTCAGCCTCTATCTCATCGGCATAGCGGTGGCGATTCTCACCGGAATGATCATGAAAAAGACCCTGCTATCCGGTGAGAGCGCCGGTTTCATGATGGAGCTGCCCCACTATCACATGCCGACGGTAAGAGGTGTCATGTTACGGACCTGGGACAGGGTCAAGCTCTTTATCAAAGAGGCGGGGAAAGTGATCGTATTGATGGTGCTGGTGATCAACACCCTGAATTCGATTGGCACCGATGGCAGTTTCGGTAATGAGGATACCGAACACTCCGTACTCAGCAGCATCAGTAAAGCAGTCACACCCCTGTTGGCGCCGATGGGCATACATCAGGAAAACTGGCCCGCCACTGTGGGCGTATTCACCGGTATTCTGGCCAAGGAGACGGTGGTCGGTACCCTTGATGCTCTCTATACTCATCTCGCCAACGAGGAAGCGGGTGTGGCGCAAGTTGATCTGCCTTTTGATTTCTGGCGTGCAGTCTCCGCTGCTGTAGAGACAGTGCCGGAAAATCTCATCGGAGTGAAGGACCTGCTCACCGACCCTCTCGCCATGGATGTGGGCGATATCAGCAGTGCGGAGGCGGCAGCCGAGGCGCAGGAGATCAATGTTGGGGTATTTGGTGCCATGGCCGCACGCTTCGACGGCCAGGCCGGGGCCTTTGCCTACCTGCTGTTTATACTGCTCTATTCACCCTGTGTGGCCACCATTGGCGCCATTCGCCGTGAGGCGGGGCCGCGCTGGGCAGCATTTGTAGTGGCCTGGTCGACCGGAGTCGCCTTCATCAGTGCAAGCCTCTTCTATCAACTGGCGACCTATACCCAGCATCCGCAAAGCGCATTGGTCTGGATTATCGGCCTGCTGGCGTTGTTGGCTGTGATTATCGGCGCTTTGAGGTACTGGTCGCAGCGAACGCAACAGCTCATCTCCGAGGCGGGGGTTTGATCCTGCGATGATGCTCAGTACGATCAGGGACTACCTTTCAAGACGCGGTCAGGCAACCCTGGCTGAGATCGCGTTGCATGTGGACGCGGAACCCGAGGCGGTGCGGGGGATGCTGCAGCAATGGATGCGCAAAGGGCGCGTCGAGCAGCGTAAAGTCGAAGCCGCCTGCGGAACCAGTTGTAATCGTTGCGATCCCGCTGAGATGGAACTCTATGTTTGGCTTAACCAACAGAATCAATCGTAAGCAGGCGCTGAACGAGTCATGGACGGCCGTTTGTCAATCAAAATCCTCAGCCCCATCGTTATCAATTTTGCAACCTCATTGATCGTGCAACAATCAATATGCCTATTCAATGACGCAGGACGCAGCTAATGTCATTGTCAGACACTGTGTTAAAGTCTTTCATGTTTTGCCTGAATTAGCCGCTATTCAATAAGGGAGTCCTGATTAATGCCATCCCTGGCATTATCGGAGCACGGAAACTGTAAATGCATTTTTGCTGTTTCCAACATTTTCAATCGCTTAGGGCGATAAAAATGGCGGTGCATCCTTGTGCCGTTGGAACATCCGAACGATTCAGAGGTTCCTCAGGACTATTTTTACTTCAATATTTTCGCTGACATGGAATGTGGTGTGGAGGTTCTAATGAACGTCTGGATAGCCACTATAATTCAATCAATTCTGCGAGTATTCGGTCTTAAGTCTCTAGACAAGCAATACTTCGTATCATATATCTTGATTTTCGTCTTCGCGGCGATGACCGTAGTCTCTCTTTTCACCAGTCTTGGCTCTGATGCGACAGCAATCAATGTGGCTGGAAGACAACGTATGTTAAGTCAGAGGGTGGCGAAAGAGGCATTGCTTGCGGCGCAATCCATCGAGTCTCGTGATACGGTGAATAACACCATAACGCTTTTCGAAAGCTCACATCAGAATCTACTTAACGGCGATCAAAATGCCGGTATTAAGGCAGTTGACGATCCTGTAGTCCGTGGTCAGCTGAATAAAGTCGAGGGGCTATGGAAAACCTATAGGAAATCGATCGACGCCTATCTTGAAAACCCTTCTGCTGAGGGCCTGAGAGCCATCAGCATGCAATCTCCAGTGGTCCTGAAAGAGATGCACAAAGGCGTCAATATGATGGCCGCTGCAGCCAATGATGCGGTACGGAAGCAACAGATAATTACGCTCATTATGGCTGGCGGAATCGTACTTTTAGTCTGGTTTGGGCGTATATTCGGTACGGCAGTCCTGATGAAAGATATTGAGCAATTGAAAGAGCGATTGACGGCTGTTGCGAAAGGAGACTTTTCAAATCCGTTACAAGTCACCTACACCGATAATGAGATAGGTGAAACGTTTACCGCCTACAATACAATGCTCTCTCACGTTGGAGAGATTGTAAATAGTGTGGAAGACACATCCAAACATGTTCAACTCGGTACAGAGAAGGTGGCACAGACACTGCAAAGTACCAATGAAGGGGTTCGACTGCAGCATAGCGAATTAGAGCAGGCCTCCACAGCGATGGGTCAGATGGCATCCACCGTACAGGAAGTGGCCAGGAACGCCACCAAAGCAGCTGATGCCGCCCGAAATGCGGATACAGAGGCTGGCTCAGGACGGATGATTGTCGCCGAAACAATTACAAGTATTGAAAACATGGCAAATCAGCTGGAAGAGACTTCTGATGTCATGAAAAAACTTGAACAGGACAGTCAGGAAGTCGGTCAGGTGCTTGAAGTGATCACAGGTATTGCGGAACAGACAAACTTGCTTGCGTTGAACGCTGCCATCGAAGCAGCCCGCGCAGGGGAACAAGGTCGCGGTTTTGCCGTAGTTGCCGATGAAGTGAGAACCCTGGCAAAGCGGACACAACAGTCTACCGAAGAAATACGCCAGATCATTGAACGTCTGCAGGGAGGTACCAGTAACGCAGTCAATGCCATGACCTCGAGCAGGGAAATTGCGCAAAATAGTGTTGACCAAAGTAGCGTGGCCGGTCAGGCATTGGATAAGATTGTGGATTCGGTATCCAGCATCAATGACATGAATGTTCAGATAGCAACCGCCGCACAACAGCAAAGCAGTGTGGCGGAAGAGATAAACCGAAGTATCGCCAACATCGCCACGGTTGCCGATTCGACGACACAGGCGGCAAGTGAAGCGGTCGATTGCACATCATCTATTCAGCAATCAATGTGTCAATTGAATGAATTGATAACGAGGTTCAAGGTCAATGGATAAAAATGGCTAACTCCATCCTCATGGCCGGATCTCCTCATGGACTGAGCTGGGCACTATTTTTTTAGTTTGATGACCAGGCTGTTGATGCTGTTCTCCTTGGCGAGATGCCGATCTGCATTTAAACGGGCCTGAGAGTGATAGGGCCCGCTGCGGACACGATGGTAGGTATCGCGATTGTTGATGCTCACCTTCTGGATCTCCGCCTCGATACCGATCAGCGCGAGCTTCGCCTTGAGACGGTCCGCATCCTGGTGTTTTCTGAATGACCCCATCTGCAGGACATAGCTATATTGCTCTTGATCCGGAGCGGCGGATCTGTCACTGGGAGGTTTGGCTGGGGTGTCGTCATCCGGTGTCACGATCTCCTCATCGGGTATGACAACCTCCATTTCCGGCAGAATTGTGTAGAACTCGAATGTGGGTTTGGGAGCGTTGCGGGGCTCCTGTTTTGCGGCCTCGGGCCGTGGGGAGGGAACGCCGGGCACGCCGTTTGAAGAGAGGCCGGGTCCCAGTTTCAACCAGGCGAGACCCATTAGAAAGGCGCCAATGACGATACCGCCGAACATATGGAACAGGCAGCTGCCGCTATGCTGGCGTTGCTTCTTTTTTTTATGGGCGCGATGCTTATAGTCAGCCATGCCGTCACATCTTCTCGGGTGCTGAAACACCAAGCAGATTCAAGCCGTTGCGCACAACCTGCCGGGTAGCCAGGATGAGCTGCAGCCTGGCATTCCGCAGTGCGGTGTCCGGGATCAGGAATTTATGGGCGTTGTAATAGGTATGGAAATCGTTGGCCAGATCACGCAGGTAGTGGGTCAGCTGGTGGGGTTCCTCATGCAGTGCGGCCGCCTCCACGATTTCCGGATACCTGGCCAGGCTGGTGATCAACGCCTGCTCATGGGATTCGCTCAACAGGGCATAATCGATTGCTGTTGGATCATCCTCGACGGAGATTGACTGTTCTGCGGCCTGTTGAAACACGCTGCAGATCCGGGCGTGGGCATACTGCACATAGTAGACCGGATTATCATTCGATTGGGACTTCGCCAGATCAAGATCGAAATCCATGTGCTGTTCGCATTTACGCATCACATAGAAGAACCGGGCGGCATCGGCGCCGACTTCCTTGCGCAGCTCCCGCAAGGTGACGAACTGGCCGGAGCGGGTGGACATCTGCACCTTCTCACCACTGCGATAGAGAATCGCAAACTGCACCAGCAGGACATCGAGTTTGGAGGGGTCGTCGCCCAGTGCCTGCAGGGCCGCCTTGACCCGCGGTACATAGCCGTGGTGGTCTGCGCCCCAGACATCGATGACCCGATCGAAACCCCGTTCCAGTTTATCCATGTGGTAGGCGATATCGGATGCGAAATAGGTGGTTTGTCCATTGTCACGAATGACCACCCGGTCCTTTTCATCTCCGTAGTTGGTTGAGCGAAACCAGACCGCCCCATCCTTGTCATAGAGATGCCCTGCGCTACGCAGTCGCTCTATGGCCCGGTTCACGGAGCCGCTCTCTGTCAGGCTGCGCTCTGAATACCACTCATCGTAGTTGACGCCAAACAGACCCAGGTCATCGCGGATATCGTCGAGAATTGTGTTGAGGCCCAATTCGAAGACAAACCGGTAGCGGTTGTCTCCCAGCAGCTGTTTGGCCCGATCGATCAGGCCATCGATGTGGGCCTCCTTGTCGCCACCAGCGGGTTCGTCCGCCGGGACGTCGTGGAAAACGGTTTCAGCATCGTGTCTATAGGCCTCCCCGTGATCCCGGTGCAGGGTTGCCGCGATGTCCCATACATAGTCCCCACGATAGCCGTTGGCGGGAAAGGTCAGTGCTTCGTCACACAGCTCGAGATAGCGCAGCCAGACCGAGGTGGCCAGGATATCCATCTGCCTGCCGGCGTCATTCACATAGTATTCGCGATGCACATCGAATCCGATAGCCTGCAGCAGGTCGGCCACCACCGATCCATAGGCCGCGCCGCGGCCATGGCCCACATGCAGCGGGCCGGTGGGGTTGGCAGAGACGAATTCGACCTGGATGCGCTTGCCTTTGCCCAGCTCACTGCGGCCGTAGCCGTGGCCCTGCTCGATGATGGCGGGCATCAGGCTGTGATAGGCCGTCGCGGTCAAGGTGAAGTTGATGAAACCCGGGCCCGCAATATCGCAACGTTCGATCAGATCGGATGCCGGGAGGGCGTCGAGAAGTTGCTGAGCCAGCTCCCTGGGGTTGGTGCGGGCGGGCTTGGCAAGCGCCATGGCGATATTGGTGGCGAAGTCACCGTGCCGGCTATCTTTCGTGCGTTCGATCTTGGGGACAGGCATAGCCTCTTGCGGTATCACACCGTCCAGGACCAGTTGCTTCAGTGCCGCCTGTACCAGTTGCTCAATCTGCTTCTTCATCTTGTCTGTGGAATTGCCGGTTTCAAGGGCGGCAAGGATACCAGGAATCGGGCCTTTCGGGGGAGGGGGAGACTCTAATTTTCAGTCAGAAATGGTTCATTTCCCGGTCATATGGATGTCATTCCCGGTTTCTACACTACCTATAGTCATGAATTCAGAGGAAAAAAGATTATGTCAGTAGAGAGACGCTACAATAAGCGCTATCCCATAACAGGGGAAGTCTATATCCGCTATCGCAAGCAGCAGGTTTTTCCCGCCAATGCGGTTAACTGCTCAATGCAGGGGATCTATCTGCATACCCGCAGCCTGACCATGCTGACAGGGGCGATGGTCGAGTTGGAGTTTTTTTACGCTGGCAGACATTGGGCAGTAACGGGTATTGTGACCCACTCCCAGAAGGACGGGGTCGGTATCATGTTTTGGCGGCCCCAACCGGAACTCTACGATGCAGTGATAGCCTCGGCATCCGGTAACCGGCCCATTGGACATCAGCACGGAGTGGCCAGCGAGGCAGTCATCTGATCCTGGCCAGCCATCGCAACCTCCCCTGGCCGATTGATTCCATGCTGATCTGGAAATGTCCGGAGAATCCCGGGATGAATCTCCCCGTGGATGCCACGACTGTCATCTTTATGTAACAAACCTCCTGTTTAATGGCTGACTTCACAGTCAATAGGGATACCGTGATGACAGTCCCCAGAATACTTGCAGTTGATGATGAACCCGCTGTCGGTGAAATGTTGCGGTTTATTTTGGAGCAGGACGGGTTTCAGGCGGATTTTGTCGAAGATGCGACCCAGGCCATCAATCAGATCCGCAAAGCCAAGCCGGATTTGATTCTGCTCGACTGGATGCTGCCGGGCATGAGCGGCCTGGAACTGGCGGGCAGGTTGAAGAAGGACCGTGAGACGGCATCGATCCCGATCATCATGCTGACGGCCAAAGGCGAGGAGGATGACAAGGTTCGCGGCCTCGATATCGGTGCTGAAGACTATGTCACCAAACCCTTTTCCGCCAGGGAGCTGCTGGCCAGAATCCGCTCTATCCTGCGGCGTGTATCGCCCCTGTTGGCAGGGGATCTGCTCGAATGCGGCGGACTTGCCCTCGATCCGGTGAGCCATAGGATCACCTCTGACGGTGATGATGTCGATCTTGGTCCCACCGAGTTCAGGCTATTGCACTTCTTCATGTCTCATCGCGAAAGGGTCTTCACCCGGGGCCAATTGCTGGATCAGGTGTGGGGCACCAACGTCTATATTGAAGAGCGTACAGTGGATGTCCACATCCGGCGCCTGCGAAAGGCCCTGGAACCCACCGCTAAGGATAAGCTGCTGCAGACTGTACGTGGAGCGGGTTATCGATTTTCGAATAAACGCTGATCCCGGAAACATGCTCTTCCTCATGTAACAAAAAAATCATATCTCTCTCATTTTCTATTCATCTTAGGGGCCTATTCTCTAGCGCCTGAATACAACACTCGCTCAGTTTTCTGGTTACTGAGTTCTCTACGAAGGAGAGATAGAAACATGAAAAAGCTGATCTCAGCAGCGGTTGCACTGTCATTGACCGGTTTTGTTGGCATGGCTTCCGCACGCGATTATATCAGTGTGGTCGGTTCCTCCACCGTCTACCCTTTTGCAACCGTGGTGGCCGAGCAATTCGGTAAGACCTCCAAATTCAAGACGCCCAAAATCGAGTCTACCGGCTCCGGTGGCGGCTTGAAGCTGTTCTGCGCCGGTGTCGGTGTGGAGCATCCCGATATCACCAATGCTTCCCGCCGGATCAAGAAATCCGAGGTTGAGCGTTGCGCCGGCAACGGTATCAACGACATCATCGAGGTGAAGGTCGGTTATGACGGTATTGCCCTGGCCAATTCCAAGGCGGCGCCCCGTTTCTCCGTTTCCCGCAAGGATATCTTCCTGGCGCTGGCCAAACAGGTTCCGGATCCGAAAGATCCCACCAACGGCAAGCTGGTAGCCAACCCTTACCAGACCTGGAAGGATGTGAACAGTGATCTGCCTGCGATGGCGATCGAAGTCCTGGGTCCTCCCCCCACATCCGGTACCCGTGATGCCTTCGCCGAGCTGGCGATGGAGGGTGGCTGTAAAAAGATTGACTGGATCAAGGCGATGAAGAAGAAGGACAAGAAAATGTACAAGTCGATCTGTCACACCGTGCGTGAAGACGGCAAGTACATCGAGGCCGGTGAGAACGACAACCTGATCGTGCAGAAGCTCGAGGCCAACAAGAACGCTCTGGGCGTGTTCGGTTACAGCTTCCTGGATCAGAACTCCGATAAGGTGCAGGGTTCGCTCATCGATGGCGTCGAACCGACTTTCGAGCTGATCGCCGATGGCAGCTATCCGGTATCCCGTCCGCTCTATTTCTACGTGAAAAAGGCGCACATGGGCAGGATCCCCGGTATCGAGAACTATCTGGCTGAGTTCACCAGCGACAAAGCCTGGGGCGATGAAGGCTATCTCGCCGATAAGGGCCTGATTCCGATGCCGACCGAAGAGCGCAAAGCATTCAAGAGTGACGTTGAGACCAAGACCACTCTGAAACTCTGACACTCTTTTCATGAGCTGAAGGAGCGGCTGTCTCTTGTATTGGAGACAGCCGCTTTTTTCCGGAATTTACGGCATGCAATCGTCTACGTTGATCATTGTTCTATTGGGTCTCATGGCGGCGGCCTATTACATGGGCCGCAAGCGCTCCCTGAGTCTGGTAAGCGGCCGGGTTAGAGATCTCCATTCGCTGCCCTCATACTATGGTATTCACACCGCACTCTGGTGTGGCGTGCCTGCCTTGCTGCTATTCGTGCTTTGGATCTCTTTTGAAGGATCTGTAGTAACGGGTCTGGTGGTGGACAGCCTGCCGACGGAGATTCAAAATCTACCGCCCGAGCGGCTCAATCTGGTGATGAACGACATCCGCAATCTCGCCCAGGGGGATATCGTCTCTCAGGCTGTGGATGCGACCATGCAGAGTGCCGCCGATCACTATTCCTCCCTGTTGCGCATTAGCGATATGGCCCTGTTCGTCGTGGCGCTGTCGGTAGCGATACTCGGCGGGCTTTTTGCCCAGCGCTCCATCAGTCGCCATCAGCGGGCCCGAAACCGGGTGGAGAAGGCGATCAACTTCTTTCTGGTCTCCAGCTCATCGCTGGCGATCTTCACCACCATCGGTATCGTATTATCGGTGCTCTTCGAGTCGATCCGCTTCTTTCAACAGATACCGGTAACCGAGTTTCTGTTCGGCCTGGAGTGGTCGCCCCAGACCGCGATCCGGGCGGACCAGGTCGGTTCTTCAGGGGTCTTCGGTGCGATTCCGCTGTTTGCGGGCACCTTCTTGATTACTTTGATCGCGATGTTCGTGGCCGTGCCCATCGGCCTGATGTCCGCGATCTACATGGCGGAATACGCAGGCAAGCATTTCCGCGCCCTGGCCAAGCCGGTGCTTGAGATCCTGGCCGGTATTCCTACCGTTGTGTATGGGTTTTTCGCCGCTTTGACCGTGGCTCCGTTTTTCCGCGATATGGGCACCATCCTCGGCCTCAGCGTCTCCTCCGAGTCGGCCCTGGCAGCGGGTGTGGTGATGGGGATCATGATCATCCCCTTCGTCTCGTCCCTGTCGGACGATGTCATCAATGCGGTACCCCAGGCGATGCGCGACGGCTCCTACGGACTCGGCGCCACCCGTTCGGAAACCATACGCCAGGTGATTATCCCCGCAGCGTTGCCGGGTATCGTTGGCGGCGTACTGCTGGCCGTCTCACGGGCCATCGGCGAGACCATGATCGTGGTGATGGCCGCCGGCCTATCCGCCAACCTGACCGCCAATCCGTTGCAAGCGGTGACCACGGTAACCGTCCAGATCGTCACCCTGCTGGTGGGCGATCAGGAGTTCGACAGCGCCAAGACCCTGGCGGCGTTCGCCCTGGCACTGGTGCTGTTCGTGATTACCCTCGCGCTCAACATGATCGCGCTGCATATCGTGCGCAAATACCGTGAACAGTATGAATAAACTACAGCAACAACACGACAGGACAATGGTGCGGGTCCAACAGGGATTGGAGCGCCGCTATCGTCAGGAAAAACGTTTCCAGCGAGTGGGGCTGGGGGCGATCATTCTTGGCCTGGTGTTCGTATCCTTCCTGTTTATCAGTATCTTTGCCAACGGTTACACCGCATTTCAGCAGACCTACGTGAAGCTGGATGTCGATTTCGATCCTGAAATGATCGCACCCGCGGGCGAGACCGATCCTGATGTGCTCTCCCAGGCGAACTACGGCGGGTTGGTCAAGAAGACGCTGCGGGAGATGTTTCCGGAAGTCACCTCCCGCCGGGAGAAGAAGGTCCTTTACAATCTGGTGAGCACCGGCGCGAGTTTTCAGCTGCGGGACTGGGTGATGCGGGACCCCTCCCTGATCGGCACCCGGCAGAGCGTCTGGCTGGTGGCGGACGACGATGTGGATATGCTGATCAAGGGGCACATCGATCTCAACGTTCCCGAGAGCGACCGGCGCATCAAGAACAACCAGATGGTATGGATACAGTCGCTACAGGCGGATGATCGGATCGAAAAGCGTTTCAATACCACCTTCTTCACGGCGGGCGACTCCCGCGAACCCGAGTTGTCGGGTATCAAGGGTGCTGTCTTTGGTTCCTTTTTTACTCTGTTGATCTGTCTGCTGATCTCTTTTCCGGTGGGTGTCGCGGCGGCGGTCTATCTCGAGGAGTTCGCCCCCAAGAACCGTTGGACCGACATCATCGAGGTGAATATCAACAACCTGGCGGCGGTGCCTTCCATCGTTTTCGGTCTGCTGGGCCTGGCGGTTTTCATCAATTTTTTCGGCTTGCCCAGGTCGGTGCCGATGGTGGGTGGCCTGGTGTTGGCGCTGATGACCCTGCCGACGATCATCATCGCCAGCCGTGCTGCACTGAAGTCCGTGCCACCCTCCATCCGTGAGGCGGCGCTCGGGGTCGGCGCGTCGCCGATGCAGACCATCACCCATCATGTGTTGCCCCTGGCGATGCCGGGCATGCTCACTGGCACCATCATCGGCATGGCCCAGGCCCTGGGTGAGACCGCGCCCCTGCTGATGATTGGCATGGTGGCCTTCATTGTCGACATCCCAGGTGGGCCCTTCGATCCTTCGGCGGTACTGCCGGTGCAGATCTATCTCTGGGCCGACAGTCCGGAAAGGGCCTTCGTCGAACGCACATCCGCCGCCATCATGGTGTTGCTGGCCTTCCTGATCAGCATGAACCTGTTGGCCGTCTGGCTGAGAAAGAAATTTGAGCGGCGTTGGTAAGCCAATGCAAGTGAGGTAAGTATGGAAGAGTTAGTCAATGAGGGTGGCGTAGTCGCCAAAACAGCGAAACCGGATGTTCAAGCCGAGATCGATATGCAGGCAGCCTATGAACAGCATGGCACCGGGACAATCGGAGAGATTTATATCGAAGATCCCCGAATGACCTGTCGAAACGTCAATGTCTATTATGGGGAGAAGCAGGCGATATTCGATGTCAGCCTGGATATCGGCAAAAACCAGGTGATCTCCATGATTGGGCCGTCAGGTTGCGGCAAGTCCACTTTTCTGCGTTGTCTCAACCGCATGAACGACACCATCGACATCTGTCGCGTCACCGGTCAGATCAAAATGGATGAGCAGGATATCTACGACGACGGCCTGGACGTGGTGCCGCTGCGCGCCAGCGTCGGCATGGTGTTTCAGAAACCCAATCCTTTTCCGAAATCGATCTACGACAATATCGCCTACGGACCGCGTATCCATGGCCTTAATGACGATGTCAAACACCTGGATGAGATTGTCGAGAGTTCCCTCACCAGAGCCGGTCTGTGGGACGAGGTCAAAGACCGGCTCGACCAGCCGGGAACCGGCCTCTCGGGTGGGCAGCAGCAACGCCTCTGCATCGCGCGGGCGATTGCGGTAAGCCCTGAAGTGATACTGATGGATGAACCCTGTTCCGCACTCGATCCCATCGCCACCGCCAAGATCGAGGAGCTGATCGACGAACTGCGGGAAAACTACACCATCGCCATCGTCACCCACTCCATGCAGCAGGCCGCCCGGGTAAGTCAGCGCACGGCCTATTTCCATCTCGGCAAGCTGATCGAGGTGGGCGAAACGGATCAGATCTTTACCAATCCCCGTCATAAACTGACCGAAGACTATATTACCGGTCGCTTTGGTTAAGGATTAAACAGATGAACGAAATGACCAGCGGACACACTGTAAAGGCGTTCAACGACGAACTGGAGAGCATCAACGCACTCGTTGTCGAGTTGGGGGAGTTGGGACTGGATCAATTACGCCGGGCCGTACAGACACTCAAGGATGAGGATACCAAAGAGGCGGGTCTGGTGATCGACCGTGACCGGGAGCTGAATGCCATCGACGTCAAGGCCGACGAGGAGATCATCCGCCTGATCGCCAAGCGCCAACCGATGGCCAAGGATCTGCGCGATATCCTGACCGTACAGAAAATCATTACGGACCTGGAGCGGGTCGGGGACGAGGCGCGCAAGATCGCCAACCTGACCATTCACTTCTACGACAATGGCAAGCCGCCGCCGAGCAATGAAATCCTGACCGATATCTTCGATATGGCGGCCTTTGTCGACGAAATGCTGACGTTGAGTCTGCAGGCGTTCATCGAGGTCGACAGCCGGCTCGCGCTCAGCGTCATAGAGCAGGAAGAGAGGCTCTTCGACGAGTTCAGGGGGGCTTTGCGCAGGCTGTCGACCTTCCTCATGGAGGACTCGCGCAGCGTGGGTCATGTGGTTGATATCGTTCTGGCGATCCGGGCCCTGGAGCGGATCGGCGGTCATGCCAAGAATATCGGTGGTCACGTCATTTTTCTGATAACCGGCAAGGATGTCAGGCACGAAGATGTAAATGCTATCTACAGTGAATTAAAGAATACCACTTAGGTCGGCAGGTCGATGACCATCTGCCCGTTTGTTTTTATCGGACTCAATCAAATCCGCTATACCATACGGTAGTGGTTTTATGACCAGGTGCGAAAATTTCAGTACCGTTTGCAAATGGGTCTGCGTCAGGTTGCAGTGTTCTGCTTGATCGGTACCGGTGAGACCCGCCAGATCCGCTCACAATACTCTTTGATGGCCCGGTCAGAGGAGAACCAGCCGCAGCGGGCGGTATTCAGGATCGATGCACGGATCCATTTCGTCGGATCATTCCAGGTATCATCCACCTGCTGTTGGCACGCCCGGTAGGCTGAAAAGTCCTCGAGTACGAAAAAGTGGTCATGCTGCAACAGGTTGTCGATCAACGGTCTGAATCTTGTGCTATCCCCAGAAGAAAATAGACCGTCGGCGAGGGCATCGATGACGCTGCGTAATTGCTGGTCATTCAAATAACGCTCCCGTGGCCGGTAGTCGCCGGCTCGACGGTTTGCCACCTCCGATTCAGTGAGGCCGAATAGAAAAAAATTCTCCTTACCCACCCGTTGGCGAATCTCTATGTTGGCCCCATCCAGGGTCCCAATGGTCAAGGCGCCGTTGAGTGCGAATTTCATATTGCCCGTGCCCGAGGCCTCCATCCCCGCTGTCGAAATCTGTTGTGAAAGATCGGCGGCGGGATAGATCTTCTCAGCGCTGCTGACATTAAAATTGGGCAGGAAAGCGATACGCATCTTATCGCTGACATCCGGGTCAGAATTAACCGTATCGGCAACAGTGTGGATCAACTCGATAATAACTTTGGCGGTGTAGTATCCGGGTGCCGATTTACCGGCGAACAGTAATGTGCGTGCTGGAGCGTCAGTATGCAAACCGCGCTTCATTTCCAGATACCGGCAAATGATATGCAGGATATTCAGGTGTTGGCGTTTGTACTCATGGATGCGTTTGATCTGACAGTCAAACAGCGTTGCAGGGTCCACTTCGATACCCGAGGTCTTGAATATGGTCTGCGCAAGAGCTTGCTTATTGCCTAATTTAACCTCGCGCCAGGCGCCTTGAAAGCCGGGGTTATCGGCCCACTCCTCAAGTTCCTGCAAACGTTCCAAATCCCTGGTCCACGCATCACCGATGGTATCGTTTATCAGGCTGGTCAATGCTGGATTTGCCAGGATCATAAATCGCCGCGGTGTGACACCATTGGTGATATTGGTAAAACGTTCAGGATCCAGGGTGTGGAAATCCCTCAACACGCGATCCCGCAGCAGGCGGCTATGCAGATTCGCCACGCCATTTATATGCTGACTGGCGACAGTCGCCAGGTGGGCCATGCGTACATTACGACCATATCTTTCGTCGATAAGGGAGATTCGGGCGAGCAGCGCATCATCATCAGGTGAACGGGTTCTAACTTTTTCCAGGAGACGGCGGTTTATTTCGTAAATGATTTCGAGATGCCTGGGCAGAACCTCGCTGATGAGTTCCACCGGCCAGGTTTCAAGGGCCTCCGGGAGCAGAGTGTGGTTGGTATAGGAGACGGTTTTTCGCACCAGCCGCCATGCCTCATCCCACGCCATGTCGTGAACATCGATCAACAGGCGCATCAGTTCGACCACCGCGATTGCCGGATGGGTGTCATTGAGCTGAATGGCGAATTTCTCCGGCAGCAGATCCAGTGAGCCATTCTGTTGCAGCAGCAGACGCAGGATATCCTGAATGGTGCAGGCACAGAAAAAATACTCCTGTTCCAGGCGCAGGCGTTTCCCCTGCATCGGTTCGTCGTTGGGATAAAGCACCTTGCTGATCGTCTCTGAGGCGATCTTCTCCTCGACTGCGCGCTCGTAGTCACCCACATTGAAGGCGCCCAGGTTGAATGATTCGCAGGCCTGGGCATTCCACAGCCGTAACAGGTTGACTGTAGGCACCCGGTAACCAGGTATCGGTGTGTCATAGGCAACACCCTTGACATGGCGTTGCGGTTGCCAGCGAACGCGATAGCGACCGGACTCATCCGTGTAGTGCTTTGTGGTGCCGCCAAAGCCAACCTCGAAGTTGATCTCGGGTCTTGGGATCTCCCACGGATTTCCGCTACGCAGCCACATATCGGCAAGTTCCACCTGGCGGCCGTGCCGGATCACCTGTTCGAAGATACCGAATTCGTAACGGATGCCGTAACCGATGGCAGGGATCTGCAGGGTGGCCAGGGAATCGAGATAACATGCCGCCAACCTGCCCAGGCCGCCATTGCCGAGACCTGGCTCCGGTTCCTGTGCGGTGATGTCATCGAGATCCAGGCCAAGGCCTGCCATCGCATGGCGTATTTGGGGTTCGACGCCCAGGGAGAGTACCGCATTATGCAGGTGTGGTCCGGTCAGGTACTCTGCGGAGAGGTAGCATACACTGCGGCTGGCCTGTCGGTAGTATGTACTCGCGGTTTCTATCCAGTTGCTCAACAGACGGTCGCGTACGGTCCATGCCAGGGCCAGATAGAAGTCATTGTGCGATGCCACCTCCGGAAAGCGGGCCTGGACAAAATAGAGATTATCCAGAAACGAATGTCGGATGGAGTCGGCATCCGAAGCGATACGGTAATCGGAGATCTGTTTCTTCTTCATGAGGCGTATATTTATCCGGTGTTCCCTGATAAAAGCTTAGATACAAAACCAAACTAAGCCCAATAACAGCAAACGGAATTGTGTGGACATGCCCACTTAGGATATATACTTGGTAGACGGATAGACTGTTTTCGAATATGTCTCCGATCCGTACCGCTTTTGGTGGTTTCGCATTATCCAGGTAGGTATAGAAAAGGTTTTTTGATGGATCAATCACACATGCAGCACTTCTCTTTCTCTCTCGTCTATCCAATAGCACTTTGCCTGGTGCTGTTGGTGACAGGCTGTTCGGTCTCTTATTCAACAGACGTTGATTCCGAGCAAAAGATATCCGAGGAGAAGGGGAACTTTAACGGTGACCTGGATGTGCAGGATCAGTTCGGCCTTGCCTTGGCCAATATCGGTGACCTGGAGGTTGATGGGGTTATCGATCTTGCCGTGGGTGCGCCATTCGATGACGACGATGGGGAGAATAGGGGCGCAGTATGGATACTGTTCATGGACAGCGATGGAAAGGTCGATACCCATCAAAAGATCTCGGATGATTCGGGGGATTTCACCGGCGATCTGGATGACGGTGATCAGTTCGGTCGTGCCATCGCCCCCCTCGGCGATCTGAACGGAGATGGCTTTCTGGATATCGCCGTGGGCGCCCCGCTGGATGATGATGCCGGCACCGACAAGGGGGCAGTCTGGATCCTGTTTCTCAATGGTGATGGCACGGTCATTTCGGAGCAGAAGATCTCGCAAGATGAAGGCGAGTTCGAAGGGGATCTGGACGACAATGATCAGTTTGCCCACGCCCTGGCCAGTATCGGCGATCTGAATAACGATGGGGTCACCGATCTGGCGGTTGGCGTGCCTTACGATGATGATGGAGGAACCGACCGGGGTGCAGTCTGGATACTCTTTATGAACAGTGATGGTACGGTTCTATCGTCACAAAAGATATCCTCGGACGAGGGTAACCTCGACCGTGATCTGGATGATGAAGACCATTTCGGCACTGCCGTGACTGAGATTGGCGATCTTAACGGCGATGGCGTGACCGATCTCGCTGTAGGCGTGAGTGGCGATGATGATGGTGGCCCTGAGCGGGGTGCCGTGTGGATTCTGTTTCTGAATGCTGACGGAACGGTTGAATCCAAGAAGCGCATATCGCAAAACCGCGCATCATTCGACGGGCAGCTTAGTGACAACGACCGGTTTGGCGGTGCGCTTGCCAATTTCGGGGATATCAACAGTGACGGCACGGATGATCTGGTGGTAGGCGCGAAACAGAGTGATGATGGCGGTGCTGAACGGGGTGCCGTCTGGGTCCTGTTTTTGGAAGTCGATGGTGAGGTTATCTCATCTTCGAAGATTTCCGATACAGAGGGCGGTTTCGATGGAGATCTCGACAGCGGCGACCAATTCGGCGCAGCTGTTGCTCAATTGGGGGACCTGGATGGCGATGATATAAACGACTTAGTGGTTGGCGCCAGCCTCGACGATGATGGCGGTACGGACAAAGGCGCACTCTGGGTGCTCTTCATGGATGAAGTGGATACTGATCATGACAGGCAAGAGGGTGGAATATTCAATATGTCCCAGGACGATCTGGCCAATTTTCTTCACGATCCGGGGGGATAATTCGATCCATAGGGCCGGTTGGATCATTATTGACTGGCCCTGGACTCACAGCATCTCCTGCGGATCCACATCTATCGACCAACGTACTCTGCGTGCTTCGGACAACCGGGCGATCTCGGAAACCCATTTTGTCAGCCACTGATGCAGCGGCTGGCGATGTGTGGATTGGATCAGCAGATGGGCCCGGGTCTTACCGGCCTTGCGCGCCATGGGTGCGGGTACGGGACCCCAGAATTCAATGGAACCGTTGCCGTTCAGCGCCCTGCCGACCTTGATCGCCTGATTGAGAAAGTTCTCCGGGTCTGCGGCCTTGGCCGATTCGGCGCGCAGCAATACCTGGTGGGAGTAAGGCGGGAAGGCGGCCGCGCGACGCTCTTCGAGTGCCTCGTCGGCAAAGGCCTCATAACCATGCTTGGTCAGTAGCTGCATCAGGGGATGGTCAGGATGACGTGTCTGGATCAATACCCTGCCGGGGCGCTCTGCCCTGCCGGCTCTGCCCGCCACCTGCAATACCAGTTGCGCCATGCGCTCAGAGGCACGGAAGTCAGCGCCGAACAATCCTTGATCCACATCCAGTATGGCGACCAGTGTGACATCCGGGAAATGGTGGCCCTTGGCCAACATTTGGGTACCCAGGAGAAGTGGAAACTCGCCGGCTTTGATGCGGGACAGGATCTGTTCCAAGGCACCCTTGCGGCTGGTGGAGTCGCGGTCGATGCGTGCCAGGGGGGTGCCGGGGAAGTGTCTTTGCAGGGCCTCTTCCACACGCTCGGTTCCCTGTCCCAGCGGCCGCAGATCGGGACAGCCGCATTCCGGGCATTGGTTGGGTTCACGGCGCTGATGGCCGCAATGGTGGCACCATAGCAGCTGCAGTTGCCGGTGGTGCGTCATGCGTGCGTCGCAGCGGGGGCAATCGGTCAGCCAGCCGCACGCGTGGCAGGTGAGCATCGGCGCATAACCACGCCGGTTGAGGAACAGCAGAGCCTGTTCGTCGGCATCGAGGGTCTGTCGAAGTTGCTTGATCAATGCGGGTGAAAGCCCGCCATCGAGATGAACGTTGCGAATATCCAGCAGCATCAGCGGTGGTATCCGGGCATTGCCGACCCGTTGCGGCAGGCTCAATCGGGTATAGCGCCCCTCAGCCACATTACGCAGGGATTCCAGAGAGGGTGTCGCGGAGCCAAGTACGACCGGGCAGCCGCACTGCTGTCCACGCACCAGCGCCAGGTCTCTGGCGGAGTAGCGAAATCCCTCCTGCTGTTTGTAGGAGAGGTCGTGCTCCTCATCGACGATGATCAGACCCAGGTTGGGCATCGGTGTGAAAACCGCGGAACGGGTACCGATCAGGATCGGCCGCTGACCACGGCGTAACGTCTGCCACACCCTCTCCCGTTCACCATCGGCGAGGGCTGAGTGGAGTACCGCCACGCCTGCACCCATGCTTTTTTGGAAGCGCTGCAACAGTTGTGGTGTCAGACCGATCTCTGGTACCAGCAACAGAGCCTGTTGCCCCCTGCCGACGACGGTTTCGATCAGGCGCAGGTAGACTTCAGTCTTACCGCTCCCGGTTACGCCGTGGAGCAGAAAGGGTCTGAATCTTCCCAGCTGCCGGTATACCTGATCGACTGCCTCCCGCTGTTCGCTATTGAGATCGATGTCATTCGAATACGAAGTGACGGGTTGTGGCGACTCCGGGATTTGGCAGCGCTCAATCCAGCCCTTCTCAAGCAGTACTCGGACCACCGACTGGGAGATCTGCAAACGTTGCATCAGGATTGTGCGCTCCATCCCTTCAGGTGTTTGCGAAAGTGCCCGCATCAGTGCCAGTTGTTTTGGCGCCTGGCGTAAAGACTCAGGATTGACTGTGTTACCCAAGGTGGTGAGACGAACGCCATTTTGTCTGCTTCCTGATCGGCTGGAGTGTTTGCGCAATGTGACCGGTAGGGCGTGGAAGATCACATCCCCCAAGGGGTGTTGATAATAATTTGCGGCCCAGTGCAGCAGGCGAAGATCCGATGAGCCAAGCAGGGGTTGTGTATCGATCTGCCTCAACGCCCGCTTCAGCCGGTCCGGTGGAACATCGCTTTTGGCGTTTATCGCCATCAGGATGCCGATACGGCTACTGCGCCCGAAAGGAATTTGATAGCGACATCCGACAGCCGTATTGTGAGGTGGATTTTCAGGTGGCAGATAGTCGTACAACACCCTTAAAGGACCGGGTAACGCAATCTGTAATATAGGGTCTGAAGCCATGCCGGAGACTGTATCATGGGCGCAGATTCGAGGTCGGATTTAATCTGAATGGCAGTTGCGGGGAGCGGCGATAATTTTCCACAACATCTGTGGATAACTTTGTGTGTAATTTCAGAATATTCAACCAAAAGCCTTGTTATAACTGGATTCCTATTAATTTGACCAGTTTTTCACCATTTTTATTTATACCAATCGTTACAAGTATTTATAGTAAATTAGATTGTTCTAATTTGTTAATAAAGCGTTTTCACTTGATGCTGTATTGCAACACGAGAGGCAGTGTGTATAAACAAGGCTTTACGCGTCAGTAACCGCTTACGCAGAGACTCAACCCGCTGTCACGAGATGTTGGGTGAGGCTGTTGTATGAATACAACAACTCCATTCTGAAACAGGCTTGCCAAGACCTGGTTTTTTGCCTGTTTCCGCGGAGCTGAGAGAATGACGGATGTGGCACTGTCGGTAGTTGCGGAATAGAGGAATTGGGACCTATTGGATTCATGTCAACTGGCCCTGATACTCTGTTACAACAAGTTGAGGGGAGGGGGCACTGTCGTGACTCAATGGCAAATCATTGCGCAACATATCGCGCAGACAACAGCTAAGCCGTTCAATCCGTTGGAGCCGAGACATGTGGGTGGGGGATGCATCAATACCGGGGTACGCTTGATGGATGGTGAACGGACCTATTTCGTGAAGCTGAATCGTGCAGCCCTGCTGGATATGTTCGAGGCGGAGGCGGATGGACTGAGATCGATGGCGGAGACCAATACGATCAGGGTCCCGCAACCTCTCTGTTTTGGTTTGAGTGATAAACAATCCTATCTGGTCATGGAATATATCGAAATGGGGCATGCCGGCCGCAACGGCAGTGATCTGGCGGGGCATCAACTGGCGGCAATGCATCGCAACAGTCAGCCCGGCTATGGCTGGTTGCGGGATAATACCATCGGTTCGACACCGCAAGAGAATCAAACCTGTGACAACTGGATCGACTTTTGGCGCGACCGTCGACTTGGCTTTCAGCTGCGTCTTGCCGAAAGGAACGGTTACGGTGGTAGCCTGCAACGCAAGGGTGAACGACTTATGGACCACTTCCATGTGCTCATCGATCATCAGCCGCAACCGTCGCTGCTGCATGGGGATCTATGGGGAGGAAACATGGCCTACACAAGCGAGGGCGATCCTGTCATCTTCGATCCGGCCGTCTACTATGGAGACCGGGAGGCGGATCTGGCCATGACCGAACTTTTCGGCGGCTTCGGCAACCGATTCTATGATGCCTACCGGGAGGCATGGCCGCTTGCCGCCGGCTACTCGACCCGTAAGATCCTCTATAACCTCTACCATATTCTGAACCACCTCAACCTTTTCGGTAGTGGCTATCTGGGGCAGGCATCGTCGATGATCGATCGGTTGTTGGCGGAGGTTTAGGCCGATAGCCGGAGGCTTTCGAGTGCCTCGATCAGTTGTTGATTCTGTGTTGGAGTTCCGATGGTGATGCGCAGATGGCCGTCGATTCTCGGTTGCCGGAAATGACGGACGATGACCCCTTGCTCACGCAGTTTCGCAGCGATCACCGACGCATCCCGCAATGGGTGATGGACAAATACGAAATTGGCGGCAGAGGGAAGTAACTGAAATCCCAAGGTTCTCAGTTTGCTGCTTAGAAGTTCTCTGGATTCGATGATCCGGCGGCATACCTTTCTGAAATAATCCTCATCGTTGAAGGAGGCGGTTGCCGCAGCCGCGGCAACGCGATCGATGGGGTAGGAGTTGAAACTGTCCTTTACCCTGACAAGCGCCTCGATCAATTCTGAACTGCCCATTGCCAGTCCGATGCGCAGGCCGGCCAGGGCGCGGGATTTGGAGAGTGTCTGTGTCACCAGCAGATTGGGATAACGGTTCACCAGTGCCACCGCACTTTCTCCACCAAAGTCGATATAGGCCTCATCGATCACCACCACGGAATCCCGGTTGCGTTCGAGTAGCCGCTCGATCCGCTGCAGTGACAACAGACAGCCGGTGGGCGCATTCGGGTTGGGAAAAACGATGCCGCCGTTGGCTTGAATATAGGGTTCGAGATCGAGCTTGAACGCATTATCGAGGGGAATCGTCTGGTACTCGATGCCGTACAATCGGCAATAGACCGGATAGAAGCTGTAGGTGATGTCGGGAAACAGCAGCGGCCGGGATTGCTGAAAGAAGGCAAAGAAGGCATGGGCAAGCACCTCGTCCGAGCCGTTACCTACAAAGACCTGTTCCGCAGTCAAGCCGTAGTAGTCGGCCACCGTTTCCCGTAAGCCGGTGGAGCTGGGGTCGGGATAGAGTCGCAACCCATCGCCGACAACATTATTGATGGCCTCAATCACCTGTGGCGACGGCCCATAGGGATTTTCGTTAGTGTTGAGTTTGATCAGGTTGTCGATGCGCGGCTGTTCACCCGGGACATAGGGTGAGAGTTGATCGACAATGGGGCTCCAGTAGCGGCTCATCGTTAGAAAATCCTGATTTTTTCATACCTTCACGGAAACAGTCTACCAATCAATATGAGTGGTGGGCAGCGATATGGAACCCGCCTAATCCTGCGTTTGCTTAAACCGATACTCTGCAGAACGGGCGTGGGCAGTGAGCCCTTCACCCCTGGCCATGACGGATGATGTCCTGGCCAGATTATCGGCGCCCTCGGCAGATGCCATGATCAAGCTGGAGCGCTTTTGAAAATCATACACCCCCAGGGGGGATGAGAAGCGTGCGGTGCGCGAGGTCGGCAAGACGTGGTTAGGACCTGCGCAGTAGTCGCCCATCGCCTCTGCGGTATATCTGCCCATGAAAACGGCGCCCGCATGGCGTATCTGTTTAACCAGTGCCTGGGGATCGGCCACCGATAGTTCGAGATGCTCCGGTGCGATGTGATTGGCCACCTCGACCGCTTCTTCCATATCCTTGACGTGAATCAACGCTCCGCGGATTTGTAACGCGGTGGCGATGATCTCCTGTCGCTCCATGGTCGGCAGCAATTTGTCGATGCTGTCACTTACCTGTTGAAGAAAGGCTGTATCGGGGGAGAGCAGTATCGATTGGGCATCTTCGTCATGCTCCGCCTGGGAGAACAGATCCATGGCGATCCAGTCCGGATCGGTATCGCCGTCACAGATGATCAGGATCTCCGATGGACCCGCCACCATATCGATGCCCACCTGTCCGAACACCGCCCGTTTGGCGGTGGCGACATAGATGTTTCCCGGGCCGACGATCTTGTCCACTGGTGGGACGCTCTCGGTGCCGTAGGCAAGGGCTGCCACCGCCTGTGCGCCGCCAATGGCGAATACCCGGTCGACGCCGGAGACATGGGCAGCTGCCAGCACCAGCTCATTGAGTTCACCGTCGGGGGTCGGCACAACCATGATCAGTTCAGCCACACCGGCGACCTTGGCGGGGATGGCATTCATCAATACCGACGAGGGATAGGCGGCCTTGCCGCCCGGTACATACAGGCCCACTCTATCCAGAGGGGTTACCTGCTGACCCAGCAGGGTGCCGTCTGGTTCAGTGTAGGACCAGGAGTCCATAATCTGATGTTCGGCATAGGCACGGACCCGGTTGGCGGAGAGTTCCAGTGCCTCGCGCTGTACCGCCGGTATAGTATTCCAGGCCTGTTGCAGGCGATCCAACGTAATTTCCAGATCGCCAGGCTGTGTTGCCTGCCAGCGGTCGAAGCGGTTGGTGAACGCCACCAGGGCAGCGTCACCCTTACTGCGAATCGCCTGAATGATCTCATTTACGGTGTCGTTCACCGCGGTGTCGGAGACCGACTCCCAGGCAAGCAGTGCATCGAGTTGTTGCCGGAAATCAGTGTCGCTGGTCGATAGTTTGCGTATTTCGCTCATAATGGCTTCTACTGACTATTCAGGTTGAAGGTTGCGATACCGCATCCCGAAAGGCATCGATCAGTTGCATGACCAGGCCGTGTTTCATCTTCCAAGACGCCTTATTGACCACCAGCCTGGAGCTGATGTCGGCAATATGTTCGAGCGGCACCAGTCCGTTGGCCTTGAGGGTATTGCCGCTCTCCACCAGATCGACGATCAGATCGGACAGGCCGACGATCGGTGCAAGCTCCATGGAGCCGTAGAGCTTGATAATCTCAACCTGTTCCCCTTTGGTGGCGAAATAGCGCTGCGCACTCTTTACGTATTTGGTGGCGATCCGCAACCGTCCGTTGTTTTGTTTCCTGTCGGGGTAACCGGCTGTCATCATCCGGCATTGTGCGATCTTCAGATCCAGTGGCTCATACAGGCCATCACCCCCATGCTCCAGTAACACGTCCTTTCCGGCGATACCCAGGTCAGCGGCGCCATATTCAACATAGGTGGGAACGTCCGTTGCCCGGATGATGACCAGTTTCACCTGCTCATGATTGGTGTCAAGAATCAACTTGCGACTGGTATCAGGATCATCTGCGGGTTCGATACCGGCATGGGCCAGCAAGGGCAGACTCTGGTTGAAAATGCGCCCCTTGGAGAGCGCGATGGTAATGGGTGCGTCAAATATCATGGCTCGGTTACGCTTCGCACGGTTTCGGAGGTGGAAGGATATATGAAGTGGCGGCCAGCGGCCAGCAGTGTACCGGACACCGGGGTCTGGCTGGTAGCTGGCGGCTGACCGCTGGCAGCTGTTAGCTGGGAAGGCGTCTGATTTCACCGCCTAGGCCGGCCAGCTTCTCCTCGATATTCTGGTAGCCGCGATCAATGTGGTAGATACGATCTACCAGGGTTTCACCCTCTGCCACCAATCCTGCCAGCACCAGACTGGCCGAGGCGCGCAGATCGGTGGCCATCACCGGTGCGCCTGTCAGGTTGTTGGCGCCGGTACAGATCGCAGTGTTTCCCTCGAGTTTGATCTGCGCCCCCATGCGCTGAAGTTCTTGGACATGCATGAAACGGTTTTCAAAGATGGTTTCGGTGACGATACCGACGCCTTCAGCGACTGAATTCAATGCTGTGAACTGTGCCTGCATGTCGGTGGGAAAAGCCGGATAGGGTGCCGTGTAGACATCCACTGCCATCGGTCGTCTGCCTTTCATGTCAAGGCTGATCCAATCCTCACCGATTTCGATTTCAGCCCCGGCCTCACGCAATTTCTGCAACACAGAGTCGACCAGCTCCGAGCGGGTGTCTCGTACCTTGATGTTGCCCTGAGTAATGGCCGCAGCCACCAGAAAGGTTCCGGTTTCGATCCGGTCGGGAAGCACGTTATATTCGGTTCCCTTCAGACTCTCCACCCCCTCGATACAGATATTCGGAGAACCTGCCCCTGAGATTTTGGCGCCCATCTTGTTGAGGCACTCCGCCAGGTCCACCACCTCCGGTTCACGAGCGGCATTTTCAATCAGACTGGTACCTTCAGCGAGGGCCGCGGCCATCATCAGGTTTTCCGTACCCGTCACAGTGACCATATCCATCACGATCCTGGCGCCATGCAGGCGTTTACAGCGGGAGCGAATGTAACCGTTTTCCACTTCGATATCGGCACCCATGGCGCGCAATCCCTCGATATGCAGGTTGACCGGGCGGGAACCGATGGCACAACCGCCGGGAAGGGAGACATCAGCGTGTCCGAAACGGGCCAACAGGGGGCCGAGCACCAGGATGGAGGCGCGCATGGTCTTGACTAATTCATAGGGGGCGCTGAATTTGTTGATGGTGTTGGAATCGACCTCGATTCCCATTTTCTCATCCACCATCAAAGAGGCGCCCATACCGCCAAGCAACTCCATGGTGGTAGTGATATCGTGCAGATGAGGCACATTGCCCACACGCATGGGACCGTCTGACAGCAGGGTGGCGGCCAAAATCGGCAAAGCGGCGTTCTTGGCGCCGGCGATACGTACTTCACCTGACAGAGGGGTGCCCCCCCGAATAATCAGTTTATCCATGGTGTTCCTGATTCACCGCTGTAGCGATATTGTTGGATCTCAGTGTTAATAGGCCCTAACAAGCCCTAGAACAGAAAAAAGACGAAGAATGATAACGAAATCTGGAGTAAACCGCGACTTTACCACTATTCAAGCTTCTTCCGGCAACTGAAATGTCGCCAGCTGCCGATCGGGGTTTAATGCCTGCCTATGGTCTGATCGATGTAGTTTTTGATCGCGGCCTGGCCTGTGTCATCAATACCGGTAAATTCCATACGACTCAACCAGTTGCCATCGTGCTTTTCACAGTCCAGGATCTTGGCGTAGATGTGGCTGCTCTGTTCACTCATCAATGAGGTATAGAGAGTGATCTGGATATCGGAGAGGATCTCGAGCTCAACCGGCAGATTGGCCTGTAGGCCATTGTAACTGAGATCGACGGCACGGCCGGAGTAGCTCTTATCCGACACGACCTTATTTTGCAGGGTGTGGAATGCAATCGGAAAATCGACTTCAATACGTGGACTGCGGCGCGACTCTACCCGGGGTACTTCCATGTGGCGGGGCCGGTGGGTTGACAGTAGTTCGTAGAGTGAAACCGGCACCTGCTTGCCCTTCACCATGACATGATTCGGGGGGGATGTCTCAATGTACGCCTGGGCCATTTCCCTGACCCGCTCACTTAACAGAATCTGCCCGCGCAGGCTGTAGGCCTCAATGCGTGAGGCAAGATTGACTTCGTCTCCTATGACAGTGTATTCGTGGTGGAGTTCAGAACCCAGATGTCCGGCTACCACCTCGCCGGTATTGATGCCGATACCCATGAATAGTCTTGGATATCCATGCTTGTTATTCTCTGAATTGATTTCCAGCATCGCCCGTTGCATCTCAACTGCGCAGGCGATTGCCCTTTCCAGGTCGTCCTCTTTGCGCTCGGTCAGACCAAACAGCGCCATGATTGAATCGCCCATGAATTTATCGATACTACCGCCAAAACTGAAGATGATTTCGCACATCCGGGAGAAGTAGAGGTTCAGGACTTTGATAACCGTTTCCGGTGGATAGCGTTCGGCGATGGCGGTGAAGCCGCGCAAGTCCGATAACAGGATCGTAACCTGTTTGTATTGTGGCCTGTTGCCGTCCGCAGGGGTTTCGTCCAGGGATTTCATCAAGGCCTGGTGCAAGTGGATTCTTTCAGTCGGCGATAATTTACTGTCAAGTGTCTTGCCGACGGTATCGATGATCCTTTCGATCTCTTCGGCGTGTTTCATGGTGTGTGCTCCTGTTGATACAGCTTTCAGTATAGGTCAGGTCGCCGATGGTAGAAGCGATATCAATTATCCTCCCCTATTTGAGTTTGGGACGCTCCCCGGAAATGGTCTCCAATTCGATTTGCTCGTTTCCACGCCAGCCTCCGATGGTCAGATGCGTTCCGGGGGGTTGACTGGCGATGAGTTGTACCAGCTGTTGAGAATTATCGATCTCGGTCTCATTGATGCGGGTGATGACATCGCCTGGCCGTAATCCCGCTTTACTTGCCGGGCCTTCTTCCATGACGCCGGTCACCAGTATTCCCTCGGCATTGCGCAGGCTGAATGCCTCCGCCAGTTTTTCCGATACATCCTGACCCTGTATTCCCAGCCATCCCCTGACTACGTGTCCAGTCGTAATCAGTTGCTGCATGATACCTTCGGCGAGATCGAAGGGTATGGCAAAACCGATGCCGTGCGAACCGCCTGTTTTGGAGAAGATCGCGGTATTGATGCCGATCAGCTCTCCGCGGGCATTCACCAGGGCGCCGCCTGAGTTGCCCGGGTTGATGGCCGCATCGGTCTGGATGAAGTTTTCAAAGGTATTGATACCGAGATGGGAGCGGCCGGTGGCGCTGATGATACCCATGGTGACAGTCTGACCGACACCGAATGGATTTCCGATAGCGAGCACGACATCCCCAACCTGTTGTGAATCCGTTTGGTTGATCTGAATCGCCTGTAACGGGGTGTCTGTATCGATCTTCAATACAGCCACATCCGATTCGGCATCACTGCCGACGATGCTGACGCTGACGCTCTTGCCGTTGGCCAGAACAACCTTGATTTCATCCGCTCCCTCGATGACATGGTGATTGGTCAATAAATAACCATCCTCCGAGACGATCACACCCGAGCCGAGGCTGGTATCGAGGCGTTGGCGCGTCTTTTCCGGCAGCATATTGCCGAAAAGATGCTGCAGCAATGGGTCCCGGAAGCGCAGAGACTGGGATTCCGTGGTGATCTTGGCGGTGAAGATATTAACCACGGATGGCGCTGCCCGCGTCACGGCCTCAGCATAAGAAAAGGGGCCGCGTTGCCGCGGTGTTTCAATTGCCGGTACCGATATTTCGGGTTGCTTAATCGCAGCCGTCTTCTCCACCTGCTCCGGGAGCAGATAGAGGGTTACGAAGGCCCCCGCCAGTCCGGCAGTCAAGGCGGTAAGAAGCAGTGAAAGAAGTTTTTGTATACGCATCGAATTCGAGTCAATCAGTCTGGTGTTTCATGGTGTTTGCGGACAGCGGCCAGCCTGTGCTGCAATGCCTGGCATGGGCGTTCCATCTCCGGGGTGTCGCATCCTGCCAGGAAATACCACTGGAACGCTGAACCCGTTATGATCATGTTGACGCTTACTGCAACCGATATCTGTTTTTTGGCAAACATACCATGATTGATCTTCTGTCGCTCGAATCCTACTGTAATGAACTGTTGAAGGTGGATGAATTTAATGACTACTGCCCCAACGGTCTGCAGGTAGAGGCTGGGCAACAGGTGGAAAAACTGATGCTGGGGGTCACTGCCTGTCAGGCGCTGATCGAAGCGGCTGAGGATTGGGAGGCGGATGCCCTGTTGGTGCATCATGGTTATTTCTGGAGGGGGGAGGGATTACCGTTGCGTGGTTTGAAAGCCAAGCGGGTGGGCGCCCTGTTCAGACAGCGGACCGCGCTGCTGGCCTATCACCTGCCTTTGGATGCCCATGCCGAATATGGCAATAACAGACAGTTGGGTGAGAGACTGGGCCTGATTCCCGCGGAACCACTCTCGGATGGTTCCCTGATTTGGCACACCACACTCTCGGATCCTGTTTCGGCAAAAGCCCTTGCACTTCGCATCGGTGATCGTCTCGATAGAATACCGACACATATAGCGCCCGATGATAAACCCCTTTCACGTATCGGCTGGTGCACCGGCGCCGCACAGGGATCTGTCGAACAGGCCGCTGAGCAAGGGCTGGATGCCTATATTTCCGGGGAGATCTCGGAACAGACCGTCCATCTCGCCAGAGAGCTGGGTATTCACTATTATGCAGCCGGACATCATGCCACCGAACGTTATGGCGTTCAGGCCCTCGGAAGGCATTTGGCTGAAAGGTTTTCCCTCGAGCATCGGTTTGTAGACGTGGAAAATCCCGTCTGATTGTCACTCGACAGTAACCTTGGCTTAACCATTGTGCTTTGAAGATGAATCCATCTTGACCTGCAAAGCCGCTTGATGGAAAATGCTCGGTTAATTTTTATGGTTTATTAACTATATTCTAATGTCCTGAATATGGGGCTGCGCACGGACCGTTTAGGCCCCGATCCAGCTCGTTTCAGTATCTGTGGAGTCTATCTATGAGCGCAGATGGCGTTGATTTGAAGAAGCGGCGTACCCTAACGCTTGCTACCAGTGCGGTTGGGGCAGTTGGCACCGGTTTTGTGATCTATCCATTCCTGGCGGCCTGGGCCCCCAGCGAAAAAGCCAAAGCGGCTGGTGCGCCTGTGGAGGCGGATATCGGCAAGCTCGAGCCTGGACAGCTGATGCGTGTCAAATGGCGGGGTAAGCCGGTATGGATCGTACACCGTACCGAGCAGAATCTGCAGGATCTCAGCGGATTGGATAGCATTCTGGAAGATCCCGCTTCGGATGATACCGGGCAACAACCGGATTACTGTAAAAATCCCGAACGCGCCATCAAAGGCGAATATCTGGTAGCCGTCGGTATCTGCACCCATCTGGGTTGCTCGCCCACCTACCGACCGGAAATTGCCCCGGAAGACCTGGGTCCTGAATGGAAGGGCGGTTTCTTCTGCCCCTGCCACGGTTCAAAATTCGACCTGGCCGGCCGGGTATATGCTGGCGTTCCTGCACCAAAGAACTTAGAAATCCCCCCCTATCAGTATCTCTCTGATTCAAGAATTCTGATCGGTGCCGATGGAGGAGCAGCCTGATGAGCATGATGAAAAATTTTATGGGCTGGATCGATGACCGTTATCCCATGACCAAGGTCTGGAACGAGCATCTGGCCGAATATTATGCACCGAAGAATTTCAACTTCTGGTACTTCATGGGCTCACTGGGGATGCTGGTGTTGGTGATCCAGATTGTCACCGGTGTTTGGCTGGCGATGAGTTACAAACCCGATGCAGAACTGGCGTTTGGCTCAGTTGAATACATCATGCGTGATGTTGATTGGGGTTGGCTGATTCGCTACATGCACTCTACCGGTGCGTCCGCCTTCTTCGTCGTCATCTACCTGCACATGTTCCGTGGTTTGATGTACGGTTCCTATCGTAAGCCCAGAGAACTGTTGTGGATCATCGGCGTGATCATTT
The DNA here is from genome assembly GCF_964212655.1 of Candidatus Thiodiazotropha sp. LNASS1. Taxonomy (NCBI): domain Bacteria; kingdom Pseudomonadati; phylum Pseudomonadota; class Gammaproteobacteria; order Chromatiales; family Sedimenticolaceae; genus Candidatus Thiodiazotropha; species Candidatus Thiodiazotropha sp. LNASS1. The sequence goes on along the minus strand of NZ_OZ156465.1, from coordinate 2,723,323 downwards.
ATCTGGCGATGATGGCCACCGCCTTTTTCGGCTATCTGCTTCCCTGGGGTCAGATGTCCTACTGGGGCGCCCAGGTTATCGTCAACCTCTTCTCGGCGGTACCGGTGATCGGCCCCGACCTGGGTGTCTGGGTACGTGGTGACTATGTCATCTCCGACGCCACCCTGAACCGTTTCTTCGCCCTTCATTTCCTGCTGCCGTTCCTGCTGGCCGCACTGGTGTTCATCCACATTGTCGCCCTGCACAAGGTCGGCTCCAACAATCCGGATGGCATCGAAATAAAGAAGGGTCCGAAGGGTAATCGCTGGAGTGACAGCGCCCCCGCTGACGGTATCCCCTTTCATCCCTACTATTCGGTAAAGGATATCGCCGGTGTGGCGGGCTTCCTGTTCCTGTTCTCTGTGGTTGTCTTCTTCGCGCCGGAGATGGGGGGGTACTTCATCGAGCATCCCAATTTCGAACCGGCCAATCCATTGAAGACACCGGAGCATATCGCGCCTGTATGGTACTTCACGCCCTTCTACGCCATCTTGCGGGCGGTTCCCTCGATAGCGGGATCGGCCTTCCCCGGCGTGGTGGCCATGTTCGCCTCCATTCTGGTGATGTTCTTCCTTCCCTGGCTGGATCGCAGCCCGGTTAAATCGATCCGTTACAAGGGTTCGCTTTATAAGATCATGCTATGGCTGTTCGTCATCGACTTCATCATCCTCGGTTATCTCGGCACACAGCCAACCACCGACCTGTACAAGCTGATGGCGCAGATTGGCACAATCTACTATTTTGCCTTTTTCTTATTAATGCCGATTTACAGCAAAATGGATAAGACCAAACCAGTGCCTGAGAGGGTGACCGAATGAAAAAGCTGATTGTTGCACTTCTATTAGCCGCGGCCCCCATGCTGGGACTTGCAGCAGGCGGCGGGGCGCATCTGGATGATGCCGATATCGATTTGGGTGATCAGGCCTCACTCCAGCGTGGCGCCAAGTACTTCGTCAACTATTGCCTGAGTTGCCATTCGGCCCATTTTCAGCGCTATAACCGTACCGCCAGGGATCTCGGTCTGACGGAAACCGAAGTGATCGAAAATCTGATGTTCACCACCGACAAGATCGGTGACACCATGAAGATCGCCATGACTGCGGAACAGGGCACTGAATGGTTCGGTAGTCCTCCGCCTGACCTGAGCGTGATTGCCCGCGCCCGTGGCGTGGACTGGATCTACACCTATCTGCGCAGCTTTTATCTGGATGAGAAGCGCCCATTCGGTGTCAATAACATTGTGTTTCCGGATGTGGGCATGCCCCACGTATTGTGGGAGCTGCAAGGTGCGCAGAAGGCTGTTTTCAAACTCGAGAAGGATGCGGCCGGTAACGATGTGGAGAGGTTCGACCATTTCGAACCCGTCTCCGAGGGGCTGCTGAGCGCCGAAGAGTATGATCAAGTCGCCCGGGATCTGACTGCATTCATGAGCTACATCGGTGAGCCGATACAGATGGAGCGCAAGCGCCTGGGCGTCTGGGTTTTACTGTTCATTGCGGTATTTTTTGTGCTGGCCTACATGCTCAAGAAAGAGTACTGGAAGGACGTACACTAAAACACTTTCGACATGATCTGCCAAAAAGGCGCACAGTTGCGTTATACTGTGCGCCTTTTTTGATTTCACAACACACTATATTCCGCTGCCAGGCGAACATTCCGCATGGCATGAAGGACACCCTGGAGAGAGGCTATAAATGGCGGCAGTTGCGAACAAACGTTCAGTGATGACCCTCTATTCGGATCCGACCGACCCCTATTGTCATCGAGTCAGACTGGTGCTGGCGGAGAAGAACATCACCTATGAAGTATCTGATATCGATCCGCTCAACGTGCCGGAAGAGGTGATGGAACTCAATCCGTACGGTACCCTTCCCACCCTGGTGGACAGGGATTTAAAGCTCTACGAATCCCGCATTATCATGGAGTATCTGGACGAGCGGTTCCCCCATCCGCCGCTGTTGCCTGTGGACCCGGTTTCACGCTCTACCTCGCGTCTGTTGATGTACCGCGTGGATAACGACTGGTACAGCCTCATGGATATCATCCTCAGCGGTAAGAAAGAGGCGGCAAAGGCGCGCAAGGAACTACGTGAAAGTCTCATTTCCACTTCGCCGGTGTTCAACGCCAAACCCTTCTTCATGAGTGAGGAGTTTACCTTGGTCGATTGCGCCATCGCTCCCTTGCTCTGGCGCCTGCAGGAGTTGGGCGTGGAGATACCCGCGAGTGCGAAAGGCGTACATGAATACACCAAACGCCTGTTCGAAAAAGAGTCGTTCATCAAGAGTCTTTCAGAGGCCGAACAGGAGATGCGCGGTTAGGGCCTGTTAACACTAATCCGATCAGCCCTGTTGCGCCTGAAAAAGCGCCAATCAAGGCGCGAGGAGAGAGGTTTGGTTGTTCCAAATGAACGACGAGTAACGCCGAGTGGCGCTTTTTCAGGCACAACCCGTAGGGCTGGGGCTATTTTTCCGCCCAGCGGTGTTAGCATTCACTCATGTAGAATAACTACACATCGCTCATGCTGCCTTTCTGGACGAAAAAATAGCCCCAGCAGGGCTGATCGGATTAGTGTTAACAGGCCCTAATTGATATGACAGATATGTCATCCAATCGACCCTACCTGATACGTGCACTCTATGACTGGTTGGTCGATAACGGCACTACACCCTACCTGATGGTCAACACCGAGGTAGAGGGTGTGGTAGTGCCGGATCAGTTCGTGGAAGAGGGACGCATTATCCTGAACGTGGATCCCTCCGCTGTCTCTGCTCTTGAACTGGGTAACGATTGGATCAGTTTCAGCGCACGATTTAGCGGTAAAGCCGAGGATATTCTGATTCCTCCAGCCGCGGTGATGGGTATCTATGCCAAGGAGAATGGCCAGGGAATGCTATTTCCCGAAGAAGAGGTGAATCTTGATGACGATCCCGGCGATGAACCCGATCCCACCACGCCGGGCAAACGGCCGTCCCTGAAGGTGGTCAAATAGTTTCCTGATATATACCCACAATATTCAGCCACTGAATCGGTGACTTGGGATAATGGGATATATAACTGAGCCGCCAATACCCGCAAATGATTTTTGTGTGTCCAAGAATAAACGCAACTATTTATATTTACAGTACAATATGGTGTCATACAGACGCTAACCTGCCGTCTCCATACCGGACTGTTATAAACTAAATATAGGTTCATTTGCGGACTTATCGGATTAGCGTCTATTTGCGGCTTGCTTTTACAACACCCACCGTGAGAGAGGGGTGGGATGAGAGCGGATAGCTGAGAATGGTGGGTAACCAGGAATGGTTTTTACCCTGGTCTCACTCTGAACCGTCGGCCATGTCCCGCGACGGTAAATCGATATGCAGGCTGACATTATCGGTGCCCACCATCACCACATATCCGGTTCGCCGGCCCGAGCCTTCCAGACTATAGTCGAACTCATAGACACGGCGCAGTTTCAGTCCGCTGCGAAGCCATCGAATTCCCAGCCGATGCAGGGCCACGGTCTGATCGAGAAACTGCACTCCATGGCTTTGACAGGCGTTGCGACTGATCCGTATGGCGATTTCACGCACCCGAAGACTGTCGCGCCAGAACCAGAGCAAGGCCAACAGGGCAAGCAGCAGATTGAGGGTTGAATATGACATGCAGGTATAGATTATGGGACAGATAAGCATTGTAACGGCAGATATTACAAAGCTGGAAGTGGATGCAATCGTCAATGCAGCCAATTCCTCCCTTTTAGGGGGGGGCGGTGTGGATGGCGCCATCCATCGGGCGGCCGGCCCGGAACTGCTGGCCATCTGTAAAACCCTGGGAGGTTGTCCTGCCGGTGAGGCGCGAATGACACCCGGCTACAAGCTTCCGGCAGCCTGGGTCATCCATACCGTGGGCCCTGTCTGGCGCAACGGTGGACAGGGTGAACCCGCATTACTCCGTGCCTGCTATGAGAACAGCCTGACACTGGCGGCTGAGAAGGGATGTCGAAGCATAGCCTTTCCCGCCATCAGTACCGGGGTCTACGGCTACCCGAAACGGGAAGCGGCTGAGGTGGCGCTGAGTGTCATGAAGGCAAGGAAAGAATCGTTTGACGAGATTATCGCCTGTTGTTTCAGTGAGGCCGACGCGGATCTTTATCGATCACTCTGTCCTGAGTGTTGATACCTTTGCTGATAAGTTCTTAAGCATAAAAAATCCGCGAATGAACGCTAATAAACGCAAATGGTTTTTTGCTCCCCATGGTCCTGCGTGCGAATGTGTAAAAAGATGCCGTTGTTTTTTAGTGTAGGAGCGGCTTGCCGCACCGGTGACAGGTAAGTGGAAGTGAACCGCCGTACATGTTGAAATAATTTTTTTTGCGTTTATTAGCGTTGATTTGCGGATAATAGTAAATCGTATTACGAAGCCATAGGTGAGGTAAGATGTTTAATTGGTTGGATAGGCTGCCGATGCAGATGGTCGCGCTGCCGGCTTTATTGCTCGGATTGGCACCTTTCGTGCCGGAGCCCCATCTATGGGAGAAGCTGAAGATGCTGGCGGCCGGTACCCTGCAACGTCCTATCGACATCTTCGATCTGTTGATGCATGGACTGCCGGTTGTGCTGTTGGTGATAAAACTGGTCCGTGGTGAGCGGGAAGTCTCCTAAGCAGGTGTGGGAGGGGGCTATTGTGATCACCGTTTATCGCCCCTAGTTTTTAACCGCGCTGAGTCGGTCGAGCCGCAGTCGTTCACGATCGTCGAACAGGTGTTTCGAGCCGATCCATACCGCGGCCATGGCGCCGAATCCGGTACCTGCCGCGATCAGCAGCATAATCAATATCTGATATTTACTCGCCTCGAACGGTGGCGCGCCTGCCAGGATCTGACCGGTCATCATGCCCGGCAGACTGACTACGCCGGCCGCCGCCATGGCATTGATGATCGGTATCATACCGCTGCGCAGGGCATTGCGCCGGAGCTCCCGAATTGCCTGTTCCCAGGTGTGGCCCAGCATCAGTCGCGCCTCGATCTGCTGCCGCTGCTGCCAGGAATTATGGGTCAAGTGGTCCAGAGCGATGGCCACGCCCGACATGGTGTTTCCCAGCAGCATGCCCAGCAGGGGGATCAGGTACTGCACTGAATACCAGGGCTCGGCCTGAATGATGATCGTGAGTGCCATCAGGGTGACGGTAAATGAGGAGATGAACATCGAGAGGGTGCCGACCCCCATACCCCAGATACCGAGAAAATGGCGTTGTTGCCGGGCCATGACTTCATAGCCCGCGACGAAGAGCATGAACAGCGCAAGGAGCGCGATCAACAAGGGATGGGATTGTACGAACAGAAACTTCAACACCAGGCCGAGCAGGATCAACTGGACCACCGTGCGCAAGGCCGCAATCAACAGTTGACGTTCGATGCCGAGGGAGAGTCTTAACGACAGCAGGGCCAGTACCACCACAAGAATTGCGGATAGCGCCAGGTCGAGGGGGGTCAACTCTATGAGTGTCATCGTTTTACCTGCAGGCGTCCGTCTGCGATGTGCAAGGACTCCTCGCCGACCCGCCGTTGTTGATCAGGATCATGGGAGATCCAGAGTACTGCGGTCTTGTGTTGCCGGCGCCATTCAGCAATGAGCTCCTCGACCCGGTCGATGTTTTTTTGATCCAGGTTGGCGGTGGGTTCATCGAGCAGCAGTACCTGGGGCATATTGCCAAGCAGCCTTGCCAGAGCCAGGCGCTGTCGCTCACCGCTGGATAGACGGCTGATCTCCCACTGCATGGCGTTTGGAGATAAATCGAGAAGTGACAGCAGGGCATTGTCGACGTGCGGGAAGTGGTCGCCGACACGATCTTTCCACCAGGCGCTCTCAGCGGGAAGCAATCCTACTTCTCGGCGCCATGCCGGACCGCTGAAGGCGGTCATTTCCTGCTCGTCAAGCCAGGCTTCGCCCTGGTGTGGGTCGAGGTCGGCCAGGGCTCTCAACAGGCGTGATTTGCCGCTTCCCGAAGGACCGCTCAGGGTGGTGCAGTGACCCGCTGGGATATACAGCTCTATGGGTTCGAGTAGGGGTGATTGGAACTGCTTTAAGGTCAGGCTGCCCATCAACTGTTACGCTCGAAAATAAGATCCCATACCCCGTGCCCAAGCCGCTGGCCCCGCTGTTCGAATTTGGTCAACGGTCGTGTATCCGGGCGTGGGGAGAAGTTGCCTTTTCCGGCCTGATTGCGAAAACCGTCGTGTCGGGTGAAAACATCCAGCATCTGCCGGGCATACTCTTCCCAATCGGTGGCCATGTGGATCACCCCACCGGGTTTCAGTGCCTGGTGAATGAGATCGGCAAACGCCTGTTGCACGATGCGGCGTTTGTGGTGGCGCCGTTTATGCCATGGATCGGGAAAGTAGAGCTGCACCCGGTCGAGGGCAGCTTCAGGCATATGGTGTCGCAGCAGTTCCATGGCATCTGCCTGCAGGATGCGTACATTATCAGACTCCTGCTCAGCCAGTGTGAGCATCAGGTGTCCCACGCCGGGTGTATGCACCTCGACGCCCAGGAAGTCCTGCTCGGGATGGCTGGCGGCAATCTGAGCCAGAGCTTCGCCATTGCCGAAGCCGATTTCCAGGGTGACCGGCGCCTCCCGCCCGAAGAGTGAAGAGAAGCGCAGGGGCTGTTGGTCCAGGGTCAGGCCATAGTGCGGCCATAATGCCTGGAACGCCCGCTGTTGACCTTCAGTCAATCGGCCCTGTCTCAGGACATAACTGCGAATGGGGCGATGAGACTGCTCAACCGACATAGGTCTGGTGCGTTCTGAGGATGGTCAGAAAAACAGCCCATCGACCGGTGACGAGGCCGAGGCAAAGCGCTTGGCCTGCATCCGACCCGCCAGGTAGGCCTCACGTCCCGCCTGGATCGCCTTTTTCATGGCCGAAGCCATCAACACCGGGTTGTCTGCCGCGGCAATGGCGGTGTTCATGAGTACCCCGTCGCAACCCAGTTCCATGGCCACTGCGGCATCGGAGGCGGTGCCGACACCGGCATCCACCAGTACCGGGACCTTGGCGTTTTCCACGATGGTCAGGATGTTGAGCCGGTTGCGTATGCCCAGGCCGGATCCGATGGGTGCCGCCAACGGCATCACTGCCACACAGCCCAGTTCCTCGAGCCGCTTGGCCATGATCGGATCGTCGTTGGTGTAGACCATCACATCGAAGCCGTCCTTGATCAGCTCTTCCGCAGCTTCAAGTGTCTGCACTACATCGGGGAACAGGGTCTTCTCGTCACCCAGCACTTCCAGTTTGACCAGGTTGTGGCCATCCAGCAGTTCCCGCGCCAGACGGCAGGTCCGGACTGCGGTCTTGGCGTCGTAGCAACCGGCCGTGTTCGGCAGATAGGTGAACTCGTCGGGCGGCAGCACGGTGAGGATATTGGGTTGATCCCGGTCCTGGCCGATGTTTGTACGGCGCACCGCAATGGTGACGATCTCCGCGCCGCTGGCATCGATGGCCTCCCGGGTCTCCGGCATATCTTTATACTTGCCGGTACCGACCAGCAGGCGGGAGTTGAAACGGCGTCCGGCGACGCTGAAACTGTCATTTTGGGTATCGTTTGGCATCGGTCTGGTTCTGGTTGCTGATTGATTCGAATGGGATGGGGGAACTGAGGGTGCAGTTTCAGCCGCCACCTACGGCCTGTATGATCTCGACTTGGTCATGCTCTTCCAGCAGATACTCGTTGAAGGTACTGCGGGGCACCAACGCTTCATTGACTTCCACAGCAATACGCTGGCCGGATAGATCGAGTAACTCGATCAGCTTGGTCATGTTCAGTGCGTCGGGAATTTGCTTTTCCACGCCGTTTAAGTAAATCTGCATCTCTGTCTGGTCTCAATTGGTGATGGGAAATGATTTTACCTCATCTTGGGACAACAAAGTATGTGTTGCGTTGGCGAAAACCCGCTGTTGAATTTGAGTGATGCCGGCCAGGCACAAACAGGCACAGGGCTGAACGATCCCCACATGTCGCAGGGATAAAGTGAATACAAAACACATACAACAATGAATAAATAAATGAAAAGAGGCCCTGCAAGGGCCTGGGAGCGATAGCTCAATGGCTGGAGTCGATTCGTGAAGTGGAGTGAAGATCTGATATCGCCGGAATTGGCCGGCACCCTCGATGGATTGTTTTTGCAGCGTGCACGCCGGACACCCGATGCGGTGGCTTATCGACACTATCACCGGCAGAACAAACAGTGGTACGAACTCACCTGGGGCGATATGGAACGCCAGGTGTCGCGCTGGCGCCAGGCGCTAGCGGGGGAGGCGCTGGAGGATGGGGACCGGGTCGCGATCCTCCTGAGGAACTGTCCCGAATGGGTGATGTTCGATCAGGCCGCCCTCTCGCTGGGACTGGTTGTCGTGCCTCTGTATACCGACGATCGCGCAGATGCCATTGCCTACATCCTGCGCGACGCGGCGGTCAAACTGTTGCTGGTGCAGGACAGCGGCCGCTGGAACCGCATGGCCGATTCGGTGGAAGAACTGCCCCAGTTGCAGCGGGTTGTGGTGCTGGAGACAGAGCGACAGCCACGCCCTGCTGAGGATGAACTGGTGCGTGAGGCGAAGCACTGGTTGCCGCCTCGCGGCGATCCCTTGAAACGGCGGTATGCCGATCCCGAGACCCTGGCCTCGATTGTCTATACCTCCGGCACCACAGGACGCCCCAAGGGTGTGATGCTGAGTCACTACAATATGCTCTCCATCGCCCATGGCTCACTGACCGTGGTGGATTGCTATCAGCAAGACAGCTTTCTCTCATTCCTGCCCCTCTCTCACACCCTTGAAAGGACCGGTGGTTACTACCTGCCGATGATGGCCGGCGCCTCTGTCTCCTTTGCCCGTTCCATCCCGCAGTTGGCGGAAGACCTGCAGACCATCAGGCCGACCGCGATCATTGCCGTACCCCGTATCTTCGAGCGGGTCTACGCCCGGGTGCAGGACCAGCTGAAGAGTAAACCCGCCTTTGCGCGTATGCTCTTCAATATGGCCTTGAGCGTGGGATTCAAGGAGTTTGAATATCGCATGGGGCGCCGCAGCTGGTTTCCGGGGCTGTTGCTGCATCCCCTGCTGCGCAAACTGGTCTCCGGCAAGATACTCGACAAGCTGGGAGGGCGGCTGCGCGTCGCGGTCAGCGGCGGTGCGGCCATATCGCCGGAGATTGCCCGGGTCTTTTTGGGGCTTGGGCTGCCGATGCTGCAGGGTTATGGGTTGACCGAGACCAGTCCGGTCATCAGTGTCAATCCGATGCATGACATCAGACCGGAAAGTGTCGGTATTCCTTTACGCGGTGTGACGGTGAAGATCGGCGATGATGATGAACTGCTGGTCAGGACACCGGGGATGATGCTCGGTTATTGGAACAACCATGCGGCTACCGCCGAGATGATCGACCCCCAGGGCTGGTTGCATACCGGCGATCAGGCGCGTATCGATGAAGATGGCCATATCTATATCACCGGCAGGATCAAGGATATCCTGGTGCTGTCGAACGGCGAGAAGATCCCGCCGGCGGATATGGAGATGGCGATAACCCTCGATCCCCTGATCGAACAGATAATGGTGGTGGGCGAGGGTAAGCCCTACCTGGGGGCGCTGGTGGTGCTCAATCCCGACCTGTGGAACGGGCTCGCCGATGAGTATGGTCTCGATCCGTCGCAATCATCCAGTCTCGAGAACGAGCGCCTGCAGAATGCGCTGCTGAAGCGAATACGGCTGGCGTTGCGCGATTTCCCCGGCTACGCCAAGATACGCCGGATCGCGCTGCTGCTCGAACCCTGGACGATCGAGAACGGATTGATGACACCCACCATGAAGATCAAGCGACAGAAGGTCTTGGCGTATTGCAAGCAACAGGTTGAAACACTCTACGGCGATGGTTTGGTCTAGGGTTATTGAATTATTGTCAGCATGCAGGGTGGCATGACAGGAAAATCGTGGCAGGGTAGACTTGTCAAGAGCTTCCGTACAGCTCGGCAAGCCTGAGGTAAGGATTCAGACAGGGACGGCATTCGCGGGTATCGTATATCGGTATTACCCTGGCTTCCCAAGCCAGAGAGACGGGTTCGACTCCCGTTACCCGCTCCAATTCACTCTATCTGCGCCTTGTCCGTACACATCAATCGATAGCGTTCCAGGGCCGCATGGCGGCGTTGCGGTTTACCCTTGAGGGCTTCGATCTGTTTTGCCAGCTGCGTACACTGAGCGGCTTCGTCATCTACCTCTTTCGGGGGCTCCATGAAGGGATGCTCTTTAGGCTGGAACATGATCGACTGGCCCTTCTCCGCCATAGCGTTATCAAGGGCAGCGAACGCCAAAATCAAAACCAGAGACAAGTATTTCAACAATTCGGGTGCCTGTTTAAGTCGAATAGTGCGTGCACTTGATTATGCCACAACAGCGGGAAAGCCGGTCGCTGTTAGTGTAGTCTAATGATCGTTCATGTCCTGGGAACCCTTACAAATGTAGGGATTTAAACGGCATCCCGGAGTGGTTATAAGGTAGTCTAATGATATCGATGAATGAATCAGACCCCGCATCGTGAGAGTGCAATGCAGGTCATCGGGAAACAGCGTAATAGTGCGGTCTATTCTGACGGTCGTACCGCTTAATGCCCGGGCGCCGGGTTTTGTTAGGCTTGTCTTTTCACCGGGTAAGACTGGGATTTGGCCAAGGTGAGGGTGGGCAGGGGCCTGTTGAATCAAAAATTAACGATCCGTGTATGAACTTGATCGACGGAATAACATAGTATTCAGGAGAGATGACGGTTTTCCATGCTAGAACTTTATCAAGCCGCGGACAGGGTGGAGGCGCAGATGCTCAAGGATCATCTCAGGCAGAAGGGAATCGAGACCGTGATAGTCGGCGATCACCTGAGTGGCGCCGTGGGCGAACTGCCGGCAAATATTTTTCCCACCCTTTGGGTGCTTGAAGATCGTGACCTGGCGCTGGCGAAGCGGCTCACGGAAGCGTTTTTCGATCGTCCCCCGGTCAGTGGCGAGGCCTGGCAGTGTAGTGTTTGCGGCGAGAGCATCGATGCGGGATTCGATATATGTTGGAATTGTGGAAGCCCAAATCCGAACGAGAATGTATAAGGAGTAGATGATGGGCAAGACACTGAAGGTGCTTGGATGGTTGATCGGAATGGTGCTGCTGCTAATCATCGCAGCGGTGATTCTGATCCCCATGTTTGTCGATCCCAACGACCATAAGGATCGCATCGTCGCCGAGGTGAAAAAGGCGACAGGGCGGGATCTTACCATCGGCGGGGATATCGGCTTGTCTGTCTTTCCCAGGCTGGCGTTGGAGTTGAATGGGTTGACCCTCAGCAACGCCAAGGGCTTCAAAGAGGGAGACTTCGCCGCGGTCAAGCATGCCGAGGTGGGTGTCAACCTGCTGCCATTGCTGATTGATCAGCTGCTGGAAGTCGACACTGTGCGTGTCGAGGGGTTGAAGCTCAACCTGGCCAGGTCGAAGAGCGGTGTCACCAACTGGGATGACATGCTGGGTAAAACGGAAGGTGAGCAGGAGTCCGTTGAGGTAGAGTCCCCGCGACAGGATAAAGCGGGTTTGATGGCTTTCACCGTGGGCGGATTGAGCATCAAGGAGGCGAATCTGGTTTGGGACGATCAATCGACGGGCGAACGCTACCAGATCGATAACATCTATCTGGAGACCGGTGAATTGGCGCCGGGACGCAGTGTGGATTTGAATTTCAGTATGGACCTGGCGAGCCGGAAACCGTTGTTGAAGGGTGGCGTCAAGCTGACTTCCAAGATGTTGGTGAAACCGGATGAGCAGGTGTTCAGTATGCAGGATCTGCAACTGGCCGTGAATCTGACCGGTGATGGCATGCCCGAGGAGGGGGTCAAGAGTCTGTTGGAAGGCAACCTGCAGGTTAACCTGACTTCCGACATCCTGGATCTGCACGACCTGGAGCTCACGTCCGGTAAACTCAAGCTCACAGGGCGTGTCCAGGGTGAGGAGATCCAGACCAATCCGACCTTCAAAGGCGATCTGAACCTGGCCGAGTTCAATCTGCGCGAGTGGATGAACCAGTTCGGACTGCCTGTTCCGGAAACGGCGGACGAAGAGGTGCTTCAATCTCTCTTTCTGTCATCAGATTTCACCGCCTCTCCCGATCAGCTGGTATTGAAGAATCTGTTGCTGGAGTTGGACCAGACAAAACTCAAGGGTGAGTTTGAGATGGTTAATTTCGCATCGCCCACCTACCTATTCAATCTCGTATTGAACACCATCAACGTGGATCGTTATCTGCCGCCAACGGCCGAGCCGGGCAGGGCACCCGCCAAGCCATCGAAAGGCGGATCGGAAAATGAGCCCCTGTTTCCCAATGAGTTATTACGAGGCCTGCGGCTGGACGGGACCGTGCGCATCGACAGCTTGATCGTCAATGGGCTGCAAGCAGAGGCGATTCTGCTCAAGGTGCGCGGCCGGGATGGCAAGCTGAATCTCGATCACGAAGTGGGCCGTTTTTATGATGGCCTGATGAAAGGGGATGTGCAGTTGGATGTGACCGGTGAAAGGCCTGCGATCAATCTTACCCAAAAGGTGTCGAGGATTCTCTCCGGCCCGCTGTTACTCGATTTAACCGGCAAGGATACCCTGCTCGGCAGCGGCGATCTCGACATGCAGCTCACCAGCCGTGGCAATACTGTTAAACAATTGAAGCGCGGGCTCAACGGGCAGCTCTCCTTCGATTTCCGCGATGGCGCGGTCAAGGGCTTCAATCTGGCAAAGATGATCCGCGATACCAAGGCCAAGCTGAAGGGCGAAGGCACCATGGTGTTGAATGAACCGGAACAGACCGACTTTTCAGAACTCATCGGCCGCGCCACGATCGTCAACGGCGTGGTGAACAACCAGAGTCTGCTGGCCAAGTCACCCTACCTCCGCCTGGAGGGAAGCGGCAAGGCCTATCTGCTGGAGGAGCGGTTGAAGTACACCGTTCGACCGGTCATCGTCAACACACCGGCGGGACAAGGAGGAGAGGCGCTGGAGGATCTGGTCGGCATACCCATACCGGTCAAGATCAAGGGTAATTGGAACGACCCCGATTTCTCCATACAGCTGTCGAAGATCCTGGAGGAGCAGCAGAAGGCGAAACTCAAGCAGAAGCTCGATCAAAAGGTGGACGAAAAGATTGGTGAGAAGCTGGAGGAGAAGGTGCCGGAGGAACTCAAGGACAAGCTGAAGGATAAGCTGAAAAATCTCTTTTGATGGCGGACCGAGAGAAGCAGGCCCGAACAACGCTCCCAACCATCCCACTCGAAGGGGCGGAGAGCTTTTCACAACGCGTGCTGGCCTGGTTCGACCGCCACGGCAGAAAGGACCTTCCATGGCAGCAACCGCGGGACCCCTACCGTATCTGGGTCTCCGAAATCATGCTGCAGCAAACCCAGGTGAATACCGTAATCGGTTATTTCGAACGCTTCATCCAGAGTTTCCCCGATATTGCCACCCTGGCTGCCGCCGATTCGGACAGGGTCATGCATCATTGGTCCGGTCTGGGCTACTACGCGCGGGCGAGAAATCTGCATCGGGCGGCAGGTGAGGTCATGACCCGGTATCAAGGGGTGCTGCCGGACGATATCGACCGCCTGCAGGCCCTGCCCGGCATCGGTCGCTCCACCGCGGGGGCGATACGCTCCCTCGCATTCGATGCATATGCCCCGATCCTGGACGGTAATGTGAAACGGGTCTTGGCGCGCCATTTCGCCATTTCGGGATGGCCGGGCAACAATGGTGTGCAGAAGCAGCTGTGGCGGTTGAGCGAACAACTGACCCCGCACCGTCAAACCGCGCGGTACAATCAGGCGATGATGGATCTGGGCGCCACCTGCTGTGTGCGGGGCAAGCCTCTCTGCGACACCTGTCCGTTGGCGCAGAGTTGCCAGGCCCTCGCCGAGGGGGATGTTTCACGCTATCCGGCCCCCAAACCGAAAAAAGTACTGCCGGTGCGCGCCACCCGCATGTTGATCCTGACCGATGCCAGCGGCGATATCTTGCTCGAGCAGCGGCCGCCCAGCGGTATCTGGGGCGGGCTGTGGAGTCTGCCCGAGTGTCCGCCGGAACAGCCGTTGAAAGCCTGGTGCCGGGAGGTGTTTGGCTGTGATGTGGAAGAGCGCGACCACCTGCAGCCGAGGCGCCATACCTTTTCCCACTTTCACCTGGATATCACGCCGGTCGTGGTGGCGGTGAAAAACCCTGCAAAGGGCCTCATGGATGCCGGCCCCAGGGTCTGGTATAAACTGTCACAACCCGACGACCGGGGGCTGGCCGCGCCGGTCAGCCGCATCCTGCGAGAGATCGACAGACCGATTCGCGAACACCAATCCGGAGGAGAGGCCCCATGAGCCGTACCGTACAATGCGTCAGACTGAAACGTGAGGCCGAAGGGCTGGATCGCCCCACCTATCCCGGCGAACTGGGGCAGCGCATATTCGAAAACGTTTCCAAGGAAGCCTGGCAGGAGTGGCTCAGGCACCAGACCATGCTGATCAACGAGAACCGGCTCAGCCCGGTCGATCCCAAGGCACGCCAATTCCTCGAACAGCAGATGGAGCAGTTCTTCTTCGGCGAAGGCGCCGAGCTGCCGCCGGACTATCGACCCCAATAAGTCCCGAAAGGGGTGCGGACTTGACTCAACCGGGCATCCCCGGTTTAATACGCCCTCTTCTCTAAGGCCAGGTAGCTCAGTCGGTAGAGCAGGGGACTGAAAATCCCCGTGTCGGCAGTTCGATTCTGTCCCTGGCCACCATTCAGTGGCTTAGCCGTCCCGAATTCCTTCTCAAAAAATCTCTTGCGTTAATTTGTGTGAAGCTATGAACTGCTTAGTCGTCGCAAAACTACCAGTTCGGACTTCCCATAGCCCTGGTCACACACTGTTCGCTGCTTCAATAGGCTGAGAAAGCTCGGCGGCGGAGTAGTGTTTGTTGTTGATTTGCATTCACTATTAATCCGCTGGTTGCAGTGAATATTATCCCAGCCTGAGCTGAATAAGCATCAGATTAAGAGAAATATAATTATCAATACATAGGGTCAGTATTTCGATGCATATCTATCAATGAATGGATCAATCTCGCATTCAAATCAACAGCTATACGGCGAGATCGAGGAGGTCGAGCGCGAGGTCGTCGTTACCAACGACCATGAATTCCAGGGCTTCGGATCTTGTCTCAAGGGCCTTTAACCTTTCAACACACTTATCCGTGCCCGTACCAGGTTCCCTTACCTGTACCATGCTGGCTTAGGTGTCCCGCCGTGACGAGGGCTTGCAGGTGCTTTTTCACCGTGTTGCGGTTAGCCTCTGTGATATCGACGATCTGGCCGATGGTCAGTCTTCCATGTGCTTTGGCAAGTTCGAGGATTTGAACTGAGAGTTCCGGCAGTTTGTTGATAAGGATTTTTTCTCGTGCAATTTTGGTTTCCAGGCGAACTTTTTGTTTTTGCAGCGCGCGCAGAAAGTACATGACCCACGGCTGCCAGTCGGGGGCATCGGTACGGATCGTGGCTTGCGTGCCGCGTAATGCCACGTAATAGTCTTCCTTGGTTTGTTCGATCACGCTTTCCAGTGAGCTATAAGGCATGTAGGCGTAGCCGTTGCGCAGGAGCAGCAACGTCGTGAGCACGCGCGACAGGCGGCCATTGCCGTCCTGGAAGGGATGGATTTCGAGGTAGACAACGATAAAGACCGCAATGATAAGGAGCGGATGGAGTTGTTTTTGCGTCAGCGCCTCTCCTGTCCACGCGATGAGTTCAGTCATCAGGCGGGGTGTGTCGAACGGCGTGGCCGTTTCGAACACGATGCCGATTTCCTTGCCCTCGGCGTCAAAAGCCATCACATTGTTCGGGCTAGTTTTGTATTCACCCCTATGGCGCTCGTCCTTGGTGCTGTAAACGAGTAGGTCGCGGTGTAACTGCCTGATATGGTTTTCTGTGAGGTCAATGTCATCGGCATGGGCGAAGACCGTTTCCATGACTTCCGCATAGCCCGCCACTTCCTGTGCATCGCGGGTCTCGAACTTCTTGATTTCTATGTTGCTGAGAAGCCGGTCGACCTCCTGGTCTGACAGGTTGCTGCCCTCAATTCGAGTTGACGAACCGATACTCTCGATGGTTGCGACGTGGCGCAGGGCTGACAGCCGATCCGGGGCGAGTGTCCCCAGGGCGCGCCACGCGCCCTTGAACTCATCCAGCTCGGCTATTAACGAGAGGATTTCACGGGTGATTTTAAGCGTATCGACATTTATGCCCATACCCATATAAATACCCATAAATATCCATAAAGGCAAGATGTAATCTTAAATTATCTAAAAAAATACCCATAAATATCCGTATATTGGGTTGCGTGCTGATGGAGGATACCACGTCAGCCCGACCCATTGCGGGTGGTGAACGGCCTGGAGTGTAGTGGTAGGGTTAATAATGATTACAAATCAACAGAAATTGTATTTCGATTAGACAGAAAGCTCACGCGAAACTCCACGCCCGGCTCCATGTTCACTACATCCACACTCCCTTCCATCGCTGTGGTTAACTGACTCACCAACGCCAAGCCGATTCCTGTGCCGACTGTCTCACGGGTGAGTTCGTTTTCGGATCTGTAGAAGAGTTTGAAGATCTTCTTCATCTGATCCTTTGCGATCCCGGGCCCGTAGTCTCGTACCTTGAATACCACTCTACTGTCCTGCTGTGAAAGACACTCAATATCTATTGCCTTTTTCTCTGCCCTGGCGGAGAACTTGATGGCATTGTCCACCAGGTTGATGATGATCTGAGTGAAGTAGTCCGGGTCGATCTGCAGTGTTCGGGATGCGCAGTCTGGGGAAGCATTCAGCTTGAGGTCGAATCCGGCGCGGGTGGTCTGAGACTCAATCTTCGACCCTATCAGATCCATCAACTCGCCTGCTGAGACAGGCTTCAGCTGAACCTGCAGGCCGTTTCGGGTCATGCGTGCAAGCTGCAGCACGTTGTTGATCAGGCGTGTCAGTCGCTCACTCTCATCGTGTATGAAGTCGTAGTACTCGCGCTTCTTATCTTCCACCACCCAGCCCTCGCGAAGCATTTCGCCATACATGCGTATCGAAGTAAGCGGCGTCTTCAGCTCATGGCTGACGGCGGATACGAAGTCCTGCTGTTGAGTGATCAGGTTTATCTGTCCTACACCCAAGCGGTAGATGGCATAGAAACCGGCGCTGAGAAGCAAAAAAAGAATCACCGCGATCCATGCTATGACAGCACCGCCCGGACCAGCGGGAAGATGTTGAATAGCGAAGATCAATTCCAGGTCGTTGAAGGGAGCGGTGAGCCGGGTTTGGTAGAGGAGCGCACCGCGAAGTTCCTCGGTGCCGGCCTGATAACGCTCCCCCGCGGATGCCGAGAATGCGCTCAGTAGATTACCCTGGTAGGCGGTGATCAGTTCACTCATCTGTGCGAGGGATGTAGCGCGAAAGCTGGTTTCCATGAGGCCGCTCAGAAAGGCGTTTTGCTCCACGAGCATGCCTTGAATATAGCGCTGGCTGTCACGCCACACCTTTCTGTAAAGCACGATGTGGCCGCTGTCGAGAAGACTCATTTCAAAGGGATCGATCTCGCTTTCGAAGGTGCGAATCCGCAACGGCGCCGGCTTCGATACCTGTGGTGCAGCCATGGTTCCCGGTTGTGTAGCAAGGGGTTCCGGTTCGGGCAGTACACTGCGCTCTTTACGCGGGGTGCGTTTTGCCAGTCCTGCTTTCGCCTTGGGCGCTGTCCGTTGCTGCCGCATTGGCGCCTGCGCGGCTTCAAAGCTGCTGTCCAGTTGCAGGTCTTCCACGCGGCCACGTATGTTGGAACCGGTAAGCGCCTTTGATGGGCGATCTGCTTTTTGCTCCGACAGGCGATCAAAGACAGCCTGCCCCGCAGCAATCTCCTGCTTGATGCCGTAATCCCCGGACGCCTTATCACCCTCCTCAGTTATCTTACGATCCCGAATGCGTCGAGACTCCGTACTGGAAGAGTAGAGGGATCCAGTGCTATCGCTGAGTGGGACCTCTTCAGGTGTAATCATTGCTTCAGTGAGCTCGTCCTCTCTGTCCTCGTGTTGCTCGGTGCGTACCAATCGGTTTTCACCGAGGATAGCGCGTAGGCGATCGGCAAGTTCCCGTCGTTGCACAAGCTCATCGGCCTGAATGCCGTATTCGCTGGCGGTGAGTGCCGAATCAGGGAGCAGCGGCGTATTAAATACACCCTCGCTGTCCACCTGAAAATAACCGATCAACCCGGGTATTGGGGAGCGCACAGGAAAGCTCGACAATGCTGAACGTTGAATGAAATTGCTGTTGGGATCGCCGGCAATGACGAGAAAGTTGTAATCGACAAAAGCGCGACGCTCCTCCGTTTCGATGAGCTGGGCGTAACCCTTGTCGATGCGCGTTGCCAGCTCTTCGGCCAGCACCCGGTGACGATGAAAGGCCTCCCACTTCAGTTGATCGTAGGCTTGATAGACTAGTAGACCGCTGGGAATCGCCAGGGTGAAGAGAAACACTATGAGCCAACGGCGTAGCTGATTTTTGTTGAGGCTGTTGAGGGCGGGGCGAGCCATTTCAATCGACCAACAGGCGGTAACCGGCACCCCGCACCGTGGTCAAAAAACGGGGTTCCGCTGAATCGGTTTCTATCTTTCTGCGTAATTTGGCGATATGTATATCCACCGTGCGGGTTTCGATATCGGCATTCTTCGCATAGCCCCACACTTTGTTGAGCAACTCTTCACGCGATACGGGGCGTTCCCGGTGGCGGTGCAGGTATTCGATAATCTCCATCTCCCGTCTGGTGAAGGAGAGCGGCTCGTCACTGCGTTTGCCTGACAGGTTTCGAATATCGATCTCCACCACATCCCCCAGTCGAATGTAGTCTTGGCTGGCTTCGCTGTTGCGGGAGCGTCGCAATACAGCCTGTACGCGCAGCACCAATTGCGCAACCGAAAAGGGTTTCGCCACATAGTCGTCCGCGCCCAGGGTCAGTCCGTGGACAATGTCTTCATCACTGGTCTTGGCAGTCAACATGATGATGGGTTGATCCTTATCCTGTTCGCGTATGCGGTTGCAGATATCGAAGCCGTTCATTCCGGGCAGCATCACGTCGAGCAGGATCATGTCGAAAGTGCCGGTCAGGGCTTTCTGCAGTCCTGCCGGACCTTCGGCTGCACTATCCACGGCAAAACCGTGGTAGACGAATACGTCGACCAGCCCTACCCGGATAGCTTCTTCGTCTTCGACGATGAGGATGCGTGGTTTTTGATTCATGCTGCTCCAAATTAAAGCTGTTTTATCTCTTTTTCATTACATGGTTGTATAAAAAGCAAGCCGCAAATGTTCACGAATGATTGTTGGACCGCAAATGAACGCAAATTGAATATTCACTACCCAACAGGGTGCAGAATAAAGCGATATGTCTATTACTAGGCTACCAAGTTATCGCATGGGAAATGTAAATTCTATGTAAATCTGCCGTCCGGAGTTTTACTAAATTCTGTCTACTCGTCATGGCGTCTCGTTCTTAGACTGTGTTTAGACATTCAAACACAAGGAGTCTGACATGGCACTCATCACACGCGTATCCCAACTGTTTCGAGCCGATGTCAACGCGGTTCTCGATCGCATGGAGGAGCCTGAAATCCTACTCAAGCAGGCGGTGCGTGATATGGAAGAGGCGTTAACCAAGGACGATCATCGGGTCAAGGTCATAGAGCTGGAGCTGAAGCAGGTTGCATCCCGACAAAGCGAACTTGAACAACGGCTTGGGCAGGTGACTGAAGAGCTGGATCTCTGCTTCGATACCGGTAACGAGGCATTGGCCCGGACGCTGTTGAAACGCAAGCTGGAGTCGGAGCGCTATCTTAACTATCTCGCCCGCAAACAACAGGAGTTTCGGGAGGCGGGCGAGGCCCTTAAAAAACGTATCGATGAAAACCGCTCGCGTCTCGAGTCCATGCGACAGAAGGCGGAATTGCTTGCAGGCTCTGAGAACGAGGAGGCACAGCATAACAGCTGGAACGAGCCGGATTTCATGCGTCAGTTCGCCGTCAACGAGGATGACATCGAACTCGCCTTTCTGCGTGAAAAGCAGAGGAGGACCCGGTCATGAAACGCCCCGGCTTTTTTGAAGGTGTCGGTGTAGCGCTGGTCGCCACTATCGGTGGGGGGGTGCTCTTTAGCGCACTGACAACAGTTTTCGTCACCGACTTTGTACTACGCCTGCTCATAGCAGCCATGGGCTTGCTCTATGTGATCTACCTGTTGCGACGCAGCGGCGAAAAGGTCGGACGCATTACCAGTGTGAGTGCCTGGTTGGCGGCAGCGGTTGTTATCTGGCTGATGGGGCTGAGCCTGCCGTTCTATCTCATGGCCCATTTGGGAGTTGTCTGGTTGATTCGCTCACTCTATTTCCATTCGAGTCTCATCTCGGCATTGGCTGACATGGGTCTGGTGTTGTTCGGTTTGGCGGCGGCGGTATGGGCGTTGCTGCAAACCGGCAATCTGTTTCTCAGTGTGTGGAGCTTTTTTCTCGTCCAGGCACTGTTCGTATTCATCCCCAATACCTGGAAGCGAGCGAGCAAACAGGCGACCGCCGTTAATAGTACAGACGATGGTTTTCAACTTGCCCATCGCACGGCGGAAGCCGCACTCGCCAAGTTATCAACTGTCCGTTAGTCAATGTGGAGAAGATCATGAAATCAAAAATCATTGCAGCAGCACTGTTCACTTTTACCGCCGGTGGTATCGCGTTCTATCCCGCCCTCAAGGATGTTGCTGCGGTTAACATGCCACAGCCGGATCCTATCCAGGTGCCGGCGGTGCATACCACTACCCGGCAACACCCGAAAATCGAAGTGGTATTCGCGCTGGATACCACCGGAAGCATGGGAGGCTTGATCCAGGCATCCAAGGAGAAGATCTGGTCTATCGCCTCCACCATGGCCCAGGCGCAGCCCGCGCCCGAAATCAAGATGGGGCTGGTAGCCTATCGAGACCGGGGCGACAGCTATGTCACGCGAGTCGTGGATCTCTCGGAAGATCTCGACACAGTCTACGCGACGCTGATGGATTTTCGCGCCGAAGGCGGTGGTGACGGCCCTGAAAGTGTCAACCAGGCCCTGCATGATGCGGTCAACAAGATCTCCTGGAGTCAGGGCGAGGATGCCTATCGGGTCGTCTTTCTGGTGGGGGATGCGCCGCCCCACATGGATTATCAGGATGATGTGAAGTATCCGCAAACCCTTAAGGTGGCCAACGCCAGGGGTATAGTGGTCAACACAATCCAGGCCGGCAACAGCGCCCCGACACGCCTGGTCTGGAGCAAGATTGCCCAGGGCGGTCTTGGCCAGTACGCCCAGGTCTCTCAAGACGGAAACGCCGTGGCGATCAGTACGCCGTTCGATGAGAAACTGGCCACTCTCTCAAAGAAGCTGGATGAAACCCGTCTCTACTACGGATCGGATGAGGTGTTAGAGAAGAAGCGCCAGAAACTGGAAGCGGCTGACAAGCTGCATGAGTCCGCCTCGGTCGCATCCCGTGCACGCCGCGCCACCTTCAATGCATCAAAGAGTGGAAAATCCAATCTATTGGGTGACAGTGAATTGGTGGACGATGTGGCTAGCGGCCGGGTTGAGCTCGATGCCATCAAGAAGGATCATCTGCCTTCCTCCATACGCGCCATGGCGCCGCAGGAGCAACGTGCCATGATCACAGAAAAGGCTAAACAGCGTAAGGTACTGCAGGAGGAGATCAATGAGCTCTCGGCACAGCGTAAGGAGTATCTTAAACAGGAGGTGAAAAAGTCCGGTGGAGCCAAGGGTTCGCTGGACCATAAACTCTACAGTGCCATTCGCGAACAGGCCGGGCGCAGCGGTATTCACTATGAGGCGGAAGCGCCGGCGTATTGATCCGTGGTTGATGCGTCTGGTGCTAGGGCCAATTGGATGAGTGTCAACAGGCCCGAAGTGATGCAGGTTGAAAACAAGCCCGGCCTACTAGCCGGGCTTGCGGTTGTCATGGGCCGAGGTCAAGCAATATCTCATCCAAATTTCAACATGATATGGCTGCGACCTTCTTTTTTATTGAACGAGAGATAAACAGAAATCTACGCGTAGCGAAAAAACCGGTTTGTCATCGTTTGAGCTGTCTCTCTCTGACTGCCATTGAGTTTTCCCTGATTTCGATTAGCGATCTGCGCTATTTGATCGGTATATAGATCGAAGTGACGATCTCGTTGCTATGGCTGACCGTGGCGGGATCGTTTTCATACATCTCCCGCGAGGCCTGCTTGTGCAGGGGTTTAATCTTACTCATCTGCAGATGGGCGTAGGCCTGGTACCAGGCGAGTTCGAGAAATTCATAGCTGCCTCTCAGGGTGGTCTTGTAGTAGCGTCCGCCGCTGAAGCGCTTCACCTCAAGCTCTGTCGATGTGGTCTCCGGCGCTACCGGTATCGCCATGTCGCAGTCGAAGTGCATCGTTTTAAGGTCGACCTTGTGGTAGATGGAGAACGGGCAACCCGTGGCGGTCAGTCCCTGTTCATCGACATAGTGGCCAAGTCGTGGAAAGCCTTCCGTCATGGCCTTTTTCATCGCCTCCAGATGACCCTCAAAATGGAGGGTCAGGGCGGTTTGCTCCGGCAGTTCCACCGGACCGTCAAAAGATATGCACGGGACTTCGGCGTCCGTTTCCAATTCGCCGCGCAGCATGTAGAGACCGGTATCGTAATCTTTGCTGATGTAGGCCGGCATCTTCTTCGCCATGAAACGGAACAGAAAGGGCATGCTGCCCGCCATGTTCCAATGAACCAGGGTTTTGCCTTCGCCCTTGGGTTCGAACTCCCACCAGACGCTGCTTACGGACTTGAAGGGACGCGTGAATTCGATCCGCTGTTCGATCTTCTCTTCGCCGCTAAATTTTTCATGGGTCAGTTTGCCGGCGCCGACGATACTACCGTCCCAGCTGTACCAGCCCCCCTCACGGTCCGGCGTATCGGAGAATTCCAGGGTGGTGTCGGGCTCGTGCATCAGCCAGGGGCTCCAGTCTGACCAGCTTCGGAAATCGCGGATCTTGTCGAACACGGTCTTTTGATCGACCGCGATCTCCAGCGAGCGCCTGACCTTGAAACTGCCGTCCAGGGTGGCCAGATAGATGAGTGGGACGGCGATCAGAACGGCGATTACAATGATTACGGTTGTCATGGCAAGGCTCCCTCCACCGTTGGTTTTATTGTCTGCCGAAAACAGTATATCGAGTATAGGATTACGCCCCCCGCAAGAAAATAGGGCTATCATGGGGTAATGTCATCGTTCCAGTTTCACCCGGCAGTCACAGCATGGCTTGAGCGGCAGTTCGGCCGGCCCACCGAGGTCCAGGCGCAGGCCTGGCCGGCGATACAGGCGGCACAGAACACCCTGATCTCGGCGCCCACCGGCTCCGGTAAGACCCTGGCCGCCTTTCTTGCGGCGATCGACCGGCTGGTACAGGCGGGGCTGCAGTTTCCCCTGGCCGACGAGACCCATGTGCTCTATGTCTCACCGCTGAAGGCCCTCTCCAACGACATTCACAAGAATCTGGAACAACCGTTGAATGGGATCCGGGATGCGCTGCTGGAAGGGGGCTATCCCGATGTGCCGATTCGCGCCCTGGTGCGCACCGGGGATACCACTTCGTCGGAACGGGCGATGATGAAGCGCACCCCGCCGCACATCCTGGTGACCACACCGGAATCCCTCTATATTCTGTTGACCTCCGATTCCGGCCGGGAGATATTGAAAACGGTACGCAGCGTGATCGTCGACGAGATCCATGCCCTGGCGGGCAACAAACGAGGCGCCCATCTGACCTTGAGCCTGGAGCGCCTCGCCCGGTTGTGTGACAGGCCGCCGGTGCGCATCGGCATCTCGGCGACGCAAAAACCGATCGAGGAGATGGCGCGCTACCTCACCGGGCAACACGACGATCCGCTGCAACGGGCCTGTACCATTGTCGATACCGGCCATGTGCGTGAACGGGACCTGGCCATCGAGCTGACCGGGTCGCCGCTGGAGGCGGTGATGGCCAACGAGGCCTGGGATGAGATCTACCGCCGGCTCGAGCTGCTCATCACCCGGCACAAGACCACCCTGATTTTCGTCAACACCCGTCGGCTCGCCGAGCGCGCGGCGGCGGCATTGGCAAAAAACCTGGGCGAGGAGGCGGTCACCTCCCACCACGGCAGCCTGGCCAAGGAGCACCGGCTCGACGCCGAGCAGCGCCTCAAGTCGGGGTCGCTGCGCGCCCTGGTGGCGACCGCCTCCCTGGAGCTCGGTATCGATATCGGGGATGTGGAGTTGGTGTGCCAGATGGGATCGCCGCACAGCATCGCCACCTTTCTGCAACGGGCGGGCCGCTCCGGGCACCAACTGACCGGCACCCCCAAGGCGCGGCTGTTTCCCCTCAGCCGCGACGACCTGGTCGAGTCGGTGGCCATGCTGGATGCTATCCGCAGGGGGGAACTCGATCGGATACCGGTACCCGAACATCCATTGGATGTCCTGGCCCAGCAGATCGTCGCCGAGGTCTCCGCCAGGGAGTGGGACGAACGGGCTCTCTACCGGGCGTTCAGGTGTGCCCGGCCCTATAACAATCTTACCGAGCAGATTTTCCTCGATGTGGTGAAGATGCTGTCGGACGGTTTTCACACCCGGCGGGGCAGACGGGGCGACTACATCCATCGCGATGCGGTCAACGGCATGCTGCGGCCGCGGCGGAGTGCCCGCCTGACAGCTATCACCAATGGCGGCGCCATACCCGATCAGTTCAATTACGATGTGATCCTGCAACCGGAGGGGCTCTTCGTCGGCAGCCTGAACGAGGACTTCGCCTTCGAGAGCATGCCGGGGGATATCTTCCAGCTCGGCAATTTCTCATACCGCATGTTGAAGATCGAACAGGGCAGGGTGTTTGTGGAGGACGCCCGTGGCCAACCGCCCACCATTCCCTTCTGGTTCGGCGAGGCGCCGGGTCGCACCGACGAACTCTCCCATGCGGTTTCCCGTCTGCGCGAAACTCTCGACGGAGTATTGGACAAGGGGCGGCAGGCAGCGCTGGATTACCTGGAACAGGAGCATCACCTCGACCCGGCCACCGCCGCACAGTTGGTTGAGTACCTTGCCGCGACGAAGGCCCTGTTCGGCGTGATACCGAGCCAAAGGCATGTGCTCTTCGAGCGCTTCTTCGACGAGACCGGCGACATGCATTTCGTCATCCACGCACCCTTCGGCTCCCGCATCAACAAGGCCTGGGGCCTGGCCCTGCGCAAGCGCTTCTGCCGCCGCTTCAATTTCGAACTGCAGGCGGCCGCCAACGAGGACAATTTGATCCTCTCCCTCGGGCCGACCCACAGCTTCCCCCTGGAAGAGCCGGCCGGCTATTTGAAATCAAAGAGCGTCGAGCAGGTATTGGTTCAGGCCCTGCTGGCCGCGCCCATGTTTCCGACCCGCTGGCGCTGGGTGACCAATATCTCTTTGGCGGTGCCCCGTATGCGCGGCGGCAAGCGGGTGCCCGCGCCCTTCCAGCGCAACGATGCCGAAGACCTGGTGGCGCTTGTCTTCCCCGATCAGCTCGCCTGTTTCGAAAACATCCAGGGTGACCGGGAGGTGCCGGACCACCCGCTGGTGAACCAGGCGTTGTGGGACTGCCTGCACGAGCTGATGGACATCGATGGACTGAAGCGGGTGCTGGATGCCATTGAGCAGGGACATATCCAGGTGAGCGCCAGGGAGCTGCCTACGCCGTCACCCATGGCGCTCGAAACCCTCAACGCCAGACCCTACGCATTCCTCGACGACACCCCGGCGGAGGAGCGGCGCGCGCTGGCGGTACAGCAGCGGCGCCATATGGATCCGCAAACCGCCGCCGACCTGGGACGTTTGAATCCCGAGGCGATCCGCCAGGTGCAGGCAGAGGCCTGGCCGCAGCCGCGCAATCCGGACGAACTCCACGATGGATTGATGATCGCCGGCTTTATCGAAGAGGACGAAATCGCCTCGGCGGATCTCGATCCATGGCGGCGTTTTCTGGCTGAATTGCAGCAGCAACAACGCGCCACACGACTCTCGAACGGGAACCTGGTTTTATGGGTCAGCGCGGAGCGGTTGCAGGCGATGCAGAAGATCTGCCCGGCGCATGAGCTATCGCCGGCGATCAGCGCCATACCCGCGGATGAGGCCGAATCGTTCGAGTCGGCTGTTGTTGAGATCCTGCGCAGTCGTTTGGAGTGTCTTGGTCCGGTGACGGTTGAGCAACTGGCACGCCCCTTAAGCCTACCGGCAGAAGCTGTGGCGCTGGCGCTAAGCAGTCTGGAACAGGAGGGCTTTGCCATACAGGGTCGTTTCCATCCGGACTGTGTCGAGGTCGAGTGGTGCGAGCGCGGCCTGCTGGCGCGTATCCACCGCTATACCCTGAAACAGCTGCGCCGTGAAATCGAGCCGGTGAGCCCCGCCGATTTTATGCGCTTCCTGTTCAGCTGGCAGGGGCTGGACGATCCTGCGCAGGGTGTTGCCGCGTTGGAACGGGTCATGCTGCAACTCGAAGGGATCAGCGTGCCCGCCAGCAGCTGGGAGGATGAGATCCTGCCCGCCCGGCTGCAGCCCTACTTCTCCAGCGAGCTGGACGAGTTGTGCGGTTCGGGCAAGCTTGCCTGGCTACGCCTGCATCCGACAGAACTGAAGCAGAACAAACGCAAAAACCCGGCAATCAAGACCACACCGTTGGCTTTCGTCTTCCGCCCCCATCTCTCTGTCTGGTATCGGACAGAATCGACAGCGCCCGAGGGGTTGAGCGTCACCGCGGTCAAGGTATCTGAAGTGCTGCAGCAGTGGGGCGCCAGTTTTTTCGACGACCTGCAACAGCAGACGGGTCTGCTGAAAACCCAGCTGGAGATCGCCCTGGGCGAACTGGTCGCCTGGGGCCTGGTCAATTCGGACCAGTTTCAGGGACTGCGTGCCATGATCACGCCGGAGAAGCACCGCAAGCGCAGCCGACGCCGCACTACCATGCAGGCCCCACTCGCCTCTGGCGGACGCTGGTCATTGATACGGGCGCCAATGGGTCATGAGGATGAGGCACAGCGCATCGAGCAGATCGCGCACACTCTGCTGACCCGCTATGGCGTGGTGTTCAGGAAACTGCTCGAGCGTGAGAGCGATCTCCCTCCCTGGCGCGACCTGCTCTACTGTTTGCGCCGTTTGGAGGCGAGGGGAGAGATCAGGGGTGGTCGTTTCGTCGAGGGTTTTGCCGGCGAGCATTTTGCACTGCCTGAGGCGGTGAGTCTGATGCGCGAGGTACGCAAAAGCAAGGATGCCGATGAACTGATCAGCATCGGCAGCGCGGACCCCCTGAACCTCACCGGCATCGTTACGCCCGGCAAACGCATCACCGCCCAGGCAGGTCATCGCATTCTATACAAGGATGGCAAACCGGTCGCCACCAACCAGGGCGGTGAGATCACCATCGATGAAGTGGTACCCGAGAGCGAGCACTGGCACATCAGGAATCTGCTGACACGCAAACAGCATCCGGCTAACTATCACAAACCGCAACAAGGCCCACTGTTTTAAGGGTGCGATGTCTTTCACAATAAATCCAAGGGGCTGCGAACCCCCATGCCGCCTTTTTGAATCACATGAGTATAGATCATGGTAATGTTGACATCCTTATGACCGAGCAGGGCCTGTATGGTGCGAATGTCCGCACCCCGCTGTAACAGGTGGGTTGCGAAACTGTGCCGCAAGGTATGCGCCGTTGCACGTTTCGAGATATCCGATTGCCTGACGGCAGACTTAATCGCACGTTGCAGCGCCTTCTCATGCAAATGAAATCTGACCTGATGCCCGGTATCACGATCAGCAACGTAACGCGATGCGGGAAAGACGAACTGCCAGCACAGTTCTTTTGAGGCATTAGGGTATTTGCGATCCAATGCAACCGGCAGGTATACTCGGCCCAAGCCTTTTTCGAGATCCTGACTATGGATGGTGCGCAATTTCTCAAGATGCTCCTGCAGCGGATCGATCACCGACGCCGGCAAAATCGTACAACGGTCCTTGTTGCCCTTTCCCCCTCGCACCATGATCTGAGCGAGATTGAAATCGATATCCTGCACCCGAAGGCGCAGGCATTCGAGCAGTCGCAGCCCCGAGCCATAGAGCAGGTTCGCGGCAATCCAGTATTTACCATCCAGGTGACTCAATACCTGTCGGATCTCATCCGGCGAAAGTACGGTCGGCAACTGTTTGGGTTTTTTAGCACGCCTTACCGAATCAAGCTGCGGCATCTTAAGCTCCAAAACCTCGCGGTAGAGAAACAACAAAGCATTGAAAGCCTGATTCTGCGTCGAGGCAGACACTTTTCGATCAACGGCAAGGTGGGTGAGAAAGGCCTCGATCTCCTGTTTACCCAGCTCCTTGGGATGGCGTCTGTTATGAAAGCGAACGAATCGCCGGATCCAGTGAATGTAGGATTTTTCAGTACGAATGCTGTAATGTCGAAGCCGCATGCGCTGCCGGACGACCTCCAGCAGCATAGGTTTCTTAACAACGTCCATGTGTCTTTTTACCTCTTGCTGATATACATGCCCCTATCCATGGGTGTGCATATTGTAAATCAGCTACTTAATAACATGCAATTCTGCATACACGGCAATATTAGCCCAGATATATCTGACACATCTGGGGTATATTTATAAGTTATGCATAAAGAAGAGAACGTATATGGATGATGAAAATTATAAGCGTCTAATTGAGAACGTTATTCCATTAAATCATGATCGCTATAAGTCATACTTTGTTCAGTTTTTCGCAGTTCACTTTGCAATACTTGCTGGTATTGCCAGTGATTTTACACAGAAAACCCAAGGTGCTGAAACGACTCTAGTTTTGATGGGAATAGTCATGGCAGGAATATGGCTTCTTGTTCAACGTAAGCTAAGCCTCGATATAAAGAATGTTTGGGAGATGGTTACAATTATTGAGAGTTGTGAGAAATTTCGGGACCGTATTAAATTCTCTGACACACCTAGTACTGAGGGTGCTCCTGCATCCAAGCTGATGCTAACTATCCCAGGAGGGTTTATTCTAATTTATGTGCTTTTGGGTTTTCGGCACTATGCATAACAATCAACTGCATCGGATCAAATTTCGCTGCGCAAAATTTGCCCGCTGAGTTGGGCGTTATGCATAAAAACAAAAAATGATCTCAGAATCTGACTGGAAGAAATTTAAGAAAATTAAAGAAGAGGCTTTAGAACGCTTCTGTGGAACAATATTGAATGATGTATCGGAGGGTTTAGAGAGTAGAGATAACCCAACAAATCATGGAAAATATCTCTATTTATACAAATTGATTGAGAACTACGATAAGCAAATTGTTTTGCTATTTAATGACCACAGCCGCTCAAAAGCTACAATACAACTTATGATGCTGCGTCATGAAGGATTGGTTAATGAGGCAGATCTCAAGGGTTTATCTAATGAACTCAAAGAACGCACAAATCCTAGAAATCATGCATAACCATCGGCTACAGTGGATGCTCGCTTCCGCTCGCCCCACTGATCCGGGCCGTTATGCATAAGAGCAAGCATGATGAAAGCGCGAATCAATAGGAAAGCCTGGTCTGAAGAAAGTAAGCGTTCTTATGCGTATTTGTCTAATGAGGCATATTACGAGGATGAAAAATATAAATGCAATAAATGTGGGAAGATTGCTGTTTTCTCAGCACAAGAACAAAAGAGAGCATATGAGGAGAAAAAGCGGTATATCTGGCAAAAAAGAACTCTATGCCCAAGTTGCTATTCAAAATACAAAGATATTAAGTCGAAAATGTCCTACTTTGAACAAAACTTGGGAAGCAAACTCAAAGGCCAGTCTATCGATAGTTCAATAATTAAGGAGTGGTTAAATATACTCAAGGAACTACCATCATATGGTAAGCCTCTTGATAGTGCTAAAGTGGCGATGTTTGAAAAAATGCTGCAAAAGAATGCATAACCATCGGCTCCAGTGGATGCTCGCTACCGCTCGCCCCACTGAGCCGGGCCGTTGCACAAATAGAAGGAAGAGAAAGCTCGATACATTACCTATAAAAAGGCATGCCATTTAAGTTTATTATTATGAAGGAGATCGCATGGAAGCGACACTACAAAGTATATTTCGTTCGGAGTTTGGAAGCTATAGAAAGATGCACGGTCTGAGTATTGATCAAATTAAAGCAGCACAAGCGATCATGGATTGTCAGAGTGATGAACTGGGCCATGAAGAATGGTTATGTCGTGATGATGATTATGTGTTGCGACAGCCCCACTCCTGCCGGCATCGTAGCTGCCCCCTCTGCAATGGATCAAAAAGCAGGGAGTGGTTGGATAAGATCAAATCCAAATTGTTGCCTTGCGATCACTACCACGTGGTTTTTACCTTACCTCATGAGCTCAATGCAATCTGGCACTACAATCGCCGCTGGTGTGCTGACAAGCTGTTTCAGGCGACTGCTGAGACACTGCGAGAGTTATTAAAAGACGAGCGATATCTTGGCGGAGAAGTTGGTCTCCTATCGTCGCTGCACACCTGGGGCCGAACCCAGATCTTTCATCCTCACATGCACGTATTGGTAACCGGTATAGGTTTACATAGCGACGATGTGTGCCGCGTGGAAAATGATTTCTTATTACCGGTTGGTGTTCTGAAAGCGAAGTTTTGTGGCAAATGGCTGAGTTGGTTAAATGAAGCATATGCCAATAATGAAATTACGCTTCCGCAAGAGTGGATAGAACTTGAATGGCGTCGGGTGTTGCGACAAGTTTCGCGAAAAAACTGGAATATCCGAATACAGGGCGCCTACAAGCATGGCGATGGCGTAGCAATCTACCTTTCTCGATATGTCAGAGGTGGAACGATCAAAAACCAACAGATTATAAGTGCTGATGATCAACGTGTGACTTTTTGTTACAAAGACCATCATGACTGTAAAAGCAAAACTATGACATTGCCGATAGCGCATTTCATGACGCGCGTGTTATGGCATGTCGCCGTAGCCGGTCAACATCAAGTCAGATATTATGGGTTATATGCCAGTGGTGCCCGAGAGAAGCGAGATAAGGTAAGAAGTACACTAGGAGTAGAATTGGAAAAGGTATTTGAAAAACCGGATAGGGAAGTACCAATTTGTCCGATGTGTGGCCATGATTTGATGCATGTTATGAGCATAAGACGTAAAATTTCCTATATAAGGAATAGCCGTGTGCAACAATGCGTTACAACGGACCGCGATCGACCTGTAGCGCACATTGATTATCTAAATCACGAGACATCACTGCCAATTATTTGCGCGGTGCGACGGCCGTTGAACTAAGCGTTATGAGTCTAAAGGAGAGATAGAAACATGAATGGAATTGCTTCTGTATTCTTGGCGCCACTACAAGGGTTGCTAAGCACGTTTCAGTCCGAAAGACATTATAAAGACAACAAAAAGGACGAAGCATTACATGCTATCCATGCTGCTCTCCTAGAAACGAAGAAGTATATTGAGCTTTCAGATGGAGTAGAGGATAGAGAAAAAGAATATCAATTAGCTCAATTATGGGCTGAAGCTTCAGTGAAATCACGATATGCAAGTGAAGAGCTGATGATGAGGCTTCAAGATAAATCAAAATACTGGTCGGATACAATTGAATGGTCTAGAGATGAGATTTTAGCAAAGAAAATAGACTTCGAATCAATAGAGAATCAGATAAATGAGCTTCTTGGTAACTCATAACAAATCGCTCGTGCGGGACGCTTCGCCGCGATGCGGCTCGCGCCCCACAGCTTGTCGTTATGTGCGGTAAAAACACATGATCGAACTTCACTCAATCACAAGTGACTATTCAGGGACAAAAGGAATATTCGAAATTAAGTTGGATAAAGAAAAAGTAGTGTATATGTCTATTGCGAAAACTAATTTTAATAACGACGAGCGATGTGTGGTAGTTGTTGACGCAACAAAGTTCTTAAAACTTTGGAAGGCTGAACCTTATAGTATTCATTCAGATATAAGTATGGGTAACCCTGAAACCTGGAAAAACGATAGGAAATATCATCATGCAGTAAAAGGGTTTTCATTTGGTATCTCGAATCCAGTGCCGCTTGCTAATGTTGTATGTAATGAACATGTGATATCAAAACCAATATATGAAAGAAAATACATATTGTTTAAAAAGTTGTTGCGTATTGAGGAAATAGGTATTAATTATGTTTCCTATATAAACGGTATAACTCGAACAATTTGGCTTTTGTGTAACGGTGCGAAAAGCTTCCCAATTGAATGCAATTTAAAGGATGGAGCCCAGAGGTTGGCTGAGTATGCCGGATATGGAAAAAACTCTTTTTGTACTGTTGAGCAACTTACGAATGGCACATAACCATGGGCTACAGTGGATGCTCGCTATCGTTCGCTCCACTGAGCTCCACCGTTATGCATAAAATGAAAGATAAGCAATACGATAAAGTATTTGTGTTTCATGGCTATTCCTTTGAAGAAGCAGTAGGAAGTGCAGACCCGTTAAACGATGCAGTCGGCCGAATAGCAATGAATTTCGGTGAATTAGAAGAAGTTTTATCTTCTTGTATCAATCACTTATTAGGAACTGAACCAGAAATAGGCCTCATAATAACTAGTGAAATGTCATTTAAAGCTAAAGTTCATGTTTTAGCTTCATTAGTAAAAAAAGAGTATGAAATAAACGAACTAAAAATTTCACACTCTGACTTTAAAGATCTTTTATATATGTGCACAAAGTCAGAAGAGCTTAGAAATAAACTATTACATTCTTCTTGGATTTACGATCATTCTAAATCCCATGTCGAAATAAGAAGAAGAAAAACTTCGGCTAAAATGAAGCATGGATACAAACAAGATGAAGAACCGCTTACACCTGGACAAGTATTAGAAATGGCTGACTACATAATTACAACGGCGATGTATCTAGAGGATTTTTTTATCGGCTGTTATGACAATTACGAGTGCTTACTTGAGAGTGTAATACATGCATAACCATGCCATTAAATCCGACACTCGTACCTCGCGCGGCTTATGGCAACGTTGAGGCTGTAGAAAGTGTGCCGCAGGAACACAGATGGAGGGGATGGGATGAACTGATGATCTGTGAATAAGCTGCATGGAAGATGAAGGAAGGCCCTTCGAAGTCGGCTTTCAGGAGCAGGCTTCAAACCACTCCAAGCTGCTACGGTAAAGAGCCGTTGGTGGTGAGCGTTGGGGTCAAAGCGTGGAGGAAATACCTCCAGCAGGTGTGGATCAGAGAGACGAACGAAAGTGAACCCTTAATGACGCGTCGTAATTCAGAGAATTGTCGTCGAAACCAGAGGCGTTTCTACCTTCTGGGACAAGTTTGCCGGAGACCTGATTACTGGGCAAACGGCGGCCGGCGTATAGGGGGCGTGAAGCTGATCCAGGCTTCTGTGCGGAACTGCGGGAACCAGTCGTTCCGATGCGAAGGGAGAAGCCCAAGTGGCAGAAACCACGAGGCGAGAGTACCGATGCGGGGCACTGGGGCGGACCGATCTGTAGTAGTGATGAAGGCTGGTAATGCGGCTGGAGCGAAGGGATCGGATCAAGCGGTTGCATTTGGCGTTCAACTGGTGACAGGAGGAAGCGTGTGAGTGCAACAGGAAAGCCCTTTACCATTGACAAGTGGTTGGTGTACAGGGCGTACAAGGAGGTAAAGACCAATGCGGGCTCGGCTGGTGTGGATCAGGAGTCGCTGGAGGATTTTGAGACCGATCTGAAAGGGAAACTGTACAAGATCTGGAATCGAATGTCCTCGGGTAGCTACTTTCCTGCACCGGTCAAGGCGGTCGCCATTCCGAAGAAGAATGGTGGGGAGCGCATTCTGGGTGTGCCCACGGTGATGGATCGTGTGGCTCAGATGGTGGTAAAGCAGATGATTGAACCAGCGCTTGAGGCGAAGTTTCTGCCAGACTCTTATGGCTATCGACCCGGACGTTCGGCGTTGGATGCCATTGGGGTAACGCGGAAACGATGCTGGGAGTATGACTGGGTGCTTGAGTTTGATATCAAGGGTCTGTTTGACAACATCGACCATACGTTGTTGCTTAGAGCACTTAAGAAGCACGTGCAATGTGCATGGGCACTGCTGTACATCGGACGCTGGTTAACCGCGCCACTGCAACTTGTTGACGGAACCCGAGTGGAACGCACTCGGGGCACGCCCCAGGGCGGGGTGGTGAGTCCGGTGTTGGCGAATCTGTTCATGCATTACGCCTTCGATGTCTGGATAACGAGGACGTGGCCAAATACTCCCTGGTGCCGGTATGCGGACGACGGGCTGGTGCATTGTCGTAATGAGCAGGAAGCGCTTGCCGTCCAAGCAGCGCTCAATGCGCGGCTCGCTCAATGTGGCCTTGAGCTGCATCCGGGAAAGACCAAGATTGTTTACTGCAAGGATGGACAGCGCAAAGGTAGATATCCGAATACGCAGTTTGATTTCCTCGGATACACTTTCCGGTCTCGGCTGGTGAAGAATCGTAAACGCAACAGTATGTTTGTGAACTTCACCCCGGCGGTTAGTAAGAGCGCCCTGAACTCCATGCGGCAAACAACCCGCAAGTTGAACTATCGAAATCGTTCAAACCTGAGCCTGGCGGATATTGCTCGGTTGTACAATCCAATCCTCAGAGGGTGGTTGGGATACTACGGGCGGTACTCGCCATCGGCGATGTATCCGGTTCTGCGCCACTTTAACTTAACGTTGGTGGCGTGGGCGATGAAGAAGTTCAAACGGTTGAGAGGTCATAAGATACGGGCAAGTCGCTTTCTCAAGAAGGTGGCCAAGCAGTGCCCGTACTTATTTGTGCACTGGCAGCGAGGGATGGTAGGGGATTTTGCTTGATGGGAGCGGTGTGAATCGAGAGGTTCACGCACCGTTCTGAGAGAGGCCGGGGGTGCAATCCCTCCGGTCTACTCACCAACACCAATTTTCACAAAAGGAATGATAGAATGGAGACAAAGGAAAGGGAGTTATTTAATGCCTAAATTCATTCCTTACGACTACAACCAAAATAGCATGGTTGCTATCAACTACCTCGATCAATTGGTGCCAGGCACCTTTGAATACGCCATCCATCATCTGATCGACAACAAGCTTGATCTGTCAGTGTTTTATCCGAAGTTCAAGAATGATGATGTAGGCCGACCGGCCTATGATCCCGCAATATTATTAAAGATTGTTCTATTTGGATATTCGCGGGGTATCACTTCCAGTCGTGATCTTGAGTGGCAGTGCACGAATAATATTATATTTAAGGCCCTTTGCTGCGATAGTGTTCCTCACTTTACAACCATTGCCGACTTTATCAGCAGTCGAAGTGACGAGATAGAATTGCTTTTTGAACAGATACTATTGATTTGCGATGAGCAGGGATTGCTCGGTCATGAATTATTTGCCATTGATGGCTGTAAAATGCCCTCTAATGCATCGAAGGAATGGTCGGGCACCTTCAAAGAGCTTGAACAGAAACGCGAAAAGATTAAGCGCCAGATCCGTTACCATTTGGAGGCGCACAAAAAACAAGACAAGCACCAAAGTCGCGAGGATGCGCAAGATCAGCGCCGAAAAGACACCATAGAAACACTGAACCAGGCCTATGAAAGGATCGATCACTTTTTAAAGTCGCAAAGCCCAAGGATGGGCCAAGGCAAAATACAAAAGGAAGTAAAGAGTAATATCACAGACAACGAAAGTGCCAAGATGACAACCTCAAAAGGCACGATCCAGGGTTACAATGGTCTTGCAGCAGTGGATAAGAAACACCAGGTTATTATTGACGCTCAGGCTTTTGGCGAGGGCCAGGAACATCATACATTACAACCGATCTTGGAATCCTTACAACAACGCTACCGTCGCCTGAAGATTAACAAAGCCCTATACGCAAGCAACATCATTGTCACGGCAGATACGGGCTTTGCCAATGAAGGCAATATGCAATACCTGTATGACAATAGAATTAACGCCTATATACCGGATAACCAGTTCAGAAGCCGCGATCCGAGGTTCAGTGATCAGAAGGCAAAATATGGTAAGCGACATCAGCTGAGTAGAAGGAAAGCCCGCACCCTGATACCGGCCATTGACTTCAATTTTAATCAAACTGCCATGACCTGTATTTGCCCAGCAGGCAAACAGCTCAGTTTCCGCCACCAGTCAGAGGATAAGCTCGGCAACCACAAAGCCTTCTTTGAAGGAAGACTATTACAATGCCGCCATTGCGATATGAAACAGCAATGCATGAAGAATCCACAGGCTGCTGATCACCGAAAAGGTAACGGTAGGCAAGTGTCATTTATACTGAAAAAGAATGCCAAGCCGCGCTACATTGACTGGATGAAACACCGCGTTGATAGTGAAGCAGGCAAGCAGATCTACAGCCATCGTATGTCGACGGTGGAGCCGGTATTCGGTAATGTCGGGACGAATAAGGGGCTCAACCGGTTTACACTACGCGGTAAGCGAAAAGTTCAAGGACAGTGGCAGCTCTATTGCATGGTCCATAACATCGAGAAGATCATGAATTATGGAAGGATTGCGGCTTAAATACGGAGATTCATTGACAGTCTGCCTTGATAAAATACGAATGAAGTATTCTAAAGGGATCATTGATATTATGAACAAAATGTTTGCATATAGAAACTGCGCTCTTTGCGATAGGGTTTTTCTACATCCTCGTTATGCGGATTACCAGTAGAGTTAATTAAGTGGAATTTTATAATGATCCTTTGAAGGTGAATGAATATGAAAAGATGTGTGAGGAATATGACGGCACAGAAATATATAAAGTGCTTGATAAACATCTCGCAAAAGGCTCCTCTATATTGGAACTAGGAAGTGGGCCTGGAAACGATATTTATTATTTTCAAAATAGATATACCGTTACTGGATCTGATCTATCTGATGAATTTCTTTTACGGTGCAAGAAGAAGTACAAAAACATTCCATTTCTAAAACTGGATGCCGTGTCTATAGAAACGCAGCAAATATTTGATTGCGTATTCTCAAACAAAGTATTGCATCACCTAGACAGAGAGAAGTTGGAAAATTCGCTCAAGCGACAACAGCAAGTAATTAAGCTTAACGGGATATTCGCGCATACATTCTGGTTAGGGGACAAAGAGTTTACGATGGAGGGTATGTTGTTCGTGTTTTTTGACCGAGATCAATTACTAAATTTGGTCTCAAAATATTTCACTATCAGAGAAACCTATGAATATAAAGAGTTCGAGGATGGTGACTCTATATTGATAGTGGCGGAAAATGATCGATCCGCATAACAAGCGACTGTGGCGTCAACCCTGCGATTAAACATCAGTAAGCCCAAGCAACTTGATCCCTTACCATGGCATTCAACATGGTAACAAACTTACGCATACATGCCGTCAAAGCAACCTTCTTATGCTTGCCTTGATCAACGAGTTGTCGGTAAAAAGCCCGTATGACTGGATTGCATTGAGTGGCGCTCAATGTGGCCATATAAAGTGTTGTGCGAACGCCAGCTCTACCGCCTTTGATGCGCCGCTTACCACGTGACATTCCGCTATCTCGGTTTATCGGTGCAACACCGACCAGGGCAGCAACCTGTTTGTTGTTCAGTGAGCCTAACTCGGGGAGATCAGCCAATAGTGTATAGGCCAGTGTATCGCCGACACCCGGTGCCGACAGTAAGATGGATTTACGCTCTGCCCACTCAGCCTGTCTCTCGACTAACTGGTTGAGTTTTTTCTCGATCGAGCAGATTTCCGCATCGAGACATCGCAAGATACGGCGGCAGGAGGTCTCAAAGGCCTTACCCATGATTTGTAGACGATTGAGTTCCTGGGTGCGCATCTCCATCACTTGTCTCCGGCGAGTTAATAAGTCTTTGATCGTACGAAGATTGCGGCTGACTTTGGGCGTAGGTTCCGGCTGAATGATGGCCGCATATTCGGCGATGACGCGGGCATCGATCTTGTCGGTTTTGGCCAATTGTTCTACCACACCAGCATAGCGACGAATCGACATGGGTTTGACGATACAAACCGGCAGGGACTTTTGGTAGGCAGCCGCTGCTAAAGCTAGCTGATATCGCCCTGTAGCCTCCATGACGAGTCGTTTAACCCGATAGTGGGCGAGGCGTTTGAGTATCCTACTGACACCCTCTGGGGTATTCTTATCCTGCCAGTGGATATCTTTCTCATAAATGTGAACGTCCAGCATCCATTTCCCCACATCGACCCCCACATTGACGGTGGATTTTCTCTTTTTAAGGTTTGTCATCTTTGCTCTACCTTGCTAAATTCGGGCTTGAAGCCCATTCGACTGTTCGAGATAAATCGGGTCGGTTCAGTGCCCCCGCTTGTTAACGGTCTGTGAGACCCTGGCATCATCGGGCTACTGAACCGGTAACTTGCTGCTACAAGTTACGGGCTTCACTTTACTCCTCTCTTAGGGATCTGGTCATATGAAGGGAATTAAACCATACAAGCACATGCAGTCGGACCTTTCCATTCGCTACGCGAGTGGAACGGCCGCTGATGTGAGGCGATGTGCATAAAGAATCAAAGGGCCAAGCAAAGTGGTCAGCTTCCTTTATCTACGAATAGGATAGGGAAATGCTGTTTAGAACATCGCCTGAGAAATTCTGGAATCTAATCGCTCGAAAATATGCTGCATCGCCGATTGCTGACGTTGCGGCTTACCAGAAGAAGATCGAGAAATTGAAATCCTACTTGTCATCGGAGGATTATGTGCTCGATATTGGTTGTGGTACTGGCACCCAATGCGACGATCTTGCAAATAACGTAAAGCACGTAACAGGTATTGATATCTCCAACAAATTACTGGCCATTGCGGAGATCAGAAAGGTTGAGCGTGAAATTGAAAATGTTGAATTTGTACAAACTACAGTTTTTGATGAGCGCTTTTATTCTGGTAGCTTTAATGTGGTAATGGCATTTTATGTTCTTCATTTCTATGAAGATATCGATGAGGTTTTTAGGCGTATATATGACCTGCTGAAACCAAGTGGTTTGTTTATTTTGGAGACCGCATGCCTAGGTGAGAAAAATACAATCACGGGCAAACTCATCCGGTCAGCCGGGAAACTTGGATTCTTGCCATTGATCAATCTCCTATCAAACCGGCAGATAGAGCTGGCACTTGAAAAGACTGGCTTCAGTGTTGTTGAAAAGACCAAATTCAGTGAGTCAAATGATGAGTATACGTTGATTGCTAAAAAGCCGTTGAGTTAAAGGGTGAAAATGATGGGGTTTTCGATGCATAACAATGCGCCCAACTCGGACGGCTTCGCCGCCGCTTGACTTTGTCGTTATGCCTTAAAATGATCTACTGACACATCCATGTGTTTATGAAGAATGCGAATTACCTCAATACAAGCTTTATTGGTGATTCGGTAATAGATTACGTGACTAATTATCGGAAACTTCCTATAACCTGGTCGAATATATTCGCAAGCTCGCCCAAGTTGAGGGTTATCGGCAAGTTGAGTAAAAGAATCATCAAATTGCTTCAGGTACTTAT
This sequence comes from Candidatus Thiodiazotropha sp. LNASS1, assembly GCF_964212655.1. NCBI lineage: Bacteria > Pseudomonadati > Pseudomonadota > Gammaproteobacteria > Chromatiales > Sedimenticolaceae > Candidatus Thiodiazotropha > Candidatus Thiodiazotropha sp. LNASS1. The sequence continues at coordinate 2,683,591 of NZ_OZ156465.1, read as the reverse complement.
TGCGTTGGTCTCTTCCCCAGCGCTTTTGGGTAAAAATAGCAATAGCCTTCAAATCATCCTTGGCTTTAGCCTTAATTTTGAAGGTGGGCATCAATGAGATTCATTATCAATTTCAGATATCAAACCCTCAAGGGAGTATTTTACAAATTCACTCGATTCCCCTTCATGCAGCATTTTGCGCAGTGTTACGAGCTTTGTTTCCTCTTCCTCAAGCAAGCGCAATCCAGCGCGTACCACTTCACTAGCAGAAGAAAAGCGACCGGAATTCAATTGGTTAGTAATAAAAGAATCAAAATGCTCGCCGAGAGTAATACTAGTATTCTTGCTCATGTGCCTAGCTCCAAGCAGGTACCAATATTTGGTACTATAGTTGGGCATAACAAGGCGGTCAATCTCGTTCGCTATCGCTCACTGGGACAGCCTACGTTACGCTCCGGCTGCCCGTTCTCGCAACGTTATGCATAAGCAGCGTTCAAATCAAGATAGAGCGACTCTTCTAGATAGAATTGCTTACGGTATATTTTAAGCAGTATCTGTTGGTTTAGTAGCTGGATTGCTTTGGGGTTTTTGGATGGTGTTTTCTCACGCGCCTCCTGAATATTTCAGTACTTTTGTAGTTGTAGCAGCATCTATATCTGGTGTATTGGGATTTTTTCTCCATATAAATATCGTCGCAGAAATCCTAGCTGGTGTATTGGAAGCGTTGATGTGGTTTTTTGGTGATTACAAGAAATAGTATCTTTAACGCATAATAAGGCGTTATTTTAGCCACTTCGGGAATGGGGCCTTGGCTTCACCCTGACCCAAAATTGATTGTTTATACGAAAAAGGAGAACAGTCAAATGTTAAAGTGGATAAAGAACATATTAAGTTCACCCATACCTGCCGGACCGCCCAAGGTTATCAAACGCTTTGATGGGTCAGAAAAGACCATTACACAGGAGGTGGTTGTTTCAAGCGAAGGAGGATGGTTGGTCGATGTCGGCGAATCTCAATCGATTAGCCTGTTTGAAATAGAGGTTTCAGATATTGAAAATTGTATGTTGACTTATCGAGCAGACTTGAAATCGAAAGAAGTTCACGGTCAAAGCTTCCTGGAGATGTGGTGTCGAATACCGGGCAGGGGAGAATTCTTTTCTAAAGGATTACAGAATGCACTGAAAGGGACGAACGATTGGGCATCATACGAAGTCTCTTTCTATCTAAAGCGTGGACAACAGCCTGATCTTATAAAGCTCAATCTAACAGTAGAGGGTCGTGGAAAGGTATGGATCAAAAATATCGAACTATCCTATTCACCATTCGAGTGATTTGACTCCAGTAATCATCGTGAAGCACGGTTATTCAAATCGGACCCACAAAAGGCTGACCTCTATTGTTTTCCAATTTTTCACGACGTTATGTTTTTAAAGTTTAACTCTGTAGCGGTTACAAATAATCAGAGAGTAAAGATGAGGAGTATAAGGAGTATGCGAACGTTTCTATCACTCACACTTGCATGTACCGTAACCGCTGTCTGCTCTAGCATGCAGGTCGCGGCCGAACCAATCAACGAGGTTATCTTGGCGTCCGAAGTCAAGTGGGAGCAGTTAAACCCCGCTCGCGGCGACAAGAGCCCGAAAGCTGGTACGCTTTGGGGCGATCGCAAAAGCGCAGTGCCGACAGGCTTCCTTGCCAAGTTTGCGGATGGCTTCTCGTCCCCACCTCATACTCACAACATCACCTACCGCGCAGTCGTCATAAGTGGCGGCATTCACAACGATGACCCTAATGCTGCTGCGATGTGGATGCCCGCCGGATCTTTCTGGACCCAGCCGAAAGGAGAAGTGCACATTACCGCAGCCAAGGGTAATACCAATGTGGCGCTCGTCGAAATTGATAAAGGACCTTATCTCGTCCTGCCTACAGAGAAGGCGTTTGACAGTGGAGAAAGACCGATCAACGTGGACGCATCGAACATTGTTTGGGTTGATCCTCCCGGAATGCCGGCCGCTTACAACGGACCAAAGGTAGCCTATCTTTGGGGTAACCGTCAGGAAGGTGAGTCTAACGGAACCTTTCTCAGGCTGCCGGCTGGATTTGCTGGAAAAATAGAATGCGACGGCTCAACCTTCCGTGCTGTAGTAATCAAAGGTCAACCACGGTACCAAGTGAGTGAAACAGAAGTTAAGGCCTTGGAGCCGGGCAGTTATTTTAGTTCGAAGGGAACGTCGACCCATCCAGTCTCGTCTATAGTCGGAGAGGAGAGTGTCATTTACATACGCACGAATGGCAGGTACGACGTCACTCAAAATTAAGGGAGATTGCTCCTACTCTCGTGCAGAGAGTGGTCAATGGCAGATCGGCGCGTATCAAGGCAAATTAACCCGGTCAGGTTTCATCGCTGCGCTCCTCAACCTGCCGGTTATTTGCGGCGAGCCCAGAATTTTGATTGTTTGCCATTGCGAAAGAGATTTCGGTAATACGATTCAGTTAGTTTCCGCAAGAGAGGCGACATGTGGAGAGCGAATTTATTACCCAGGTGACTCACCATCGGACAATGAATATTTCGTGGCATAGACAGACTTAACCCGTCCATAAAAACCGACACGAAAGGTCCGCGTGACTTGTGGAGATGTGTGTGCCGGACATGGCGATTATCTCTCGATGAGACTGTAGATAACACTGTACAACTGCCTATTATAGAAGCTGATGCACTGGTCAAGTAAAGTGGGTAGTAAGAAACAATTAAGTCGTAAACAGCTAGGCTAGGTATGAATTGGTACGACATAGCATCTGTGGCAGTCACCCTGTTCCTGATTATGGATCCGCTGGGTAACGTACCCGTCTTCAATGTGGTGCTATCCAAACTCGACCGGTCACGCCGCACAAAAGTGGTGGCACGTGAGTTGATCATCGCTTTTTTCGTGCTGCTCGGTACCCTGTTTGTCGGTGATGTACTGCTGGCGTTCCTAGGGCTTACACAGCCTTCGCTCCATATCGCGGGTGGCGTTTTGTTGTTTATCATTTCGCTGCGGATGATCTTTCCGAGCAGGCCGGATCACGGCGACGAGGCAATGGATGAGGAGCCGTTCATCGTACCTCTCGCGGTACCGCTGATCGCCGGTCCCTCGACGATCGCAGTGCTGTTGCTGCTCAGTTCGAGTCAGCCCGGCCGTATCCTGGAGTGGGTCGTCGCGCTCTTCCTGGCCTGGCTGGGCACGACGATACTGTTGCTTGGCTCGTCAAAGTTGCTGGATGTCATCGGTACCCGCGGTTCATTGGCCCTGGAGCGGCTGATGGGGATGATCCTGGTTATTCTCGCCACCCAGATGTTGCTGGACGGTATCAGAGACTTTGTTGCAACGCTCTAGGCTTACTCACTGGGCTATCGTGTTCAGTAGGCCGGTCCGCTCATTGTTCTGCAGGCAATAGCTTTTGATGGTTACGGTAGATGGGGCTCCCGTCCGGGAAGTATTCGAGGATTACGGCGGCGTAGCGGTCGAAGGGGTTCGCAATCTGTGCAATCCGCCGGCGGGTTGGGCTATCCAGGTCAAAACTGTTGTGTCGTACGGTAAACGGGACAGGATAATCGGTACCGAACAGAATCTTTTCATGCACCTGTTTCTGTTCGGAGAGGTGGCGCAGGGCCCTGGCGCGGAGTGGAACCAGGATTGCGGAGATATCGGCGTAGAGATTCTGATACTGGGTCAGCATCGCCAGCAGTCTGAAATAGTCGCGGTCGAAGTGATGTGGCGCTTTACTCAGGTTACGCCAGGCGCAAACTCTGTGTTCGAATCGGCCAAGTCCCATATGGGCGGCGATCACGGTAACCCCGCAAGCCAGCGGGAGATCAAGCATCTCGATGCGTTCATAGCTTGGGTGGGATTGGATGGTGTATTCGCTGCCGATATGGACGATCAACGGCAGTTTATGCTGCTTCAGTTTTTCGTAGTAGGGGATCAGGCGTTCACTGTTCAGATCGATACCCCAGTAGTTCTGCAGAAACTTGGCGCCGCGGCAGCCTTTCTCCGCATATTCGTCGAGCAGATCGAGGGCGCCCGGCCGCATTGGGTTGACCGACAGAAAAGGGATGAAGCAGTCCGGATATTCAGCGGCAACGGCCAACACATCCTCGCTCATGGCGCACACGGTTTTGTCCCGGTCGACTTCTCTGCCCTTTTCATCGAAACGAGCGTCGACACCAAACAGGCAGGTCTTTTCCACGTAGTTGGATTCATCGACCGCCTTGGCCATGGCTTCGATATAGGTCTGGTAGGGTTGCTTTTTCAAGGCGTGTGGCTCGACGCCCAGTCTGCGGGCAAAGAGATGTACGGCGACTCTGTCGAAAAGCCGATCGAAGGCAACCTCCGGGTTGAGCAGATGGGTGTGTATATCGATCGTACGCATTACTCAAGCCTACCCTGCGAGTCGGTTATTGACGAGGTTTCGTTGGTAGATCGGATTGTTTAAAAGTCCCAGGCTGGAGTTCAGTCAATAGGTTCCGGTACAAGGTAATAAATTGGAGCCATAAATCGCCAAATATTGCGAAATTAATTAATTATTTACAATAATTCGCCATATTTTCCGACAAAGAGACAATAAAAAGGTTGGGTTATCGCTATAATTTACGATATATATAACTGTTGATCATTTATTTCGTAATTAATGGCGAATATGAAAATATCAGATTTGGTATCAGATGAGGCGGTCCTGACAGAGATCGGTCAGCGCATCCTGCAACGCCGTCTCGCTCTGCAGATGACTCAGGCGGTACTGGCCGAGCAGGCGGGTGTTGCCAAGCGGACCGTGGAGCGGATTGAGGCGGGCGCATCGGCGCAGATGTCGAGCATGATCCGCCTGTTGCGGGTGTTGGGATTGCTGCCCGGACTGGAGCTGCTGTTTCCGGAGCAGGCGCAGCGGCCGATGGATCTCCTGAAACGCAAAGGTAAGGTACGCAAACGGGCTTCCACCCCCCGCGAAAAGGCAGACAGGGAGAAGCCTTGGCATTGGGGTGATGAGTAATGGCCACGGTTGCCGAGGTTCGCCTGTGGGGACGTACCATAGGCGCGGTTTCGTTGGCGGATGGCGAGTCGACAGCGCTGTTTGAATACGATCCGGCCTTTAGCCGCAGCGGCATCGAAGTCGCGCCGATGATGATGCCTTTGTCCAAGCGTCTCTACAGCTTTCCGCAACTCCCTCGGGAAACATTTCACGGCCTGCCGGGCCTGCTGGCGGATTCACTGCCGGACAGGTTCGGCAATCTGCTGATCGATGCCTGGCTGGCCTCCCAGGGCAGGTCGAGCCACAGCTTCAATGCGGTAGAGCGTCTCTGTTACACCGGCCGGCGCGGTATGGGGGCGCTTGAGTATGTACCGGCGATCGGTCCCGGGGCCCGGCATTCCAGCCAAATAGAGATCGACAGATTGGTTGAGTTGGCGTCGCTGATACTCGGCCAGCGACAAGCGTTGCAACACTCGCTTGCGGATACCGACAAACAGGAGGCTCTCAGCGATATCCTGCGTGTCGGCACCTCTGCCGGCGGGGCGCGGGCAAAGGCGGTGATCGCCTGGAATCGGGAGACCAATGAGGTCCGCTCCGGTCAGGTGACGGCCGGTGAGGGATTCGAATACTGGTTATTGAAATTCGACGGCGTCAGCGGCAACCGGGATAAGGAGCTGGAGGACCCCCAAGGCTACGGTGCCGTCGAGTATGCCTACTACTTGATGGCAAGGGCATGCGGTATCGATATCAACGAATCCCGGCTGTTTGAAGAGGGGGGGCGACGCCACTTCATGACCAAGCGGTTTGACCGCCTGGATGGGGGCGAAAAACTGCACATGCAGTCGTTGTGTGCCATGGCCCATTACGATTTCAATACCGCAGGCGCCTACAGTTATGAACAGGCATTGATGGTGATACGTCAGCTGGGCCTGCCGATGCAGACGGTGGAGGAGCAGTTTCGCCGCATGGTCTTCAATATCATCGGCCGCAATCAGGACGACCATGTGAAGAACATCGCCTTTTTGATGGATAAATCGGGTGCCTGGACGCTATCGCCAGCCTTCGACATGACCTACAGTTTCAACCCTGACGGACTTTGGACAGCGACACATCAGATGACCCTTAATGGCAAGCGGGACAGTTTTTCATTGGATGATTTCAGGGCCTGTGCCAAATCGGCTTCGATGAAGCGGGGCCGTGCGGAGGCGATTGTCGCGGAAGTGCACAGTACCGTTTCAAACTGGAGCCAATTCGCCGAACAGGCGGGCGTGCCGGAGCTGATGACCAGACAGATCCAAAACGCCCTGCATTTGGACCTGCCTTGATGGGCGAGCAGTCAAGCGCAGCAGTGACCATCGGATGAGTGTTGACAGGCCCTGCTGGTCTGTTTACTGACGGTTGCTTGTTAAAGCCCGTTGACTGTCTGCCGATATCGCATTGTACATGCCTATTAGAGTTGTCCTGATTTTCAGCTCCATCAGATCAAGCTGCCTGTTACATCTATTTAGTGCTTGACTAGCGGTTTCAAAGGCATTGAGAAGGGTCGTCTGTCTGTTGTGTGGTGTATGTACAAATCATCTGTCAGAGTAATTGAGGCAAGGTTGGGGATCTGCTGCTGGGTGCTGTTCCTTGTGCTCCTATTGCTTAATACGGGCGCCTGCGCGGAAGGAACAAAAGTCAGTGAACAACTGGAGCCGGTGGTATTACAGCTGAAATGGAAGCACCAGTTCCAATTTGCCGGTTACTATGCGGCCCTCGAAAAGGGCTTCTATCGAGAGGCGGGACTCGATGTTCTGATACGCGAGCACAGCGGTGACCGTTCACCCATCGAGGTCATGCTGGAGGGTGACGCCCAGTTCGTCGTGTCCGGTGCGGATGCATTGATCAAGCGCGCCCGCGGATACCCGATCGTCGCCTTGGCGGCGATCTATCAACATAGCCCCTATGCCCTCTTGGTCAGGGCCGACTCCGGTATACATAGCGTCTCCGAACTTGCAGGCAAACGCATCATGCTGGGCGAGGGAGAGCAGGATGCCGCCTTGCATGCGATGCTGCAGCAGGGTGGCCTGAAGGCAACTGAGTTTTCTCGACTCGACACCAACTTCGATGCCAAGTCGTTGTTGCGAGGTGAGACGGACGCCTTCAATGCCTACGTGACAGACCAGGGTTTTTTGCTGCGACAAGCGGGTGTCGAGCCGCACTACATCATGCCGAAGGACTACGGCATCGACTTTTACGGTGATGTTCTGGTGACCACGGAGTCGGAGTTGGAAGCCCGGCCTGATCACGTGGAGGCGTTTCGGCTCGCCACGCTGAAGGGTTGGTCTTATGCCCTGAACCATGTTGAGGAGATGGTTGAACTGATTCTGCTGAAGTACAACACCCAGGAGATGACCCGAGAACATCTGCTTTATGAGGCAAGGATGTCACAAGAGCTGATTCAACCATTGTTTGTGGAAATCGGCTATATGAATCCGGAGCGATGGGAGCACATCAAGTCGATCTTTGTGGGACTGGGGTTTATTGGACCCAATAGCCAGATCGACGGCATGCTGTATGAGGATTATCGACGCCTGCCCGCTTGGCTGGTGTGGCTGAACAGAAACTTCATGCTGCTTCTGTTCAGTGTGATCGGTGTCATGGTGTTGTCCCTGTTGGCGGTGATAGCGCATATGCGGCGATTGGTTCGGATCAGAACCAGTGCGCTGATCGAGAGTTCTCGCCACTATCGGACGGTTTTTGATGCCGCGCCGGAGGGAATGTGGCTGATCGACCCCGCGCGCAAAACCGTGGATGTCAACAAGCGTCTGATGGCCCTGCTGGGTTATAGCAAGAATGAGATGTTGGGTAAGACGCCACTTGAGTTCGTCGATGTGATGAATAGAGAAGTCTTTATCGAACAGACATCCAGGATCGGTACGACCGAGCGCCGCAGTTATGACATAGAGCTGCGGCACAAGGACGGGCATAACATCCCGACCCATTTCAGTGCAGTGACCCTACGGGGCAAGGACGGCAGTGTGAAGGCCGCGATCGCCTTCGTGGAAGATATAACCGAGCGAAAACGCATGGAGGCGGAATTGCGTAGCAGTGAACAGAACCTTCGTCGCCTCATCGATGCGGAACCGGCCTGTGTCAGTACCCTCGATAAGCGTGCTGAATTGCTCAGTATCAATCCGGCAGGGTTGGAGATGCTCGAGGCCGAGGGTTTGTCACAGCTTTCCGAGGTGACGCTCAATGAAGTGGTGGACGTGCCCTATCGTGAGGCGTTCAAAAGGTTGAACAGTCAGGTATTCAGCGGTCAAAAGGGTGTCCTGACATTCAGTATTACCGGGCTCAAGGGCCGCAAGGCATGGCTGGAAACCCATGCTGTCCCGATAACGGATGCGGATGGAAAGGTGGTCGAGCATCTGGGACTGACGCATGACGTGACCGATCGTCTGCAGATGGAGCAACAGATCATGGAGGAACGGGAATTCCTGCAGAGGGTCATCGATAATATCGGTGATTCGGTCATGGTGATCGACCGGGAGTTGCGGATTCAGTTGATGAATCAGAGTGTGAAATCGCGTCTCAAGGAGTTTCAAGCTGATCCCGGCAAGATGATCCACTATTTCGACCTTCCCTTTGTATCGGTGCCATCGGAAGGTAACCTGATACAGGATTGTCCGGTCCACCGGGTGTTACAGACGGGTAAGCAGGCCACAGCGATCTTGACACGGCCTCAATCGAAGGACCCGGCATCCGTCAGCAAGGTCGAAGTGGTCGCATCACCCCTGTTAAATCCCGACGGCAGTCTGCGTGCCGTCATTGAAGTGGCCAGGGATATAACCGAACACCTGGATCTGCTTGAAGAGGTCAAACAGCAAAAGGACGATCTGCAACATATCGCTCATCACGATCCCCTCACCAACCTGCCCAATCGGTCACTATTTCTGTTGCGGCTCAAACAGGCGATCAGTAAAGCGAAGCGTACAGGGCTGCAGATGGCCGTACTGTTTGTCGATCTGGACAGATTCAAGGAGATCAATGACAGTCTTGGACATGCCTTTGGCGACAGGGTATTGAAACGAGTGTCCGAGCGTTTCAAACAGAGTGTGCGTGAAGACGATACCATTGCCCGTCTCGGCGGGGACGAGTTTACTTTCATCCTCGAGGGATTGAACAGGCCGCAACACGCGGCAAATATGGCACAGCAGATCATTCGTTCACTCGAGTTACCGATCGAGGTGGATCATCATCAGCTGTTTCTCACCACGAGTATCGGCATCAGCGTCTATCCGCAGGATGGCAAGAGTGCCGAAACCATGCTGAGAAATGCGGATGCCGCCATGTACAAGGCCAAGGACGAAGGCAAGAATACCTTCCAGTACTATACCGAGGATATGACGGAACAGGCCTTCGAGCGGATCTTTCTCGAAGCCAGTCTGCGTCGTGCCCTGGTTCAGAACGAATTGGCCGTCTGCTATCAACCCCAGGTCGATACCCGGAACGGGAAGATTATCGGTGTCGAGGTGTTGGTACGCTGGCTGCATCCGGAAATGGGCACTGTTTTACCCTCCCGTTTTATCTCTTTGGCCGAGGATACGGGCCTGATCATTCCTCTGGGTGAGCAGGTGATGCGAATTGCCTGCAAGCAGATGGCGGAGTGGGATCGGCAGGGGGTTCGCCCGGGAAGAATAGCGATCAATCTGTCGGGAAAACAGGTGAGCAGCAGGGAACTGCTGACATCGCTGGAATCCATACTTGCCGAGACTGGTTGTCGACCCGAGTGGCTGGAGTTTGAGGTGACTGAGGGGTTTCTGATGAAAGACCCGGAGAAGTCGGTGTCAATCCTGCAGCAGGTCAGGGATTTGGGGATCGAACTCGCAATCGATGATTTCGGCACCGGCTACTCGTCATTGACCTACCTGAAGCGTTTTCCTCTGACACGGTTGAAAATCGATCAGTCATTTATCAGGGATGTACCGCATGATCAGGAGGATATTGCCATCACCCGCGCAATCATTGCCCTGGGCAACAGCCTCAATCTTCAGGTCCTGGCAGAGGGGGTCGAGAGCGAAGAACAGAAGAGTTTTCTCATTGGCGAGGGATGCAGTGAGGCGCAAGGTTACTACTTTTGTCGCCCTCTGACTGTGGATAAGATGACTTACCTGCTAATGACATCCCGGCAATTACCGGCTGAGCAGGTTGGGCAATGAACCTGATCGCGCGGATGATCGCTTGCCACTCCATACCAGCCTACTGCAAGCATCTCGAATCTTGAGCAGTGGGTGATCCTCCATACCCCGTTTCCGTGGTTGCAGCTATCGGCATGGTTGGTAACCTTTAGCGGAAAACAGTCACAAATGTTTTGATTCTATCGTAACTTTCTGAATGTGATTGGTTTCTAACGAGAGTCTTGGCAGTATTCGCAAGCGGGTCGTGTATTGTATATAAGGAATGATTGCGATCCGGAATAATCTATATACACAGGCTTTTACCACAATGGCTTCGATCGGGCGATCCACAGGACATGTGTCAGCGGTTATATGCGGCAGTTAATTATCATTTTAGTCTGGGCGTTGTGCCCAATACCTCTCTACGCCCTTGACGTGGTGATCAAAGTCGATGGATTGGAGACAAAACTGAAGGAGAATGTGCTCGCCTATCTCTCCGTGGAACGGGAGCGACAGCGTGAATCCCTGAACGCAGCGCGATTGCGTCTGTTGCATGACAAGGCCGAGGCGGAGATAAAGGCTGCATTACGCCCTTTCGGCTACTTTAAACCGACTGTCACTGCGACCATGGTTGGCGACGAACAGGGATTCACGTTGTCATATCATGTAGAGCCGGGGCCACCGGTCAAATTGAGCGATGTGAATTTTCAATTAATCGGTGATGGCGCTGATGATCCTCAATTGACGAAGACATTTCCCATGTCGGTTGGCGAGGTGCTGGATCAAACACACTATGAGCAGTCCAAGCAGCAAATGTTGGCCGAGATCATCGAGAGCGGTTACCTGGATGCGCGCTACATACAACATCAGCTGCGAGTGGATCTGCAGGATTATACCGCATCGATCCAACTCCATCTTGATAGTGGGAAGCGGTTGCGCTTTGGGGATGTGCGGATGCACCAGGATATCTTGAATCCCGATTATCTCGCCCGCTTTGTCCCTTTCAATGCAGGGGAACCCTTCAGTCAGGAGACACTGCTGAAGCTGCAGAGCGACCTTATCGATAGCGAGTATTTCAAGCAGGTTGAGGTGGTGACCCGGCGTGATCAGCGGGAAGGCGACAGGGTTCCGATCGATATTAATCTGAAACCCAACAAGCGTAACCGTTACCGTATCGGTTTGGGCTATTCCACCGATATGGGGCCGCGGCTGACCCTGGACTGGAAGAATCGCCGGCGGGGACGCAACGGCCATCGGATGCGGAGTGAACTGCAGATCTCGAAACCCCTCAGCACACTCAGCACGGAATATATCGTGCCGTTACAGCGTCCGACGGTGGATTTTGTCAGCTTCGGCGCCTCTCTGGAGCACTTCGACTCGGACACCAATACTGGCAACCGGGCGCTGCTCAGTGCCGTTCATTCGGTAAGCCTGAGCCGGGGCTGGCGTCGCAGTTTGGGATTGGAGTACAGCTACGAGGATTTCGAGGTGGGTGAGCAGGAAGACAGCTCGCGTCTGCTGGTGCCGAGTATCACCTGGCTGCGAATAAAGAGCGACGGCAAGGCATATATCCAACGCGGCAAAAGGTTGGAGTTTCGTCTAGAAGGGGCGTCGGAATCCCTACTTTCAACCACCGATTTTTTTCAGCTCTATAGTGCGGTGAAGTTTATCCGTGGTTTCGGTGAGGGTGACTGGCGGGTGCTGAATCGACTGGAGCTGGGGGCGACCTGGGCCGATGACCTGACGGAGCTGCCGCCCAGTAAGCGCTTCTTCGCAGGGGGCGATAATACGGTACGCGGCTTCGGTTATCAGGACCTGGGACCGAGGGATCAGAATGATGAGGTTATCGGCGGGCGCTACTTTGCCGTCGGCAGTGTCGAGCTGGAGCGTCGCATCAGCGGCAAGTGGAGCGGGGCGCTGTTTTTGGATGCCGGAAACGCCTTTGATCCCGATTATGATTCGGAAACGGCCTTTGGCCTCGGTTTCGGCGCCCGCTGGCGCTCACCGGTCGGCCCGGTCAGGATCGACATCGCCCACGGCAGGGTCGATGACAATCGGCAATGGCGCCTGCATATCGTCGTGGGGCCGGAGCTATGACCAGGCAGACGATGAAACGGATTGCCACCTATGTCTCCCTCTCCACCCTGCTGATCCTGTTGCTGTTATCGGCGCTTGTCTATTATTTCGTATTCACCCATGACGGTAGCAGGCGTAGCTTCTATCTGGCCCAGCGGCTGGTACCGGGCGATCTGCAGGTCGATATCTTACACGGTCGTCTGGCAGGGCCCCTGGAGTTGACTGGCTTGAGCTATCAACAGGCGGATGGTTTGGCGTTTCGGTGTGAACGGCTCTACCTGGATTGGCGCCCCTCTCAGCTGCTGGGTTTGCGGCTGGATGTTTCCGAGTTGTCATTGATGGAAACCCGTCTGCGGCTTCCCGCAAGTGAAAAGTCTGACGATAAAACCGGTGACGAAACCTTTCAGGGTGTGAAGCTGCCCCTTGCCGTAACACTCTCCCGTTTCTCGTCCGAAGGATTCGAAATCGTTCAGGGAGAGCCTGGCGATCCCGTCCGGATCGATAAACTCAACCTCTCCGCCGCCACAGAAGGAGATCGCCTGGCAATCACTCAATTCGATGCCGAGGCATTTTCATCCCGGCTCTCGCTGCAGGGATCGCTGGGATTGGATGCACCGCTGCCGATGACCATCGATCTCTCATGGGTGCATACCCTAAAAGAGGGTCCCAGGCTGGCTGGCGAAGGGCGGGTGAGTGGGGATCTGCAGCGGATCGAAATCACACAGCGACTGGCGCCACCCATTGAAGGAGAGTTGCAGGCACTGCTGTCGGATCTGCAGGGTAGGCCCGAGTGGAACGCCGTGTTGAAATTGAAACAGGGTGAACTGGGTGGGTTTACCCCGGACTTTCCGGCGTCCTTAAAAGGGCGGTTGAGTGCCCAGGGGAGTTTCGAAGCGATCGATCTCGATGCCGATCTGGAGCTTGTGGAATCCCGGATCGGAGAGATCGCTACTGAACTCCATGCGGATTACAGTCAGGGTGCCATCCGTATCGGGGATCTGCGCATCAGCAATGCGCATGGTTTGGATCTCACGGCAAAGGGGGAATACCATCCGCAGGGTGGCGAACTCTCTGCCGATCTGCAGTGGCGGGGGTTGCGCTGGCCCTTGATTGGGGAGAGGGTGGATATCGGCAGCGATAGCGGCACTCTACAACTACAGGGTGGGCTCGAGGCCTATGTGTATCAATTGGCGATGCAGGCATCCAGACCGGAAGTGGGCACGCTGCAGTTCGATGCGGTCGGCAGCGGGACGCTGGAACAGGTTGATCTCGACAACCTGTCGGTTGAATTGCAGCAAGGTAAGATCGAGGGTAGCGGCAAGCTGACCTGGAGTCCCACGCTTTCCTGGCAGTTGGGCCTGACAGGAGAGGGTGTCGACCCCGCACTGGTCCACCCCATGTTTCCCGGTAGTCTGGCATTCGATCTCGATACCCAGGGCGCGATGGCGGAGGGCGGACCCGAGGCGGAATTTAATCTCAACAGCCTCTCGGGGTTACTGCGGGATTATCCCTTGAATGGGAAGGGGCGCCTGACACTCAAGCAGGATGCTCTGACCATACATGTGCTGGAGATGCTCTCGGGCAGCAACCGGATAGCTGTCGACGGTAGCCTGGCAGACCGGCTCGCCCTGAATTGGTCGGTGGACGCCCCGGAGTTAGCCTCCCTTTGGCCCGGGCTGTCAGGTGCGCTGCAGGCGAAGGGTGATCTGGGCGGTACCCTGCAGGCACCCAGTTTGAAGGCTGACATCGAGGCCGGTGAGCTAAGCCTGGAGGCATACCGGGTCGGGCAACTGAATGGTGAAGTGGCGCTTGAGATGGCGGGTGAACAGCGTGTGGCCCTGTCACTGCATTCGCAAGAATTGAGTGCGTTCGGCAGACAGTGGAAATCACTCGATATCGCTCTGCAAGGACATGTTCCGCAGCATCGTCTGCAGATCGACCTGGCAGGTGAGCAGGTGCCTCAGCTGTCGCTTGAGGGAATGTCAGGATTGCATGAGGGACAGAGGTTGCAGGGTAGCCTGCAAAGGCTCCGTCTGTCATCTCCTGAAGTAGGTGAGTGGGAGCTGGAATCGGCCTTGGCTTATCGACTGGAGGCCTCCGAGCAGGATGTGGAACCCTTCTGCCTGGCGTCAGGCGAAGCGAGGCTTTGTGCCAGCTTCAAACAACAAGCCGGCGGCTGGAAGACAGAACTGCAGGCAAAACAACTACCTTTGAGATTGCTGCAACCCGTTCTGCCGGTTGAGACGCGGATAGTGGGGACGGCTGCCCTGCAGGCAGAACTCAGCACCGAAGCCAGTGGGCGTATGACCGGAGCGGCCGACCTGCAAATTCCCGAGGGCAAGCTTGATTTCGCCCTCGGCACCACCCGGGAGGAGGTGGATTTTTCCGATAGTGGGGCAAAGGCGGTCATTGACCGGAAGGGACTTGACGCCGACATCAATCTGCCGCTGCAGCAGTTGGGTGGGTTTACCATGAGTTTGCAGTTGCCGGGGATGGATCTGACCGACCTGAGACCGGATCAACAATCCCTGCAAGGCAGGATCAAGGGTGGCGTCCAGAATCTGGCCATGCTCACTGCCTTCTCACCCCAGTTGCAAAACAGTCGAGGTGAGTTATCGGTCGATATGATATTGGGTGGCAGTTTGAGCGAACCTCGGATAGACGGCGATGCAAAACTGACCCAGGGCGCTATCGATATTCCGGTATTGGGCATTGAGTTGCGTGATATGGAGATGAGTATGCAGACACCCGACCTGGAGACGGTCTCCCTGGCGGGCAGTGTACGATCGGGCAAGGGCAGGTTATCGCTTAAAGGCACCACACGAATGGATGCCGATAACGGTTTTCCCTCGAAATACGAGATTGAAGGAAAGGATTGGTTGGTGGTCAATATCCCAGAGGCTGAAGTCAGGCTATCACCCAATCTAAGCTTTGAGCACAGTGCCCAAAAAAGTGTACTTGAAGGTAAGGTTCACCTGCCCTTCGCCAGGATCAGACCGCGTGCACTGCCGGAGACGGCGGTCTCCGAAAGTTCCGACCTGGTGGTTGTCGGTGATGACGAGGCGCAACAGGCGCAACCGGATACCCCGTTGCACGCAAAGGTGCGCCTGAGTCTTGGAAAGCGGGTCAGTTTCGATGGGCTCGGGCTTCGGGGCAAGCTTACCGGCGGCCTGATGATCATCGATGAGCCGGGGCGTCCGGTTATCGGCCGCGGGCGCCTGGGTATTTCCGAAGGTGTCTACCAAGCCTACGGACAGGATTTGAAGATCGAGCGGGGATATGCCCTGTTTGCCGATTCCCCTGTGGATAATCCCGGTCTCGACGTGCGTGCCGCCAGGGAGATCGATGAGATCACAGCGGGGATGCGCATTACCGGAACCCTGAAAAAGCCCAATCTCAAGCTCTATTCAACCCCCTCCATGTCGGAAACCGATATCCTTTCCTACATCGTCACCGGCCGGCCGGCAGGCGAGTCATCGGGTAAGACCGCAGGTATGCTTGCGATGATACAGGCAAGCGGCGCCAGTAATATCGCTTCGGAATTGGGACGGCAATTGGGCTTGGAAGAGTTGCGTGTGGAGACGGGTAGCTCCCTGGAGGAGGCCGCCCTGGTGGCAGGCACCTATCTGTCGCCTCGACTCTATGTGCAGTATGTCAACGAATTGGCGACTGGCGAGACAAAGGTTCGTATGCGTTATGATCTGACGGACCGCTGGCAGCTGGAAGCGGAAACAGGTCGTACCCAGTCGGGTGATTTTTTCTATACCTTCGATCGTTGAGGTCGGTTTTGCCGGACACCAGTCACAACAGTGGCAAACGGATAAGTGTTGCCAGGCCCTGTTATTCCCGGCTCAACAGTGATTTTATATGGCAGGTTCCATGCGGCCACGCAACAGGAGGCGCGCCACGACATCCCTTTTTTGTTTGCACTGAATCCGTATCGGGCAGCGATGACCCGTTTGATGTTCAACCGCTATATGGCCTAGTTGCTGCTACGGACCGCGTCAAAATCATCCGCGATCAGCAGATTGGTCAAGAAGAAGGCCTTGGTCTTGGAGGCCTTTCTATTCTGTCTCTTCTCAATCTGGATCGGACATTCATGGGGTTGCCAATCGCAGGCGATCCCGTTGATGATTTGATGGGGACATTCTCTGCAGGTGCGAGTCTTGTATAAGCCAGTCATTTTCGTAAACTCAATGGGTCATTTGTACATAAAGAAATTAGCAAAATATCAATATATTACAAGTCAATCTTGAAGATAATTAGTTAAAATGTGTGATAAATTACCTATATTATTTGTGATAAATTAACTATTTTGCTCCCGAAGGTAGATTTTCATGCCTCATATGCACGCCTCGAACGGTATCAGGGCGGATATCTGAAAATGTGCAGTAAACCTTTCAACTCAAATATTTAGTCGGCAATTTCCTGAGATAATTTACTCTTAACTGACAGCCGTTAATTGATTTTTCTTTATCTTCTTTCGACAAAAATGGAAAAAATAATCACTAATTTCTCAAATTGAGATTCAACTCTCATTTCGCTTGCCGAAAACCCTATGGAAGTGTTTAGGTATAGCTCCGAGGAGCGCTGGATATCCGCCGCCATCCGGGGCATGCAAGGTTGATTGGGTGTGACTAAACTCCAGGGAAGTAGCAAGAGAATCTACCTGCCATTATGTATCAGAACTATTTCGGACTAACTGAGGATCCCTTTTCCATTACACCGGATCCGAAATATCTCTTTCTGAGCGAGAGGCATCGCAATGGTTTCGCCCATCTATTGTACGGTGTTACCGAGGGTGGCGGTTTTCTGCAGCTCACCGGCGGTGTCGGTACAGGAAAGACCCTGCTCTGCCGCAAGCTGCTGGCTGAATTGCCCCGTGCGGTAAATGTCGCGTTTATCTTCAATCCTCGCCTGACACCGCTGGAACTGGTGGCGACAATCTGCGATGAACTCAGTATCCTTTACCCCGTCGGCAGTAACAGCATCAAGGAGATCGTCGATTTTCTGAATGCATTTCTGCTGGAGAGTCACAGTCAGGGCCGCAGGACGGTGGTTATCATCGATGAGGCGCAGAACCTCAGCTACGAGTCCCTCGAACAGATAAGGTTGTTGACCAATCTCGAGACACAGAAGCATAAACTGCTGCAGATCATTCTTGTGGGTCAGCCCGAACTGAGGAGCCTGTTGCAACAGGATAGGCTGCGTCAGCTGGCTCAACGGGTGACGGCACGTTATCACCTCACACCACTCTCCAAATCCGAGACCCACGCCTATGTCCAGCATCGCCTCAAGGTGGCTGGGGCAGAGCATCCCCCGTTCAACACCGGCGCATTGCGATACATCTATCGCTATAGCGGAGGCGTTCCCAGAGTCATCAATATCCTCTGTCATCGGGGTATGCTGATGGCCTATGGCAATCACGCCAAGCAGGTGACGGGGGGGATGATAAAACGGGTGTACCAGGAATTAAGCGGCCAGGGCGAGGGTTCACGTCGCCAGCTCGCTTGGTCCTGGGGTTTAGTTGCGTTGCTTGGATTTACCCTGGCAGTGCTGCTTGTGTGGAATGATGAGCAACTGTCTCGCCTAATCCCATCCCTCTCGTCAACCGAGGCTCAGACTGAAAGCCCGCCGGTGGAGAGAAACCTGCCCGAGCAGCCCGATATGACGACCACTCAGCAGCAGCCGGTTAATTCAGCGGTGGCGGCCGAAAGTCCCATGCTGACCTCTTTGGATACAGCCTTACCGTCGGGAACGGCAAAAGCGCCACAGCCGGATGTTGTTCTGCCCGATAAAAGTGCTGCTTCAGGCTCGGTGGAAGATGTGGCTTCGACGGCAATCGCCGATAAGGAAGTGGCGAGGCTGGATGATGATCAGACTGGATTGGGCGCCATGCTGGGCAATGAAAACAGCGCTTTTGTCACACTGTTTGGTTATTGGCAGAGCATCTATCCCACTGAGGGAGAGTCGCGCTCATCCTGCGACAAGGCGCAAGAGGTTGGGTTGAGCTGTATCTATGGTCGTGGCTCGTGGGAAAATCTGGCCTACTATAATCGTCCTGCGGTGCTGGAACTGATCATGGAAGACGGGCAACGTTACAATGTGGTTGCTACCGCACTGACGGATGACGATGTTACCCTTGATCTCAACGGCCGCCGTTTCAATTTCTCGCGCCAAGAGATCGATCAGCTCTGGACCGGCAGCTACATTATCTTATGGCGGCCACCCAAACTCAGTAGCGAGAGCTTGACTATTGGACATATCGGTAAGGATGTGGCGTGGTTGAAATCCATGCTTGACCGTATCGAGGGGATTGAGACGAGTTTTGATCCATTGAATGCCAAGTTCGACCTGCAGACACAGCAGCGGGTGATGCGTTTTCAACGCTCCCAGGGGTTATTGGCGGACGGTATTGTCGGTAAGCAGACATTGATTCAATTGAACGGTAGCGTGGTTGATTCCACCAAGCCTGTGTTGCGCCGGACGGGGGGCTGACATGTCTTCCATTCTTGATGCATTGGAAAGGGCTTCGCAGGAGAGGATGCCGGGTAAAACCGACATCCTGCCAGATACGATGCCGGTTTTAGATGAGAATAAAACCGTTTTTCGCAGGTTGCTGTTGCTGCTGGTATTGCTGATATCGATCATTGCCGCATTCTGGTTTCTGTTTGATGATGGAGCGAGCAATCCTGAGACGCCTGCCAATGCCGAACAGATGACAAACCCGGAGATACGACCCCAAGCAACCCCCCCGGCAGAGCGCGATGGCGGTACAGAAACAGCGAGACAAAACAAACCGACAGTGCCGAAGGATGAACTGACTGCCGACCGGATCCGCAGCAGCAGCCGGCCGAATCAGCGACCCTTGATTTCTGAGGCAATTGTGAGCGAAAAGCAACAGCGGAAGATACCGGAGATGCCTGAATCTGCGTCAGTGGAACAGGCGACCAGACGATTGCCAACCCTGTCTGTCGTCGAACGAAAAAAGCCTGCCCCTCTACCTGCGCCCATAGCCGAAGAAGTCACTTATGCTGAAAAGTCGGAGCAGGTTGCAACAATGCCTGAGGTGGATGAGGATCAAATCGCTTCGGTTGAATCGACAGTAAACGATGCAACGAATGCTGTACAGACTGATCACCAGCAGATCCCATTGATTTGGGAATTGGATCAGGGTTTACGGGAAGAATTGGAACAGCTCAGGACCACGATTCATGTCTACCACGAGATACCGTCAGAACGTTTTGTCATCATAAACATGCGACGCTACGGTGAGGGCGATACCCTTGATGCTAAAGGCTATCGTCTGCACACGATCGACAGAGACGGTATCGTCGTCGACTATGGAAACGGCCAGGTTCGGCTGTTGCGAGAGAAGTACTAATCACTGATATTCCCTAGCCATATCGATCCGCTGATTGGCATCATCAGCGTTTTATATCTTTCATATGATCTTTATATTGTATGCCCTTCAGGCTCAACCACTCCTGAAATCTGGCAATCTTCATATCAAGTGAGCAGCTGGGAGGCAGTGTATCAAGATGGTGGCCGAAGGCCTCGCGGAGCTTAAGCTGCTCTTGTCGGTCTAGACGTTCCCAATCGATCATATAGTCTCCTTCCTCATTGGTGTTGCATTATTGGATTAGGGCCCGATATCAGGTTAGAGGACAAGCATTGGCGGGCAATCCTAAGACGCCAATTACGCAATATTAATGTAACAACATTCGGTTAAGATCTTTTTACAGAATTAGTTGATTACGGTTGTTTCAGTAAAATGAACTGGTTGAGAGAGAGATTATTTCCCATTAAGGCCGCGCTGCTGTCAAAGGTCTGTGGCAGGGTTCGCGATAAATCACTGAATAACCCCCCGTGTGTCTTCGATATCCTGCTACTCGCACTGTCATGGGGGAATCTCGGATATGCCGCAGGATTATCTTATTTGCGGCATGTGGGTGGATATGCCGTTCGATCCGAAGGAGCTATTCTCGAGTGCGGTTCCGGTGCCACAACTTTACTGATAGGTGCGCTGACCGGAAAGGCCGAACGCCAGTTTATCGTCTTGGAGCACAATAAAACCTGGTATGACTACCTGCGCAAAATCCTCGATTATCTCGAGTTTTCCCATGTTACGCTGCTCCATGCGCCGCTGGTCGATTATGAGGGATACCGCTGGTATAGGATTCCGCATGGCCTGGTGACGGATCAGATTTCCTTGGTGATTTGTGATGGCCCGCCGAGCAGTAATCCCGGTGGGCGTTACGGCCTGCTTCCGACGATGCTGGAACACCTTTCCGAGGACTGTGTCATTCTCATGGATGATACCCATCGAAGAGCGGAGAGGAATATCATCGATGCCTGGACAGCGTGTCGTTGCATGAAGGCAAACCGGATCGGTCGCTTAGGGACGCATGCGAAGGTGGTTTTCTGCTAAACCAGGGCCGATGTCATGAATCGATCACATTGGAGGGTTAAACAGGTGCTCCAAATTCACACTTGTCAGTTAAAAGCAGTGACTCAATCCACTCATGTTTGATCCCCACCGGCTCATTATCCTCGATGCGGATGGCACCACGGTTGATGCGTTTAAGGCGATCAATATGGCGTTTAAAGCACATAATATGAATATTGGTGACATCCAACGTTTCCAGGATCGCCGCAAGATTTTTAAATATATCGGTGGCCTGAAGGAGATGCCGATAAATCTACGTAAACAGCTGAAGGAAAAACAGCGGAGTGCGTTGATCAATACCCTTACCGAAATCTATCGAGAGCAGGCTCGGCTGTTTGACGGCATGGGGTGGTTGATCAACAGATTAGTCACGCAACCTGATCTCAGGGTGGGAATGATAACCCGCAATATCACCATTGAGCCAGAGAAGACACTGCGCAAGCTCTATCGGCGTAATGGAGTTGATGATTCGGGTCTCGATTTTCTCATTCACCTGCCATTGAGAAAGCAGAAACTCACAGCCTTCCAGGCTATTCGTGAGAGTTTGAAGGTGAATCCTGCCCGTGCTTACGCCACAGGCGATGAAAAGTGCGACTATGTGGCTGCTGTCGGTACCGGGATGCACCCCTTCATGGTCTCTTTCGGATTTGAAAGCTATCGACGTCTCACAAAGAAGATCGGCGTTCCAGCTGTATTGATATCGCGCCAGCCGCATGAACTGAAGCAACGTATTCTACATGCTTTGGATCTCTCCTGAATCTGCTTAGTTGCCTGTTGGGATATGTGCAGTGGATGGGGTGTCGTGAATACTCACACTGTCACGGATTGCGAGCTGATTGGGCAACCGTATCATATCCTCAGTGGTCTGCTGTATACTCAGTTTTATCGTGGTGCGGAGGACATAGTGCGTAAATAGTGCGGGATGGCTGTCGAATGGAAATGAAAATCGGTTTAGTCCTCGGTAGCGGTGCGGCACGCGGCTGGTCGCATATCGGGATCATCAACGGTCTCGCTGAAATGGGTATTGAACCCGATATCGTTAGTGGGAGCTCCATCGGCGCGTTGGTAGGGGCTGCCTATGCCGCGGATAAAGTGGATCTTCTTCAGGCCTGGACCTGTTCGTTGACCTGGAAAGAGATCATTCGATTTCTCGATCCCACCCTGTTGGGCGGAGGGTTGATTCAAGGGGACAGGCTGACCGACTTCATCAGTGAGTATGTCAAGAATCTGGAGTTCGAAAGCTTGAAACGACAGCTTGGGGTAGTTGCGACGGACCTTGAGACAGGTCGTGAGATCTGGTTTCGTGAAGGCCCTGTGATGGAGGCGGTAAGGGCATCCATAAGTCTGCCCGGTCTGTTTACACCCTTGCGGCACGAGGGGCGTTGGTTGGTGGATGGCGGATTGGCAAATCCGGTACCTGTTTCACTCTGCCGGGCAATGGGTGCGGACATAGTGATCGCTGTCAATCTGAATGGTGACATACTCGGCAAACACCTGCGCCAAAACGACATGAACGACGATAAACCGGCCGAAGTCAGAGAGGACGATCTTTGGGGACGAATCACAGGCCAGATGATGAATGGCCTGTATGCACGGAAGCAGGAATTAATGAGTCATCTATTGGGTAAAAACAGGAATGTTCCCGGGCTTTACGAAGTGCTGGCAAGCTCAATCAATATTATGCAGGACAGAATAACCCGAAGTCGCATGGCAGGCGATCCACCAGATGTCATTCTCACTCCTCGTTTGTCGAGATTGGGACTGATGGAATTTGATGAGGCCGAAATGGCTATTGATGAAGGCCTAAAAGAGATTCGGCGTATGCGTCCGGCTTTGGAACAGCTTTTTGACAACTGACTGATTGGGCTGTTTGGCGCATGATCAGGCGTACCCCAAGGGCACTTCCTTCGGGGCGCAACGCGGATGGCGGGGTAATTTTCGTCTGCGGTGTTATCTTCCGCTCATACTCTCTTGACGGACGAAAAACAGTTCCGGCAGAGACGATTGGATTGGTGTTAACAGGCCCCGGGTCATATAACTTAAGAAAGACAAATTCTGGGTGTCGTTTCTATTCATTGACGAACGGATAAAACGGCTCGTTGAGATCCTGTGCCTCAGGCTTGTCCCGCATAATACGGGCCTTGACACGCGTGGTAGTCAAGCCCTGTTCATCGATTATTTCAGGGAACAGCCGATAGACACGACTGGTTTCCAGGGGGCGCTCCCAGGCCGCTGTCTCCAATTGCGTTCGAGTCTCCGGACAGAGCGGCAGTTGCAATAACCATGGCGCCTGCCATTTCAGAAAATCAGAGACCAATTGTTGGTGATTTGAGTCTTCCCAGCGATCACGGAGTAATAGTGTAGGAAAGAGTGTGCCGGGATAGTGGTTGCCAGTGTGGTCCTTGCCTGAGCCGTCGCATTTTCGCTTGATCCATATGGCGGTGGATTGTTTACCGGCTGTATTTTTTATCAGGCAGGCGAGTGCTTCAGCATCGCCTGAATCAGAACTGAATTTTCTTCCGGCCTGGCCTCCGGGGTACCAGGCGGGATTGTCATATGGCGTGCGGGTATCGTCGACGAGTGCGCTATCGAGCAGGGCAAGAGGCCGACCTCTCTGTTCGTCCAGCAGCCAGAGTTCATAAGTGTCCATGCTCGGGAAGGGTATCTCTTCAGCTAGATATTCGACCGCATTAAGCAATTGATCGCCGATCTGTTCGATTAGACAGGATGGTATGGCGCCACGGATCCGGGAACGACTGAGTCCCTGGGCGGGATTCCAACTGCCGTAAACGATTTCCGAAAGACCCGTATGGCTGACAATGCTTTCATCGGCCACATAGAGTTTCCAGTCCCAGCCATTCATGCTTTCGGCAATACCGCCCTCCACGGTGATGACCTGTTGCAATCCGTGAAAGGGTGAGAGTAGGCGGCGGCTGTATGTTTCAATGTACATATACGATGAGTTTGGATAGTGACGGTCGATTCGGCAAGTAACAGTTGTTGACTTATTGGTTAAAAAGCGACTTTAAATTCATTGGCAAGGATAAGGTAATCCCGATTCAGCTACGACCCGATGCAGGGTTTGATGGCTATGAAGAAAGCGCAGGAACAACAGCAGTTGCTGTAATCGGCCCGGGCTGGATTGTTGAACTGGATAGCATTGAACAACGGCAGCAGATGAGATACCTGCGCAAGCGGGTTGTCGCTAAATACTCATAGATCATGTCATGCAACTCGGCATATATCTGTCGGGGTTCTTTACAATAGTCCCGGGAATCATTATCAGAAATATTTAAGTGATTGTTATTGAAGGACAATATATTGCTGGCATAAATTTTGTATATAGAGATGGAATTTTAAGGTAATGCCGGATTTCAAAGACTTATGAAAAGAACGACTATCCTCTGTATGCTCCTCTTGCTTCTGCCCTTTGCCGGGAGCGTCAATGCAACCCTGATCGATAGAGGATCAGGGTTAATCTACGATGATGTATTGGATGTGACCTGGCTGCAGGATGCTTCCTATGCAATGACTTCCGGTGCAACCCCTTATGCGAGATTGAGCTGGCTGGATGCTGTCAGCTGGGTAGATGGTTTGCAGTACGAAGACAGTGTCCGCGGTGTTGTCTGGGGTGATTGGCGTTTACCAACGACAATCAATGATCCAGCTTCACTCGGATATGATACGGCGGGTATGAGCAGTGAACTGGCTTATATGTACTATATCAATCTTGGTTATGCACCCAACTATTCACATAACAGGTTTGACCCGGCGCCTGAATCTTCCAACTATAATCCTTTCGTCAATCTGGCTTACCGCGGGTATTGGTCCGGCACCCTGAGCGATTTTTCTGATCAGGCATGGTATCTCCATTTTCACTTTGGTTCTCAGGAAATCAATTCGATTTGGGATGAACAGCGGATCTGGGCCGTGAGAGATGGCGATGTGCTGGCGGAAACTGAACAACAAGCCAATGTGAATGTTCCTGAGCCAAGCGTGTTACTCTTGATGATGACAGGCTTGTTGGCAATTGTGGGCCGCAGGAAGTCTATGTTCAAGCCTTAGGTATTTGGTGGTTAACTGCATAGACTGTGTCGTTTGGGCAGTGGGATCCGGTTAAAGTCTCTGCCCTGATATATTTACCACTTTTCAGCCTTTCCATTGTCCATCCGTTATCAGTTGATTGTGTCGTCTGATAACGGGCTTGATTCAATCTAAAAATAATCTCATGTCTGAGTCTGATCAGGATTGAGGAAGATCTTCAGCCGACCTTAGGGCCAGCTCTTTCACCTGAATATCGTACAAAATGTCAGGCCATTGACTATGGTTTACCATAGGTCTCTTCTGTTTCTTATCAAGCGGTGTCAATAGGCTGGCCATCGACAGTGTGGTGATGTTTCTTTGATGCTGGGTAGTCTTGCTGTATGGGCAGGATGATTCGGTGGACAGATTCAAAAAGCGACGTGAACTCAGTTGGATCGCTGCTGATGATCTGCTTGCCGTCTATGAAACACGCCCTGAACGGTTATGGAAACGTGCCTGACAGCTAGAGCATGCACCGAACCTTATCAGGAATATAGTTCGGAAAAAGGGGGGCGGAGAATAGGTGATTTTTACCTGAAGAATCTCTTTTGTGACTGTGTTTTGTCTGTAAAACAATAAGATACAGTAAAAACAGGAATGATATGCTTTGGATTCTCAAATAGTGACAGATTTGTAAAGTTTTAAATTACCTGCCGATATATTTCGAAAATCCTGTCCGATTTAATTCCTCCTATTTAGACATGGAGTAAGTTGAATATGGTGGTAATAACAACACATAAAACTATATTAATCGCTCTGGTTCTTCTGTTTTCAGCATCGCTATCCGGCCAGGCGGTCGCCAATAAATGTCTGTTTATCTCCTCCTACCATACAGGATATGCCTGGTCAGACGGGGTAGAGAGCGGTTTGCGCGAAACCTTGGGCGGTAAATGTGAATTAAAACAGTTTGATATGGATACTAAAAGGCATAAGGACGAAGTGTCTAAAAAAGAGGCGGCGAGGAAAGCGAGGGAGTTGATCGAGCGTTGGAGACCCGACGTTGTAATCACCGCAGATGATAATGCCGCCAAGTATGTCATTAAACCCTTTTTTAAGGATCACCAGGTTCCATTTGTGTTTTGCGGTATCAACTGGAATGTTGATGAGTATGGTTTTCCCTACAGCAACACCACGGGAATGGTAGAAGTGGCGCCTATAGATGTCCTGTTTGACAATGCAAGACATATACAGGGAGGTGCGCACCGGGCTATCTATATCGGTGCATCGACTTTGACTGAAAGGAAAAATCTGAAGCGATTCAAGCGTGCGGCGGACAAGCATAGCATCGTTTTGGAGGATCGTCTGGTAAACACCACCAAGGAGTGGATGATTGCATACAGGGAAGCACAGGAATTCGATTTTGTAGTGATTGGCAGTAATTCGGGTATCAATGACTGGAACACA
Source organism: Candidatus Thiodiazotropha sp. LNASS1 (assembly GCF_964212655.1). NCBI lineage: Bacteria > Pseudomonadati > Pseudomonadota > Gammaproteobacteria > Chromatiales > Sedimenticolaceae > Candidatus Thiodiazotropha > Candidatus Thiodiazotropha sp. LNASS1. Next base: position 2,657,437 of record NZ_OZ156465.1, on the reverse strand, counting down.
AAATCTGTTTCGGATTTTGTTGTTGAATCCACGAAAACCCTGACCTTGACCAATCATGGCTGGATGATGCCTTATACGCTGCTTGGCCTGACAAAAATTCCTGAAGAGCATGGGGAATGGGCCGCATTGGTGGCATTGGCAATACTTGATGGAACAAAACCCAGTGAAATCCCCATTGTCTCCAATCGCAAATGGGATATCTGGATTAACCACGCAATCCTGGAGCAGAGCGGGATCAGACTTCCGGAGTCATTGCTGAGAAAGGCGAAAAAAGTCAGTTCATGATGTATTTCAACTCCAGGGAAAAGATCTTTAAAGGCTATCGGGCTGTTGTTCTCTGGCTGTCGATTGTGATCTTCTCGTGGGTTTCACTTATATTTTCGGTATGGGTGGAACTGCATACGGTTGATAATGAGTTTAACGATCGCGCCGGGGAGATACATCGAACGCTCGTTCAGCGGATCTCCAATCTGGAGACAGTCTTAACCTCCCTGGTAGGGCTCTACCACTCGAGTGATTTCCTCGGTATTGCTGAACAGACATCGTTTTCACAGGAGATGCTCAAGGCCTATCCGTTTATCAGCGCAATCATGCACATGACGAGGATCCCCAATGAGAGACGGGATGAATTCGAGGCGCAAATGCGGGAACAGGGTTTTGTCAGTTTCAGATTAAAGAATGATAGTCAGTTGGGTGGCGATCATATCGGTACTGGCGGTTACTATCTGCCGGTCAGTTTTATCGAGCCTATGGATCCACGCTCCGCTAATTTACTGGGTTACGACCTGACTCGACAGCCGGGTGTATTTAATGCACTGCAGCAATCCATAAAAGGTGGTGAAATTGTTTCATTCGGACCTGTTGTGATAAACAGTTCGGGTAAATCCCAGTACTTTGTTCTGAAGCCCGTCTATCTTGGGCGCTATCCACCAGAAAAGATGCAGGAGCGGGTGGATATGTTCAACGGTATGGCTGTTCTTTGTATTGAACTTGAACGTTTTGTAGATGGGATCATTGAAGCGGACATGCCATACGATCTATCGTTGTTGCCGGTTACTGAAAGGGATCAGGTGACACACGGTGGAATAATGGCTGGTTTCAGCAAGTCAAACTTAGCCAAAATCGCGGTGGACCTGAGTACCTTCGAATACCGGCAGAAGATAGAAGTCTACGGCGTGGTTTTTGAATTACTGGTGAAGCAAAGAATAAGGGCTGACGTATTTGATTGGAGGAATGTGTTGGCGATATGGTTGTTGTCGCTACTGATTCTTTTTTTGGCTATAGCTGTATATAGAAACATGCGAATCGCTCAACTCAAGGAAGATGAAGCGAACGCTGCGATCGCTGCGGAAGATGAGAGGTTCTCTCATGTAATAGATACAGCATTTGATGCTGTGATAACGGCTGACGCCAACTGCATGATTCTAAGTTGGAACCAGCAGGCGGTTGAGGTGTTCGGCTATAATGAAGAGGATGTGCTCGGTTTGCATCTGCTTCAACTCATCCTTACCCATAATTCATTGGTGGAAGCGACGGATGCTCTCAAACCCATGTTCAAGGGGTCTGAGGAACATCCGACCGGTGTCAGATTGGAGGTTGAAGGTAGGGACAGAAATAGCCGTAAATTCCCCCTCGACCTTGCTATCTCCTGCTCCAGAATCGGTGAAATATTCACACTAAGCGTGTTTGCCAGGGATATTACCGAGCGTAAACAGTGGGATGAAAAGATCCGCATGCTGGCATATAGCGATTCACTGACCAAGCTGCCTAACCGCCAGGCATTCAAGGAGCAGGTCTCCCGCGCCATTAAGGTTGCCAGACGGCACCAGCGTATCGGTGCAGTATTGTATCTTGACCTTGATGAATTCAAGCGTATCAATGACACATTGGGTCATGACATTGGAGACATGTTGCTAAAAAATGTAACCAGCCGCCTGGAGGGACAACTCAGGGATACGGATTTAGTGGAGCGCAACTGCGAATGTGAGATAGAGAATTGTAATATTGCGAGGCTTGGCGGCGATGAATTTACCGTGCTGCTTGAGGATATTCAAAAACCGGATGTGGCGGCCTTGGTGGCAAAGCGGGTGCAGGATGCAATTGCACGCTCGTATAACCTGAACGGGCATGAGGTATATGTTACACCCAGTATCGGTATAGCAATATTTCCCAGGGATGGTCGGGACGTTGAGGAGTTGCTGAAGAATGCGGATACCGCAATGTACCATGCTAAAGCGGTAGGCAAGAATAATTTCCAGTTCTATTCGGAACAGATGAATATACTGGCGACTACCAGGCTGAAATTAGAGGGTAAGTTGCGTAAGGCCCTCGCCTGCAATGAGATGGAACTCTTCTATCAACCGCAAATTGATCTTGCCAGTGGAGAGATAGTCTCTGCAGAAGCGCTGCTTCGATGGCACGAGCCGGAGTTGGGGATGGTCTCTCCAGTTGAGTTTATACCGATCGCCGAGGAGACCGGTATGATAATGGAGCTTGGTGAATGGGTGTTGAATGAGGCCTGCAGACAAAACAAGGAATGGCAGACTGCCGGTTACAAGCCAATTCGGATCGGAGTAAATCTGAGCAGTATGCAGTTCATTCAGCGTGACTTGAGTATGAAGGTTGCAACGGCGCTTAAAAATTCACGGTTAAATCCGAAATATCTGGAATTGGAGATAACCGAAAGTGTTATCATGCGTAATGTAAGCGAAACCATAACTACCTTGAAAGATTTCAAGGATATGGGTATCAGTATCTCTGTAGATGATTTCGGTACCGGTTACTCGTCGCTGAATTATCTCAAACGGCTTCCTTTGGATAACTTGAAGGTCGACCGGGCCTTTGTCAAAGATATTCCGGATAATGAGGATGATGTAACGATCACATCCGCAATAATTGCATTGGCGCAAAGTCTGGGGCTTGGTGTGGTTGCTGAAGGCGTTGAAACAGAAAGTCAATTGCAGTTTTTGCAGCAACAGGGATGTGAAATGGCTCAGGGTTATTTTTTCAGTAAGCCGTTGCCGGCGGATCAACTGGTGAGTATGCTGCAGCATCAGGATGACAGTGAAGGGGTTGGTGCTACATTGACCGGTATTTCTGATTTTCGTGCCTGAGCTGCGCCATAACTGCCTACCACCTGGGGCCGATTGGATTAGTGTTAACAGGCCCTAATGTTCAGTCGGTCAGCTGACTATTCCATTGAAGTACCCTAACGGGGTTCCGTGGGAGTATTGATTTTGCTGTCAAGCGGACTTGAGTTGATCACATGAAGATCGCGTTGTGGAAAAGGAATTTCAATGCCGGCCTCGGAGAATTTATCGTTGATTGCTGTATGCAATGCGGTTATCGTCGCCAGTCGGTTATCCATAGATCCAAGGTAGGTACGGAGCAGCAGTGTCAAAGCGCTGTCACCGAATGCCTCAAAGGTGGCGACAGGTTTCGGATCCTGTAGTACGTTTTCGTTCTCATGCGCTGCCGCGACCATCAGTTCCATTGCTTTATTCACATCGGTGCCGTAGGCAACCCCGACGTTGATGATGATTCGGTTGACCTTGTCGGTCAGGGTCCAGTTGATGACCCTGCCGGTAATGAACTCCTTGTTGGGTATCAGTAATTCCTGTTTATCGTAATTGGTGATTGTGGTGGCGCGGATGCGGATGCGGGAGACAACGCCTGTGGTGGAGTCGAGAGTTACCACATCGCCAACACGTATGGGCCGTTCAAATAACAGTATGATACCGCTGACAAAGTTTGCGACGATCTCCTGTAAACCGAAGCCGAGTCCCACGCCCAGCGCAGCTACCAACCACTGAATATTCGACCATTGAAAGCCAATCAGGCTGAAGGCTATGATCAGTCCGATACCGGCGATGAAATACTGTAACAGTGTAGTCAACGCATAGCGCGCACCGGATTCGAGGGGGAGACGCTGTAACAGGGTGATCTCAAGTACGCCGGGAAGATTCTTTGCAGCAAGAAAGGTGACGATCAAGATAACTATACCGATGATGATGTCCCTTAATGTCAATGGTGTTTCCGTTACTATCCCGTCAACCATTTCGCTGGTATTTATCGGTAGTTGAATGTTATCAAGAAAATCCAGTGCCGGGAGAAGATCCGACCATATCAACCAGGCACCGATTACGGAACCGAGTAGATAACCGAAGCGCACAAGCCGTTTGGCTTGTTCGCTCAAGGCATCGAAATTCAGTTCGGGGATTTCGGTTGTAATGACACTGCTTTCGTCTTCAATCTGCTGATGCTCTTGCTCCCTTTGAGCGCGCAGTTCATCTCGTCTTTGCAGTGCGTTCTGATAGCGTAATCTGCGCTCAGCGATATAAAGATAGCGCAATAGCAGTTCTCTCAAGGTGAACAGCCCGATAAAAAACCAGATTGTCGATTCAACATGATCGAGTAGACGCAGAGTAAGGGTCATGTAGCCTAACCCTGTGGAGAAAATCAGGCCGACTCCTATAAGGATCAAAAAAGGAAACCATAGAAAATGCAATTGCAGCAGTAAAGCGTTCGGATTGATGCTGTTCCAGGAGATCATGAGTGATCCTTGTTTGCGCAACAGCCGGTAGGTGAAAATAATGAATACGATCATCAGCACAATAGTTGCCGTACTGCTGATGACAAGGGCATCGGCAGGCAGGCTGTCACCCGCGCCAAGAGCAATCAGGAACCGAAATGGCGCACCGACAGGAATGGCCCAGCGCAGCTCCTGCGCCAGTGATCTGCAGATCTTGTTGTTCCAGCGCAAGTGGCGTGTGCCGACCCCCTCGGGCAGGCACAATTGGTAAAGCATCAGGGCTGCAGTCAGTGTTATACCGACGGTGATCAGGGATGTGGCCATGGCCAAAGTAAATGGTGCGGCGGTTGGCTGTGACCGCAATAGCAGGCCTGTCCCTATCATCACCACCGGTAAAGCCATGACCTTTATCAGTGTATAGAACAGTGCCTTGATTGTGAGGCTTATAGAATCGGTACTGATCTTGCGTGTGGCTCTGGCAAGATTTGGTATTTGCAGTCGTGCAAAGGGTTGTTTCCAGACTACGAACAAGAAGGTAAAAAGCAGAATGAAAGCAAAGTGCACGTTGTGCCGGCTGGTGGTTATTAAATCGGCACCCACTTCCTGCCAATGCTCTGGAGAGACAAGCCAGCCGATGCCGGATGCCAGTCGGGTAGGGCTGAAGACCTGACTCACACTACTGCTGGAGACCCATAACAACTGGTCATTGATAAAATCGATGTAGGATTCTGAAATATTCAGTAACTGTCGTTCAGCCAGGTCAAGAGATGTGAGTTGGCCGATATAGCGGCCATATGCTTTTTGCAGTTCATTCAGCGCCTCACGCCTGGCCCCTGCCAGAGAAAATGCCTGCTTCTGCAGGTGTTGTTTCTCCTGCCCTGACAGATTTTCCAGAATCGACCGAGTGACCGCTTCCACGTGGTCAGAGAGGCTGCCACGCTCAAGGAGCAGCTCTTCGATCTCTATCTGGCGGTCTGTGGCCTTGTTGATTTCATACTTGCGCTTGGCGGAAGAGCGTCTGTAGCTTCTCAGTGATGGCAGTGCGGCGTGACGACGGGATAACATTTTTCCTATCGCCTCACTTCGGCCCACAACCTCTACGCGCTGTTTACTGTGCTCGAAATCTGATTGTAGTTGCTCCAATTTTCCCTTTGCCGTTGTCAACTGCTGTAAGACACGCTTTTCCCAATAAACCAACTGCTCGAGTTCTGAGCGGCTTTCGGCGTTTTCCTGGGCGATGTTCTGAAGCGGCAGCGGCAGGTTGGTTGTTTCCTGCTCCAACAGTTCGGCTGCCTGCCGGGCCTGTTTGGCCTGGTCTTCCCTTATCTCGGCAGCAGCTTGATTCAGGCGTTTTAAACTCGACTGCAATTGGCTGACATGGGCAATTGTCGCGTCCCGTCGGGCCTGGCTCAGATTGGTCAGCAGGCTAAGGTTTCCGAGTCGTAGTGTGAGCAAATCGAACTCAGCTTCGCGTAAGCCTTTTCTTGCCTGCAGCGACATCAATCTGGCCTGCCTGATCTGTTTCAGTTCATTCTGCGGCAACACCTCAATATCGGACTGGATCTGAGCCAGGGAATCTGTCCGGATGGCAATTTCACTACTGATCTGTTTGCTGCCGGCCAGCAGTGCCGAAAGCTCTTCCAGTTGCGTCTTTTGGTTATCGCGGGCCTGGGTCAGGTTCAGCTCCTCCTTGCTGATGCGTATTTCCAATGCGGCAAGGTCAGAAGATAGAATGAATTTCTCGAGGGCTTTGTCAACATCCGCATCATGATCCAGGTTCACTCGCAGGTCCTGGATTACTTGCGGTGCATCCCGAATCTGTTTTTGAAGGCGTGAGATCTCGCCTCTTACCATGTCCGCTTGACCTAACCAGTTGTCTGCCTGCTCGAGCAACTCATGAATCCTGGCCTTTTGTGTTGCATCCAAAGCGGTCTCTTGGTCGATGTTGGTGCGGGCAAGCTCCAGCTGTTGCCGGGTGAGTGGTTGACTCTGTTCAAGCGGCAGGGAAGGTGACTCGGCCCAGGCAATCAGCGCATGGGAGAGGCAGAGGAGTGTTATTAACAGCCCTGTCAGAGGTTGCCGGCGAATAGGTGAAGAGTAGGACATGGAAATGTATCTGTAATCCGAAGTGGCATTAGTGTGTTAAATGGTTAAAAGGTTTCTATACCTGCCCTAAAGCTTGTGGCTGATCACATTTATAGTTGCTTATATTTGTGCAATCACGCTATATCACCGGGTGATATGCTTCAACATATGTGTCAAATACGGATTATCTCAATTCCGTCCGCATGATGGCCAGTACAGTTCTCTGCCGCAGGCTGCCGTTGTTTCAAACTTCCTGAAAATAGTAGCGGATAACATGTTGATTCTTATCCGATACGGGTTCTCCCAGTCCGATCTTCCCGCTGCCCAGCAGAGGTACGGTCTCACGTCTTAGATAGAGTGATTGATGGTTTTGTGTTGTCAGGTATGTGCCGTTGGTGCTGATATCCGAAAGAACATACTTGCCCCGGCTGTACTCGAGTACAGCATGGGTTCTGGAGGCTGCGGCGGCCGTAACCACGAGCTCATTGCTCGAGTCGCGGCCGATATGCATACTGCCCTGCTGTGGTAGAAAGTTGAAGCGCCGGTTGCCGTATTGGAGGGTCAGTATCCTTGTTACCGTGCTTTGTGTCAGCGGAGAAGTGTGTATGAAAGTGATGTCGTCCTTTCGCCATAGGAGATCATAAATAACCATTCGCTCCTGCTTGCCTTTTACCTTGACTTTATCGAATTGACGTACGATTTTTTTCTGCTCATCGGATAGATTTTGTACGACCTGCTCGGTTGTAATGATCTGCTGTGATTGAGCGATCGCCGCCATGCGTGCTGCAACATTTACCGAATCGCCGTACATCCGGCCGCCTTCTACAATGGCGGGCCCGAAATGGAGACCGATTCTTGCCGACAGCTTCATGCCGGACCGTTTTGCATATGCGTCCACACGTTCCTGCATGAGGCAGGCCCCTGTCGCGGCGTCAGAGACATGGTTATAGCGACTCATCACCTCATCGCCGACCACTTCTACAACATATCCACCGGTCTCCGCTACGACCTCTGCAATGATGTCCTCAAGGTTGGTTATCAATTGTTTGGCGCGGTTGTCACCCAGATTTTCATACATGCGGGTACTGTCTACGATATCGGCAAAGACGATGGCATATGATTTTTGAGCCGCTGTTGACATGGTGCAGTTTCGAAAGTTGTATTGGCTTAGTGTTGACAAGCCCTGGTTGTTATGTGGAAATTCCCTGGATTTATTACGTTATCACTTTGTGCATAGTCCGAGTATAGGTTTAAACTCAATCCAATGCCCTCAAACCCGATCGTAATCTGTCCAGCAGGACCTCGATCAGGTGGGGGTGTTCGCCAACCAAAGGGCTAATGCGGATGTCCAGCCCCGGGTGTAGCCGTTCAACATCACCGCATATGGTTGCAATATCACCGCCCTCTCCGGCATGCCTGCCAGGGGAGAGAAACAAAAGAGAGAGTGCAATCGGTGTTTGGAGAGTTTTCTGTGCCTCCCTCTGCAACACTTGATCAAGCCGTTCACCATTGAAATCATATTCACTCCCTTTACGGCGTTCCATTACGGCCTCACTTAATTGAACATCAGGTGGTAAGAGGCTGCTTAGCTCTCTTGCGATCCGTACCCGTACTTCTGTCACTTCCGGTAGTGGTGAGCCATGGTCAACCAGAATGACCCGTGGTTGAGTGGATCCTGAAATGAGTGGTTCAATCTGATCCTTCAGAATCCTTACCAATCTGGGTTCTCCTCTGGGTAGGGGATAGAGCACATCGGCAATGTGCAGACGGAAGGGGCCGTGTATTGATTGGAGAGATTCAACAAGATTGGGGATGAACGAGGTCAGTGCTCTGCTGACACCGAAAAAAAGCGGTATGGCCAGGTAATCCCTGATACCTTTTTCGAGCTTAGCAGAGAGAAAAGATTCCAGCAGCTGGGCCGGGATACCGTCGAGCTCGCCAGGCGCTATTCTGTCGGCCTGCTGCAGGGAGACGGGGTATACCCTGTATTGACTAAGGTGGCTAAGCTCGGCAGCCAGCTTCCTCAGGTTACGTGTGGCCTGGGGTTGTATGGAGCCGTTGTCGAGTAGCAGTATTAATGGTTTTTTCATGGCTCAGGGGCGGTGTTTGATATTGATTGGGGATCGACATCTGCCTGACATCGCCGCTGGGGGCTTGAAAAGGGTATGAGTATGCTTTCACGATTCGGTAGTGTCAAAAATCCCTTGTACTGTTCAGCCGGTTCCCATGTGATCATCAGGATATGGTTTGGAGTTATTTCAATCTTGTTCCCGGCAATGGGTGACAGAATTATCCTCCAATCCACTCCCGTCCAGTCGTTTTGGGATAGGTTGGTCGTGGCTTCTATATGTTTATATATTCGATAAGCCGCCTGGTGACACACAAGACGGCTTTTTAATTACTCATCGGGCATCGTATTTTATTATTACCTGATCTCTTCACAGGGAGCTGATGGCCGGTATCGACCTCAGCCGAGCCAGAATCACTTTTCCGATCATCTTTCCGCAACCCGGTATGGGTTGAGATCTGTCATTGGCATCGATAGAACAGAATAGGTTAATATCGGGATTGTGATTGATAGAACCGATTGCTCCCATGAATCTGCGAGACTTGAAATACCTTATCGCCGTTGCTGAGACCGAGCATTTTGGCCATGCAGCTGCACAGTGCTATATCAGTCAGCCCACCCTCAGTGGGCAAATCAAGAAACTGGAACAGGAGCTTGGCGTTACCATTTTCGAACGTACCAATCGTTCGGTCTCCACCACACCGATCGGCTTGGAGATCGTCAAACACGCCAAACTGATCCTGGAACAGGCCGATGTGATCAAGCAGCTGGCCCAGGCGCAGCGTGATCCTTTGGCAGGTGCGTTGCGCGTGGGTGCCATTCCAACAGTCAGCCCCTATCTGATACCGCTGATTCTTATGCCGCTAAAGGTGCAGTATCCGCAGATGCGGCTGATACTCTCTGAAGAGATCACCGATATGCTGACCCAGCGGCTGTTGGATCACCAGATCGATGTGGCGATCCTGGCTACGGCAGTGAAAGAGCCCGAGCTGGAGGTGATGCCGCTGTTTGAGGAGCCCTTCTGGTTGGCCCATCCGAGAAATCATGAACTCTACAATAAAGACGAGATCAACCGTCGCGATCTGAGTCGTATCAATCTGCTGTTGCTGGCGGATGGACATTGCCTCACCAATCAGGTGATGGATGTGTGCCGTATCAAGGAGGGTATCATCGACAATGAGATGGCCGATCTCCGGGCCGCTAGCCTGGAGACCCTGCTGCAACTGGTGGGTGCAGGATTTGGCTGTACACTGGTGCCCGCCTTGGCTGTGCAGGGGAGCTGGACTACGGATTCCGGGATCATAGCTCGAAAACTGCAACTTAAAGATGCCTATCGGCGGGTGCAATTTGTCTTCAGAAAGACCTTTCCCCGTAAAAAGGCGATCGAGGTCTTGGCTGACGTGATCCGATCTCAGTTACCGAATACAGTCAGGAAACTCTGAGAGCAGTCAGGACTGAGTAGTATCACCAGGAGTATGATTGATATGACGACCGCGATACCCGGCGATAGTCCATGGCGTTTCTCGGACCTATTGAAGGTGAATAGTGATGGAACCGCAACACTGCTGCCCGGTGTGCATCCGCTCCCCAATCTTTTATCGCTGGATACGGAACAGGTGTTGGCTGAATTCAGGCAGAGTCAGCTGGAAGACTTTACCCGTGTAATAGACGAACTGGCGTCAGCAGACAATCCGCTGCACCGGCTGTTTGAGAGTATGCGAATCATCGCTGACCGAGATCCTGCCAACAAGTTCAGTGAACTGGATCTGTTCAGGCCCGGCGCACTGCAGGAGATGTTTCTCGAACTCCATGAACATGTCATGTCGCACCCGGTCTGGAGCCACCCCTGTTTCGTACGCATCTTCAAGGGTGAATTCGATGCCGCGCAACTGAGTGTATTTGCCACCAACTATTTCAATCAGGTCAAAAACACCCGCCAGTGTGTAGCCCTGGCGCAGGGACGCTTTTCAGGTTTCATCGACCTCCCCTATGGCAGTCTCAACGAGCGGGTGTCTGAACTGGTGCAGATCATTCTGGCGCAGCTGCTGGCCGACGAGTATGGCGTGGGTACACATAGCATCGACAGTTACCCGGATCTGTCCGGCCTGCTCAATTCAACCACCCATATCGTCATGTACCGCCAGCTCTTTGATGGTCTCGGTATTCCATTTGAAGAGCAGGATGTACCGATGCTTCACGGGGTGGCGGACAATGTCCTCACCCAGCGCCTGCTGGCCGGTCATCCAACGTTCAATCTGGTGGAATCCCTGGCATCGGTGGGTTTGGGTATGGAATGGGGGGTCCCGGAATTTTTCAGCCTGCTGCTGGGAGGTATGATCCGATGGGCCTGGCGTGAGAATGTTGTATTGACTCAGCGCCATCTGATCGTTTTCATCGCCCATGTGCAATACGATGTGCTGCATGCCATCTCGGTAATGTTGGCGACCAGCCTGTTCGGTCATGAAAAGGAGTCCCTGCAACAGATCAAACAGGCAACCAATATACTGATGTCGAGCCGCTATAACATGATGAGTGATCTCTATCGACTGTTGTTCCATGAACCCTGCAAAGACATAGACGGCATTGGGCTCGACCCCCGCTACCACATCAGCGATCGGCGCATTGAGAAGACGCTGATTGCTGCGCGTCAAGAGGTGGCCAACAGTACCGTGGTGGATGCGGCTGATTTCAAGGCCAGTCAGCGTGTTCCCTTTGTGTTTGTTAACAGGCCCCAGTTGTAATTGAACAAAATAGCGCTTTCTAAAAAATTCGGTGCGGCAAGCCGCACCCTACGGCGTAAGCGATGTATCGTCTGTCGATCAGGAGTAAGCAATGCAACAACAGAATAGCCAGGCGGCTGAGGCATTTCGCAAGCGCCTGATCGCCACTGCCAAAGGCCCCCGCGGAGCCAAGGATATGTCCCGCGAAGAGGCCTGCGAGGCGTTGACATTCCTGATGTCCGCCGAGGCGCAACCTGCCCAGGTCGGGGCATTCCTCACCGCAATGCGCTTCAAGGGCGCGCGGGTGGAGGAGATGAAGGGTTTTCTCGATGCCATGGAAGGGAGTGCCGCCTTGATTGCACCAAAGGTTGACGGTCTGCTTAATTGCAACGGACCCTATGATGGACGCAAAAACGCACTTCATCTAAGCCTCGCTGCAGCCATAGTCACCGCCGCGGCGGGAGTACCGGTGGTGATGCACTCGAGTACCGGGCTTCCACCCAAAGACGGTGTTACAACCGCTCGTCTGCTTGAAGCATTGGGCATTCCGGCCTATCGGGAACCGGATCGGGTGTCGAGGGATATTGAAGAAAAGGGATTCGGTCATCTGCATGCTGCAAGTTACCTGCATGGAGTGGAGCGGTTGAAGCCGATACGTCAGACGCTCTTCTATCGTTCGTTTCTGCACGCCTGCGAGGTTATGCTCAATCCTGCAGGTGCGGTTTATTCTTTGATTGGAGCTGCACACAAGAGTTTCCTGGAACGTTTTGCCACCGCTACGGGTGAACGGGGACAGCAGCGGGTGATTGCAGTGCAGGGATTGGATGGCTGTGACGAGTTGCCGCTGGAACCGGTAGCCGTTGCCGATTTCAATAACGGCACACTATCGAAGTACACCCTCGATCCCGCCGATTACAATTTCAGTCACAAGACCCATCACCCCTGTGAATCCGTGGATGTGACTGCGCGACTCGTAGAAGAGGCCCTGACCGGAAAAAGCGACAGACATCTCGATGCCATTCTCTACAATGCGGGAGTCAGGATCTGTCTCGGCAACAAGACTGATGACATCGGAAAAGGGATTCGATTGGCGATGGAGCTGTTTGAGTCGGGACAGGTAGCAGAGAAACTTCGTGAGTTACAACACTGAACAGTCCCTGTTTTTCAACTATGCTGAGTGCGAAACAAATTTGATTCAATACCGGAGTAGTCAATTTAGAGCGGAAGGGACGATGAGACTGATTCAATTGGCGTTTGGATGCCTGTTAGTGGCTGTTGCCGGCGGTATTGTCAACGCAGATGCCATATACAAGTGGCGCGATGAGAACGGAAAAATCCATTTTGGCGATAAACCGCCTGTGTCAGGGGAGTCAACGCCTGTCACAGTAAAACCCAATGTCTATCATGCGCCGCCGATCGAAGGAAAAACCGGTGCCGGGTATAGACGTGAAAAGGTGGTCATGTACAGCACCAAAAGGTGCGGTTACTGTAAAAAGGCACGAGCATATTTTAAGCGCAACGCGATTCCCTATGTAGAGTACGATGTCGAGACCAGCCGGAAAGGTAAACGAGATTATAAAAAGTTGGGGGGCAAGGGCGTACCGATCATACTGGTTGGCAAGCGCCGGTTGAACGGCTTTTCCGAAGCCGGTTTTAGTGAGATTTATCAAAGCAGTATCGATTGATCTGCACAGCGGATCGGAACGGAATCACAGGGCGGCACGTAAAGATATCCTTTTCACTACCGAAAACAGTGTTTAGGAATCATAGGAGTTTTGCGGAGCATGCCTTCATCCTCCCGGGTAGTGATACAGCAATGGCTGGAACAGCTGTGCCGTTTGGTCAGCGGCATTCAGTCGGCTATTGTCGTTGAAAAAGGCGTTACTGAGAGTGGGGGGATCAGCGTTGTACGCTGGCCGGAGGACGAGCAACCGGAAAAGGCCTTGCTGAAGGTTGCGCTCAAGGCTTTCGAGACCCGCAGGCAGTTGATCGTTCCCGCCTCCAGATCTGTTCAGGGTTCCGATTTCATGGCAGTGCCGCTGGTTTCCCGCGGTCAGCCGAAGTGGGTTGTTGCACTCCGTATGAGTCCTCGGTCGGTACGGAAACAGCAGGCGGCGATACAGGCGCTGCAGTGGAGCCTGCGTTGGTTGAAGCTGTTGTTGAAACAGGCGAACAGAAGCCAAGCGACAGGGGCCCACTGGGTGGAACGCATGACCGAGAGGCCGCTCTCGTCGGCGGCGATTGTCAAACTCCTTGCCGAACAGTTCCATTGCGACCGGGTAACCCTGGCGCTGGGGGATGCGCGTCGTCTCGAGATCTCGGCGACATACCCCCCCGTCGAGATCAAGCGGGAAACCGGATTGGTGCGCGCCTTCAAGGAAGCGATGTTCGAGGCCATCGATCAACGGGCATTGCTGCACTATCCGCCCGCGACATCACAGAGCGATCTGCTGCTGAACAGCCAACAGACCCTGGCCGGGGTAGTGGGGCAGGCGACGCTCTGTACGATTCCGTTGAAGACGGGCGACATGCCGGTCGGGGCGTTGCTGTTGGAACGCCATCGACTGCAGCCGTTCACGCCGCCAGAACAGACGGAGTGTCAGCAGGCGGCCGGTTTGATCGGACTGTTGCTGCATCACCGACAGCGCAGTGAGCAATCCCTCCATCGCTTGATCCGTGATCGCCTGCAACAGCGATTTAAAAACTGGCTGGGTCCGCAAGGCTTGGGAGTGAAGCTGAGTCTGCTCGCTCTTATCTCGATCCTCGTAGTGTCGGGGTTGATCGGGGTTGACTACCATATCGATGCCCGCGCCAATCTGGAGGGGCGAATCCAGCGTGTCATCACCTCTCCGTTCGATGGCTATCTGCAAGAGGTGTCCGCCAAAGCGGGCGATATCGTGGCTGAGGGGGCCTTGCTGTGTCAGCTGGATGACAAGGACCTGAAGCTCGAGCAGGCCAAATGGCGGACCGAGCTGGCGAAGTTGAAGCGGGAGCAGCGCGAGGCGCTGGCGACCCATGAGCGCAGCCGGGTCTCGGTGCTGCAGGCGCAACGCCGGCAGGTGCAGGCGGAACTCGACCTGGTGGAGATGAAACTTGTAAGGAGTCTTATCAAGGCGCCCCTGGATGGCGTCATCGTCAGTGGGGATCTCACTCAATCCCTTGGCGCCCCCCTGAAGCGGGGAGAAGAGCTGTTCAAGATTGCCCCTCTCGATAGCTACCGTGTCATGCTGCAGGTGGATGAGTTGGATATTGCCGATGTACAGATCGGACAGTTCGGTCATTTGCGCCTGGCGGGGTATCCCGATCTCGACCATGGCTTCAGCGTGAAGCGCATCCTGCCCCTGTCCACGGCCAGCGAAGGCAGTTACCTGTTTACCCTGGAAGCCGAACTGGAGGATGCGGAAGAACATCTGAGACCCGGGTTGCAGGGCGTGGCGAAGATCGATGCCGGCAAGCGTAGCCTGCTGTGGCTTGTCAGCCACCGTTTGATTGACTGGCTGCGATTGCAACTCTGGCGCTGGTGGGGTTGATGGACGCTATTTGGCAGCAGATCGCCGGTGCGCGTCCCCGCCTAAACCCGCAGGTTGTGATCCGCCGGCAGCGCTATCAGGGAGAGACCTGGTATCTGCTTCAGGACCCGATCAGCGAGCGACATTTTCGCCTATCGGCCGGGGCCTATAAGCTGATCAGCCGGTTTGACGGCAATCGCACCCTTGAGATGATCTGGCAACAGGCGCAACAACCCCTGAGTCATCCGCTGGATCAGGAGGCCTTCATCCACCTGCTGATGCGGCTGAAGGGGGGTGGGGCGCTCATGGATAGCCCGGAAAGCGATGCGTTGAGGATTCTCGAGCGCCGCAAACAGCCACGCCAATGGCTGCGGCAGCTGCGCAATCCACTTTCGTTGCGTCTCCCTTTATGGGACCCGGACAGGGTGCTGAACAGATTGATGCCGGCGGTACAGCCGCTGTTCGGTCGAGTCGGCATGGGATTGTGGCTGCTGATCGTGCTGAGCGGGTTGCTGCAGGCGGCGCTGCACTGGCAGGAGATCACGGGTAACGTCACCAGCCAGCTTCTGTCGGCGGATAATCTGTTGCTGATGGGTGCGGTCTACCTGCTGATGAAGCTCTTCCACGAGGCAGCGCACGGATTCGCCACCAAGCATTGGGGGGGTGAAATTCATCAGGTCGGGGTATTGCTGCTGGCCCTCATACCCATGCCTTATGTGGACGCATCCGCCGCCAGTGGATTCAGTGAGCGGCGTGCGCGGATTGTGGTCGGTGCGGCAGGCATCATGGCGGAACTGCTGCTTGCCTCTCTGGGGCTCTGGTTGTGGTTGGCCACCGGACCCGGCTGGGTCAACGCCGCGGCCTACAACATGATGTTGATCGGCGGGCTCTCGACCCTGTTGGTGAACGGCAATCCGCTGCTGAAATTCGACGGTTACTATGTCTTTGCCGATCTGATCGACATACCCAACCTATCCATTCGCGCCAACCGCTACCTCGGCTATCTGCTGCAACATTATCTGTTCGGTGTGGAGCATGCAGACTCACCCGCCCAGACCGACTGGGAGCGCGGCTGGTTCATCTTCTACGGGATCGCCGCATTCTTTTACCGGTTCTTTATCCTCATTACCATCATGCTGTTGGTGGCTGAAAGCTATCCGCTGGTGGGTAAGGCAATCGCAGTCTGGGCCCTGGTCGGGATGGTTATACTGCCCCTGGCCAAGCAGCTGAACTATCTCTTCACCAGCCGGCAGCTCGCCAACCGGCGCAGGCGGGCCCTGCTGGCGACCGCATCGATCATAGCGTCACTGCTGTTGATCCTGTTTGTCATCCCCGTTCCCCATGCAACCCATGCCGAGGGCGTGATTCTTCCACCGGACGGTGCGGAAGTCCGTGCGGGTGTAGAAGGGGAGGTTGTCGAACTGCTGGCAACACCCGACAGCACCGTTACACGAAACCAGCCTCTCGTGGCAATGGAGGACCCGTTTCTTCAGACTGAGTTGAAACGCCTGGCCGGGCGGCTGAGCGCATTGCATGTGGAGCATGAGACCCTGGTCAGTGAAGATGAAACCGTCAAAGCGGAGATCGTGCTGGAAGAGATCCGCCTGGTTGAAACGGAGGTGTCACAAAAGCGGGAACGGGCATCGCGGCTTATCCTCCGCAGTCCCGTAGAAGGCACATTTCTGGTACAGCAACCCGGTGATCTCCCCGGCCGGTTTTTAACCCAGGGTGAGTTGATCGGTTATGTGCTGGATAACCGCCAGCCGGAGATCAGGGTGGTTGTATCACAGCAGAATATCGGTCTGGTGCGACAGTTTTCCCGCAAGATAAATGCGATATACGCCGACAGGCCGGCCGACGACCTGCCGGTCAGCCTGCAGCGGCATATCCCCGAATCACAACAGCGCCTTCCCAGTCCCGCGTTGGGTCCCCTGGGGGGCGGTAAGATTGCGTTGCATCCCGAAGATGAGGACGGCACGCGGCCCCTGGAGGCCGTGTTTGAGATTCGACTGCGGCTGGATCGGCGGATTAGCCGGTTGGGTGAGCGCGTCATTGTCCGCTTCGAACACCAGCCAATGCCATTGGGCTTGCAATGGTACCGTTCAATACGGCAGATGTTTCTCAAGCGGTTCAGGGTTTGAGATGCCGGCAGTAGGGTGCGATCCTGCCGCACCAAACCTCCCAATTTGATATTTCACTCATTGTCCCACAGGGATTATCGTTAATCCTGTTTCTCTAATAACCAGTCCTATATCGCTTAGCAGGAGAGGGCATCCTGATGGATTCGAGTCGTTTGGGAACCTGGGTCATTAATTGTTAATTGTGTGTAAATAATCACGTTTAAATTATCAAGTAATCAACTTGTTAGCCGAAGTTGTAGTAGCAAGGCTTTGTTATAGAAAGGAAATAATAATCATTCGCAATACAGGACGCTTAGCCTTTACAACCCGTGTTGGCAACTGTGTGAAAGTAAATAAACGACATGCGAAATTGGCATCAATTGGCAGGGGGCTTAATCTGTCTCTTTTCATCAGCAATTATCGCGGAAGGAACCGAATCACTCGACGGCGTTATTGAGCCATTTATGACCGTGGAGCTCAGCTCCCGTATCGATGGCATTCTCGAGGCCGTCTCCGTGGACGTGGGAGACAGCATTGACCGGAACCAGATCGTCGCCAAGCTCGAATCCGAGGTCGAACAGGCAGCCCTGGAATATGCCCGCGCCAAGGCATCGATCAACAGCGATGTGCGTCTGCAGGAGGTCAGTCTCGCCTACGGTCGGCGTCAGCTGAACCGGGTCAAGGAGCTGCACGAAAAAAACCTCTCCTCCTTTCAGGATTTCGATAAGGTCGAGACCGAGACCCGCCTGACCCGCTATAAACTGGCCCAGGCGAAAGAGAACAAGTTTCTGGCGGAACTCGACCTGAAGCAGGCCGAAGCACTCTATAACCGCCATACGATTCGCAGTCCTGTCAGTGGGATCGTAGTTGAGCGCTACCTCAATCCGGGCGAGTCCGTGGAAGAGCGTCCCATCGTCAAAATCGCCCAGATCAATCCGTTGCGCATCGAAGTCGTCGCGCCGGTCTCGATGCTGGGTAAGGTCAAGACCGGGCAGTTGGCGATGATCAGGCCGGAGTTGCCGGTGGGCGGCAATCATCAGGCGGTGGTCAAGATCGTCGATCCGATACTCGACGCGGCCAGCGGCACCTTCCGTATCCGTTTAGAGATCCCCAATGATGACTACAGCCTCACCAGCGGGTTGCGTTGCCAGGTACGTTTTCTCGATAGAATGGTGGAGATACAGCCCAAGCCTGCAGTGGTGGCGTCGGCTGACAAGGTTGCCGAGGTTAAGCCGTCAACCGAGGTTGTAGATACCCCCGATACAACGGCAGCGGATTCGGCGTCAGTAGAGTCACGTGCCGATGGCGGTGATCGGAAAGCCGCACAAAAGGAGCGTTACCTGGTTGTAACCCAGGATTCACTGCTGCCGCTGAAGAAGGCGCTGCGCAAAGCGGAGACTCTCAAGCAAAAGGGCGTGGAGGATACCTGGGTTATCGCAAAGGGATCGTTGAAAGGGCATATCTCCTTGGGATATTTCAAAAACCGCCGGGTGGCCGATAACTACCAGAAACGGCTCGCGGACCTGGGTATCGAAACCAGGATCGTCGCGCAATGAGACGCAGGCGATCCCGCAATCACTCCACTGCCCTGGTCTGTGAAGAGCTGGAGCCTCGTCTGTTGCTCTCCGCCGACCTGGCGGGCATTGCTGTGGATCTGACGCCGAACGATGCAGAGCAAGGGGTAGAGAAAGCGGATATCCAGGCCATTGAAGCCGCGTTGCAGGTCGGCTCGCCAAGTCAGGTGGGTGAGCACGATTCATCGACTGTTGAACTGGTAATCATCGATCCGGCGACGCCGGATTATCAATCCCTGGTGGACGACCTTATCGGCCAGAACGGCAATGGGCGCAGTTTCGAAATCGTACTGCTCGACAGTGCCGGTAACGGCATCGAACAAATCAATGACATCCTCAACGCTTACCAGGATCTGGATGCGGTTCATATTCTCTCTCACGGGAGTGACGGCGGCGTACAGCTGGGCGATGCCTACCTGAACCTCGATAGCCTGAGCGCCAATGCCGGCGCCATCGAGTCCTGGCGCGATGCTTTCAGTGCAGAGGGTGATCTGTTGATCTACGGCTGCGACCTGGCCGCCGGCGAGGATGGCCGGTCCCTGGTGGAGGCCCTGGCCCGATTGACCGGCGCCGATGTGGCGGCCTCGGACGACCTTACCGGCCATGAAGGTCTTAGTGGCGACTGGGATCTGGAACATGCTGAAGGCGTCATTGAAACTGAAGTGGCTGTCAGTGAAGAAGGTCAGCGCAACTGGCGCGGTATTCTGGCCACGGATATCGATTTCACCAATAGCGATGATCCGGTGCATCATTGGAAGCTGGATGGCGATGCCGTGGACAGTGTCGGCAGTGCGGATGGTGCGATTACAGATGCGACAACTGTCACTGGCCAGGATGGCGATGCGTTAAGATTTGATGAATCCGGCGACTATGTCACGCTCCCTGACGTCACCATGAACAATGATTTTACGGTGACCTTCAAATTCAAGGTCGACGATAATACTGGCTCCCTGTTCCAGTATCTTTATAGCCATGGCGATATCAACCTGACGAACAGCCTCAACATTTTCATCAACGAAGCCTCACACGGCTCAGATCCCAATGTGCTGCGCACGGTAATCCGTGATGCCAACGATACATTGGATAACTTCGCCCTTGAGTTCGATATCAGTTCCATTATCGGCGATGGTGAGTGGCATACCTATACTCTGACAGTCAAAGCCGGAGTCGGCTCCACCGTCTATCTCGATGGCATCCAGAAGAACACCGACACACGCGGTGGGGACAGTTTTAATCCAAGCGGCAACATCTATCTGGGCGCTCGTTATGATCTCGATCCTGACAGGATGTTCGGTGGTGACCTGGACGATGTCAGGATCTACGATGACGTGCATGCGCCGACAGGTGTTGGAACAGGATTGTCGGCCGGGACGGTCATCGCAACAGATCCTGTAGGCGGCACTGTAACATACAGCCTCGTCGATGATGCAGGCGGCATGTTCTCGATCGATTCCGATAGCGGCGAGCTTTTCTGGACCGGAGCACCGGATACTTCAACGGCCCAATCCTATGACATCACCGTAAGGGTGAACGACAGTGGAGCCCCGACCTATGATGAAGTGATGACGATCAAGACCGGCACCGGTGATTTGGACTTGATTACCGGTACCAGTCATGACGATTTGATCTATGGGCTGGGCGAGAGTGGCAGCTCGCTCGGCACCACCAACTACGTTACCAATGGCAGCTTCGAGAGTGGCGGTTCGCCAGATACTACTGGCTGGTCAGTCATTGTAGGAACCTCGCTGCAGACGAAAGTCTCCGGTACAAATGGTGTGGTTTCGACGGACGGTAGCTATTATCTCGATAGCGAAGCGCCTGATGGTAATAACACATTTGAACAGACGATCTCCGGCCTGACCAACGGCAACAACTACCGGATATCATTCGATGCTGCCGATGCAATGGCAGGTGGTAGCAACTCCCTGCAGATTTATTTTGGTGGAGTGTTGCTCGACACACTCGATCCCAACACAACGACCATGCAGTCCTTTAGCTATAACGTCACAGCTGGTTCCGGCGATGGGAGCAATGAGCTGAGATTTGTTGAAGCTGGTGGTATTGATGGTCCAGGCACGGCCATCGACAATATCCGCATGTACGAAGTCCTGCCCAGCAATGGTGGCGATACCCTGGACGGCGGCGCCGGCGACGATTTTCTTATTGGTGATGGTGTCGGCGGCAGCGGTACAACCAGTCAGCCGATCACCATCAATGATGCCGGGTTTGAAGATACCGCACTGCCTGATGGTGGTACGGGACCGCTTTCGGCGGCCTGGACCGATGATTTCGGTTATAACGAAGTCTTCATAGGGGATCCATCGACCTTCGAATTTTCAAGTGGAGCACCGGCTGAAGGTGAAAACGCGCTCCTGATACCCGAAGACAACCAGGTCTCCCAGACGCTGGCCAGCACTTTCGACAGTAGCAAGGACTACGAACTGTCGCTGAAAATCGGTAATCCGATCCCCTCTGGCAGCGGGGGCACTTATTCCATTCAACTTTACGCCGGCGGCACACTGATCGGCAGCGCTTCGGGCACCGAACCGGCAACCGATACCTGGGAAGATGTCACAATCTCCGTTGATGGCGATGCCTACTCCGCCGCTGACGGCAACACGCTTAGGATTGTTCTTACGAACACTTCACCCTTTGTCTCTGGTGATTACTTCGTCGTCGATGACATCCAGCTGAACGAAATCACATCTTCAGTCGTTGCAGCCGGCGACGATACCCTGACTGGCGGCACAGGCGACGACTATCTTGATGGCGGTGTGGGCACTGATACTGCGGTGTTCTCCGGTGCTCGTGCCGATTACACGATAAATTATTATGAAGCCACAGGTGAATTGGTTGTTTCCGATACGCGTGGCGGATCGCCGGACGGCACCGACACGTTGATCAATGTCGAAACATTGCAGTTTTCCGACCAGGCGGTAGTGATCACCGATCCGTCGACGCAATTTAATGACGCCCCGGTTCTGGACAGCGCCAGCCTGACGGTTGACGAGGGTCAGACCGTGACCCTGTCTGTCGCCAATTTTGGCATCACCGACCCGGACGACACCGCTTTTACTTATACCGTCAGCGGTGTGACCGGTGGTCACTTCCAGTTGAGCACCAACCCCGGTGTCTCGATCACTAACTTCACCAGTGCCGATCTGACGGGTGGGTTGGTGCAGTTCGTCGACAATGGTGATGAAACGGCACCGGCATTCAGCATGACAATCAATGACGGTGAAGCTGATTCCAACACGCTGGCGGCTAATGTCAATTACACCGCCGTAAACGATGATCCAGTTGTAGTTAACCTTGATGGCGATGTCCATAACTATACAGAGGGCGACGGTGTTGTTCTTATAGAGCAAAGTGGCGATGCGGTTGTCAGCGATGCCGATTCGGCGGATTTCAACGGCGGATCGCTGACTGTCGAGGTAGATAGCGGTCTGCAAGCATCCGAGGATGTGTTTTCCATCCGCAACGAGGGAACAGGTGCCTTCCAGATTGGTGTGTCGGGTAGCGACGTGACTTATGGCGGTACAGTAATCGGTACGTTTTCCGGCGGTACAGGTTTGGATCCGTTGACGGTAAACCTGAATGCCAATGCAACGCCAACCGCCATCACTTATCTTGTTCGCAACATCACTTATGAAAACAGCAACATCGATAACCCAACCAGCGGTTCGCGCAGTGTCATCATCGATATATCGGATGGCGATGGCGGCGCATGCCTTACTCAGAATCTGACGCTGAATGTCAGTTCGGTGAATGATGCGCCGGTTGTCGATTTAAATGGCTCCGATGGTGCGGGTGTGGACTTTGCAGTGACCTTCACGGAAGACGGTGGAGCTGTCAATGTCGTTGACACGGATGCGACAATCAGTGATGCGGATGGTGCATTTTATGAAAATCTGAGTATCAACCTGACGAATTTCCCGGATGGCGGCAACGAACAGATTGTGATCGCCGGATATACCTTCAACTATGGTACCGCTGATACAGCAACGCGCACTGTCGGCAGCACCAGTTTTGTCATTGATTTCGACGGTTCCGGTTTTAATGTCACACTGGATGGACTCGGTTGGATGCCGGAAGCTGATCTGCAGACCCTGTTGCGTGGCGTTACTTATGAAAACACCTCCCAGGATCCGACCACAGGTGATCGTACGATCAATATTTTTGCGCAGGACAGTTCGCTCCTGGTTGGCCCCATTGCGACTTCGACGATCACCGTAAATCCGCAGAACGATGCGCCAACAGCTACAGATAATGCCAATTCGGTCTCTGAAAGCGGATTTGTCTCAGGTAACGTTATAACGGATGACTCCGGATCCGGTGTGGACAGCGATCCGGAGGGAGATAGTCTGCAGGTAACCCAGGTTGAAGGGGGAGCCTACACGCCTGGACTTCCGGTAACCCTGGCTTCAGGCGCGCAAGTCACTTTTCAATCCAATGGCAGCTATACCTACAACACCAACGGTCAGTTTGATGGACTGGGTGCCGGTAGCAGCGTGGATGACAGTTTTACTTATCAGATAGGTGATGGCAACGGAGGTTTCGATACCGCAACGGTTACCATTACGATCAACGGCAGCAATATTACCCCATCGATCACGAGTGCCGGCCTCACCCTGGACGAGGGGCAGACTGTCACCCTCGGTGATGCCAGTTTTGCCGTCACCGATGCAGACGATACGGACTTTACCTACACGGTAAGTGGTATCTCTGGTGGCTACTTCCAGTTGAGCACCAATCCCGGCGTGTCGATCACCAGCTTCACCAGCGCCAACCTGACTGGTGGCCTAGTGCAGTTTGTCGATGACGGTAACGAAGTGGCACCGGCGTTCAGTGTCACTGTTAACGATGGTGATACCGATTCCAACACCCTTGCGGCAACGATTTACTTTACTTTGGTCAGTGACAGCACGCCCGTTGCGAACATCGACAGCATCACTGTCGCCGAGGGTGGCACTGCCACCACCCTGGATGGTGGTTTCAGCACGGTCCTGAACAACGACACCGGCCTGGTTGATGCCCCAGTGACGGTCTCACTCGTTTCGGATGTCACTAATGGGTCGCTGACCCTCAACGGTGACGGGACCTTCAGTTACACGCATGATGGAAGTGAAAACTTCACTGACAGCTTCACCTACCGGGTGACTGACAATGATGGTCAGACCGCTGATGCCACGGTGACGATCAACGTCACGCCGGTCTCCGATGAAACCCCGGTGGCCAACGCGGATAGCATTACGGTAGCCGAAGGCGGCACCATCACCACCCTGGTAGGCGGCTCGTCAACGGTCCTGAATAACGACACCGGCCTGGGTGATACTCCGGTGACGGTCTCGCTCGTTACCGATGTTGTAAATGGATCGCTGACCCTCAATGGCGACGGCACCTTCAGTTACATGCATGATGGCAGTGAAAACTTCACCGATTCATTCACTTACCGCGTGACTGATAACGACGGTGAAACGGCCGACGCCACAGTCACCATTAATATCACCCCAGTCTCCGATGAAATCCCGGTGGCCAACGCCGACAGCATCAGCGTGGCTGAGGGCGGTACGGTCACCACATTGGTGGGTGGCTCGTCAACGGTCCTGAATAACGACACCGGCCTGGGTGATACTCCAGTCACTGTAAGCCTGGTTACGGATGTCACGAATGGGTCGCTGACCCTCAACGGCGACGGCACCTTCAGTTATACCCATGATGGGAGTGAAAACTTCACCGATTCATTTACTTACCGCGTGACTGACAACGACGGTCAGACGGCTGACGCCACGGTGACGATCAATGTCACGCCGGTCTCCGATGAAACCCCGGTGGCCAACGCGGATAGCATTACAGTAGCCGAGGGCGGCACCATCACCACCCTGGTGGGTGGCTCGTCAACCGTCCTTAATAACGACACCGGTCTCGGTGATACGCCGGTCATGGTTTCACTGGTCACCGACGTGACGAACGGGTCGCTGACCCTCAATGGTGACGGCACCTTCAGCTATACTCATGACGGTACTGAGAACTTTACCGATTCATTTACTTATCGTGTGACCGACAATGATGGTGAAACGGCTGATGCCACGGTCACCATCAACGTCACGCCGGTGAGCGATGCCACGCCGGTCGCGAATGCCGACAGTATTACCGTCGCTGAAGGCGGTACGATCACCACCTTGGTGGGTGGCGCATCAACGGTCCTCAATAACGATACTGGCCTGGGTGATACCCCGGTGACAGTCTCGTTGGTTACGGATGTGACCAACGGTACCCTGACACTGAATACTGATGGTACCTTCAGTTACACGCATGATGGTAGTGAAAACCTCACCGACAGCTTTACTTACCGCGTGACGGATAACGACGGTGAAACGGCCGACGCGACAGTCACCATCAATATCACGCCGGTGAGTGACGCTACGCCAATCGCCAACGCGGACAGTATCACTGTCGCCGAGGGCGCCACGGCGAACACTCTGGTGGGTGGATCATCAACTGTCCTCAATAACGACACCGGCCTGGGCGATACGCCGGTGACAGTCTCGCTCGTGACCGATGTGACCAACGGTACCCTGACGCTGAATACAGACGGCACCTTCAGTTACACCCATGACGGTTCGGAGAACTTCACCGACAGCTTTACCTATCGGGTCACCGATAATGACGGTCAGACCGCTGACGCCACGGTCACCATCAACGTCACGCCGGTGAGCGATGCCACGCCGGTCGCGAATGCCGACAGTATCAGCGTGGCTGAAGGCGGTACGATCACCACCCTGGTGGGTGGCGCGTCAACGGTCCTCAATAACGACACCGGTCTGGGTGATACCCCGGTGACCGTCTCGCTCGTTACCGATGTTGTAAATGGATCGCTGACCCTCAATGGTGACGGGACCTTCAGCTATACCCACGATAGTTCGGAGAACTTCACCGATTCATTTACTTACCGGGTAACCGACAACGACGGTGAAACAGCTGATGCCACGGTCACCATCAATGTCACGCCGGTCTCCGATGAAACACCGGTGGCAAACGCGGATAGCATTACGGTAGCCGAAGGCGGCACCATCACCACCCTGGTGGGTGGCTCGTCAACCATCCTCAATAACGACACCGGCTTGGGCGACACGCCCGTGACCGTTTCACTCATTACGGATGTCACCAATGGCAGCCTGACCCTCAATGGCGATGGCACCTTCAGTTATACGCATGATGGAAGTGAAAATTTCACTGATAGCTTTACCTACCGCGTGACCGATAACGACGGTCAGACGGCCGACGCCACGGTGACGATCAACGTCACGCCGGTGAGCGATGCCACACCAGTCGCCAACGCCGACAGCATCACTGTCGCCGAAGGCGGCACCATCGCCACCCTGGTAGGTGGTTCATCAACCGTCCTCAATAACGACACCGGCCTGGGCGATACGCCAGTGACCGTTTCACTCATTACGGATGTTACCAACGGCAGCCTGACCCTCAACGGCGACGGCACCTTCAACTATACCCACAACGGCTCAGAGAACTTTACCGACAGCTTCACCTATCGAGTCACCGACAATGATGGTGAAACGGCTGATGCCACAGTTACCATCAACGTCACGCCGGTGAGTGACGCTACACCGGTGGCCAACGCCGACAGTATTACCGTTGCCGAAGGTGGTACGATCACCACCCTGGCAGGCGGCGCATCAACGGTCCTCAACAATGACACCGGTCTGGGTGATACGCCGGTCACGGTTTCACTGGTCACCGATGTGACAAACGGATCGCTGACCCTCAATGGTGACGGCACCTTCAGTTATACCCATGACGGTAGTGAAAATTTTACCGATTCATTTACTTACCGCGTGACTGATAACGACGGTCAGACGGCCGACGCTACTGTGACGATCAACGTCACCCCAGTTTCCGATGAAACCCCGGTGGCCAACGCGGACAGCATCACGGTAGCCGAGGGCGGCACCATCACCACCCTGGTGGGTGGCTCGTCAACCGTCCTCAATAACGACACCGGCCTGGGCGATACCCCAGCCACTGTAAGCCTGGTTACCGATGTCACGAATGGGTCGCTGACCCTCAATGGCGACGGCACCTTCAGCTATACCCATGACGGCTCGGAGAACTTTACCGACAGCTTTACCTATCGGGTCACCGATAATGACGGTCAGACCGCTGATACCACAGTGACGATCAATGTCACACCGGTGAGTGATGCTACCCCGGTCGCCAACGCCGACAGCATCACTGTCGCCGAGGGCGGCACCGTCACCACCCTGGTGGGCGGCGCGTCAACGGTCCTCAATAACGATACTGGCCTCGGTGACACGCCCGTGACCGTTTCACTCATTACGGATGTCACGAATGGGTTGCTGACCCTCAACGGTGACGGTACCTTCGGTTACACCCATGACGGCTCGGAGAACTTCACCGATTCATTTACTTACCGAATCACGGACAACGACGGTGAGACGGCCGATGCCACAGTGACGATCAATGTCACGCCGGTCAGTGATGCTACCCCGGTCGCTAACGCGGACAGCATCAGCGTGGCCGAGGGCGGTACGGTCACCACCCTGGTGGGCGGCTCGTCAACCGTCCTCAATAACGACACCGGTCTGGATGACACGCCGGTCATGGTTTCACTGGTCACCGATGTGACGAATGGTACTTTGACCCTGAACAGTGATGGCACCTTCAGCTATACCCATGATGGCTCGGAGAACTTCACCGACAGCTTTACCTACCGGGTCACCGATAATGACGGCGAGCCAGCCGATGCCACGGTGACGATTAATGTAATATCAAACAATAATCCCCCGGAGGCTTCAGACGTTAACCTCAGTGTCTTAGAGGATAATGTCTACACAGGCAATCTGCCGGTTGCCGTTGATGTTGATGGGGACACGGTTACCTATCGATTAGAGAGCAATCCTGTTCACGGCAGTATCACTTTAGAGGCGGATGGCGGATTCAGTTATACGCCTGATGCCGACTATCATGGCGCCGACAGCTTTATCTATAGCGTGAGCGATGGCAATGGCGGGAACAACAGTTACCTGGTAGAGATTGACGTTGTTTCGGTAAACGACTCGCCAGTCATAACCAGTCATGGTGAAAATGAAAATGTTCTACTCTCACTGGAGGAGAATGCCACCCTGGTGACCATGGTTACCGCCGATGATCCTGAGAACGATGCGCTCACATACGCAATCGATGGGGGCGCCGATCTGGGATTGTTCAGCATCGACCCCATGAGTGGTGAATTGGTGTTTATCCATGCGCCGGATATGGAGAACCCACTCGATGCCGGTCAGGATAACCTGTATCAGGTTCAGGTGTTGGTATCGGATGGCAATGGAGGAACGGACCGCCAATCCTTCACCATCGAGGTTACGGATGTGGATGAGTTCGATGTGGGTCTGCTAATGGACGTGGAGGATGCGCCTGATGCGATCTCGCTTTCCGGTTCGATCAATGACGGTGTTGGCATCACTGTCTGGGCGGAAGACCCCGATAGTAGCCACAATCGAATCACCTACAGCCTGGACGACGATTCAAACGGACTTTTTGCTATCGATCCGGCCAACGGCACCATTACCCTGGTATCGACCGTCGAGAACCGGGATGCCTCGCAGTTCGAGATTACGGTACGCGCCACCAGTGAAGACGGCTCCTACTCCCTGCATACATTCAGAATTGCCTTGAACAGGGTGGTCAACCCTCCCCCTGAACCGGAACAGCCTTATCTTGATGATATTATCTTTGATCTGGACCCTGAGGATCCCGTTGAATCTCAGGCTACAGATAAAGCCGGACCGTCACAGCAGCCTCCCACTAATGTCGATGCTGTTTCAGAGGAATTGAGCAGTGAGGATCAGGAGGCATCGCTTTCGACCGGAAACGAAGAGCGGACTCGGGTTATCACTGATGATATCGAACGCCCTGCCATCGAACGTCTTTCCCCCTCCCTGTTCTCAGATGACAGTCGCAATAGCTATCGTTACGACTATTACCAGGCCCGACTGACTCCAATACCGGTTGCGCCCGAGGAGTTACCGGCATTCGATACCGGCATCGGTGAGTTGATCGAGGTGCCTGAGGCGATATGGCATCTGCTCGATTCCATGAACAGCGAGATGTCCGAACATCAAGGGCAGCAGACATCGACTGACAGGATAGTGGTACAAAGCGCGACGTTCAGTACCCTTGCGTTGTCCGCCGGTTATGTGGCCTGGCTATTGCGCGCCGGCGTGCTTTCGGCCAGCCTGCTGTCGTTTACGCCGCTGTGGCGGCAGATCGATCCGCTACCTGTTCTCTCGGCGCATGCCAAGCGGCGTGACGAGGATCAGGATCATCCGCCAGAGGACGATCCTGACGAGAAACGACTGGCCAAACTGTTTGATCGAAAGAAAAAGCCCAGAAAAAATCGATCCATCTTTTTTAGGAAGGATTCATGATGTTCCGAATCAGTCCGACGATCAAGATCACCATAGGGCTGGTAATGCTGACCCTGAGTATTCTTCTGCTCGGGCGCTTGATCGGCTTTGTTCCGGACGAAGACAAGACGGCCCTGCAGGCAAGAAAACAGTTTTGTGAGTCGCTGGCGGTGCAGGTTTCCTCCGCCGCTTCTAAAAATGACCTCGAGATTCTGCGCGCAACCCTTGAGACGGTGGTGGAGCGGAATGATGATGTCCTCTCCGTGTCGCTGAGCAATAATCGTGGAGTTTCCCTGATTACCGGCGATCATGAGAAGCACTGGGTGGACGTGCCGCTGGATAAATCCACCTCGACCCATGTGCGGGTGCCGATCATGGCCAACAAGAACCGCTGGGGGACCCTGGAGGTGGCTTTCGCTCCCTTGAACAGGGAGAACGACCTTCCTCTAGGTACCCTTGGCGGACTGTTACTGTTCGTTGCCCTGATGGGGTTTGTCCTCTACATGATCTTTATCAAGCGGACCCTGCGTGAACTCGATCCCAAAGCGGTGATACCTGAACGGGTCCGTTCCGCCTTCAATGCGCTTTCCGAAGGGCTGATCATTCTGGATGAGAAAGACCAGATCATATTGGCCAACGATTCCTTTACCGAGAAGGTCAACATCGAAGAAGATGCCTTGATCGGTCTGCGGGCGGACGAGTTGGCATGGCGTAAAAGGGAGAAGGGGATCAAGGCGGACGTCTTTCCATGGCGCACCAGCATGCAGAACATGGAGCGAAAAACAGGGATCCCTATGCATCTGCAGTTGGTGAACAAAAACGAACGTACTTTTTCAGTCAACACCGCTCCGATCTTCGATGGCAAGGGCAGGCCGCGAGGTGTGCTGGCGACCTTCGATGATATGACCGACTTGGAGAAAAAGCACCGGGAACTTCAGTCGACACTTGAAAAGCTGCGTACTTCAGAGAAGGCGTTGCGAGATAAAACCGTGGAACTTGAACTGCTGGCCACCCGCGATTCGTTGACTGGGTGTTACAACCGGCGTGCATTCTTCGAGAAGTACGATGCGCTGTTCGAGTCCGCTGTCAAAGAGGGTACCGGGTTGGTCTTCATGATGATCGATATTGATAATTTCAAATCGATTAACGATCAGTATGGTCATGCCAATGGTGACAAGGTGATTAAATTTATCGCCGAAACCCTGATCGTCAACTCGCGGCCTGAAGATGTGGTCGGCCGTTATGGCGGTGAGGAGTTTTCACTGGTGATGCCGCATGCGGATCAGGAAGAGGCGATGGTGCTGGCGGAACGGCTGCGAAACGAGATTCAACAGAAGGGTCATGACCTGTTTACCGACAAACGGACAGTGACGGCAAGCTTTGGCCTGGCATTAAGGGTGCAAGATACGGATGATCCGATGCTGCTGATCAATAATGCTGACGATGCCCTGTATCTGGCCAAGGAACAGGGACGCAACCGTGTTATCGCCTGGGATCCGGATTTGACGGAGCAGGAGCGGGCGAGGGAAAAAGCGGAGCGCGATGATGAGGAACTGAGTGTAAGCCTGACCGATGGCCAGGCGGAAAAGATTCTTCGGGGTGAGCTGCACAGGTTGGAGGACGTTGTGCGTAATCTCGAATCGGAACTCGAATACAGCCGGGATGAGATAAAACGCCGTGAAGGAAAGGATGAGCTCACAGGCCTGCCCAACAGGTTTATATTCTCTGATCGTATACTTCAAGTTCTCGCCAGATGTAAGCGATATGAAAAATCTGCGGCACTGATATCAATCGATATTGACGATTTCAGCAGTATCAATGAAGCGTTCGGTTTCACCAATGGCGATCGAATACTCAAGGTCATATCGTCCAGGCTGGTCGATACCTTGCGGATTACCGATACTGTCGCGGTCATCGATGAACAGGATGATAAAGAGTCATCCACCATATCCCGTGTGAATAATGATGAGTTCGCACTGATTCTGACGGACGTAAACGATATCGAATCGATTACCTGGGTTGTCCGACGTATTCTGCAAGGTTTGAAAAAGCCGATCGAAATCAATGACCAGGAGTTGTTTGTTTCATTCAGTGTCGGTGTCGCACTCTACCCGCATGATGACGACGTCCCCGCGGGTCTGATGCAAAAGGCGAGTTCGGCCCGGTTTGCCGCCAAGCGGGAACAGGGAAGCAACAACATCCACTTCTTCTCACCCGATATCAATCGGGATGCCTATCACAAGGTCTGGCTGGAAAGCCAGTTGCACAAGGCGATCGTTCGTTCTCATTTTGAACTGGTCTACCAGCCGAAATTCGATCTGAAGAGTGGACGCATCGTATGTATGGAGGCGCTGGCTCGATGGCCTCACGCAAAGGTCGGCTTGATACCTCCATCTGAATTTATTCCCGTCGCGGAAAGTACGGGGTTGATACATAAGCTGGGAATATGGGTGTTGAGACAGGCATTCCAGGACCTGAAGCATTGGCATGACGCCGGTTATACAAATCTTCGAATTGCCGTCAATCTTTCAGCCGTACAGTTACGCAAAACGAAACTCACTCAAAAGGTGCTTGAAAGCTGTGAACAAACAGGTATTGATCCCAGCTTTGTGGAACTCGAGATAACCGAAAGCGCGTTGGTGGAAAATTACAGTCAAACCACACCTGTTATGCAGGCAATGAGCGAGGCGGGTATTCATTTCACGCTGGATGATTTCGGCAAAGGTTTTTCGTCGCTTAGCTATCTCAGGGTATTACCAATCGACGCAATCAAGATAGACCACTCATTTATCGAAGAGACACTGCCGTCTGAATATGACCAGACCATCATTAACGGCATCATCTCCCTGGCCAGGGGACTGCGCTTGAGAGTCACCGCCGAAGGTGTTGAGACCGAAAACCAGAAAATGGTATTGACCAGGCTTGGATGCGATGAGGTCCAGGGTACGCTCTATTGTGAGCCGGTTTCGTCTGAACAGGCGCTATCCATGCTGCAAACCTATAACAAGACTGGTGGCGAGGAATAACCGTTCAGCTTTTGTGTCCGCAGAGTCGTGGGATACGGTCTTGCAACGCCGGATATTAAGATACCAAGATTGAGTCAGGACAGGCATATACTCTGAATGTCGGCTTGCGTTAAACAGCTGCACAAGCACCGTTCGAATGGGTATAGTTGCGCTTCAGATGACCAGCTATCCAAAGGTTACAAAGTGCAATTGAGCTGTCGTATATTGCTGATGATTGTCGTGCTGATCGGTGTTGCCGCCTGTGAAAGGGGTCATCGGGATCATCAGCAGACCCTGCTGGTGTTCGGCACCCTGCTGGATATCAAGGCCTATACCGATAACCCGGCAGAGTTTGACGCCGCGGTAAAAGGTCTGGAGCGCACCTTTCAGGATATGCATAAGGAGTGGCATGCCTGGAAGGGAGATGGCGAGCTTGTTCGTCTCAACAGGGCGATTGGGCGGGGCGACGCCATGACCGTCTCACCTGAGCTGGCGGAATTACTGCTTAGAGCCAAACAGTATGCGGAGCAGAGTGGTCATCTTTTCAATCCTGCGATTGGAGGACTGATAGCGGAGTGGGGTTTTCATAGCGATGAACCCCCGGGAGGGCCTCCGCCGAATGGCGATAGGATTGCTTCATTGATCGAGGCGGCGCCCTCCATGGCCCAACTTACCTTTGAACAGAATCGCATCCTCTCTTCCAATCGGGCAGTGGCTTTGGATCTGGGAGCCTTCGCCAAGGGATATGCCTTGAATCTGGCGATACGGCAGTTGAAGCGGTCCGGTATCGCCCATGCTATCGTCAATGCGGGTGGGGATCTCTGTGTCTCCGGCCGGCATGGTGACCGGCCCTGGACGATCGGTATACGCAATCCGTTGGGAGAAGGGGTGATCGCATCAGTTAAGGTGTCAGATGGTGAGTGTGTGCTTACTTCAGGGAACTATGAGCGATACAGGGAGTATGAAGGGATACGCTATGCCCATATTCTCGATCCGCGAACAGGTTATCCGGTGGAGCACGTGGCCTCGGCGACGGTGATCAGTATGGATGGTGGGCTGGCCGATGCTGCGGCCACCGCCTTGAGTGTCGCCGGTCCCGGGCAGTGGGAGAAAATTGCCGCACAAATGGGTATAGCCGAAGTGATGTTGGTGGATGGTAACGGCGATGTCCATCTTTCCCCCAGAATGCGTGATCGCATCGAATTTCAGCAATCCGTCAACAGGGTCATCGTCTCTCCCCGATTGAACGCCGGATCCTGATCAGCCGGTACCGTTTAAGGTCAATTGGATGCGTGTCAACTGGTCTTAGATCGGACACTTCTCAACGACCTTGACAACCGCCGAGGTCAGGGTATTGAGATCATCCCGGTCTATAATGTAGGGAGGCATCAGGTAGACCAGCTTGCCGAAGGGTCTGACCCACACGCCGGCATCGACGAAGCAGGGTTGCACCTGATTCATATCCACAGGTTTCTTCATCTCCACTACCCCGATGGCGCCCAGCACACGCACCTCATTGACCTGTGGTAGTTCCCGGCAGGGTGCCAGCCCTTGCTGCAGACCGGTTTCGATGCGCTTGATCCGTTCCTGCCACGGGGAGTCGAGCAGCAGATTCAGGCTGGCCAATGCGGCACTGCAGGCGAGGGGATTGGCCATGAAGGTGGGACCGTGCATAAACAGGCCGGGATCACCCTGGCTGATGGTTTTACTGACCTCTTCAGTGGTCAGGGTTGCCGCCAGGCTCATGGTGCCGCCAGTGAGTGATTTTCCGATACACATGATATCGGCGGAGATATCGGCGTGTTCGCAGGCGAAGAGCTTGCCTGTGCGGCCGAATCCGGTGGCGATCTCATCCAGGATCAGCAGCACGCCATATTGATCGCAGAGACTGCGTACCTCTTTCAGATATTCACTGGAGTAGAAACGCATTCCACCGGCTCCCTGCACGATAGGTTCCAGGATAACGGCGGCTATATGCGAGTGGTGTTTCCTGAGTTTTTTCCTCAGTGCCTTGGCGCCGTCCCCCTTACAGGGGTGGCCGAAGTAACAGCCGGGTGCATCGACAAAGAGTTGCTGCGGCAGGATCCCCGAGAAGAGGGTGTGCATGCCGGTATCCGGATCGCACACGGACATGGCGCCGAATGTGTCGCCATGGTACCCCCTGCGGATTGTGAGAAAGCGCTGCTTCTCAGGCAGCGCTTTATCGTGCCAGTACTGAATGGCCATCTTCATCGCCACTTCCACGGCAACCGATCCGGAATCGGCAAAAAAGACGGTCTGTAGCGGGCCGGGGGTGATTTCGATCAGTTTTTCTGCCAGTGCCACGGCAGGCTGATGGGTGAGACCCCCGAACATGACATGGGGCATGGTATCCAGTTGCTGTTGTATAGCCCGTTTCAATTCCGGGTGGTTATAGCCGTGGATGGCGCACCACCAGGATGACATGCCATCGATCAGTTCCCGTCCATCAGCCAGGCGCAGCCGAACCCCGTCCGCCGAGACAACGGGAAAAACCGGCAAGTCGGAGTCGACGGCGCTGTAGGGATGCCATACATGCTGTTTGTCGAAGTCGATCCAGTCCAAATTTTCACCCATGTTCGCTGAAGTGGTCTCATCTGGGAGCGTTTGACAGATTTATCGCCTCGTCAGGCGATCGAACCAAGGCTTACCCCGTAACTCATCTAATCGTTTGCCAAATGGCATCATAGTTTAACGCCGCATGTTACAGCATTATGACGAGATCGCGTCATTGTGCGTATCAGCAAATGCGCAAATCGCATTCAACACGCCTTTTTAGAATTATTTTATAGAATAATCAATTGGTTACAGGTCAGCGTGGGTGTGTTGCAAAACCCCTTCCAGGGAGCCTGTAAACGATTTATAGTGTCGCCGGTCGGGTAGTGTAATCCGTCGCGGGGGAGAGGTTAACAGATAATAATCAAGGATGTTGCCGAGTTAATACCAATGAAGATAAAAATGATCAGGTGATTTACACTCCCGAATAACGACCCTATGAGCCAGTTAATCGGTTCCAGCCTGAAAAAAAGAGGAGAATGATATGGGCAAACCTGTAGTAGCCGCAAAGCAACCTATCGATGTGGATCTTGTCTCTGGCAAAGAGTACTGGTGGTGCGCATGCGGACGTTCATCCAGCCAACCCTTCTGTGACGGCTCACATCAGGGTACGGGGATCGAACCACTTGGATTCAAGGCGGATAAGAACGGTGAGGCCTGGCTCTGTCGCTGTAAACAGACAAAAAACCCTCCCTATTGCGATGGCAGTCATAAACAGGTCGATGATTGATCATCGATCATGCGAAAAAGGGTCTGAAACTCACCTTTCGCTGGAATTGATTTCATTCGGAAGCGCTTTGTCGGTCTGGTAATATTCGATGCGGTTTCGGCCATTGGCTTTTGCCGTATAGAGGGCTTGGTCGGCATGTGCCAGGAGCCGTTCCCCATCGGTCTTCTGATGGGATTTGCTCGATAAGGGCAGGGTTTCACTGACTCCGATCGATACACTCAATTGCAGTGTTGATCCATTGTCCAACGGGATCGGTTGGGAGTTGATTTCCATGCGGATCCGTTCAGCCAGCATCAATGCCTCGTTAAGGCAGGTTTGGGGAAGCAGCAGTGCGAACTCCTCCCCGCCAAACCGCGTGGCGATATCACTGGCACGCAGCTGGGAACGGATACGGTTTGCCAGTTCTCTCAAAACGGTGTCACCGGCCTGGTGGCCGTAGGTGTCGTTGATCTGTTTGAAATGGTCGGCATCGATGAACAGGCAGCTCAAGGGTTGGCGATAGCGACCGGCACGGGCGAGCTCTTCATCGAGGCGCCGATCCAGGTAGCGGCGATTGTGAAGTTCAGTCAATGGATCGGTAAGGCCGCTGATCAAGATATGTTCTCGGTTGACAGTGTTCTCCAGACAGACGCTACAAATGGTGGCGAGGCGGGCGAGAAAATCGGTGGCAAGCTGGCGCGAGAAGCGGCTCTGTTCACTACTGCCCAGATTGATGCTGCCAATCAGTCTGTTGTGTCGAACCATGGGCAGTATGGCCATGCTCTTGATTTCCGCAGGATCAGAGAAAAGCAAGTCGTACTCAGGGCTTAAAAAAGAACCAAGCCAGGGACTGCGCAGTCGCTGAAACCGAGGATTGACTGTAACCATGTCATCGACGAATTCGAGTAATGGAAAGGCCTTCTCATCCAGGCCGTTTTTATATAGCAGATGTCGGATTTCGTGATTGGGATCGTGCAGCATTAGATGAAGGGATTCGATCTCAAAGGAGGTTTTGAGTCCTTCAGTCATGCAGCTAAGGAGTTCAGGCAGTGTCTCGGCGCCCAACAGCTCCAGTTCGCGGGCATGAAAACGCCCCAGTGTCTCCTGGTTCTCCTGCGCTTTTCGGGTTAACTCCCGAAGGCGTGCATTGAGGAGTCGGTTCTCTTTTTTCAGGTCCATTGTGCTGCACACAGATCAACTGGTCAGACATATCGGCTTGGCATTGTGCATCTTGAGAAACAATATCGGATACTATGCTAGAAGTCGCTATTGACACGCCAGCGTTGATAATTGGGTTCCGCTACATATCCTCGGCTGGTGATGAAATTGATGACTTTGCGCAGACGATAGAAACGGACCACAGAGTCGACGCGAATGATCTCATTGCCCTGTTCATCGAAAAAAACCAGCGAGGGGGTGTAGAAGAGTCCGAGATCCTTGGCCCATTGATAGGCGGTTGTCTTTTCACCGTTGGGCGTGATGACGGGGGTCTTCTCGCCGATATTGAGTTGAACGTTATCAAAACCGCGCAGCAGCCTGTTGATGGCCGGGTCACGGAGCGGTTGGCCATGCAGTATGTCACAGGCGTGACAGTTGCCCTGTTCGAAATAGACCAGCAATGGGCGTTGGCCCGGAAAGCGGCTGCGATCCAGATTGTGCGGCGGCGGGATAAAATAGTCCTCTTCATTTAGATCCCCCGGTTCGAAAGCGGTGCCTGATTCACCCCGTGCAAGATAATCGGGGAAAGACTCTTTCAGGTAATGTCCATCGGCGACATATTCCAGGGCGGCGCGAAACTGGTAGGGTGGATAATAGCCGCGCAGGCGTAATGCCTCCTTTCCCTGTTTATCGTAGAAGATCAGTGAGGGGGTGAAGTTGGTATTCTGCCGCATTGCAAACTCCCGCTGTGTGATCGCCTCCTTATTCAGGGTTGTGACCTCTTCGGTGCTCCAGATATCGATCGGTACGATATCGAAATGTTTGCGGGTATAGGTGGTGATATCGCTGAGGCCGAAATTCACATCCAGCAGCATCTTGCAATAGGCGCATCGCTTCTGACCGAAATAGACAATCAGGCCACGCTTGTCGTTCTGTACCGCTTCCTCCAGGTCGTCAGGCAGATCCAGAAAACTTTTTTTGAACCAGTCGGGGTATTTTAATAGCTCTTCAAGCGGGAAGTCGTCGAAAGCGTAGACGTCACTTTCGGAGTCGATAGCAAAGGCGTTTGGCTTGAATGCCGCCGTCAGTATCGAAACAACAATTGCGGTGTTGCGGAGTAGCTTGTTCATGGGCATGGTTCACCAGGGTGATAGTTGTTGCCCGGAGCTTAATCTTATTGGTCCAACCGCCATAATAAGCCGGTTAGACGCGTAAACCGGTTGGAGAAGCGGCCAGTTGTTATAATATTGATATACAAAACGCTACAATATTTCAGGATAAATATAAAGATCAGCATAGTAAATTGAAACCACACCGGTTGCTGTGAGAAGAATATATACCTCGATTTCCGGTTTGCACACCACACAACTATTTTTGGGGGGAGTAAGATGAATAAGTACCTTTTGCATCTGGCAATTATGAGCCTACTGGCGTTTCCGCTATATGCGGCTGTGGATGGCGATCCTGCCGAGTACTGCAAACAGGCCGCTGAACTGTATCAACAGGATGATATCGCGGGTGCCGTTGAGGAGGCCAAGTGGTGTCTGGACTCACTCGAGCAGATCCAGCAAAGCCGCAAGAGCGACAAGTTCGCAAAGGAAATCGCCGGTTGGAAGCGTGGCGAGATAAATCAACAAAAAACAATGGGTTTTTCCATTATCGAGACCACATACACGAAGGACGGCAAAGCCATAAAAGTCAGCTACAACAGCGGTAGCGGGGGTATGGCTGCCATGTTCAGTCAAATGGGTCTGGCCGGCGGAGGTAAGAAGATCCGGCTGGGCCGCTACACCGGCATGGTGATGGAACAGGGATCGCGCAACGAGATCATGATCGGACTCAAAATGACACCGGGCATGATCACTCTATCTTCCACCGATGCGTCATTGAAAGAATTGAGGGCCTTCGCCAAGGCGTTCCCCGTGAAGGACATCGATCAATGAACTGATCTCAGTTACGCGTTCACAGATAATCGGACCATTTCCGGTCGGAATCACCAAAGACCAGAAAGTGCGGGTTAAGCAGTGAATCCTTGGTGTTGTATTCAAGGGGCTGCAGGTCGAGGGTGGTCACCCTCCCTCCTGCCGCCTCCACAACGGCCTGGGCTGCGGCTGTGTCCCATTCCGAGGTGGGGCCGAGACGCGGATAGATATCGGCTCTGCCCTCCGCAACCAGGCAGAGTTTTAATGAACTGCCCATACTCACCAGTTCATGCGCACCCAGTTTTTCCAGAAACCGCTGCAGTGAATCGCCGGCATGTGAGCGGCTGCCCGCAACCCTGACAGGTTTTTTGCATCGATCCACGACCCGTATCGACCGGGCCGGCTGGTCAGCTTCCTGTTTCCAGGCGCCGCTGCCTTGAATGCCGTAGTAGGTTGTACCCAGCACCGGTGCATGAACGACACCCAGGATTGGGGTGTTTCTCTCGATGAGGGCGATATTGACAGTGAATTCACCATTTCGCTTGACGAATTCCCGGGTCCCGTCAAGGGGGTCTATCAGCCAATAGCGTTGCCACTGCCGGCGGGTGGAAAATGGGACCTCGGATGACTCTTCAGAGAGCACCGGGATTTCCGGCGTGAGTTGCTCAAGATTGGAAACAATAAGACGATGCGCCGCGGTATCGGCTGCGGTCAATGGTGAGTTGTCCTGCTTCTTTTCAACCATGAAATCAGTGTTATAGACAGCCAGGATGGCATCACCAGCCTGGTGGGCCAGTTGCAGCAAATCGTTGATGGAGATGGGTATGTTCATGCTCCAGCCTGCTTGGGCTGTTTCTGCCGGGATTGTGGATTACACCGTAATATGGTGTCGCTTCGCGCTGCTCGTGGTCTCTGTGGAAACACCAAAACTCTCTCCTTGCGCCCCGAAGGAAGTGCCCTTGGGGTACGCCTTGAATGGCGCTTATTCGGGTGCAATAGCAGCGCCTGTTGGGCTGGCATCAACAGAACCTAACAGATCCCTGGTTAAATATAGGGCAGCGATAGAGCGGGCCTCGCTCAAATCCGCCTGGGCGATCAGTTCATCCCATTTCGACAGTTCCCAGGGTACTACTTCGATCGGTTCAGGTTCATCACCGGATTGTTTATCCGGATATAGATTCCGCGCAAGAATAACATGGGTCTGATGGCGGATATATGCAGGCGCGATAGTAAACGTCTTTATCAGGCGCAGGTCGCGGGCTGCGTAGCCGATCTCCTCGCGGATTTCACGATTTGCCGCCTGCAGCGGGTCTTCACCCTCCTCCATGCGTCCTTTGGGAAGGCCAAGCTGGTAGTCATTGCTGCCGGCGGAGTATTCGCGAATCAGCAGAACCGTATCATCATCAAGCATCGGCACAATCAGAACAGAACCCCGCTCACCCCCGAGCAAACGTTCATACTGGCGCTGCTGGCCGTTGCTGAATTCAAGTTGCAGCTGTTCGACACGGAACAGCCGGGTCTCAGCGATCAATTGCCGAGAGTGGATAGTGGGCAGTTTGGACATGGCTATCAGTGGTCTTCTATGGCTTATTGACAGGTTCTAATCTTTGAAAATCCATTTCGGTAAACAGCTTACCCTGGAACCAGCCATTCCAATAGACTCTGCCGTCACGCAGTCGGGCATGTCCGGTATCGAGAGGAAGCGGTCGCATGGTGATGAAACGGATCTTATCGGTGGGAAAGTCAACCTGTAATGTCAGCTGCATGGGATAATAACCGTCGAGGAACCTGCGCATATAAGGGCCGTTGCGCAGTTGATAACCGTGCGGGCCTGACCGATGCAGCGATTGGCTCTCAGCCTGGAGACAGAGTGATGCGCCTTGGCGAACATCCCGAAGCTCGATCCTTGAGTCGATCACCCGGCTTGAACCGATATTCTCAGCCCTGAGCAGCTTGATATGCCGAATGCGCTGCGGGTGGTAGACGATCTCGAGGTGCGGTACGGCATCGAGATGCCTGTGGCACTGCTGTAACTCGGCCCAACCGTCATGCAGGCTACCCTCACTGATCCGAATCCGGTTAATATGGTGGTGAACTGATTCTGCGGGTGGCGTCAACAGGAACTCCAAATCGCCCTCATTGACTGCCTCGATGGTTGATTCAAGATCCTCATCGGGAAATTCAAACGGGTCCTCCTCCGCGGCGGCAAACCACGGAAATAGAGAGAGGAGCAGTAAGCAGATCAAAGGCATAGGTATAACTGTAAACGATGATCGACTGGAACCAAATCGATATTGTCATGCTGGATATGGACGGTACCCTGCTGGACCTCCATTTCGACAACCATTTCTGGCTGGAACATGTGCCTACGCGCTTTGCCGAGGCTAAGGGCATACCTTTGGAGCAGGCCAGGAGTGAGTTGCTGGCCCGTTATAAAAGTGTAGAAGGGACACTGGAGTGGTATTGTGTCGATCACTGGAGCCGTGAGTTGGAGCTCGATATCGCCCTGCTCAAGGAGGAGGTGGATCATTTGATCGCGGTGCATCCCCATGTCATCGATTTCCTTGATCAACTGATGTGTGCCGGCAAAGAGCGTATCCTGGTGACCAACGCCCATCAGAAGACCTTGGCGTTGAAGATGGAACGGACACGCCTGGCGGGTTTCTTCAACCAGGTCATCTCGTCACACCAGCTGGGACTGCCCAAGGAGCATCCCGAGTTCTGGAATCGGCTGCAGAATCTTCATCCCTTCGACAGAGAACGGACCCTGTTCGTGGATGATAGTCTATCTGTGCTTGCGTCGGCCAGTGCATATGGCATTCGCTGGTTATTGGCCATGCTCAAGCCCGACTCTAAGGAACCGCCGAGGGATATAAAGGAGTATTCCGCCATTCATGACTTTTCTGAAATCATGGCCGGTTTGCGTTGTACAGTCTGACCTCAAACAGTCGGATTTAGAGTCTTACCCAGTTTGCAGCACTGCAAAAATCTGTGAGTTGTTCCGGAATTTGTAATAGAAATCAGTCATATTATGGAGTTGCCGTAAAGTACTGACGATCCTGCTGAATAAGTATCATAAATTCTTAAAGTCTTCGTTAAGCACTTGTCAATTTAACTCCTCACACTGTGTCGCTCCAAATGAACCCAGCAAAGCTGTCAATTTCAGAGGAGTGATTCAATGCATTTTAAAGTAAAGAGCGCCGCCGTCGCAGTGATGGCGGCCATGATGATACCTGTAGCCGTCCAGGCAGGGGGAGATGACGACCGCTACGAAACCGATTTCGGTATGTCTGTGCAGAAAAAACTGCATGACAAGTCAATAAAGCTGTTCGGTTTCAAAAAACCACTGGCCGATTCATCGGACACGGTCATTGATCGTGCAGCGGGTCAGCCGGCCAGCGAGCGACAGCTGTTGGCCAAG
Organism: Candidatus Thiodiazotropha sp. LNASS1; assembly: GCF_964212655.1. NCBI lineage: Bacteria > Pseudomonadati > Pseudomonadota > Gammaproteobacteria > Chromatiales > Sedimenticolaceae > Candidatus Thiodiazotropha > Candidatus Thiodiazotropha sp. LNASS1. The sequence continues at coordinate 2,615,596 of NZ_OZ156465.1, read as the reverse complement.
GGCCTCAAGCCCCGCTATGTCGCTCGTAACGTAGCGACCTCTGGTGACATGATTAGCTTCTGGCCGGACGATATAGATTACACCCACCTCATGGTCTGCATCGAGCAACGCCGCGCCGGCACTACCCCAGGTGGAGGCGACGGCCTCAACGCCGCCGTACAGCGCGTCGATGTAAAATCCGGCAAAGTGGAGACCATTCTCCACGGCATGTCCCGCTGCGACGGTATCCGCACCACCCAGTGGGGTACTGTATTGGCTACCGAGGAGACTGGTGATGGCGCCGCCTATGAGATCATTGATCCGCTGAACACTACGGGTCACTGGGTTGCCGATCGGGGAATGGCTGGTATGCCTGCTGACATCCGTGATGGCATCGACAGTTCTGATCAAAGCGCCACGATCGTTAAGCGTACCGCCCTGGTAACCCAGTCCTGGGAAGGCCTGGAGATTCTCGACAATGGCGTGGTGATCGGTGGTGACGAGCTGCGTGCCGGTAACGGACCGGCTGGATTCGACAGCGACGGCGGCGCCATTTTCCGTTTCGTGCCCAACGTGCCCTACAATTGCGGCACCAAGACTCGCCCGGGCCTGCTCTGTCCCAACACCATCAATGACTTGAGCGAGTCACCATTGGTCTCCGGCCAGAACTATGCGCTGACAAATGCTTGCACAGGTAACGACGATGTGGGCCAGGGTTGTGAATACGGTGAGGGCAAGTGGGTCGAAGTCGATGCGGCTACCGCCCGTGCGGACGCCCACGACGCTGGCGCCACCGGCTACTGCCGTCCCGAGGACCTGCATGTCGATCGCGAATCTCCGCGTTTTAATGGTGGCGATGGCATCGTCTGGTGTTGGACCAACACCTGTGGCGGTGGCGAGGGCGAAGCCCTTTGCGTGACCGAGAGCGACAGTACGGTCGAAGCCATGGATGCAATATTCGACAGTAATTTCAACCGCAACCTGCTAGCCAACGGTACCGCTGAGGCTCAATCCTGGGTCAGTCGTTTTGTCGAGGGTGATGAGGAGATGAACAGTCACGACAACCTGGAGATCCAGCCGGTCACCAGTAACGTCTACATTATTGAAGATAATGACTTTGGTGACATCTGGGCCTGCCTGCCTGATGGTGCCGACCGTGATCGTGCCACCGATGGTTGCGTGCGCATGCTGTCCATCAACAGCACCGCCGCCGAGCCCACCGGTTTCATCTTCGATGGTACCGGCAAGGTGGCCTATTATATTGTGCAGCACGGTCAGCAGCCTGCCGAGTTGCTGGATTTTGAGTCGAATCCCGTTGACGGTCGGACCGACGACCTGATCAAAATCATCGGATTCAAGATCGAGAAGGATAAGGAAGACTAATCTACGACCGGTGCGTCTGCCCATAGACGCTACTCCGGAGCGTGGCTAGATAGTGGGGTCGCTTTCACGACCCCTTTGTGTATGTGCTCCGTTACAGGAGCAGATCGTCAGATATGACAAAAATGAAAATTGTCGATGGAAAACAAGTTAATTATTTAAATTACCGGTTTGTATACGTAACTGTATAAATAACAGATTACATGCAAACTATAATTTAAGTGTGTGCGTCATTAGATGACATAACCTGTCTAGATAAAACCAACCACACAAATATAAATTGATAAATTGACGGAATAACCATTTATTTGTAATTGATAAGTGGATAGATAAAGGAGAATCATCATGTTTGGACGAATTCTGTTTCCCGGAATCTGGAATCGAATTAGAGAATTGGAAGCACGTATCGAGGAGCTTGAGTCTTCACTTGAAGGATTATCAGCAGGTGGCATCGGTAGGCTTAACGACTATCTTTCGTTCCACGATCAGAACGAATGTATAACCGCGCGTTTGACCGGTATCAACCTGCAGATTGTTAACGGTGAGGGCAACACCCAGAGTGTCAACTGTAGAGGTAATCTTATTCTAGGGTATAACGAACCCACCACGGAAGGGACGGTAGACCGTAGCGGATCGCATAACCTCATATTGGGTATCAGGCACAACTATGCCAGTTATTGCGGAATCGTCAACGGCGTTGCCAATAACCTGACGGGTGAGTATGGCGCCATCCTTAATGGCCAGGAATGTTATGCCAATGCAACCCATGTCACCATCTGCAGCGGTTATGACCATAAGGGCAACGGATCATACTCAACTATATTGAGCGGTTTCGATAATGGCGGTCTGGGCAGCAGGGCGGTATTCCTTGATGGGACGAACAATCGTGCGGAGCACAACCAAACGGTCTTCATCGGAGGCTCGGGAGAGACATCGTCGCACGATGGTGAAATTATTCCGGCGATACCTTAATCGTCGTAACACTGATTTACTGCACAATATGACAGTTGCTCGATTGCAGTGAATCAGTGGTATGAAGAGATCAACGATAACTTTGCATGTCACCTGGTGCTGTTTCGTTCTGTATCGGATATCGCTCCGCTAGGTTGAGCATTACCAGACCCTAACTGTCTCAACATCGCCTCCATTCGGATCAGCCGCTGTTCCATCTCCTCGGTACGGGCATTGATCCGGTGCACCTCACCCGCTTCCCCCTCGCCGCTATCGCGGGAGAACTGCTCATGCTCCCGCTGCAGGGTCTCCAGGACGATGCCGATCATCATGTTCAGAAAGACGAAGGCGACGATGAAGATAAAAGAGAGGTAGAAGGACCAGCTCAGGGGGTGCACCGCCATGGTTTCGTACATCACATCTGTCCAGTCCTCGAATGTGGCGATGCGGAACAGGGTGAGCATGGCGATGGTGATGTTACCCCAGAGCTCCCTGTTGATCTCGCTGAAGAACATGCTGCCCATGGCGGCATAGATGTAGAAGATGATGAACATCAGCAGTGATACATAACCCATGCGCGGAATGGCGGTGACGAAGGCGTTCATCAGGATGCGCAATTCGGGAATGATCGAAACCAGCCGCAACACACGGAATACCCGCAGCAGGCGCCCCAGCAATGCGGCTTCGCTATCGTCCACCGGGATCAGACTGGCGGTTACAATTAGGAAGTCGAAGATGTTCCAACCCTTGCTGAAGAAGGTCTTCAGATTCTTTTCCGCCACCATGCGGATGATGATCTCGGTTAGAAAGAAGAGGGTGATCCCCACATCCATGATACGCAAGACCTGTGCTGCAGCAGCCGGTATGGGGTAGGTCTTGGCGCCGATCATCAGGGCAGAGATGACGATAACCAGAATGACAAAGGTTTCGAACAGCTTGTTGGAGCGCAGTTGTTCAAACAGGTCGCGCAATGTCACTGAATTGAGAGTCATGACGAATATCGGGTAAAGGGCTGTAATAATGAGGCGCGCATTATACAAGCATCAGATGAAAAAACAGTACAGTGATAGTGTGCGTTTAGTGTAGGTATACCAGGGAGAGTTCCCGCATTGGGTTCTCGGCGGAATCAACGTCCCCAGGTCTTGAAGCGCTTTTTGCAGTATGCCAGCAATTCGGCATAGTTACGGAAGTAGAGTAGGAAGCCGTTTTCCGCCGGGGCATCCAATTCACACCAGTCGTTATCGTAGTCACGACAGATCTGTGGCCGTTGATCGTAGATGCCGCAGGCACCCCCCGGACCCAGGTGCTCACAGCTACCCTGGAAGAGAAGAAACCAGCCATCCTCGTCCTTGTAGATTTCAACACCCTGGTGAGAGACCTGCCACAGCAGGTGCTCAAAGTCCGCCTTCGATCTCGGGGCGACGCCGATGGCCTCCGTGGTGTAGGTACAGCATTTCGAGTTGAGGCAACGACTGCATTTGCCGTCCATGGGGGTTATTCTTTATTGCCGCTTTGCGGTGGTTTGGGGCCGTGACGACGTCGGCGCCGCTTCTTCTGTTTCTCGCCGTCCCTGGGCTTGTGGCTCTTGTGGTGATGCCCCTTACCATGCCCTTTGTGTCCATCTTTGCCGCGATGAGGTTGACGCGAGCCCTTCTTGGGATAGACCCTGCTTTTTGGATCGATATCCGCCAGCAGTGTTGGGTCGACGGTCTGGGTCTGGATGGCATGGCCCACGAAGGCCTCGATGTCGGGCAGGGAGAAGGCGTAGGTCTCGCAGGCGAAACTGATGGCATCGCCGCTGGCGCCGGCCCGCGCGGTGCGGCCGATGCGGTGCACGTAATCCTCGGCATCCTCCGGCAGGTCGTAGTTGATCACGTGGGTGACATCCGGGATATGCAGTCCGCGGGCCGCCACATCGGTGGCTACCAGTACCGCCAGTTCGCCCTCCTGGAAACGTTTTAACAGACTCAGGCGCTTCTTCTGCGGCACGTCGCCGGAGAGCACGGCGGTGTCGATGCCATTGCCCTGGAGGAATCCCCAGACCTTGTCCGCCACCCGCTTGGTGTTTACGAATACGATTGTGCGGGTATCCGTCATGCCCTGGATCAGACCGACCAGCAGCGGAATTTTCTCCTCGTTGGCGGTCATGTAGCAGGTTTCAGTGATCTTGTCCGCAGTGACCTGCTCCGGTGCCACCTCCACACTTTGCGGGTTGTTCATGTGCTCATAGGCGAGCTCGTTCACCCGAAAGGATAGGGTGGCGGAGAAGAGCATGCCGAGTCTTTTTTGGGGCGGAGGACAGCGGCGCATCATGTAGCGGATATCCTTGATGAAGCCGAGGTCGAACATACGGTCCGCCTCGTCCAGCACCAGCACCTGGATCGCCTTGAGGTCGTAGATGTGTTGTTTGTAGTAATCGATCAATCTGCCGGGTGTGCCGATCAGAATATCGACCCCTGACTCGAGCTGCTTGCGCTGTTTATCGTAGCCTGTGCCGCCGAAGACTGCCGCCGAGGTGAAATCGGTATATTTGGTAAGCGCTTGCGCATCGTTGTAGATCTGTACCGCCAGTTCGCGGGTCGGGGCCAGGATCAGGGCACGGGGCTGGTTGACCCTACGCTCCTCATGCGCCGGATGCCGCAGTAGATGGTTCAGCGTGGCGATCAGAAAGGCAGCCGTCTTGCCGGTACCGGTCTGGGCTTGTCCCGCCAGGTCCTTGCCGGCAAGGGCGATGGGCAGGCTTTCGGCCTGGATAGGGGTGCAATATTCGAAGCCGGCCTCACGAATGCCCTGCAGGACGGGTTCGGGTAGATCGAAGCTGTCGAAGCCAATATTGGTAAGGTGTTTATCAGTCATGGCGGGCAAGGATACAGTAAATCGTCCGCAGGCACGATGGCTCCCTGTTCCGCTAATGAAGGAGAGTGGTTGATTGAAAATTTCAGTCCGCAAATTAACGCGAATAAACACAAATATATACAGGAGCACAGAGTAGAGTGGTATCTGGCTTGTCGGTTACGCAGTATTAGCAGGTGTGATTAAAGAATTCCTTATATTTATCATTCACTTGGGTGGAATGAGGCAACCTCGTTTCTTGTCTGCTGTCAGCATATTTGAAAACAGTAAGTTGTCTCGCAACATGCCTACAAATGACTGTTCTAGAACATTTGCGCTCATCAGCGTTCATTTGCGGACAAAAAAGCGACCATTTAACAGTTTCCGGAGGTTGCACGCCCAAGATGTCGTAGAATCCCGTACAATTCACACCTATGAATATCTATCTGATATCCGTGGGAAACCGCATGCCACGCTGGGTTGCTGAGGGGTATGAGGAGTATGCACGCCGATTACCTGCTGAATGTACCTTGCAGCTGATCGAGATCGCAGCGGGCCATCGTGGTAAGAACGCCGATATTGCACGGGCGATGCGTGATGAGGGCGAACGGATGCTCAAGTCAATCCCCAAGGGCTGCCAGGTACTGGCGCTGGATGTCACCGGCAGCGCTTGGAGTACGGAACGCTTGGCGGGCAAGCTTGAGCAGTGGATGTCGGGTGGCCGCGATATCGCATTGCTGGTGGGTGGACCCGAAGGATTGGCGCCAGAGTGTCTGCAACGGGCGGATGGACGGTGGTCCCTGTCTCCTCTGACCCTTCCCCACCCCCTGGTCAGGGTGGTGGTGTCCGAGCAGTTGTACCGGGCCTGGAGTATGATACGCAACCACCCATACCATCGGGCAGGGTAGTGGCCTGAAGTGTGTGCAACACCGGTTGCAGAGGGCGGTCGTAATAAAAATCCCGATATGAACAGCTGCAGCCGTCCGGGATTAAGATAAAAAGTATAAAAAACTGGATGTCATCAAGAGGAAACTGCCCATTATGAAGGAGAATCCTGTCATCTACCTGGCGTCCCGCTCGCCTCGCCGGAGGGCATTGCTGAGCCAGATCGGCATCAGCCACGCCCTGCTCGAGATCGATATTGATGAACAGCAGCGGCCTGATGAAGAGCCGATAGCCTATGTGTTGCGCCTGGCGAGGGAGAAGGCAGAGGCGGGGGCCGGACTGGCCGCGGGGGGTGAATCTTTGCCGGTACTGGCCGCTGACACTAGCGTTGTGGTTGAGAACAGGGTGCTGGGTAAGCCAATGGACAGAGACCATGGGTTGTGGATGCTGAAACAGTTGTCGGGCAGGACCCATCAGGTCTATACCGCGGTGGCGCTGGATTGGCGGGGTGTTGAAATGGAGCTAAGTCACAGCGAGGTCAGCTTCAGGGTGCTGAGCGAGGCGGAAATGACAGCCTATTGGGCTACGGGCGAACCCGCCGATAAAGCGGGAGGTTATGCCATCCAGGGGGTTGGGGCGCGCTTTGTCAGTATGTTGCATGGGAGTTATTCGGGGGTGATGGGATTGCCCCTGTTCGAGACAGCGGAATTACTTAGCCGCAACGGCATCCAATTTGATAATGAAAATAAGAGCGTAATTGATGTATGAGTGAAGAGATATTGATAAATGTGACACCGCCCGAGACTCGGGTTGCGGTAATCGAGAACGGTGCGGTGCAAGAGGTGATCATCGAACGCTACGGCAAGCGTGGTCTGGTCGGCAATGTCTATAAGGGCAAGGTATGCCGGGTATTGCCCGGTATGCAGGCGGCATTTGTCGATATCGGTCTGGAGCGGGCGGCGTTCCTGCACGTTTCCGATATAGGGGAAACAACCGACAAGCCCAAGACGGACAACATCCATGAACTGTTGCGCGAAGGCGACTATGTGATCGTGCAGGTACTGAAGGATCCCATCGGCACAAAGGGCGCCCGCCTGACGACCAATATCTCCATACCTTCACGCCATCTGGTATTTATGCCTTCACTGGGGAATATGGGCATTTCGCAGCGAATCGAGGCCGAGGATGAGCGCCAGCGCCTGCGTGAACTGTTGAACCAAGTGGCCGAGGCGGGGGAGATATCCGGTGGCTACATCGCCCGTACCGCGGCCGAGGGCGTCGATGAGCTCTCGTTGCAAGCGGATATGCGATTCCTGGCGCGTCTCTGGTCGTCGATTCAGGAGAAGAGCAAGTTGCATAATGGTATCGAGTTGATCCATGAAGACCTCTCTCTGCCCCTGCGCTCGCTTCGCGACCTGGTCGGTCCCGATGTGGAGAAGGTGCGTATCGATTCCAAGGAGACCCACCAAAAGGCGATCACCTTCGCGCAGAAATTCATCCCCGACATCAAACAGTTTATCGAGTATTACCCGGGTCAGCGGCCGCTGTTTGATCTGTACGGGGTCGAAGATGAGATTCAGAAGGCCCTGGAACGCAAGGTGCAGCTCAAATCGGGTGGCCATCTGGTGATCGATCAGACCGAAGCGATGACCACTATCGATGTCAATACCGGGGCCTTCGTAGGCCATAGAAATTTAGAGGAGACCATATTCAAGACAAACCTGGAGGCGGCGCAAGCTATCTGCCGACATCTGCGTCTGAGAAACCTGGGTGGCATCATTATTATCGATTTTATCGATATGCTTGATCCCGAACACCGACGACAGGTATTGCGTGCCCTGGAGAAGTGCCTGGCTCATGATCATGCGCGTACGCAAATCACCGAGGTCTCCTCCCTTGGGCTGGTGGAGATGACCCGTAAACGCATTCGTGAATCCCTGGAACATGTACTCTGCGAACCCTGTCCCTGCTGCGGTGGCAGGGGTTCCATGAAAACGGCTGAGACAACCTGCTACGAGATCTTCAGGGAGATTCTCCGGGAGTCGCGCCAATTCGATGTGGAGTCACTGCTGGTGCTGGCATCGCAAGAGGTGATCGACAGGCTCCTGGACGAGGAATCCACTCATCTGGCGGAGCTGGAGCAGTTTATCGGACATCCAATCAAGCTGCAGGTGGAGATGCTTTACACCCAGGAGCACTATGACGTCGTGCTGGTGTGATGTCTGTCACCACCTATCCTTCAGATGCTGACTGTCGCTAAGTACCTTCACGCCAGGTTCTGGCAATCCCTGGCTTGGCTGGTGATCGTAGCTGCGCTGTTGATCAGTGCATTGCGCCTGATTGTACCCCTCATCGATCTTGATCCCTATCGGCGGCAGATAGAGCGTGTCGCCGAAGAGGGGGCGGGTGTTGATCTGAAGATCGGCGATATGAAGGCCCAGGTGAAGGGTATTCACCTGGCACTCAATTTTACCGATGTCAGCGTGCTCGATGAGAAGAGCAGTGAACCCCTGCTGTATGCCCCGGAGGTATTGGTCAACATACAGCTATTGGAAAGCCTCATCTCAGGTCGCCTGCGACTGGGTGAAGCCACTGTCATAGGGACCAAGCTAAAGCTTGAACGATTCTCGGATGGTAGCGTGGCACTACAGGGTATGGGTGGAGTGAGCGAGGGGGATCCGGATACCGTGGCGGCCATCCTGCTGGGACAGAATCAACTGCGTTTGCTGGATACCGAGATCCACCTGAAAAGCGCCATCCCTGACCAGCCTCCGCTCAGACTCTCCGGGGTTAATTTGGAACTGCGTAACGACGGATTGCGCCACCAACTCTCACTCAGCACACGTATCGGTAAACGTGGGGAGGAGTCGGTTCGACTGATCGCCGATCTGCTGCAGAAGGATGCGTCATCGCTGGCGATGAGCGGTGAATTCTATTTCAGATGCGAAGGGCTGGTGATAGGTGGGCGGCTGCCTGAGTGGATGCCTCCCTCCTATACCATTGACGAGGGTGAACTTGAGGTTGAGCTGTGGGGTGATCTCCGGCAGGGCGAGCTGCAGAATCTGCGTGGAAAAGGCCAGCTGAGCGACTTTCGAATTACGGGACCGGGACGAACTGAACCTTTCGCTTTGGCACGGCTTTCAACCGGGCTTGAATGGAAACGCTTGCATGATGGTTGGCATCTGGAGCTCGACCAGCTTGATATAGAGCAAGCCCATGGGGAATGGCCAACCGAGCAGGTGCGGATCACCTGGCAGCTATTGGAACAGCAGCAGACGCGTTTTGAACTGAGCGCGGATGCCCTGTCATTGAAGGAGTTGAATGACTTTTTAGCGATTCAGAGACTACCCAATCCAGCGTTGCATGCGGCACTCGGAGGGCTGTCGCCTCAGGGAAGACTGAGTCGTCTCGAGTTTGGGTTTCTCAAGCCCCGTCAGGGTGACCTCACCTGGCATTTGAAAGGGGAGGTCGATGGCTATGCGCACCAGCCATGGCAGGATGTACCAGGTGTGAGCGGATTGAAACTGGCCTTCGATGGCGACCAGGCAGGGGGTTGGTTGAGAGTCGATAGCAGCAATCTGATGCTCGATTCACCGAATCTGTTCCGCAAGCCCCTGCATGCACGACGCGCAATGGGTGACTTCGCATGGAAATTTGATCTCGAAAAGGGGCTGCATCTCAACAGCGATCATGTGCAGATGAGTTCCCCGGATGTTAAGACGCTCTCCCGCATCGATCTGCAGATACCCTTCACCGGCAAGGACCTGTTCATTGATATGCAATCCGATTTCTGGGATGCGGATGGTTCGCGAAAGAGTGACTATCTTCCTGTTGGGATTATGCCTGACGAACTGGTCTCCTGGCTCGATAAGGCGGTAGTGAGCGGCTATGTGAAATCGGGTAGCTTTCTACTCTATGGCCCACTCAGTGAGTTTCCTTTCCTCCAGCATCAAGGCCGATTCGAGGTCTGGTTCGGTGTCGAGGACCTGATTCTCGACTATATGAGCCAATGGCCGCGGCTGTCGGAGGGGGTGGCAGAGGTCCATTTTGTCAATAATGGATTGCAGGTGATACTGCAGGAGGGCATGCTGCTGAACAGTCAGCTGCAGGATGTGGCAATTGAAATCGAAAGATTGAAGGAGGCCTCTCCTGTAAAGATTCAGGGAACGGCAACTGGATCATTGCAGGATCTGATGGCGATTCTGGGCGATACCCCGCTACGCAGTGATTTTCATGCTTTCGTCGATGCGGTGGAGGTGGATGGGGCGACCAAGACCTGGGTCGATCTGGCGATACCGCTCAACAAGCGGGATCAGTTGAAGATAGAAGGCGCGGTCAGTTTTGATCAATCCGCGTTAACCATCAAGAAGGCCGATCTCAAGATCGACCGGATCAGCGGCAGACTTCAATTCAACCGTACAGGAGTAATGGGGAAAGGTATTAGGGCCAGGCTGCTGGGAGACGAAATTGACCTGGATGTCATGCCCTACAGTCATGAGGGTGAACATTGGACCCGGGTGAAGGCCCACATGCCTATCAATCTGGCGCGCCTGAAACAACAGTTTCCGGAGTGGAAGCTTGATTATTTTCTGGGTGTCGGCGAGGGCGATGTTGAAGTCAGGATTGCCCATCATGAGAGCCAGGTGCCGGTCAGGCTGAATCTCAATTCTGACCTGCAGGGAATATCGATAACGATGCCGAAACCCCTCGGTAAAGCAGCCGAGTCAAAGGTGAAATTCGATATGGGCGCCGATTTGCGCCGTGATGAATCCACGGAGTTGAGAGTCCGGTATGATGAAAAAACCCATGCCTTGTTCCGCTTTTTCGAGGCGCGGGAAAAACCCTGGATTGCCGCTATCGGATTTTCCCAGGAAGCACTGTCGCTGGAGGATGCGGAAGGCTTCCACATGAGCGGCCATCTGGAGAGGCTGAACGCGGACAGCTGGATCAGCTGGGTCGCACAGCAAGCTGCTTCGGGCCGGGGCGGTCCGCCAACCATTACCATGGATTTGCGGGTGGACGAGCTCATAGCACTGGGCACAGCCTGTCCCGATACCCGATTCACCTACAAAAACTATGCGGACGGCTATCGGATCAATCTGACATCCGAGACAGCTCAGGGCATGATGCAGGTGCCGGGTCAACTCGATCAGCAACCCATCTTCGGTCGTTTTGATTATATTAAATTCGATCTTGAGGAGCTGGCGAGAGGGATTACCGGGCAAGGGGATGAGCAGCGCCAGATGACGGACCTCGATCCCAGGGATGTGCCCGCCATCAATCTCACAGTGGAAGACCTCTACATCAACGATAATCCTATGGGTAAAGGCTATATCACCTGGAGAAAGGAGGCCGATGGAATCACTGTCGATAGCCTGGCCCTGGTCGGAGACATGGTTGATCTCACCGGACAGGGGTATTGGCGCCTGACACCCAAGGGTCACAGTACCTCACTGAATCTGAAGTTGCATACAAACAGCCTGGGTGACCTCCAGCACGCCTTGGGAATCGCTACCGGTATCGAGCAGGCTCCCACTGATGTCAAGGCAGAACTCTACTGGCCCACGTCGCCACTGGAGATGGGGGCGGAAAAGCTCTACGGCAGTATATCGCTGAAGGTGGATAAGGGACTGGTGAACAATGTCGATCCTGGTGTCGGCCGACTTATCGGCCTGTTCAGTCTCAATGCGTTAGGCAAGCGCCTCGCCCTCGATTTTTCCGATCTGTTTTCCAAAGGATTGGCATTTGATTCGATAGAAGGTAATTTCACGATCAACGATGGCGATGCCTATACCTCGGATCTGGTCATGAAGAGTACCGCTGCGGTTGTCGATGTACGTGGACGCACCGGCTTGGCGACCCGGTCCTACGACCAAAAGGTTGTAGTCACACCTAATGTCAGTGCCACCCTGCCACTGCTGGGTACACTGGCGATTAATCCTACCGCAGGTGTGGCGCTGGCAATGACTCAAAAATTGATAGGCCGGCTGTTCGACCGGATTGCCATGCGCACCTATGAAGTCACCGGCAGTTGGGATGAACCCCAGTTTATCCAAGTCAATAAGAGTCAAGAGGATACGCGCGGAAGGGCATTAATGCCGGAGATGCCGGGCGAATGAGTGGACATGCCGCCCTGAATACCACATCTAACGCGTGGTAGACACACGTTGTGAGGCGGCGGATTACGCAAGACATCGCTGGTAGCATCAAGGTTCATGATGCTATCCTCGAAACCGGACCATAGAATCATCAGGATGGCCAGAAACTGACCGAAGAGTTTTCACATGAGCGGTAAGAAGAATAAAGTTGCAGCGATACAGATGGCTTCCAGTCCCAACGTCAGCGCTAACCTGCTGGAGGCGGAGAGACTGATCGGTGAAGCAGCCGAATCGGGTGCCGGATTGGTGGTATTACCGGAAAATTTCGCCTTCAAAGGGGAGCACGACCGGGATATGCTGACTTTGTGCGAGGATGATGACGGTCCCTTGCAGGGATTCCTCAGTCAGATGGCGCAACGCTATGGCATCTGGGTAGTGGGAGGCACCATTCCCATGCGCGCCAAACAGGGCGGCAAGGTTCGGGCAGCCTGTCTGATCATGGATAGTAACGGCAATCAGGTGGCTCGATACGACAAGATACATCTGTTCGACGTCCATATCGTGGAGACGGATGAACGCTACGTGGAATCCAATACTATAGAACCGGGTGAAGAGGTAGTGACGGTGGATACGCCCTTCGGCATATTGGGAGTGGCGGTCTGCTACGATCTGCGTTTCCCTGAGTTGTTCCGTCAACTGATGGAAAAGGGTGCGGAGATCTTTGTGGTGCCGGCTTCATTCACGGCAATGACAGGCAAGGCGCATTGGGAGACCCTGGTCAGGGCCAGGGCTATAGAAAACCTCGCTTTTATAGCTGCTGCTGCACAAGGCGGTTATCACCTCAACGGTCGCGAAACCCATGGCCATAGCATGATTGTCGATCCCTGGGGTACTGTACTGACCCAGGTGCCAAGAGGAACCGGATTTGTTTGTGTGGAACTTGATCACGAATACCAGAAGACCATACGTCGCACTTTTCCGACAATAGACCATCTACGTTTGTAAGGGCGTACAGGATCATTGCCCCGATGACGGAGCGGGTTGCTTAAACCACAACATACCCATACTCCCGACATGCAATGAAATGAACCTGAAACGAATTTGTCCGGTTCGGTTCAGGATTGAGTCGGGAGCGGCATTCTGCAACGACTTAAACATGACTAAACAACGGCCCGCGGGGTCAGGAATAACATGTCCGATCTGATTCAAATAGCGCAAGAGACAATCTTAGCCCCCGCGGGATTGGCAAAACGGGATCTTGACCGCATGCTTGGGGAATTGACAGGAACCGGTATCGATGCGGCTGATCTCTATTTTCAATCCAGCAGGTTGGAATCATGGGTCCTGGAGGACGGAATTATCAAAGAGGGGGCGCACAATATAGAGCAGGGTGCGGGTATTCGTGTGATCAGCGGTGAAAAGACCGGTTTTGCCTACTCCGATGAACTGCAGCTGCCTACGCTTCAGGAGGCAGCGCGAACAGCCAGGGCGATTATACGCAGTGGTGCCGATCAGTCAGTGCGCATTGCGGGTACGCCGATGCCACGCCAGTTGTATGCGCCGGTCAATCCCCTGCCCACGCTGAGTGAGGTGGAGAAGGTCGATCTGTTACGACAAGTGGATCAGGAGGCGAGAAAGCAGGATCCACGGGTAAAAGAGGTTATTGTGAGTCTGGTGGGTGCCCATGATGTGGTGCTGGTGGCTGCCATCGACGGTACCCTCAGTGCTGATGTCAGGCCGCTGGTTCGCCTCAATGTCCATGTGATTGCGGAACAGGGTTCGCGAAGGGAACAGGGGAGCAGTGGAGGCGGTGCGCGTGAGGGTCTCGACTATTTTCTGTATCAGGATCGTGCCTTGGACTATGCACGGGAGGCAGTCAGACAGGCATTGGTCAATCTTGATGCGGTGGATGCGCCTGCCGGTACGATGCCTGTGGTGCTGGGTCCCGGTTGGCCGGGCGTACTGTTGCATGAAGCCGTGGGCCATGGTCTTGAGGGTGACTTCAATCGCAAGGGAACCTCCGCCTTCAGCGGCCGGATCGGAGAGCAGGTGGCGGCACCCTGTTGTACCGTAGTGGATGACGGCACCATTCCGGGACGGCGGGGATCACTGAATATGGATGACGAGGGCACGCCGAGTCAGAACACGGTATTGATCGAGAATGGTATCCTCAAGGGCTATATGCAGGACAAGCACAATGCCAGGTTGATGAAGGTCGACACGACCGGTAACGGTAGGCGCGAGTCCTATGCCCATCTACCGATGCCGCGCATGACCAACACCTATATGTTGCCCGGTGACCATGACCCGGAAGAGATTATCGCCTCTGTGGACCGGGGGCTCTACGCAGTCAATTTCGGTGGAGGACAGGTCGATATCACTTCCGGCCGTTTCGTCTTTTCCGCCAGTGAGGCCTATCTGATTGAGAAAGGCAGGACAACCAGGCCGGTGAAGGGAGCGACCTTGATAGGGAATGGCCCGGAATCCATGACCCGTATCAGCATGGTCGGCAACGACCTGAAACTGGATGCCGGAGTCGGTGTCTGCGGTAAGGAGGGACAGAGTGTGCCTGTGGGTGTCGGCCAGCCGACACTCAAGCTGGATGAGTTGATTGTCGGGGGTACTGAGCAGTGATCGATATGGAACAGCGCAAAGGGGAATTGCAGCAATTGGTCGAGGACCTGCTGAGTGAGGCTGAGCGCCTTGGGGCAACGGCCGCAGAGGCAGCGGTAAGCAGTAATGCCGGCCTTTCGTTGACGGTGCGTCTCGGTGAGACGGAGACCATCGAACATACCCGTGACAACGGCCTGGGTGTGACTGTCTATTTCGGTCACCGCAAGGGCAGCGCGAGTACCTCTGATCTGAGTCCGCAGGCGGTCAAAGAGACGGTGGAGGCGGCTTGTAATTTTGCCCGTTATACTTCGGAGGATCCCTGCTCCGGCCTGGCCGATGCGGAATTGATGGCGTCCGACAACCCTGACCTCGATCTCTACCATCCCTGGCGGCAGAGCGTAGAGGAGGCGATTGAGCTGGCAATCCGTTGTGAAGACGCAGCGCGTGATTATGACCCGCGTATCGTCAATTCGGAAGGCGCCTCGCTGAACTCCCATGACGGCCTGCATGTTTACGGCAATACCCATGGTTTCATGGGTGGCTATCCCTCGTCCAGACACAGCCTGAGCTGTGCTGTGGTTGGCAAACAGAATGAAAGCATGCAGCGTGACTACTGGTATACCCTGTCACGCCAATCGACACGGTTGGATACACCAGAGGCGGTTGGCAGGATGGCTGCGGAACGGACCCTGGCGCGGTTGAATGCCAGACAGCTGCCGACACAACAGGCGCCGGTACTGTTTCAGGCGGATGTGGCAGTGGGATTGTTGCGCAGTTTCATTGGCGCCATTCGGGGTTCCGCCCTCTACCGCAAGGCAAGTTTTCTGCTCGACCATCTGGGTAAACCTGTGTTTCCCGAATTCGTCACAATCCACGAAGAACCCCGTCTGGCCAGAGGACTGGCCAGTGCGGCCTATGACAATGAGGGGGTGGCGACCTGCAACAGGGAGTTCGTACGCCAGGGTGTGCTCGACAGCTATGTGCTCGACAGCTATGCGGCACGAAAGCTCGGCATGCGGACCACAGGCAATGCAGGAGGTGTGAGGAACCTGCGTATAAACAGCGGTGAATTGGACCGGGAGGGTCTACTCAGGACGATGGACAGGGGGTTGGTAGTCACTGAACTGATGGGGCAGGGCGTCAATATGGTAACCGGCGACTACTCCCGGGGAGCCGCCGGCTTTTGGGTGGAGGGTGGCGAAATACAGTACCCTGTGGAAGAGATCACCATTGCCGGAAACATGCGTGAAATGCTGACGGGTTTGCTGCAGGTGGGTAGCGATGTGGAGACCCGCAGCAGCATTCAGACCGGCTCCTGGCTGATCGACCGCATGATGATCGCCGGCGAGTAGGGGCTCGAATACATCGATACCCAGCCTACTCAATACCGGCGACTGCACCGCTACCCCATGCGTCAACTCCCGGATCGCTCCCTGAGCCGGCTTTTAACCATTGTCTCCGCAATCTTGACGGCGTATTGAAGGCTTCCAAGGCTTGCCTGATTGGTGCCTGCCAGTGGGAGTGCGGTACCGTGGTCGACAGAGGTGCGAATAATAGGCAATCCCAGCGTGATATTGACGGCATTGCCGAATCCCAGGTGTTTCAATACCGGTAAGCCTTGATCATGGTACATGGCCAGGATCGCATCCGCCTGCTGCAGGTGAACAGGCGTGAAGATGGTATCGGCTGGAAGCGGGCCGATCAGCTGCATTCCCTGACTGTTCAGCTCAGCCAATGCCGGTTGGATGATTTCGATCTCTTCCCTTCCCAGGTATCCTTGCTCTCCCGCATGTGGGTTGAGTCCACACACCATAATGCGTGGTTGCGCGATGCCGAAACACCTTTGCAGATCGTTGTGCAGTGTGCTGGCGACCTGTTGAACTCGCTGTTTGGTTATGGCCTGACTCACCTCGGACAGGGGGAGGTGGGTGGTGACGAGGGCGACCCTGAGATCGGGTGTGGCGAGCATCATCACCGGGTATGCATCTTCGCACAAGGCGGACAGATACTCGGTATGCCCGGTAAAGGAGAGGCCGGCATCGTTGATGACCCCCTTGTGCACCGGGCCTGTGACCATGCCATCGAAATACCCTTTGAGGCAGCCATCGGTTGCTATCCGCAATGTGTCGAGTACGTACTCTGCATTGGCGGGATTGAGCTGGCCGCAGACAACCTCGTGATTGAGTCCGGCGGGTAGAAATCTGAGCTTGCCCGGTGGCAGGGAGGAAGCCGGTTTTTGCTCATCGAAAGGGATCAGCTCCAGGGGCATACCCAGGCGTTCGGCGCGCTGCTGCAGCAGCACCGGATCGGCAATGGCGATGATCTCGGTTTCCGGATATGGCTTCTGTGCCAGCATGACACAAAGATCCGGCCCAATGCCGGCAGGCTCGCCGGGGGTGAGTGCTAGACGTGAAATCAAGGGATACTTCCTACTCTTCCAGATAAACCTCGACATAAGCTTCGTCGCGCAAACGGCGCAACCACAGGTCGATGGCCTCTTCCGATTTTTGTTTTTGAATCTCCTGACGAGCCCTGTTCTTCAAGGCCTCTTCAGTGTTGTCATGTTGACGCCGCTCGAGAGGTTGAACGATATGCCATCCGAACGGGGTCTTGAAGGGCTGGCTGATTTCATCGATCGCCAGGGCGTCCATTTGCTCCTCGAATTGGCTTACCAGATCGCCCGGGCTGGTCCATCCCAGGTCGCCGCCTTTGATCGCGGATGCCTTGTCATCGGAGTGGGAACGTGCCAGTGCCTCAAATGAATCACCGCCTATGATGCGTTCCCGCAGGGTCTCGAGCCGCTGCCGGGCCTCATTGTCAGAGACTATCTCATTGGTGCTTACCAGGATATGGCGGGCATGGGTCTGGTTGATGATCAGTTTGTTGCCCCCCTTGATTTCCGCCAGTTTTATGATGTGGAAACCGGAGGCATTGCGTATTGGCTCACTGACAGAGTCAGCCTCCATATCATCTATTACACCGGTGAACAGGCTGGGGATTCGGGATACCTCTATCCATCCGAGGTCACCCCCATCCAAGGCCTGACGGCCGTCCGACAGACGTATCGCCAGTTCACTGAAATCGGCACCTTGCATAAGTTCATCATAGACAGACCCGGCCTTCTGCTTCGCCTGTTGCACATCCTCCGGCGAAGCGCCTTCCGGTGTGGCGATCAGGATATGCAATAGACGGACAGCGGAGCGCTGTCGGCTGGTACCCACCTCCCGCGCAAGAAAGTTCTCGATATCCTGCTCGGTAATCACAATCCTGTTGATGACCTCTTTCTGTTTCAAACGGTTGATCAGTATGTCTTCCCGAAGCTGTTCGCGAAAAAGGGGAAAATTGATACCGTCCGCTTCAAGGGTTTCGCGCAACTGCAGCAGTGATATCCGGTTGGTCTCGGCAATATTGGTGATCGCCTTGGTCACCGTGGCGTCGTCGACACTGAGTCCGAGTCGGCGTGCGGCTTGCAACTGCAGTCGCTTGGTGATCATTCGATCCAACACCTGCTGGTGAATAATGCGCATCGGAGGCAGATTGGTCTGCTTTTGCGCAAGCTGGGCGAGCAGTTCCCCGGTTCGGCTGTCAAGCTCGCTCTTGGCAATGATATCGTCGTTGACCAGCGCCACGATGTGGTCAAGCTCTTTCACCGCTGCATGCAGGGGCAGACCGAGCAGCAGCATCACCAGCCCTGTAATTGTGCTGACGAGGTACTGATTAAGATACATTGCATTTACCGTTCATTGTGAAAGCCATAAATCGTTTCCTGCATGGTTTTGTCTACTGTATGGCCCAGGGCTCCCAGACCCCGCAGCTCGAGCTGCAGCATGAATCTGGTCTCTTCTTCCTCGTCTTTATCTTCATTGGCCACATAGCGTTGGATGAGGGTACGAAGTTTCCAGCAGCATCGACCGCCATATTCCAGGCCAAGTATTCTATTCATATTTCGCTCATAAAGGTATGAGTGTTTCCATTTCCCAAACAGGCTGAATTGGTGATTGAAGGGCCAATAGAAGGAGAAATCCAGATCTTCAATGGTGTCACGTTTGAAATTGTAATCGAAATTGATGTGTTCCTGCTCGGGTGTGCTGTAGCGAAGTGTGAAGCGGCCTCTATCGATCTGATCATCTTCCAGGTGGGGATTGTGGCGCAGGGTCAGTGTGGTGCGCCAGTGGTTTCCCAATCTCGACGAGATCTCCGCCACCATGGCGGATGAGGGATCATCCTCCGTGGCCCCGGTCAATTGTACCTCCCTCTCTTTGCCGTAGTAGATCTGACCGATACTGGCACGCAGTCGTTCCATGCCATTGTCCCTCTGGAACCAACGGGTAGTCAGGCCTGCAGATAACTGCCTGGCGTCACCAAAGCGGTCCTTGCCGCTGAAGCGGTTCTCTTTGAACAGGTTGGTGTAGCTGATATTGAGATCGGCGCTATCGAAATCGGGGATATCTGACTGATCGTCAAAAGGTGCATACAGGGCAAACAGTCTCGGCTCAAGAGTCTGTAACGCTGGAATGCCGAACCAATGGGTATCACGTTCAAATACCAGGCCGCCATCGAGACTGTAGGCCGGTACAAAATAGTCTGGTTTATCATCTGTCGGATTGTCATCTTCATCCAGCCTGTAGGTGGCATAGTTGAGGCTCAGTCTGGGGGTCAGATGACCCCAGCTTCGACGCAACGGCAGACTCAGCGAAGGGCGAAGTGTGAGCCGTTCACCATTGGTCAGGGTATCATGCTTGAAGTGTGTGTATTCGCCACCGAAGCCGATCTTCATGCCAAGTGGGTTGGTCAATCCCCGATAACGGGCGAGCAGCTGGGGCAGACGGCGGTAGGGGTGTTGACTCTCGCTCAGGGAGTCATCCACCGTTTGGAACTTCTGTATGCGGCCCAGCAGGTTCCAACTACCCAGGTTGTAACGGACTTCTCCGACACGCTCCAGGTGGCGCGTGCTGGTGATGGCCAGACCGGTACCGAAATCCTCCAGATATTCATTGTCGCTCACCGCATTGGTTTCGATGCGGGTGGTGAGACCGGGTAAGGGTCGGCTGACATGATAAAATCGCAAGGCGCTACGCCGGTCGTCGTGGTGCGGACTGTTTTGTTTGTCGTCCGGAAGAATTTCACCACTGATCTCCCCGCGCTGCCGTTCACCGAGAAAGCGAAATTCTCCACCCAGCATAACGCCACGCTTGCTCATCAATCGCGGTGTCAGGGTGGCGTCATAGTTGGGTGCGATATTGAAATAATAGGGTAGGGTGAGTTCACTCCCCAGACGATTGGATGATCCGATCGAGGGTATTAAAAGGCCGGTTTTTCTACGCTCGTCCACCGGGAAAGTGAAATAGGGTATATAGAGTACCGGCAGGCCGGCCAGTTGCAGTCGGGCGTGGCGTGCGCTACCCCAGCCTTCGGCCATATCGATCTTCAGTTCAGAGGCTACAAGGCTCCAATCGTTTCTATCGGGGGGACATGTTGAGTAGACAACCTTCTCATAGTGTGACTGATCTTTGCTCGTGAGGGTGATCAATGCTGCGCTGCCTCGGGCGTTATTCTCCGTCAGACGAAACTCGCTGTCACTTAACCAACCCCGATCGTCATCAAGTTCCAGGTAGCCCTGTTGCGCGGTGGCGCGCAGTCCTGTTTGCTGAATAAACAGATTGCCAAAAAGTTCAGCGACCCGGTTTTGGTGGTCGAAGCTGATGCTGTCGGCCTCCGCATAGCCGTCCGGACGCCACAGCTGTACTGATCCGTCGAGCCGACTCGAGCCTGTCGTCTGGTCGAACTCCAAACGGTCGGCCGCAAGCTGAAGATACTGGTTTTCCAGGGGTGGTGCGGGTACCGAGAGATCGCTTTCGCCAGGCGACCGTTCACAATAATCCCAGTTGAGTCCACGGTCGATACGCAGCCTTTCTTCCGCTGTCGTAACCAGGGGTATCAACAGGCTGAGATAGAGGTAAAGCGGGCGTGGACGAGGTGACATCGAATTGGCTGATTGGTGTTTCTGTTCTGGTGATGCGGGTCAGGGAACCAATAGTGTTTTACGAACTCACTTATGGAAGGCATTGATAATTCATCACGCGACCCTGCACAAAATCGCATAGAATCTGCATTACTTCAAATTACACCTGTTCATTGGTAACACTTGTGACCTCAGTTAGACGACGTTTTCTAATCACCCTGGCTATTCTGATGAGCACTGTCGTGATCGTCGTGACGCTGTTTATGACCCGTCCCGAGGCCAATGTGGAGATGAAGCAGCCGGGTATTACCCGTGTCGAAGTGGCGGAAGTGGTACGGCGGGATCTGCTGCCGAAGGTGCCCTTCACCGGTGTGCTGCGCCCACGGCAGATTGCGTCCCTGCGTTTCGAAGTGGCGGGTGAGCTGAGTGCACGCGAAGTGGAGCCCGGCGAGTCCGTATCCCAGGGTGATCTGCTGCTGAGACTGGATAACGAGGACTATCGGGACGCATTGAGTGAGACAGAGTCCCGGTTGACCGAGACACGGGCCACATTGGAGCGGGATGGAGCATTGCTGAAACTGGCTCGGGAGAACCGACAGCTGGCTGAGCGGGAATATCAGCGCCTGGAGAAACTGGGTAAGGGTTCGTTGGCGTCTGTCTCAACCAGGGAGAGTGCGCGCCAGCAGTTGATCAATCTGCAGAGTGAAGAGGCCCGGCTCGTTTTCAGTCAACAGAGCAATCAGGCCCGTCTCGACCGTCAGGAGGCGGCAAACAACCGGGCTCGGCGTAATCTTCAACGCACCCATTTACTGGCGCCTTTCAATGGGCGGGTCAACCGTGTCATGGTTGAGGAGGGCGACTATGTTCAGGGCAACAATCCGGTGCTTGAATTGATCGATGACGCCGTGTTGGAGCTTGAGATGGCGGTAAGTGGCGATGTCGCTGCCGCTTTGTCTCTGGGGCAACCATTGAGTGTGAAAGTGGATAGTCGCGATGTGGGTGGTGAACTGGTAGCCCTGCAGATCGATCCGGACCCTCAGACCCATACCCATCCCCTGCGAATCAGGATACCGGGGCAGGGATTGCTGCCTGGACAGCTGGGCAGGGTGGATCTGCCCCTGCGTCCCAGAAAGGATGCCCTGGTGGTGCCTGTCTCCGCCGTAATGCGGGAGGAGGGTAAGCACTATGTCTTTCTGGTGCGAGGGAGTCGTCTGGTGCGTCGACAGGTGGTGCCGGGTATACGCCAGGGTGATTTGCAGTTGTTACTGCAGGGGGTGAAACAGGGTGATCTGCTGGTTGCCCGGGATGTGGAAGTGCTCAGCCACGATATCGAGGTTCAGGTCGAACCCGGCGGGAAAGTGCCTTGATCGATTTTTCCATCCGAAATCCCCTGATGGTCAACCTTATGCTGGTGATCATACTACTGGCGGGAGTGATCTCCTGGTACGCCATGCCGCAAGAGATGTTTCCCGTGGTGGAACAGGATAAGGTCAGGATCACCACCGTGTTCGAGGGTGCCTCACCGGAAGAGATGGAGCGTCAGGTCACTCTCCCCATCGAACAGGAACTGGATGGCTTGGCCGACATCGATGTGGTCAGCTCCACCAGCAGCGAGGGCAGTTCAAGTATCCTCATCGAGCTGAAAAGCGGTTCCGATGTGGACAATTTCATGCGCAAGGTCAGAACCGCTCTCGATCAGGTGGATGATCTGCCAGACGAGGCTGAGGAACCGGAACTGGCGCGGCTCGAGACCCGCTTCCCGGTCATTTCGGTGAGCCTGTTCGGTAGCATATCCCGGGGCGAGTTGTATCGCATCGCCACGGACATCAAGGATCAACTGATCCAACTGCCGGGTGTCGCATCCGTGGGTATGGCCGGTGATCGTGAATGGGAGGTCTGGGTGGTTGTCGATCCCCGGGTGATGGCGGCCTTGAGCGTCTCACTCAATCAGATTGCCCATGCCTTGCGGAACAACCTGCTTGATCTGCCCGGCGGCACCCTTAAATCATCCGGAGGCGATATACGCTTGCGGGGCATGGGAGTACCTCCCGACCCCGACCAGATGGCGGCGATCGTGCTGCGTCATGATGAACGGGGCGGGCAGCTGCGATTGGGCGATCTGGCACAGGTACAGCTGCGTCTGGAGGAGTCCCAGACTCTGGGTCGATTCAATGGCAAGCCATCCGTCAACATGACCATCAACAAGACCAGCCAGGCATCGACCATCGATGTGGCGAATCTGGTGAACGAATTTGTCTTGGAACATAGAGCGACACTGCCAGCGGGGGTCAGTCTGGGGCTTTTCAACGATCTCTCGGTATATGTGAAGAACCGTCTCGACACCGTCAAGTCATCGGGGATTGTCGGGCTTGCCCTGGTGCTGTTGGCGCTCTACCTGATGCTCAATTTCCGGGTCGCTTTCATCACTGCGCTCGGTATTCCGGTCTCTTTCCTGGTAGCCGTGATAGCCTTGCATATGCTGGGTTACAGCATCAATATGGTCTCCCTGTTTGCATTTCTGATTGCGCTGGGCTTGATCGTAGATGATGCCATCATCGTCAATGAGAATATCTATCGCCATCTGGAAATGGGCGAGTCCCCGGCCGCAGCGGCTGCTCTGGGCACCAAGGAGGTCTATTGGCCCGTGGTGGCCTCGACCACCACAACCATTGCCGCCTTCATGCCGATGTTTGCCATCGGCGGCACCATGGGTGCATTCATTGCTGTGATACCTGTGGTGGTCAGCGCCTCCCTGGCGGGTTCCCTGCTGGAGGCCTTCGGGGTGCTGCCGTCCCATGCCAAGGAGTTCCTGCGTGCCACCAGAGAGCGAAAACCGGGACGAATCGATTGGAGTGCATTGAATCGCCGCTATACCCAGTTATTGCGAAGGTGCCTCGACTATCGCTATCCGGTGGCCATGTTGAGCATCGGTGTGCTGGCGATCACGATTGTATTTGCCCAGACCCGTATTCCCTTTCTGCTCTTCAGTCATGTGGATGTGGGACAGTTCTTCGTTAATGTGGAAGCACCCAGTACCTATAGTATCGATGATGCATCGCGTCTGGCGGACAAGCTTGAAGAGACGCTGATGCAAACACTGAAAGAAGACGAACTGGAGACTTTGCTGAGCAATGTGGGGGTGATGTTCATAGACTTTCACAGGGTGAAAATCGGTAGCCGTTATATTCAGTTGATTGTCGACCTGAAACAGCAGAAACCCAGTGGCTTTATCGAACGCTGGATATCGCCGCTGGTGAGTCTGAAATTCTCCTGGGAAGGCAGCCGCGAGCGAAGTTCAAAAGCGGTCATAGAAGATGTACGTCAGGCGTTGCAGCAAATACCGGGTATACAGCGCATGTCCATTCTGCGTACCCAGGGAGGCCCTGCGGGTGCTGATATTGAGATCGGCGTTGTGGGTGAATCGGTCGATCGCATCAGTCAAACCGCAGAGACGATTCGCACCTTTCTCAGCCGTATGCCGGGTGTTTCGGATGCCAGGCAGGACATGGATCCGGGCAAGTTGGAATATCGTTATCAGCTCAATGAACGTGGACGCCGCCTGGGACTTACCCAGACAGAACTGGCGAATGCGGTACGCACTGGTTTTCTCGGTTTGAAGCTGGCCCACGTGAGCTGGCGCGACAAACGCATACCCGTTCGGTTGATCTACAATGACGAACTGCGCCGCGATGCCGGCGCCCTGGAGCGATTGCCCATTACCCTGGATGATGGACGCACCCTCTACCTGGGTGACGTGGCGGATATCGTGGAGGCGAGAGGCTATAACAGTATCAACCGGCGAAATCTTCATCGATTGGCCACTATCACCGCGGAAGTCGATCCGAAGGTCACCACGCCCAATCAGGTACTGGAACGGATCACCACCGAGTTCAGTCGTCTCGCTGAAGGCCAGCGCCTGATCTTCCTCGGAGAGAAGAAAAAGGCCGAAGAGTCGATTATCGGCATGCAGCGAGCAGGTGTGATCGCTTTAGCGATTATCTTTTTCATATTGGCCGCCCTGTTCAGATCGCTGCTTGATCCGCTGGTGGTGATGTTCGCAATCCCATTCGGCGCTATCGGCGTCATCGTGGGGCATGTGATTTTCGATTTTCATCTGCAATTCCTGTCCCTGATCGGCTTTCTCGCGCTGACAGGAATCGTGGTCAACGATTCATTGATCCTGATCGATTTTGCCAAGCGCTTGAGACGCGAGGGATGGGAACGTAAAGAGGCCCTGGTGGAAGCGGGACGGGTGCGTATCAGACCGATACTGTTGACCAGCGCAACCACCTTTCTCGGTATCTCTCCATTAATCTTTTTCGCCACCGGGCAGACGGCATTTCTCTCGCCGATGGCGGTCAGTCTTGGATTCGGGCTGTTGTTTGCGACGGTGTTGATCCTGCTTGCACTCCCCTGTTTCTATCTCATTGCGGATGATATGAGGATACGCGTCACTTCCCGTTTCGGCGCCGGGGAGGATAATGCAGTCCTGGCGACGGATAACTGATTTCATTAAAGCCTCTTCTGGTACAATCATCAGGCCCCGGCTGGCCGGATTGCCTCATATCAAAGTTGCAGACTGATTAGAAAACGATGCCACAACGAATAGAACAATTGAAAAAGTGGCTGGTGTCATTGCCAGAGTTATCGGATTACTCATTCGAGCCTGCTTCCAACGACGCAAGTTTTCGCCGCTATTTTCGCTTAATCGAAAATGGAAAAAGTTATATCGCCATGGATGCCCCTCCGGATAGAGAGGATTCCAGGCCCTTTGTGAAAGTGGCGGAAGCCCTCGAGTCAATCGGTCTGAACGTACCGCATATCTATGCGCGGGATCTCACCCAGGGTTTTATGCTGCTCGAGGATCTCGGCACTGAGCTCTATCTTGACAGGCTGTCATCGGAAACCGTCGACAGGCTCTACGGTGATGCCTTGGGTGCATTGGCCACGCTGCAGGCCTGTGGGCCGCGTGATGGTCTGCCGAAATATGACCGGGCCCTGTTGATGCAGGAGATGGCGCTGTTTAAAGATTGGCTGTTGCTGCAGGAGCTGAGCCTCTCATTGACACATGAAGAACTCTCGATGTTGGAACGGGTATTCGAACTGCTGGCAGATAGTGCTCTGCAGCAACCGCAGGTCTGCGTGCATCGTGACTACCATTCGCGCAATCTGATGGTAACCACAAGACATAATCCAGGTATTCTCGATTTCCAGGATGCGGTGATAGGCCCGGTTACCTATGATTTGGTGTCACTGTTGCGTGACTGCTATGTAAGCTGGCCGGATGGGCGGGTTCGTGACTGGGCGATGGGGTATTACGAGCTTGCGCTTCAGTCCGGAATCCTACGTTCCGAACATGAAACACCGTTTCTGACATGGTTTGATCTGATGGGCGTACAGCGTCATCTCAAAGCGAGTGGGATATTCGCCAGGTTATACAGGCGTGACGGTAAACCGGGCTATTTGAAAGAGATTCCGCGAACACTCGGCTATATCACCCAACTGAAAACCGAGTCCGTACCGCTGCAAGAACTTAGTGAATTTATCCGGCTCCGGGTCTTGCCATACCTGAAAGCTGCCTGAAAACGCCACTGTGCATTGCCGTTGTTCATTTTGTATCACCAAACTTCACTCCTCGCACCTTGGGTAGCGCTTTTTCAGATGCGCCAGAGGGGCTTGGATCAGTGGTAACAGGCCATAAGGTTATCCTATCAATCAGACAATTCATGCCAGTTTTTTATGTTGCCTGTTACGATCATAATCTAATCCCCTGATTTCCTGTGACTTGACAGGCTGTTACGGCTTGTGTTGTTGTTGCTCTTTCCGGCCTAAAATTATCGCAACAATAACTGAGTGAAGCGCTCAGGAATAAACAGATTAACTCCTAGAAATTCTTTAAACTAATTTTTATAACCCATTGATGTTCTGTTTTTTGATTCCTGCTTTATAGTTGGTGTCGCAAATTTACAACAGCTATTTTTTCTGTGTCTTTTTTGCAAAGAAACACTTGCAATTTGCCACGCTGTTGACTAATATTCGCATCGTAGTCAATTTTCTACCCATCAATTCTCGGAGTTAACTCAATGAAAAAAGTACTCTCTCTGGCAATTGCAGCTGCACTGGTGGCTCCTGCCGCAGTCATGGCTGATGCCACTTTGTTTGGTAAAGCACACTTCATCATCGAAAATGTTGATAATGGTGATCAAGACGTTTGGGGCGTGGACAGCATCCACTCTCGCGTTGGTGTGAAAGGCAGCGAAGACCTGGGTGGCGGACTCAAGGCTCTCTATCACTTCGAATTCAAAGTACACAATGATGACGGCGCTGACGGTCTTGGCGATCGTAATCAGTTCATCGGCCTGTCCGGTGGTTTCGGTACCGCTCTGTTGGGTACTCATGATACCCCTATGAAGATGTCCCAGGGTAAATTCGACGAGTTCGGCGATCTGCCGAACGGCGACCTTGCCAACGTTATTCCTGGCGATGACCGCCTTGAGAACGTCATCGCATACGTCTCTCCTGCCATGGGCGGTCTGACCTTCGTCGGCGCTCTGGTCCCCGGTGAGAGAGGTGACCTCGACCTGGACGGTATTGCCGATCATATCTCCCTGGCCGGCCTCTACAGCAATGGCCCGCTCTTCGCATCTCTGGCCTACAACAGCTACGACCTCGGTTCTGCAGTAGACGCTGAACCTTCACTGCTGCGCGCTACCGCAGTCTGGAATGGCGGAATGTGGCAGGCTGGTATCATGTTCGCTTCCATGGATCTGGACCTCGACGGTGTGGACGATCCTGATTACCTCGGTCTGAGCGGTCACGTCAAAGTCGGCGGCGCTGGCAAGATCAAGGCTCAGTACCTGATGGGTGATTCCACCAATGGTGGTGTTACTGCGCTGGTACCTGGTTTTACACCGAATGTAAATGTTGGTATGCCTGTTGCCGATCCTGAGAACGAAGTCACTCAGTTCAGCGTTGGTTACGAGCATGCAATGAGCAAGCGCACCGTAGCTCACGTCGGCTTCACCTCTTATGAAGAAGACGAGACCGATGTTGAATCTGATGCATTCTTCGCTGGTCTGATCCACAACTTCTAATAGTTCACAAGACTATTTCGAGTTGAGAAACGGGGCCTATCGGCCCCGTTTTTTTTGGTCAGTTTTTTTATACTTCCAATCCCCGCTGTTTAGTATTAATACAGCCTCTCTTCTGGGCCCATATCACAGGCTTAATGTCTCTGTACGATTGGCGGATATTCGTGTGTTGCAGCCAAATAACAATTTACGCACTCAATAGAGTTGCCAATCGAATACTATAAAAGCACAGGCAATCAGATAGCGTATCCAGAAAAGCGCCACTCGTTATTGCTCGTCGTTCATTTAGAATCACAAAGCTTCTCTCAACGCGCCATGATTAGTGCATATTTAAGTTGAGTCCGGGATATTCTTACTTTTATTTAATTTAATCAAACGGATATCACTTTCCGGGCATCTCAGGTACTGACCTGTTTGGGGCTTTTATGTGCATGGCCATATCGGGCGAAAACAAGAAATTTACAGAAAAGTGTCGACATTATAGAAAAAATTTACTATAAAATAGGTTCTAACAGCATAATTCAACAAAATATGTCGACACTTAATCAGATAAGACAACACCAGAGGAGCTCCCACACATGTCACGTTATGCCGAGATCTATCAACAGTCGTTGAATGACCCTGAGGTATTCTGGGGTACAGTCGCCAAGGGTCTGCACTGGTACAAGAATTGGGATAAGGTTTTGGATGAATCGGCCAAACCTTCGCCACGCTGGTTTAGTGGCGGAATGTTCAACACCTGCTATAACGCTTTGGATCGCCATGTGGAGGCGGGAAATGGTGATCGCCTGGCGTTGATTTACGACAGTCCGGTAACAGAGCAGAAGCGTGCCTACAGCTACAGCGAACTGCGGGATACGGTGGCCCGGCTGGCAGGTGTGATAGCGTCCCACGGTGTGGGAAAGGGCGATCGGGTCATTATATATATGCCGATGATACCGGAAGCGGCCATTGCCATGTTGGCATGCGCCCGAATTGGCGCTATTCATTCGGTTGTTTTTGGTGGATTTGCGGCAAAAGAGCTGGCTACACGGATCGATGATTGTCAGCCTAAAATGATACTTTCCGCATCATGCGGTATAGAGCCCAGCCGTTTAGTCGCATACAAGCCACTGCTTGATGAGGCGATTGAGATAGCCCGGCATAAACCTTCCACGTGCATCATCAAACAGCGGACCCAATTGGCGGCTGAATTACAGGAAGGTCGCGATTTCGATTGGGAAGAGTCAGTGGCACAGGCCGATCCCGTCGATTGTGTTCCGGTTGAGGCAACAGATCCTCTCTATATCCTCTATACCTCTGGTACCACAGGCCAGCCCAAGGGCGTGGTGCGTGACAACGGTGGACATGCCGCTGCACTGCTCTGGTCGATGAAGAATATCTACAATGTTGAGGCGGGAGATGTCTACTGGGCTGCATCCGATGTCGGGTGGGTGGTTGGCCACAGCTATATTGTCTACGGTCCTCTGTTAGCCGGTTGCACCACTGTCATATACGAAGGCAAGCCGGTCGGTACTCCCGATCCTGGCGCATTCTGGCGAATGATCAGTGAGTATAAAGTCAAAGTGCTGTTTACTGCGCCAACCGCGTTCCGGGCAATCAAGAAAGAGGATCCGCAGGGCGCCTATATGTCGAAGTATGATATCGGCTGTATGGATGCCTTGTTTCTTGCGGGTGAGCGTTGCGATCCTGACACGCTTCACTGGGCTGAAACCATGCTCGATAAACCGGTTATCGATCATTGGTGGCAAACCGAGACAGGCTGGGCTATTGCTGCGAATCCCATGGGTGTTGAACCACTTCCGATAAAGGCCGGCTCTCCAACGGTATCCATGGTGGGTTATGACGTGCGTGTGCTTGATGACCAGGGCGTTGAAAAACCTGCAGGTGAGATGGGGGATATCGTAATCAAACAGCCCTTGCCCCCCGCGTGTCTGCCAACCCTTTGGAATAACGAACAACGATTCGTCGACTCCTATCTGAGCGCCCATCCCGGGTATTACCTGACGGGTGATGCCGGATACAAGGATGAAGATGGCTATCTGTGGATCATGAGCCGTACCGATGATGTTATCAACGTGGCGGGACATCGCCTCTCCACGGGTCAGATGGAAGAGGTATTGGCGGGCCATGCCGATGTGGCGGAGTGTGCTGTGATCGGCGTATCCGATACCTTGAAGGGGCAATTGCCTTTGGGGTTTGTTGTTTTGAAGTCGGGTGTCGAACGTTCTGCAGATGAGCTTGCTGCTGAATTGGTGAAGCGGGTGCGAGAACAGATTGGACCAGTCGCGGCATTTAAGCACATCGCCATTGTTAAACGTCTGCCCAAGACACGCTCAGGAAAGATCTTGCGGGGAACAATGGTGAAGATCGCCGACGGTCAGGAGTGGAAGATGCCCGCCACGATTGATGATCCTGCGATTCTGGACGAGATCTCGTCCTCCTTACAAACCCTGGGTTATGCAAAATAAAACGGGATAGATTGGCTTAGAGAGGGTGCCCTACCTCACCACGGAAGCAATCGGGTAGGGCACCAAAATCACTATATTCAATAAAGTGTCGACATAATTAGCGGTATAGGCTATATTTTAGTCAATATATGCCTTATTACGATTAAATGTGTCGACAATTTGAGATATTTATGCGGAGTCAGTCGCGAGTGGAAAAGAACGATCCAATCACTATCACGCTAACAGATCGTCTCTTCGATACGATTCAGCGTGCCATCGTTGAAGGAGAAATTCCGTCTGGGAGTAAGATCAGTGAGCCGGAACTTGCTCGACAGCACGGAGTCAGTCGAGGCTCATTGAGAGAAGCGATCGGGCGACTTGAAGCGAGAAAGCTGGTTGAGCGTAAACCCAATCTGGGTGCTCGAGTGGTGACGCTTTCATACGAACAGTTGATTGAAATCTATCAGGTACGTGAAGCCCTTGAGGGGATGGCTGCGAGATTGGCGGCACAAAATATGAGTGATAAGGAGATAGAGGAGCTACAGCTGCTGTTGGATCAGCATGGACGACAGATTGAAGAACAGCATGGTGAGGCGTATTTCCAAAAGCAGGGTGACCTCGACTTCCATTACCGTATTGTTCAAGGTAGCAAAAATCATCAACTGATCGGTCTGCTTTGCAACGATCTCTATCATCTGTTGCGTATGTACCGTTACCAGTTCGGGATGCGCAGTAAGCGCTCCAGTCAGGCCTATGATGAGCACCACTATCTGTTGAATGCCATTTCCTCTCGAGACCCTGAAATGGCGGAGCTTTTGATGCGTCAGCATATTCGTTCCTCACGTAGAAACGTGGAAAGAATGTTGCTGGAAAATTAACCAGATGTGAGTTTTGAGTTTTTAGTTATGAGTTTTGAGTTAGAAAAAGTGAGCGTAGCGAACACCACAACTCAAAACAAAAGACTCATAACTCAAAACTTTTTATGTTGAGGATACGAAATGACCAACCAGCAAAATCCAGGCGCACGTTTTCGCGCTGCCATCGAACAAGAGAAGCCCTTGCAGTGTGTGGGCGCCATCAACGCCTATCATGCCAGGCTGGCGGAGGCCTCGGGATATCAATCTCTCTATATTTCGGGTGGTGGTGTTGCTGCGGGCTCCTGTGGTATCCCTGACCTGGGTATCACAACGATGGAGGATGTCCTGACTGATCTGCGTCGTATGACGGAGGTGACCGATCTTCCTGTATTGGTTGATATAGATACCGGATGGGGAGGGGCATTCAATATTGCACGCACCATACGCAATATGAATAAGTTCGGCGCAGCTGCCGTGCACATCGAAGACCAGGTGCAGCAAAAACGTTGCGGTCATCGTCCCAACAAGGCGATTGTCACCCAGGATGAGATGGTCGACCGAATCAAGGCGGCAGTGGATGCCAGGCTCGATGATGATTTTGTAATCATGGCGCGTACCGATGCGCTTGCCGTTGAAGGTATGCAGTCTGCCATTGACAGAGCATGCGCCTGTGTCGAGGCCGGAGCGGACATGATCTTCCCTGAGGCAATGAATGATCTCGATCAGTATCAGGAATTCGTAACGGCGGTTAAGGTTCCGGTATTGGCCAACATCACTGAATTTGGCGCTACTCCCTTGTTTACAACAGATCAATTGGCATCTGCAGGTGTGAGTATCGCCCTCTATCCCCTGAGTGCATTCCGCGCGGCAAATGCTGCTGCACTGAAGGTTTATCAATCCCTACGTGGTGAGGGGACGCAACAAGGGGTTGTTGACTTGATGCAAAGTCGTTCCGATCTTTACGACTATCTCGGCTATCACGATTTTGAACAGAAGCTGGATCAGTTGTTTGCTTCAGAGGAGACGGCTTAACGTAAATGATTCATGCCGCAAATAACGCTAATTATTGCAAATGAAAGCAAATATTTTTTCTGAGCAATCATATCATTTGCGCGTATTCGCGGTGATTAGTGTCCATTTGCGGCCACTCTTTAAACCAGTTTTGCAAAACACTATCCAATTATCAATCGTATCAGAGGAGGTTTCCCAATGAGCGAACCCAATCAAATCCTTCCCAAGGCGAAAAAGTCGGTCGCCCTCTCAGGCACCGCTGCCGGTAACACCGCAATTTGTACCGTAGGCCGTACCGGTAATGACCTGCACTACCGCGGTTACGACATTCTCGATTTCGCAGAGAAGGCGGAGTTCGAGGAGATCGCCTACCTATTGATTCATGGCGCACTCCCAACCTCCGCTGAACTGACCGCCTACAAGACCAAACTTAAATCGATGCGCGGGTTGCCCCAGGCGGTGAAGCAGGCTATGGAGGCGATCCCGGCTTCCGCCCATCCAATGGATGTGATGCGCACCGCCTGCTCGGTGATGGGCAGTTGTGTGCCGGAGAAGGAGACCCACCCCGCCTCAGAGGCGCGGGACATCGTCGACCGCTTGATGGCAAGCTCCGGCTCGGCCCTGCTCTACTGGTATCACTATGCGTTCAACGGTAAGCGTATTGACGTTGAGACCGATGACGATTCCATCGGCGGTCACTTCCTCCACCTGTTGCATGGTGAGAAGCCGAAAGCGTCCTGGGTACGCGCCATGCACACTTCGCTGGTACTTTACGCCGAGCATGAGTTTAACGCCTCAACCTTCACTGCTCGCGTGGTGGCCGGTACGAATTCCGATATGTACTCGGCAATAACCGCGGCTATCGGTGCACTGCGTGGCCCCAAGCATGGTGGCGCCAACGAAGAAGCCTTCCGTATCCAAAGCCGTTACCGTACTGCAGACGAGGCGGAGGTTGATATCCGCGAGCGGGTCGGACGCAAAGAGATCGTCATCGGCTTCGGCCACCCGGTCTACACTGTGGGTGACCCCCGCAACGATGTGATCAAAAGGGTTGCCAAGGAGCTCTCAGAGGAGGCGGGCAACATGACCATGTTCAGCGTCGCCGACCGCCTGGAGTCGGTAATGTGGGAGATCAAGAAGATGTTCCCCAACCTTGATTGGTTCTCAGCCGTTTCCTACAACCAGATGGGTGTGCCCACTGATATGTTCACCCCTCTGTTCGTCATCTCCCGCATAAGCGGCTGGGGCGCCCATGTGATCGAGCAACGTGAAGACGGCAAGATCATCCGCCCCTCGGCCAACTACACCGGACCGGAGAACCGGGCCTGGGTGCCGATCGAAGAAAGAGGCTGAGGATTGGTTTTGAGTTTTTAAGTTATGAGTTTTGAGTTGTCGGTACTCGCTACGCTCGTGGTTTTTTTAAAAAAAACGTGTGCGCAGCGCACACCGAAACTCAAAGCTAAAAACTCATAACTCGAAACTGCCCTGCTATCGTATCGAACGAGAACTCAATGAACACAAACTATAGAAAGCCCCTGCCGGGCAGCGACCTGGACTATTTCGACACCCGCGAGGCGGTCGAGACTATCCAGCCCGGCACCTATGACCGACTACCTTACACCTCACGGGTGTTGGCGGAGCAGTTGGTGCGACGCTGCGAGTCGAACCTGCTGACAGACGCCCTGAAGCAGCTCATCGAGCGCAAGCGCGATCTGGACTTCCCCTGGTATCCGGCACGGGTGGTCTGCCACGACATCCTGGGGCAGACTGCCTTGGTCGACCTGGCCGGCCTGCGCGACGCCATTGCCGACAAGGGGGGAGAACCGGCCAAGGTCAATCCAGTGGTGCCGACCCAGCTCATCGTCGACCACTCACTGGCGGTGGAGCACGCCGGCTTCGAACCGGACGCCTTCGAGAAGAACCGGGCTATCGAGGATCGCCGCAACGAAGATCGCTTTCACTTCATAGAGTGGTGCAAGACTGCCTTCGACAATGTGGACGTGATCCCCGCCGGTAACGGCATCATGCATCAGATCAACCTGGAGAAGATGTCACCGGTGATCCAGTCCCGTGATGGCGTGGCCTTTCCCGATACCTGCGTCGGCACAGACAGTCATACCCCCCATGTGGACGCCCTCGGTGTCATCGCCATCGGCGTCGGCGGCCTGGAGGCGGAGAACGTGATGCTGGGCCGTGCCTCAATGATGCGATTACCCGAGATCGTCGGCGTCAATCTAACCGGCCAGCGCCGGCCGGGTATCACCGCCACCGATATCGTGCTTGCCCTGACCGAGTTCCTGCGTCAGGAACGGGTGGTTTCAGCCTATCTCGAATTCTTCGGCAAGGGGGTAGAGGGCCTCACCATCGGCGATCGAGCCACTATCTCCAACATGACTCCGGAATTCGGCGCCTCGGCGGGCCTCTTCTATATCGATCAACAGACCATCGACTACCTGAAGCTGACAGGTCGCGAGCCCGAGCAGGTAGCCCTGGTGGAGAACTATGCAAAGACCACAGGTCTCTGGGCTGACGCCCTTGAAGCCGCCGACTACGAACGCTTGCTGGAGTTCGATCTCTCCAGCGTGGTGCGCAACATGGCGGGACCCTCCAATCCCCACCGCCGCCTGCCCACCTCCGCCCTGGCCGAGCGTGGTATCGCCGGTGCCTGGGAGGAGAAGCCGGGTGTGATGCCCGACGGGGCGGTGATCATCGCCGCCATTACCAGCTGCACCAACACCTCCAACCCACGCAACGTGGTGGCTGCCGGCCTGCTGGCGCGCAAGGCCAATCAACTGGGACTCACCCGCAAACCCTGGGTAAAGTCCTCTTTCGCGCCGGGCTCCAAGGTCGCCAAGCTCTATCTGGAAGAAGCGGGCCTGCTGCCGGAACTGGAGAAACTCGGCTTTGGTATCGTCGCCTACGCCTGCACCACCTGCAACGGCATGAGCGGCGCCCTCGACCCGAAGATCCAGCAGGAGATCATCGATCGGGACCTCTACGCCACCGCGGTGCTCTCCGGCAACCGCAACTTCGACGGCCGTATCCACCCCTACGCCAAGCAGGCCTTCCTCGCCTCGCCGCCACTGGTGGTTGCCTACGCCATCGCCGGCACCGTGCGTTTCGACATTGAGCAGGATGTCCTGGGTCGCGACAAGGAAGGTTGCCCGATCACACTCAACGACATCTGGCCCAGTGACGAGGAGATCGACGCTATTGTCAACCAGTCGGTTAAGCCGGAGCAGTTCATCCAGATCTACCAGCCCATGTTCGACCTGGGTGACCGGGAGCAGGCGGAGAGCCCGCTCTATGATTGGCGGCCGCAAAGTACCTACATACGCCGTCCTCCCTACTGGGAGGGTGCCCTGGCGGGTGAGCGCAGCCTGAGCGGTATGCGTCCTTTGGCGGTGTTGGGCGACAACATTACCACCGATCATCTTTCGCCCTCCAACGCCATCCTGCAGAGCAGCGCGGCGGGTGAATATCTGGCCAAGATGGGTCTGCCGGAGGAGGACTTCAACTCCTATGCCACCCATCGGGGTGACCACCTCACCGCACAACGCGCCACCTTCGCCAATCCCAAGCTGCTTAACGAAATGTGCCGGGACGACCAGGGTGAAGTGACACAGGGTTCCCTGGCCCGGCTGGAACCAGAGGGTGAGCCAATGCGCATGTGGGAGGCGATTGAGACCTACATGCAACGCAAACAACCGTTGATCATCGTCGCAGGTGCCGACTACGGTCAGGGTTCTTCCCGCGACTGGGCCGCCAAGGGTGTGCGCCTGGCAGGCGTCGAGGCGATCCTGGCCGAAGGCTTCGAGCGTATCCACCGCACCAACCTGGTGGGCATGGGTGTGCTGCCGCTGGAGTTCAAGCGGGGCGAGAATCGTCATACTTATGCCATCGACGGTACCGAGACCTTCGATGTTGTCGGCGAACCCACACCGCGTACTGAACTGACAGTGGTCATGCGACGGCGCAACGGCGAGACGGTCGAGATCCCGGTTACTTGCCGCCTGGACACTGCCGAAGAGGTATCGGTCTACGGCGCAGGCGGCGTGCTGCAGCGCTTCGCCCAGGACTTCCTCGCCACGGCTTAAGCAAAACCTAGGGTGGGCCAGGCTGAAGAGGTGGCCCACTAATCTGTCACTGGCTTAAAAGAGAATGCCGTCAATGAATGCTAATTACCGCAAATGATCGCGATTGGGCATCGTTAAATCCGTCATCAATTTGCGCAGATTCGCGGTGATTGGCATTCATCGGTGGTCAACGATATCGATTACCGTTTCGATAGGACGATAAACATATGTCACACCCACCCCAGATCCGCATCCCCGCCACCTACATGCGAGGCGGCACCAGCAAAGGCGTCTTTTTCAATCTGGAAGACCTGCCAGAGCCCGCCCAGGCACCGGGTGGGGCCCGGGACAAATTGTTACTGCGAGTGATCGGCAGTCCCGACCCCTACGGTAAGCACACCGACGGCATGGGTGGCGCCACCTCCAGCACCAGCAAGACGGTGATCCTGGCAAGGAGTAATAAACCCGATCATGACGTAGACTACCTCTTCGGTCAGGTCGCCATCGACAAAGCCTTTGTCGACTGGAGCGGCAATTGCGGTAACCTCACCGCCGCGGTTGGCTCATTCGCCATTGCCAGTGGCCTGGTGGATGCCGGTCGCATCCCCGAAAACGGCATCGCCGTGGTACGCATCTGGCAGAAGAATATCGAGAAGACTATCGTCGCCCATGTACCCATCACCGGCGGCCGGGTGCAGGAGACCGGCGACTTTGAACTCGATGGCGTCACCTTCCCGGCGGCAGAGGTGAAGATCGAGTTCATGAGCCCTGTGGACCCCTCAGAGGCCATGTTCCCTACCGGTAATCTGGTGGACCAGCTGGAAGTACCCGGCATTGGCGGCTTCCAGGCCACAATGATCAACGCAGGCATCCCCACCATCTTTCTCAATGCCGAGGAGATCGGTTACAGCGGCATCGAGCTGCAGGAGGCGATCAATGGCGATCCGGCGGCCCTGGCGCGATTCGAGACTATCCGTGCCCATGGCGCCATCAAAATGGGACTGATCAACAGGGTGGAAGAGGCGGTCGCCCGCCAGCACACCCCCAAGGTGGCCTTCGTCGCACCGGCGGCGGACTACACCGCCTCCAGCGGCAAGGCGATCAATGCGAGCGATATCGACCTCAACGTACGCGCTCTCTCCATGGGCAAACTTCACCACGCCATGATGGGCACAGCTGCTGTCGCTATCGGCACCGCGGCGGCCATCCCCGGCACTCTGGTCAACCTGGCCGCCGGTGGCGGCGAGCGGGAAGCGGTCACCTTCGGCCACCCCTCCGGCACCCTCAAGGTAGGCGCCGCAGCCATCGAACAGAACGGCAACTGGATTGTTGAAAAGGTGGTGATGAGCCGCAGTGCGCGGATATTGATGGAAGGCTGGGTGCGGATTCCGGGAGATGTGCTTTAAGACAGCCCCTTGTTGCTATAAGCATTACCACTGGACTTACTTCATTTCGGTAGAAACCCGTTCGATTATTTCTATTTAAATACAATAAGATAGGTGGAACGTGTGCAGGAATTAAAAAGTTTTTGTTTGAATTTTAGGCACCGGAAAAGAGATCGGAAAATCTTAATAGTGAAATCTCAGTTGAGCGATCAGAAGACTATCATCAGTCACTTTGTAGACGATTCTATGCTCCTCATCGATACGACGCGACCAGTAGCCCGAAAGACCGTGGCGGAGAGGTTCAGGCTTACCGATCCCTGAAAAGGGTTCCCTTTGGATGGCTTGAATAAGTTGATTGATACGGCGTAAAGTTTTCTTGTCTGCCCGCTGCCAATAGAGGTAGTCCTCCCAGGCGTGTTCGGAGAAGATGAGTTTCATACCGACGTCCCTGTCAGATTCGTCACTCCTGTGATAGTGAGCGTTCGCTACCGCCGCCACTTTCCAGTTCAGCAATCGATTCAAGCAGACGACGGGCGTTCTTAGGGCTGCGTAACAGGTAGGCAGTCTCTTCGAGGGCCTGATAATCATCCAGCGATATCATCACCACCGATCCCGCTCCCTTGCGTGTGATGATGACTGGTGCATGGTCCTCGCAAACCTGGTTCATGGTGCTGGCTAATTTGGCACGGGCGATACTGTAGGCGATGGCGTCCATTGGTGATCCCAGTTTTATGTTGTACAATATATTGTACAACAAAACTTGAGCGAATCAAGTATCACAATGATGCGTCATAGAAGCCTATTTCTCTGTACCTTGATCGCCTGTATTTGCAGAATGAAAGAGTGACTTCAGTACGTCGGGATGTTCTGACTGGTTCTCTACGGAGGAATCAGCGGTAGGTGGTTCTTTTGCGAAAAGTGTGCCGATACGACGAAAAAGGGATTTCAACGCCCGCCAGATTTTCGGCAACAGCCAGATCACCAGGGCGACGAACAGCACCAGGAGGATGATGAACGCCAGCGGATAGTTCAGTGCTGCCCAGAGTCCGCCGATGACCGCCAGGTCCTCGGCGATGGAGGCTGTCCAGTTAGTTACCGGTTCCGGTGAGGTATTGATCATCAGACGGGTGCCGGCCTTGGTGAAATGGCTCCCGGCTGCCATGGTTCCACCGACCAGTGCGGCGGCGAGTTCGGCGGCCTGGTTGACCTCAAAACCACTGGCGGCGCCGGCTGCCAGCAGGGCGCCTGCCGGAATGCGCACAAAGGTATGCAAGGCGTCCCAACCACTGTCGACCCCCGGCGTTTTGTCGGCAAAAAACTCGATGAAATACATGATGCCGGCGATGCCCATTACCAATGGATCGCTCAGTACCTCGAGTCCGGGGGGCAGTGTCACATGGCCGGTCATAC
Source organism: Candidatus Thiodiazotropha sp. LNASS1 (assembly GCF_964212655.1). NCBI lineage: Bacteria > Pseudomonadati > Pseudomonadota > Gammaproteobacteria > Chromatiales > Sedimenticolaceae > Candidatus Thiodiazotropha > Candidatus Thiodiazotropha sp. LNASS1. The sequence goes on along the minus strand of NZ_OZ156465.1, from coordinate 2,576,616 downwards.
CCAGATAGCCCAAAACCAGGACTGCGGCATACAGATTGATGCCTGCGGCCCATCCCGTGCCTAGGGTGAGTGCAAGGGTGTCGATAGTCTCCATAACGGCCTTCCTGCTGAGTATCCTTGTACTAATGTGGAGGCAATAGAATAGAATTTCCACTCAAAGTTTGTTTTTCACGCTCTAAAAGCCCCCGAGTTCACAATTGTTTAGGTTTTCGAGACAGTTGACTTTTTCTTTTATTAACCAAGCCTTATGATAGCTGTCTTAACATTAATCCAGTTTGTGAATATTTCTCAGAGCGCCACACTCTTGTTGGGCCTAAGGTGATGTAAATATTCATTGGCTGCAGAAAACAGGTTGCCTTGAATATGATAAAGGTTGGTGTTGTCGGTGGAACCGGGTATACCGGTGTTGAGTTGCTGCGGTTGCTGGTGGCCCATCCATCATGCGAACTCGTTGCCATAACCTCGCGCGCGGAGTCCGGGAGGACGGTTGCCGATCTCTTCCCGAATCTGCGTGGCCTTACGGATCTCTCTTTTGTAGCGCCCGATGCGGCACAATTTGGTGAGTGTGACCTGGTCTTTTTCGCTACACCCAATGGTGTTGCCATGACCCAGGTTCCGGAATTACTGGCGGGAGGTGTGCGTGTCATTGACCTGGCCGCTGATTTCAGGATCGCCGATCAAGCTGTGTGGGAGCAGTGGTATGGGATGCAGCATACCTGCCCGGAGCTGCTGTCTGAGGCGGTTTACGGTCTGCCGGAGTTGAATCGTCAGACTATACGTGAGGCACGGTTGGTGGCCAATCCGGGATGTTACCCTACTGCCGTTGCGCTCGGTTTTCTTCCATTGATTGAAAATGGCCTTGTGGCATGCGACTTCCTGGTAGCGGATACGAAGTCGGGTGTAAGCGGCGCCGGAAGATCCGCAAACGTTGCCATGCTGATGGGTGAGATGGGTGAGAGTTTCAAGGCCTACGCCATTCCCGGTCATCGTCATCAACCAGAGATCCGACAGACCCTGAGCCGGGTCACTGACGAGCCGGTGGGATTGACCTTCGTGCCCCATCTGGTGCCGATGATTCGTGGTATCGAGGCAACCCTCTATGCCCGGTTGACTGATCGCTCGGTTGATCTGCAGGCACTGTTCGAGAAGCGTTATCGGCAGGACTGCTTCGTCGACATAATGCCGCCAGGCTCCCATCCGGAGACGCGCAGCGTGAAAGGTGCGAATCACTGTCGCATCGCGGTGCACTCCCCCCGGGAAGGCGATGTGGTGGTGGTCAGTTCCGTGATCGACAATCTGGTGAAGGGCGCTGCGGGACAGGCGGTGCAGAATATGAATCTGATGTTTGACCTGAACGAAGATTGTGGTTTGAATCAGGTCGCTCTGCTACCTTGAGTTCATGGTAGACATCAACAAATATCGCGTACCCAAGATCGTCGGCGCCAACGAGGGCGTGCCACGCTGGATTCGATTATGCCTGCTGCTACTCTTGCTGAGCGGGGTGGCCTGGATGGCCTACAAACAGGGAGGTAGCAGTCTTGCCCAGGGCTTTGCCCGGCTGCAATCGGGCATGGATCATGTGCAAACCCTGGAGCAGGAACGCAATGAACTGAGGCGTCAATTGGCCATGGTGAAGCAGGCTGCCGAAGTGGACCGAGAGGCATTGCTTGCGATTCGTGAGCAGATCAAGAAGCTGCAGGATGAGCGCTTGAAGATGGAGGAGGAGCTGACTTTTCTGCGCGGCATAGTCTCCACATCGTCCAAACAACAAGTGCTTAGAGTGCAGAATTTCAAGTTGGAGGCGGGACTTGAGGCGCAGCAGTTTGTCTATAAATTTTCCGTCAGCCAGGTAATAAACAGTGGTAGCGTCGTGAAGGGAAGGATCGAGTTGTCGATCATGGGACTGCAGGATGGTCAGGCCAAGCTTTTAAAGCTGGATGAGTTGTCGGATGAAAAACTCAGCAGTCATAAGATGCGTTTTCGCTACTACCAGAATGTGGAAGGCAAGCTGCATCTGCCGACAGGTTTTGAACCCGCAACCATCAAGATCGATGTCAAGCCGAGCAGTTCCAAATTGAAGCCTGTGAGTGAAGCCTATAACTGGTCACCAATATCCTGATGTAGAAAGGAAAAAATCACTATGTTTGGTAAGAGTAAGAAAAAATTCCGTTCACCTCGAATTACGACAGTGATCGGTTCGGGCACTGAAATCAAGGGTGATATCACCTTCAGCAATGGACTGCATGTGGATGGCGTGATCAGGGGCGATGTGCTGTCCGATCCACAGGATCCGTCAGCGACCCTGACATTGAGTGAATTGGGCACCATAGATGGCAACGTCCGGGTAGGCAATGTGATGCTGAACGGCACGGTAGTCGGGGATGTCATCGCAAGCAACCGAGTGGAATTGGCGCCCAGGGCAAGAATAACCGGCACCCTGACCTACGCCATGCTGGAGATGGCGATGGGGGCGGAGGTCAACGGCAAACTGATTCACGCCTCTGAGCAGGATCCCCCGCAGCTGCCGTATGATGGGAAGCCACAGCAGGAGGAGACGGTGGTGAGTGATGGGGAGAAGGTGATTACCCCTGAGGGTTAAGCCGTAACAGAATTGTTTGTGAATAATACTTGACTGTTTTTCTCGGTAATTGCATACTTCCATATAATTTACCGCGACAAACCGTATTAGGTTTGGCAACTATTAGACCCGCCTGGGATACCAGGCCGGAGAGAGCAGGGCCAACATCATGACTAGCGCAGATACACACAACGATTCTATCATCTTTACCGAAGCGGCTGCCTCCAAGGTCGCTTCACTGATTGCTGAAGAGGGTAACCCTGATCTGATGTTACGTGTATATATACAGGGTGGGGGTTGCTCCGGGTTCCAATATGGCTTCTCATTCGATGAGAATGAAAATGATGGCGATACCAGGGTTGAGACAGGGGGTGTAACCCTGTTGGTGGACCCCATGAGCATGCAGTATCTGATGGGAGCCGAGGTTGATTATACCGAAGGCCTGCAGGGTGCCCAGTTCATCATCCGCAACCCCAATGCAACTACAACCTGCGGCTGCGGCTCCTCGTTTTCTGTCTGATCATCTCCCCAACCCGGCGCCCGCATCACCACTCCATGGTATGCGGGCCCCTGTGGGACAGTCTCTAGTGATTCTTGATTAACCCTCGGCATAGGGTAGCAGGGTCAATTCCACACGGCGGTTCTGTTGCCGTCCCGCAGGTGTTTTATTGGACGCGGTTGGCCGTGTTTCACCAAAGCCTACCGTATCGATACGGACACCTTCCACACCGTTTTCAACCAAGGCATTGGAAACCGACTGGGCGCGTTGCTGCGACAACATCTGGTTATGGGATTCCGAACCAGTACTGTCGGTGTGGCCAGCCACTTCAATCATGGTCGACTTGTATTCCTGCAGCACCAGGGCGACCGAGCCGAGTATCTCCAGAAAGTTGGGCTTCACATCTGATTTATCGACTTCGAAAGTGATATTGCCGGGCAGATTGAGGATGATGTTGTCCCCATCACGGGTTACGCTGACTCCGGTGTTTTCCAAGCGTTGACGAAGCTTGGCTTCCTGTACATCCATATAGTAACCGACACCGCCTCCGGCAATCGCACCGATTCCTGCACCCTTCAATGCGCGCTCTTTGCGCTTCTTTTTATCCTTGGAAGTGGCAATTCCCAGAACAGCTCCGGCGACTGCCCCGATCATGGCGCCAGTGGTTGCCTTGGATGTCTTCTCCTCCCTTGTGTAGGGATCGACAGTGGTACATGCCTGTAGCATGACCATGCTTGCGACAAGGCTGCAAAGTGTGCTTCGAATAGCCATCATTTATCTCCTGTGGTCTCCATCAGCCAATTGGTTAATGCTACCAATATCAGGTCATCGTAACTGCCAACGATGCGACATTTTCACAATTGTTGATGGATGATCGTGTTGATGCGGGGATGGGGCCATCAGCTCTTGCCGAACAGATCCCTAAACAATTGCAGGGTGGTTTGACGCCCCAGTTCGCCGATAGCGGTGGTGAGTGGAATCTGTTTTGGGCAGACCCGGACGCAGTTCTGCGCATTGCCGCAATCACTGAGCCCGCCATCGCCCATGATGGCATGTAGGCGCTGCTGTTGATGATAGCTGCCGGTGGGATGGTTGTTCATCAATCGGACGGCAGCCAGGGCGGCGGGACCGACAAACTCTTTTTCCATGCCATACTGCGGACAGGCCTCCATGCAGCAACCGCAGCTCATGCAGCGGCTGTAGAGGTAGCTCTCCTTCCATGTCTCCGGCGAAATGCGGGGTGCGCCCTGATGGATGTCCCAGGCGCCGTCAATTTCGATCCAGGCACGTACTCTCTTCAGATCGCTGAAGATCTTGCTGCGATCGACCATCAAGTCCCGAACTACGGGGAATTTACCCAGGGGTTCAAGTTTTATAGGTTGTTCGAGTGAATCGATCAGTGTGGAGCAGGCTTGCCGAGGCTTCCCGTTGATCACCATGGAGCAGGCGCCGCAGACCTCTTCCATGCAGTTGAACTCCCAGGCGACCGGGTCGACGAGTTGACCATCTTGCGTGAGTGGATGTTCGCGGATCACCATCAGGGCTGAGACGATGTTATGGCCCTCGCGGTAGGGTATCGAGAATGTCTGCCAATAGGGTGGGCTATATGGGGTGTCTTGCCGACGAATCTGCAGGTCGATTGTTTTACCCATCATGACATCCTCAGCGATAGTCCCGTGGCTCTTCCGGTGGCAGGACCGAAAGGTCTATCTCGCGAAAGCTGATTCTGGGACCGTCTGTCGAATATTCAGCGACAGTTGTCTTCAACCACGCCTGATTCTGCTTTTTCCAGCTCTCGCGATAGGCTTCATAGGCTGGATCGCCCGGGTAGGCATCCTTCGGTGTCGGCAGTTCAAAAGCCGGTTTAAAGTGAGCGCCTCGACACTCATCCCGGGCCAGGGCGCTACCGGCAATGACAGCGCCGAGTCGTATCATCTCCTGCAGCTGACGGACATATATCAAACCCTGATCGCTCCATTCATTACTCGCATCCAGCTTGACAGAGTGGCTGCGTTGCTCAAGTTCCTGCAGTGAATCAATGGCAGTGTTGAGAACTGCGTTATCCCGCACGACACCTACCTGTCCCGACATGATTTCGCCAAGCTCACGATGTAATGTGTAGGGATTCTCAGTGCCGTCGCTTGATGTCAGATTCAGGTTAATCGACTGCTGTCGCTTGACCTCATCCAGGTAGAACCGTTCGGGTACACTCAGCAGTTCATCCTCCAGACCCTTCAGGTAGTTTGCAACCGCTTCGCCGGCGACCCGGCCACTGAATGAGGCTGAGAGAAGCGAGTTGGCGCCTAACCGGTTGGCCCCGTGGTAACCGTAATCACACTCGCCACAGGCGTAGAGCCCCGGGATGTTGGTTGCGTGATTGCGTGGACTTCCCGGTTTTAATCCGCCATCGGATTGATCTTTCTCGAAATCAACCCAGAGGCCGCCCATGGCGTAATGGGCCGAAGGATAGATCTCCATGGGCTCATGTACGGGATCAGTACCGTGAAATTTGCGGTAGATATCAAGGATCGCATGCAGGCGATGTTCTATGAATCCGGGATTCAAATGTGTCAGATCGAGAAAGACTTTGTTTTCTCCGGAAACACCCAGCCCCATCTCATGCACAACCTTCCAGATCGCACGGCATGCTACGTCCCGTGGTACCGTATTTCCATAGCTCGGGTACCACTCTTCGAGAAAATAGAATCGCTCCTGTTCGGGGACATCGCCGGCACGCCGGTTCTCCTGAGGATTTTTTGGTACCCAGATACGCCCACCCTCGCCACGAGCCGCTTCGCTCATCAAGCGTGTCTTGTCGTCACCGAGCATGGCGGTCGGGTGGAATTGAAAGAATTCCGTATTGGCCAGCCAGGCGCCCTGCTGGTATGCGCGACATGCGGCTGCGCCAGTGGAGTTGGTAGAGTTGGTGGAGCGATGACCAAATACCTGTCCCATACCCCCGGTTGCCAGTATCACTGCATCCGCACGAAAATGTTTGACATCCATGGTGCGCAGGTTCATTGCGACGATTCCTTTGCAGGTGCCCCGTCCATCCTTTACCAGGGAGAGGAACTCCCACCACTCATATTTCTGCACACGTCCCAGGGACTCCTGGCGGCGGATCTCTTGATCGACACCGTACAAGAGCTGCTGTCCCGTACTGGCACCGGCAAATACGGTACGCCGGTTCTTGACACCGCCGAAAAGACGGAGGTCCAGCAATCCCTCTGCCGTGCGGGAGAAGGTAACACCCATGCGTTCGAAAGTGCGGATGATGCCGGGTGCCTGTTCACACATCGACTTTACCGGCGGTTGATTGGCCAGGTATGCGCCTCCCTTCAGCGTGTCGACGATATGTTGCCAGACGCTGTCGCGTTCGCCTTTGCTGTCGAAGCAGGCGTTGATGCCGCCCTGGGCACATACCGAGTGTGAACGCTTGACCTCGAAAAGGGAGAAGATCTCTACCTGAAATCCGGCTTCCGCCACCCGCAATGCCGACCACAGGCCGCCTAGACAAAAATGGAGACCCCCCAGCTCTGCTGGGGAGGCATCAACAGTTTGACAGAAACAGGAGTCTCATAGTAACCCCAAAGCGTGAGCCGCCAAGCAACACGCTAAGGAGAAACCATGAGACAAGTAGAAAGTTTAAGCCACACGAGATGGGAGTGTAAGTACCATATTGTGTTTATCCCGAAGTACCGGAGGAAGACGCTTTTTGGGCAGATCAGGCAGGAGCTTGGAGAGGTATTCCATCGGTTGGCAAGGCAGAAAGAGAGTTTGATAGAGGAAGGGCATGTCATGGCTGATCATGTACATATGATGATATCGATACCACCAAAATATGCGGTATCGCAGGTAGTTGGGTTTATCAAAGGGAAAAGTGCGATCCACATAGCCCGTACCTACCTGGGTCGTAAAAGGAACTATGTTGGCCATCATTTCTGGGCCAGGGGATATTTTACTTCGACGGTAGGCAGGGATGAGCAGGTGATTCGGGAGTATATACGGCACCAGGAAGCGGAAGACCGCAGGATTGATCAATTACAGTTGATGTAACAGCCCCTTTGAGGGGCTCAAGGAGCCAATAGGCTCCGTTTTACAGACCGCTTCGAGCGGTTCACAACTAAAGCCCCCGGCTTTGCCGGGGGATACTTACTCCACCACCGACAACGATGACTTTACGCGGTCTTTTCATGCGATGAATCCCAGCATACCGTGCACGCCCATGGTGCTCAGTGTCAGGGCAAGCAGCATACAGAAATAGAACCAGTAACGTTGGGCATTGACACTTGTGGTGAGTCCCCAACTGATTGCCATAGTCCATAAACCGTTACACAAGTGGAAGACTGCCAACAGGAGACCTGTCAGGTAGAGTAGAAAGGTGATGGGATTACCAAGCAGCAGCTGCATATGACTGAAGAGATCGGCTTTGATTTCGGGTTGCCATATGCCCCAAATCCTGGTCCAACCCACATGCAATACAAGGAACAGCAGGATGCCGATACCGGAAATCCTCTGCAGCCAGTAAAAACGGTTGTGCAGCCAGGGATAGCGATACCAGTTGCTCTCAGCTCCGTGGATAATGACCAAACCGTATCCTGCATGAAATAGCAGCGGCAAGGCAATCACGAAGATCTCCATCAATGTCAGATAATTGAGACTTTGCAGCCAGCCCACGACCTGTTCGTTGTAATGAATCTGACCAAAACGGGATTGTGAGTTTTCCCACAGATGGAAGATCAGGAAACCACCAACGGGCAGGAGACCGAATAGTGAATGCAATCGGCGCAGTAAAAAGTTTCGATTGTCGATGGAAGCTGTACGCATGGAGTTCAAAAGGCTATCGCGTTTATATACATTATAGAATTAATAACTTCTAATTCTCTGACGTAGAGCATTTATTCATCTTTTTTGCCGATTCCAATTGGAGCGGCTATCCACGCTCACGCCGGAAAGGCTGTCGACAGGCCCTAGCTACAACTTCGGTCATTGGAAATGTGGCTGACTGGTCTCGTCTTAAACGACAGGGATGGATGCCGATCGGCCCCTCAGACGGGATAAATGCCACCTAAAATCACATTCCGTTCAGCACCTGTGACGGAAGCCAGGTTACCATTGAGTCCACTGAGGGTGCGTTTAGCCAACCAGGCGAATGTGATGGCTTCGATCCAGTCCGGATCCACGCCGTAGGCAGATGTTGGCTGTATCTCGGCACTGGGCAGTCGATTGCCTAAACGTTCCAGCAGATAGAGATTGTGAGCTCCTCCACCGCACACCAAAACCTCAGATTTATTATAGCCCTCATCAAGAATTGCCTGGGCAATAGTAGCAGCGCTGAGTTCAACCAAGGTTGCCTGTACATCCACGGCTGAGAGCTGGTGACAGGTGAGTTTCTCCAGCAACCAATCAAGGGTGAAATATTCTCTGCCGGTGCTTTTTGGTGGAGGCTGTTGAAAATAGGGATCGGACAGCAATTCATTCAGTAGGCTATCGTTGATATGGCCGCTTTTTGCCCATGCGCCTTGGTGGTCCAGCGTGACGGTCCGGTGATTTTCTATCCAGCTATCGAGCAGGGTATTCGCCGGTCCGGTATCGTATCCGGTAACCGGTTTTGCATTATTGTCGGGCAGGCAGGTGATGTTGGCGATTCCGCCCAGATTCAGGACGATCCGCTTTATTCCGGGTTTTTGAAACAACGCCTGATGGAGGACAGGTACAAGTGGTGCGCCTTGACCACCCGCCGCCATGTCACGACGGCGGAAATCAGCAACCGTGGTGATGCCTGTCAGTTCCGCAATAGTATTGGGATCCCCAATCTGCAGGGTAAAAGGATTTTCTGCGTCGGGACGATGACGAATGGTCTGGCCGTGGCTCCCAATGGCTGTTACCTGTTGTGGTGTTATGCCGGTGTCTGCCAATACGGCACGACAAGCGGTTGCGAAGGTGACGGCAACCTGTTTGTCGAGTTCCCCCATGCGGTCGATTTCATTGCTGCCAGGTTGGCAAAGGGCCCGCAGTGAGGTTCTGAATTGAGTGGGATAAGGCTCGACGTGACTCGCTATCAGGCGGGGTTGATTGCTGGAGAGGTCGACAACCACAGCGTCCACGCCATCCAGACTGGTGCCTGAGATGAGTCCCACAAACACTGATTCATTGGGCATTTGCAACAAGGGTGCGATCGATCAACTCAAGTTGGCTCAGCAGGGGTTGTATCTTCAGTTGAAAATCTTCACGATATTTTTTTGCGATAGGCTTGGCTGCAGGGAGCTTCACCGTTAAAGGATTCCTGTGCACGCCATTGAGGCGGAATTCATAGTGGAGGTGCGGGCCTGTTGCGAGCCCGGTACTGCCGACATATCCGATGGTCTGCCCCTGCTTGACCTTGCTTCCTTTCCTGGCCTTCTTGTTGTAGCGGGAAAGATGGGCGTACAGGGTAGTGTATGTCTGTCCATGCTTTATGATGACGGTCTTTCCGTAGCCGCCTTTTTTACCTCGGTGAATAATCTTTCCATCACCGGCGGCTTTCACCGGTGTGCCGGTTTTCGCCGCATAGTCGACCCCCCGATGGGGGCGCTTTTTACCCAGTACAGGGTGGTATCGTTCCCGGGTAAAGCGCGATGAAATACGCCTGAAATCGACAGGAGCCCGAAGAAAGGCCTTGCGCATACTGCGGCCATCGGGACTGTAGTAATCAGATCGACCTGTATCGTCTGTATACAGCAGGGCTCGGTAGGAGCGTCCCCGATTGACGAATTCCGCGGCCAGAATGGGACCGTCGCGGAGTTTCTCCCCGTCAAGATAGTCTTCCTCAAAGATGACCGTGAACCGATCGCCGCTGCGGATCTCCAGGGCGAAGTCAATATCCCAACCAAAGATACCCGCCATCTGCATGATCAGCTTTTCTGAGAGACCAGCCTCCTTCGCCGCGACGTAAAAAGAGTTCTCGATGGTGCCGCTGATGTGATTGGTCCTTACCTCCACCTCTCTGCTCAGTTCGGCTGCTTTAAACCCATCTTCGATGGCGGTTATCTGAAGACTGTCGATCTTGCTCTGTTCGAGACGCAGACCGAGAAAATTCTGTTCCCCATCCAGCTCCACGTGCAGGATCTCTCCGGGGCGAATATCGGTCAGTTTTTTTGCGGTGTCACTGGAGTGGACAATGCGGTGCAGCAGATTGGCGCTGAGATCATGCTTTTTAAATATGCTGGCCAGGGAGTCGCCATTCTGAATCTCGTAAGTCAGTGTATGGGACTCAGGCGCTGTCTCCTGTACCACTGCTACAGCCGGGATGTCAGTCTCGATAACCGGCTCGGCCTCGACGGCCACCGCCTGCCTGATGAAGCTGATTGACTGGTCAGGTGAATCGGGAGTGGCGGGCTTTCTGCTGGATTGGCCGGGTAGTTGTAGTGGTAGAATCCTTTTCTGGTCTGTTTTATCAATCTGTTCAGAGGAGGGAGGATTGTCATCCACGGTGGTTTGGTGGGATGACTGGCTGAAGTAGAGGGTTCCTGCGGCAAGGAGAAGGAGTATAACCGCAGCAAACAATAGGCCTCGGCCGAGTAGGCCGCGCGCCGGTTTTCTCTCCAATGTGTAGGATTTAAAGTCTTGCATGATTGAATAATACGGCAATATATACTCTGTATCGGCCTCTTGACGATAGAATACAGCGCCTGATCACATAATGGATAGTAGCGCATAACACTATACAATGGTTAATTTTATCAGATGCTTCTAGTAGAGTGTGCAACCATTATCTTAATTTTAGAGATTTAGTAAATGACCGATGTCACTGGTTCCCTGGAACTTATTAAACGAGGTACGGAAGAGGCTCTGCCTGAAGATTTGTTGATTAAAAAGCTGCAGCGGGGCAAACCACTGAAGATTAAGGCAGGGTTTGATCCCACGGCCCCGGACCTCCACCTCGGGCACACTGTCCTTATCAATAAACTTCGACAATTCCAGGAATTGGGGCACGAGGTGATCTTTCTGATCGGTGACTTCACCGGCATGATCGGTGATCCCACAGGGAAAAGTGCTACCCGGCCACCCCTCACACGGGAAGAGGTGGTGGAGAATGCAAAGACCTATGAGCATCAGATCTTCAAAATACTTGATCCCACCAAGACCACGGTCCTGTTCAACTCTTCCTGGATGGGAGAGATGTCGGCAGTGGATCTGATCCAGCTGGCGGCAAAGCACACGGTGGCGCGGATGTTGGAGCGGGATGATTTCAATAAGCGCTATACCAGCGGCCAGGCCATCGCAGTGCATGAATTCCTCTACCCGTTGATCCAGGGCTACGATTCCGTGGTGTTGAAGGCCGATGTGGAACTGGGAGGCACGGATCAGAAGTTCAACCTCCTGGTGGGGCGTCAACTGCAGGAGGCCTATCAGCAGGAGCCGCAGGTAGTGATCACCCTGCCAATCCTTGAGGGGTTGGATGGGGTGCAGAAGATGTCAAAATCCCTCAACAACTATATAGGCATCACTGATGCGCCCGAGGAGATGTTCGGTAAGGTCATGTCGATCTCAGATGAACTGATGTGGCGCTATTTCGAGTTGTTGAGCTTTCGGCCGATGTCGGAGATCTTAGAGTGGAAAAGAGAGATTGAGCAGGGAGCCAATCCAAGGGATGTGAAAATTCGGCTTGCCGAAGAGTTGGTGGAACGCTTTCACTCCAGGGAGCAGGCGGTTAAGGCCCACGAGGCCTTCGTTGCCCGTTTTCAAAAAGGTCAGATGCCCGATGAGATGGCCGAGTTCGACTTTACAGCATCCAATGGCGGTTATCCGATCGCCAATCTCCTGAAAGACGCCGAATTGGTGAAGAGCACCTCTGAGGCTATGCGTATGATAAAGCAGGGTGCGGTGCGCATTGACGGAGAGAGAGTGACAGATCACACCCTAACTGTTGCGGCAGGGTCATCCCATGTGTATCAGGTGGGCAAGCGCAGATTTGCCCGCATCAGCTTGCATTAGTCGTTGACGGATCCCGAATCTTTCCCCTTGCCCTCCGCTGCAATCCATTTCGGAGGGCTTGTTACCCTTGAATTGACCGAGGAAATCAGCATTACCCGGCTCGATATTGAGATGGTCCTGCAAGGTAATTACAGATCTCCTGAAAAACCTTCTGAAAGTTGTTGACGGAGGGGGTGAACTCCGTATAATGCGCCACTCTTTCGAGGGGCTTGAAGAAGCCGATTCGGAAGCCATGAGGGTCGCGGTTCTAGTGCTTGGATTTAGTTGTTGACAATGACTAAGCGGGCTGTAGAATACGCGCTCTCGAACGGACCGGGAGGCCCCGGCGGCTTGAAGAAAATTGAGAATTTTCTTGACACAAGTACAGGGTCCTTTAAAATAGGCGGTCTTTCTCGGAAGAAAATTCCGGGATGCTCTTTAACAATCAGGTTAGGTAATTTGTGTGGGTGCTCCGTTGATCTTGGGTAACCAAAGATCGACAGAGAGCATTCAAAGATAGTAATTCTATCCGAGAATCTCGAGTCAAAAGGATTGGCTGCCATAAGCAGCTATCAAACTTAAACTGAAGAGTTTGATCCTGGCTCAGATTGAACGCTGGCGGTATGCTTAACACATGCAAGTCGAACGGTAACAGCGAGAGCTTGCTCTCGGCTGACGAGTGGCGGACGGGTGAGTAACGCGTAGGTATCTGCCTAGTAGTGGGGGACAACTCGGGGAAACTCGAGCTAATACCGCATACGCCCTACGGGGGAAAGCGGGGGATCTTCGGACCTCGCGCTATTAGATGAGCCTGCGTTGGATTAGCTTGTTGGTAGGGTAATGGCCTACCAAGGCGACGATCCATAGCTGGTCTGAGAGGACGATCAGCCACACTGGGACTGAGACACGGCCCAGACTCCTACGGGAGGCAGCAGTGGGGAATATTGGACAATGGGGGCAACCCTGATCCAGCAATACCGCGTGTGTGAAGAAGGCCTGCGGGTTGTAAAGCACTTTCAATTGGGAAGAAAAGCTTGAGGTTAATAACCTCGAGTCTTGACGTTACCTTTAGAAGAAGCACCGGCTAACTCCGTGCCAGCAGCCGCGGTAATACGGAGGGTGCAAGCGTTAATCGGAATTACTGGGCGTAAAGCGCGCGTAGGTGGTTTGGTAAGTCAGATGTGAAAGCCCTGGGCTCAACCTGGGAATTGCATTTGAAACTGCCTCACTAGAGTATGGTAGAGGGAAGCGGAATTCCGGGTGTAGCGGTGAAATGCGTAGATATCCGGAGGAACATCAGTGGCGAAGGCGGCTTCCTGGACCAATACTGACACTGAGGTGCGAAAGCGTGGGTAGCAAACAGGATTAGATACCCTGGTAGTCCACGCTGTAAACGATGTCAACTAGCCGTTGGACTCATTATAAGGGTTTAGTGGCGCAGCTAACGCGATAAGTTGACCGCCTGGGGAGTACGGCCGCAAGGTTAAAACTCAAAGGAATTGACGGGGGCCCGCACAAGCGGTGGAGCATGTGGTTTAATTCGATGCAACGCGAAGAACCTTACCAGCCCTTGACATCCTGGAAACTTACTAGAGATAGTTTGGTGCCTTCGGGAATCCAGTGACAGGTGCTGCATGGCTGTCGTCAGCTCGTGTCGTGAGATGTTGGGTTAAGTCCCGTAACGAGCGCAACCCTTGTCCCTAGTTGCCAGCACTTCGGGTGGGAACTCTAGGGAGACTGCCGGTGACAAACCGGAGGAAGGTGGGGATGACGTCAAGTCATCATGGCCCTTATGGGCTGGGCTACACACGTGCTACAATGGCCGGTACAGAGGGCCGCCAACCCGTGAGGGGGAGCTAATCTCAGAAAACCGGTCGTAGTCCGGATTGCAGTCTGCAACTCGACTGCATGAAGTCGGAATCGCTAGTAATCGCGAATCAGCATGTCGCGGTGAATACGTTCCCGGGCCTTGTACACACCGCCCGTCACACCATGGGAGTGGGTTGCAAAAGAAGTGGGTAGCTTAACCTTCGGGGGGGCGCTCACCACTTTGTGATTCATGACTGGGGTGAAGTCGTAACAAGGTAGCCGTAGGGGAACCTGCGGCTGGATCACCTCCTTTAAAAAAGTTGCCCGGATCTTCGGAGCATCCACACAAGTTACCTAACCGATGTTGAAGCAGATACAGACCTGTTAAACAGCTAAGCAGCTGTACTGCGCTGAGAGACTTGGGTCTGTAGCTCAGTTGGTTAGAGCGCACCCCTGATAAGGGTGAGGTCGGAGGTTCAAATCCTCCCAGACCCACCACATTTATTCAGAACCATTTGACTCTTCAGGGGCCATAGCTCAGCTGGGAGAGCGCCTGCCTTGCACGCAGGAGGTCGGGAGTTCGATCCTCCCTGGCTCCACCAAACAGCTGAACGGTTCGACCGTTAGTACCAAGTGTCTAGCGACAACGCTAGCCACTTCGTATTACCGAAGTACTGCTCTTTAAAAATTAGGTTAGATCGCAGATAGGCGGATGTCGTGAGACATCCAATATCTAAAATTTAGTATCTAAGTTCTCAAACTTAGTTACTTGGGTATGTTGCATTTGTACGAGCGACCTGACTCCAGAATTTTTGGGGTTATATGGTCAAGTGATTAAGCGCATATGGTGGATGCCTAGGCGGTAGAAGGCGATGAAGGACGTTGTAGCTTGCGATAAGCTTCGGGGAGCCAGCAAACAGGCTTTGATCCGGAGATCTCCGAATGGGAAAACCCACCTGTCGTAAGACAGGTATCTCACACTGAATTCATAGGTGTGAGAGGCAAACCCGGGGAACTGAAACATCTAAGTACCCGGTGGAAAAGAAATCAATTGAGATTCCCTCAGTAGCGGCGAGCGAACGGGGACTAGCCGAGCAAGAAATTCATAGTGGAATGGTCTGGAAAGTCCAGCGATACAGGGTGATAGCCCCGTACACGAAATGAATGATTGACGTATTAAGTAGGTCGGAACACGTGATATTCTGACTGAAGATGGGGGGACCATCCTCCAAGGCTAAATACTCTCTACCGACCGATAGTGAACTAGTACCGTGAGGGAAAGGCGAAAAGAACCCCGTAGAGGGGAGTGAAATAGAACCTGAAACCGTATGCGTACAAGCAGTGGGAGCCCCTTCGGGGGTGACTGCGTACCTTTTGTATAATGGGTCAGCGACTTACTTCTCAGTGGCAAGCTTAACCGTATAGGGGAGGCGTAGGGAAACCGAGTCTTAATAGGGCGTTCAGTCGTTGGGAGTAGACCCGAAACCGGGCGATCTATCCATGGCCAGGGTGAAGGTGCGGTAACACGCGCTGGAGGCCCGAACCCACCTATGTTGAAAAATGGGGGGATGAGCTGTGGATAGGAGTGAAAGGCTAATCAAGCCCGGAGATAGCTGGTTCTCCTCGAAAGCTATTTAGGTAGCGCCTCGCGTCTCACTCCATGGGGTAGAGCACTGTTTCGGCTAGGGGGCCATCCCGGCTTACCAAACCGATGCAAACTCCGAATACGTGGAAGTGTAATCGCGGGAGACACACGGCGGGTGCTAACGTCCGTCGTGGAAAGGGAAACAACCCAGACCGCCAGCTAAGGTCCCAAAATCATGGCTCAGTGGGAAACGATGTGGGAAGGCACAGACAGCTAGGAGGTTGGCTTAGAAGCAGCCATCCTTTAAAGAAAGCGTAATAGCTCACTAGTCGAGTCGGCCTGCGCGGAAGATTTAACGGGGCTTAAGCCATGTACCGAAGCTGCGGATGCGTGCTTGCACGCATGGTAGAGGAGCGTTCTGTAAGCCTGCGAAGGTGTGCTGTAAGGCATGCTGGAGGTATCAGAAGTGCGAATGCTGACATGAGTAACGATAAAGGGGGTGAGAGGCCCCCTCGCCGAAAACCCAAGGTTTCCTGCGCAACGCTAATCGGCGCAGGGTTAGTCGGCCCCTAAGGCGAGGCAGAAATGCGTAGTCGATGGGAATCCGGTTAATATTCCGGAACTATTTATTACTGCGATGGGGTGACGGAGTAGGCTAGGTCATCCGGGTGTTGGTTTACCCGGTTTAAGCGTGTAGGGAGTCGGTTTAGGTAAATCCGGACCGGCAATTCTGAGACGTGATGACGAGTCTCCATGTGAGACGAAGTGATTGATGCCATGCTTCCAGGAAAAACCTCTAAGCTTCAGGTAATAAGTAACCGTACTCTAAACCGACACAGGTGGGTAGGGTGAGAATCCCAAGGCGCTTGAGAGAACTCTGGTGAAGGAACTAGGCAAAATAGTACCGTAACTTCGGGAGAAGGTACGCCCTTGGTATGTGAAGAGACTTGCTCTCGGAGCAGAAGAGGGTTGCAGTGACCAGGTGGCTGCGACTGTTTATTAAAAACATAGCACTCTGCAAACTCGAAAGAGGAAGTATAGGGTGTGACGCCTGCCCGGTGCCGGAAGGTTAATTGATGGGGTTAGTCTTCGGACGAAGCTCTTGATCGAAGCCCCGGTAAACGGCGGCCGTAACTATAACGGTCCTAAGGTAGCGAAATTCCTTGTCGGGTAAGTTCCGACCTGCACGAATGGCGTAACGATGGCCACGCTGTCTCCACCAGAGACTCAGTGAAATTGAAATCGCTGTTAAGATGCAGTGTACCCGCGGCTAGACGGAAAGACCCCGTGAACCTTTACTACAGCTTTGCACTGGACTTTGAATATGTTTGTGTAGGATAGGTGGGAGGCTTTGAAGCGGAGACGCCAGTCTTCGTGGAGCCAACCTTGAAATACCACCCTGATATATTTGGAGTTCTAACCTCGACCCGTTATCCGGGTTAGGGACAGTGTATGGTGGGTAGTTTGACTGGGGCGGTCTCCTCCCAAAGAGTAACGGAGGAGCACGAAGGTACCCTCAGCGCGGTCGGACATCGCGCAACGAGTGCAAAGGCATAAGGGTGCTTGACTGCGAGACAGACAAGTCGAGCAGGTACGAAAGTAGGTCTTAGTGATCCGGTGGTTCTGTATGGAAGGGCCATCGCTCAACGGATAAAAGGTACTCCGGGGATAACAGGCTGATACCGCCCAAGAGTTCATATCGACGGCGGTGTTTGGCACCTCGATGTCGGCTCATCACATCCTGGGGCTGAAGTCGGTCCCAAGGGTATGGCTGTTCGCCATTTAAAGTGGTACGCGAGCTGGGTTTAGAACGTCGTGAGACAGTTCGGTCCCTATCTGCCGTGGGCGTTTGAGATTTGAGGGAAGCTGCTCCTAGTACGAGAGGACCGGAGTGGACGTATCTCTGGTGTTCCGGTTGTCACGCCAGTGGCACTGCCGGGTAGCTAAATACGGACAGGATAACCGCTGAAAGCATCTAAGCGGGAAGCCCCTCCCAAGATGAGATCTCACTGGACCTTTAAGGTCCCTGTAGGGCCGTTGAAGACTACAACGTTGATAGGCTGGGTGTGGAAGCACAGCAATGTGTGAAGCTAACCAGTACTAATTGCCCGTGAGGCTTGACCATATAACACCCAAACATTTTGGGCTGAGTTCAAGCAAACGCAACACCCATAGATATAGCCTTGCGATCTAACCGAATGCTGAGTCGTTCCTAGGGAGCGACTCCGACAGTTTACCTGGTAGACATAGCGTGTTGGTACCACCCGATCCCATCTCGAACTCGGAAGTGAAACGACATAGCGCCGATGATAGTGTGGGGTCTCCCCATGTAAAAGTAGGACACTGCCAGGTTTTTACAGCAAAACCCCGGACCTTGAAGGTCCGGGGTTTTTTTTTGTCTCGATGTGAACCAGTATAGGTTCCCTGGCTCGGATTTAACGATAACGTGTTAGATTGTGATCTCAAAGATCGTGAAATCGGATTGCAATTGAATAGACTATGATTCTCTCACTGACGCTACTTGTCTTCGGTTTCCTGCTGACTGGATTGGCGGTTCGTCAATTTGTTTTCAAAAGGAAGCTCATTGCAGCAAGCCTGAACGGTTTGTTGGGTCTGATTGTTCTGCTCGTTGCAACCTTTATCTCAATGCTGCTGTTTAATGTTCAGAGCTATATTCAGTTGACCAAGGAACGTGTACTGGCTGAGGTTGAGATCGTTACCGTTGATGCCGGGACCGCATCCCTGAGGTTGACGGTCAACGGTAAGCGCAGAAACTATGCTCTTTCAGCACGCGAGTGGCGGTTGGATGCGCGTTTTATCAAATGGAAACCGTGGGTTGCGTTGCTTGGAAAGGATCCGGTTGTGCGTTTGGATGCGCTGTCGGGGCGATATGTGGTACCGGGCAATCGCGTTATCAAGGTTTATAATCTGCATGAGGACTATGAGATTATCGACAGCATAATCGCTAACCTGACCGATCATTTTGGCATGGTTGATACAATGTATGGCAGTTCGGTGTATATGCCGATTGAAGCAGGTGCTCACTACCAGGTCAGTGCAAACCATGCCGGTTTGATAGCACGTCCGGTAAATCAAAAAGGCGAACAGGCGGTCATGCAGTGGGACAGGTAATGATTGAGTACAAGCTAAGCTTCAAATCACCCCAAGCGCATCTGTTTGAAGTCGAGCTAACCGTGAAGCAGCCCGATACCAATGGGCAGATAATCTACCTTCCCGGCTGGATACGTGGTAGCTACATGGTGCGTGATTTCGCCCGCAATATAGTATCCATCCAGGCATTGTCAGGAAGTGAACCTATTGAGCTGGTCAAGCTTGACAAGCAGAGTTGGCGTGTATCATCGGTGGCAGGTGAACTGCGTATCGTGTACACGGTTTATGCTTGGGAACTGACCGTCAGAACTGCGTATTTCGATACCGAACAAGCATATATCAATGGACCGTGTCTGTTCTTAGGCGTCACTGGATTTGAAAATGAGTCCTGCAGGCTGAGTATTGATCGTCCGGGGGAGAGTTATGCCGAAGAGTGGCGTCTGGCTACCGCTATGCCGGCGGAGCATATCGATGAAGCAGGGTTTGGTAACTACCTCTGTGATTGTTATGAAGCACTGATCGACTATCCCATTGAGGCAGGAGATTTTAGCGACGCTGACTTCATGGTGAATGATCAACGGCATCGATTGGTTATCAGCGGTGTACATGACGCTGAATTGCAGCGGTTTTGCAGTGATTTAGGTCGGATCTGCCATGAACAGGTGGAGCTGTTCGGTGAATTGCCGATATCGCATTATCTCTTTTTACTTCAAGTGGTCGGTAATGGTTATGGAGGATTGGAACACCGTAACTCCACCAGCCTTATGATTGGCAGGGACGATCTGCCAAAACGGGGCGATGAAGGCGTCACAACCGGTTATCGAAAACTGTTGGCACTCTGCAGTCATGAGTATTTCCACCTTTGGAACGTCAAGCGGATAACACCGGAAGTATTTCTGCAACAGGGGACAGCAGCAGAGGTGTACACCCGTCAGTTATGGATTTTTGAGGGGATCACGTCCTATTACGATGAACTGATCCTTGTCAGGAGCGGCGTGATTGAGCGAAAGGCCTACTTTGAAATGATGGCGGAAACAATCACGCGTGTGATGAGAAACAGCGGGAGACATAAACAAACCCTGGAGGAGTCGAGTTTCGATGCCTGGACAAAATTCTATAAACAGGACGAGAACGCGCCCAATGCGATCGTAAGTTACTATGCCAAAGGTGCCCTGTTCGCCCTCCTGCTCGATTTGAGCATACGCCTGCAGAGTGACAACTCATGTTCACTTGATGATGTAATGCGCGAGATGTGGCAACGATATGGTCGTCGCTCAGTGGGTGTTCCGGAGGATGGATTTGAAAAACTCGTGGTTGAAGTGACATCCCTGGATCTGCAGCCACTGTTTGATCTTGGGGTCCGTTCAACAGAGGAGTTACCACTTGCCGAGATCTTGGCCGAGTTTGCTGTAGAGCTTCATCTGCTTCCCGCTAAATCCAGTGAGGATCAGGGCAGGGTGGTAACAGAACCGCCAAAGGTCGCTCCAGCCAAACCGGTATTGGGCGCTAAATGGAAACAGTTGGAAAAGAGGATTCGGATTTTGCAGGTATTTGATGGTGGTGGAGCTCAGCAGGCAGGGCTGGCGGCGGGTGACGAGATCGTTGCCGTAGATGGGTTGAGCATGAATGCAAAACAGATGGAACAATACATCGCCAGGCAACAGGAGGGAGTATCTATTGAGATGCATGTATTTCGCAGGGATGAGTTAAAAGTTATCCATTTCACTGCGCATCCGGCTGAGGCCGATACCTGTACCATCTATCTCCCCCAACATCCCGGCAGCATTCAGCAGCAGCGTCTTAATAACTGGTTAAAGGGCCATGTACCGGCATCATGATTTAATTCATAGATTGGCGGATGGACGGTTTCACTCAGGTCAGGAGTTGGGACGTCTGTTGGACGTGACGCGCTCTTCAGTTTGGAAAAAACTCAAACAATTGAAGGAGGAATATAATCTCGAGATCGATGCGGTGACAGGGAGAGGATATCGCTTGCGTGAACCGCTTGATCTTCTGAATCATGACGCCATTCTTAAACTACTGAGCGATGTCGATGATGAGGCGCCACCGGCATTGGTTCTGCACGCCTCTATAGATTCCACCAACAGTTGGTTGATGAAGCAGGCAGCTTCGGGTGCTGAGTCAGGGACCGTATGCCTGGCGGAACAGCAATTGGCTGGTAAGGGCAGGCATGGTCGTAAGTGGATCTCACCTTTCGGTAGAAATATCTATTTCTCAATGTTGTGGCATTTCGAACATCCGCCGATGCAGATTGCGGGACTCAGCTTGGCTTCGGCTATTGCGATTGTGCGCTTGTTGCATGAGCTGAACTGTGATCAGGCCGGACTTAAATGGCCTAATGATATATTGTGGCAAGGCAAAAAATTGGCCGGTCTTCTCCTGGAAATAACGGGGGAGGCCAGTGGTCCCTCGCAGATTGTTATCGGTGTCGGTCTGAATACCCGGTTGGGCAGTCATGGCGGTGATATAGACCAACCGTGGATCGATCTGGATTCTATTCCAAATATCACCAGGCCGACCCGCAGCGAACTGGCATCTAGGATGATCCAACATCTGAGAGATGTGATACGGCAGTATCAGTCCGATGGTATGCAATCATTTCTTGATGAGTGGCATAGGCATGATCTGCTATTGGGTCGAGAGGTGGAAATTCGCAGCCATAGCCAGGTCCACGCGGGGGAACATTTGGGAATTGATCTGAATGGAGCGATCCGGTTGCGATGCAATGGCAAGGAGCAGTCATTTCACGCCGGTGAGGTGAGTCTTCGGCAACTGGTTGATGAAAGAAGATGAAACTCTATGTTGATATAGGCAACTCGGCCATCAAATGGGCAACCGAAGATGACCTGCACGTTGATATCCTGCATCAGGCGGAATCACGCAATCTCCCAGCTGCGATTGAACAGGCCTGGCTTAAATTGAAGAAGCCAGAAGCGGTCTATATCGCCAGTGTGCGCCAACAGGATATTGATGCGAAACTGCTGGGCTGGATTGAACGGCATTGGCAGATAATGCCGTTATTCGCTGAAACACGGCAGCGGGAGTACGGAGTAACAAACGGATATAAACAGCCTGGTCAACTGGGTGTCGACCGTTGGTTGGCACTTATCGCGGCGCGTGCCCTTTCGGAATTACCCCAGATTGTCGTAGACTGCGGTTCAGCGACAACGATCGATGCCATGGACGGAGAGGGACGACATATCGGTGGTATCATCTTGCCGGGATTGCGGGTATTTGCCCATTGTCTGAGACAAAATACCGATATCCCGCATTATGATACCGGTGAGATTGGCGATTGCTTCGCTACCGATACCGCATCCGGCATCCTTACAGGCGCCATTGTGGCTCAATGTGCGACCGTGGAAAAACTGTATCAAACACTGCAGGCACGGGAAATGGGTGATGTCCTTTGCGTTGTTACGGGTGGCGATGCGGAATTGTTGACACGCCACCTTGAAGTGTCCCACCAAGTCGTACATGGTCTGGTTCTGGGCGGGTTGCGTTTACAGTCTGGTCAAGCGGGGTAGTCAACGCACTGAATGACTTCGCCACAGGATGCGAAATGAACACAACAGATAAAGTATTGTTATGAAATGGCTCTTTTTCATTCTGCTGCTGGCGAATTTGGGGATGTTTATCCTGATCTACCCTCAGAAGGCAGAAAAAAATGTTGAGAATGGCTTGCCGGACGTGGGCGAACTCTTTCTCTATGAAGAGATTGCGGCGTTGAAAACTGAGCCAAGCGTTACCGATGATGTTGTACTTGCCGGTGTGAACGATTCGGATGCCGACCACCTACAACAGGACTCATCTGATGATCGAACTGAGACACCGGATGCTGATCTGTCTTTGGAGGAGCGGGCCCCTACCGAACCGATTGCAGAGCCTCTGCCTGAGGTTCCCATTGCAGAAGCTGAGACTCCCGCCGAACCCGAGTTTGACATGCCAGAGAGTGAAAGTACTGTGGCTGAGATACCGGCACCGGAAGTGATACCGGTATGTCGAACGATCGGTTACCTGGAAAGCCGTTCTGACGCTGAGATCGTCTCCGTAAGTCTGCGCGCGTTGGGTTTGAAACCGGAGTTGCAGTCGGAGACCAGTAATGAGCAGGCGGGTGTCTGGGTTTTAATCCCCCCGCAAGCCACCAGGCGGGAAGCGATCGAAATCTCAAATCGCCTGGAGGGGGACGGTGTGAGCGATTTGTGGCGATTTACCAGCGGTGAACTCGTACATGCTATATCACTCGGCCTGTTCCGTAACGAGGAGCGTGCGGAGGCGCGGAAAAATGAGATTATAGACCTCGGATATGAAGCGATTATCAAGCCACGCTATCGTCAAAAAACCAAATATTGGCTCTATTTTCAAGAGGGTACACCTACATCCGATAACAAAAAGGGCTGGAAAGATCTATTCGCCAAATTTCCTGATCTCGAAGCAAAGGAGACTGCATGCCGTTAAGTTTGCCACAAGACACAGAAACGCATAGAATTCGCACTCTCCAGCCGGCGTAGCTCAGTTGGTAGAGCAGCTGATTTGTAATCAGCTGGT
Organism: Candidatus Thiodiazotropha sp. LNASS1; assembly: GCF_964212655.1. Classification (NCBI taxonomy): domain Bacteria; kingdom Pseudomonadati; phylum Pseudomonadota; class Gammaproteobacteria; order Chromatiales; family Sedimenticolaceae; genus Candidatus Thiodiazotropha; species Candidatus Thiodiazotropha sp. LNASS1. The sequence goes on along the minus strand of NZ_OZ156465.1, from coordinate 2,553,510 downwards.
CGGGGGTTCGAATCCTCTCGCCGGCTCCAATATTCTCAAATACTGACTGGTTTTTTAACTCTGGTTGTGCAAAATGTTGTCGTCCCGATGACTGACACCGGTGCATGCTGGACGCCCTTTATCTCCAACAATGCATGCTTGAATCAGCTGTAAACAGGGTGGCTAATGGCCAGGATTCACATGCAGGCTATAAGGTTCGTGTATCCGTGATCCTTGTCACAGGCCTCTTCATCGTTACTTAAGCTATTCCGTGCATACTCAGGATGGTCAGTCCTATATCAGGCCTTGTCGATAGGAATATGGTAATGGGCGATTTAATCATAATTACCGCCATTTTGGCTCTGGCGATCTTCTCGGCGGGGATTCGTTTGTTGCTGCGGCGAGACAAGACTCTGCTCGATTCCGGAGAGAGTTCTGCTGTTGAATCATCCACTTATATAAATGGCATTTGTGATGAGGCGATAGATAGACCACCGATTGAACCTGCATTGGATGTGATCGTTAACTTTAGCGAAAGTGGTAAGTGCTATCGTTGGATCCAATCACATGACTCCTTGCTGGAATTCGCTGAATCCAGGGGTGTTGAAGTTGAATCTCTATGCCGGGCGGGAGAGTGTGGTTCCTGTCGTACCAGGCTTGTCCAAGGTGAAGTCGAATATACTCAAGTGCCGGCCATCAATCCCGGGCGTGGTTACTGTCTGTTATGTATCTCAAAACCAAAAACGGATCTGATACTGGAAAAATAACATTATCAACACCTCTCATTCATCGTATATTCGCTGCTGTGGTAGGTACAGAAAAAATCCCACAAAAACTTCAAATTAAACCGACAGGTTAAACATAAGTAATACGTTATTCCGATATTTACCGTATCAAGCGGGGGTTAATTCACTCTATTTTGTGCCGCAGTCTCTTATGTCTTCTTTTTGTTCGCAATGCGTGTTAGGGAAAAAGTGTAGCTGCTTATACGGTCAATCAATATTTTCTCACAAAACTTGAATAGCAGAAAAAATACCATTGAAAGCATACCGGTTATCAATAGTTCCATCGTCTGTGTTAACGCACCCTCACGTAAAGCCAAGAGCCCATAGGTCAAAATAAAATTCCAGTTGGCGGCAAACAGGCGAAAAATATTGACGGTCATTGCACCGAATGTCAGACCGGATGCGATCAGGACTATGAAGGTAATAATCGGTCGCCTGTAAAAGCGTTCATATAAACTCATTGCGTGGCCCTCGAACTATTCACTTACCTACTCAAGATAGCAGATCCGCCTCAAGCGGCAGTGTCTACAGCTTGCCCAATAACTATAAGCGATTAAGCAATTACCATTCTGTATCCAATGACCATATGCCAGAACCATGGTAACAGCATGCGTATTGCTGTTTCCGGCTTATAGGCTGCGTGAAAACTATTGTTACTTTGCCGTGATACTTACGTGATATTTATTCACAAGAATTGAATCACGCCTATGGCAAGGCCTTGGTGTTAATAACAGATATGATTAAAAAACCGAAGGAGATACTCATGATTACTCGCAGAAAGTTTGCCTCGATTGCACTGGCATCAGGTGCCGCTTCACTGTTTTCCGTTGCCCCTGTGTCTACGGTACAGGCGGGAAGTGACGCGAATGTACACTGTTATGGTGTCAATAAATGCAAAGGACATAATGACTGTAAGACTGCCAATAATGCCTGTAAAGGGCAAGCTTCGTGCAAAGGTCAGGGCTTTGTGAATATGTCAAAGAAAGCCTGTGATGATATTGGTGGATCAACCGAAAAGCCAGAGGGATAGTTATAGCGCAGCCGGACTGGTGCGCTATCCGAGGATAGTGATGCCAGTTCCCAGGCTGCAATTTTACTGTTTGTCTGTTGGGGGGGTGTTGTGAGCGAATTTATAGGTGGTCAAAGGCCTTTTCTCGGTTATGGATTGGGTCTGCGCAGACAGCACTACGATGACGTGCTCGAGTCGAGGCCGGATGTCGACTGGTTTGAGATTATATCCGAGAATTACATGGTGGACGGGGGTAAGCCGCTTCATTACTTGAGTCGAATCCGTGAGCTTTATCCAATGGTTATGCATGGCGTGTCGATGTCTATCGGCAGTATAGAACCACTGGATTATACCTATCTGAAAAAACTCAAGGCGCTGATAGAAAGGGTGGAGCCTGAGTGGTTTTCCGATCACCTCTGCTGGACCGGTGTGAACAAACTGAATTTGCACGATCTGTTGCCCTTGCCCTATACAGAAGAGGCGCTTGATCATGTGGTAGAGCGTATCAACAGAGTGCAGGACTATCTGGGGCGGCAGATGCTGTTGGAAAATGTATCGAGTTACATTAGCTATAGTGAATCTCAATTGAGTGAATGGGAGTTTCTGCGCGAAGTTGCGGAGCGCGCCGACTGTCTTGTGTTGCTGGATATCAACAATATCTATGTCAGCGCCTATAACCATAATTTCGATCCCTCTGATTTTGTACAGGCGATGCCCAGTAAACGTATCTATCAGATTCATCTGGCAGGCCATACCCAAGAGGAAAACCTGATCATAGATACCCATGATCACCCTATCGCAGATCCGGTTTATGAGTTATACGCAGAGGCTATTCAGCGCTTTGGCCGTGTCAGTACGATGATCGAACGCGATGACAATATACCGCCACTTGCGGATTTGCTGCAGGAACTTGATCGTGTGCGGCGTATCGGTGAAACCAGCTTTGAAGATCAGGTAGCATAAGAGTGTCGACAATGAAACACCTGGGTGAATTACAGTCACGATTTCAGCGGTTTATACTGGAGCCTGGAAATGAAAACCAGATCTCATGGGTAAACGGAGGGGGTCGTACGTCTGCACAGTATCAGCTTTCCGTTTATGCGAATGCCTATGTCGCACGTTTGAAAGAGGTGATGACGAATGACTATCCCGCCGTCAGCATGGCAATCAGCGGTGATCATTTCGATCTCCTCACAGAAGGGTACATACAGCAACACCCTTCACGCTTTTTCAGTCTTCGCGATTTCGGCTGCCGATTTCCTGACTATCTAAACGAGCAGGTTGAAACGAATCATGACATCCATGATTTAGCCTGGCTACCAGAACTGGCAAAGTTTGAATGGACATTAGGACAGGCATTCGATGCCGCGGATTGTGAACTCGTTACGGAGCAGGAAATGGCATCCATAGCAGCTGATGCATGGCCGATGCTGAGGTTTGGGTTTTGCCCGAGCGTCCGCCGCATCGACCTTGAATGGAATGTGCCAACCATTTGGAAGGCGCTTACCGCGGATCCGCCACTCGAAGTTGAACCGATCTGTACACAGACACATAGTGACGCTTGGTTGATCTGGCGTCAGGATCTGGTCACACGATTCCGTTCCCTTGAGGAGGACGAACAGTTGGCCCTCGATTCTCTGCGCAACGGCTCTACCTTCGAAGATGCATGTGAAATACTGGCGAGTCGGATTGATCTGGATAGTGTATCGATGCGGGCGGCGGGTTTGCTAAAAGGCTGGATTCGACAAGGCTTGATAACCGAGATTATCTCCGCTTCCTGATTGATCCCGGTATTTTGACCGCCCTGTCTGTTATGGCTCTTTTTATCTCCTAAAAAAGACGGCAGCCACTTCCCTAAATTACGATACAATGATTGCAGGCGCGATCAGGCTGAAGCAGGTGATTTTGGTGGATAGAGGACATCCAGCGGCATGGACTTCCCATTTTCCATCACTATTCTCGCATGAAAGCGTTTCAGTTCCCGAGGCTCCCGTACGCCACATGAGTGTGCCAGGAGGCCGACCTCATAGTTCATGTTCTTTACATAGTTGGCCACGCGTACGGCTTTGTCGCTGGATACCAATCCACGCTGGAGTTTCGGATTATGCGTGGTGATACCTGTCGGGCAAGTGTTCTTATTGCACTGCAATGCCTGGATGCAGCCCAGGGCGAACATGAACCCTCTGGCGGAAGCGACGAAATCGGCGCCGACAGCTAATGCCCAGGCTACCCCTGCAGGGGTAATCAGCTTGCCGGAGCTGACAACCTTGACACGCTCTCTCAGGCCATATTCGCACAGCATGTCGATGACCATGGGCAGGCTCTCGCTGAGCGGCAATCCCACATAATCCATCAACGCCATGGGAGCTGCGCCTGTTCCGCCGTCTGCTCCGTCAACCGTGATAAAGTCGGGTGCGCATGCCGGGCCTCTTTTATTAATCGTTTCGAACAGCGTTTCCAGCCAGCCATAGGCCCCGACTACGGTCTTGAAACCGACAGGTTTTCCGCTAACGCGCCGGATCCGTTCGATCATGTTCAGCAGGTCATCCGCGCAATTGATGTCAGGGTGTCGATTGGGGCTGATTGCATCCCGGCCCTCTTCGATACCGCGAATTTGCGCAATCTCACGAGTGACTTTAGCGGCGGGCAGTATGCCGCCTTTCCCCGGCTTAGCACCTTGACTGAGTTTGATTTCAAACATGCGTACTGTGTCATGCGCGGCAATCTCCATCAGCCGTTCGTCAGAGAGGTTTCCTTCCCGGTCGCGCACACCGAATTTGGCAGTGCCTATTTGAAATACCAGGTCCGCACCGCCTTCGAGATGGTAGGGTGACAGACCCCCCTCGCCGGTATTCATCCAGCATCCCGCTTGCCGGGCGCCGGCTGATAGAGCGCGTATCGCGGGTACCGACAAGGCGCCGTAACTCATCCCGGAGATATTGATAAGGGAGTCGGTTGTATAGGGTGTCTTACAACCCGGGCCGATAACCACCTCCGTCGCCGGTACCGCATCCTCGCCCAGGGTCGGGTAGGGGCAGTTGACAAAGAGTACGGAGCCGGTTGGCCGCAGATCCCGGGTCGACCCAAATGCAATGGTGTTGCTTTCATTCTTTGCGGCCCGATAGGCCCAGGACCGTTCAGCCCGGTTGAAAGGCATCTCCTCCCTGTCCATGGCGAAAAAGTATTGGCGGAAAAATTCACCCAGATGTTCGAAGAAATAGCGAAATCGACCAATCACCGGGTAGTTGCGTCGGATGGTCTGCTGAGTTTGGGTGATATCGATGATGTAGAGAACGATCAATGTGAGTACCCCCATTCCGAGAAGGAAAACAAACATAACCGACAGTATCTCGAATATCGTGAATACCCAGCTTTCTGTGACTGCTGTCATCATTGTCGAACTCCACTTATTGTTCTTTCCACCTGTAATTTATCCAACGTGTGGCTGTTATGCACAAACAAAATTCCTGGTTTTCCAAAATTAACTGGCGACCGGGCAAGGTTCTGTCATCTCACCCAGGCGTCGTGTAAGGGCCATGTTCTCACTGTAGTCGACAGGCACTACGATCAGGCTCGGTCCCTGTTGCTTGAATGCTGTTTCCAAAGTATCCGCAAACTGGTTACTTTGCTCAACGCGATGACCGTGCCAGCCGAATGCGCCGGCTAATTGCATCCAATCGGGATTATCGAATGACAGGTCTGTATGCCGGCCAAATTCGCTTTCCTGCTTCCAGGCGATCAGACCGTAGGCATGATCCTCCCAGATCAACATGACCAGATTGCTGTGTAGTCGTTTCGCAGTCTCCATTTCCTGGACGTTCATCAAAAAACCGGCATCACCTGAAATGCCAAGGATACGTCGCTGTGGCGCCACCAGGCTGGCGGCGATAGCGCCGGGCAGGGCGAAACCCATGGAACAGAAGCCGTTGGGTATCAGGCAGGTGTTGGGTTGATGGCAGTGGTAGTGCCGTGCAATCCACATCTTATGTGCACCGACATCGGAGAGAAGGATATCCTCCGGCCCCATTACATGACGGATATCCCACAACATCTTTTGTGGACGTATCGTCCCCGAAGTGTCGTCGTTGGCGTGTTCGGCCAATTCGTTCTGCATCAATCGCCGGGTTTCTGCTTGCTGGGCCAGGTCGTACTTGGGAATGCCATGGGTCGTCAGGCGTTGATTCAGCATCCACAAGGTATGCGCGAGATCACCCACCAGTTCGACTTGAGGATGGTAATACTCATCGATCTCCGCGGGCAGGAAATCGGCATGAATGATGGGCTTGTTCTTGTGGGGGTTCCATAGTTTCGGGTGGTATTCGACCATATCGAAACCAAGGGTGATTACCAGATCGGCCTCATCGATAGCCAGGGTCGGATAATCCTTGCTGCCAAGTCCAATCGTGTAGAGACAGTAGTCTGCATCCATATCGACTGCGCCCTTGGCCATGAAGGTACTCAAGACACCGATACCCGTTTTCTCGCAAAAGAGGCGGAGCTGTTTGGCGGCACGGCGGCGAATTGCGCCATTGCCGGCTATGATGACAGGCCGCTTGGCATGGGTGATCAAGTCAAAGGATTGATCGAGAATCTTGTCGTCCACCACCGAACGGCGAAACCGTCGTGGATCCAGCGGTTCTGCCGAAACCTGATGTTTGGCAATATCCTCCGGGAGTTCGATGTGAACAGCGCCAGGCTTTTCGGTGCGTGCAATACGCACCGCTTTGCGTACAACTTCGGGGATGGTCACTGCATTGTATATACTGGTGGCCCATTTTGTGACGGGTTTGAACATATCCACCACATCCATGATCTGATGTGACTCTTTGTGCAGACGGGCGGTGGAACCCTGTCCGGTCAAAACCAACACAGGCGCCCGGTCCATATTGGCATCGGCGACACCGGTGATCAGGTTGGTGGCCCCCGGTCCGAGAGTACCAAGACAGACAGCGGGATTGCCGCTAAGACGGCCGTAGATTTCCGCCATGAATGCTGCGCCTTGCTCATGGCGTGTCAATATGAATTTTATCTTGTCGGACTGTTCCAGCGACATCATGAAGTCGGCATTCTCTTCACCCGGTACACCGAAGACATATTCGATACCCTCGTTTTCCAAACACTTCACCATTAGCCCTGAAGCCTTCATAACATGATCTCCACAGGTTGCCGGGGTTAAATCCACTTATGGGACAGATAGTGCATCTGTCTTCTATTGACCAACGTATAGGTACAACAGTAGTAGATTGAGGGTTTTAAGAAGGTCTTTTTGTAATAAGGTTATAACGAATAGATAAAGAGAGTATCACGATTGCGCTCGCCGTTCCTGGCGCAACACTTGATCTTGTTCTGTGAGAATTACGTAACTATATGATTTAAATAGGTGGTTATATGAGGTCAGGTGTAATAAACAAAGTTAAGCTTATGTTAACACTACCACTCGCTGAAAAATTGGGCGGCATTTTTTGAAGTACAATAGTGCCGAGGGTGAAAGTAATCTGTGCCTCGCCATTATCTATTTAACTATATGTACAGTCCTGAAATTAGGAGGAGAGAAATGAATAAAACGACCACTAGCGCAATTGTAGCCGGCGCCATAACATCAGCATTGGCACTGTCGCCAATGAGCGTGGCAAATGCCGCCGATACCGAGAAGTGCTACGGTGTCGCCAAAGCGGGAAAGAATGATTGTGCAGCAGGGCCGGGTACCAGTTGCGCGGGTACCTCAACGGTCGATGCTCAGGGAAATGCCTGGATGCTTGTGCTGAAAGGTACCTGTGAAAAGATCGTCGGCGGTACCCTGGAAGCGAAGTAAGCCTAACGCGAAAACCGATGAAAGATAAATCACTGCAATCGGTGGCAGCCCCGGTACCCGTCAGGGCCGGGGCCGGTTTGAAGCCAAAGCACTATCAGGCGATTATCGATCAGCAGCCGGATATAGGCTGGTTCGAGATTCACCCGGAGAACTATATGGGGCGTGGAGGTCCGCCGCTGCACTACCTGGAGCGTATCCGTGCCGACTATCCGATTTCCCTGCACAGTGTCGGAACATCACTCGGCAGTCATCTGCCGCTGGATACCGCACACCTGAAAAGTCTGAAGTCGTTGGTGGAGCGATTTGAGCCGGGACTGGTTTCGGAACATCTATCCTGGAGCCATGGTTATGAATGGTATACCCATGATTTGATCCCGTTGTTCTATACGGAAACCACATTGAAGTTGATTGTTGAACATATAGATCAGGTACAAGAGTTTCTTGGCAGGAAGATACTTATCGAAAATCCTTCGACATATCTACAATTCAAACAGAACGAAATACCGGAACAGGTGTTCTATGTCGAGGCCGCCAGGCGAAGCGGTGCCGGCCTGCTTCTGGATATCAACAACGTTTTCGTTTCCTGCAGCAACCATGGCTGGTCATTGGATGAGTATATGTCGGCGGTTCCACACGATATGGTGGAGGAGATACATCTTGCCGGACATTCAACCCAGGACCTGGAGGGTTCAACACTACGGGTGGATGATCATGGTTCGCCGGTCTGTAGTGAAGTGTGGCGGCTGTATGAAAACTATATCAACAGCAACGGCACGGTACCGACACTGATCGAATGGGACAGCAACATCCCTGAGTTTCCTGAACTCTTCAGAGAGGTTTGCTTTGCCGAAGAGATTATCAGGACAGCCAGTGAGCAGTACCATGAAGCCACTGTCTGAATTGCAACAGCTGTTTTGCGATGGCCTCCGTTCATCGGAGCCACCAGCTCAGGCGCTGCTCGAAGAGATTGTGGATGACGGTCTTCAAGTACAGCGATTCAACGTCTATCGTAATAACTTCATCGTTTTAAACGGTGATGCCCTTGCCGATATGTATCCGGTCATCAAGCGACTGTTGGGGGATGAAGCCTTTCGCATGCTGGCCACAGCCTATGTGCGCAAATATCCCCCCATGGATCGTGCACTGCTGTTGTATGGCGAGCGATTTGCCGAATTTCTTGCAGCGGTGCCTGAACTCTCCGGACTACCCTACCTGTCGGATGTGGCAAGATTGGAGTATGCATGGACCGCCGCCTATCATGCCGATGATGCCGCGCCATTGGAACAGCGGCAGATCGCCAAACTGCCTTCGGATGAACTGGATCACCTCCGGTTGAGGCCACATCCCTCAATGCGCTGCATTGGATCCGTTTATCCCATTTATCGTATCTGGTCGGCTAATCAGAGTAACCGGGTGGATGAAACCGTCTCGCTTGATGAGGGTGGGTCGCAAATCGTCGTGATACGCCCCAAGGCAGAGGTTGAGATCAGGGAGATGACCCCGGGTGCCCTGACTTTTCTCCAGAGGCTGGCATCCGCTGATACCATTGCCGAGGCCTATAGCCATGCAGCGGAAACGGAACCGGAATTCGACCTGAATGCCTTTTTTACCCGATATCTGTTCGACGGAACTTTCTGTGCACTGTGATTTTTAGGAATCCTCTGAATTGGTCAGCGGTTTCTTAGAATCTGAATGACCTGTTTCTGCGTAACAACAATACGATCAATAACAGATAACATTTAGGATGGTTGATTCCCATGAACGCACTCATCGATACAATGCAACGGCTTTTCGACTTTATCGGCAAATCCATCCCGGAGTGGGGGATCGCACTGCTGGCCAGAGGGGCCATTGCTTACACTTTCTGGTCGTCCGGAAGGAGTAAGGTGTCCGGTTTTCTGGATATTTCCGATTCCACCTTTCTGCTGTTCGAGCACGAATACGGAGTGCCGCTTATACCACCGAATATTGCTGCCTACATGGCGACTTATGCGGAACACTTTTTTCCCATTTTGCTGGTGCTTGGTCTCTTCACCCGCTTCGCGGCCCTCTCATTGTTAATCATGACTGCCGTGATCCAGCTGTTTGTCTACCCGGATGCCTGGAATGTGCATATGTGGTGGGCGCTGGCTATGCTCTATCTCATTCGCCACGGAGGCGGCCTTGTCTCTCTTGATCGCTTAATATGGAAGTGAATTGTCAACTATTGTTAACAATCCGATCTCCTGAAGCGTTCCATCACTCAATCCATTCACCATGTTCGAGTGGATGGATTGCTTCGGGGGAGACGCAGCGAATCAATTGAGTTAAGTCGCTGACACTCGACAGGCCGGGTGTAAGGTGGCGTACATTGTCGTTAAGTCGCAAAACAGTCTCTGTCCATTGTCGCCGAATCCGGTTGGTGCTGATGGCGATATCCCCCCGATTGTGTGATCAGCTAAATACGGTTTCTGCGGCTGGAATTTAATTCTCTTACTTTTCTGTTGGTTATATATGTGCTATTAGATCATCTGGTGGGATGGTTTTTATCAGAAGTCAGGCAATACGCTGATAATCAATGATTTGTGCAGTGCCCTCTTGTGATTTGCAAATCACGTATAATGAAAGAAAGCCCAAGAAATTAACATTACTTGTGCCAGGGCCAAGGCAGGCATACTGGAATAGAGAAGGCCAAGATCGACATGCATGTAAATGACAATATCGCAAGCCCCAGTCCAGCAACCTCACTGAGCGGGGTGAAGGGATACTCATTGATGTCATACATACTTCAAGTCCGGGCTCTCGTGGCGGCAATACTGCTTAGTGTGTTTGTGTCTCAGGCAAATAGTGCGGAGTGGATCTACACCGTTGTGGAGGGGGACAATCTCTGGGACTTCAGCGAAAAGTACTTGGACAACGTGCTGCGGTTTAAGAAGCTGCAGAAACTGAACAATATTAAAAACCCGAAACGCCTACAGCCCGGTTCTTGGCTGCGTGTTCCGATGAAATGGATAAAAAGCAATGCCGTGCCGGCGCGGCTTGCGGATTTTGAAGGCCAGGTACAGCTTATTCACGCCGACGGCTCTCAGGCTGCATCACTCAAATCCGGTACACAGATACATCTAGGCGATATCTTGCGGACAGGGCCCAAGAGCAACGCCGCCATCCTTTTTGCGGACAGCAGCGCCATGACCCTGCACAGTTATAGCGAGATGCGGTTTGACCATCTCAGTGCCCATGGCGATACCGGTATGGTCGATTCCAGGCTGCACCTGATCCAAGGGCGATTGCAGACAAGGGTACGGCCATCTGTGGGTCCCGGTTCCCGTTTTGAGATATATACGCCCTCGGCGATAAGCGCGGTGCGTGGTACCGTCTATCGCGCGGCCGTGACCGGAGACGGCACCACCTCAAATATCGAGGTTTTGGAAGGAAAGGTCGAGGTGAGCGGTGGCGATAAACAACAATTGATTTCTGCCGGGTTCGGTACCCGGGTTGAGAAAGGCAAGGCACCGATTCCACCCGTGGAGTTGCTGCCACCCCCCGATTTCAAGCAGATCCCGGAGGTGGTTCGTTTCATCGACTGGCGTTTGGAATGGGGTGCAATTGATAATGCTGTAAATTATCGTATCGAGGTCAGCAGGCATGAGAATCTGGATGTTCTTGCGCGTGATCAATTGTCGGATCAGACCAATTTCCCGCTACCCGAACTCCCGGATGGCAGATATTGGATCAGGGTCCGCGGTATCGATGTCAATGGGCTGGAAGGTGTCAGCCGTGTCGCTTCGGTATTAGTCGACGCGCAACCGCAGCCGCCGATCTCCATCAGTCCTCCGGATGGGGCGGTTCAGCGGGGCGGTGGCACGGAATTGCACTGGACGAAATCTGAAACAGCCGACAGGTATCTGCTGGAGATTGCCATGGATGAGGGCTTTGACAAGATAACGCATCGGGTAAACGATCTGAAAGACACCCGGTATCAAACTGATCAGATCACCAAACCGGGTACCTATTACTGGCGTGTCACCGCGATTCTTGGCAACGAGTCGGGGCCGCCTGGTGTGGTGCGTTCATGGCAACTCAAACCCACGCTCGACGCTGTCGACCCCTCGATCGAAGCGGCAGATGATAAGGTGACGGCTTCATGGCGGGAGGGTGCTGCAGGACAACGCTATCAGGTACAGGTTGCCCTCGATAGCGATTTCAGTACCCTTGAGCTTGATCAGATTACCGATCAGCCGGAGATCAGTTTTAATCAACCACAGGGTCAGGTTCTCTACTTAAGGGTACGTGCCATCGACATGGATGGCTACGAGGGGCCATGGGGCAGCGTGCAGCAAATCGAACCGCCACTGGATCAGGGGGTATGGACCGTCCCGGTGCTCTTCATTTTAGGCCTGTTCTTCATTTAGCGGGATGGTCCACCCGCTGGTAAATAAGCTCAACTGGCGGGGTGTGTTCCTGGTCATCTCGCTGATTGTGCTCGCCTATCTATTGACCGGGAATGCCGCTGTTCAGCGTTTTGACCTTCTCCTCTACGACAATTTCCTCAACCTGCAGGGAAACCAAATCAGTGACGAGGTTGTCGTCGTCGCCATCGATGATGCCAGTCTGCATAATCTGGGTCATTGGCCATGGTCACGTCGTGTGCATGGGCAATTGCTGGACCGTTTGACCGATATGGGCGCAAAAGCCGTTGCCTTCGATATCCTGTTTGCTGAATCCGATACTGTCGATCCGCAGGCAGACAGTCTGTTTGCTCAAGCCATCGATCGCAATGGTAGAACGGTGCTTGTGGTGGCGCCGAGCAAGTCGAGCGCCGAGCTGCCGATCTCGGAAGTATTGCCGTTGAGCATGTTGGCGGAGGCTGCAGCAGGGTTGGGCCACGTCGATTTCGAGATAGACAGAGATGGCCTGTGCCGCAGTTTCTATCTCTATGCCGGTATCAGCAACGCACATTGGCCGGCGCTCTCACTTGCGTTATTGCAGGTGACAGATGTAAACCCACTACCTGAGAACGCTCTACAACATGACCGTCAGGTGGAGCATGTAGGGTGGTTGCGCCGGGGACGCTTTCTGATTCCCTTCGATCCCAATCCCGAAGCAGTCAAGCTGCTCTCGGCACATGTTGTTTTGAATGATGATGAGGCGGCCTCCTCGATCAGGGGTAAGTATGTTCTTATAGGTTCGACTGCAACCGGGCTGGGGGATGTCATGTCGACACCGGTTTCGCTTGTTCATCAGCGAATGCCGGGTGTCGTACTGAATGCCCAAGTATTGAGTGGGCTGCTGCAGGGGACCCTGATCAGAGAGATAGACAGAAACCACTATCAGGTACTGACCATCCTGATTACGGCAATCGCCGCACTGCTCATGTTCAATGCAAGTTTTCCGGCGGCAATGATTATCTTCCTGGCGGCGGTGATTGGCGTGCCTGCTGTGGCCGGTATGGTTATGTCGATAGAGCAGTTGTGGTTTCCGCCGATGGCCGTGACAGCATCACTGGTTTTGGGATTCCCTCTCTGGGGAGTCTTTTCCCATCTGCATGCGAGACGTATCAATCGTTCCCTCAGCGACCGTGTGCACCATCAGGCACTGCACCATGCCGTCACTGACTTGCCAAACCAGTATGCCTTGGAGGGCAGGCTAAATCGACTGGGAAGAGAGGATGGGCGCAATAACAATATTGCCGCACTTATAATTATAAACATACAGTGGTCGGACTCGGCTGGTGGGCTTGTAGGACATTCGGTGACTGACCTGCTGCTGATAGCCATAGCGCAGCGACTACGCAATGCAATTCGTAGTGGCGATATGGTCGTCCATCTCAATGGTGATGATTTTGCTGTCCTGGTAGAAAACTTGAATGACGCCGACAGTGCACAACAGATCGCGAATAATCTACTCAATGTTTTACAGGAACCGGTTAAATTCGAACAGTCCCAGATCTTCCTGACTCCACGTATGGGGCTCAGTTTGTGGCCACAGGAGAGTCCGGATGGCAATGCATTGCTGCGTGATGCCAGTATGGCAATGTTCAGTGCCCGTGTCGGGCAGTTGACTAAAACTTGTATCTATTCGATACAGGTGGCAAAGGAGGTGGAGCAGCGCTCACAGCTGGAGCAGGCTTTGATTTCCGCAATAAAACGGGACGAATTCGAAGTCTATTATCAGCCCCAGGTAATTACAGGAAGTAGTCGTATGATCGGCGTCGAGGCATTGTTGCGTTGGCATAATCCAAAACTTGGTCTGGTTTATCCAAGTACCTTTATTCCACTGGCCGAGCACACCGGTCTAATAAGGGAGATCGGCAGTTGGGTATTGCTTTCAGCCTGTAAACAAATGCAGCAATGGAATGAGTGCGGTCTTGGGCCTTTGCGCTTAGCGGTCAATCTATCTCCCTTGCAGCTGGTTGATCAGAATTTGTTTACTGAAGTGTGCGAAACGCTTGAAAAGAGTTGTCTCGATCCCTCCCAACTTGAACTTGAGATTACTGAAAGCGCGGTGATGCAGAATCTTGAAGAGGCAAAGGCTGTAATGCGCGCCCTGAAGGGGTTGGGGGTGAAGCTGGCGATAGATGATTTTGGAACCGGCTATTCATCGTTGAGCAATCTGCAACATTTTCCCTTGGACAGGATAAAGATCGATCGCTCCTTTATCCGGGAAATAGAATCCAATGATGATGCCAGAGAAATCACTCTGACCATCATAAATATGGCAAAACGGCTGAATCTGGAGGTTATTGCTGAAGGTGTCGAGAGTGAATCGCAGGTGGCCCGCCTGGAGGATTATGGTTGCGATGAGCTGCAGGGCTACTACTTCAGTCACCCGCTGCCCGCAACGGAGCTGACGGCACTTCTACCTGAACGGGAATCCTTTACCTCTGTATTATTGAATGCCAAGCAGTAGACCGGCATTCGATAACGTCAACGCATCCGGGATTTATTGAATTAGTGTTAACAGGCGCTGGTTTGTGTTGGAGCATTACCGCTGCCGAGGCCAAAGTGGTCGGGTAATCGGTCGTGCATCAGAAGCTCAAAAGAGCGCTTTCTCCGTTACTGTCGCAGTGTTCGATGCTGAAGCGGCAACTGCTTAGGTCAGCCTTTAATGTGGCGCTTGCGTTTGCGTGCTTCCAGGTTAAGTGAAGGAGGTGGGATTCGGTGGGATGTATCTCCAGTTCACCCTTGAAGGCATTTGAGCAATTGCGCAGGCGAATGAGTTCAATCTGGTCTCTGACAATCTGTGTCTTCAGGCCGGTTTCAATAGCTTCCAGAGAGAGGTTGGTACGGTTGATCTCTTTATGGCCTGCTGTTCCACCATTGTCTGCCGCCAGATAATTATTTTTTCCGGCAAACAGATCGAGGTACCAGACCTGAGGAATGCCTGGCATGAACAGTTGAATCGCACGCGCAAGACGCAGCTTGTCTTCGTCCTCGCCAAGCGCACTGAAGAAGGTTGCGTTGACTTGGTAGTAGGCGATCTTCTTGCCATCCGGACCGTATAGGTTTTTCACCCTGCCACCGCGCTCGAGGATGCGATCGATGAGTGTCTGAATCTTCTCGTCATCCAACAGGCCGTCCCGCCTGACTCCTTTCTTTTCAATACCCTTAAGATCGAGCAAGGGTATACCGTCATGACATCCGAGCATATTAATGGTTTGAAGTCCCTTGTCTTGAATGTCGCCAATCCATTTGAGTAGATGGCTGTTAGTGGCATGTTCGAGGGCATCGATGACAAGTCCGGGTAAGAAGAAGTCGTAGATCGGATATCCCTTTCGCGCCACTTCTTCATGCAATCCTGCGCCATATTCTGAGTGGATCTCGGGAAAGATGGTTAAACCATAACGTTTTGCCATCTGCTTCAGTCTCTCCAGATAGTCCCAGGTCCCCGGTCGGTTGAAGAAATTGCTCTCCCCGGGTTCTTTGTGCAAGTACGCAAACGCGTCAAGCCTTATAATTTTCGCCCCGTAATCCTTGAGTTTTTTCAGCGTTTCCTCATAAAAATGCCAGACTTTCTTTGACTTTGCGTTAAGATCCATCTGCCCCAGGTAGGACCGGTTGCGTTCAACTACAGAGAGAATTTCACTCTTGTAATGGGCATAGCCGTCGAGGTTGAACTGATTTGCATCCGTCTCCACCCCAATGTTCTCATTTACGATTGCCGCTATGGATTTTGCGGCTTCATGCGTCACACCCTGAATGCCGGTGAAATCAGTGGCACTCACCGGTTTGTAATTGACTTGTTGATAGAAGGTGTTCCAATAGGGCCGTTGTGAGCCGTCTGGAAAACCGACCTTTAGAATCGGTAATCCCGGTTTGCGCATGAACAGCTTGTTTAAGAAATCCTCCTTTGGAATGACGTAACCCTCTTCTCCCATTTGGCCGTGAGAGTGCCAAAACTCGTTCCAATCGACAAAGAAGTGTTTGTACTCAGATTTGTCGCCACGTTTCAGCAGATCTTTGAACTGTGGTGATGCCACAGACAGGTGATTGAGGATAAGGTCGAATTTGAAGGTGATGTTGAGGTTGCTCAATTCCTTCAGATCCTGCTTGCAGGCGAGTTCATCATTGAGGTTATAGTCAATGATGGAGAAGCCGCGATCGAGATCGCTATTGAAAAAAGTGGGCAGGATGTAGAAAAGCGAGAATGCGTCCTTCAGTTCTGGCCGTTTCAATACGCCGACAATATCGGAGAGTTTTCCACCAATACTGTCCGGATAGGCATTCAGCATCACTCCGTCAGGGAGTGACTGTTGATTTTCATTGTGTTCGGCACTCATCACATACCTTGCTGTAACTCGTTGTATTATTGTTGTTTCTGGAGTGAAACGAACGCTGGTGAATTATATCGCCTCAAAACCATATTACAACCGACATCTCAT
This sequence comes from Candidatus Thiodiazotropha sp. LNASS1, assembly GCF_964212655.1. Lineage (NCBI taxonomy): Bacteria > Pseudomonadati > Pseudomonadota > Gammaproteobacteria > Chromatiales > Sedimenticolaceae > Candidatus Thiodiazotropha > Candidatus Thiodiazotropha sp. LNASS1. The sequence continues at coordinate 2,537,065 of NZ_OZ156465.1, read as the reverse complement.
TACAGAGTGTCACTCCTCTTGTCGGCAGATCGGGATTGAGATTAAGTGATTTGTTCAGGTTATGTGATCCATTCCGGAGAGAAGGATTGCTGCATCAGCAAGGATATTCGATCCAGCTGTCGTACAACCTGACAAGGCGATGTGCTGAGACTTTAAGCAAATTGCCCCAAGCCTGATTTTCTTGGAAAGCCATAGGATCGAAGTGATCCAGGCGTTTAGGTGCCTGTTGCGGCCGGGTAGAAAGAAACCCGATTTATACGTGGGTTTTTCTTATGTCCTGTGTTCGATACCAGAGTGTGTGGAGCAAGTACTCAGGAATTAGAAAAGGAGAGAAATTGGCGGTTCTGAAGTGTGAGCGGAATTGATTTTTACTTTTAAATGTAGTGAGTTACGTGTAATTTATACGAAATATAACTAGAAACCTGGCTTTATACTCTGAATTATTGTTGAATTTTAAGATTTTCACAAATTGCCGATAAGATTCATGATATGAAGTGAGTTTCTCTTGAATTTACCGCGCGAGTGTCAATTTCCATCAGGAATGGCATTTCGACAACTTACTGGTCTAGTGCATTTTTCATTCAGAATAGCTGTTAAAACATGACACAAAATTGGTTTACAGCTAGATACCGCGCATTAATCATCGCAGTAGTGACGGCATTTTCAATTTGGGCGATGAGTCAGATTGGTCTGTTTTCCGGGCTCTCTGGGTGGTTGTATGACAGGCTCGTCAATTACAGCGCCAACCGCAGTTACCAGCCGAGTGTGGTTTTGGTCAAAATGCCTGAGAGTAGTGCGCCCAGTGCCATCGAATGGCGTACGGTATTGGATGCATTGAGCCGGCATAAGGCTGCGCAGGTATTGGTGTTGTCACCGGATATTGATGATCATGATCAGTTTGATCAGTTCGCAGACACACAAAATCTTGTTTTGGGTCGTTATCTGATTCAGGATCCGGACGATCCGGACAAACTGCATTTGCAGTCTTGGCCGGAATCAAGCCGGGGGATCGTTCACGGTGTGGCTAATCTGCCGGAGTCGGCCCAAGGTATAGTCAGGCATGGCACGGTGCAAAGATTCGCAGATGGGAGTATGCAGGATCCCATTGCAGTGGTGGCCGCCCGGGAACGCGGTTTCGACACGCCGTCGGTGGCTGAGTGGGGATTTCTGATCAACTTCAACCAGGGGCGATATTCGCTCCCTACGCTTCATTTCGAGCGTCTCCTCGCGGGTGACCTGATCGAGGAGTTGATCGCGGATCGTTCTGTCGTATTCGGCCAACCAACGATGCCTTCAACTCCCGGTATTTACACCCCGGTCACTTCCAATATGCGGCCCATGTCGGCCTTGGAATTTCATGGTTTCATGTTGGACAGTCTGCTTGGGGAGCGGGTGATTACGGAACTGCCCGCTTGGGTGGCCCTACTTTGGTTGACAGCGATAACCCTGATCAGTGTCTTTATCTATCAGTGGTTCATGATCCGTGAGGGTGCCTGGATCACCATTTTGTCATTGGCTGCCTACATGACTCTCGGCTGGTTGGTGCTGTGGTTGCTGTACTACTGGCTGCCGGTCTTGGAGTTTGTCATGGCGCAGAGTGTGATGTTTTTATGGATCTCCCATGAGAAATCCGCACGGATGGAACTGGAGATGCGCACCATGCTCGCCGAGATGTCTTCACGGTTGCGCAAGAGCGCATTGCCACCGAGATTTTACGATACACCGCATCACTGGGAGCAGCTGGTGGCTATGGTGGATCAGACACTCTCTTTGACCCGCCTGATCTTTCTCGAGCGTGTTGAGGCAGATCACCGCGTCAAGGAGATCCAGGCCTTGCGCTGTTCTCTGGATTCCATCGATGAACGTCGCCGCGATTACGAACGGACACCCTACAGTACGGCAATCGCAACCGGAGGCCCCATCCGTATCGAGAAGACCTATCTTGCAAAGAGTGACTTAGAAACAGAGGACCAATATCTAGTGCCTTTGATCTACTCCGGCGAGATTCTCGGATTCTGGGCGTTCGGTGTGGATATGGCGAAGATTCAGTCACGCCAGCAAATGGAGAGTATGGCCAAGGATTTCAGTTATCAGATTGCCGAATTGTTGTATCACCGAAAGCATTGGCTGAACAAGGAAGCGGAAGAGGCTCGAATATTGAGTCAGTACCTGAGTCTTCAGGGTGGTGAAGTCGTGCATAAAGATGTTCATCAGGCACTTGACCTGATGGAACGACGGCTTTCGGTGCAGCAAAGTGTATTCGACGGATTAGAGACAGCAACGGTACTGTATGATCTATTTGGCCGGGTCATGCAGATCAATCACCATCTGGAGCAGTTGATGGCGGATGCTGATATTCCGGCCTTCGACTACACTGCCCTCGACCTTATGTTTGAACTCACAAACTTCGGTCGTGAAGCATGTCAGGACCTGCTTCGTCAAGTTGTCATGGAACGCAGAAGTCTAGTAGTCCCGGCCCGATTGACCGCGTTGCCAAATCAACGTTTTCTACTCAGAATGCGGGCGCTCAATTATGACGAAACGAGTGCGCGCACTGCTGCAGACAGTACACCATTTGAGTTGCTTGGTGTGTTGTTCGAACTTGATGACGTTTCCCTCATTCATCGGCTCTATAGCCACAAGGAAACATTGATTCAGCATCTCAGCCAGCGAATCGGTCGTGGGCTGGACAATGCAATACAGTTGAGCAGTTGTGTGGCTGAGGAGGATCGGGTGGATACCCTCGGCAAGGTTGTCGAGCACATCAAAAGTGAAAACCGGATGCTGAAGGAAGCAACTGCTTTTTTGAACAAAGAGATAGGCACCATGTCGCTGCAACTCTTTCCGATCGATGGACGACAGCCTATTTTAGAGAATATCGATGCGATAAGCGGACATGTGGAAGTGTCGGATATCCGAATCGTTGCCGAGCTGCCGGATGAACTGTCATTGGTGATGGCCGAACCCGAGTTGCTGCATGATGTAACGGCCTCGGTACTCGATGTCTTGATCAAGGATGCATCGGAGGAGAGTACAATTCATATCATTGTTGAGGAACAGCAGGAGTGGGTTCGATATAAATTCTACAATCAGGGTTTCGGTATGCCCAACGACAGATTTCAGGAATTTCTTTTTGAAGATGATGGGGTCACTGAAGGTTACACACAGTTGCGCAATGCGTTGCATCGTGTACAGAGTTGGGGGGGGACTGTAGAAGCATCCAGTGAGCTTGGGATCGGTACCAATATCGAGATCAAATTACGTGCATTCGGTTAGATCACAGATACATGGGTTGATAGAGATGTCTGCATAACCGTATGGATATATTTCCCCTCCCACTTTTTCCTCAGGGCGGACTCGCCAGTTCGGTTATTACCACGGTCTGGATCGGTGTGGCCGTCGTGGCATTTTTCAATCTGCGTTTCGGATGGGTGTTGTCCGGGTTGGTGGTGCCGGGATATCTCGTTCCACTGATGATCATCAAGCCATGGGCTGCGGCGATCATCATAATCGAGAGCATCATTACCTATTTTCTGGTCTGGTTATTTTCAGAACTCCTTTCGCGTCTGGGATATTGGAGTCAGCTATTCGGTCGGGATAGGTTTTTCGCCTTGATCGTGATAAGCGTGCTTGTACGGGTGTTGTTCGATGGCTGGCTGTTACCCGGTTTGGGTGAATGGTTTGTGGATCGATTCGATGTGGCCTTTGACTATCGCAACAACCTGCACAGTTTCGGCCTCATTATCATTGCATTAATCGCCAATCAATTCTGGAAGAGTGGTCTGCGCATGGGGGTTCTGCCGTTAGCGGGCAATCTGGTTGTCACCTATCTGATCGTGCGCTACGGGTTAATGGAGGTCACCAATTTTACGGTCAGTAACCTGAACTACATGTATGAAGATATTGCATCTTCGATACTGGCCAGCCCGAAGGCCTATATCATCCTGATAACCACCGCCTTCGTCGCCTCTCGCATGAACCTCCTCTATGGTTGGGATTTCAGTGGCATCATGATCCCCTCATTGTTGGCCTTGCAATGGTATCAGCCGGTCAAAATACTGGCTTCTTTTTTTGAAGCCTTGTTGATACTGGGCATCGCGCATCTACTTTTAAAGACCAAACCCTTCAAAAACATCTCCATTGAAGGGGGACGCAAACTGTTGTTGTTTTTCAATATCGGATTTGTATACAAGCTCATTCTCGGCTATTTGATTCTATGGCTGATGCCAGAGGTCAAGGTTACGGATAGCTATGCATTCGGTTATCTGTTGGCGACCTTGATGGCGATGAAGATGCATGACAAGGATATTGCGGTGCGCTTGACCAGAGCGACACTGCAGACCTCTCTTGTTGGTGTGGCCGTAGCAAGCGCCATCGGGTTTACCCTGACGTTAATGCCTCGGCCGGAAATCAACCTGGGAGCGCATGCCGGTGGAGTGTATCCACACCAACTGATAAAAAGTCAACTGCCTATATTGGATAGGGTACGCGAGGACAGAGTCCGGCTCTATCAACCTCAGAGTCAGAATAAAATTCAGCTTCCCTTGACCTCTGAACTTGAGCAGTTTTCAGAAGCTTTGACGCAGTTGCATGATTATCTCTCGTCAGGGGAGGAACACAATCTGCGGCAGGCACTGGTGCAATTTCAGAAGGTGGGTTATGAATTGCTGCATGACGGTCAGGGTTACTATTATTTGAGAGAACGAGGGCCTGTACGAGGATGGGGCTACTATCTGCTTAGGTCCGATTACAAGAGCCGAATGGTTGTCGAAGTGCCGGCCCCGTTGGATGAGCGCGGCGCACTCGATGCCAGTTTGCAATTGTTCGATTTGTTAGGTGCCCGTGGCCTGGCGGTCGCTGGCAGCAGTCGTTTTCTGCATCCGGACCGCTCTGCGGATGTACTGACAAATCCGCAAAGTTTCTTTCATGTTTTTCATTCGGTGTTTGCCAAACGGGATGTTCTGCAGGTAAGACGCTATACCCGAGAAACCATGCGTCTGAGCGCAGCCATCGATATGGAAAAATACACAATAAATGAAGATCTCCCTGAGGAACCGGAGAATATGCTGTGGGTGCATGTCGATCTGCCGTCAGACCTCGATTTGACTGCATTGAAACAGCTGACGGGATCATTGCTCATTCAATGGCGGGACGCTCCATTCGATAACCGTCAGCGTGAAATCAGCCGCAGGGGATTTGCAGAACTTCTGCTTAATCAGCGCGGCATTCGTTCGGTACGGTCCCGATCCGTGGGGTTTGGCAAAGCACCGCCTTTGGTCCTGGGATCCCAGCGTATCGATGGTTTTCTACAAGACTGGGTCCTGGCAAGAAAAGATCGGATCGCGGAACAGGGAAGCGATAGCTATGTTGTCCCAAAGGTGGAGGAATTGCTCTTCTTCGATGCCGAAGTGCTTACCCCGCTGTTGAGTGTGTCGGCAAAATCCTACCATGAGGGCGAATGGACAGAGGATGGTTTGGAAGAGTTGCGTGGTATTCAGGCAGCCGCGGGGGTATTGAACTATCATCTGATACGCTACCGGCATCGATCGACCGGGGAGGACTTTTTAATCCTTGCTGAATCAGACAGCGGTGAAAGACGTTATTGGGGCACCTATGTATTCCGGCTCAGCAAGAGCAATAACTATCTGGTTCAAGTGCCCCGTCCCTTATATGAGCTAAACAGTTTCGAGTATGGGGTTTCACTGTTTCAACGCCTTAATGCCAAGGCGTTGCTATTGGCCGGTTCGCATCCGGGCGCCAATACAGACGGAAGTGCGGATATTATCCGTTTGGATAATGTGGTGAATATGTTCAGCTTAGTTAATCAGGTTGTGCTAAGAGAGGCCGCTGACACGCCGCTGCTGGTCATACACAGTCGCGCACTGAGCCGCAGGGGGCGTGGGGAGCTCAAGCATGCGAACGCACTGATATCCAAGATCGAGACACCAAGCTCGCAAGGTGTAACCGATACGCTTGTCGATCCGGTATTGGAGCAGCTTGCACTGGAAGGTATCAGCTATCGTTTTGTCGAGGGAGATCAGGATACAGCCGGATACGAGATTGCCAGTGTGGCGCAATCCCTCTATATCAATGCCACCCGCAATAAAGGCTTTGTCGCCCTCTGGCTCAGCCCAAGTGCACGCTCCGTTTACCGTCAGCAAGGTCAGAATAGGCAGGAGCTGTTACGCTTTACCGCTGTGGGCATCCAGACACGGGAAGCCGATCTCTACGACTATTTAACGGGTCTTGATTACTCTGCGTCTCCTACCCCACTGCCGTCGATGCTTCAGCGGCAGTTGAGTCGCTATCTGGAGAGTGGAAATGTGGTGGCTCTCAGCGGATTGGTGACAGACTGGCCTGAATATACGTGGCAGAGGTTGATCGACCTCAATTCCCGTCAATCGTTCCTGATCGGTCTGCAGCAGGAAGCGGGTTTGCGCCTGATTGCCAACCTTAATCCACGGGATGTGTACTCAGTCTTCACGGCTGACAAGAAATTACTCTCCCGTAGCGATATCCAGGGCTTTATTGACAGCCGCATGGCGCTGTTGACGTGGGAGAGTGCCTTGTGAGACTGCTTGGTAGAATTCTCCTGCTGTTGCTGATTGCTGCCGGTGTCTATTACGTCGCCGTAACCACGTTACGCATCGATCTGGGGCTGGGTAAAGGTGAGCGACTCAGTGGAAATCTCACCGGTACACGTAGCAGTATCGCATACGGTCTTGACGGCGGTCAGTGGACTGTGTTTCCGCTAACCGGGCACGCTGATATGTTACGTATCGTGACGAATGCAATAGTCGACAGACCCCTCGTCGAGGCACCGGAAGAGGGATGGCTGTATGCACTGGACTATCGTTTGCTTGACGGCGCTGGCCGGGAGTTGGAAAGCGGGGAATTCTATCATCGCACCAGGATTCGGCAGTATCGTGACATGACGAGTGGAGAGGTGGTAAATCAAAACGCCTTTTTAGCGGCGGATAGGGTTCCCTCTGACAGTCGTGTGCATATCATGCCTCTGATCGAGTCTGCAGCGAAATTGATGCTTAAAGTGAAGTCTATGGATGCGCCATTACAGGCAATTACCGTGCGAAGTTATGAACCGGAGCAATATACGGAACTCAAGCTTGATGCCGCATGGCGCAAGTTGACCTCTTCCCGGCGGGTCAGGCTTGCACGTGGCTCGGTCTACAATCCTGAACTTCTTCTGGCGGAGGAGCGGCGTAACCTGCTGCGTAATAGCTGGAAACCGCTTGGACCATTAGGGGTGCAGGGGAGGGATTATCGGGTACATAAGCTGTTCGTTCGACACGGGGATCTTGGGGAGCCGCTGGATCAGGAGATACTGCCTGCCGGTCTCTACATGGATGAATGGCATCGGGGCATCGTGCAGTTGCCGGAAGGCCGGTCACGGGTACGTTTGGAATTCACGCCGGTAAGGCGTGACCGCATACCGCAACAGGAACCCATACATATCCACTGGTATGGACGAAGTCTGGACAAAAGAGATGTCTCGACTCATAACTGGACCCCGGATAGGATTGCTTTTCAGCAGGAGTACGAGGGTGGGTTGCTGGAGATTGAAGCCTCTGGTCCACAGGTAATGCGGGCTTATCGACAAATGGATGCAACATGGCAGGAGATCACGCCCGATCTCAGTTATCTGCGTCTCTATATGCTCGATGCGGAACAACCGATACGCTACACACTAGAGCATATGGCATCGCAAGACACACCCTTGCGTATAGATTTACGGGTATTGATGTCATCCACCGATGAACAGCAGGAAACAGAGGTGGACTATCGGTTGCTCGATGACAAGGGTGAAGTGTTGAGGCATGGCAAGCTGACACTGCTGGCAACGCCCTCATTGTATGATCGACTGGCGGGAGACGCGTTCAACGAACTTATCACCGAGCCGACCAGCTTCTATTTCAGGTTGCCCGGCGACATCGCTGCAATCGAGCTCAGGAGTCATGCTCAAGTCTGGGTAAATGCCTATACCCGGCCGATGAACCTTGTCAGGCGTGTGCGTATTCCTGAGGATTACTACCGTGATCTTCAGGATACGGGTTATCAACCGGCCTGGTTCATCGTGACGCCCGATGATGAACGACAATTAGTGGACGGGCTTCGTACCGCGGCGTTGAATATTCAGCGCCGTCCCCCCGTGGATGACCCAGATATCGTTGCCGGTCGTTATGAATGGGAAGAGTTTCGTCCCGAGGGACGGTGGCGGGGGCGCCATCTATTGGTGGAACGGGCTTCACAACTTCCGATACGCGAGGAAGCGATGGCGAGTCTGTTTTATCCAATTGTGAGCGGGCGCGACGAACAGGTTCGCCTGCGTTCTGTTTTTGGCCGGGAAACGGTAACGCCAAGCTTGGTCTATCTAAGGCAGGGCGGTAAAAGAGAGAGGCTGTCACTGTTTCTTGACGAAAGGTTGTTTTACCAAACCAGCCTTGCCGCAACCCAGGGTCAGATTCGTCTGCCTGCGATCGACCCCGGCGTGTACCGATTGCGTCTGGAATCGTCGGGCGAGACAGAGTGGTTCATCAATCATACCGAGGTTGACGGACAACCTCGACTGCGTCGTTTCAGCAACAGACTGGGATCGAAAGGCATGGTGTTCGTTTACCATAAGCGGTCAGCCGGGGAAGAGGTGCTGACGGGACAGTTCTTCAGCACCTCTCAATCCAAGCGGGCAGGTCTCAGCATCAAGGTTTCCAGAGTGGGACATTCCCTAAAACCTCAAACGGCTTGGACCTTTGCTGATCGATTTTATGATTTACGCATAGGCGACGGTGACAAGGTACCAATATTGGGCGCCCAATCGCAACATGCTTCGGCGGGTGTGCGTTTTTTTCTTCCGTTGGGAGAGGATCTGGAGCCTGGTAAATATCGTATCCACATCGAACCATCGCTCGGTGTAGAGGGTTATCTCTCCTTTTACCGGCTCAATCCGGGCGAACCGGTCAAGACCGATATGTTTGTGGAGCGGGGATGAGAGGTGTAACACTGTTTCTGCTGTCGCTCAGTTTCCTGGCGCCGAGCGCAAACGCGGAGATGCATGAACCTGAGGGGTATTTGTTGGCACCCCCCTGTAAATCCTATCATCGTCCAAGCAGGCAGGAGCTCAGCCGGGTACGCATACTCTTCTCGAAAATCCTGAGAGGGATAACGGATCAAAATGCCATGCGGTCGCAATGGAACGCTCTGGGTTTCGACTGGCTGCCTGCCGAGCTGGATGGAGAGAGCATAGTGGTCCTGAAAGAGCACGCCTCCCGGTGTGAGGGTCGTGGGCTGTTTATGATTCGCACGGCATCGGGTCCCTTGAATCTGTTGCAGATACCTCATCGGTTCCATGATAAAAAGACAGGCAATATCGGTTACGCCCTCATGTGGCATGGCGATTTTCGTATTGCGGCATTTAATACCATTCCCCGATATGCGCGGAATAAAGATGGTGATGGGAAGGCTGCGGATCTGGTGCGTAATGGTGATAACTATTTTACCGCGCTTGCCGAGGCTGCGGTATTACTGTCTGCGGATAGCCGTGTGATTCAGATTCATGGTTTCGATAGTGCCAAAAGAAACAGTGATCCGGGGCGTAACAGTCAGGTGATCATCAGCGATGGCACGCGACATCCCTCAGGGAATGTTCAGGCCCTTGTTCGGTGTCTCGCATCGGATTTCGACGAACAGGTTGGGTTATATCCCAGGGATGTCGATGAGCTAGGGGCAACGACCAACCAGATCGGCTCAATACTGCGGAAGTATGACCATCAGGGTTTTATGCATATAGAACTGAGTAGTGATGCGCGTCATGCACTGCTGAGCGATTGCGCATTGATGACCAAGATGGCTGTTTGTCTGTCCGGGAGGCGGCACTGATGCGATCCCGGCAAGTTTGGTTCTTGATCGGATGGAGCTGTCTTTGCATAACCGTATTTGCCCAGGAGGGCCGTCATCTGCATCGTGCCGATGGTATTGCTCCCTTCCGTTACTGGGATAACCTGGAACATCTTCCCCATTGGCTGGGAGGGGAGAGACCCGGTTACAATCGAGACGAGGGTCTGCATACGGTACGATTGGAACCGGGCAGCGACATACTCATTCGATTGCCGGCGAGGCAGGGTCTGCGCCTGATAAAGATGGGCGATCCATGGATTGCAGAGGAGTTGCGGCTGGAACTCTCAAACGGCTCCGCATTGTTTCTCGAGACGCCGATGCAGGCAGGAATAGGAAACAACTGGGGTGTCGAGCCGTCGAATGGAGGTGACAGACTGGTTCGTTTGAGCCGGCCGGGACACTATTCCGACCCCATCGAAGTCGCACTTTTCATATCCCGTTCGCCAAGCCTGCCGAATCTGGCCGATTACCGTTCGCAACCTGATATAAAGGGAGATCTTGTACAGATGCAGGGCCCTGAAGAGCCGACCTCCAGATCTGTCTGGAGGGTGGGGCCCACGCAGGAGATCGAGGCCGAGTTCGATGGGCCGCAGCGTCTGCAAATGGAGAGTTGGCTGCGTTATGAAACAGTCGGCAGTGAACCCCGGCAGATCTATCATCTTCATGTGGAGCTGGATGGCATCAACATCCAAACCCGGCATCAATACGGTCGCGCCAACCTGCATCGGAAATGGCGTGTGGATGGATGCGAAAGCGTCCTGGGAATGGTCAATCGCAGCTATCTCGACATTCCCGAGGGCCGTCACCACCTGAAGATAGGAGCCAGCACCCCGCTCCTGTTGCGCCTGCGGGGCGTATCGGAACAGGGTGATTTCCTGGTGGCGGAAAATCGGCCAAAGGCGCCGGCGGATATACCCGGCCGATACGAATCAGCATCCGATGAAATCACACGGCTTGGTGTGCTTGCGCGGGACAACCGACTAAGCGGAGGCGGCTTGGCGGCATTGGAGGCGGCACTCCGTTTATCAGAAGACCAGTTGCTGTTGCCGGAAATCGCCGCTGAGGCGCGAGCCATGGATGGCCGGCACGGTTTCTTTCGGCCTTTGCTGCCGGTCACGATGCCGGAGAGTGGGGTTGTCTCCGTGCGCTGGCCGGCAAAATCAAGACTTCGTTGGGATGAGAAGGCGCCCCTGTTGATACCGCAAACATTGGTGGACAGTCTGGCAAAAGGGGTCACCGGGAGAATCTTCCTGACCCTGCCTGAGAGAGAAGAGAAGGCCTATCACTATGCACTGCCGAAAAGGCGCCATGACTCGCGTCTGCAGCTGTTAATCAGCGATTATCAGAACGGCATTGAGGGTGAGCTGTTTCTGCAGTTCGATGATGAGCCGCCAAGAAGGCTCAGGCTGAAATCCGGATTGCCGCTGCCTGAGACAAGCTACTGGCCGAATGCCTCTACGGCGGCGCATAGACTCTCACCGAGGGAGACGGCCGGTTTTCCTGTCCTCACATCGGTTGCGGACCTGGAGTTACCATTGCCCGCAGAGATATCAACCCTGCGTATATGGCAGTCGGCAGTAAACCCCCAGCCTCTGGATATGGCCCTGGGGATGCGCGTTACGGGACAGCTGGCGACAAACGAGGCTGAGTACCTGTTTTTAATCAGTGACCTGGATACTGTGGAACACGATCGGTTGATGCGCGAGAGTATAGGGGCTATCCCGCGGTTGGCTGAATCCCGGTCTCGCCTTGCCACGCTGCTGGACACCCTCCCGGGGGATGAAAGCGGCAACCAAAAAGAGGCCCTGTTGAACGACTGGTTGCCCCTGCTTAGATTTCTCTATGCCCGCTATGCCACCTTTGTGGCCAGGATCGAGCGGCCCATGCCCGTTTTACGCTCGTCATCGACTGGCGAGGGTAATCTGAAACGCTCATTGCACCTTGCAGAGGAGGCAATGCGAGATCAGGATTGGATCAGGGCTGTGGAGGCCTGGAGCGATATCATCCTCTATACAAGCAACAGGCAGCGTAATTATGCCATGATGCAGAGAGTAGCCGCGCTGACGGCAATGGGTGAGGGTAATCTCTCGGAACTGCTGTTGCGGGGTATGCTGATACATGAAGCGGATCCGCAACTGAGGGAACAGGCCGTCGCTGCTCTGGAAAAGATATATGTGCAGAACCGGGATGATCAGGGGCTCCTCAATCTGCTGATAACCCATGCCATCCTCGATCCTCAGCCAGTCCGATTGGCAAAGCTGGCCAGGATGTTGCTGAAACAGGGTAAAGCGGTATGGGCGATAAAGATCCTGCTTTCAATTCCACCAGACCGGCGTCCGGCAGGAAGCATGCTGGATGCCGCCTATTCCGCCGATTGGTGGCGTACCTTCAATGCCAATTTAGAGACTCTCGCCGATCCTCAGCTGCAGGCCTATTGGCTTGGTTACCGCCATCAGCGGCAAGGTCGATACAAAGCGGCCTTATCGGCGTGGGAAAATGCCGGCCCACGAGGAACAGCGCTGAATGCGGCCTTGCAACAAGGTCTCGCACTTCGAAACGACCTGACAGATCCGGAATTGGATCAAGAGGCCTTGCTTGAGGATTGGGCCGCCTGGTGGGACAAACTGCCAGGGGAGCGGCAGTGGCGCTCGCTCGCCAACAATATCGTCAAGTTTGACGGTGTTGAAATGCTGAATGTGCCCGATCAGGATCAGACCTTCAGGTTATTCCGGGCCTCACCATCCTCACCTGTCGAAATGATCGTGCAAGGGCCGCGCACGTTGCGCATCAATACCCGTCTGCTGCACAGTGAAGACATTGACTTTCCGCTGGATGACTGGCTGCTGGTCTCAGATGGATCAAGCTTGAGACGTTTTCCCATCAATGGCGACAGCGTGGTAAAGGGCGTGAAACTGTCGCGTGGCGTGATGTTCCCGGGGCGAACGCATCGGTTCGAGTATTCAATCGGACCCGGCAGACATCATTTAAGACTGTCGCCCCACGATCGCCCGCAACTGATTGAGGTCGAAGCTCTATCCGCCGAGCGACCATTGTCAGTACTCCCCGAACCCATGGCCTATGATCTGGGCGGAAAGCCTGGTGCGGCTGACGATTTCAACCCGCACAATCCGTTTCCAGGGCAGGATGTCCATTGGCTTAAGGGATGCTCCATATCCGACAGCTTCATGCCGGTTATTCAGAGTGAGACGATCAGCGGCGATGATTCAATCAACGCCGAGGCCATAGGTATACCGCACAGGCTCTATACGGCAGCGGTCGTTCAGGATGAGCATTACCAACAGATGACACAATGGCTGTGGCAGGCGGAACAGCAGCCTGAAAAGGCCGCGTCAATACTGGCCCAGGCCGAGGTTCGGTTCCATGAGCATGCAAGCGATCGCCGTTTGCAGCGCATAATGCGCAGAATGAGACACAATTATCGATGGCAGCCGATGGACGGGATTGTCTCCAGTGCAGGACTACGCTATATACGGCAGACAACATTTCAGCCGGAAAGTCCCGGCTCGAGGGTACGCAGCGCGTTGCTCGAACCGTTGCTGGAAGGCGAACGCTTTATCTATGGTGGTCAGCGAGTCAATATCGCATTACAAAATTCAGCCTCTGCCACGGCTGTCGCCCTGAACTTCAAGTTGGAAGAGATCGGCTATATCGATGCCAGGGATTTGCAGATCAGCTATCGTCTCGATGATAGCGAAAACCATCTTATCCAGCTTACACCCAACCATCCAAGTCAGCGTATACATATATCGGTTCCTCAGGGACGGCACGTGCTGCGTGTGCAGATGCTCAATCCGCTGCAAAACCAGATCCTGCGCTTCGCTATCCGGGATGAAGAACAATTGTCGGGTGCGGGCCGGGAACGATTCTACGAACGGGCCTATCAGGTTTCCACTGTCGATGAACCCGTAGAACTGGCGCTTGAAGGCCCGGCCTGGTTGCGGGTCGATGAACGGATCGAAGCGCAGACTATCAGCCGGTTCCTATTTATTCAGCCCGGCTGGCAAGCGCTGCAGTTACCACCGAGAAGCGGTCGACAGGAGAGCTATTACCGTCTCTTCCGTCAGCGTGTCCTGCAAAAACCCTGGCAAAGCCGGTTGCGTGAAGCGCATCTCATTCAAGCCGAAATGCCAATCGCAGATAAAATACCCTCGACTCAGACCGAAGGGCTATCGCTCTGGGAACTGCAGCCGATGTCTGGTCAAGAGGATGGAACCTGGGAGTACTATGGTCGTCTGGTCAGCCGGCGCAATCTCGATGAAGACCGTTCAGCCGATCGCTCCGAGCGTTTTTTCGAACTGGGTGTCGGCCATCGCCTGTTTCAGGAATACGCCGATCGTTATCTGGAATCGGGAGTATTGGCGAGGATCCGGGATATAGGCGGAACCACTTTGGGCGTTTTCGGCGATCTCCGTTGGGACAGTAGCTTTCATGCCATCAATCTGGATCTGGGTGGAGACTTGTTTATGCAGCAGCCAAAACAGATGATCGGTACGGAATGGTCACTGTTGCTGAAGGCGGAACTTTCCCAGTACCGCCGGCTGACCGGCAAGACCCATCATCGACCCAGCTTCGGTGTATTCAAACGTTGGCTCAGTTTGAACGACCTCGAACGGGGATTGAGCGAATATGTGGATCAGGATGTCTATACCCGTTACAAAAATGACCATCAGCGTGGACTCAGGCTAAGTGATACATTGAGCCACTATCCATGGCGCGACACACGCATTCGCGCCTCCCTGGCGTTGACTACCAACGAGGCATTAAATCCGTTTAGACCCGACTATACGGACCTCACCCTGAGTGGAGATCAACTGGTGCGCGATCTGGGGCTGGGGGTGCGCTATCGTTGGCGTCACTATTTTGATGACGATGACCGCGCTGACGAAGACCAACAGCACAGCTTGAAGTTGCGTCTGGATTGGCATCGTTGGACGACACTGCAAGCGGGTTGGCGTCTGGGTTTCGAATTGGACCACCAACTGGATAGCGGAGATACCTCATTGTTCCTGAGCCTGCGTCATTATCGCGCCAATGGGCGACTATATCGTGATTTCCGTCCCGGTGTGGTCACGTTTGAACCCTTACGCAGCCGGCATGAGTTGGAGCGCCACTTTCCTGTCGATGAGGTTCGGCAGTGAGCGTCGGCTCTGTACGCAGCTTGCTGGAATTGGGATATCACCCCCGATGGCTGGCGGTTGACCGGCCGTTGATCGATCGGCTGGAATCCGGTTTCCAGGGTTGGCTCGATCTTCAGCCTCGCATGGAAGGGGTTGCGATCACCGAAGAGAACGTACGTGTCCGCTTACTGGTTGAGTACCTGGTGTTCTGGATTACGGAAAAGCTGGAACAGATGGATAGTCTGCGCGCGGGGTTTGTCGAATTCTCCCAGCGACATAATCATGCAGCGACCGATCGCGAAAAACAGGCGCACATTCTGGGGTATGCCAAGCGCCTCGGGGCGACCCATCGCCAGGTGAATAAAGATCGCAAAGCCTTCTCCCGCTGGTTCGGTTATGACGCCATGGCGGAGCGTTATGAACGCCGCTACCGGAAAGCGGAGCAAGAGCTTGTCGTTACCCTTGGGCGACTTGGTGTCATCGCCGCGCACTATATTGAGTGCTTCTCGGCAGCTGATCAGAGCATCGTCTCCTGGCGTCAACTGCAGCTGGAGAATCTGTTGCGTCCGCTGCTGGCATACGATGGCGATCCGCGGGTGCGAATCGCGGCATTCGAGTCCCTTGCCGCATCGGTGAGCAGCCTGCCTCACAATCTCCAGGAGAAGGCGGTTAATGATACCACCTTGCGATATATCTACCGTTCAGCCCTGGAGCGCCGTCAAGAGGTCTGGATTCAATGTGCCGCATTGAGTCTGCTGCAGACCTTCTCCACCGAGTCGTTGATCTCGGCCCTGGAGCATCGCCTGCAGAGCCTGGGAAAAGGCGATGATCTGTTCGTTCGCCGACACGCCATGCGACTGCTTGGCCGGCAGATCCCGGATTCACCGCAGCTTGAGTCACTGCTGCTAACAGTGAAGGATGATCCAAGCCCGGCAGTACGCCAATTGATTGTTGAAACGATGCATCATGCGAGTAAGGAAACCGTAGATCGAATACTACCTCAGTTATTGCTGCAGGATGAGGAGCCCCGGGTGCGCGCAGCAACCCTCTTGGGGCTTTGTGCCCTGATACAGCGGGAGGAGTTGTTCGAGACCATACTCGAGCAGCTGCATGCATCGCTCAGCTCGGAGAAGGAGCAGTTCGTGTTGCGTGTGGGACTGAAATGCGTGCTGGATATCTACACTGATTTGGACAAGACAGAGCGGTGGGAGCTCGCATGCCGGTGGTACGCCAGGCTCTCCCCGCTTCTGGCTGAGCTCCATCGCAGTGCGGACGATCTTTCAGTGCGCCGCTGGAGCGCCCAGGCGAAGGAGCAGATTTGGTTGTTGCAGACCCCTCAGGCAAGGCAGCTGGCAGATGCCTTGCGTCGGCGTATCGAAACCATAGAACCGCGTCGGGCAACCCGTCTCAGGAACAGCTTGTTGAAAGCGGTGGATCGGGACACTCTGGGTAGAACACTCTCCTGTCTGGCGCAGAAGGATTTTGACCTGGAATTGGAATCCGGTTTGTTTGGTTCACGTCTGCGACGGGGCGCCAGGCTTGGTTTCAGAAGCTGGCGGTTGTGGCATGAGCTATGGCGACCCGCGACAGACAAACGCCAGGGCTTCCCCCACACCACCGGGCGAGTCTATCGAGGCGGTTTACACGCCCCATCATCGATAATGGCTGAGCTGGCAGAGACCCGGGTACCGGGAGAGCCGCTCTTTCTTCCTGCAGAGAGTGGACGCCGTCCCTATCTCCCCTTGGTGGATGAGGTGATATCGGCATTGGATGCCGGCCTGCTGCGTGGTAAGCCGCTGTGGCTCTACAGTGCGGAGGGCGTTACCCAGGTATCCCCGCCCGACTCGATTTTGCGCCGTATGGTCTCGAGAATCTTGCTGACCCTGCGTTTTGCCCAATATGCCGAACTGCGCAATTGGCAGGAAGGGGAGCGGTTGGCGCCCACGCGCTATGTCGAATCATTGCAACGCCTCGGGATAACCCTGTGTTTCTCCAGCCATCCGGACACGATTTGCGAGGATCGACAGAGTTCTCAGGATCGGGCGGTAGGCTGGAGCGCAGATCCGGCTGTGGAACGGTTCTTCCCCGCTATAACGATCATTCCTCTCCCTTTGCAAGATGCCTTGGGGCGACTCCAGGACTATTTCTACTCGGTCTACCAGAACAATATTAAACAACTGCTTCTGTTCCTCGTTGCGGCAGTGGCGGGGATGTTCGGTCGACATCTCTATCTTAACGCACGTATCAGGTCGGCCCGGGGTTCGATGCCGCTGGTCATCGGTGGTTGGGGCACTCGCGGCAAGTCGGGCACCGAGCGACTCAAAGCGGCATTGGTGAACGCCAAAGGCTATTCGGTGCTATCGAAGACGACCGGTTGCGAGGCGATGTTCCTGCATGCCCATTCGAATGGCCGCTTGCGGGAGATGATGCTGTTTCGTCCCTATGACAAGGCGACCATCTGGGAACAGGCAAACCTGCTGCGCCTGGGGCAGCGGTTTAATATCGATGTTTTTCTCTGGGAGTGCATGGGATTGACCCCTTCCTATGTCGGTATATTGCAGCAGCAGTGGATGAAGGACGATATTTCCACCATCACCAATACCTATCCCGATCATGAGGATCTGCAGGGGCCCGCGGGTTATAACATTCCGGAAGTGATGACGAACTTCATACCACGCAATAGCGTATTGATAACGACCGAGGCTCAGATGCTGCCGATCCTGCGCAGCGCCGCGCAAAAAAAGCAGACCCGCTTGCGTACAGCGGGTTGGCTGCAGTCGGGCCTGCTCCCGCCGGACATCCTGCAGCGCTTCCCCTACGAGGAACACCCCGACAACATTGCATTGGTGCTGGAACTCGCGGACGAACTCGGGTTGGAAGCCGACTATGCCCTCAAGGAGATGGCGGATCGTGTCGTCCCTGACCTGGGTGTACTCAAGGCATCACCGATTGCAACAGTCAGGGGGCGCAGACTGGAGTTCGTCAACGGCATGTCGGCAAATGAGCGGTTCGGGTGTCTGAGCAACTGGCGGAGAACCGGCTTCGCCGATCAGGATCCCTATTCGGACCCTGATACCTGGCTTGCGACAGTAGTCAACAATCGTGCAGACCGGGAGCCCCGGTCACAGGTTTTTGCCGCCATTCTGGTAGAGGATATCGTCGCCGATCATCACTTTTTAATCGGCACCAACCTGGACGGACTGCAGGGCTACATTCGGGATCTCTGGGAGGAGTGGGAAAAGGATATCTCTCTCTTCGATGATCGGGGTGGCGAACAGGAACAACCGCTTCGTGTAGTGGAAAGAATGGCGCACCGTTTCCGGCTCCCCTACCGACCCGAGCACATTCAGGAGCGCTTGGGTTGTCTGTTGTCGGGCATCGCTGGGGAGATGCCCGTCGCAGAGCTTGAGCGGCTATGGCGCGACCCCGAAGGGCTGCAGCAAAGTCTGTCGATGACAGATGCTAGTGCACTGGCTGAAGAGATCCGGATTTTCCATCAGGAACTCCTTCAACGCTACCATGAGTACCAGGAACTGGTGGGCAAGATCGAGCAGGGAGCCAATCCGCCGAAGCATCTGGAACAGATATTCAAGGAGCAGCTTAAAGGCTGGTTTTGGAGCAAGTTTACAGTCATAGAGGATCCCCATAGCAGTGGTGAGCAGGTGATAAGAGAGATCGTCAAAAAGACCCCCCCCGGATTGAAGAGCCGGGTAATGGGGATCCAGAATATCAAGGGTACGGGTCTCGATTTTGTCTATCGCTGGCAGGCCTGGGAGCTATGTCATCATCACTGTGCGCAACTCGATGCCAAAGATCCTGCGATAGCCCGAGAAGGTTTGCACAACCTGTCGGTTTTCAAGGATTTCGGCCAGCTGAGCGAACATACCGTGCACCAGACGATTGAGCGGGTACGTCATAAAAAACTTGCCCAGAATGAACTCTTTCAGGCGGAGCTTAGAGTGATTCTCGCCAACCTGGATGAGGCGATGAAAGCGATACGGAAAAAGATGGACGCGGGTCGCAGCGTGGGACTGTTGGCAAAACTGCTGGATAGTGTTGAAGCATTCCTCGATTCAGGTGACGCAATACGCCGGCGTAAACTGGCCAATCGCATATACCGTGATTTACAGAATGAGCGCATTAGCCACGAACGTGCCGCACTGGAACTTCAGGCCCTGAATAAACGGCAGAAAGAGGGTTGGTTAAAGCAGCGGGCATTTGAGTTTGTCGGCGCCTTCACCAGGAGTGATTCTGCGACGGATACTCAGTCCCAATAAATATTTTTGCGACAGTTCATTAAGTTTTTCGCAGAACAATCTCCGGCTTCATGTTGATATGCCCGTCCGCTTCAAGCACGCCGATTTGTATCCCGTCATGCCTTCTGACTACAGGTACAACCTCTTGAAAAAGCGGGCGGCGAACAAAGAACAACTCCCAGCCGAAACTCGAAAGTTTGTTGAGGGACATCATCTGCAGCTCAGTCAAGATCTCCTTTAAATTACCCGGAATTGCCCGCTCGCCAGTACGTTTTTCATATGTCATATATCGATCCCCACAATCACCCGGTTAGCTACTTTTTAACTTGCCCATCTCCCGTTCCACGCAAGTCAAACCTTCATTTTGTGTTGATGAGAGAGACTGTTTTATGGTTATTGATTTTTGAGGCATCCTATTTGGGATGACCTTGATTAATTAATAGCCATATATTTAACGAAATGTAACATTGAGGTTGTCGTATGAGAATAAAATGATTATTTGGCATACGCTCATGGGGCTCGCCATCTGGCTGCAGTAGTCCCCGTCGATCATGAATGGCCATACTGGCCAATCCGACGTGGTTGAGACCGTGTCGATGGGAGTTGTTAGACATCTTATGGGAGTGAATGAATGGCATCGGGCTCAAAAAAGGTCATCTATGCGGCACTGATTGGAAACTCATTGATCTCCATCACTAAATTCGCCGCTGCCTTCGTTACCGGAAGTTCAGCGATGCTATCGGAAGGGATCCACTCAATGGTCGATACCGGCAACCAGGGACTTTTGTTGCACGGGATCGCCAGATCAAAGAAGCCGGCGGATGAGGCCTTTCCGTTCGGGCACGGCAAGGAGATCTATTTCTGGAGCTTTATCGTCGCCATCCTGATCTTTGCGCTGGGCGGGGGCATCTCCATCTATGAAGGCATAAAGCACCTTCAGCATCCTGAGCCGATCGCCAATCCCCTCATCAACTACATTGTACTCGGACTGGCGATGGTGTTTGAGGGGGCTGCCTGGCTGTTCGCATTTCGTGAATTTTCCCGTGCCAAAGGTAAATGGGGTTATCTGGAGGCAGTGCAGCGTGCCAAGGATCCTTCGATATTCGTGGTTCTGTTCGAGGACACAGCGGCAATGCTGGGACTCATCGTTGCCTTCGCGGGTGTTGCGTTGACCCAGATAACCGGTAGCTATCTGTTCGACGGTACAGCGTCAATCATCATCGGTTTGATCCTGGTTGGTACCGCCGTCTGGCTTGCCTATGAGACCAAGGGGTTGTTGATTGGCGAGAGTGCCAACAAGGCTGTCGTGCAGGGTATACGGAAAATGGCAAACGATATCGACGTGGTAGAGTACGTCAACGAGGTACTGACCATGCATATGGGTCCGGACTTTGTGCTGGTTAACATGAGTGTCGATTTCAGGGACAGCGTCTCTGCGGATGAGGTGGAGCGGGCGATTGGCGGCATGGACGGTATGATCAAACAACATTTTCCACAAGTGAAGAGGATCTTTATCGAGGCTGAAAAGCGTTTTTCATCAAATAGTTAGCGGTTCGTGAAAGTGGTTGGCTGGTCGCTGGTCCAGCCAATCGAAATCTCACTGTGCCGAACGGGTTTCCTTTAAAGGGATACTGTGACTATGGAGCCAGGTGATAGGATTGCGCCCAGGAGGGGGCTCTGCTCAAGGTGGTTGACCGGCATGGGCCTTGTAGGTAGAATTCCCGCTCTTTACCTCGCCCGGATGTCTGGCGGGGCATAACGCTATTTTTTCGGGGATTCAAGCAATGTATGCGGTAATTCAAACCGGCGGAAAACAGTATCGTGTTTCTGAGGGCGACACCATCAAGGTTGAAATGCTGACCGCTGATGAGGGCGCCTCCGTCGAGCTGGACAAAGTATTGATGATCACCAACGGTGATGACGTCAAGGTCGGAACGCCTTATGTGGATGGCGGGAAAGTTACGGCAACCGTTAAATCCCACGGCCGGGGCAAGAAAGTCAAGATCATCAAGTTCCGCCGTCGTAAGCACCACATGAAGCGCCAGGGGCACCGGCAGTGGTACACCGAACTTCAAGTGACCGGCATCAGCGGCTGAGGAGAGAGTCAGATGGCACATAAAAAAGCAGGCGGCAGTACACGAAACGGCCGCGATTCAGAATCCAAACGCCTGGGTGTAAAGATCTACGGCGGTGAGTCAGTCAAGGCGGGTAACATCATCGTTCGCCAGCGCGGCACCCAGTTCCATAACGGTGTCAACGTCGGTATAGGAAAGGACCACACCCTATTTGCGAAAGCGGATGGAAAGGTTCAGTTCGAGATGAAGGGACCACGCAATCGCAGATATGTGAGCGTTGTCGCCGAGTAGGCCGGTTCGTAGTCGAGCCACATAAAGCCTCGTCGATCGACGGGGCTTTTTAGTTTTTGGACCCGTCTACTTCGGTAGGGACTGCCTGGCATGTGGTTTTCAGCTGTTCCCGAATAGGGTTACCACAAATGCTTGAAGGTAAGCTGAATCATGAAATTCGTCGATGAAGCCAAAATTAAAGTCCTAGCCGGTGACGGAGGTGATGGTTGTGCCAGTTTTCGCCGTGAGAAATATATCCCCAAGGGTGGGCCGGACGGGGGTGACGGAGGCAACGGCGGTAGTGTCTACCTGGTCGCCGACAGCGGCCTGAACACCCTGGTCGATTTTCGTACCCAACGAACCCATAAGGCGGAACGTGGACAGAATGGCATGGGGCGTGAGCGTAGCGGGCGTAAAGGGCAGGATCTGTTTATACGGGTTCCAGTGGGAACACGGGTGCTGGATGAGGAGACCGGCGAACTGCTGGGTGAGTTGATGACCCATCGGCAGCAGCTTCTGGTGGCGAAAGGGGGTGAACGGGGGATCGGCAATATACATTTCAAGAGCAGCACCAACCGTACCCCGAGGCAGTTCACACACGGTACGCCGGGGGATCGGCGAGAGCTCCATCTTGAACTGATCCTGTTGGCGGATGTGGGCCTGCTGGGGATGCCGAATGCCGGAAAATCGAGTCTGATCAGCCGTATCTCCAGTGCCCGGCCAAAGGTGGCGGATTACCCCTTTACCACTCTCTACCCCAATCTGGGTGTGGTGAGTCTGGGGAGCGAACGCAGTTTTGTGGTGGCGGATATACCCGGTGTAATCGAGGGAGCGGCAGAGGGCGCCGGACTGGGATTGCAGTTTCTCAAGCATCTGTCGCGCACACGTCTGCTACTGCACCTGGTGGATATCGCTCCCTTGGACAGCAGTGTGGATTGTGCCGCCGAGGTGAAGCAGATCGAACAGGAGTTGTCACGCTATTCAGCGGAGCTTGTGGACAAGGAGCGATGGTTGGTACTGAATAAAAAGGATCTACTGCCTGATGAAGCATTCCAGGAACGGCGTAGAGAGCTGCTCGAGGCCATTCAGTGGGAGGGACCTGTATATGGGATCTCCGCCGTCACAGGAGAGGGGGTAAAAAATCTCATCGGCGCTCTCATGCAGCGGCTGGAAACTATTTTGCAGGATGAAAGGCCGATTGATGATGAGAGAGAGGATAGCCCCTGGGATCCGCTGCGAAGTTGATAGAGGGTTGAGAGGGATCCCAAAAATTTAACGGTGACAGATTGATGATTTCCCGGGAAAAGATTGCGACTTCCAAGCGCTGGGTGATAAAGATCGGCAGTGCGCTGCTTACCGCTGACGGTAAAGGGCTCTCCCACGGTGTGCTCTCCGGCTGGGTCGAGCAGATGGCGGCCCTGCGGCATGCCGGGCATGAGATTCTATTGGTCTCATCGGGTGCCGTTGCGGAAGGTATGAGTCGTATGGGCTGGAGTAACCGTCCACATAATCTGAACGAGCTGCAGGCGGCTGCGGCGATCGGTCAGATGGGCCTGGTGCATGCCTGGGAGGCCTGTTTTCAAAAGTATGGACTACATACGGCGCAAATCCTCCTGACCCGTAACGATCTCGATGATCGTTCCCGTTACCTGAATGCCCGCTCGACACTGCGCACCCTGCTCGAGTTGGGCGTCGTACCGGTGGTGAATGAAAACGATACCGTGACCACCGATGAACTCCGTTTTGGGGATAATGACACCCTGGCCGCCCTGGTGGCGAACCTGATCGAGGCCGATCTGTTGGTTTTACTGACCGATCAGGAGGGTCTGTTTGATGCGGATCCCCGCTTTAATCCTTCAGCCAGTCTGATTCATGAGACCCGGGTCGATAATCCTCAACTCGATGCTGTGGCAGGAGGGAGTGTCGGTGGACTCGGACTTGGCGGTATGGTTACCAAAGTGCGGGCCGCCAGGCTGGCGGCCCGCTCGGGCACCGGGACAGTGATCGCTTCCGGATTACGCAACAGGGTTGTGGAGGCGATCAGTCGGGGCGAAACGGTGGGTACCCTGCTGGTGCCGGTGCAGGAGCCCCAGGCGGCAAGAAAACGGTGGTTGGCCGGTCAGCTACAGCCACGCGGTAGTCTTGTCCTGGATGATGGCGCGGTACGTGTACTGCGCGAGCAAGGCAGTAGTCTGTTGGCTGTCGGCGTGTGTAGAGTGGATGGCGATTTTGCCCGCGGTGAAGTGGTGGTCTGTCTTGATCGGTCCGGTAGCGAGATAGCCCGTGGCCTGGTTAATTACAATGCCCAGGAGACCTTGCGGATCATGGGTAAGCCCAGTCATCGGATTGAGGAGCTGCTCGGCTATGTGGATGAAGATGAGCTCATCCATCGGGATAATCTCGTCTTGCTGTGAGACGAGCAGGCGTCGTTTCAATGGAATTGAACGCTGAACAACGTTTGAATCGACACCACCAAAGCGGTGATATTAATCCCTTCTGTATATCCATTCGAGATAAAGAAACTTACCTTAATCTCCATAATCTCAAGAACCGGTTTAAGGATTTGGTTACAAAGAATTGAAGTGTGTGCGTGATCACGGAATTGGATTTTACCGGCGCCATGAGAGTGATCACAATATAAGTACTGAAATTAGCATGATGATGGTTTATCAATAAGTAGGGATCCCATATACACGATCTCAAGGAGCGGGATAGATGGAACTATGTATTAATGGATTGTGTGATAGTCGTAAATCAAGTTGGCGCATACTCTGTTTAGGTTTGTCCTTAATTACAGGGCTTGCCACGCCGATCGGCTCCTTTGCTGCGGTTTGGTCACCTCGGGAGGCAGCTGTATTTGACCTGGTCAACCAGCAACGATCGATCAACAATCTGCCTCACCTGATTCAGAATGAACAACTCCATGCTTCGGCACTGGGCCACTCACAGTCAATGGCCGACAACAACTTTTTCAGCCATACAACACTTGCAGGCAGCAATGGCACCACCTTCGTCGATCGTATCAGAGAGGCCGGCCATATCGGCTGGACATACGGCGGTGAGAACATCGCCGGGGGGCATGGACGCACCTCCCCGCCCGCCGTTGAGATGCAACCGTTGGATGCCGCGCGGAGTGTCATGTACGGCACAGCTGAGCTGGATGAGCTGAACGCATTCTTTTTTGCCAACTCACAGGAGAGTTGGATCAGTTGGGACGATGTGGGCATGGGCGTCTCAGGTGATGGGTGGAATGCCTGGCATGACTTTATGAGGCAAACCACCAATAACCAGAGAGACGGTGGCTGGATGGGTAGCCACGGCCATCGAGAGAACATTCTCAGTGTCCTGTTTGACGAGATCGGGGTCGGCTATTTCTGGGAGCCGGGCGATACAATCCCTATCCTGGGGGATCACGGTGAGATATCCTTTCCGCTACACGCCTACTGGACCCAGGACTTCACTGGTGATGACCTCGTGGCGCCCGTACCTCTGCCTGGCGCGTTCTGGTTATTGGGTTGCGGTGTAATTGGCTTGTTGTTGCTGGATCGGCGCAGAGGGGTAGAGTAGCAATCGATTCCGCATCCGGCGGGAGCCTTTATGCCAGGCAAAAAAAACCGGCCAGTGGCCGGTTTTTTTTTCTGATTCAGTGATTGTTCACATGGCCTTGATCTGGACATTCAGGCGGCTTTTATGGCGTGCTGCCTTGTTTTTGTGGACCAGACCTTTGCTGACAGCGCTGTCGATCGCCGGTACAGCCTGTTTGTAGGCCTCTTCGGCGCCCTCTTTGGATCCCGCTGCGATCTGTTTGAGTACCCGCTTGATATGGGTACGCATTTCGCTGCGCTGAGCCTGGTTCCGGCTACGCCTTTTGTCGGCCTGGCGGGCGCGTTTTCGTGCTTGGGCTGAGTTGGCCAAGGTTCTCTCCTGGGATGAAACTAGCTTTTTAAAGGGGGCGAATTCTCCCTAATATTCTCCACCGTGTCAACATCTTTGATCCTTTTCTGTTCTGCTGGTATGGTCGCCTCTGCGGGTGCATTCAGGCATCTGGATTGCCCAAGTCGGGCATTGGAATGGCCTCTCGGTGAGGCACGCGGGTGTTCGCCGGGGGGTTGAAACCGATTTGCTCCGCAGATAGGCGAATCGTTTCTTTCACACAATTTAGAAGGACCCTATCCTGGCCTCGTTTTTTCGCGCCTTTACCGCAGTGGGCAGCCATACGATGCTGTCACGCATACTCGGGTTTGTACGGGACCTGGTGTTCGCCCATTGGTTCGGCGCCAGTGCCGCCACAGATGCTTTCTTTGTCGCCTTTAAAATCCCCAATTTCCTGCGCAGACTGTTTGCGGAAGGCTCTTTTTCAGTGGCGTTCGTGCCCATACTGACCGAATACCGGACCAAGCGGAACAAGCTGGAGCTTCAGACGTTCACCGATCATATGGCGGGCTCACTGGGGCTGGTTGTTCTGCTGGTGTCCCTGGTTGGGGTGGTCGCGGCACCGATCCTGGTAATGATATTCGCGCCGGGATTCTGGAATGAGAGTGAGGGTAAATATGAGTTGACTGTGGAGATGCTCACCCTGACCTTCCCCTATCTCTTCTTTATCACCATGACCGCCTTCGCCGGCAGTATTCTCAATACCTATAACCGCTTCTGGGTGCCGGCCTTTACTCCGGTGCTGTTGAACCTCTCCCTGATAGGGTGTGCTATCTGGCTTTCCCCTATGATGGAGAGGCCGATTGTGGCGCTGGCCTGGGGGGTGCTGATAGCAGGTATTGTACAGTTTATGTTTCAGTTGCCATTCCTCTGGCGGGTTAAGCTGTTTCCGAGACCCAGAGTGGCATTCAAGGACCCGGGTGTGGTACGTGTCATGCGTCTGATGGTGCCTGCACTGTTCGGTGTCTCTGTCAGTCAGATCAACCTGTTGCTCGACACCCTGATTGCATCCTTTCTCGTCAGCGGCAGTATCTCTTGGCTCTACTATTCGGATCGTTTGATGGAGTTTCCAGTCGGGGTGCTGGGTGTGGCCCTGGGTACGGTTATTCTGCCCACACTCTCACGACGGCATGCCGAAAACTCGCCACAGGCCTTCTCCCACACCCTTGATTGGGCTTTGCGATTGAATATCCTGTTCGGGCTCCCGGCCGCGGTAGGTCTGTTTCTACTGGCGGGACCGATGTTGGCCACACTCTTCTTTTCCGATGCCTTCGATCATCACGATGTGGAGATGGCGACAAAGAGTCTGATGGCCTATGCCCCGGGATTGATGGCGATCATGTTGATCAAGGTCCTCGCCCCCGGCTTTTATGGCCGCCAGGATACCAAGACACCGGTGCGGATCGGTGTAATCGCCATGAGCGTAAATATGGTGTTGAATATCTTACTGGTATTCCCCCTGGCCCATGCCGGATTGGCATTGGCGACCACAATTTCTTCCGGATTGAACGCCTATCTGCTCTTTCGGGCGCTGATAAAAGGAGGGATCTATTCCCCAACGGCGGGTTGGGCGGCATTGCTATTGCGAACCCTGTTGGCCTCCTTGGCCATGGGGATCTTTATCTGGTGGGGAGCGGGGGATATCAGCGAATGGCTGGCGGGTTCCGGCGCTTCAAGGGTATGGTGGCTGGCCGGACTGATTGCTTCAGCCATCATGGTCTACTTTCTGACACTGTTTATCCTTGGTGCCCGTCCCGGCCATTTCCGCAGTGTAAAACGATAGCGCCTGATTTTGCATATTTCACTTACCTATCAGTCTATCGAGTGTGGAAGAACAGGATAAAAACTCTGAATTTTCAACCCAAACGAGTTACTCGGGGAACTGTTTAAATCAGGATAAGAAATTGAATCTATAGACTTCTCTCACGCGTATAGATCAGTATCGAGGTGCGGTGGGCATCTCTACCGGTCAAGTTGGAGAGGAGTATGTCCCCGCAAGTTGTGCGTCTACTGTCATTGCGGCTCTCTTCGGCAACATGGATGACCTCGACTATGCTGCCGATATCTGGGCGGGTATGAGCGCAGCAGGATTGACCGGTAAAGGAGCGACCATGTCTACACCCGATACCGGTATGCATCCCCACGGGGCCATACTCGATACCATCGACACAAGGCTGAAGGTGGGCGCTAACGACGATATTCTGATTATAAAACGCAACTATGGTGGTGAGGGTGTCAGTAAGAGCGCTGTGGCCAACGATCCGGAAAAGGGATGGCAAAGGGCTGTGTCGCTTGTCATCAGGGCGCACCAGGTGGAGACATGGTGTTCAATCATGATCGCTACGCCGAGTAGCGTGTTGACCACCGGACACCTGAGAGCAGATGAATGGGTGCGTGTTGTCTGTCAGGGCAATGAGTTGTCCTGGCAGGCGTTTTTTTAGCAGCTGTAATTACACCCGCGATGCGCGGCATGAGCATTTTTCCAATCGGGGATGCCCAATTCCTCTACAGGCCCTATAATTGACCGCTCGAGTTTGGGCGGTTAATCAATGCAAATAGTTCGTGGACTTCACAATCTGAAACCTGATCATCATGGCTGTGTGGCCACTATCGGTAATTTCGATGGTGTTCACCTGGGCCATCAATCGGTCTTCCGCCACCTCATGGAAATGGGAGCGGAACTGGATCTGCCCACCACGGTCGTCACATTCGAGCCCCAGCCCCGTGAGTTTTTTCAGGCAGCCTCCGCGCCGGCCAGGCTTACACGCATGCGGGAAAAGCTGCAGGCGATTCAGGAGACCGGCGTGCAGCGTGTGGTGGTGCTGGAGTTCAACAGGCGATTGGCGGCCATGCCGGCTGAGGCCTTTGTCAGGGAGTTGCTGGTGGAGGGATTGGGGACGCGCTTTCTCTCGGTCGGTGACGATTTCCGTTTTGGTCGGGGCCGCGAGGGGGATTTCGATCTTTTACGGAACATGGGGAAGGAGCACGGTTTCGAAGTTGAGAACATGAACACCTATAAAGTGGATGCGGATCGTGTCAGCAGCACCCGGATCAGAGAACTTCTCACCCTCGGCGACCTGAACGGTGCCGCCCAGTGCCTGGGGAGACCCTACCGGCTATGCGGGCGGGTGGCGCATGGAAATAAGCGGGGGCGCACAATCGGTTTTCCCACCATGAATATCAACATGCATCGTCTGGTGAGTCCGTTGCATGGGGTCTATGCGGTTAAAGTCGAGGGGATAGGCGACAAGGATCTGCCCGGTGTGGCCAATATCGGCAATCGACCCATGGTGGAAGGGGATAACCGCTATCTGTTGGAAGTACATCTGTTCGATTTCAATCAGGATGTCTATGGCGAACACGTCAGCGTGGAGTTTGTGCAAAAACTGAGGGATGAACAACGATTTGAATCCTTCGAGTTGCTACGGCAGCAGATATGGCGGGATGCGGAACAGGCCAGAGAGATATTGGCTGTGGCCGACAATCCCTGAGCGGTAGCGGTGGTTAACAGGGTGTACGCGTGCAACTGTGATGGGCTTTTGGTTGTTTTGGCATGAATCGGCTGTTTTCAGTGACGATTTCATCCGTTTCTACTGTAAACTAACACCCAAGCATATCTTCAGCGTGTGTCACTTCGACAGCCGGTGCCAGATGCTTCTCTTTCTTCAACGCCCCGACAGCACATTCCTGTGTTGACTGGCCTTACGCGGTTTACCTGCCGCTATTATGAAAGACAAACACCTGGAGCCTGCAAAGGTTGAAGTGCTTACCGGACAGAAACAGTTGTAGTTGAGCCGGGAAATTTTGCGCCAAGCGCGATTTTGAGTTTCAATACGCTATTTTTTCGCACCCACAACAGGCAGCCGGCAGTGAGCGATTACAAGCAAACCCTCAATCTCCCAAAAACCGATTTCCCGATGCGAGGCAATCTGGCTCAACGTGAGCCGGAAATGCTGAAAAAGTGGCAGCAGAAAGAGCTCTATAATCGGATTCGCGAAGTCAGCGCCGGCCGGCCCAGTTTTATCCTTCACGATGGACCGCCCTATGCCAACGGAGAGATCCATATCGGCCACGCAGTCAACAAGATTCTCAAGGATGTGATTGTAAAAAGCCGTACCCTGGACGGTTACGATGCCCCCTATGTACCGGGTTGGGACTGTCATGGATTGCCGATTGAATTGCAGGTGGAAAAGAAGATCGGCAAACCCGGCAAGAAGGTGACCACAGGGCAATTCCGTAAGGCGTGTCGTGAGTATGCCGCCAAGCAGGTAGAGGGGCAGCGGGAGGACTTCAAGCGTCTCGGTGTGTTGGGTGACTGGGACAATCCATATCTGACCATGGATCATCAATTCGAGGCCGATATCATCCGTTCCCTCGGCAGGATCGTCGCCAACAACCATGTACAGAAGGGTTATAAGCCGGTTCACTGGTGTACCGATTGCGGTTCCGCGCTGGCCGAGGCCGAGGTGGAGTATCAGGATAAGGACTCTTTCGCCATCGATGTGCGCTTCTACGTCATCGATGAAAATGACCTGGTCTCCCGTTGTCACCACAATCCCGAGGGGTGTGGCGAGGGGCCGATCTCGATGGTGATCTGGACCACCACACCCTGGACCCTGCCCGCCAACCAGGCAGTGGCGTTGAATCCGTCCCTCGAATACGCCTTGGTGGAGTTCCAGGGCAGGCACGGTAAGGAGCGGATGGTGATCGCCGAGGCGATGCTCAAGGATGTCATGGATCGGTATGGCGTGGAGCACTATCGGGTGGTGGGTTATGCCAAGGGTGAAGCATTCGAGGGTTTGAAGCTGCAGCACCCCTTCTACGATCGACAGGTACCGGTGATACTGGGTGAGCATGTCACCCTTGAAGCCGGTACAGGTGCGGTACATACCGCACCCGGCCACGGCCTGGAAGACTATATGGTGGGCGTTCGCTACGATCTGCCGGTGGACAACCCGGTGGGGGGCAATGGCTGCTTCGTGGAGGGTACGCAGTTGTTTGCCGGAGAACATGTCCTGGCGGCCAACGAGAAGGTGATCGATGTCCTGAAACAGCGCGGCGCCCTGATGCACGAGGAGCGGCTGCGCCACAGCTATCCCCACTGCTGGCGGCACAAGACGCCGATTATCTTCCGCGCCACACCGCAATGGTTCATCGGTATGGACCAGAATGGCCTGCGCCAGGCCGCCTTGCGCGAAATTGACAATGTGACATGGATGCCGGACTGGGGGCATGCACGGATAAAGGGCATGGTGGAGAATCGTCCCGACTGGTGTATCTCCCGGCAGCGGACCTGGGGGGTACCCATCACGCTGTTCATCAACAAACAGGATGGCGAACTCCATCCGCAGACCCCGGAGTTGATTGAACAGGTCGCGAAACTGGTTGAGGAAGAGGGATTCGAGGCGTGGTTCAAACTCTCCCCCGAGACCCTGTTGGGTGACCGGGCAGAGGCCTATGAAAAGGTCACCGATACCCTCGACGTCTGGTTCGATTCCGGTGTATCGCATCACTGTGTACTGGATGCACGGGAGGGACTGCACTATCCCGCCGATCTCTATCTTGAAGGTTCCGACCAACACCGTGGTTGGTTTCAATCCTCGCTCATGAGTTCGGTGGCCATGAATGATTGCGCACCCTATAAAGAGGTGCTGACCCATGGTTTTACCGTGGATGCCGAGGGGCGCAAGATGTCCAAGTCCCTAGGCAATGTGGTGGCACCGCAAAAGGTGCTCAAGACACTGGGTGCAGACATCATTCGTCTTTGGGTGGCGGCAACCGACTACCGCAACGAAATGAGTGTCTCGGATGAGATCCTCAAACGCACTGCGGATGCCTACCGGCGTATCCGCAACACGGCGCGGTTTCTGTTATCCAACCTCAACGGTTTCGATCCTGCTCAGAACAAGATTGCAGCGGAGCAGATGATCGAACTCGACCGCTGGGTGGTTGATCGTACCCTGCAACTGCAGCAGGAGATCGTCGCCGCTTACGCCAACTACCAGTTTCACCTCATCTACCAGAAGATCCACAACTTCTGCGTCAATGAGCTGGGCGGATTCTATCTCGATATCATCAAGGATCGGCAGTACACAACCCAGGCGGACAGCCTGCCGCGCCGCTCCTGTCAGACGGCCATGTATCATATCATCGAGGCGATGGTCCGTTGGCTGGCGCCTATCCTGAGTTTTACCGCAGACGAGATCTGGCAGTCCATGCCCGGAAAGCGCAGTGAGAGCGTGTTTCTGGAGCAGTGGTATGAAGATCTCTTTCCGCTCGATGCCGATGATCGTCTCGATCGTGAATTTTGGCAGCGGGTTGTCGCGGCAAGAGAGAGTGTCGGCAAAGCGATGGAGGCGTTCCGCGCCGAGGGCAACTCCTCACTGGATGCCGAGGTCGACATCTATTGCAGTGATGAGCTGAAGACAACCCTGGATAAGCTGGAGGATGAGCTGCGGTTTGTCCTGATCACTTCAGAGGCGCGGGTATATCCCATGCAGGAGAAACCGGCGGATGCGACGATGGATGAGGAGCTGGAACTGGCGGTAAGGGTCACGGCCTCAAGCCATGATAAATGTGTCCGTTGCTGGCACCATCGTGAGGATGTCGGGTCCAATGCCGAACACCCGCAGCTCTGCGGGCGCTGTGTCGAGAATGTAGTCGGGATTGGCGAGACTCGCCGCTTTGCCTGAATGCGCCTATGAGGAGTGACAGGATGACACAATGGCTATGGCTATCGCTGCTGGTGATAGTGCTGGATCAGGTGAGCAAACAGCTGGCCGAGTCGGCCTTGACCCTCTATGAGTCGGTCAGAGTGTTGCCTTTCTTCGATCTCACCCTGCTCTACAACAAGGGGGCGGCATTCAGTTTTCTCAGCGATCAGGGCGGCTGGCAACGCTGGTTCTTTATCGTATTGGCAATTGGTGTGACCATCGTGTTGATCGGCTGGCTATGGCGCCTGAAACGCGACGAGCAGTGGGTCGCCGTGGCCCTCTCCCTGATCATCGGTGGCGCCATCGGCAATGTCATCGACCGGATTCTGTTCGGTCAGGTGATAGATTTTCTCCATTTTCACTATCAGCAACACTACTTTCCCGCCTTCAATGTGGCCGACTCCGCGATCACTATCGGGGTGATCATCATGCTTTATGACGCCCTGGTATTGGCTAAAAGGCGTGAGTGAGTTGATCTGACACTGAAAGCGAGCAGGCGCCTGACGGTTATCTTTCTCCGACGCCCCAACGGCACTCCTCTGTGCTGATGAGGCTTACGCGGCATCCATGCCGCTACTCCGAAAGACAACCGCCAGGCGCCTGCAGTTGACTTAAACTTGGCAATAAATAATAAGACCCAGTAACGTCACCATGCGATATACCACACTCTGCGTGTATCTCTCGTTCTCACTTGCAATACATCGATACCCGCATGTCTTCACCAGGATCTAGAATACGCCAGTCATTGAGGGCCTTTATGCAATAGGTAAAGCCCTGTTCAGTTACTACCCGGGTGGTACCGTCCGCTTGTGTATAGATACCCGGTGTTTCACGAGGTTTGTTCAAAACCCGCTCGAGGGTGGCCGATACCGCGTCAGCTTCTTTTGCCTGTTCTCCCGTATTGTCCTTGGCCATATCACGGGCGGTGGCTGCTGCGCTTCGCCTGATTTGAGCGGTTGTTACAGTGCGCTCCCTGGTCGAACCGGATATGGGTGGTATTGAAGTCGAGGTGGGATGAGGCACCGGTTTGGCCTGAATTTCAGCAAGCGGATCTTTTTTCTGTGGCGGTTTTTCTTCCGGGGCAGGGTCCGCTGCCGTTTCAATCGACCCGGTTTGTCGTTGGGTACTCTCATGGATGCTTCGGGGCTGAGTTATGGATACACGCAGAGGCTGCCTGGCAGAAGACGGGGAATGTCTGTTCCACTCGATTTGGAACCAGTTAGTCGTTAGCCAAAGCAATAGCAGATGAAGGCCAATGGAAAGGGCTATAGCATAGGCAAGTCCAAGGGATCCGAATCCGGGTTGAAGAGATGTTTCAGCCACATCCATGATGTCTGTCCGTTTTTCAGCTCATCTCTTCAACGCATGGTCACCAACTCTTCTGCGGCAGTCGGATGAATGGCAATGGTGTCATCGAGATCCTGCTTGGTGGCACCCATCCTGATTGCCACCGCGAAGCCCTGCAGCATCTCGTCCGCGCCGCTGCCGATGACGTGACAACCGATAACCTTTTCCCGCGCTCCGACGGTAACCAGCTTCATGGCCATTTTGCTCTGGTGTCGGGTAAGGGCGTGATACATCGGGGTGAATCGGGATTGATAGATCTTGACCGCATCGCCATGAATCTCCCTTGCTTGCGACTCGGTCAGGCCGACTGTTGCAATGGGCGGGTGGGAGAATACCACGGTAGGGATTGCTTCATAGTCGAGCTTGCGTTCAGGCATACCGCCGAAAAGCCGGTCGGCCAGTCGTCTGGCGGCGGCGATGGCCACCGGGGTAAGCTGAGCCCGGCCGGTGACATCCCCGACCGCATAGATATTGGGAATATTGGTGTTTTGGAAGGCGTCGGTGGGGATATAGCCCTGTTTGTCCGTGGTGACGAAGGCATTGGCCAGATCCAGGCCGCTGCTCGCGGGTGCCCGGCCGATCGCCCATAAAAGCTGATCGAAACGGCCTATGTTTTGCCCGGTATCGGCACAGATCAGGTCCAGCTTCCCATTCGCCACTTTTCTAACTTCACCGATCCGGGATGAAGTGACGATATTGATAGCGGCATTGATCATCTCCTCCATCAAGCATTCACGCAGCATGGCGTCGAATGGTCGCAGCAGCTGTTCGCCACGTAACAGCATTGTGACATCCGCGCCCATTGCGTTGAGCAGACCGGCGATTTCAACCGCGATATAACCGCTGCCGACAACCGCAACCCGTTGCGGCAACTCTTCCAAGGCAAAAAATCCATCCGATGTGATACCGTATTCGGCGCCCGGTACAGACGGGACCACCGGGTAGGAGCCGGATGCGATGACAATATGATCTGCGCTTAGCTGCTCACCTTCCACATCCAGTGTATGGGCGTCGATGAAACGTGCATAACCGGTGATTTCATCGATATCGGAGTCTTTCAGATAGGTGTGGTACCAGCTGTTTATCCCTTCCACATAGTCGTCGCGTTGCCGCTTCAGGGTCTCCCAGGAGAAGCCTTTTACGTCGATGTCGAAACCGTAATCTGCGGCGTCATGTAGGGTATGGGCGATCCCGGCGCCATACCACATCACCTTCTTCGGCACACATCCCAGGTTGACGCAGGTGCCGCCGATCCGCTTGGCTTCGACAACTGCGCATTTGGCGCCATACTTGGCGCCACGTTCCGCCACCGAGAGTCCGCCACTGCCCGCGCCGATGGCGATTAAATCGTACTGTTTTGTCATGTTTCAACCTTACTGTCGGTATTGTGGTCAAACGCTGAGTATCCCGTTCCATGGTCAGACCCGATGGAGTATCGACGTCTATTCTTGATCCTGTTGTTTATCGGTTGGAGGCGATAGCGTGCTTATTCGGTAACCGATGACCCGTCTAACCCGTATCGACCCTCAACAGCAAAGAGTGCCTCAACCGGTAAAATATAGGAATCACTATCGGGACACGTATAATCAAATCCGCACAGTAGATAGTAGGACCGGGAAAAGCGCATGAAGTGCCTTGTTGTTACGGCTCATCCATTGGCTGAGAGTCTTTGCCAGCAGTTTGCCCGCCAGGTGATCGCTCAGTTGAAGGATATGGGTCATGAGATTTCGACGGAAGACCTCTATGGCCAGGGTTTCAATCCGGCGCTCACAGTGGACGAACGAGCCAGCTACTACAGCGGCAGCTATCACGTTTCGGATATTGCAGAACAGCTGGAGCGTTTGTGCGAGGCGGAAGGGCTGGTACTGTTGTTTCCAACCTGGTGGTTTGGTTTTCCCGCCATACTGAAGGGTTGGTTTGACCGGGTCTGGGCGCCTGGCTTCGCTTATGATCATGCCAGTGATTTCGGTCCGATCAAACCGCGATTGGACCGCTTGAGGCGGGTGCTTGTGATTACGACTTTGGGTTCGCCCTGGTGGGTGGACCGGCTGTTGTTGCGGCAACCGGTGAGGCGGGTAATTAAATATGCTTTACTGGGAACCTGCGCCAAGAGGAGCAAACTCACCTATCTTTGCCTCTACAAGAGTGAGAACTTGAATACAGTCCGCATCGAGCAATTCAGTGACACTATTCGGCGTGCACTGCAGGGATGGCACTGAGACTGACGCGCCTCAACCATCTATTTTTTGAGTTTTTTCAGATAACACCCCGTGTGCGAGTCAGCGTTGTCCGCAAGTTGCAGGGGGGTTCCCTGGGCCACGATTTCACCGCCCCGGTCACCACCTTCGGGTCCCAGGTCGATGATCCAGTCAGCGGTCTTCACAACATCCAGGTTATGCTCTATCACCACCACGGTATTGCCGTGGTTACGCAGCCGGTGCAGCACCTCCAGCAGATGGTTGACGTCGTGGAAGTGGAGTCCGGTGGTCGGTTCGTCGAGGATGTAGAGGGTCTTGCCGGTGTCCCGCTTGGAGAGCTCGCGGGATAGCTTGACCCGCTGCGCCTCGCCCCCGGAGAGGGTAGTGGCGTTCTGTCCCAGGGAGATGTATGAGAGTCCCACATCCATCAGGGTCTGCAGCTTGCGTTTGATTGCCGGCACCGCATCGAAGAAGGCCAGAGCCTCCTCAACCGTCATCCCCAACACCTGGTCTATGCTTTTACCCTTGTAACGGATCTCCAGGGTTTCGCGATTGTAGCGTTTGCCCTTGCAGACATCGCACTGCACATAGATATCGGGCAGGAAGTGCATCTCCACCTTGATCACCCCATCGCCGCTGCAGGCCTCGCAGCGCCCGCCCTTGACATTGAAACTGAAACGCCCCGGTGTATATCCCCTGGAGCGGGCTTCGTGGGTGCCGGCGAAGAGTTCCCTGATCGGGGTGAAAAGCCCGGTGTAGGTGGCGGGATTGGAGCGGGGGGTACGGCCGATTGGGCTCTGGTCGATGTCCACCACCTTGTCGAAATGATCGAGCCCGCGTATTTCACTGTAGGGTGCGGGGGTGGTGTTGGCCTTGTTCAGGGCGGCGGCACATATCGGGTAGAGGGTGTCGTTGATCAGGGTTGATTTGCCGGAGCCCGACACGCCTGTGATGCAGCAGAAACTGCCTACCGGAATCGCCAGATCCACCGACTTGAGATTATTGCCATTGGCACCGAGAAGTTCCAGGTTGCGTGCCGGATCGATCGCGTTGGTGCAAGCCGGGGTGTCGATGATGCGTTTACCGCTCAGGTACTCCCCTGTCAGTGAGTTCTTACTCTTGGCTATCTCGTCAGAAGTGCCTTGAGCGATGATGCGACCGCCATGGATGCCGGCTCCAGGGCCGATATCGACCACGTGGTCGGCGCTGCGGATCGCCTCTTCGTCATGCTCCACCACAATCACTGTATTGCCCAGATCCCGCAGGTAGGTCAGGGTGTCGAGGAGACGTTGATTGTCACGCTGATGCAGGCCGATGGAGGGTTCATCAAGCACATACATGACGCCGACCAGGCCGGCACCGATCTGACTGGCCAGGCGGATGCGCTGGGCCTCGCCCCCGGAGAGGGTTTCCGCACTGCGGTCGAGAGTCAGGTAATCAAGCCCCACATTGACCAGAAAGTGGAGCCGCTGATCGATCTCCTTGAGGATCTTCTGGGCGATCTTGCCCCGCTTCCCTGGCAGTTTTAGGGACGAAAGAGTGTGCTTGGCCAGACCGATGGGCATGCAGGTGATCTGGGGGAGGTTGTGCCTGTCGATGAACACATGCCGCGCCGCCTGGGTCAGTCGGGTGCCGGCGCAATCGGGACAGGATTGGCTGGAGATATAGCGGGAGAGCTCCTCGCGTACCGCGTTGGACTCGGTATCCCGGTAGCGCCGTTCCATGTTGGGGATGATCCCTTCGAAGGGGTGGCGCTTTTTCACCGAACGCCCCCGTTCATTGTAGTAACTGAACTCAATCGCTTCGCGGCCGCTGCCCTGCAGAATGATTTTCTGTACCTTTTTCGTCAGGGTCTCCCAGGGGGTTTCAGGATCGAAACCGCAATGACGTCCAAGGGATGTGATCATCTGAAAATAGTAGGCGTTGCGCCGGTCCCAGCTACGCACCGCGCCACCGGCCAGAGAGAGTTCCGGGTGGGCGACCACCTTTGCCGGATCGAAAAACTGTTCCACTCCGAGGCCGTCGCAGGTGGGGCAGGCGCCGACCGGGTTGTTGAAGGAGAACAGCCTGGGCTCCAGCTCGGTCAGGCTATAGCCGCAATGGGGACAGGCAAAACGGGAAGAGAAGAGCAGCTCCGGTTGGCTGCCGTCCATCCAGGCCACCCGCACCAGCCCATCGGCCAGGTTGAGGGCGGTCTCAAAGGACTCCGCCAGACGGGTGGCGAGATCCTCACGTATCTTGAATCGATCGACCACCACCTCGATTGTGTGCTTCTTGTGCAGCTCCAGGGTGGGGGCATCATCGAGTTCGAACACTTCACCGTCGATGCGTGCCCGGATATAGCCCTGGGCATGCAGCTCTTGCAGTAGCTTGTGGTGTTCGCCTTTTCGCTCCTGCACCACAGGCGCCAGCAGCATCATGCGTTCGCCCTCGGGCAGCGCCAGCACCTGGTCGACCATCTGACTGATGCTCTGTGCCTCCAGGGTGGTGTCGTGCTCGGGGCAGCGGGGTGTCCCCACCCGGGCGAACAGCAGACGCAGATAGTCATAGATCTCCGTGATGGTGCCGACGGTGGAACGTGGATTGTGGGAGGTGCTCTTCTGTTCGATGGAGATCGCCGGCGAGAGTCCCTCGATATGGTCCACGTCGGGCTTCTCCATCAATGACAGGAACTGCCGCGCATAGGCGGAGAGCGACTCCACGTAGCGGCGCTGGCCCTCAGCGTAGATGGTATCGAAGGCGAGTGATGATTTACCCGAACCGGAGAGTCCGGTGAAGACGATAAGCTTGTCCCGCGGCAGTTCGAGATCGACGTTTTGCAGGTTGTGGGTGCGGGCGCCGCGAATACTGATGGTGTCCATAAACTTATTGAGGTAGTACTGCATTGAATTGAGCGAACCTGATACTATACGCCCTCTTTTATTTCACAGGCAAAGCAAAGTTTTGATGAGAAGTGGGCGTGGCAACGATACTGGATTGAATGCGGTAGAACGACAGGCGGCCTACTCCCTCTCCGGACTCTTTTTCCTGCGCATGCTGGGTCTGTTCATGATCCTGCCGGTATTCGCCATCTACGCAGAGGAGCTGCCGGATGTCACGCCACTGCTGGTCGGGCTCGCCATCGGTATCTACGGCCTGACCCAGGCGCTGTTGCAGATCCCCTTCGGCATGCTGTCGGACAGGATCGGGCGTAAACCGGTATTGATCGCCGGACTGCTGATATTTGCCGTGGGCAGTGCGGTAGCGGCCGGCGCGGATACGATCTACGAGATCATCCTGGGGCGTGCCCTGCAGGGCAGTGGCGCCATTGCGGCGGTCATCATGGCACTGGCAGCGGACCTCAGCCGGGAGCAGCGTCGCCTGCGCATCATGGCGATCCTGGGTATCAGTATCGGGATTGCATTCGCGGTTTCGATGGTGATGGGGCCGATTCTCAACAGCTGGATCGGTGTGCCGGGAATCTTCTGGCTGACGGCGGTGCTGGCGCTGGGTGGCATCGGCCTGGTTGTATTTGTCGTACCCACCCCGGCAGAGAGCCATTTCCACCGGGATGCCGAAGCGGTGCCGGGACAGTTCGGCAAGGTCCTGCGGGAGCCTGAGCTGCTGCGTCTCGATTTCGGTATCATGACCTTGCACATGTCGCTCACCGCCATGTTTCTCGCCTACCCGCTGGCGTTGCGGGCCTTGGTGGCGGAGAACGCCCATACCTGGGTCTATATGCCGGTGATGCTGTTGTCGATGGCGGCCATGATTCCCTTCGTGATTCTGGCGGAGAGCCGTCGCCGCATGCGCCCGGTTTTCATCGGCGGCGTGGCGGCCCTGGTCGGCGCGTCTATGCTGATGTTCGGTTATCACGATTCGCTTGCCGGGATGGTCCTGGGTCTGCTGATCTTCTTTACCGCGTTCAATCTGCTGGAAGCGACACTCCCCTCACTGGTGGCGAAGATTGCCCCCGGCGAGCGCAAGGGAACCGCCATGGGAGTCTATTCCAGTTCACAATTCATGGGCGCATTTTTGGGCGGCGCCCTGGGTGGCTGGTTTCATACCCGCTACGGGATCGACGGTACCTTCCTGCTCTGTGCGGCCATGGCCGCGATCTGGCTGCTGGTGGCTTGGGGCATGTCTGAGCCCGACTACCTGAGTAACTACCTGATACCGGTGGGATTGCTGGACGAGGATCAGGCTTTTCTGTTGGAAGGGGAGCTGAAAAATCTCGACGGTGTCGCCGAGGCGGTCATCATACCGGAGGATCGGGTCGCCTATCTCAAGGTTGATTTGAAGCGGGTGGATCAAGAAGTCCTAGATGGATATGCCGTGCAAGGGTAGACTGCACCTCAGATTCAGAATCAAGACCCCAACGGAAGGGGCGGCAACACTACTGGAGAACTACCAATGGCTCGAGGAATCAATAAAGTAATCCTGATTGGCAACCTGGGCAAGGACCCGGAGACCCGCTATATGCCCAGCGGCGGCGCCGTCACCAACGTGACCCTGGCGACCTCCGAGAGCTGGAAGGACAAGAGTACCGGTGAACAGCAGGAGCGCACCGAGTGGCACCGGGTGGTCTTCTTCAACCGCCTGGGCGAGATTGCCGGCGAGTATCTGAAGAAAGGATCGAAAGTCTACGTGGAGGGGAGCCTGCGTACCCGCAAATGGCAGGGGCAGGACGGACAGGACCGCTACACCACAGAAGTCGTGGCCAGCGAGATGCAGATGCTCGACAGCCGTGGCGGGACAGCCTCATTCGATGCTCCGCAGGCTCAGGCTGCTTCCCGGCCCCAGCAGTCGGCACCCACCTCAGTGCCGGATAATGACTTTGATGATGATATTCCGTTCTAGGGCCTGTTAGCAGCCCCGGATTCTGGACAGATAATGCCCCGGCTGCTGACTGTACTGATACTGACCTTGCTGATCGTTGATGATATGTCGGCCGATTGGCGCAGCAAAACGGTCTCGGTGGTGCGTGATTTTACCGAGTTGGTGAAAAAGGCCCGCGACGAAAAGATACCGATACTGCTGATGGTTTCCCAGGACCATTGTCCCTTTTGTCAGCAGCTCAAGCGGGAGATATTGAACCCGATGGTGGTCAGCGGAGACTACGACGACAAGGTCATAATCACCGAACTGCTGATTGACGTTGGGGAAAATGTCATCGATTTTGAGGGTAACAGTGTTTATCCGGGCAGCATTGCCTCGAACTACAACACCTGGGTAACCCCAACCCTGTTGTTTCTGGATCACCAGGGCAAGGAAGTGCATAAACGAATGCTCGGCGTCAACACAATCGAGATGTATGGTTACTATCTTGATGTATCCCTCAAGGATGCCTTGGCAGCGGTTAAACAGGGCGAACCCTATCGTTATAAAACCAATAAAACAGACCAACTGGGTACTGATCCACATTGGGATCTGTAGCGGAATGCCGGGCTTGGACCTCCGTAATCGTGACTGAAGCGAACAGCGATGCTAAGAGATTTGCTGATTCACCGCATCCGCAGCAGATCATGGCCCAGTAAGATTGTTCGACTTCTACAGAAGGCCCGCTGAAAATCTAATCGTTATGTATAAACACAAAAGCGGACTCGAAGTCCGCTTTTGTGTTTGAGTCCGGCTAACGGACTCAATGCAAGCTCACGCTGGAAGCTGATTACTTGGCTTCAGGGGCGGCAGCCTGAGGAGCAACAGGAGCGCCGTAAGGAGCAACGGGAGCGCCATAAGGAGCGCCGTAAGGGGCGTAACCGTAGTAAGGACGGTTGTAGTAGTTGTTGTAGCCACGGCCGTAACCGTTGCCGGCGCCACGAGCGCTACCGCTCATGTTGAAAGAGAAGTCTCCGTCACCGAATCCGTCACCCATGAAATCATTGCCGTTACCCCAGCCGTTGTTCCAAGGATTGCCCCACCATGCAGAAGCAGAAGCGGAAGCGGCGATCAGAGCAGCAGCGGCTGCGATTTTTACGATTTTGGACATGAGTTGTTCCTCAGTTTGTGTTTGAAAAAGTTGTAAAGTAGTTACTGCGTCACTTATGGAGCGAAAGAATATTAGCAAATACTAAAATATTCAATAACTAATAATCTATCACATAGTTACTCTTGATAGTGTTAGGCTATTTTAGTGGCGATTCGCCAGATAACCTGAGATTTAGCCGGGACGTCCGTCAATCCGCGGACGTGCCAGAATCGGCAGGTAGGTCAGAACAAAGAGCAGATAACAGAGTGCCCACAGGGAGCCGGATAGGCCGATACAGGTTTCGTACCCGAGTAGGCCTGTCACCGGCAGAAATACCCTTATGATCACCGCAAGGTTGATCAGGATGAATGCAATGGTGATGAATTTGTTGGGTTCGATCTCCCTGCCGGTATGTCCCAGAGCGACTCTGGCCATCATACCCAGGGTGAAGACACCAATGGCGCCTGCCGTGAGGGCATGGATGGCGAGATTGGCGGGGAACAGATTCAGCAGGGACAAGCCCTTTAGAAAATAGCCGAGTGTCAGCCAGAACAGTCCGCTGAACAACACCCACAGGATCGGCCGCCGCCATATACCGGGGTGGTACCAGTCGGCGAGACGCCAGGCCTGGGTGGCCGCCACGCCAAACG
Source organism: Candidatus Thiodiazotropha sp. LNASS1 (assembly GCF_964212655.1). NCBI lineage: Bacteria > Pseudomonadati > Pseudomonadota > Gammaproteobacteria > Chromatiales > Sedimenticolaceae > Candidatus Thiodiazotropha > Candidatus Thiodiazotropha sp. LNASS1. The sequence continues at coordinate 2,494,629 of NZ_OZ156465.1, read as the reverse complement.
CAAGAGGAAACAGCAATCCTGATTGGGGGAGCAGCAGCTCTCCCAGGGTCCAGAGGATGAAGACAGCATAGACAAACTGCTCCCGCTGCTTGTTGAACCGGGGAGTTGCGCCATTGACCGCCTTTTCGGTGAAAAAGGGCAACACTCTTCCGCCGACGAAAATCAGCAGCAGCAGGACCAGATTGAGCATCAGGGTGAGTCCCCGCGGTCCCGTGGAGGTCACTCCGAGTCCTTGTAAATGGTAAAGCAGGTTGGCCAAAGCCATCGCTGCCAGCAAGGGGAGGAAGAGTCTATTGATGCGATTCTCAGCCTTCGTCAGTGGTGTATAGAGGGCGTAGATCAATGCCGGGATGAACAGCAGGTCGGTCAGTGCGACCAGCCATGAAGGGATAGACGGAACGAACGGTACCAATCTGGCCAGCAACCACAACAGTGCCAGTAATGCCAACGGTTTCCCGGTCGGGGTGTCGATGCCTGTCCAGTTTCGCACTGCAGTGAGGAGAAAACCGGCGATGATGGCAAGGGTGAATCCGAACAGCATCTCGTGGCTGTGCCAGTCGATGGTCGTGTAGTAGGCAGAGGGGGGCACCTTGCCTGCGTGCCAAAAACCGATCCACAGGACCATTAAAATCAGTCCGGATAGTCCGGCCAGGGCAAAGAAGGGGCGAAAACCCAATGCGAATGGCGCCCATCCCGATGGTGGCGTGGATGGTGCGGGACGTTCGCCGAGAGGGATCAATCCCATATCTTGTCTACCTCGAATCGATTTTCAGGCGTACCCTAATCCGCTGATCGATATGCAACCTTGATGTGTATCAATGACGATTTTCCATATCTGTTGCCGCACAGAAGAGGTCGTTCACTTTTTACCGCGAAACAGCAGCGGCACCACGTCTTCGAACACCGAGGCGAAATGGACTTTGAGTCCTTTGCGAATGTGTTCGGGCACCTCCTCATAGTCGCTGCGGTTATCTTCCGGCAGGATGAGTTCCCGAATACCGGCACGCCGTGCGGCGATCACCTTTTCACGGATGCCGCCCACCGGGAAGACCTGTCCGGTCAATGTCAGCTCACCGGTCATGGCGATATTGCGGACCGGTTTGTTCCTCGCCAGGGAGAGCAGTGCCGAGGCCATGGTAATGCCGGCGGAGGGGCCGTCTTTGGGGGTGGCTCCCGCCGGCACATGGAGATGGATGAAGGCCTTTTCGAAGAACGCCTGTTCCGCACCGAATTCTGCCGCATGGCTGACGATGTAACCGTAGGCGATCTCGGCCGACTCGCGCATCACATCGCCCAGCTGGCCGGTGAGCTTGAAGCCGCGATTGAATTCATGAGTGGCGACGGCCTCGATATTGAGAGTAGCACCACCCATGGCGGTCCAGGCCAGGCCGGTCACCACCCCGGCACCGCTCAGATTGCGCTCATCCTTGAATACGGGGCCACCCAGGTAATCCTTCAGATTTTCCAGCGTCACCTCGATCGGCTTCTTTCCTCCCTCGAGGATTCGTACCACCGCCTTACGAACGATCTTTCCGATCTGCTTCTCCAGCCGGCGCACACCGGCATCCCGCGCATACCCTTCGATAATGGCGCGCAGGATGCTGCTGTTGAGTTTCAGGTCGCTGCGTTTCAGTCCCGCGCGTTTCAGCTGGCGTGGCAACAGGTATTTTCTGGCGATCTGCAACTTCTCACTGGCGATATAGCCAGAGAGTGAGATCGTTTCCATTCGGTCGAGCAGGGGTCTGGGAATGGTATCGAGTTGATTGGCGGTGCAGATAAAGAGCACTTTCGAAAGGTCGAAACGCAGATCCAGATAGTGGTCGAGGAAGTCGCTGTTCTGTTCGGGGTCGAGCACTTCCAGCAATGCGGAGGCCGGGTCGCCGTGATAGGAGGCCCCGATCTTGTCGATCTCATCGAGCATGATTACCGGATTTTCGGTCCCCGCATCCTTCATCGCCTGCAGAAATTTACCCGGCATGGCGCCGATATAGGTGCGGCGATGGCCTTTGATCTCCGCCTCGTCTCGTATGCCGCCCACTGAAAATCGGTAGAACTTCCGCCCAAGGGCATCTGCAATGGAATGACCGATGGAGGTTTTGCCGACCCCGGGTGGGCCCACCAGCAGGATGATCGAACCTGCTATCTCACCCTTCATTATGCCGAGGGCGAGAAATTCCAGGATGCGCTCTTTTACGTCCTCAAGGCCGTAGTGATCCTTATCCAGGTTCTTGCGGGCGAACTGCAGATCGAGTTTGTCCTCTGAATGCACACCCCAGGGCAGTAGGGTGATCCAGTCCAGATAGTTACGGGTTACCGAGTATTCCGGTGAGCCGGGTTCGAGCACCGCAAGTTTGTCCATCTCCTCTTCGACCCGGGCCTGGGCCTGTTCGGTCAGGGTCAGCTTCTCTATGCGTTCGCGGAACTTATCCAGCTCTGCCGTGCGGTCATCCTTCTCTATCCCCAACTCCTGCTGGATCGCCTTCAGCTGCTCGCGCAGCAGAAATTCCCGCTGCTGCTTCTCCATCCGCTCTTCAACGGTCTTGCGGATCGATGCCTGAGCCTTGACCACCTCGAGTTCCCGATGCAGCAGTTCAAGTACCTTCTCCATGCGGGGCAGGAGTTCGATACTCTCCAGTACCGCCTGGAGCTGGAACTTATCCGATGTGGTGAGGCTGGCGGCGAAATCGGTCAGGTGGGACGGATCATCCGGTCCAAAGCGGTCCAGGAACATGCGCAGCTCTTCCGCATAGAGCGGATTCAGGGGCAGCAGCTCCTTGATGGTATTGATGATTGCGACTGCGTAAGGTTTGATCTCTTTGCTGTCGCTGGCCGGTTCGGGCAAATATTCGATCTGGGCGGTGAACGGTGTCTGTGAGTGAACAATCTCATCGATACGAAAACGCTGCAGACACTCCACCAATACTTGCAGTCGATTATCGGACCGTTGTACCCGGTGCACGCGGCATACGGTACCGATGCTCTTGAAGCTCTCCGGGGTGGCGCTCTCGGCGGTTTCAGCATCGGACAGCACCACACCAAGGAGATTGTGAGGTGAGGCCATCACGGCATCCATGGTCTCCTCCCAATGGGTCTGATCCATCAGCAAAGGTACCGCCTGGCCGGGAAAAAAGGGTCTTGCCGAGACGGGCAACAGGTGGATCAGGTTTGGCAGGACCTCGTTGGAGCGTGCCAGGGTATGTCCGCTCAAGACTTCAATAATCTCTTCTTGGTTGTTCTCTTCTTCCTGCATGCCGGTACCTTTTTGATTTATTGCCCTTTGAAATCAATCTACAACAGAATGAAAGATTCGCTTTCAATAAGCGCTTATCACCGTTAAATATCACAAATCATATTAATGTTTAATCTGTGGACATCTAGCAAATGCCCACAGTGGCAACGGATTTGCTTTTTTAATAGTGGTGATTGGCGTCTATTTGCTGGTTAGCTTCTTGATTTTATGTTGTATCTAGTCGCTTGTGAGCGGATTTCAACGAAAAATCCCAGTGATCTACAACATATGGGGTCGGTTTACCGAGTTGCAAGCCTACAAAGGTCGAGCGACCTTGTAGGGGGATTGTAAATATCGTCGGTATTGTCTGTGGTTGACGGATTGCCACAATCGTGCTTGTCCTGAGTATCGGGAGTAGCCGTGGTATAGTTATTTTAATTGATGGAGAAGTCGCCAGGCTGTTAGATGAGTACTGAAGATCGAATCAAAGAGCGTTATCAGGGTGATCAGGGTCGCGAGTATCACGGCAAGAAACGCGAAATTCCGGACAATGCCTTTCCCTGGGTAGCCCAACTCAGATATGAGAAGATCGCACCACAGGTCAGATCGTCAGATGTGGTGATGGAGTATGGTGTCGGCTTTGGCTGGAATATGGCCAGGCTGAATTGTCACAAACGTCTGGGATTCGATCTGGCGCAGCATCTGGAGCCTATGCTGAAAAGGCAGGGTATCGAGTTCGTCTCCGATACATCCACCCTGTCGGACCACTCAGTGGATGTGATGGTTTGTCACCATGTGCTTGAACACGTCCCTGTACCGATTGACGTATTGGCGGAGATACGTCGCTTGCTGAAAGATGATGGCAAGCTGTTGTTGTTCGTTCCCTATGAAAAAGAGAAGCGCTATCGGAAATACGATCCGCAGGAACCCAACCATCATCTGTACGCATGGAATGTACAGACATTGGGTAATCTAGTGAATGATTGTGGATTCGAAATCGCTTCAAGCGGCGTGCGCCGTTTTGGCTACGATCGCTTTGCGGCCAATTGGGCGCAACGGCTGGGGTTTGGCGAATCAGGATTTCGCTTGATCAGATGGGCCGCGCATACCTTGAAGCCGGCACAGGAAGTCTCCATGGTTGCCACACCGCGGTAATCCGACCGGCTCAATCGATCAGAGTCGAAAGGGTGCGGCTCTGAATGTTGAGCCGAAGTGATTGATGTCGCTACGATTGAGCTATTTGCATTCTCCAATAGAGCCCTCTGCGCAGATGTGGCCGTCAGTCCAGGTTGCACCATCGAGTTTGGCTTTTATCAGGATGGCTCCTACCAGATTCGCTCCCCGCAGATCTGCTCCGCTCAAGTCGGCATCGAAAAGGCTGGCGCCGCTCAGATTGGCAAACATTAGATTGGCGTTCTGCAGATTGACGCCGTGCATGTGTGCGTGCTCCAAATTACTCAGCATGAGATTGGTGTCTTTGAGATTGGCCAGTTGAAATATCGCGCGTGAGAAGTTGGCCCGTTCGAAATTCGATCTGTCGAGACGGGCGGATGCAAGGGAGGACTCATGCATATCCACCCCGGGGGCTTCCAGATCGATCAGAATGGCCCAGGAACACTGCGCTTCAGGTGTCAGTTCGCAGACGGTATTGACATAGGCCGTCTCGGTGATGTCGTCGGTCCAGGCATTCGCGTATAGGGGCAATAAGCTGGATATCAGGAAAAAACCCTTCAGGATTAAGGGAATGGAATGTTTTGTCTGGCGCATGGCTTCGCTCCCCGGTTAAGAGTTAGATATCGCGTATCTACTGCAGGGTCGCGATAGGAGTAACCTGATTCAGATAGGGTAGGTCAGGCATCCTATTCTGTATAGTGCGTCTATGATGTGTTTGACTTATGACAATTAGCATCCGCTTCTACGCCTGAACGAACCTCCATGTCGCCGTCACTCTCAGCCGATAGCGAGCGGTCGCTGTATCAAGCCATTTGGCGGCGAAGCCGCGAGCAACCGGCAGACCATCTGCGGTTGGATGAGATAATTCTAATCTGTAGTCTTCTTACCGCTGAACGGCCCCAGGTAAAACTGGTTGTGTTCCACGGCAAACACGTGTGAATGCAGATTCGCAATCCACTGCTTGCCTTCCTGGGTCAGCTGAAGGTAGCGCAAGGCGTCTTTCAGATAGGGCTGCGCCTTGTTCCAGAAAAAGACCGGATAATCCTCCGCAAGATCGGCGGCGTTGGAATAGCCAAGTCTTTCGGCAGTCCCGGTTTCAACGAACTCGTAGTAGAGTCCTGACAACCGGCGCATGTGGTCGGGATCACCAAGTTGGCCAATGAGATCGGCTGCACGAACCAGACCGGCCTCTGTATCAGTTTCCTGATGGTCTGCCGAGTCCGGAACAGGAAATCTCGTCAATTCAATGGCGCGTGCCAGGCGTTCGGTGTCGACATAGGGTACATCTTTCCCGCGGTTCTTGGCGAAGAGGATGCCGCGGTCGACATGATAGGGTGTGAGAAAGGCATCGGAGGCGCCGCGCGGTGGCGTAATGCGGTTTCCTTCTGCATCGATGACAAACGCTGTATCGGAGTCGCCGGGGCAAACCCCACGGACGTATCCGATGTCGTGCAACAGGCAGGCCACCATAAAATGCAGCCAGTCGTCAGGATTGACGCGTTTGACCATGTGGCGACCCCGCAGAATCGCCTCGCCAACCAGTGTGACCTGCACTGTATGGTGGACATCGTGATACAGGGCGTCGCTGTTTGCTATGAGTTCCAGTACCATGCGTGCGGCGGAATTGAGGGCCTTGGGATACAACGGTTCCTGTGGACCGTAGAGGCTAAGATAGGTTTCCTCAATATGGTTGCCGAGTGTCTCTATAATCAGCGTGGTGATTTTCATAGTACTTCCATGTCTTGATTTGTTTATTCTGAGCAGTATGACCAGAGTATAGACAAACGCTATTGACCGGTTGGCAGGGTGTTGTGTATTCGATAGCCTGACACAGAATGTCACATTATTGTGGTGAATATTACCTATGGCCTTGCCGGGTTGACCGATCGGTGACATTCACTGTATTCAATTTCCCTGTCTTGTTCCAAGTGCATATTGAAAATCGGATTTGACTCAGTTGAGTTTGGACAACCGGTTTTTCTACCCAGGGCAATCGATACGCAGACAGACTGACCAAGGTGTTATCGTTTAGTTGTTATACGGATGCCTGGTTCGCCAGATTGGCGAATTCCGCCACGCTGAGCTGCTCCGCCCGGTTGCCGGGATCGATGCCAGCTGCCGTGATGGCGTCCGCCGTCAACAGCTTGCCCAGGCTATTGCGCAGCGTCTTGCGCCGTTGAGAGAAGGCCTGGCTGACCAGTCTGCTGAAGCGATCCCAATCATCGATTTGGTAAGGGGGCGGTTTCAGCGGCAGCAGACGCACAAAGGCGGATTCGACCTTGGGTGGCGGATTGAAGGCGCCGGGTCCGATGCTGAACAGCGATGTGACCTCGGCCCTGGCCTGCAGCATCACTGTCAGGCGACCATAGGTCTTACTCCCAGGCTTCGCCGCCATGCGATCCACCACCTCTTTCTGTAGCATAAAATGCATGTCGCGGATCTGATCGGCCTGGTCCAGGAGGTGAAACAGCAGCGGTGTGGATATGTTGTAGGGCAGGTTTCCTACCACCCTGAGCGGTCGCTCCGCCTCCGCCAGCTGTGTGAAATCGAACTTCAAGGCGTCTGTATTGTGGATCCGCAATTCACCCAGCGAGGCGCAATGCTCTGCCAGCGGTGTCACCAGATCGCGGTCCAGTTCGACGGCGTGCATACGGCCGATCATAGGCAGTAGCTCCGTGGTAATGGCGCCTTGTCCGGGCCCGATCTCGATCAGGTTGTCACCCGGTTGCGGATTGATGGCCTGAACGATGCGCTGGATGATGCCGGGATCGTGGAGGAAGTTCTGGCCGAATCTTTTTCTGGCCCTGTGTGTTGGTGGATTAACCATGCGTTTATTCGTTCTTTCAGTCAGTCAAAATTCGGCTAATTGGATGAGCCCAATGATATCACCACGTCAGATCCGGGTGTGGGGTGATTGCATGTCGCTTTGAAAGTTGTATTGGTGCTATTGTCGGGGTGGACATCATTAATTCCGGCCTTGGCAGACCGTTTCGCTTAAAAAAATGTGTTTCATGATGAGAATTTTGGTTTTTTCAACTGGATGGAAAATAGAATCTTTTAAAATCCAATTCCATTATCACTCAAAATTCCATCTGCCCTGTGACACACGTTTTGTATTGGTTTGACATGAGATGATCGCTTCAATCCAAATATTTATCCCAGGAGATACCCATGAGTATTGCTGATAGCTACGACGCAATACCATACGAATCAACTCCTTTACCTGAAACACATCCAGGACATTTGGCATGTTTGGCGCGTCTGTATGGGATTGATTCTGTTCCACCGACAAATTGCAATGTCCTGGAACTTGGCTGTGCCTGCGGAGGTAACCTGATACCCATGGCAGCGCGTTTGCCGGATAGCTATTTTCTGGGTATTGAGCTATCTCCTGAACAGGCGCAGGAAGGGTCATCCCGGATTGCTGAGCTTGGTTTGGCAAACTGCGAAATAAGGCAGGCGGATATACTTGAGCTGCAGGATGAGGGGCTCAGGTTCGACTACATCATTACCCATGGTGTCTATTCCTGGTCACCTCCTGAGGTTCGTACACGGATAAAGGAACTCTCTTCGCAGTTACTTAGCCCACAGGGCGTGGCTTATATCAGCTATAACAGTTACCCGGGATGGCGTATGCGAGGGATGCTGCGCGATATGCTGCTGTATCAGGTGCGGGATATCCTATCGCCGCGTGCCAGGCTGGATGCCGCTCAAAATTACCTGGATTTTCTCGATGCGGGATTGGGGGGATCGGAGCAAGCGCTCTTGTACTATTTGAAAGATGAAATAGAGCGCATACGCAACGCACATCCCAGCTACCTCTATCATGAGTATCTGGAAACCTATAATGAACCTGTGTTGCTTACCGATTTCATCAGTGAGGCAAATAAACATGGTCTGGACTATATCGTTGATATTGTGCTTGAGATGCAATTTCCCGGCTACCTGGGAGAAGAGGCTGAACGATTTCTTAACATGATTGACGATCCGATTGGACGGTTGCAACAGGCAGATTTTTTATTGAACCGCAGTTTTCATCAAAGCCTGCTGTGTCATAAAGCCAGGCAGCCTTCTCGCTCGCCGGATATACAACAGCTACGTAACTTCGCATGGATAGCTGATTTACGTCCACCTAAAAAACTGGACCTGCGCCGAAACAAGCCGGCGCCCTTCAAGCATTCGGAAGGTCAGAAGTACGAAATTGCCCATCCCTTGACCAAGGCGGGAATAGCCTTGTTGACAGACTATTTTCCAACACCTGTCTCTTTTGCTGAATTAGTGAGTCGAGCGGCAGAATGGGTGCGTGGCAACGGCGGCGATCATTTTGCAGCGCAGGAAAATGAAATGCTCAATGAAATGCTGATGCTTTATGCGAAGGGCATCCTCCATGCAAGACCAATAGATATGGTTGGCGACACAGTCGGCCTGCCCGATTGGCAGATGGATGCAGTAGCTCGCCTGGGTATATTGCGTGGGGACGGTCATATTCCAACTATTCATCATGCGGGAATACATCTGGATCAGTTCGCTGCACGTGTTGTCAGGTATATAGATGGGTCCACGGATAAAGAGAAACTGCTACATAAACTGTGGGAGGATTTCAAACCCGAAGGTGATTTGGCGGGATTGGTCGATTCAAGGTTGTCCGCCGATGAGTTGATAGCCCATTTAGATCATCATTTGGAGCGGCTCCTCGCCATGTTTAGAAAACATGGTGTGCTCGGATAAGTAAAAGGGATTTGCTTTCAACTGGCGCTTCTTTTACTGACCCAAACAACTTGCCCAGTTCGAATACTGATGTGTTTTTACTCGTTATGCTTAAGGCGTCGCATCCATTTTTCAGTGCCCACAACGGTATAGATCGCGAGGCCGCCACCCAGTATCAAACCCCATTCTACAAGACCGATCGGCGCGGTCCCGAAAAGCAGGTTCATTGTTGGGACGTAGGTCATGAGTATCTGCAACCCTGCCATCACCGTCACGCCCAGGATAAGCCATCGGTTAGAGAATACACCTAGCTGAAACATGCTGTAACGCAGCGAGCGGCAATTGAACAGGTAGAAAAGCTCGCCGAATACAAACATGTTCATGGCCACAGTTCTTGCGATTTCAAGGCTTTGGCCCTGACTCAGCACCCATTCGAAGAGACCGAAAGCACCGGCGACCAGCATCAAACTCACCACCCCGATCCGTATGGCCAGCTCCTGGGTGATCACAGGTGTTTCAGGACGGCGGGGTGGCCGGGTCATGATACCCGGTTCCTTATCTTCGAAGGCGAGCATCAAACCCAACAGTACGGCAGTCGTCATGTTTATCCATAGAATCTGTACCGGGGTGATGGGTAAAGCGACGCCGAGAAAGACCGCCAGCAGAATTACCAGGCCTTCCCCCACGTTTGTCGGCAGTGTCCAGGTGATGAATTTGACCAGGTTATCGAATACTGCGCGTCCTTCCTCGACAGCCGCTTCGATGGTCGAGAAGTTATCGTCGGTCAGTACCATGTCAGCCGCTTCCTTGGCCACTTCTGTTCCTCCCATGCCCATGGCGACACCAATATCGGCCTGCTTGAGCGCAGGCGCGTCGTTGACACCATCGCCTGTCATTGCCACGACATGCCCTTGGGCCTGGAGCGCCTCGACCAGACGTAGTTTCTGTTCGGGCGTAACACGGGCAAATACTGCGATTTTTCCAGCGGCATCCACCAGGTTCTGATCGGTTAGTTCGGTCAGAGCGTGGCCGCTGATCGCAAAATCATCCATATTGTCTTTGGTGGTGCCATCCAGACCGATCTGATGAGCGATGGATGCAGCAGTTACCACATGATCACCGGTGATCATCTTCACCCGCACCCCTGCCTGCTGACAGGTATTTACAGAGCTTATTGCTTCCTGTCTGGGGGGATCCATCATTGCCTGCAGGCCCAAGAAAGTCAGGCCCTCACTCACGTCAGCGTGACCGACTGATGAGGTAGGTGCGCTTGGAATCTTTCTGGCAAAGGACAGCACGCGAAGACCGCGTATAGCCATTTCCTCTACTTGCTGATCGATCAGATCTGTATCGAGCTGAGTGCGATCTCCATTGGAATCCAATGCGTCCTGACAACGCGAAACGATGCTCTCTACGGAGCCTTTCATGTAGATAATACCGTGGGCTTCGGCGGCCGTCTGGTGCAGGGTTGCCATATAGTGATGTTCGGACTCGAAGGGGAGGGTATCGATACGAGGATATTCCTGTTCGGAGGAATCCACCGTAAGACCCGCTTTCAGTGCTGCGGAAACCAGGGCGGCCTCGGTCGGGTCTCCCTCGATTCCCCATTTATTCTCGTTATGGATCAGACGGGATTCGTTGCACAACAGACCGGCGCGAAGGCATTCAATCAGTACGCCATGTGCTTTGACGTCGATGACGGAATCGCTGAGGGAAATGTTCCCTTCCGGCGCGTAGCCGGTGCCGGCAAACTCATAGCATCCGCCACCGGCGCAAACCTCCTTAACGGTCATCTGGTTCTGTGTCAGGGTGCCGGTTTTATCGGAACAGATGACCGTGGTGCTACCCAGTGTTTCCACAGCCGGCATGCGGCGGATGATGGCATTGCGCCTAGCCATCTTGCTGACGCCGATGGCCAGCATAATAGTCATGGCGGCGGGCAATCCTTCCGGTATTGCGCCCACGGCCAGCGCTACCGCGGCCATGAAGGTTTCCAGCAATGAGCCGCCATGCATCCACCCGGCCAGAATAGTCAATCCGGCCAGGACCAGAATGATCCATAACAGAACACCACTGAATTGGGTGATTTTACGCGTGAGCGGTGTGGCAAGTATCTCGGCACTGGAAATAAGTGCATTGATATGGCCGATCTCGGTCGAATCGCCGGTGGCAACCACCAGCCCGGCACCTGTGCCGTGGGTCACCAGGGTCGATGAATAAGCCATATTATGACGATCGGCCAGCACGGTTTCCTGGGCCAACTCTTCAGTCCGCTTTTGTACAGGCACGGATTCTCCAGTCAGAGTGGATTCATCGATCTGCAATTCCCGAGAATGCACCAAACGCAGGTCGGCAGGCACCTTGTCCCCAGATTGCATCAGCACCAGGTCGCCGGGGACGACATCAGAAGAGGGAACAACGGTTTTCTTGCCAGCCCTGACTACGGTGGCTGAACCTTCCATGGATTGTGCCAGGGCCTCGATGGCCTTCAGCGCCTTGGATTCCTGGATGAATCCAACGATGGCATTGACCAGCACTACCCCGAAAATGACACCGCTGTCGACCCACTCTTGCAGGAGAAAAGTAATGAGTGCCGCGGCGAGCAGGATATAGATCAGCGGCTGATGAAATTGCAGAATGAAAAGCTCCAGCGGACCTTTGCCCTTTTGCGGCGTTAGACGATTTGGACCGAAATGGGCGTGACGATGCTCCAGCTCAAAGATATCGAGCCCTTTTGTCGCGCTGGACTCCAGAAGCCCCTCGACTTCATCTGCTGATAAATGATGCCAATGTTTGGAAAGTAATGTATCCACACCAGTCTCCTGCTGACGGAATATTAGGATCAGCCCTGTTTAATTCTCGTTTTTTCACTGCATCGCGTAGCTTTACACCGGTAATTTAATCGCAGTCAGTCTTAGTCACAACACCGACAATCTCGAGAGAGATTTTCAGCTCCACGGCACTGGTATAAACACCGGTCTGACCGCCAGAAATACTGTCTTATTGCATGGTTAAATATATTGTTTAGGTTGTGTTTAAGCGCTGGCGCAGTAATACACTAAGAAAAAAATAGACAAACTATTAGAAGCATACATTTACTTTCATTTCGCTACAACATTGTAGAAAATAGGCAATGCTTCAACCATCTGGCTCTTGGATAGAGGTGGAAAATCCACACCTGGGTGAGTGTCCAGCAGCGCCCGAATTGCTACCTGTTCAGAGAGCTTCACCACTACTGCATGGTTTGGATAGCACGAAACGCCTAAGTATCACCCTCAACGGGATTGCAGCTACTTTCGATGTATGCGGCATGGCTGACTTTTGTATGAATTGAAATGCGGGTCATAAATAAGGGATATGAAGCTGTGTTATTCTGTTGGATTGACAATTGGAGGGTTACAAATCTATTTTGATCTGGAAATCTGATGCAACTTTCAGTCTTGTCGGTCAGAGACGTTGCATTTATTCCGCCTAAACTTTATGCGCAACACGGAAGTTGTTTTTACCTCCCCTCTTTACCTCATACATGGCCCTGTCGGCACTCCGCACGAGAGCATCCCGCGTATCGCCATGATCGGGGTAGATAGCAACGCCAACACTGACACCGACATTCAACTTATTGCCTTCAAAGAAACAGGGCTGACCCACTGCCTGAATCAACTGAGCCGATACACGATCGGTATCCGCGAGCGTCGCAATACAGCTTAATATAATCAGGAATTCATCACCGCCTATACGCGCGACCGTATCGACCTCACGCACGATAGCGGACATACGAACCGCCACTTCCTTCAGCAGCGCATCACCCGCATCGTGACCATACTCATCGTTGATCTTCTTGAACCCATCGAGATCGATAAACAGCACGGCCATTTTACAGTTTTCCCTTCGCGCCTTGGCAATCGCCATTTCGATACGGTCTTCCGCCAGACGCAGACTGGCGAGGCCGGTGAGGGCATCATGGGTGGCCAGGCGCTGAATCTCCAACGCGGCCGCTTTACGTTCGGTGATGTCATTCCACATACAGAATATGGCTGAGCGTCCGCGGTATGGGATACGTGTCAGGGACACCTCCACCGGAAAGGTCGTACCGTCGCGCTTCATATGCTCCCACTCGAAACGGTTATAGCCGTATTTCATGGCCTGGGCCAACATTGCCTTGGCCTTTTCATCGGAGGACATCCCATCCGGTTGGAATTCCGGTGATAACGCCCAGGGCGGCGTATTGACCAGTTGTTCCGGGCTCTCGTAACCCAGCAGGCGGGATGACGCCTCGTTGGTCATGATGAACTGATTGCCCTCTATCAACCACATAGGATCTTCCGAGGTTTCAAAGATCAGACGGTATTTTTCTTCACTCTCGCCCAACAGCCTGTTGGTCTCATTCAGCTTTTTATTGATCCTGGCCAGATCGACTGTCCGTTCCCTGACACGCCGCCGCAGTATCAAATTCCAGGTCAGGATGATAACCGCAGCAAATACCGCAAGCGTACCAAGCAGTACGATCCACTGCTCTCGCGACAGTTGCCACCATGCCCGGTCCGCCACATCGAACCGCACCCATCTGTCCATGATAGCGCGCCGCTCTTCATCAGTGATCAGTCTCAACCCTTTATCGAGTATATGCCGAAGCATTGTCCAGTCCTTACGTATCGCCAAGGACAGCCTGTAGCGATAACCTGACTCTCCCGCCACTTTTAGGTTGCTGATCCCCTCCTGTTCCATGTAATAGGTAGAGGTGGCCAGGTTCCCGACCATGGCGTCCACCTCGCCAAAAGAGACCTTGCGCAATGCACTGCGGATATCGGGGGCCACGTCGAGCGCTATCGTCGGATAGTTTTTTAAAAGAAAGTCATGCGCGGCATAACCCGAGACGACGGTTACCCGCTTCCCGATCAGGTCCTGCATTCCCAGCACCCCCTCCTCGTCACGCCGTGTCATTATGACAGCGGGGACATCGATCATGGGTTGGGTGAATGACATATACTCCAGGCGTTGTTCTGTGGGGCTGGCCGCTGCCCACATATCCACCTCGCGACTTTGTGCCTGGGCGACTGCCTGGTCCCAGTTTTTCAGACGAACAATGTCAAATCTGAATCCGATCTTCTCTTCCAGTTTTCGGACGTAGTCGGCAGCCAGGCCATGATAAGCGCCGCTATCATCAAAATATTCGATAGGTGGAAAGTCGGGATCCGGGGCGATTCGGATCACGGGGTGCTGCTCCAGCCACATTCTCTCCTGTTGCGTGAAGAGGGCTCTGTCAAGATTGAGCTGCGTACTGCCCACAGGAAGATTGGTGGGATCGATCCCGAAGTGATCCAACTGAATACTGTCGAACATCAACCGATTCACGCCGGTTTTGAGAACAGGCACCTCCGAAACCGGCTTACCGCTGAGGATCTCCGCCATCAAACTCCCTGCGGCACGCCCCAGGCGATAGCCACTGACGGCATAGCCACCGACCACCCCCTGTCCGATACGAAACTCCAGCATGCTATAGACGGGCGCCTTGCTCTTGTTGGTAATCAGGCGGGAGCTCTCTTTGGGCGGGATGAAGCGATCCAGGCCGTCCCGGTAGTAGTTGCCGAGCAGGACGATGCTATTCGCCGGTAGCGCGGTCAATTGCTCTTCGAGCTCGGCGATTGGTATCTTATCCGCATAACGGACAGGAATCGTCAGCCCCATACCACTCAACTGCTCACGGATCTCCGCCTCTGTGGCGCGCCCGGTCGGCAGGTGATCATTGATCACAAAGACCTGTCGGGTGTTGGGATGCAGCGCCAACGCCAGCGACAAGGTGCCTTTGGCATCGTAGCTCTCCGTCACACCGGTAAAATTCGGGTACCCCTCCAGCAGTTCGTCCTTGAAGAAATTGACACCGCAGAACACCACCGGCACGCCGGGAAACAGCGCCTCGCCATGACGGCGCATAAAGTCAAAGGCATTATTATCCGTGGCGAGTACGGTCGTAAACTGGCGTCCCGCGTACTTGTTATGTAAAAAGTCACGTACCTGCTGTTCATATTGCGGCGTGAAAGGGATCCGCTTGGTGTCCATGTACTCCGAAAAGATTTCGGTATCATCTGCCTGATCCCGTAACGTATCGGACACGCCACGCTGAATATCAACCACCCAATCCATGCTTGAGTGGTATGAATTAAGGACCAATACTTGACGGGGATTCGCCAGTTCAGCTGTGGACAATGGGGGACTCAGTACAGTCAAACCGCATATCAGAATCGATAGCAACACACCAGCCCTATTGCAAAGCCGGCGCCAACGCGAATTACCTTTTTTTGTCATATGCAAAGTACAACTTAATGTATGTTTTGATGCTGTACCGCCTCGAAACACTGTTCAGAACAGCAGTGCATACACATGAAACCA
The DNA here is from genome assembly GCF_964212655.1 of Candidatus Thiodiazotropha sp. LNASS1. Lineage (NCBI taxonomy): Bacteria > Pseudomonadati > Pseudomonadota > Gammaproteobacteria > Chromatiales > Sedimenticolaceae > Candidatus Thiodiazotropha > Candidatus Thiodiazotropha sp. LNASS1. The sequence goes on along the minus strand of NZ_OZ156465.1, from coordinate 2,479,133 downwards.
CATACTCTATAAAGTATAGCGTGCAGGCTGAAATTATGTTCGGGTGAGATAGGCAGACGCAACAGGCACCGCAACCGCCATGACACTACGATAGATACTTTCATTCCTCAAACCTCAATATTGTTTTATGATTCAGGGCAATTGACCAGTCTTTGAGTAAACAATCGAACGACCATCAATCTCTTCATGAAAAATCAGTGGGGATGAGTTCCAACGGAGACTAGCCATAACAACACCGGTTCAGAATTGAGCTGGGTATGCGCACAAACAGAGAGCATTAGCTTCACTGTCTGCAATGACCAATGAATATTTCAGAAGGATGAAAATGCTCATTGGTTTATGGCAATTCTGCTTTAAGGTGGCATCATTCCAATTGTTCTGCATTTTAACTCATTGAATGGTAAAGATATTCACTTAAAGTGATCGGTCTTGGCCGAATCATTTCCCTGGACGGTGGTTCAAGGGGCTGCCGATTAGGCTTGTAGATTGGTTCGTTATAGATTGTCAGGCTGGATACAACGAGTGCGCACGCCTAGTTCATACGGCATTTGTTTCTCGGTTAGTCTGGCTTTCACCCTCATCGATCAAGTGTTGCAGGAAGGCCTCGGTTACGGCTGAAAGTCGCTTCCGCTTGAGATAGACCGCGTACCATTGCCGCAGCAGTGGGAATCCTTTTACGTCCAGCACAGTATAGGCGCCTGATGCCGCATCCAGACTGAGCGTGTGTTGGGAGACAATGGCTATTCCCAGGCCACCTGCGACAGCCTGCTTGACCGCCTCGTTGCTGCCGAGGGTCATGCGTGTCTTCAGTTCCATCTTCCGCTCCTCGAAAAAGCGCTCGGCGGCGAGGCGCGTGCCTGAGCCCTGTTCGCGCATGATGAACTGTTCATCGGACAATCGTTTTGCGGATAAGCGCTTTATGCCTTCAAGGGGATGTCCTGTGGGCGCAATCACCACCAGGGGGTTTTGCATAAATGGCACTGCCTTGACATCCAGGCTGGCGGGTACCCGACCCATGATGTAGAGATCGTCCATATTCTGGGTCAGGCGAGTCAGGCACTGGTCCCGGTTTATTACCTCCAGCGCCACCTCGATACCGGAATGCCGCTGGCAGAACTCCCCCAACAGACGCGGCACGAAATATTTTGCCGTGGTGATGATTGAGAGCTTCAATGTACCCCGCTCCAGCCCCTGCAGCTCAGCCAGTTCTGTCGAGAGCCCCTCCAGTCTCGCCAGCACATCCCTGGCCGCCTGTTCAACCCTGAGACCCGCATCCGTCAGGTAGAGCTGTTTTCCCACCTGCTCATGCAGCGGCACGCCTATCGCCTCAGACATCTGTTTGATCTGTATCGAAAGCGCCGGTGTTGTCATGTGTAACTCCGCTGCGGCCCGGGTCATGTTTTGGTGGCGTGCCAGTACAGTGAAGATGGCGAGCTGGTGGAGTGTCAGTCGTCTGTACATATGGTTATATTAAAGTAAAACAATACATTTTAGATGTTTAAATTATATAAATCTGAATATGCACGTAAAGTGGCATCAGGATTCACCCGGAGTGCCGCTCCCCGCAGACAGCCTTTGCCGTTGCCCGGTGGCGCTTTATTGTTCAGGAGATTGTTATGCCGATCGTTGATATGAAGGGGATGCTCGATCATGCCTACTGCAATGGTTATGCGATCGGCGCCTTTGATGTGGTCAGTCTCGATTTTCTCACCGGTATCATGTCGGCCGCCGAACGCTGCCGCTCACCGGTGATACTCTCACTGGCAGAATCCCACTTTGAGCATTTCGACTTCGAGCTGCTCATGAGTGCGGTGGAACGCGCAGCGCAACGGGCGACAGTTCCGGTGGCGATCCACCTCGATCATGGCATGAGCATTGAGTCGGCTGTACGATCCATCAGTCTCGGTTGTAACGGGGTGATGGTCGACGCCTCGAACCGTCCATTTGAAGAGAATGTGGCGTTAACCCTGGGTGTCGTGCAAATGGCGCGGGGTTGCGGTGTGCCGGTCGAGGGTGAGCTTGGCTACGTGCCCGGTGTCGAGGGAGAGGATGCCGAGCGCCATCCCGGTGAACTGGTCTATACCACCGTCCCTGAAGCGAAAGCGTATGTACAGCGTACCGGCATTGATTTTCTCGCCATATCCATCGGTACTGTGCACGGTAGGATGAAGGGGGAACCCAACCTCAACTATGCGCGACTTCAGGAGATCAACGAGGCTTTGCGCATTCCGCTGGTGCTCCACGGCGGTACCGGCCTCGCTGATGAACAGTACAGCAGGCTTATCGCCAACGGCATCAGCAAGATAAACTACTATACCGCGCTGGCAGATGTCTCAGGTCATCGTATACAACAGAATGCGAAGCGTGGAGAGCAGGGCTACACCGCGCTGGTGAATGGTACGGCGGATGTCATCTCACAAGAGGCCGAGCGATGCATGCGTCTGTGGGGGGCGGCCGGTCGCGCCGACGAAATTCTAAAGGACTGCGATCCCTGGGCACCGGTTGAACACCTGATCATCTACAACGCCGATGCAAGCGAACAGCAGGTGCGTGACATGATGGCTGAAGGGCAGCGGGTGCTTTCCCGAATTCCAGGTGTCAGGGCGGTATTCACTGGCAACGCAGTACAGGAGGCGGCCCGCTATCGTTTTACCTGGCTGGTTCGTTTCTGTCACCCGGCGGTGATCGACAGTTATCGTGAACACCCGGATCACGTTGCCTTTGCCGATAACCATTTTCGTCCTGTCGCAGGTGACCGTATCAGTATCGATTACCAGGGCGTGGAAGCTAGGGGTACCCTGGCTGACAAGGACAAAGGCATCAGGAGAAGTGCCTAACGGCATACTTTCATTCAATGCGCCCTAACTATAATAGGCTGCCCTCATTTGCTACGGAACATTCCTGTAAATGGGAGGCAAGCTATAGGCAGCGACAACAATTGATTTCTCTCAAAACAGTGGATTCAATATTCGTCATAGTATTGTATTTCAGCCAACAACCATGACCGGCATGAGTGGATCAGCGGGCGCCGAAGTCTGCTGAAATTAAAGTCCGGTAGTGAAATATAAGATCTGATGTCCGCGAGCTGAGGTATATTAAGAAAGGGTGTTTTGTTATTTATGATTCGTAAAATACTCATCGCAAACAGGGGCGAAATTGCCGTTCGTATTATTCGTGCGTGTGCGGATATGGGTATTCGTTCTGTCGCGATCTATTCCGAAGCGGACCGCTTTTCCCTGCATGTTAAGAAGGCTGACGAGGCCTTCAGTCTCGGCAGTGATCCATTGGCGGGTTATTTGAACGTACACCGGATCGTCAATCTGGCGGCATCGACAGGTTGTGATGCGATCCATCCAGGTTATGGGTTCCTCTCGGAAAACCCTGAACTGGCGGCGGTCTGTGCACGACGCGGCATCACCTTTATCGGTCCCAGCGCCGATGTGATCAAACGCATGGGTGACAAGACCGAGGCACGTGATGCGATGAAGGCTGCGGGCCTGCCTGTCACGCCGGGCTCTGACGGTAACCTGGAAAATATCGAGGAGGCGTTGGAACTCGCAGGGGAGTTGGGTTATCCGGTGATGCTGAAAGCGACTTCCGGCGGTGGGGGTCGAGGCATTCGTCGTTGCGATACAGCGGAAGAGTTGCAGCGCAATTATCAGCGGGTAATCTCGGAAGCCACCAAGGCATTCGGCCGTGCCGATATCTTCCTGGAAAAGTGCATCGTTGACCCTCGTCATATCGAGGTTCAGGTACTGGCGGATCATTACGGCAACGCCATTCATCTCTATGAACGCGATTGCTCGATCCAGCGGCGTAATCAGAAATTGATCGAGATTGCGCCCTCACCGCAACTAGATGAGGCCCAGCGGCAATATCTCGGCGGGCTTGCGGTATTGGCCGCCAAGGCGGTGGGCTACACCAACGCCGGTACGGTCGAGTTTCTGCTCGATGCCGATGGGCGTTTCTATTTCATGGAGATGAACACCCGGGTACAGGTGGAGCATACGATCACTGAAACCATCACCGGGGTGGATATCGTGGAAGAACAGATCCGGGTGGCTGCGGGTTTGGCCCTACGCTTCGAGCAGCATGAGATCGTGCACCAGGGTATTGCGATCCAGTTCCGTGTCAATGCCGAAGATCCAAAAAACGGTTTTCTGCCCAGCTTTGGACGCATATCACGCTATTATGCGCCGGGTGGTCCGGGGGTGCGGACGGATGCCGCCATCTATACCGGCTACACGGTTCCCCCCTATTATGATTCGATGCTGGCCAAAGTGATTGTCTGGGCACAGGAGTGGGAGGATGCCATCAACCGGGGTGAGCGTGCCTTGCGCGACATGGGTTTGCAAGGCATCAAGACCACCATACCCTACTATCTTGAAATCCTGCGCCATCCACAGTTCCGTTCGGGTGAGTTCAATACCGGTTTTGTCGAGGCCCATCCGGAGCTGACCCAATTCTCCCAGAAACTCAGCCCGGAAGACCTGGCCCTGGTCTTGGCGGCGGCGACAGCAGCCCATACGGGTCTTTGATCAGGAGTTAGCGAATGTCCAACAAGGTACAAGTCACCGATGTCATCCTGCGTGACGCCCACCAGTCATTGATCGCAACGCGCATGCGCACGGAGGACATGCTGCCGATTTGCGAGAAGCTCGATGGGATCGGTTACTGGTCGCTGGAGTGCTGGGGCGGCGCAACCTTTGACGCTTGTCTGAGATTTTTGAAAGAGGACCCCTGGGAACGCTTGCGCAAGCTGCGTCAAGCGCTGCCGAAGACCCGGCTGCAGATGCTTCTGCGCGGCCAGAATTTATTGGGATACCGGCACTATTCCGATGATGTGGTGCGTGCCTTCGTGCGCAAGTCCGCAGAGAATGGCATGGATGTTTTCCGCATCTTCGATGCACTTAACGATCTGCGGAATCTTCGTACCGCCATCGAGGCCACCAAGGAGGCCGACAAGCATGCTCAGGGTACGATCTCTTACACTGTCAGCCCGGTGCATGACGTTGCGGGCTTCGTCTCCATGGGACGGGAGCTGGAGGCGATGGGCTGCGATTCGATTTGCATCAAGGATATGGCTGGATTGTTGACCCCATACGCCACCGCAGAGCTGGTGAAGGCATTGACCGATGCGGTGGATCTACCCCTGCATCTGCATTGCCATGCGACGGCAGGTCAATCCGAAATGTGTCAGTTCAAGGCGATTGAAAACGGCTGCCGTCATATAGACACGGCTATCTCGTCTCTTGCGGGAGGCACCTCTCATCCGCCCACCGAAAGTCTGGTGGCCGCGCTACGCGGTACTGAATACGATACGGCGCTGGATCTGGAAGCGATTCAGGAGATCGGGCTCTACTTCTACGGGGTGCGCAAGAAGTACCACCAGTTCGAAAGCGACTACACCGGTGTGGATACCCGGGTCCAAGTCAATCAGGTCCCCGGTGGTATGATCTCCAACCTGGCCAATCAGCTTCGGGAGCAGAACGCCTTGGATCGCATGAGTGAGGTTTTGGCGGAAATTCCCGCAGTGCGCGAAGACCTCGGGTATCCGCCGCTGGTCACGCCAACGTCTCAGATTGTCGGAACTCAGGCCGTATTGAATGTGCTGACCGGCAAGCGCTATCAAACCATTACCAACGAAGTGAAACTCTACTTGCAGGGCGGGTATGGATTGGCGCCGGCGGTGGTCAATCCCACCCTTCAGCAACAAGCCGTGGGTAGCGAGGAGTTGGTCGAATGCCGGCCTGCCGATCTGCTTCAGCCAGAGCTGGATCGATTGCACCGCGAGATTATTCCCCTGGCCCAATGCGAGGAAGATGTCCTCTCTTTTGCCATGTTTCCGGAAGTGGGCCGCAAGTTTCTCGAGGAACGGGAGGCCGGTACGCTCCGTCCCGAACCGTTGGAGCCGATTCCGAGTTCAACAGACAGTTCAACGGCGGGAATCGCGGCGCCAACCGAGTTCAATATCAACCTCCACGGAGAATCCTACAATATAAAGGTCACCGGCGCCGGACACCGGGGCGAGGCCCAGCGCCACTTCTACTTCACTGTCGATGGTGTGCCGGAAGAGGTTTTAATCGAAACGTTGAGCGAGGTTGTACTCGATGGCGGTGCAGAAGGTGCGGTCAAGGATTCTATCGCCGGCAAGCGTCCACAGCCTTCAGCGGAAGGGCATGTGACCACCAGCATGCCGGGCAACATCGTCGAGGTCCTGGTCAGCGAGGGCGACAAGGTCGAGGTGGGTCAACCGATTCTGGTTACCGAGGCGATGAAGATGGAAACTGAGGTGCAGTCCCCTATCGCGGGGTTGGTCAAGAAGATTTATGTGCAGAACGGCGATGCGGTGAGCCCGGATGAAACGCTGGTCGAGATCGAAGAGGAAAACTAGGGCCTGTTAACACTAATCCAATGCGCCCTGTTGTGTCTGAAAAAGCGCCAATCAAGGCGCACCCCAAGGGCACTTCCTTCGGGGCGCGAGGAGAGAGGTTTGGTTATTCCAAATGAGCGACAAGCAACGCCGAGTGGCGCTTTTTCAGGCATACCCCAAGGGCACTTCCTTCGGGGCGCAACCCGAAGGGCTGGGGCTGTTTTCGCCCCCAGCGGCGTTATCATTCGCTCATGTAGAATAACTACACTACGCTCATTCTGCCTTGCTGGGCACAAAAACAGCCCCAGCAGGGCGTATTGAATTAGTGTTAACGGGCCCTAGTATTCCGGTTTGAATTCGAATCGGGTGTTGACGAGTTAGATGCCTTTAATATCAAGGCAAATGTTTGATCTGTTGCAGTATACCTGATTGGTATGTTCCAAGGCGTTTGCAGTATCAGCACACAGGTCGATAGCTGAATACATAAGTAATGGTGGCCCAACTGTACCGTGAGTTACGTTAAGCTGTTATATCAGTGTTGGTTTTTTTGTCCCGCCTCAGTATGCGTATTATGACTAAACCCGATAGCATTAATAGTATGGCTGGCGGTAGCGGGACGGGAGAGACGTCACCATCCCTGACGGCCCAGATGTTTAGCTCGTCACTCAGGATTCCAGTGAAATTTTGGTAGCCGAAATGGAAATGCAGATTCCACGCCCTTGCACTTGTAGTGAGGTCGGTCAACGTATCAGACCAGTAACTGCGGTATTGTAGATTATCAAATGGATTGTAATTGCCGGACATCGGAATGGGATCGTTGACATCCAGTGATGGATTTGCTTCGAATCCTAGGTTGACGTAGTACATATAGGCCAATTCACTGCTCTGGCCCGTCTCGTCGAATCCTATCGAATCAAATTCGTCGATGAACGTGGCTGGCATTCGCCAGTCATTCCAGGTGACATCACGAATGTTGTCATAAAACTGCAGATTGCTCACCCAGTTATCTGCATCCACCCAATTCATTTTGCCGCTTCCCTGAACTCCGAGCCCTAAGGTTTCGGCATAGGAAGCGTCCTGCAGCCAAGTGACATCCAAGAAATTGTCGTAGATGAGTCCGCCACCTCTATCGAAAAGGGCGGCTTGCGTATAGCCCGTGTACAGGCATGCAGTGAAAAACGCGATAGATAGTGAGAGCAAGTTCTTGTCCATGATCCTGGAACTCCATGATATCTTTGAATATCAGTTTTCAAACTGCAGTAAACTGTTTGTCATAACAAGAAAAACAATGAAAAATGAAGGATTTCATGTATAGGGTATTATAACTCAATCCTAGTTTTTTGAAAAATCCCACAATATGCCTGCTTTGTTGATAATGGCGCATATACATCGATCAATCCCTTCTGATAAATCCCTTATTTTACCTGTGATGAATTATAAACCAGATATTTTGAGGTAAATTGAAGAGTTTTCGAGGGTACGAAGATACGTCGTTTATATTTCCTGTCATTCTCTCTGTCAAAACAGTTGATCCAATGAATTGACAGGCGGCTTAAACATATGACTAAAGCAAACTATACTGAAAGCTTGCAATATCTGCTGCTTAATCACTTTCCTGTATGCAGTAACCAAAGAACTGCTGCATTGATTCTGTCTGTTGGATGAGATGCAAACAACCGCATGATTTTGGAGCGTATGATGAAAATACCGTTTCATTGTTTACTCCTTTTTCTACTCACTGCCAATGTGAGTCTTGCAGAAAATAGTGTGCGTGATTATCCAGTAGAACAGATTGCGCAACATACCTATGTTATCCATGGCCCGCTTGGCTATCCATCGGTCGAGAATCAGGGGTTCATTAATAATCCAGGATTTGTGGTTACGCAAAATGGTGTGGTACTGATCGATCCCGGTTCGAGTGTGCAAGCCGGAAGAATGGTGCTGAGACAGATAAAAAGCATCACTGATAAACCTGTAACACATGTAATTAATACGCACATACACGGCGATCACTGGCTGGGTAATCTTGCAGCTGTCGAGGCTTTTCCCAAAGTGGTCCTGATCGCCCATCCCAATATGATCAGGCAAGCGCATGCCGGCGCTGCGGAAGAGTGGGTTGAGCAAATGGAACAGGACACCGAGGGGTTTACACGTGGAACCCGTGCCGTAATACCGACGCTGTCTACATCGGATCTCTCGAATTTGGAAGCCGGTGGTATCGTTTTTCGATTCCACGCTCCGGATAATGCGCACAGCGACACGGACGTTATGATAGAAGTGGTACAGGATTCAGTACTTTTTCTGGGTGACAACGTGCTGCATAAGCGGATTCCTCGTCTGGATGATGCTACCTTCATGGGTAATATCGCCGCATGCGATGTTGCGCTGAATCTTGCAGTAAAACACTATGTTCCCGGGCATGGGCCAAGCGGTGATGTCAGCATCGTGAGTGAATTCCGCGACTATCTGGAAATGCTGTATAACGCAGTGGCCCTGCTCTATGAAGAGGGGCTAACCGATTACGAAATGAAACCCAAAGTGTTGAAAGAGCTCATCCGATTCTCGGCCTGGACCAATTTCTACGATCAGTTGGGCAGGCACGTGAGCCTGGCGATTCTGGAAGTTGAGGAGAACAGTTTTTAACGGATCGGGTAAGACATGATCGTCGTTGATGGTCATACTCCGGCAATCCCACAACAGAATTTTCAAAATAGCAAACAGCATGCCATGACAAGCAGGGTTTTAGGGAATACAAGGTTTATGTGTATGGAATTCTAACTCTATGCATTGTTTGTAAAAAATAACTCGACAGTATTACCAGGCCGCTAATGATCTATGAATGGGGTTATCCATACAAACCCTCCGGGTAGGAATTTAAGGATCCGATCTGAATCCTGATCGATCATCATGGCGGTGTTGTTACACGAAAATATAATGCTGGCTGAATAACTTAACCTGGAAGAGATCTATCATGGCCGGATTCGTGATTGCCGGCAATTCCGGTGACGCGAGGATATCGGGATCGCAGCTAACTAGTCGATAACAGTTGTGGCTGCTAGTCTGGAGTTGATGATAAGGACACAGATAACCAATGCATATAGATTCGAGCGGCCATAGGCCAATCGGGAGTTGCAGCGAATAACAATCGAGGAGGGTTACATGACTCAAATGAAACAAGGTCGGGAGTTTAGAGCACCTGAAAACACAGCTGACATGCAGCGTCGTCAATTTCTAAAGCGCTCGGCTGCCGCTGGCGCACTGACTATCAGCGGCGCACCTTTTATTGGCAACGCAGTCGCCGCCGAGACCACCACCTGGAAGATCCAGACCTCCTGGCCCGGTGGTATCGGCCTGGAAATATTCAAGGACTGGTGTAACGGAATTGTGGAGAAAACCGGAGGCGAGCTGGCGTTCAAGCCTTTCGGTGCGAAGGATGTAGTGGGGGAGTTCCAACTGTTCGATGCGGTGAAGAACGGGGTTCTCGATGCCATGAATCCCTTCACGCTCTATTGGGCCGGGCGCATGCCCTTGGCGGTTTTTCTCTCTTCCTATCCCTTGGGTTTGCGTAACCCTCATGAATGGGACACCTTCTACTACGGTCTTGGTGGTCTGGAACTGGCTCGGGAAGCCTTCGGCAAGGTGGGACTCCATTTTGTCGGACCGATTCATCACGGTCCCAACATCATCCACTCCAAGGTGCCGATCCGATCGATAGACGATTTTCGCGGCCGTAAGATGCGCCTGCCTGGCGGTATGGTGGCGGAGGTATTCCAGGCGGCCGGTGCTAAGACCACGTTGTTGCCTGGGTCTGAGATCTTTCCCGCATTGGAGAAGGGAACCATCGATGTGGCGGACTATGTCGGGCCGGCAATCAACCATGCCCTGGGTTTCCATCAGGTGACCAAGTACATTTCCATGGGGCCGCCGGGATTCATGTCCATCTATCAACCGGTGGATCTGATGGATCTCACCGTCTCCAAGAAGTCTTGGGATAAGCTGTCAGCGAACATGAAGCAGTTCGTGGAGATGGAGGTGCACACCTACTCCGATCTGCATCATGCGGCGATTCAGGCGGCCGATCAGAAGGCGTGGAAGAAATTCGAGGAAGCCGGTACTGAGGTCACCCGTCTCTCCGAGGATGATGTGGAGGCCTTCACGATGCTCTCTGTGCCGCTTTGGTACAAATGGGCTAACAAAGACGCCCACGCAGCCAAGGCCTTCAAGATTCAGCTGGAGTACATGATGTCAGGTTCCCTGGGATACGTGGATAAGGAGATGATCAAAGGGCATAGCCTGAAGGCCTGATCCAGTGATAGGCTGACGGGGCCTGCATACGGGCAGGCCCCGGACTACCCGATAATCCATCGAAGAATAACTGCTGCGCCATGCGTAGGGTGCCGCCGGGAGATCCAATCCCATGCCTGAGATCAGTTTTGTACTGCCCCACTGGCTCTACTGGAGTGGCCTGATCCTGTTTCCCCTGTTTGCCATGGTGTTGTTCCGCAAAGCCGCACACCAGGAATCTGGCCAACCCCTTTCCCTCTCTCTCGGCTACTTTCTGCTCGTCGTCGGTGGTTTTTTCGGCGTGCACAGGCTCTACCTGAAGAGCTATTGGGCACTGGCATTCATAGCGCTCTTCACTTCTTTGCTGGTAGTGAATGTAGAGGTACGGAGTGTACGGGACGATCTCTCAGCTGCACAGAACGGGATCAAATTGGCCGAGTTTAAAGTGCAGCGTGCGGAAAAAGCGGTCAACAAGGGACGTCGTAATGCAGAACAGCGTCTCAGCGATGCCAGCCAGAGGTTGATCAGCGCCAGGGCGTCACTTGAAGATGCGCAACAGGGGAGTGAGCGCTGGAACCACATCGCGCAGGCTCTGGGAGCCGGCATGCTTCTGCTGCTGCTTATAGATCTGCTGGTGATGCCAAAACTGATCCAAAGGCGTAACCAGGCAGAGAAGTTACAACCGGGTGACGGATTTCACTGCCCCAGTGTCGAAGCGGAACACCAGGACAGCCTTGAGCCCTTTCTCATCAATCGGGTGATCTCCCGCATTAACGGCCTGGCCGGGGAGTTTGTCGCTTACTGGTCGGTAATTGCGGTATTCGTCTACTACTACGAGGTGATTGCCCGCTATGTCTTCAATTCACCCACCAATTGGGCCCACGAAAGTATGTTTCTCATGTTCGGCATGCAGTATCTCATCGCCGGTGGTTTTGTCCTACGCGAAGGGGCGCATGTGCGGGTGGATGTGATATACAACAAACTCTCCAACCGTACCAAGGCAGTGGTGGATCTCTTTACCTCTATCTTCTTCTTTATCTTTATGGTCACCCTGTTGGTAACCGGATGGACCTTCTTTTACGACTCCTATGAAGTGAATGAGGTCTCCATCTCCGAGTGGGGTATCCAGTACTGGCCGATCAAACTGGCACTCTCTCTGGGGGCGCTGCTGTTGTTGATACAGGGCGTCGCCCAGTTGCTGAAAGATATTTCGGTGGTGATCAAACCCGGCGCAGCGACACTGGATGCCGAAGTGAGGCCGGAAGGCTAATACCATGGGACTGGAAATCGATATCGTCTGGTTGACCGTCCTTATGTTCGGCTCGCTGCTGGTCCTGTTGATGGCCGGATTACCCCTGGCCTTCGTCACCGGTGGCCTGGCCTGTGTCTTCCTGTTCCTGTTCGGCGATGCCGCCATGCTGAATATATTGCCGTCACGCATCTTTCCCCTGATGACCAACTACCAGCTGTCGGCGATCCCGCTGTTTATATTCATGGCCTCGATGCTGGAACGGGCCGGGATCATCGAAGAGCTCTACGATATGGTCTACAAGATCCTCGGCGGGCTGCGCGGTGGCCTGGCCATCTCCACCATCATCGCCTCAACCCTGTTGGCCGCCATGTGCGGTGTCATCGGCGCCACTGAAGTCACCATGGGCATGATCGCCCTGCCGGCCATGATTCGCCGCCACTACCATCCGACCATCGCTTGCGGTTCCATTCTGGCTGGAGGCACCCTGGGGATTTTGATCCCGCCGTCGATCCTGGCCATCCTGTTTGCCGTGATTGCACAGCAGTCCGTGGGTGAGCTCTTTATCGGCGCGGTCATACCCGGTCTGATCCTCTCCGGTCTCTACATCATCTATGTGGCTGCAGCCACCACGATAAAGCCAACCTGGGGACCTCCTTTACCGAAAGAGGAGCGGGTGAGCACGCGGGAAAAGATTCATCTGCTGGCCAATATGTTCGCCCCCTTGGCTCTGGTGGCATTGGTCCTGGGAATTATCTTTGCCGGGATCGCCACACCGGTTGAGGCAGCGGGAGTCGGCACCTTCGGTGCTCTGGTGGTGGCCGCCATGCATCGACGTCTCACCATCGACAATATTCGATCCGCCGCCATCACAACCCTGAGGGTCACCGGTATGGTGCTCTGGATCATATTCGGAGCCACATTGTTTGTCGGCTTCTATGTGGTGAATGGTGGTCAGGAATTCGTCAATGAGTCCATCGCCGGCACCGGCCTGGGTCCCTATGGTGTGCTGATTCTGATGATGGTGATCCTGGTGATCCTGGGTATGTTTCTGGATTGGGTCGGGATTCTGCTACTGGCGGTGCCAATCTTCATCCCTTTGATGAAGACCATGAGTTTCGACGGGGTCTTCGGTCTGCCGGGCGTCAGTCCCGAAGATCTGCCCCTATGGTTTGGTGTGGTCTATATGGTCAATATGCAGATGTCGTTTATCAGTCCGCCTTTCGGTTACGCCCTCTTCTATCTCAAGAGCGTCGCACCCCCCGAGGTGACAATGGGTCAGATCTATCGCTCATCGCTTCCATTTCTGTTCCTGCAGGCTGTCGGGCTGGCGATCTGTATTATCTTTCCGGAAGTCGTTCTATGGCTGCCGAGGCAAGTATATGGTTGATGATTTTCGGAAAAACCGATTCAGACCATAATATCGATATTGCCGCCAATGGAACCGCTGGCGTTTGCTTTCGGTGCGCTCTGCTCTATAGATGCGATGAGCTGCGCTGCGGTCTGTTTTTCCATCTCCATCTCTTTCTTTTGCACTGCCACACTGGTTTCAGTTTTGGTCGCGATATTCGCAAGCATGCTGGCAGATGGGGAGCCGGCTCCGGAAACTTCCATAATATTACCTCTGGGTCACGCAGGATCTTCATACCTATAGCGGCAGGTTAAGCTGAAACTCTATGCCTGATGAGGAACAGGCTTCTCGAATTCAGCACGATTTATATTATTTCGGAATGACGATTTAACAATTCTCCCGATCGAGTGTGTCGCCGTGGATCTGTTCGTAGACATCGAAAATAGCGATGGCCATGGCGGCGATGACCGGACCGAACAACATGCCTATGATGCCGAACTGGATCAGGCCGGCCAGTGTCGACAAAACAGTCAGCAACGTATGATCCAGCGCACCGAGATTACCGCCGTCAGGCAGGCCTTTGGAGATCTTCTGAATCATCACCGGTCGCAGGACATTATCGATCACAAACCCCATTATCACCATGCCCCAAACGACTACCAGGATCGCCTGCCAGACCTCTCCCAGAAGATAGAGGTAGACAGCCACCGGTATCCAAATCAAAGCGGATCCCACCACCGGGATAAAGGAAGTCACCGCAATGCCAATGCCGAGAAACAGTGCCGGCAATCCAAGGAAACTCATCAGGATGCCGAAACTCACGCCCTGTAACAGAGCCACGATCACAACACTGATGGTCAACACGGTTGCCAGGCTGCTGAAACGCACCATCAACAACTCATCGTAGCGATTCGGCAGCGGTGAAAGCACTTTGATTTGACGTGCAATATCATCACCGTCCCGGTAGAAGAAAAACAGAGCGAATACCGATAGAAATACGAAGGTGAGAAAGCCGGCTGTATTGCTGAATATGCTCCGCAACAGAAACACTACCGTGTTTTTCGCAACCGTTATCAGCTTCGTGAGATTTGCATCCAGTTGTGCAATGAGTGCGCTCTGATCACCCAAATCGAACGGAAGTTTCTTGGCTGTTTCGGTATAGATCTTTTTCAGACTCTCTGAATCCTGTGCATCCACCCAGCCCTGTACCGATCCGTATAGCTCGCCGGTGCGCAAAGAAATCTCTACCAGCAGGTAAGTGATGGGTGCAATCACGGTGAAAAAAATCAGAATGCTCATTGCGGTGGCTGCGGTCGTATCGCTGAGTTTCCATCGATGTTGAAGTTTCAGAAACAGCTGATAGGTGGCGGTGGCTACAATGAGGGAAAAGAATAACGCCGCTAGAAATGGCAGAAACAGCCAGATCAGCCCAACGATCGCAAGAATTATCAGAGTAATGAGAAAACCGTCTTGGTAAGGAGGAGTATTGGATTGATTGCTCATTTCTGTAACACGACGCCAAATGGTTGCTGCTGAAAATACCTCTACTTTAACCTACAAATCGGGATGTTTGCCAAGGTTGAACTGTAGAAGGAGCGTGAGCATGCCTTGCTAAAACAACTTTGTCACCCGGCGTTGTATAGATCGCAGATTTATTACCTGTGATGCCGGAAACCGATCTTGACTATGCTGAGCAATCGCAATGATCAGGTTTCTGATTAAGATCCTATGACAAGAATTATCTTCCTATTAACGGTATTGGCGACACTCTGTTTACCCTGTGCATTGAAGATCTACCTTCGAGTAATGATCCTGTTTCTCAGTACAAATGGGTGTAGGGCGAGGCTGCGCTAAAGAAATAGTGGCATTTTCCGATATCAGTACAATTGATATGGATTTTTGGTTTATTTGTATCTAGCTGTTATTTAAGGAAAATAGGTTTGCCAAGAGTATTGCTGGTCGAACTTTCCGCCACGATTCGGCACATTGAAAAAAATCTCCTGATCAAAGCGGGTTATGAGGTTGAGGCCGATCTCGACTTCAATTCTGCGCTTAGGCGCTTTGTACCGGGCTCTTATGATGGAGGAACCTTCGAAGCGGTAGTATTGGGATGGCCCGGTGATGCCGTTGACGGAGCAGACGAACTGTGTACGTTGCTGGAGAAAAACACCTATTCATCCCTGCCACTGCTTACACTTGCCCATGAATCGGATGCCGATCTCATCAGGAGGGTGGAGAGAAGAGACAATTCCGCATTTCTACTCTGGGAGGATTATCAGAAGAGCACGGACCTCATCGCAAAGCTGCTTATCGATGCGCATCAGCGAAAACGCACAGAGGCAACCGCGAATTCAATAGTTCAGCCAATTCGAGTACTGTTTGTGGATGACTCACGCACAGTGCGTGTGAAGTATCAGCGGTTGCTGATGGCCAATGGCTATGAGGCCGAGACAGCCGCCACAGTAGGGGAGGGTTACGAGAAGGCACTGGATTCCCGGTTCGATATCGCAATCATTGACTACTTTATGCCGGACGCAACAGGTGATGTACTCTGTCAGCGACTGCGTGACAACGCAACGACTACCGGAATCACAACAGCGATCATAACCGGTACCTATCTTGATAAGGCAATCAAACAATCACTCGAAGCGGGTGCGGTTGAGTGCATGTTTAAAAACGAAAGCGATGATCTGTTTCTGACCCGCATAGATGCCATGAGCAGGCATATCCGGGCCCATAAATCGATCGAAAAAGAGCGCGAACGCCTTGGTGGTATCCTCAGATCGGTTGGCGAGGGGGTTTACGGGGTGAATTCCGAAGGTTATATCTCGTTCGTCAATCCGGCTTGCAGGCGAATTCTGGGATATGCGCCTGATGAGCGATTGATCGGCAAGTCGGCACTTGAGCTTTTTCATTACACCGATGAAGATGGCAATCCGATCGATGAATCGAAATGTTTTTTACAACATACATATGCAGATGGTACACCTCTCAACGCGCGGGAAACCCTGTTTTGGCATAAATCAGGCAATTCGATACCGGTGGAGTGCACGGTTTATCCCCTGACCATCAAGGGTAAACGCGAAGGCTCAGTAGTCGCATTTCGCGATATCTCTGAAAGAAAGCTGCTTGAAGAAGAACTGCGTTGGCAAGCGAGTCACGATGCGCTGACCAAACTATACAATCGTCGCTATTTCGAAGAACAGTTAACCCAAGAGGCTGGTCGCCTCAAGCGCAGTAAAGAGACCAGTGCTCTGCTATACATAGATCTCGACCGTTTTAAATATATCAATGATACCGCGGGCCATGCAGCGGGTGATCGATTACTGGTGGAGATCGCACAACAGATAAAACAGCGCCTTAGAAATACCGATTTGCTAGCCCGTCTGGGTGGTGATGAATTTGCCGTCATATTACGTAATGTATGCAAGGAAAGTGTTAACCAGGTCGCCGATGACTATCGTGAGATGCTTGATAGCTATATGTTCATCTATAACGGAAAACAGTACAAAGTGAACGGGTCAATCGGTATTGCTCTGATCGACAAGGAGTCCGAATCAGCCAGTGAAATACTCGCCAATGCGGATATTGCCTGCCATATAGCAAAAGGTGAAGGTCGTAACCGTACGCATCTTTTTATCCCTGAAAGTGATAGCAAAAAAGCGATGAATCTGGATCTGGGCTGGTCTTCGCGACTGCATAATGCCTTGGTACAGGACCATCTTGTACTTCACTATCAACCCATAATCCCGATAGAGCTTATTCCTCCAGAATTGATGTTGGAGACCGAGGGGCCAATTTACCAACAGCTTCTATCGATCGTGCCTCAGGAACAGCAGATCAGTGAACTGTTGCTGCGACTTGATGACCCCATGTGGGGGATTGTCTTTCCCGGTGCATTCCTGCCTACGGCGGAACGTTTTAATATGATGGACAAAATAGACTACTGGGTTGTCAACGCAGCTGTAAAGAAACTGGCATCGTTGCAGCAGACAGGCTATTCGGGAATGTTTACCATCAATCTGTCGGGTCAAACAATCACCAATAAGCAATTGATCGAGGATATCGAATCACTTGTCGTCAATTCTGCGATTGATCCTGGTAAAGTGATATTTGAAATCACCGAGACCTCGGCTGTATCCAATCTGGTGTCAGCCAATGAACTGATTACACGCTTGAGTGCCCTTGGTTGTCGTTTTGCATTGGACGACTTCGGCAGTGGATTCTCGTCGTTTTCGCATTTGAAAAATCTTCCGGTGGACTTTATCAAGATAGACGGCCTGTTCGTCAGGGGTGTGGCGACCGATCCCAGCGATCGTGCGATTGTCCACTCCATCAACGATATCGCTCACTCCCTGGGCAAAAAAACCATTGCTGAATATGTGGAGGACGCAGCAATTTTAAGGTTCTTGTATGAGTCGGGGATAAACTATGTACAAGGGCACTTTCTCTCGCCACCGATGGATGTATCGAATATCGCACCACAGGCCGCTCAACAGAATCACGGAAATAAAAAACAGTCAACTGGCAAAAAGTGAATGCCGGATACTTGCCTATATTAACATTTAGGCAATAGACTTTTTATTTGTCCCGGTTGGTTCCACAGCAGCGCCGGGTGTCGGTGTTTGATTCCAAACGTCCTCAACCAATCCGGTGATATCAACCACGTCGCCAATGGCAATCAGATTATCGAAATCGGTTTTCAGGCGTTCGCAGCGGCCAGGGGAAAGTTGTACCAGCCGATCGATCGCCTGTTCAACCTCTGCTTTGGGTGGGACGTCAGGATGATTGACAACTATCTTGACACAGCGAAAATCATGGTCCATAGCATGATGCACGAATTCAGTTTTCTGTGTTTTATCGCTAATTTCGAATTCAGCCAGGGATTTGATTTCAAATTCAGGCATGCTCCCACGGCGCTCTCTAGAGAGGTAGAGGATGATCTCTGCCGAACCCTGTTCGGTCGCTTCCTGCATAATCCGCTGTAAGCGGCCATTCATGGCCAAGACACTGAAATCGAATTCGCCGTCGGCAACCTCGAAGTAACTGACCAGCGGTGAGGGGGAGGCGGTGATGCCGAGTCGGAAAGTCCAGTCATTCTGGGATCTGCAATAGATGAAGACCGGCAGGGTCGAGCTGCTTTCGATAAAGATCGATGAGTAGAGGCGTGATGTGGCGGCACGCAGCGTATGCGAGGTCTCGAGTAGCAGACCGGATTGGCGTTTTGCCAGGAATCCGGAAAATGCATTGGAAAACTGACGGCCTTTGCTGGCATCACTGATCTTGAGGCGCAACAGCTGTTCCCCATCCGCCGGTCCACCTACGATCTCTGCCGGTACGTTGCGAAAGGTACCTTTGATACGTGCCATGCTTGAGCTTCTCGCTTCCAGTTTTGGAAAGGTTATCGTTGCCTTGCGCTCAATGACTAAAGCGAGATTCGGATCTGTAATCTCGACGGACAATCCGTGGGCCGATACATCCCGGGTCTTGCCCAGATAGAGCCGTCCGGCGACAGCGACCTCAACCTGCATCTGCCCCAGAAAGCGGTCTTCGCTTCGGTTTTCCTGGATGTAGTGAATGGGTACCATTTGAGGAGGTTCAAGGGATTGCTGATCATCACTATAGATGATCGGCTCCTCATAGACATTATGGTCAGGGTAATAGTCGTTACGGCGACAATTAAGAGCTTGGTCCGTCACATCGATCATGGCGCCTACGATCGATAGGGTTTTGGCATCCATGAGCAGTTCGCGTACAAATCTGTCACTCCGATCGGAAAGTGGTTCCAGTGCGTCCTCAATTCGCATCTCCACGGGCCGGCGGGCCACACGTGCAACGATCTTAAAAACGCGGAACCCCGGCTGATCCGAATGTCGCGTCACGAGCCGACACCAGTGTTTGTAATTCTTGCACTCAAGATCGGCTATGACTTGCGGTTCCGCATGCTCCGGGGAACGATAGACCGCCATCAGCGTGTCCGCCTTGCTGTCTCGTAACGCCAGCCTGGTTAACAGCTTGATGCGCTTTGGCGTGATCATGGAAGTGAAATCGTAATTACCCTGTGAGTTGCCGAATGCGTTCAAGGATCGCCGGTTCACCTGATTGCCGAAGATGATGCGCAAAGGTGATTCTCCATCCTGGCATTCAAATATAAAGAACGGCAGTATGGATGTGGAGCGCATGTAAAAACGTTCCGCCAACAGGGCTTGAGCAGTCAACAGTGCATCTTCGGGATCAGTCTGTTCAGCCAATGCCGTCTTAGTTGAAGTCTTGATATGGTCTGAAATCACCGTCAGGCCATCCTTAGCTTCACTCTCAATACACTGCAATGCCAAAAGGGTATCGTTCAACAGGCGGCGAATTCGCACAACACGATAATCGAGTTCAGGATGGTCAAGCTGACGCCCGACAGAGGGCATCACATCGACGCGCACCAGGTCGCTCTCCGAAATATCAATCGGCGTTTTCACACGTAGTTGCAAACCGGATTGGGAGATGTCACGGGTTTCAGCTTCATAGGTCTGTCCATTCCAGATTACATCCATATTCAGGGAAATCTTAAACCTGTCATAGACCCGTTTTTCAAAATAGGAGAGGTCGATTGCAAGATTGTTGACGGCCCGATCCGAATCGAAAGCACTTGATGATAATGAGACAGGTATGGTTTGGGACCCAGCTGTATCGCTATCACGGTTTCCTGTGTTATTAACCTGTGCCGACTTCGTTACCTCGCCGGCAACCTGTCTGAGAATGGATTCATAGGTCTCTACGGTAAATACCCCGGCACTTTTCTTCAATCCATCGAGAAAGAGCTGGTGTGCCTCCGGGTCAAGCCACAGGGTTCGGCCGCGATAGGAAAAGCGTTTGCAAGGCTGCTTTACATGCGATCTGAGATCCAGCGGGCGCAGGCATTCGCTGTCGAGGCGTTGGCGCTCAACCCGTTTAAGAAACTCATTTGAATCGTTCGGTACCTGCCTGGTGCTGATTGTCCTTTCTGATCGTATTCTTTTCGTTTGCATCAGATTGGTCGTTACTGTCTTTAACTCATTTTTAGTTAACAGGCTGTATCGCCAATCAGGCTTTAATCTTTAATGGGTCTGATTGTCATGGGTGACGCTAACCCGTTGGATTCGGGTTGGAAAGCCCGCAATTTCGGTGGGGTATACAGGGTTAATGAAACGACGGGGGTACACTGCTTATTCAAAATATATTCATAAAAATCAAAAAGTAATAGTTTATGTTTCAATTATGAGCGCTGACGTTAAAAGCGTGAGAGTTCGAACTGGTGGGCACTGTTTTCAGATTTGTAAACAAGTGTTAATTGAAACGGGCCAGTGGTTGTCGCTGCTCGGGATCGATGGTTTATCACGCATGCCCTTGCCTGGGTTGAGCAGAGGAATACCGAGCACTATCTGGGCTACATGATTCAATCTGGATGAACGTTCACAGTGCAGGCGCGCAACGAAGCCACAACAAACAGGCAGATTTCAGCCGTTATGCCTATGCGGCTGATGGCTATTATTTCGACATCAGTCCGCAAGGAGATGCTGCAAGCATCTTCAACTATGTTCGGCCGGTGCGGGATCTGTAGACGCCTATATAGTTTCAACGAGCGCTTGAATGCGTTAGACGCAATCAGGGCGGCAGCGTCAAACGGTAACGGACGATGCGGTCGTTACCGGAGTCCGACAGCCAAAGATCGGTTCCGCGCACTTCCACGCCTTCCGGGGTCCTGAACTTGTTGGGGCCACGCCCGGGTCTGCCGTCACCGAGTACCAGGCCAGACCTGCCATCGGGCGCGATAAACTTGATCTGGTGGTTGTTCTTGTCCGCCGCGATCAAGCTGCCGTCAGCGAGCAGATCGACGTACCGTACACCATCGAAGTCGTAGGACTCACGGGTCAGCTCGGCTTTGACCTCAAGGTCTGCAGTTAACATCAATATACGGTCATTTCCCGCGTCCGCCAGCCAGATATCCGAGCCATCGGCAGCGAGTTCGATGTCGTGCGGTGATGAGAGACCGCGAAGTTCATCGACCATTACCCCGTTTTCGAATGCGACCAGGTTGTTCGACCAGGCGCCGGCCACATAGATGCGGCCATTGGGGTGGGCCAGGACGCCTTCAGGGCCCCGGATGCCTGTTGTCAGTTCACCGATCTGGCTGGCATTGGTGCCGCTCACCGAGTAAATGATCACACGGTTGTTGTGGGTATCGGCGACGTATGCCCGGCCCATGACATCGAAGTCGATGTCGTGAGTGCCGGATTGATGGTCTTCCCCAAATGCATCGATCAAGTCGAGAGATTCCGGGTCGAGGATGGCGATACGATCGTTTCCCACGTCAGAGACGAACAGATAGTGTCCATCTGGGGTCAATTTGAGGTCATGTGGGTTTGAGAGTATTGGTTTGCTGGCGTGTACGAACCGTGCCGAGATCTCGGCGTGCAGCGGCCAGGCCACCAAACTCGACAGCAATGCGGCAACAATATGTGATCGCATGTCAATGGCCTCACTCTCTTTTCAAATGGCAGCTTCATTCATGAAGCTGCCATATACTATAAGTGTCAAGATGCATGACTAATCAGTTTTAAACCCTATATTTTTATGTGTACCATCACAAAACGGTTTGTTTTTTGAAGCACCACAGCGACACAAGGCCGCGTTGTTGCCATGCCAGGCGGTGCGGCCGCTACTGGCTTTAAACGTGACATTTCCCGATAACAAGAGCGGACCATCTTTTAATGGGGTAATGTTTAATTTGCCGCCGGTTTCCTTTAATGGCTCGCCGGTTTCTCCCACCGCACCATAGTCTTTGAATTGTCCTTCATGACTATTATCACAAAATGGTTTGTTTTTTGATAAACCACAGCGACATAATGCTGCTCGAAATTGAATGCCGGGCATATCACTGGATGATTGCTCGATTGCCAAATCACCCTTCAAAAAATAGGGGCCCTGGTAACTTACTGTTAAGGTGTTTTCAGGCTTTGCGGTTTCAGTTGTCTGGCCATCTTTGGTTCTGTAGACCAGTGCGCCACTTGGACAGCGTTCTACTATTTCCTTTACTTCGCTAAGGGGTGAAAGATCAGGTTGACACCAGGGATCTCTTCCGGCAATAAAAAGTTCACCTTTTGAATATCCGCATTCACCTATGTGAATGCAAAGTCCTTCGTCCCATTCAACATCGATTTCCGAGCCCGTATAGAGAAAAACCTTTTTTTCGCCCATGGTATTCTCCTTTTATCATTTAATATGCTGAGTATAGAACCTTAGTTGGATGTAACAGTTACACTTACCAGACCGCCGTGTTGTTATTTATTGTTAGGGCCTGTTAACACTAATCCAATCGGCTCTGTTGTGTCTGAAAATGCGCCAATCAAGGCGCGAGGAGTGAGGTTTGGTGATTCCAAATGAGCGACGAGCAACGCCGAGTGGCGCATTTTCAGGCACAACCCGAAGGGCTGGGGCTGTTTTTCCACCCAGCGGCGTTATCATTCGCTCATTTAGCACGGCTAAACCTCGCTCATTCTGCCTTGCTGGGTAAAAAAACAGCTCCAGCAGAGTCGATTGGATTAGTGTTAACAGGCCCTAGCAAGACCTCTATACAGCATCCTAATAGACACAAGACCCATGAGTTAGCTTTCTGCTGTTTTGTTATCCATTCACAGGGAGTCGTTGAAGAAACTCATGGAAACCGACCGGGTGCGGTTTCACCATCGTTCCGATCGCGGCTGGTCGCCACCAGCCAAGGGTTATGCAGAAAAAATCGAAGAGTGACTGATTATATGTGTATTCCAATGTGACTTAATAAGCCATATCGGAAAGTCGCTGGAACAGAAAGCCGGTCTACTCCTTGAGCTTGATCTTGAGTTCACCCTCTTCGACGCGAATATCCTCGACGCCTTTGGCGAATCCTGTCCAGAATCCCTGTTCATCGCCAAATTCGCTGATCAGGTCGATGTTTTTCAGTCCGCCCAGCCAGGCGTTGGGTATGGGGACTCCCATGATGCTGACGCCCTTCAGGATAACGACCGGTTTGGCGTTGCGGAATGCCATCTCCACCCCTGTGGATACCCGCAGGGTCTTGCCGCCGAGGATTGGGAAGTCCTTATCCACAGGCACCAGCAGTCTGGCGCTGACCAGATCGTCACCCAGGTCGATGGCGAGCTTTCTGGCCAATTCCTGATTGTTCGCCACCATGGCATTGAGTTCCCTCTCACTGAAAAAGACCTCGCGCCTGGCCCCTTGCTCGTTGTATCGCTCAGGTCTCAACCACTGCTCATCGCTCTCCTTCTGCTGAGCGTGTCGGTCGGGCTGGGCAACGGGGCTTGGCTGATACCCCAGTTGTTGAAGCTTGTCGTTGAGTACCTGTTGTTCGGCATGTGTGAGTTGTACCGGGGTAAAGTCCTTGGCGTAGATATAGGTGCGCACCACCCAATAGGTGGCAGCGGCAGTAACCAGAATGGTTGCCAGGACGATCCACATAATGTGGATGCCGCGAAGTCCGCTTCGACCTGCAGGGTTATCTATTTGCTCTGTATCTGTTGCCATCTTGGTTACCCGGTAAGGTTGAATGATGCGGTGGTCTCAGCCAAGCCTTATTGCACCTCTAATAATGATTATACGCCCTGAGTGACGACATGAATGTTTAAATTTGTGGCTCATGGCGTGCTTTGATTTCTCTTCGTGATAAGCTGCGAATATAATCCAGGGCCTGTTAACGCTTATCCAATCGGCCCTATGGTGTCGAATCGAACAAGATCCTCAAAAGGACATGCCCTATGCAGATTGAATTCTATGGTGCAACCAGCGGTATCACCGGTTCCTGTCATATTCTCCGTGCCAATGGAGAGACGGTGTTACTCGATTGCGGGTTGATACAGGGACGCAGGGAGGAGATGGAGAAAAATCGCCGTCCCTTTCCATTTTCGCCCGGTGACATCAGCGCGGTGGTTCTCAGTCATGGCCATATCGACCACTCGGGACGGATCCCCCTGTTGGTCAAGCAGGGTTATCAGGGACCGATCTATGCGCAGAACGCGACCATGGAGCTGTGCGATATCCTGCTGCAGGATTCCGCTTATCTGCAGGAGAAGGATGCGCAATATGAAAACAAATGGAGAAAGCGCAAAGGGAAGCCGTTTATCGATCCTCTCTATACTGTTGCCGATGCTCGGGAGGCACTGGATAAACTGGTCGGTCTGAAGTACAGGGAGAAGCGGGAGATCCTGCCGGGGATATCGATCCGCTTTCAGGATGCGGGGCATATTCTCGGTTCTACCAGTGTGGAGGTGTGGCTGAATGAGAATGGCAAACAGCGGAAGATCGTCTTCAGCGGTGACCTGGGTCAGTACGATACACCCATCCTGAACGATCCGGCGGTCATTGATGAGGCGGACCATGTGATTGTCGAGAGCACATACGGAAACCGGCGCCACCGGGATCGGCAGAACACCATCGACGAGATCGGCGACATCATCCGCGAGGCCGCCCATCAAAGGGGCAACCTGCTGATCCCCGCCTTTTCCATAGGGCGTAGTCAGGAGATCCTCTACTACCTGGGGCAAAATTACGATGAATGGGAGCTGGGGCGTTGGCAGGTCTTTCTTGACAGCCCCATGGCAATCAGGGCGAGCAAGGTCTATTGGGACTATCCGCACCTCTACGATGAGGAGGCGACCAAGCTGCGCAAGAAGATCCATGAGATGCCCCATTTGCAAAATCTCAAACTGACGGAGTCACCCCAGGAGTCGATGGCGATCAACCGCATCAAGAGCGGTGCGATTATCATCTCCGCCAGCGGCATGTGTACCGGAGGCAGGATAGTGCACCATCTCAAGCACAATATCTCCCGCTCCGGGGCGCATATCATGATCGTGGGTTATCAGGCCAACGGCACCCTGGGACGGGCGCTGGTCGACGGTAAATCTCCGGTCCGGATCCATGGCGACGAGTATCGGGTCAAGGCGCAAATCCACACGGTCGGCGGACTCTCTGCGCATGCCGATGTGGATGATCTGACCCGATGGCTCAGCAGTTTCAGGAACAGCTATCCGCATATTCATGTTGTACATGGGGAACCCGAGTCGAAACAGGATTTTCGCGACAGGCTGGCGTCGGAAGTGGGATTCAAGGCCTCCGTGCCTGAACCGGGCGATGTGCTGGAATTGTAGCGGTTGAGCGGTGAAAATAGATGCCTTGGCCCTGGTGTTCTGCTCACATACCGGAGCCGGGAGCTGAAGGGTGCTGATATCTGCTCGGTCTATAGCGTGGAAAGTCCCGGTTACGCCAATTCTTTGGTGCAAGTTTCTCTTCGACTGGTTTCAAGCGGGATATATAGTCCATCACGGCGGAGACGTCGCGTGATGGAAAACTCTGGCTCTGCTTGACCATCTTTTTGTCGGCGTTGCGCCTGCGTCCGTCGCGTATCCACCTGAACTGGCGCATGAGATATTGATAGTGCTGCCCTTGGAGTAGGGGAATATTTTCATCCACTATCCCTTCAGCCCGCTTGCCATGGCATTCGGCGCAATGTTCTTTGTAGATCGCTTCCCCGTGCTTGAGGTCAGAGCCTGAGCCGACCCCGTTGTTTCGGGTCATGGGCAAATTGGCGATATAGGCGCTGACGTCCGCGATCTCCTGCAGTGACAGGAGTTCGAGCATGGTGAAAGGCAGCATTGTGGGATTGTCCCGGTTACGTGCGCGAATATCGGCCAGTTGCTTAATGATAACCTTTCTTAATTGGCCGGCTATCTGCGGGTAGTAGCCGCTGATACTGCCCCAGCCTTCCGGTTGATGGCAGACCAGGCAAACACGGTACACCTCTTTGCCATTTTCAATGTCGGGGGTAAGCTCGATCGCGCGTTCCACTTCCTCGGCCGCCCGCTGTGGGTTTTCTGCGTTGGCAAGGCCGAACAGGTTGGCTGCGAAGAAGAGTATCGCTATGTAAATAGAACGGTGGTCCATTTTATTTTCACTCAGACTGATTGCCGGTCAGTGTGTCGTTTATCGCCAGTCTGGGATAATTTCCTACATAAACTCGAAACATTCAAGTCATGGCGGGTTTGTTTCGGGGAAATGGCAAGGAGGCGCTGCTCCATCCGTATTCTCATATTCACCCATATCGGGGTGGGACGCCGCATTGAACAGGCGTGTCAGTCGATAGCTTGGCCGTGCAGATCGAACAGGCACAGATTGTCGATTTCGAAACTCAAAGTCAACGTTTCTCCGGCACTGAATCCGTGATGGCCGGGCAGTAGGGCAATCAAAGGTCGAGGCTGAGTAGCGGAAACCGCTCGATCGGAAATTTCACCAGCGGCCACCTCCAGCTCCGTGGCAAGATGCAGAATGGTTTCATGACCCATCGATTCAACCGCGGTGACCCGGGCAGCCAGGCCAACCTCTGATTGCGCTTGAGTGATGCGGATTGCATTGGGTCGTATCCCCGCCAGGATTGTCTGGCCGGAGCATGAGTTTAGATCGGCATGGCGGGCCACAACCCGCTCCGGGAGCGATAGATGCAGCGGCCCCAACTGGAGTAGAGTATTTCCCTGGCTGCGGTGCAATGATCCACGGATGAGGTTCATGCCGGGAGATCCGATAAAATTCGCGACGAAGGTATTGGCGGGGTGCTGATAGATAACATGCGGCTGGGCCACTTGCTGTAATCGGCCGTTATTGAGGACAGCAATGCGCTGGCCCAGGGTCATGGCCTCAGCCTGGTCATGGGTGACATAGAGCGTGGTGATGGCGAGTTCTCTCTGCAAGCGAATGATTTCAGAACGGATCTGTACACGCAATTGGGCATCGAGATTGGAGAGCGGTTCATCCATCAGGAACAGGTCGGCTTTCCTTATGATGGCGCGGCCCATCGCCACACGCTGACGCTGTCCGCCTGACAGGGCCCTGGGTTTTCGCTCGAGTAGCGGGACAAGATCGAGCATTTCTGCGATCTGCATCACTCGACGGTCGATATCGGTGGGCGATAGTCTTTGCATGCGCAATGGAAAATCCAGGTTGCGACGCACCGTCATGTGAGGGTAGAGCGCATAGTTTTGGAACACCATGGCCACATTCCGCTGCTGGGCCGGGATCTGGTTGACCAGGCGCCCGCCGATGCGAATCTCTCCTGAACTGATCTCCTCCAGTCCCGCTGCCATTCTCAGTAGTGTGGACTTGCCGCACCCCGAGGGACCGACAAGAACCATGAACTCTCCATCGCCGATACTCAGGTTCAGCTCATGCACAGCATCAATGCCGCTGTCGAAGCGTCTGCTGAGATTGATGAATTCGATGGACGCCATGCTCAACCCTTGATTGCGGAGCTGGCGACGCCACGTACGAACCAGCGTTGAAAGATGATAAACAACAGCAGTACCGGTAACACCATCATCACGCCAAAGGCAAGGATGTCGCCCCAGTTGAGGGGCGGCAGGGTGAAGAAGCTGGCGATGGCAACCGGCAATGGGCGTACCGAGGGTCCGATTGTCACCATCATCGGCCAGAGATAACTGCCCCACCAGGTGAGAAAGGTGAGAATGGCAACACTGGCGAAGACCGGTTTGGCATTCGGCATGATGATGCTGAAAAAGATACGCAGGGTGGAGGCGCCATCGAGACGGGCGGCCTCTTCGAGCTCTTTCGGCATACCGATGAAAAAGCTGTAAAAGAGATAGATGGCGAAGGCGTTTGCAATGAAGGGCACAATCTGGATGCTGTAGCTGTCGCGCAGGCCGAGCATGGATGCGCCGTAGAACAGAGGTATGGCGATCGCCTCGAAAGGCAGGATCATCAGCGCCAAGACCAGATTGAAAAGCAGATCCCGGCCACGCCACTGCAGGCGGGCAAAGGCGTATGCAGCCATGGAATTGACCAGCAGTCCGCTGCTGACGATGCAGCCGGTGATGAACAGCGAGTTGAAAAAGTAACGCAGGAAATCGCTGCGCCTGAATACGTCGGCATAGTTTTGCAGCGAGACATCGCTTGACAGGAAGGCGGCCAATGAGCCGGCCTCCAGCAATATGCTCTGATCCGGTTTGAGGCTGCCGATGAACATCATCAACAACGGCACGATGAACAGTGCTGCCATGCCGCCAAGCAGCAGATAACTCAGCAGGACGGATAAGCGGGTAGCTCTCATGTCATTTCCCGCTCATGATGTGTGTAACGGCGTTGCAACCAGGTGACGGCCAGGACGAGCAGGAAGAAGACCACGGTCATGGCGCTGGCGAGTGCGACCTGTTGTCGGGCAAAGGCCGACTGCACCGTTTCGTAGATCACGGTTGTGGTCGCGTTGTCGGGGCCTCCACGGGTCATGATCTGCACCTGATCAAAGAGACGGAAGGCGAGAATGGTGGTGATCAGCATGACGAAGATCAGGGGGTTGCGCAGTTGCGGCAGCGTGATATGGAGAAGTCGTTGCCATCTCCCTGCGCCGTCGAGCGCAGCGGCCTCGTAGAGTGATTGCGGAATCGCCTGCAGACCGGCGAGAAGGATCACCATCTGAAATCCCACCCCCTGCCAGATCGACAGCAGCATGATGGCCGGCAGGGCGAGCAAGGGATCGCGGAGGAAGTCCCTGGCCTCCCACAGGCCGAAGCTCGTCCATTCGAGAAAGGCGTTCATCATGCCGTCCGGGCCGGGGGCATAGATCAACGACCAGATAACCGAAACCAGGGACATGGGAAAGACGACAGGCATGAAGAAGAGGGTGCGGAATGCCACCGTCCCCGGCAGACCCTGATTCAACAACAGCGCAAGCGCGAGCGCGAGCACTGTCTGCAGGGGTACCACTACTGCCGCGAAGAGGAGGTTGTTGAGCAGTGCTCGTATGAAGTCCGGATCGTTGGACAGCTGGACAAACTGGTCGAAGCCGACAAATTTTACCGGCAGCGGTGAGCCGAGGCGCAGATCGGTAAAGGCAAGCGCCAGCGCAGCGGCAAAGGGAAGGAGGATAAAGAGCAATAATCCGGCGAGGGCGGGAATCGCCATTAGCAGGGCCGTCGTCGATTGATCGCTTGTCCGGCTGTGGATGGTCAAGGTTGTGCCTCGCCACGCCAGGGGTAGCCCTGGTTGTCTGCGATCTCACGATCGATCGCCTCAACCGCGCGCTCCAGCACAGATTCGACATCGCTTCCGCTACGGATGCGATCGACAATTCGTTGGAACTCCGCGGTGATGATCGGGTAGGCCGGGGTGCGCGGACGTGCAACCCCACGGCCCTGTTCGAGTTGTTCGGCAAACAGGCGCAGCGGGCCACCGGGTCGGTAGAGGGGGGAGGCGTCGATGGCGGAGCGGGTTGCGGGGATGGCACCGTTTGCGTTCGCCATTGAGAGCACCTCCTCGGTGGTCAACAGAAACGAGAGAAAGGTGGCGGCGCCCCCGGTTTTTTGGCTGCCGGCCGTGATCGCCCAACACCAGGAGCCCATGCCTGTCTTGCTGCCCGCACCGAAATCGGGCAGGGGCAGCAATAACAGATCGTCACCCAGACTTGCTTTGTATTGCCGGTAATTCCAGTGACCGCCCAGGGCCAGGGGAACCCGGCGGCTGGTAAAGGCGGCATCGTCGATATTGGGATCGACACGGTTTTTCGTGATCCAGTCTTGCAGATCCCTCAGCATGGTATTGCTCTCGAGTCCGTTCAGCACCCCGTCGGCACTGAGATGACGGTTTCGCTCGATGAGATCGCCGCCTGCCGACTGCAGCATCGGCGACAGGCCATAGGTGTACCATTCGCCCGCATAGTTGAGTTTGAGGTCGAGGACCTGTCCATCCGGGTCATGCATGGACAGCTGTCGCAGCGCAGTCTCGAACTCATTCCGGGACCAGGGCTGTTGCAGTGAGGGGATACGCAGACCGGCTTGCTGCAGTTTGGAGCGATCGCCGTAGAGACCCAGGCCCGAGTCGTAGACACCCACCGCCCAGAGTCGGCCGGCATAACTGCCCTGGGTAGTTATCGAAGGCAGCAGATCGGCAATCAGTTGTTTGTCGAGCAGCTTATCCAGAGGACGCAAGTGTCCCTGCCATGCATAGGCGGCGACAAAGGGACCATCCAGTTCGAGCAGGTCCGGCAATTCACCGGCAACCGCGGCAGCCTGGACCTGGGCATTGTAACTCCCTTCGGGGATCAGAGTGAGTTGAATATCGAGCTTGGGATGGCTTTGATTGAATCGGGTGACCTGCTCCTGCAACACCGTGCGTTCACTCTCCTGGCCGGCATGTGCCCAGATCCTGAGCTTGACTTCATTCGGAGATCTGTTCGCCTCTTTTCCACAACTGGACAGGATGATGATGAGTAGCAGGCCGAATAGCTTCAACCTGGGTTTGAGAATCCCATGTCTCATGTTTATTTTTAGCGTGTGGCCAAATGATTGATCTGTAATTCGGTTAGCCTCATATCTATTGGATTCATTCGCCGTGAAGACGATTGATATCAGGCGTATTTCAGAAACCTGAGGTCATAGCGTAACACATGGGCGTTTTTGGGTGATCAGACGGATATTGACTATCCGCTACAAATGCATAGTCACCCAATCATCTATTCATCAGCCGTACATCTCATATAGGATATTGGGTGTAACATTATGACGCCGAAAAATAGCGGGATAGTGAAGACGTGACGGAACAGTTGCCTGAATATCAATCCTTGCAAAACCAACTCGATTTGCACCAAGGCATGCCCTATTCGCCCAACTGGTCTGCGGAAGCCGATTTCATCCAGCTCATCGTCGACGCCTGCCTCAGGGACAGACCCAAACAGATCCTGGAGTGCAGCAGCGGTTTGACCACATTGATGCTGGCCCGCTGTTGCCAGATCAATGGCGAAGGCCGGGTGATCAGCCTGGAGGACGGTTTGCAGTATGCCGACAACACCCGGTCCTATATCGACCGTTACGGCCTTGGAGGGTTTGCGGATGTTGTCCATGCCCCGCTCCAGGATAGGATTGTGGATGGGATGCTCTACAGATGGTACGCAGCAGATGCCATTCCCGAAGCGGGAATCGATATGCTGGTCATCGACGGGCCTTCAGGCTTCATTCAAAAGCACTCGCGCTATCCTGCGCTGTCTGTCTGTTATCCGCGTCTTGCCGATCGTTGCGCCATCTATCTGGACGATGCGGCGCGGGAGGATGAACAGGCGATCGTGGCCATGTGGCAATCCCTTTATCCGGCACTGAGGCATGAATACCGTGCGACAGCCAGGGGTTGCTCCATCCTCTTGCATGGTTGAACGCTATCACAAGATTCGTCAGCTGAGTCGAGGTGGATTGGCTGCGATTTTTTAAAAGAACCCGGGCATGGGATGACTCAAGTGGGTGTGCTTTTCGTTACCCCATTTTCGAGTACCATCGACTCCATCAAATCGATGAATTTCTGCTGGTAACGGCGCAGATACTTGTCCTTGTGGTAGGCCACCCAGGTGGTTTCCCAGGGGAGCATGTTGCCGAGATCCCGAATCTCCAGATCCCGATCCTGCTCTGCTGAGTGGGCCATGCTCGCAATCAGGCCGACACCCATGCCCTCCCGTACATAGGTCTTGATCACGTCGGTGTCGGCGGCGGTCAATACCACGTTGGGCTGCAGGCCGGCCCGGGTAAAGGTGATCTGCATGTGATTGGCGCCGGTGAAGCCGAAGGTATAGGTAATCAGCGGATAGTCACAGATGCTTTCCATGGAGAGCGGTTTCTGCGACAGCACCGGATGACCCTTGAGGGCGATAAGGCTGCGGTTCCAGCGATAACAGGGGATGGCATTGAGAGAGGAGTGTTCGCCCAGCTCCTCAGTGCAGATTGAGAAGTCGACCCGGTCGGTGAGGGCCATTTCAACCAGCTGTTGCGGTGTTCCCTGGTGTATCTGCAGGCTGACGGTCGGGAAGATTTGGCGAAAGGCGCGGATCACCGCGGGTAGTACGTAGCGTGCCTGGGTATGGGTGGTGCCGATGCGCAGGATTCCACTACTCTCCTCCACGTGGTCACGGCCGACGGCGAGGATGTTTTCACGGATGGCCAGGGCCTGTCTTGCATAGCTGAGCACCTCCTCACCCGCTGCCGTCAGGGCGATCAGCCGTTTTCCCTTGCGGACGAAGAGTTGAGTGCCCAGCTCCCTTTCAAGCTGCGCCAGGTGCTGGGAGACGGCCGACTGTACCAGGTAGATCTGCTTCGCCGCCAGGGTCACGTTAAAACCCGACTCCGCCAGGGCCACCAATGAATTGAGTTGCCTGAGTTCCATATCTTGTTTAAAGATTAAATATCAAAATATATTACTTCAAAAGATATAACACCTCTTCCAATATTGCTACCCAATCCAATCCTAAAGCATTGACTTGGAGTCGCGTCACCATGGATAACACCGCCAAGACCCTGGATGGTTTCCCATCCATTCCGCTGGAAGGCTTGCAGCTCTCGCGCCTGCAACAGGCGGTTGAGGGGTTGAACAACCAACAACTCACTTGGGCCAGCGGTTATCTTGCCGGTCTGGGTGCACTCGGCCCCTCTGTCGCCAAGGCGCCCAACCAGATCCCGGGAGTGACCATTCTCTACGCCACCCAGGGCGGGAATGCCCGTAGCGTGGCGGAGGCGCTGGCTGAGAATGCAACGGCACAGGGACTTGCGCCCCGTCTGGTTTCAGCCGACAGCTACCGCCCCAAGGACCTCACCAAAGAACAACTACTGGTGGTGGTTATCAGCACCCAAGGTGAAGGTGAACCGCCGGAGAGCGCCTACGATCTCTTCAAATACCTGCGTGGCGACAGAGCCCCTCGACTGGAGGGGCTCAGATATGCGGTGTTCGGCCTGGGGGATTCCAGCTACGAGCAGTTTTGCCAGGCGGCCAGGGAACTGGATGAACTGCTGGGAAACCAGGGTGCGGGATCGTTGCTCGATCGGATCGATGCGGATGTGGATTACCAACAGGCGGCAGCGAACTGGCAGGACCGGATCCTGTCGGAGCTGGGAGAATTGCAGCCATCGGACCAGGCCAGGATCATTCCGCTGCAACGCGAGTCGGCAACTCCCAGGCACGATCGCAACAACCCGTTTCAGGCCGCGTTATTGGCGCGGCATCGCATCACCACCGCCGATGCCGTATGCAATGTGCAGCATATCTCCCTGGAGATCGATCCGGCGGTGATCCGCTACCGGCCGGGGGATGCCCTGGGTCTCTACTTTCAGAATGATCCCGCTTTGATCGAAGAGCTGCTCGCTCTGGCTGGATTGGCAGCCGAGGCGCCGGTCAGTCTCGATGGAGAGTGCATGACGCTTGGTCAGGCCCTTGGCGGGCGTTTGGAGCTGACCCAACTCCATCCCGGTGTAGTCAAGGCATGGACAGCGCTTGCAGCTGATCAGGCGTTGGACACCATAAGCCGGGACGGGG
The DNA here is from genome assembly GCF_964212655.1 of Candidatus Thiodiazotropha sp. LNASS1. Taxonomy (NCBI): domain Bacteria; kingdom Pseudomonadati; phylum Pseudomonadota; class Gammaproteobacteria; order Chromatiales; family Sedimenticolaceae; genus Candidatus Thiodiazotropha; species Candidatus Thiodiazotropha sp. LNASS1. The sequence goes on along the minus strand of NZ_OZ156465.1, from coordinate 2,445,506 downwards.
AGAAGCTGCGGACCTTCGTCCAAGACCGCCAATTCATCGATCTGCTGCAGGCTTATCCTGCCGGGGTGGATGCACAGGGGCTGGTGGAGATACTTCATGCCCAACAGCCCCGCCTTTACTCTATCGCATCCAGCCAGACGGCCTACGAGGATGAGATCCATCTGAGCGTCGCCGCACTGCGTTATAGGGGCCATGGCCGAGACCATCTGGGCGGGGCCTCCGGCTATCTGACACAGCGTATCTCCGAGGGAGATGCTTTGGGTGTCTATGTGGTGGAGAACCCGGCTTTCAGACTGCCGGCATCGGCAGACAGCCCCATCATCATGATCGGCGCGGGCACCGGCATCGCGCCTTATCGCGCCTTCCTCCAGGAACGCGAGGCACTGGGAAGTGCCGGCGGTAGCTGGCTGGTGTTCGGCAATCGCCATTTTCAGCGTGATTTCCTCTATCAGACCGACTGGCTCGCATACCGAAAGGCAGGTCTGCTCAATCGCATCACTACGGCCTTCTCCCGGGATGAAGGGGCCCGCACATACGTGCAGGCACGGCTCTACGAGGAGCGTGCGGAGCTCTATCGATGGCTGCAGGAGGGCGCCCACCTCTATGTGTGTGGCGGGGTGGAGATGGCGCAGGGTGTGCATCAATCCCTGTTGGCCATCGTCCAGGATCAGGGTGGCCTGGCTGAGCAGGCCGCGGTCGAGTACACCGAGACCCTGCGCGAGCAGGGGCGTTACCAGAGAGACGTCTACTGATGGATATCAAGCTCAATCCCAACGAACTTATCAAGGCTGACAGCAGCTATCTCCGGGGAACCCTGAGGGAGAGCATGTCAGACCAGGCGAGCGGCGCCCTGTCGCCGGACGATGCGCAGATCAGCAAGTTCCACGGTTTCTACCAGCAGGACGACCGGGACCGGCGGCTGGAGCGCCGGCAGCAGTTCCTTGAGCCCGACTACAACTTCATGTTGCGGGCCCGGCTACCCGGCGGAGTCTGCAGCCCCCGGCAGTGGCTGGCCATCGATGCAGTGGGACGGGAACTGGGTAACGGCAGCATTCGCCTGACCACCCGTCAGACCTTTCAGTACCACGGCATTCTGAAGCGTAACCTGAAGCCTCTGATCCAGCGCATCAACCGGGTCATGATCGACTCCATCGGCGGTTGCGGTGACGTCAACCGCAACGTGCTCTGCAATCCCAATCCGGTGTCCTCCGCCCTGCATGCGGAGGTATATGGCTGGGCCAGGCGCATCAGTGAGCATCTGTTGCCGAAGACCCGTGCATACCACGAGATCTGGCTCGATGGCGAACCGGTGGCCGGAACTGAATCGGAACCGATCTACGGGGAGACCTATCTTCCACGCAAGTTCAAGACCGCAATAGCCATTCCGCCGCACAACGATGTGGACGTCTACACCAACGACCTGGGCTTCATCGCCATTGCCGAGGGCGATGAGCTGCTTGGCTTCAATGTCCTGGCCGGTGGTGGCATGGGCGTCACGCATGACGATTCCGCCACCTTTCCGCGCCTCGCGGACGAGCTGGGTTTTATACCGCCGCAACAGACCCTGGCGGTGGCGGAAGCGGTGGTCAGTGTGCAGCGGGATTTCGGTGACCGGGTCAGCCGGCGTCACGCGCGTCTCAAATACACCGTCGAACGCATGGGACTGCCGACCTTCATCACCGAAGTGGAGCGGCGTGCCGGGGTGCGCTTCAAACCGTCACGCAGGGTCAGGTTTACCAGCCAGGGGGACCGTTATGGCTGGGTAAAGGATGAGCGGGGGCGCTGGCACCTGACGCTGTATGTCGAGAACGGTCGGGTAGCGGACACCCCGGACGCAAGCCTGATGGGCGGTCTGCGGGAGATTGCGGGCATCCACCAGGGAGACTTCCGCATCACCCCGAGTCAGAATCTGATCGTGGCCGGTGCGCCTGAAGCTCAAAAGGCAACCATTGAAGGGATTGCCCGCCGTCACGGGTTGCTGGCCGAGGGGCGCAGCCCAACCCGTCTGGCAAGCATCGCCTGCGTGGCGCTACCCACTTGCCCTCAGGCCATGGCCGAAGCCGAGCGCTATTTTCCTGATCTCTTGCAGACGATAGAGGCGATGGCGGATCGTCACGGAATCGACCGGCAGGCCATCGTCATACGCATGACCGGTTGCCCGAATGGCTGCGCCCGTCCCTACGTGGCGGAAATCGGCCTGGTCGGCAAGGGGCCGGGTCGCTACAACCTGCAACTGGGCGGTGACGGTGTCGGTTTGAGACTCAATCGCCTCTATCGCAAGAACCTGAACAAGCGTGAACTGCTGCGCACCCTGGACGAACTGTTCCGGATCTATGCCGGCGAGCGTCTGCCGCAGGAACGCTTCGGTGATTTCACGGTACGGTGCGGTCTGGTGAAACCGGTCATAGACCCCGCGGAGGACTACCATGAATTCCCTTGAGCAGATTGCCCGTGTGCCACCGGTGATGACGGAGGATCTTGGGGCAATCAACCATGAGCTGCAGGGATTGAGCGCACAGGAGCGTATCGAATGGGCCCTGAACCACCTCCGCGGCAAGCATATTCTGACCTCCAGCTTCGGCATCCAGGGGGCCCTCATGCTTCATCTGGTAACCCGTATCGTGCCCGATATCCCGGTGGTACTGGTGGACACCGGCTACCTTTTTCCGCAGACCTACAGCTTTATCGATCAATTGACCGAACGTCTGCAGTTAAATCTGCATGTCTACCGTGCCGAGCATTCGCCGGCCTGGCAGGAGCGCCGTTATGGCCGCCTTTGGGAACAGGGATTGACCGGTATTGAACACTACAACCGCATCAATAAGGTGGAACCGCTGCAACGTGCCCTGAAAGCGCTCGATGCCGACAGCTGGTTCGCAGGATTGCGCCGCCAGCAGTCGCACAGCCGTTCCGCCCTGCCGGTGGTGCGGATCCAGGACGGCCGTTTCAAGATCCATCCGGTGGTCGATTGGCATAACCGGGATGTGCACCGCTATCTGCAGAAACACAATCTTCCCTACCATCCGCTGTGGGAGCAGGGCTATCTATCGGTGGGCGACGTCCACACCAGCCGTCCGCTGCAACCGGGTATGCGCGAGGAGGAGACCCGCTTTTTCGGCTTGAAGCGGGAGTGCGGTATCCACGAATGATCATCGATCAAGCGATTTGGTGGGGCCCGACTCATCAATCCAGAACAGATCAATCGCGATCAAGGCAACAGGTTATTTTCAAACCATCCAAGGAGCAATTCACAATGAGCAGCAATATCGTTTGGCATTCCCATCCGGTGGACCAGGGAGCCAGGGCAGAGCAAAAAAGCCAGCGGCCGCTGGTGATCTGGTTTACCGGACTCAGCGCCTCCGGTAAATCGACCATCGCCGGGGCACTGGAGCAGATCCTCACCGTTCAGGGTTACCATACTTATCTGCTGGACGGAGACAACGTGCGTCACGGTCTCTGCCATGATCTGGGATTCAGCGATAAAGATCGTCAGGAGAACATTCGCCGGGTGGGCGAGGTGGCCAAGCTGATGGCCGATGCCGGGTTGATCACCCTCGCTGCGTTTATCTCCCCCTTTCGCGCCGATCGTCGCCTGGTCAGGGAGATCATGCCCGGGGGGCAGTTCGTGGAAGTCTTTGTGGACGCGGATCTGTCGGTTTGCCGGGGACGCGATCCAAAGGGTCTCTACGCCAAGGCGGATCGGGGGGAGATCAAGCAGTTCACCGGTATCGACAGTCCTTACGAAGTGCCGCAGAAACCGGAGGTGCATATTCGTGCCGGCGAAGTCCCGGTGGCGGAGGCGGTCAACCAGTTGCTGGATTATCTGCATCGGACCGGCGTGCTGCAGGCGGGTTACCAACCGGTAGCCCTGGAAGCCTGAGGCAGGTGGCTGCAGATGCTCATTACCTGTGCGGACAAAAAGGCCGAGAAACGGTCACGGCAGGCCGTTTCCTCGGATCGCCCGATTCGCAGTCTGGCCAAGGCAGTCTCCTGGCGCGTGACCGGATCGATCGACACCATCCTGCTCTCCTGGTTCTTTACCGGCAGCCTCACTACCGCCGCGGCTATAGGCCTGACCGAGGTGGTGACCAAGATGGTGCTCTACTATCTGCATGAGCGGATCTGGAACCGGATACCTCTCGGGAGAGACCGGGGTGGCCGATATGACGCAACGGAGGTGTTGCAGGCGGAGTCTCCGGTTGCGTGAGATTGCCTTTCCCGGGACCTGAGAGGGCCTGTCAAACCGAGGCGTTGTAGCGGATCCGCCACTCTGCAAGGGCCTTATCCAGTTCACCCCGGGCGCCTATCCAATGCCAGAAATCGACAAAGTCGCTGGCGGCGTTTTCCAGGTTGAACGTCATCTTGTGGCGCTTGTCTTTGAGGAACAGCGAAATATTGCAGGCCACCGTATCCAGGTAATCGGAGGCGATCTCCGTGGCCGGCTGCTGTTGACCGCCCATGAGAATACCTTCCCTGTACGCCTGCATGATGCCGTACTCCTTGCGCTTGACGAAGCTCTCCACCGATTGCCGGCGATCCCGGGTGAGGTGTACATAATAGGCATCGTTGCCGTATTCATGGTCGAGCCTGCCGAGTATCCAGCATAACCTGTTATCCGCCTCGATATGGTTGTCGGGGTAGCTCAACCTCCGTTTGCCTATCAGTGTCGAACGGGACTCGTGGGCCGCGGAATAGTTACTGATGTGTTGACAGGCCTGAACGAAGGTCGTGGACCCGCATCTGCCGGCGTTGAGAATAAATATATTCATGATAGTTGCGAAAGGGTTTGCCGCCAGAGATCGCGATCCGCGCTATATGAGCGCAGCGCCTGCAGGATCTGTTGACGGCGAACCTGCCGATGCTGGGTTGATTCGATGATGCCATACCCGGGTGACCCGACACCGAAGTTGCATCTCATGTTGTCAATGAATCGTCGAAAGTTCTCGATGGCATCCCCGGCAACGACATTCCGCCACCACCAGCAGTGTCGATCCTCGATCTGTTGATCAAGACGTTCCAGTTTTTCCATGATCTCGTTCTGCATGCGGGAATAGCGATCCAACAGGGTGGCTTCGGTTTTGTTCAGTATCTGTTCAATCCGTCTGTCACTCAACCGCTGCTGCGGGTATCCGGACTCAATCAATGCCTGCAGGCTGAACAGCATCAGATCGCCAAAGAACTGGCGTTCGAATTCTCCGGATATATCGATGCCCGCCTGGCCCTTGTCGATGCCCGCTCTGAATTCGGACTCTCCGATCTGATCCTGGGTCCGTTTATGCAGCAGCGGAAGATTGGCCGATGCGAATCGACCGCCCAGTTCGGATTTCATGATCCGTCCCAGTTGCGGTCCGGCCATCCTCAATTTCAGGGTGGCGAAGGGGATGAAGTAGTCAAGTGCCTGAGAGCTGAGCAGGTAGTTGCCGGTGTAGAGTGTGCGCGCCGGCGTGAGTTCTGTCGCGACGGGCGGATTCGTATAGAAATTTTGCCGGGTCAGGTGTTCGCCATCGAAAAAGCGGTTCAACAGTTCGGAAAAATCCCTGAAACAGGCTAGCTGGTCGTGTTGGCCATGCAGCCGGCATTGATAACGGTAGGTTTCCCGAGTGCCGTGAAATCCGAACAGATCCGCCATGTCATGGTAGGCCGCGTCTCCGCCTGTTGTGATCCGTTGCTGATGAAAACGGCAGTTATGATTGGGCCCAAGAGAGGCAATGTCGGAGACAAATCCTGATACATCCCGGAGAAAGTTGCCGGCCATCACGGCAGGTGAAACCGGGGGGTCACCCACAACCTTGCCGGTCAATACCAGGGTGTCGGTTGTGGTGAAGATTCGATCCAGACGATGGAAGTAGTTGATGACAAACAGACCATCCCGCTGGCTGGGTGTATTGACCCGGAACTCCTGGTCACTGTCGATGAACCAGATCAGCGCGGGTTTTTCTTCACTCACGAGTTGCTTCACCTTCAGGTAGCTGAGATTGCGGGTGATGGAAGCGCCTTTGTGATGGAATGCTTTGGCTGGATGGTTGCCAATGATGCCGGTCAGGGCCTGCCGTTGTGCAGAGGTCAGGCGATCCAGCAGTTGCAGTTGTTCATCCTGCCCGAAATAGATGGTCTCGAATCCCTGCCGGGTAAATTGCTGTTGTATGTGCTTGATCCGGGTTCTGGCATGCGGATCTTTACTGTCATCCGCTATCAAGACCGTTATCAGTCGCCGCTTCTGTTCCGTGAAGCCGCCGTAATTGAATCGCCGGCATAGGTGATACAGGCTGTCCATGCAGCTTTGCAGATGCTGGGGTCTGTCTGCGACAGGTATCACGACGATAAATCGATAACGGTCATCCACCGCTTGATCGCCAATCAAGGATTCCATCTCCAGAAACAGTTGTTGATGGAGATAGAGCAGATCCCCGGGATAGTCGCACTTTTGCATCTCCTGCTCGAGGAACAGTGTTGCCCTGTCGATCATTTCGATGAAGATGGCTGAATGTGTGCCGTCGGGTCCAGCGGTCGACAACTGTCGCCAGCGTTCACTGGCCGACTCTAAAGATGGGTGGAAACCGAATTGTGTATAGAAGTTGTGCAGTGCTTGATATTTGCCTGACGCCATCGTTTATGGGTCGCGGACAGCCGGTCAGCGTTTGGATGAGTAGTTGGGGAAGGCATCCTTGTCGATAGCGATATCGATCAGGTTGATTGCCTGCCGCAGATCATACTGCTGAAACAAATGGTCCAAGTCCTCCGGAGACGTTACCTGTTTGTAGTTAATGCCAAACGATTCGGCGAGATGGCTGTAGTCGGGATTGACAAAGTCGCAGTTGATGAATCGCTGTTGGTAGAGCTGATGCTGGTTTTTACGAATCAATCCCATGGTGCCGTTGTTGAACAATACGACATTCAGCGGCAGCCGGTAGTTGACGGCTGTCATAATCTCCATGCAACACATCTGAAAGCCGCCGTCGCCGAGGATGGCGAAGGTGGGTTTGCGGGTGGTGAACTGGGCACCGATCGCAGCTGGGATGGCATGTCCAAGGGACGAGATGCCGGAGTTGGGATAATACCGGTTGCTGCTGGAGACCTCGTAGAAGTTCTGGGCGAAGATGATATTGTCATCGAAAACCCTGATCTGGTGTGGAAAGTGCTCGGCCAGCTTGTCGAAGAATGCCTCGGCGAGTGAAAAACCGGACTTGAATATGGTGTAGTCACCCTCGGCGGATGATTTGAGATCGGTAATCCTGTTCTCAGTCTCGTTGATGGGATGGTGTGCCTTGCCGGTTTTGTCCAACCTGGCCAGGAGAGCGTCGATGACTTCCCCGATATCGCCGCAGATCGCCAGTTCGGCATCGAAGACCTTTTCCAGTTGATGGGGATCGTGGTCAATCTGGACAATTTTTCGATCCTTCAACAGGGAGTGGTCCCAAAGATAACTCGTACGTTCATTGAACCCCGCGCCGAGGATTATCAGCAGATCCGATTTCTCCACGATGAACTTATAGGCATTGCCGCTGGATGTGACGCCCAGACTGCCGAGGGAGAGCGGGGAGTCCTCACTCACAACACCCTTGCCCTTGAGGCTCGATGCGACCGGGATCTGCAGCATCTGGCTAAGTGTATTGATGGATGCCATGGCGCCAGACCGGATTGCTCCATAGCCGGCGACGATCACCGGTTGGCGGGCCTGCAGCAGCAGGCTGTGGAATCGCTCCAATCTGGTTTCATCAACCGGGCTGTATATCGGGTCTTGCTTGACGATAAGATCGTCAAGCAGCGCTTCTTCGATCAGCTCACTCTGTACATTGAAGGGTATGCTGAGTAACACAGGCCCCGGGTTGGCGGCAAGCAGAGCCTTGCTTGCCTGTATCAGGACTTGCGGCAGATAGTCGGTTCTCTCGATCGATTTGCTGTAGCGGGTGATGTGTTTGAACAGGGCGGCCTGGTTGAAACTGCCGCCTTCACCCGAACTCTCCTGCAGTCCCCCTTTGCCGAAGATATAGGTCGGCGCCTCGCCGGTAATGGCGATAACAGGTTGTTTGTCCGCATAGGCGTTGGCGATGCCGGTTATCAGATTGGTGGCACCCGGTCCCGCGGTGGCGATACAGGCGGCAAGCTTTCCCGAGGCCTTCGTATATCCCCCGGCCATGAAGGCTGCCCCCTGCTCATGCTTGGCCAGTATGGCCTGAATGTTCGAATTATAGAGGGCATCATAGATCGGCAGAACGTGGGCGCCCGGCATACCGAAAATGGTATCCACACCCAAGCGCTCCAGATACCTGATGATAAATTCACTGACTTTTATCTTCATGAAACTGCTTTAACTTAGGGCCTGTTAACACTAATCCAATACACCCTGCTGGGGCTGTTTTTGTGCCCAGCAAGGCAGAATGAGCGAGGTGTAGTTATTCTACATGAGCGAATGATAACGCGGCTGGGGGCGAAAACAGCCCCAGCCCTTCGGGTTGCGCCTGAAAAAGCGCCACTCGGCGTTGCTCGTCGCTCATTTGGAATCACCAAACCTCTCTCCTCGCGCCCCGAAGGAAGTGCCCTTGGGGTGCGCCTTGATTGGCGCTTTTTCAGGCACAACAAGGGCGTATTGGATTAGTGTTAACAGGCCCTAACAGGCATATTGCAGAAGGAACTGATCTGCAATGTGCTTCCGGGCCTCCACGCATGGTGGTGTTTCAAACCTTGTTTCATCCCGCCAATATGCCTGTCGTAGCGGGGCGCGGTGTTTGTTGAGACACAAGACGGGAGAGGATAGCTAGATTCCAAATCAATGTCATCCCGGACTCGATCGGGTGTTGTTTGATAAGGGGGGTAGCGTGGGTTCAGCGGCTGTCGACGCTGGAGAATGCGAAACGGCTCTCCCGACCCATGGCCGGGATTTCGGGCACCAGCAGGGAGAGTGCGAATGAGACAGCCGCCATGGCCGCACCCGCATAGAAGACCAGTGCGGGGGAACTCAGCCAGATAATGCCGAATAGAGCCGGTATGACCACTGCGGCAATATGATTGATGGAGAAACTGACACCGGCGCTGGAGGCGATATCCTCGGGCGCCGCTATTTTCTGGAAATAGGTCTTCAGCGCAATGGCCATGGCAAAGAACAGGTGATCGATGATGTAGAGTCCGGCGGCGATCCAGGCGGTCTCCACCACGGCATAACCGCAAAATACCAGAATCAGGCCGGCGTACTCGATCAGCAGCGCCCGGTGTTCGCCGATCCGGCCTATCAACCGGCCGATGCGCGGTGCCAGGAAGACATTGATGGTGGCGTTGACCAGAAACAGTAAGGCAATCTGAGAGACAGTGTAACCAAACTTCTCCACCATCAGAAAACCCGCGAAAACGATAAATATCTGCCGCCGTGCCCCCGACATAAAGGTCAGTGTGTAGTAGAGCCAGTAGCGTTTGCGAAACACCATGTGCTTGTGTTGTTCCGTCTTCTGGGGAAAGAGCGGAAAACCCAACCAGGCAATCGAGGCGATCACCAGGGTAAGCCCTCCCATGATCAGATAGATCCACTGGTAGTCGAGACCCAGTAGGTCGTCAAACATCCAGATCAGACCGAAGGTGACGATCGAGGCGAACGAACCTGCCGCGATCAGGCGTCCAAGGGTCTCTGCGGAATGTGATTTATCGATCCACTGCAGCGCCAGGGAAGTCTGCAGGGTCTCATAGTAGTGAAAGCCGATCGACATGATAACGGTGGTGATATAGAGGCCGATCACCGACGGAAAGAACCCGGTGACTGCGGTACCGATTCCCAGCAGGGCAAGCGAGATATAGGCCAGCCGTTGCTCACGAATCAACAACAGCAGAAATACTACGGCAAAGGCAAGGAAGCCGGGGATCTCACGCAGGCTCTGCAGGATACCCATCTCCTGTCCGCTGAATGAGGCGCGTTCGATGGCAAAGTTATTCAACAGGGTCTGCCAGGCCGCGAAGCTGAGCGGCACAGCGACAGCCATCAGCAGCAGCAGGAAGTCGGGGCGACGGAGTCTTGATAGTGTCGATTTTGCCATGATTACTATTATGGGCCGTTTTAATTTGGCGCAATAACTATAATATGACAATGAATATCGATAAAAAGACAGTTGATCCCTCCACCCATGTGGGTCACGTCATCGATCCGCAACGGCCTGTGCTTTCGATTTCGATGGAGAGGCGTGGGGCCGAACTGGTCACTCGGCACGCCCATCTTCGCGGTCAGCTGTTGTATGCGATCCGTGGTGTAATGAGGACGAGCACCGACAAGGGGGCCTGGTTGGTGCCGCCTGCGCAGGCGGTCTGGATACCGCCTGGAGTGATGCACGAGGTGGAGATGACCCAGCCGGTATCCTTCCGCTCGATCTACATCGATCCCGCCTACAATGACGGTCTGCCCGACAGCTGTTGCGTGCTGCGCGTGACACCGCTGTTGCGGGCCATGATTCTGGAGGCGAGCCGCATCGGCAATGAATACGCAAAGGGTAGCGCGGAATGGAGACTGATGGTGGTGATTGTGGATCAGCTGCAAAAGATCGAGCAGTTTCCCTTCCATCTTCCATTTTCCGACGAACCGAGAATCCGCAGGATTATCGATACCCTGACGGACAATCCGGCGGATGATCAGACCCTGGCGGAGTGGGCGACACACGCCGGCGCCAGTGAACGCACGCTTGGGCGGCTTTTCATCAAGCATCTGGGGATGAGCTTTGGCAGCTGGCGTCGCCGGCTGCGGTTGCTGGAGGCCATGAACAGATTGGCGGACGGCACGCCCGTTAACGAGGTCGCATTTGAGTTGGGGTACGCGAGTCCGAGTGCTTTTATTGCCATGTTCCGCGAAAACCTTGGCGAGCCGCCGGCCCGCTTCTTCAATGAGTCCAATCGCAATCGGGCTGCCGATGCCCGCAAATAGTGGCGCAAAACAGCTTGTGGAGTTGGCTTTAAGAGAGGCATGGTTTATCATCTGCTTCCTTTTTTCCGGTCAAAGACCCAATTTCACCGCCCGTGGAGAGCAACAATGGCACGTGTCACAGTTGAAGATTGCATGGACTATGTAGACAACCGTTTTGATCTGGTTCTGCTTGCCACCAAACGGGCGCGTCAGCTGGTCAATGGGGTGGAACCGCTGCTTCCCTGGGAAAACGACAAACCGACCGTGATGGCCTTGCGTGAAATTGCCGAGGGTTTGATCTCGGAACAGGACATGCAAAAGCAGCAGGCCGAAGAAGAACTGGTAGTGGATGAAGGGATGATGGAGATCGATATCACCCCCATGGAACCCGGTAAATAAATCCGCTGTATCTCCGCTATAATCCACATCCCGTTCGGCAGCCGCAGGCTGCCGAAGACGGCTGTCGCCGCGACACAATCACCACTTGCAACACAAGGCTGAAAAAGCCAAGAATTCCCCCTATTCCCTGGTCTATTTTCTTGACCCATTCGGGTTGTTGAGAGAAGCTGCGTTTCGATCACTATGACAAACCCCGGTTTACGGCCAAAACGACTGTTATGACAGACTGATCATACTGAGTGGGCAAAAGTGGCGCTGGAGAGGTGAATGAACAATCCCTTAGGCAATCTGGAAGATGATCAGGAGACACCGCGTTTCCTGATCAGCGACCTGTGCGCCTATCTCGAGTCCTACCTTTCGGCGGACCATATTCGTGAGGTATACAGGGCCTATCTGTTCGGCGCCGAAGCTCATGTGGGACAGCACCGCAAGACCGGGGAGCCCTATATCTATCATCCTGTTGCAGTGGCACGCATTCTGGCTGACATGCGTATGGACTATAAGTGCCTGATGGCGGCTATCCTGCATGATGTCATCGAGGATACACCCACCGCCAAAGAGCAACTCGCGGATACCTTTGACGGCGAGATTGCTGAGCTGGTCGATGGTGTGAGTAAACTCTCCAAAATCGATTTCAACTCTCAGGCTGAGGCTCAGGCCGCCAGTTTGCGCAAGATGTTGTTGGCGATGACCAAGGATATCCGGGTGATTCTGATCAAGCTTGCCGACCGCCTGCACAATATGCGGACCCTCGGGGTGATGAAACCGGAAAAAACCCGGCGAATCGCCAAGGAGACCCTGGATATCTTTGCCCCCATCGCCAACCGGCTGGGTATCAACAGCATGCGTCTGGAGTTGGAGGAACTGGGCTTTGCCGCGTACTGGCCGATGCGTTACCGGGCCTTGAAGAGCGCCGTTACCGATGCCAGGGGTCACCATCGCGAGCTGGTGGAGAATGTGGAATCAGCCATTCGCTCCCGTATCGAACAGGAAAAGATGGTGGGGCAGGTATTCGGACGCCAGAAACATCTCTACAGCATCTATAAAAAGATGTTGAAGAAAAAGCTGAGCTTTTCAGAGGTGGTTGACGTATTCGCCTTTCGCATCGTGGTCGATGCGGTCGATACCTGCTACCGCGTGCTGGGTGTGGTGCACAATCTCTATAAGCCGATGCCCGGACGTTTCAAGGACTATATCGCAATACCCAAGGCAAATGGCTACCAGTCACTGCATACCGTGCTGTTTGGTCCACAGGGTATACCCATAGAGATTCAGATTCGCACCGAGGAGATGGATAAACTGGCCGAATCGGGGATTGCGGCGCACTGGATGTACAAGACCGGAGAGGCGAGTGGCCAATGGGTCAAGTCCCGGGCTTCGGACTGGTTGCAGAATCTGCTGGAGATGCAACAGGGTGTGGGCGACTCGGTGGAGTTTCTCGAGCACGTCAAGGTCGACCTGTTCCCCGACGAGGTCTATGTGTTCACCCCGAGGGGACGGATCATGGTACTGCCGAAAGGCGCTACAGTGGTCGATTTTGCCTACAGTGTGCACACCGATGTGGGCAATACCTGTGTTGCTGCGCGGGTCGACAGGCGGCTGGTGCCGTTACGCACCCGCCTGCTCAATGGCCAGACCGTGGAGATCATCAACTCCGAAACCGCCGGGCCCAGTCCGGCCTGGCTCAATTTCGTGGTGACGGGAAAGGCGCGCGCCAATATCCGCTCCTATTTGAAGAATCTCAAGACACAAGAGGCGGTAAGTCTGGGCAGGCGTCTGTTGGAACGCGAACTCGAATTGCTCTCACTCACCCTGGATGATGTGGATCAGGAGACAATCGATCAGATCCTGACCGAGTTTCGCCTGGAACAGCTGGACGATCTATTGGCAGGCATTGCATTGGGAGACCATATGCCGATGCTGCTGGCCCGTAGATTGGCGGGAGAGGATCTGACTCAGCCGGTGAACGAATCCGTTTTACAGCAGGAGGTGCCCGCCGGTTCGTTGGCGATCAAAGGGACAGAAGGGATGGTGGTGAACTTCGCCAAGTGCTGCCGACCCATTCCGGATGATGCCATTGTCGGTGTCTTCAATCCCGGCAAGGGCATAGTGATCCATCGCCAGGGTTGCCCGAACCTCGGGGACTATAAAAAGCACGGCCATAAATGGATCGAGGCTGAGTGGGAATCGGATGTGGAAGGGGAGTTCGCCACCATGATTCGTGTAGAATCAGGCAATCAAAGGGGTGTCCTGGCTTCTGTTGCCTCGGTTATCTCTCAACAGGGTTCGAATATCGAGCATGTGGGCTCTGAAGAGCGGGATGGTCTGTCTTCCACTCTAGTCTTCGTCATTACTGTGAAGAATCGACAGCACCTGGCGAAGATATTGCGTCACGTGCGTTCCCTGCCTTCGATTATGCGCATTAACAGAGTGAAATGATAATTATGAATTTTGAATTATTGTTGTGTTCGCGTTGCACACACAATCAATTCAGCATTCAAAATTCATAACTAGGGCCTGTTAACACTAATCCAATACGCCCTGCTGGGGCTGTTTTCGTGCCCAGCAAGGCAGAATGAGCGTGGTGTAGTTATTCTACATGAGCGAATGATAACGCCGCTGGGGGCGAAAACAGCCCCAGCCCTTCGGGTTGCGCCCCGAAGGAAGTGCCCTTGGGGTGCGCCTTGATTGGCACTTTTTCAGGCACAACAGGGTGCATTGGATTAGTATTAACAGGCCCTAACAAAAAGAGGTGTTAAACATGAGCCGTGAAATCATCCGTACCGATCAGGCTCCGCAGGCTATCGGTACCTACTCCCAGGGAGTCAAGGTTGGCGATACGGTCTATCTTTCAGGTCAGATACCCCTGGTGCCTGAGACCATGGAGATGGTGGATGGCGATATCGAACAGCAGATCCGACGTGTTTTCGATAATCTGCAGGCTGTAGCCAGGGCAGCAGGTGGCAGTTTCGCCGATGTCGTGAAACTGAATGTCTTTCTTACCGACCTGGAACATTTTCCTGTGGTCAATCAGGTGATGGCGGATTACTTCTCGGAACCCTATCCCGCCAGGGCCGCAATCGGGGTGGCGGAACTGCCCAAGGGTGCTGCCGTAGAAATGGATGCCATAATACAGTTTGAATGATGAATCGTGGGTTTCATCTATGATTAGCATCATATGGCAGCGGTTTTTTTAAATGAACTGCTTGCCGGCAGGAGATTACAGCTTAGGCGGATTGAATGGATAGCCAGTTCGAACAGATGATGCAGGTCAATATTCAGGGGCGGGTGTTTATCATCTGTCAGGCACATGGTATCACGGATCCAACCATTATCGGTTATTACAACGAGATCATGCATCAGGCAATCAGCGCCATGCTGACTGAAGAGAGCACCCCGACAGACTTCCACAAGCTGCTTAACGAACAGGCTGATTGGTTAGACGCGGAAATCAGTCAGGTCGGGGGCGCATCGCAAGGTGCCGGATCGGGCTCCGCCATAATCGACGACGCTGGGGATGATGGGGATGGCGGCGGGGAGCAAGACCTGAAAATCCTGAATGCCAACAAGAAGGCCACCGGGTACGTGCCCGACGCCAAGTCGATGCCGGAACGACTCAAGGATCGGCGAGCCGATATGGAGCATCTGCTGTCAAATGATTGTGTGACCCTTAAACTGGTAACCCCCAATGAGGCCGATAAGTTGAAGCACGGTCTGGTGGGCAAGGATCCCGATAAGGCGGAAGAGGAAGTCGTCGCCATGTTACGCAACAACCTGCATGCACAGGTGCGTAAATTCATACGAAAACATAACGGCGGTCCCTGGGCGACAGCCACCCTGCAGTCGGAAGTGCGTATGGATATCACCCGCACCCGATCCGTGCGTTCCCTGGTCTCTCTCTCCCGGCAGCTGCTGGAGGAACGGGAGGAGTGGTTGTCGAAAACCAAGAACAGCCTGACCGGTCGATTTTTCGGCGGTAAGGTGAAACTGGATAAATAGCATTTCACAGTAGGCCTTTATGGGTAAGCAATACGATCATATCAGCGAAAAACATATCGATTTCATCATTCGTCAGCAGCTGTTTTTTGTCGCAACCGGGATGAGTGACGGGCGGATCAATGTCTCACCCAAGGGATTGGACAGCCTGCGCATCATAAATCCCAATCAGGTGGTTTGGCTGAATCTCACCGGGAGTGGTAACGAGACGGCAACCCACCTGAGGGATGACGGGCGGATGACTCTGATGTTCTGTGCCATGGAGGGCGAACCCAAGATTCTCAGGCTCTATGGACAGGCCACCAGCCATCTCGAAGACAGCGAAATCTGGGATGCCCATATCGGTCGTTTCCCCCTGCTCCCCGGAGCCCGACAGATCATCCTCATGGATGTGGATCTTGTCGCCAGTTCCTGTGGATTCGGGGTGCCGTTGTTCGAATATGCCGGGCAACGGGATGCCCTGGTGGAGTGGGCTGAAAGAAAGGGTGACGAGGGACTCAGGGAGTTCAGGGAGAAGCGTAATAAAGTAAGTGTCGATGGGAAGCCAACGGACCTGGCATAGCATCTCTGTTTAAGTGTTTAGTTTTTAGTTTTGAGCGGATGGGCTCACTTCGCTCACGGCGCTTTAGATTCTCTTATCCCAATTCTCATACGACAGAAGGCGCGCGAGTGGCCAAAGAAACACGAGTGTGGTCTCGACAACTCAAAACTCAAAACTCAACACTAAAAACTAAAAACTAAAAACTCTTTTACTCCCCATACAGGGTAAGGGTGACGCTGCGCTGGTGAGGATGGGTACGATGCTCCCACAGATAGATCCCCTGCCAGGTTCCCAGTGCGGGTCTGCCTTGGCTGATCGGCAGGCTCAAATCCATATGGGTCAGGATCGATCGTACATGCGCCGGCATGTCGTCCGGTCCCTCCAGGGTGTGATCGAAGATCGGATCGCCATCCGGCACCAGGCGGGACATGATTCGCTCCAGATCGGTACGTACCGTCGGATCGGCGTTTTCACATAGGATCAGTGAGGCGCTGGTGTGTTGGATGAAGAGTTGGCAGATTCCGGTCTCTATCCCGGCACGGCTGATGGCCTCGGACACCTCACCGGTGATGTTGTAGGTGTTGCGTCCCCGGGTCTGAATCCTTATCTGTTCCTGGATTACCATCTTTGCCTTTCTCCCGCCTGTTCTGGCATGCTGTGAATGAGCGAATAGTACAATAGGCCCTTCACCTCATCGAGTGGTTGAACGGCTAAACAGAAAACCAAACCGTTATTGCTTTGGCCGCAAATAAACGCAAACTGCCGCAAATGATATGACAATGTGCCTGGCTGCCACACAATCCACTGCCTATTCTGCTGTTAAAGGCAGCCTTAGCAGGATTTCAAAACGTATTATGTTTGGATTGCCGATAGTAGGCTGTTGTTATCCATATCTGAGAAAGTTTGCGTTAATTTGCGGTGATTCGCGTTCATTTGCGGCTTTTTCTTCCTTGCCATGTCACTTATATGATCATAGGAGGAGCCGTGCAACGAAAGTGAACAGCTTTGAATAAGGAAAGTTCATCAACGAGTCTGGCCGAACAACCCGTCACGGTATTGAAAGGGGTCGGGGTACGTAATGCCGAAAAACTCGCCAGGTTGGGCATCGGGAGCCTGCAGGATCTGCTGTTCCACCTGCCGTTGCGCTACCAGGACCGAACACGGATTCAACCGATCGGCAGTCTGCGGCGTGGTGATCAGGTGGTGATCGAGGGGGAGATCGATCTGGCGGAGATCAAGTTCGGCCGTCGCCGCTCGCTGATGGTGCATATTTCCGATGGTACGGGCAGCCTGTTTCTGCGCTTCTTCTATTTCAGCAATGCCCAGCGGCAAACGTTGAATCGCGGTGTTCGAATACGCTGCTTTGGTGAGGTGCGCAATGGCCCCAACAGTCTGGAGATGGTCCATCCCGAGTATCAACGCATCGATCCGGATCAACCCATGGCAGTGGAGACGTCGCTGACGCCGATCTATCCCACCACTGAAGGTGTTCATCAATTGACCCTGCGCGGTCTCATGCAGCAGGCCCTGCAGTGGTTGCAACAGCAGCCGGAGGGACTGAGGGAGTGGCTGCCCCAGTCATTGTTGGCGCGGTTTCCTCAAATGAATTTGGCCCAGGCAGTCAGTTACCTCCATGCGCCACCTCCCGATGCCGACCAACAAAGGCTGCTGGCGGGGATTCATCCGGCACAACAGCGACTCTCCTATGAGGAGCTGCTCGCCCATCAGATCAGTCTGCGCAGCATGCGGGCGCACCATCAACGCATTCGCGCCACCCCCTTTGTGGCCGACAACAAGCTAAAGCAGGCCCTTATTTCGGCACTGCCGTTCGAACTGACCGCCGCCCAGAGCCGGGTTGTGGCGGAGATTGAACAGGATCTTGCACGCTCCCGGCCGATGCAGCGCCTGGTGCAGGGAGATGTGGGCTCGGGCAAGACCGTGGTCAGCGCCATGGCGGTGCTGCAGGCCATCGGCGCCGGCAGTCAAGTGGCCTTGATGGCGCCCACGGAACTGCTGGCGGAACAGCATCTGCGCAACTTCTCCCAATGGCTGCTGCCGTTGGGGATCGAAATCGGCTGGCTCACCGGCCGACTCAAGGGTCGTCCCCGGGAAGCGGTGATTGAACGGATCGCGGCAGGTGAGATACAGCTGGCGGTGGGTACCCATGCCCTGTTTCAGCAGGATGTGGTGTTCAACGATCTCGGCCTGGTGGTGATCGACGAGCAGCACCGCTTCGGTGTCCATCAGCGACTGGCATTACGCGAGAAGGGGAACCGACAGGGACACACCCCCCACCAGTTGATCATGACCGCCACGCCGATTCCCCGCACGCTGGCGATGACCGCCTATGCCGACCTCGACCTGTCGATCATCGATGGCCTGCCGCCAGGTCGTAAACCGGTTACCACAGCGGTGATATCGGATCGCAGGCGCGACGAGGTGGTGGAACGGGTGAGGGCGGCCTGTGCCCAGGGACGCCAGGCCTATTGGGTCTGTACCCTGATCGAGGAGTCGGAGGCGTTGCAGTGCCAGGCGGCGGAGGAGACCGCACGGCTGCTTGCCGAGGCCCTGCCGGATTTGAATGTGGCATTGGTACACGGCCGGGTAAAACAGGAAGCGAAAGAGCGTGTCATGCGGGATTTCCAATCGGGCGCGGTTGATCTGCTGGTTGCCACCACCGTGATCGAGGTGGGCGTGGATGTGCCGAATGCGAGCCTGATGATTATCGAAAACCCGGAACGCCTGGGACTGGCGCAGCTGCATCAGTTGCGCGGCAGGGTGGGGCGCGGCAGTGAGGAGAGCCACTGCGTTCTGATGTACCATTCCCCCCTCTCGGCCAATGCCAAAGAGCGTCTGGCGATTCTGCGTGAGACCGGCGACGGCTTCATGATTGCGCAAAAAGACCTGGAGATGAGAGGGCCGGGAGAGGTGCTGGGAACCCGGCAAACCGGTGAGATGCAGCTGCGAATCGCGGATCTGGTGAGAGACCAGGGGATGCTCGACGAGGTGCGGGAAGCGGCGGAGATGCTGCTGCGGGACGATCCTCAGGCCGCGTCCCAGCTGGTCAAGCGTTGGCTGGGCGAGCGTGTCGATTATGTCAAGGTTTAGAAGCGATCGGATCAGGGACTGTGAAACCTCCAATTTCGTCATTCAACCGCAGGGTGTGCGATAATAGCCCTTTTTCTGGATGAGATAGCTTGAGTCAGCAGATAAGTAGCAGGTCGAACCCTGAGCCGAATTGGAGCGATTGGCGTCATCGCTCACATACGCAGATACCACCGCTGGTTGCATCATGGCTGGGTGACAGAGGTTCGCTGACTCAACGTGTCATCCAATGCTGTGGCGAGGGTCAGTTCAAAGTGCGCCTGCTGCATCAGGGGTGGGGAACGCCTCTCAACAGCGAGTGCCGTATATTGAGAATGCGCAGAGGGTTGATGGCGCTGGTGAGGGATGTAGAGTTGCAGTGCGACGGCACCCCCTGGGTTTTCGCCCGTACGCTGATACCGATCACCAGTCTCAAGGGTGCGGCGCAACGGCTGACGCAACTGGGTGAGAAGCCATTGGGTGCAGTACTTTTTTCGGATCCGAAAGTGATTCGGGGTGCAACCCAGGTAGCACGCTTGCTGCCCAGACAGCCAATGTTCGAGACGGCCTGCAATCATCTGCAGAAAAAACCGAATCATCTCTGGGGGCGACGCACCCTGTTTTTTGTGCAAAAAAGACCGTTACTGGTGAATGAGATTTTTCTCCCGACCCTGCCGCTTAAGGGAGGTGGCAGTCGATGACAAGTCAACAGGTTGACATGATACCTTCGGGTACCGGCCCGGTGGGCTGGCTGGAGCGTCTGCGCCGCTACGCGCTGCTGGTACGGCTGAATCGACCGATCGGCATATTGCTGTTGATGTGGCCCACCCTGTGGGCGTTGTGGATCGCGGGTCAAGGCACACCCCCCTGGCATATCGTTTTGGTGTTCGTCACCGGGGTGGCGCTGATGCGATCCGCGGGCTGTGCGATCAACGACTATGCCGATCGTGAATTCGACGGCCATGTGGCGCGCACCCAGGCCAGGCCCATCGCCTCAGGCCTGGTCAGTCCGCGCGAGGCATTGGCTGTCTTTATCGTACTCTCCCTGCTGGCCGCATCACTGCTGTTTTTTCTCAACTGGCCAACCCGCTACATGTCACTGGTGGCGCTGTTGCTGACGGCGGTCTACCCCTTCATGAAGCGCTATACCCATCTGCCCCAGGTGGTGTTGGGCGCCGCCTTCGGCTGGGCAGTCCCAATGGCATTCATGGCACTCAATGAAACAATACCGCCGGTTGCATGGCTGGTGTTCTGCGCCACCCTGGTCTGGGCGCTCATCTACGATACCGAGTACGCCATGGTGGATCGGGAGGACGACCTCAAGATCGGGGTCAAGTCGAGTGCGATTCTGTTCGGCCGCCATGACAAGCTGATCGTCGGGCTGCTGCAAATCGCTATGTTACTGATGTTGATATTGATCGGGATGCTGCTCGAGCTCGGCGCTTTCTACTATCTCGGCCTGTTGGGCGGAGCGGGGCTGTTTGCCTATCAACAATGGCTCATCCGGGCCCGCGAACCCAAGGCCTGCTTCGTGGCCTTTCTCAACAACAATCAGTTCGGCATGGTGATCTTCATCGGGTTGCTGGTCGACTATCTGTCATTCGGATAAGCAAGGGCCCATTGGGCGAGTGTTAACAGGTCTTTAAGACAGCGCCTAAAGGGCTGATAACGGCAGAGCCCGAACGTTGAAGCACATGGGTGTAGATTTGAGTGGTTCTTACATCCGTATGGCCCAGCTGTTCCTGGACGGTGCGTATATCCATACCACGTTCCAAGAGGTGTGTGGCGAAGGAGTGGCGTAAAGTATGGCAACTGGCTTTTTTGTTGATACCCGATTGCTGTACGGCTGATGTAACGGCCTTTCTCACACAGCTTTCGTCGATATGATGACGCCGTTCAATCCCGGAACGCGGATCGAGACTCCGTGTTGATGAGGGAAATATATACTGCCATTTCCACTCCCGATCGGCGGTTGGGTACTTACGGGCCAAAGCATGCGGCAGATAGACGCGACCAAAACCCTCCTGCAGATCTCGCTCATGTAATGTAAGAACGGTTTCCAGATGGCGCTGAATGGGTTTAACGACCTCATCTGCGAGGGTGACCACCCTGTCTTTACCCCCCTTTCCGTTTCTTACAAAGATTGCCCGCCGATCAAAATCGATATCCATGACACGGAGCCTGACACTTTCGATCAACCTCAATCCGGAGCCGTACTGCAGGCACGCGATTAGCCAGTGAACGCCATTCAGTTTGGAAAGTACTTTGGCAACCTCGATTTGTGTCAGAACGACAGGCAGCTTTTGTGGTTTCTTTGCACGAACCAGACCATGGATATCTTTCAATGGGTGATCCAGCACATGTCGGTACATAAAGACCAACGCATTGAGTGCGATATTTTGAGTACTGGCCGCAACATTTTTCTGCACGGCAAGATAAGTGAGAAAAGCAGCCACTTCCCGCTCAGCCATCTCTTCGGGATGACGTTTGTTATGGAAATAAATATACCTTTTTATCCAGTGAAGGTATGTTTCTTCAGTTCGCCGACTGTAATGCCGAACGCGTATGGCATCGATAACTTTTTGTAAAAAAGGGGATTTGTGAGTATTTTCTTCCATGATTAAGTACTCGTTATGTTCTCATTATATTAAAGGGTATAAAACATGATAAGGATTGTCAATGAATGCCGGATTTGGAAATAGTGGGCAGCATGCCTTTTTTTGTCGTTGAGGATTTAATAATCTTATTACTGAACATGGGTATGAATATTGGCAAGTGGATGAAATTTAGGGTAAAACTAAAGCATAACAGGGAGGTTTCATCTTTTTGTGTTCCCTCCCCCAACGTAACTTGCAGGCACATTGCACGTTTATTTTCGTGCATATTGCCTTCTATCCTACAGATTCAGCCTGGATATAAGGCAAATTGCCTGATGAATGAGGAAATAGGTGGGATTGGAGGCAAGTTGCCTGCTACTTAAATGTTATGCGTAAAAGGAAATGTTAAACCAAGGTAGATATATTGGGGTTGGTTCATGGCGTTCAATTACTAATGACGTAATTGAGCCGTTAGAAATAGTCGCAGAAGTAAAAAGATCTGGTAATGATTTCTCTATATCAGGAAATCACAGAAGGCACGAGGGACAACACTCGTCGTATTTTGATATACAAGCAAATCTGGTTGGTGTAATTAATTGGGTTTTCGATGGTAGCCATAACTCAAGAGATATTGTTGGTGTAATAAGTAGAGACAATGATAGTTTTAATATCCTTGCCAATTTTGAGAGGGTAGATGTAATTCTATCCGCTTCAATGATACCTAAAGAAAACGGATTACGTTTCAACCTGCTCATAAATAAGGGAAATGATATTATTGATGTAACACTGGATATTTATAGTGAAAGCGAAACCGCTGCGCGAGAAAATGTAGTCGCGCTGAGAAATAATAGTGATAAGTGTAGTGGTATAGTTATTTTGGCCACCTGATTATGGGTGATATTATCACCCCAGATGATAAATAGGTGATCAAATGACAAAAACACGCAGGAGATTCAGCCCGGAATTCAAACTTGAAGCGGCCCAACTGGTTGTCGACCAGCAGTACTCAATCAGAGCGGCCTGCGAAGCGATGGGGGTCAGTAAATCTTCATTGGAAAATTGGGTACGTCAGCTGCGGCAGGAGCGACTAGGCAAAACACCCAAAGCATCAGCAATGACACCCGATCAACGCCGCATACAAGAGCTCGAAAAACGGCTACGACAGGTGGAGACGGAGAAAGAAATCCTAAAAAAGGCTACCGCTCTCTTGATGTCGGACTCGTTGAACAATTCACGCTAATTCAGCGTTTACATCGAGAGAGCTATCCAGTGAAGCAGCTATGTTGCGTGTTCGGTGTACACCGTAGCAGCTATCGGGCATGGCGGGATCGCCCGAAGCGGTTGTCAGAAACAGAGTGGCGGCTACGCGAGCATGTGAAGTCTGCCTATGAATTAAGCAATGGCTCAGCCGGCGCCAGGACGATTGCGAGCATGGTGACAGCACAGGGTTGCCCGTTAAGCCGTTATCGTGCGACACGCCGTATGCAGGCGCTGGGCCTGGTGAGTAGCCAGCAACCCAAACACCGCTACAAGAGAGCCGAGCAGCCGCATACCAATATACCAAACCGGCTGGATCGACAGTTTGATGTGGTTGCACCCAATAAAGTCTGGGCGGGCGATATTACCTATATTTGGACTGGGCGACGTTGGGCATATCTGGCCATTGTGTTGGATTTATTTGCGCGACAGCCGGTGGGATGGGCATTATCGTTGAACCCAGATAGCGCGTTGACTAAAAAAGCTCTGACAATGGCCTATGAGTCTCGTGGTGAACCAAAAGGCGTGATGTTTCATTCTGATCAAGGTTGCCAATACACTAGTCTACCGTTTCGTCAGCAGCTATGGCGTTATCAAATGGTACAGAGCATGAGTCGACGTGGTAACTGCTGGGACAACAGTCCCGTGGAACGATTTATCAGAAGCTTGAAAACCGAATGGATGCCTGAGATCGGCTATCGCACTTTTGAGGAAGCGAAGCACCATATCACGGAGTATATTATTGGATACTATAGCCAGTTTAGGCCACATACTCACAATGATGGATTGGCACCCAGGGTAGTTGAGCAACAGTACTGGAATGCACAGAAAACCGTGGCCAAAAATACTTGACCACTACAAAGAGCGCATAACAAGCGACTGTGGCGTCAACCCTGCGATTAAACATCAGTAAGCCCAAGCAACTTGATCCCTTACCATGGCATTCAACATGGTAACAAACTTACGCATACATGCCGTCAAAGCAACCTTCTTATGCTTGCCTTGATCAACGAGTTGTCGGTAAAAAGCCCGTATGACTGGATTGCATTGAGTGGCGCTCAATGTGGCCATATAAAGTGTTGTGCGAACGCCAGCTCTACCGCCTTTGATGCGCCGCTTACCACGTGACATTCCGCTATCTCGGTTTATCGGTGCAACACCGACCAGGGCAGCAACCTGTTTGTTGTTCAGTGAGCCTAACTCGGGGAGATCAGCCAATAGTGTATAGGCCAGTGTATCGCCGACACCCGGTGCCGACAGTAAGATGGATTTACGCTCTGCCCACTCAGCCTGTCTCTCGACTAACTGGTTGAGTTTTTTCTCGATCGAGCAGATTTCCGCATCGAGACATCGCAAGATACGGCGGCAGGAGGTCTCAAAGGCCTTACCCATGATTTGTAGACGATTGAGTTCCTGGGTGCGCATCTCCATCACTTGTCTCCGGCGAGTTAATAAGTCTTTGATCGTACGAAGATTGCGGCTGACTTTGGGCGTAGGTTCCGGCTGAATGATGGCCGCATATTCGGCGATGACGCGGGCATCGATCTTGTCGGTTTTGGCCAATTGTTCTACCACACCAGCATAGCGACGAATCGACATGGGTTTGACGATACAAACCGGCAGGGACTTTTGGTAGGCAGCCGCTGCTAAAGCTAGCTGATATCGCCCTGTAGCCTCCATGACGAGTCGTTTAACCCGATAGTGGGCGAGGCGTTTGAGTATCCTACTGACACCCTCTGGGGTATTCTTATCCTGCCAGTGGATATCTTTCTCATAAATGTGAACGTCCAGCATCCATTTCCCCACATCGACCCCCACATTGACGGTGGATTTTCTCTTTTTAAGGTTTGTCATCTTTGCTCTACCTTGCTAAATTCGGGCTTGAAGCCCATTCGACTGTTCGAGATAAATCGGGTCGGTTCAGTGCCCCCGCTTGTTAACGGTCTGTGAGACCCTGGCATCATCGGGCTACTGAACCGGTAACTTGCTGCTACAAGTTACGGGCTTCACTTTACTCCTCTCTTAGGGATCTGGTCATATGAAGGGAATTAAACCATACAAGCCGGTCAAGTACACTCCGGGCCTACGGCCCTGCGCGGGACCTCGGCTTCGCCTCGGCCCCTTACCGTAAACGTTATAGGCAACAAATGAAAAGTATAATTACACTACTAATATTCCTCGCAATAGCTAACTCCGCTATTGCAGGTGAACCCCAACGTGAAAAGGGGATTTCAGCCCATGCCTTGCCAAAGCGTGTAGCAGATATATCAGGCCAACCTTGGGGTTTACAGGTTTCTTATGCTCCATACTTAAAGTCAGAACCTGGCCAACCATATTTGCAATCGGTCAAGGATGTTCTTGCGTATGTAGAAAAACAGGAAAAATCTGTTGTTGAAAATGGTCTATGGGTCGTTACTACGCACCCATCAGCATATTCAGAGCAAGAAACTAAATTTTTTGAAAAGTTAAAGATGGAATTACCTAAACATAATATTCCTTTGTTTTGGGCAAGGGGCTCAGAGTTAAAAAATGGTTTTAAGAGCTATTAACATAAAGCCTATAACAATGCGGCTCAGAGCGACGCAGCAAAGCTGCGCGTCTGGCCTTAGACGTTATACCTTGGAAATGAGATGGAAGACCTAAGCAAATATCTTGAAGGTGACCGCTACGAAAAAGCGTTTGATAGCATTCTAAAAGATATTGGAATTGCAAAGGATCAAAATGATTACGAAAAAGTAAAAAGACTAATCAAATACTTAATGAGTGTTACAAAATCAATTAATGGCGAAACCGAGAAAGAAGAAAGTTCTCCTGAATCATCTAAAAGTGAAGCAACACAAAGTAAAATGATTTATTGCTCGTTTTGTGGGAAAAATAAAAATGAAGTCTTTAAAATGATTGCTGGCCCAAGTGTGTTTATTTGTAATGAGTGCATAGCTTTATGTCAGGATATTCTATATGAAGAAATCGCTAATTCTAAAAGTGATGAACAATGAAAATATCTCAAAAAGGTATAACCAATGGGTCTAGTGGATCGCAAACTCTCCGCTGTGAGCCTCCCCAAAAATAATTGACACCTCAATAACAACGAGAGGTGTTACATGAGAAAGAATCATTCTTTAGATATAAAGATACAGGCAGTACTTAAAGCCAGCAGACCAGGAATTCTAGCCAGTGAGGTAGCCGAGGAGATAGGCATACATACATTTTCGCTGTATCGTTGGAAAAAGGAACTGCGAGATGCGGGGTTACTCAATAGAATGCCAAAGAAAATAGACTTTCAGGCAGACCTAAAGCTAAAGGACCAGCTGAAACAGCTGGAAAAAGAGAACAAGCAGCTAAAGATGGAGAATGCTGTCTTAAAAAAACTCAAGGAGCTAGGCGAAGCCAAAAAAAAGAAGCCTTCCAAGTAATTGATGATTTACACCATGAATATGGTATTGCGCCTCTTTGTCGGTTGTTGGGGGTCACCCGTGGTGGCTATTATGCATGGAGGAACCGACCTGGATCTTTACGAGATGTGTACAACAGCATGGTTGTGAAAGAAATTGTACAGATTCATCGAGAGGTAAAGGAAATATACGGTAGCCCGAGGATGACTCGAGAGTTGAAAAACAGGGGTTATTCACGTTGTGAGAACACAGTTGCTAATCTGATGAGGGAAGCAGGAATACGGGCAAAAATGGATCGACGATACAAGCCCAGGCAATGGCAACCTGGCTCTAAGATTGCTAAGAAGAACCTTTTGCTTGATATGCCCATGCCAGACAAGCCCCATGAAGTATGGGTAGCAGACTTCACCTACACGCGGCTTTACGGTGAGTATGTGTATTTATCGGTTATTATGGATCTATGTAGCCGAGAATTGGTAGGAGAAGAGATTGGCAAAACAAGAGACGCTGAATTGATCGCACGAACCTTTAACAAGGCAAGGAAAAAACATCCTAATGCGATACCGAAGATATTTCATTCAGATCGCGGTATTGAGTATGCAAATCATAAGATTGGTAAAATGTTGAGTGATATGTCAATTAAGCAAAGCATGTCGGGCAAGGGTAACTGCTATGATAATGCTCATATGGAGTCATTTTTTCATACCTATAAGTCTGAAATGTATTATACGGAAAGATTTTCTGATCTTGAGGACTTTAAAAGAAAAACGAAGAACTATATTCGTTTTTATAATCGGAAGAGATTACACTCAAGTTTGGGTTACATGTCTCCGGAGCAATATGCAAAGTCGAAAATTTAATGTGTCAACTTATTTTGGGGAACATCACTGCGCTACAAGTTTGCTCACCACTAACCCAAATCGTTATACGTAAAAATTATGGATTGCCCACGTTGCATTGAAAAAATGGAAGAAACCACAAGTAAAGGCATAATTACACATACATGCTTTTACTGTAATGGCACGTGGATAAATAGTGAGTGGCGGTTTCGGATAATAAGTGCAATTGGTAGAAGAGAGGCCAGCTGGTAGAGTCAGCGCTTCTCCCGACCAAGAGATGAAGCACTTATGAGCTACAACCAGCTGACCGAGAATGAACGATATCAAATTTTCATGCTAAAGAAAGCCGGACATTCGCAGAAAGAGATTGCAGGTCTGGTGGGGCGAAGTCCCTCCACCATCAGTCGTGAGCTGAGGCGCAACCAAGGATTGCGTGGATACAGGCCAAAACAAGCGCAAAGGTTGTCAGATGCACGGCGCAAAGGGGCCTATAAGGCCCGCAAAGTGACCCGTGATGTCATAAGTGCCATTGAGTCATTGATTCGTCAGGAATTAAGCCCACAGCAAGTCGTGAGCTATCTGGCCAGACACAAAGGCATCTCATTGCATCATGAAACAGTGTATCAGCTGATTTATGCTGATAAGGAAAGCGGTGGTAATTTGTACACGCACCTGAGAGTTGCCTCAAAACCATATCGTAAGCGCTATGGTAGCTATGATCGGCGTGGAAAGATCAAGGGCCGGGTCAGCATTGATGATCGCCCAATGGTTGTCGACAGAGGGATTCGTATTGGTGATTGGGAGGGAGATACCATCATTGGCAAGGGGCGCAGAAGTGCGCTATTGACTATGGTTGAGCGTAAAACGCTGTATACCGTGATTGTGAGATTAACTGGCAAGCGGGCAGATCTTCTGGCTGAAGCAGCCGTTCAGGGTTTGCAGCACCTGAAGGATAGATTGAAAACGATCACTTTGGATAATGGCCTTGAATTTGCCAGGCATGAAACTATCGCTGAAGGATTGGGAGCCGATATCTATTTTGCCCACCCATATGCATCGTGGGAGCGTGGGATCAATGAAAATACGAATGGATTGATCAGACAGTATTTTCCTAAGGGTACTGACTTTAACCAGGTGACTGATGCTCAAATTGAGCATGTAATGAGCCGCCTCAACAATAGACCAAGAGCTACAAGAGGCAACAGGTCACCGAATGAACTATTTATGGGGCAGCGAGAAGATTTGCTCGTTGCGTAATTGAATTGCAGTTATTACTTGAAACCGCGAGTCACTAAAGATTATTCTTGAAAGCGAGAACAACACACTTTTACTAAACGACCTTAAAAGTTCATTTGAAACACTGAAAACAACAAATAAAGACAGAAACTGCCCTGAATGTAAAAACCAACAGCTTTTTCAAATTACTGTTCGAGGCGTTGAGCTAGACCTATGTCCAGAATGTATTGGAGTATTTTTTGATGAAGGGGAGTTAAAGAAACTTCTTCCCGCATTAGAAAATAAATCAAAAGAGACAGGAGTGGGGTCTTATTTGGCAGGGGAAGGGTTGTTTTGGGCAATTATTGCATTTTTATTAGGTGGAAGTTGAGCGAGAGAACGTATAACCAGGCCTTCCAGCGGACACAGTCGCTAACGCGCCTGCTCCGCTGAAGGCAACGTTATAAGTTCCAATGAAAACAGTCGCAATCATCTTTACAGTGCTAGTAGTAGGAATTGGGTCATTCTATGGTGGGTACATGCTTGGGTATGTAGAAAGAACTAAGGATGGACAACTTCGGTACTATTCAACAGATTTATGGGCGGTTAGAGGCGCGCTAATTGGGTTGAATGGAAAAGACATTGATCAAGCACCAAAAACAAAAGAGAAGCTCATCGAACGGGTTAAATATCACAATCAATCTCTACAAATATGTATGGCGGACGACGATTGTCCTGCGCTAATCAGGATAATTATCAAAGACACATATGAAGAGGCAGTTGAAAAAATTAAGGACTTATAACCAGGCCTTTCAGCGGATACAGTCGCTGCCGCACCTGCTCCGCTGAAGGCAACGTTATGCAGAAAAAATAAAACGATGACACCGACCACGTACGAAAAGATTGGTAATCGGCTACTAAGCACCCGAAAAATACTATGGGTTGTTGCCGTAGCAAGCGTATTTGGTGTGGTCGCCAGCATTTCCCTTGAGCCGATCCTGAGCCCAGCTATCGCCCTAGTAATGTTTGGCGGTTTGCTTTCAGCCCTGATTATTTCGTGGGGCCTTCTTCTCACAATATATTGGTTTTCCAGTGAGGGCTCTCTATCCAAAGGTTCGATAGAAC
The DNA here is from genome assembly GCF_964212655.1 of Candidatus Thiodiazotropha sp. LNASS1. Classification (NCBI taxonomy): domain Bacteria; kingdom Pseudomonadati; phylum Pseudomonadota; class Gammaproteobacteria; order Chromatiales; family Sedimenticolaceae; genus Candidatus Thiodiazotropha; species Candidatus Thiodiazotropha sp. LNASS1. The sequence continues at coordinate 2,416,188 of NZ_OZ156465.1, read as the reverse complement.
AACTCGAGGGCAACGGTCGCACTGCTAAAGTCATATTTTCTTGGTATGCTTCGGTACTCCTTTCGCTTTGGTTTGCTTCTGGTGTGCTCGTACTACCAGTAATGCTCTGGAGAGGTGTTAGCAATGCATAACAAGCGAATCATGTCGCTGCCCGTTGGGCAGCTGGGACGTCTCACCGCTACGCGGCGATCCGCCCCATATTCTTGTCGTTAGTCGAAAAAGCATGATCGTGAAGTACGAATGAGAAGAGCCAGCATCAGACAGAAAACAGTCAAGCGCCTCTTTGCGTCCTCGGGTGGTATTTGTGCCTTTCCGGGTTGCACAACAGCGTTAGTTGATGCCATTTCAGGCGCGCTGTTAGGTGAAATGTGTCATATACATGCGGCGTCACCTGGCGGTCCGCGTTTTGACCCATCGCTGTCTGAAGAGGAACGAAACAAAGAAGAGAATATTATTATTCTTTGTCCTACACACCACAGCTTGATTGATCAAGAGCCTGAGGTGTATTCCGCAGAGCAGTTAAAAACACTTAAGAAAAATCATGAAGAAAATGTTGCTGCAATTCTAGCGGCAGCAAGTGCTGGAATCTCTCAAGATGAAGTTCTCACTACAGATTTGGCCCGTCAAGTTGATGTGGAAACGGTGGATTTCGCGGTAGTTGTAGCACTTCCAAAAGAACTCGATGCACTTAAAAAGCATATACCTGAATTGGGACGTGTTCAGGCCTCACAAGAGGATTCTCGGACTTATTATAAAGCAACTGTTCGAACTGGCATCCGCGACCATTACCGAATTGTTGTAACGCTTTTGCCAACAATGGGTAATTTAGATGCTGCACATGCTACAGCAGACCTAATTAACCGTTGGAATCCTCGATATATTCTCGTTGCTGGAATTGCAGGGGGAATAAACAGCAATACTCAACGACTAGGAGACATTATCGTATCAGAGTCAATTGTCTACTATGAACCTGGAAAAGTTCGAGACAGTCAGACAGATGTACGAAATAGGCAATTTTTGGCGGATCGCACGCTTTTAGATGGTTTTCTTAATCTGGAAAATTCTGCGTGGCGAAATAGCCTCCCTTCTCGCCCTGATCATTCTGAAGCGTCTACGGAATTGCCAAAAATACATATCGGTCCCGTTGCATCTGGTGAGAAAGTTATTGCTTCCTCTCAAGAAGTCCAAAGGCTTCTTTCGTCACAGCGGAACCTGATTGGCATCGAAATGGAAAGTGCGGGAGTTGCGTCCGCTGCTTTCGGGGCGCTAAAGAAGGTTGGCTTTATAACTATTCGATCTATCTGTGATTTTGCCGACAACCAAAAAAATGATAACTGGCAATCTTATGCAGCCCACGCTGCTGCGGCTTATCTGCGTGTATTCATAGAAAGTCGCCCAGTTGCGCCTTCGGCTGGTGATTGGCCCAAGGTTACTGAAACCACGCCTCATCCAAAGGAAACAACAAAAGAAACCAAGGTTGAGGTGCGCAAAAGGTTATTTAATAACCTTTGCGACGCAATGGATATGGAGAATTTTAAAAGCTTCTGTTTTGTTCTCGGCGTAGATGTCGACGAATTACCAGGCGAGCGCAAATCAGCAAGAGTAAGAGAGTTAATATTGTTGTTTGAAAGAAAGAAGCAGATAGCAGGCCTGGACGAAGCTTTTAACGAGTTCAATTCGAACAATATCGACTAACAATCGCATGCACTCGGACACCAAAAAGCGGCGCTCGTTCCTCGCGCTGCTTTTTGGTTCCGGTGATGCGTGGCGTTAGCGCAAAGAAGAATGGATATATCTACTCTTATCGAAAACAAGGTTGTATTGGCGCTGCTATCCGCGTTCGGCGGCATTCTCACCGCTGTCCTCGTGCAGCAGTGGCTCAATCGCAGGTCGCTATTCACCTACAACGTTCTTCACAACCAAGTAGGGCAATCAGCTGACGATGCTATTTACGGGTCCGTCCAGGTCACATGGAACGGCAATCAAGTAGCGCGTCTATATCTATCAACAATTGAGCTCATAAATCAGAGCACCAAAGATTTCGAGGGCGTGGTTGTTCGGGTGTTTACGAACAATTCAAAGCTACTTACTCAGCACACCCAAATAGTCGGCACTACCAGAATTGTCGATTTCACCGAAAACTATAAGCATGATATTGCAGTTCCGGATGGACAGGAACCAACGGAGCAGCAGTTTGATTTCTATTGGCATCAGCGGGATTACATCATTCCCACCTTTAATCGAGGCCAAACAGTTCGATTCGAGTTTCTGAACACCGTCGATGGCGAAACAAGCCCAGAAATATGGCTTGAGGTTTTGCACAAAGGGGTTAACTGCAAATTCCGAGTCGCTCAACAACAGTTCATGGGCGTAACACAACCAACGGCGGCATTAGCAGGAACGCTAGTGGGTTTCCTATTCGTTGTCGCTATGCTTATGTTTCTTGAAAACACTGTAGTGGCAGCAATCCTCGCTTACACAATGGGCCTGTTGGTTCTGGTGCCTGGAGCTCTCGCCATAAAGGGATATCGAAAGCTCAAGGAATGGTATGCAGGGTGAAAAGCGCTAACAAAACAATCAAGGCGCATCCCCTTCGGGGCTGCTGGGACCTCGGCTTCGCCTCGGCTCCTTATCATTTGCGTTAACTTTCACCCATGACTAACATCATCATTCTTTCAGCTTTTGTGGTTTTTTGGATCATCGGGATGATAATAGAGTACCGGAATCCTTTATGGTCTGAGATTGTGGCCAAGGGGGAGGCTATCTCAGAGACAGGAAAAGTGGATAAGTCTGCTCAAATGGTGTTCTTCTGGAAGTCTGCTCCTGAATACGCCAAGTCAGATCATACGGACTACTGGAACGCTATGGATGTCACATGTTTAACTAGTGGCGTTCTTATTCGGAGACCGCTGATTCTATTTGGGCGCAGGTCAGTTTATATTCCCTGGTCCCAGCTTGAAGCCGGCGATACTTTTAGGGCTTGGTTTCTAAAACGTAGAGCCCTTCACATCAGGGGTACTGAGCTATATCTTTCGGTAACCGAGAGAGTATACCGGGAAAAGGTAAGCGGTAATGTCGAAGCACAAAGTTAACAAATACAGCAAACAACGCCCAAGCAAGCTTGGGCTGGACCTACATTCCGCAGCTTCGCTGCTACATTTCGGCCGCTTCTGCAGGCGTTAGCTGCAAAAAGCACCATGAAGCTATTTACAAGCATATTGTTTCTTTTCCTGCTTCAAGGCTGCGGTATGTACGAGTGCTTAGATTCCAAGTTGGTCAGAGAAACCAAGCCTATTCAGCAACAGTTTGCGGTTGAGCTTCAAATTGAAGGCGAAACAATGAGCATGCTCATCGAGTGCGAGGAATATTACGATGCTATGTGCGCAGAAAGAGGCAACTATTGGGCAGTGCGGGAAATCGGCAAAAAATCGGAGTATCAAACAAGCGCATTTCAGTTTCGGAGCAAATCGCTAGGTCAGGTTGAAGTGCCAATACCACGGTGCAATGATATGGCGCGTGGAAAGAGCACACCGCTCAAGCACATCGTGCTTCGCATCGAAGGTGAGCCATTTTGGTTGAATTCGTCTAATGGCAGTGAGCGCACCTACAAATCAAGAAAAACATCAGATGGCCAGAGGAAGGAAATCATTATCGATATGGCCATGTCTGTGAACGGCAGGCAAATTGAGTAATGTCGCAGCTAACAAGGCCGCTCCAGCAGACGCGCCGAAGACGCGCGCGGCTGAGCGGCGGTGTTGGGCTGAAAAAATGCATCGGGGATAATCTTGAAGGTTTTAACAAGAAAAGCAAAATCGCTATGGCTGCTTCCTACTATTGGTTTTTTTGTGATCCTCGTTTTGTATTACCTGTGGGCAATATTCGATGCCAGGAGTAACACGCAGTCTTATGTTGCTGCGGCGTATAGCAAGTGGGGCGATACCGTTGATGTTTCAGAAGTGGGTTCAGAACGAATAGGTTTGTTGCTTGCGGTTGAAGATCCCACGTTCTTTAAACACCGCGGGGTTGATCTCGGTACGCCTGGGGCTGGGATGACTACTTTGACCCAAGGTTTAGTCAAACTTCTTTACTTCCCTAATGGGTTCAAACAAGGGCTTGCTAAGATCCGTCAGACCTTGATCGCACAGCATGCCCTTGACGCACTTGTGAGCAAGGATGAGCAACTGCGGTTGTTTTTGAACATTGCATACTTTGGGACAGAAAATGGGAAGCCCATACACGGGTTTGATTCTGCTTCAAAGATTTACTTTGGCAAGGGCATATCGGAACTTACAAATCAGGAATTCCTTTCTCTGATTGCGATGTTTATAGGGCCGAACAATCTGAAACCGGGCACTGACGAGAATCGGCGTAGGGTTGAGTCAATCCAAGCATTTCTGGCCGGGAAAATTATTCCAGCCAGTGTGTTGGATGTAGAATACGAGGGAAAGCGTAGCGGCAATTTTGCAGAAGAAGCGCTTATGGTTTTCCTTCGGTTTTTAACGGTATAGGTCACTGATTTCACAGTGCGGGCGTTGCCGCCCAACAAACGCCTCCACCTGACCGGGCTTGGCGGCGGTTTTTTTGGATTGAGGTTTTAAATGAACGACATAACTTTTAACAACATATGCTTCACGCCCGGCCGGTGAGGCTGCCGTTATGCCCAAAAGCACTCCATCTCTAAAAATCCCATATTGACGAAACTAAATACGTGACGTATATTCATTACAAATATATACGTCACAGGTGTCGCCATGCAAAGCAAGTTAACCCTTCGACTAGACGAATCCTTGATAAAACAGGCAAAAATCTTTGCAAAACAACATGATAAGTCATTATCTCAGGTTGTAGCCGACTATTTTCAACTGCTTACAAAAGGAGTGGAAAGTCCCGAACCTCCTCAAATTACCAAATCATTAATTGGTGTAATAAAGGATGTTGATGAAGATGATTATAAAAGGCATTTAGAGGAAAAATACCTTTGAAGATCTTATTCGATACAAATGTGATCCTTGATGTTTTATTAGCCAGAAAGGAGTTTGTCCAAGTTTCGGCTAGACTTGTAGGTATGGTTGAAAGCAAAACGATTGAAGGGTGTTTATGCGCAACAACAATAACTACCCTAGATTATTTAATCTCAAAAGCACTGACGAAAAATCAGGCTAAAATTGAAATAAAAAAAATATTGGAGCTTTTTTATATAGCTGAAGTGAATACGAAAGTGTTGGAGTTTTCCGTTAATTCGACATTTTCTGATTTTGAGGATGCCGTTCAATACTATTCTGGTGAATGCTGTGAAGTTGATGGCATAGTCACTCGAAATACAAAAGATTATAAAAATACTAAGTTGCCAGTCTATACGCCTGATGAGCTTTTAGGGATTATGGCAAGTCAACTAATGAATTAGGCATAACAAGACAAATTAACTCGGACCTGGACTTCCTTCACTTTACCGGATACTCCTATACTTTAAATTAAAGCAGCTAGGAGAGATCCATGTCCAAGACGAATTTCACCCAAGAATTCAAAGAAGAGGCGGTCAAACAAGTATTGGATCGAGGCTATACAGTACCTGATGTAGCCAAGCGATTAGGCGTCTCAGCCCAAAGCTTATACAAATGGCTGAAGGCCTATGGAAAACTGATTGCCCTGTGATAGTAGTAAGGCAGTACGGCATAAACGTAGATGTCGATGGCGAAGATCTCCGTCAGTAACTTCATCCGTACCGTGGGAAGTCTGAAAGTTTGCGATGGGTGTCCTGATCAGCCGATTAATCTAGCCTGGAATAACCTTGATTAAATTCTGAAAATCAATGCAGTTTATCTCCCAGACGATTTTTATCTTGATCATACAAACCGGTCAGGACCGCAAAGCCGTCATCGTTGACACTCAGTTCGCCAAAATGTGCGTTGGAGTAAGTCTCCCATTCTCCTTCCTGAAAAAAGTAGGCGTCGCTGGCAAGCCGTACTGACTCTCCTCGCTTTCGGAAACGCAGCAGGTGCTGGGTTTCTGTGAGTTGCTGCCCCTCGTAGAGGCTCACAAAGCTGGCTTCCCCTGTCGGGTCGAGATTCACAATGATATTTCCATCGTCAATCTTGGCGGATTTTGCGGCCTGTGCGACCTCACCGGTCATGGCATATCGCAACGCCATGTAGTCACCTTGTAAAAGTGAGCGAGGGTCACGTGGTGCGAGTCTTAGCAGCAGGGTGTCGCCATTATTGACAATGCTCTCTTTGATGATGATCTGGCTGTTGACGATGAGGAGTATCAATAGCGTCACAACAGCCATGATGGTGAGGCGGGTCTTATCAGATAAGCCGATGATTGTATTAAGCATGGTCAGCTCCCTGCCGCTCATCTGTCAGGATGACTTTGAGGATGATCCAGCGAGATAGCAATAGGGTGATACCGGTGGCGACCAGTGTGATCGATTTCGTTAGCAGACTGACTTCTATACCGTAGAAGAAGGCAGTTAGGAATAGGATAAAAAAACCGATACCGGCCCCGGTGAAAGTTACCCTGCTGGAGTGAGCGCCAAGTAGCATGACGATAAGTCCAAGCAAGAGTCCCGGCGCATACCAGGCACAGGCGATAATGACTATCATGATGCCATACAGTAATAGAAATGACTTTCTGTCTTCCGTACCTGCAACGACAGGCCAGATCAATCTACCGAGATATATAAAAAGCAGACCCAATAGAATCGTTGAGATCCAGGGTCGGGGATAGAACAAAAAGTCTGCTTCCAGTTCTGGCAGCAGATATACGGTAGAGAGCAGCAGAGTGCCAAAGGCGCTCAGCATCAATCCACTCATCAAGGGGTGTAGTAATTCACTGTGCCTGCCTGCAACAAGTGTCGGCATTTGGTTGTGCAGCATGATCAATATGCCGGTGAGTGCTGGACCGAGGAGGGGTACAAGTGCATTTGCCTCCCAGTGGTACAACAACGTGGTCAATGAACCGGTGGCGAGCAGCACCATGATGACACGATGAATACGATCCGGAAAAAGAAAAAACAGGGCTGAGCTTATTACCAGAGCGAAGCCAAGAAAAATCTCGAACTCCCCATGCCCTGCGATATCAGCAAAGCCGTAGGCAACCAATGCCTGGCCGGCCAGGCTGGAAGCCAGTGCGCATTGAACCAGAAAGTCTCTGTCGGATCGTTGACGGACGAGAATTGCACACACGATCAATGCCGCACCGATGAAGATATAACCACCATCGAACATCAGGGTGATACTGGCTATGAACCCGATTAACAAAAGGCTGGCGAGCCAGGCCCCGAACCCCACCATCGTTCGGATATACCAGGGTTGCGGGTTCGGTCTGTTTTCCAAATAATCGAGTGCGTCATCCTCTGTGCTGAGTAGATTCTCCGCCCGCAAGTTGTTCACGATATGGTTCAGGGTAACGGTTGATCCGTTCATGATCTTGTCTCCCAGCGCAGCGCAATCTGACGCAACCACCAGGCGGCACTCGCGACCTGGGCAATAAGCAGAAGGGCGAGAAAGAGCAGGCTGCCTGAACCAGACATCATATGACGGATGAAGAACGCAGTGATCACCATAATTACGCCAAGCAGGCTACAGGTAAGAATGAACAAATCATGTCGTCGATACTGGTAGTAGTAGAGAGCAGCACCTGTTGCGATGAGTAGCAGAGTGGGGGAGACCACGCTCAATCTGGTCTGTTCCTCAAAACCGGCTGCGACGATGATGACCAGTGTGGGCAGGAGGACCGTGCTGAAAGCGATAAATGCGATCACCCGTGGGAACAGTATTCCCCGCATCCAGCTGACGCCGCGGTATGAGCCGACCTCCCAGATGAGTAGGGCGATGACATTCAGTACAAAAAGATAGCTGGCCAGGGTGGAATCCATCACTGTAGTACCCAGCCATACCAGCGGGCCGAGCAGTTGCGATAACTGCCACCAGCCATCCGGTGGGTGCAGGACCTGTGTGTAGTACATGATGAGGGTCAGATTCAGGAGGATCTGCAGCAACATCCAGATACCCGTCTGACGGCCAATGATTGCCCAAGGGAGGATCAGCAGTGCCCAGGTGAGAAACAGGCCATAGGGGTCTGCACCAGTCTGGTAGGCCTGTCCAAACACTGCCAACAGTGTGCCGGTGAGAATCGCAGCTGCCAGCAGGCTGACCCTGCCGGCAATGGTGTCGAGGCCGAAACGCCAGGCCAGTACCGCTGCGCCCACGATACCACCCTCGACCAGGGCGAACTTTGTTAAGTGACTGAGATCGGCCCAGTTCCAGGCAAAGAAGGCTAGGATACCGGCGACGATCAACAAGGCGCCGAGAGCAATCAGGAAGCGATCGATGTGACGTAGCCAGCTGGTTTGATCGGGTACCAGACCTGCAAGTGTCATCGCCCGTCGATAGGCAGCTTCGCTTAGCTTCAGTTGCTGCGCCAGCTCCTGTACGTTCGCGTAATCAGCGATGATCTCCTTATGCATTTAAACTCCTTTACACCCAGGGTCGCTAGATAGGGTGCGGCCCAGCCGCACCAAAAGCCATGGCTTGATGATCTATATATATCGACTGTAACAAAGCAGGTGCTGCTCCGTAAACGTCAGCCAGGTAAGTGTGTGCTTGTATTATACACATATCTTGTCAGGGGCAATGTAGTAATTTACGGGTGTCCCATCTTACTTTTCCACAACAACTAGAGCATCAAAACCTCCATAAGGAATTCAAAGAATATTCGGGGTTGTTCAAAACAATCGGTATTGAGCAATATCGAAATAAAATAGAGAAATATGCATGCTCAAAGAGACAATACATACAGCGTGCAACACAGGGAATCCTGGCCTAACTTAATTAGCTATGCCCCAGAAATGAATGAAATACACCTACAGGATCATATTTATCACGCAACTGATTTAGACGTTTCCATTTACTCTTTGAATAACACTCTCGGTATCGGTTCGGATTTCCTACCCCATTAATCTCGTTAACATAATGGCCGTATGCAAACTGATCGATAATCGGTTGTGATTGTTTCAACCAATTCCGATTGGCCTGATCATTTTCTTCACCATCCCATATTGAGTAACAGCCGACAAAACAATCACCAACTCCTGAAAAACAGGCATCTTCTCTTGGCTGTAGATTTAGTCCCCAGGCCGTTAATACATGCGTATCCGTTGAAGGTGCTTTTTTCAGATGTTCTGCCATTGCGATTAATGCGTCACTGCCTTTGTTGGTAAGAACATTATCCGCACTATAACGCGCCATACGACCAGCAGGATCTTCTAGGCTAAAGAACTTGTCGTATAGGCCTTCAAAGGTGAAAGATTGGAACTCATCTTTGACCAGGGATTTCGTTGATAGATCTGATTTTGAAAATGGTTCGAGTAGTACTCTTCCTTCAGTAGCAGATTGCTCGAATGCAAAGGCTGTTACAAAGCAAATTTTGGATTTCTCGGGAGGTGCATCAACCGGCATTTCTGGATGATGCATCAGCACCGTTAGTAGTTCGATTCTTTCACGTACCGTTTTATCTTTATTAATCTGATCCAGAATTGAGGTTACATTTTGTAACTCTTGAAGGGGAAATATATAGGAACTTGCCGTTATGGACTTAGGAGCTGGATATAGCTTAAGAAACAACCGAGTGACTACGCCAAAAAAGCCAGGTCCCGCACCTCGCACTGCCCATAGTAGATCTGAGTGTTGTTCCTCAGTCGCCATAATGCGTTGTCCATCTGCGGTAATAACTTCAGCCCCTACGATAGAGAATGTCGCCATTCCCTCATTTTGTGGATAATTCCAGCCGATCCCCCCTCCCATAACGAAGCCACTGATCCCAACAGAGGTGCAATGAGGTACTGGAAAACTAAGACTTTTTTCTCTTGCAGCTCTCACTAACTGGTCACTTCGCACACCAGGTTGAACAGAGGCTACCTGCTTATGTTCATCAATCTCCAACTCGCTCATTCCGGACAGATCAAGCAGCATGCCTCCATTTCTCAAGGAGGAACCTGTTGAATTATGGCCACCACTTCTGATCGCAACCTTAAGAGAGTTTGTTGCGGCATGCTTAACCGCCGATATAACCTCTTCGACAGACCGAGGTTTTACAATGACGTCTGGATAACGTTTTGGCTTTGAGAGATGCCAAACCATAGACTGACGCCAGAGTTCATAGTTTTCATCCTCTTTATAAATTATCTTCCCACTAATTCCTGGAATAGACTGCCTGCTTACCTTAGAAATACCAGAACCTGACCAAAAAGTACCAACCACTCCTATCGCACTCATTGCTACAAGTTTTTTCAAAGCCAACCGACGCGAAACTATTTGGTCATTCATAATGTATTCTTGTCATCTATTGATGTAAGCGGGTTACTAGAGCTAAATTAGATTTAAGCGTCAATCGGCCAACTTGGAGTAATATTCTGCGACATAGGCAATCTCTTCATCTGTTAGCATTCTGGCCATACGAGCCATGTCAGGCGCCTTACGCTCTCCAGACCTAAATGCCTTCAGTTGTTTTATTAAGTAGGGTAATTTTTGACCATTAAGATTTGGATATTGGGGTGATTTTCCTATCCCATCGGCACCATGGCAGGCAACACAGGTCAGTAGTTTTACCTGTCCAGTATCTTTATTATCTGAATACGCGTTCGAAGAAACAGTTACGAAGATCACACTAAGTATGAAACCCAAAATAGTTAACAGTTTCGTATCCATTGCCACTCCCATTACTTTGCAACAAATCCGCCATCAACAACCAATTCTGAGCCGGTCATATAGCTCGAGTCATCTGACGCGAGAAAAGCGACAGCTTTAGCGATGTCTTCTGGCATTCCATGTCGGCCCAAAGGGTGGGCTTCAGTCATGATTTTCTCAATTTGAGCAATGTCATCTGTACCAAAGGCTTTACTCTGCGCCCATACTTCATATATGCCATCTGCCATTGGTGTTTTTACTAAGCCGGGATGAACAGAATTGACACGAATGTTGTATCCCATCTCCGCAAACTCTATTGCAGCAGACTTGGACATATGTCTAACTGCAGCCTTAGTCATGGTGTAACCAAGAGCGCCAGGAATGCCTACAAGGCCTACAGCGGAGGACATATTGATAATCGATCCACCAGCAACATGAGACAAAGAACGCTCTTTGAGCGCGGGTAGAGAGTGTTTCATACCAAGAAAAACGCTATCTACATTAACCCGAGATAATTTATGCCACTCTTCTAGGGTTGTTGCCTCAATAGGTTTAATTAAGGTGATACCCGCATTATTAACTAAGACATCGAGACCTTTATATTGACCGATGATCTTTTCAACTACCGATTTCCATTCCTCTTCAGAACTAACATCAAGCCGTTGAAACTCTGCTATACCTCCATTTGCGATAATCTCTTCAGTTACAGCTATGCCACCTCTATCATCAATATCAGCCAAAATGACAGAAGCCCCGGATTCAGCAGCTAATCTTGCACAACTTGCTCCAATACCACTTGCCGCACCTGTAATTAAAATCGTTTTACTGTTAAGTCGATCCATGGATTACTCTGCCCCCATCGGAATCGAAAGATGTTCATGAGCAATTAACCAGCTCTCATTATCCTTTATCCAGATAAGTGTTTGCCTGCCACTAGCCGATACATGTGTGTCATCATGCTGTTGAAAATCAATATTTAGGGTTGCGGTTGTCCAGGCGATATTTCCCCGCATGTTTACTTCTAAATCTCCTCTAGGTGTTATTTCTATCTTTTTACTGGTCAAACTGACAAATTCATTCAAACCCATTTCAAACTGATTCCATGATTGAAAACCATCGTGAGGTGCCCATGGCATATATATTCGGATTGGAAATTCATTGGAATAGCGATTTCTTAGGTTTTTGCCTACATTTACAGGCTTACTCTTAGACCATTCACCGATCAATTCATCGCTTAGTTTCTTAATTTCTGAATTTGATTCAGTTTTTTGCTTTCCATCTTCCGAAATCTTAAATAACTTTCCACTAGGATTGACGGTCGCAGAAAAGTGTTCATGTTGGACAACCCATTTTCCGTTCTCTTGGGTCCAAACCTGAGTGCCACGGCAAGGCATGATTCGGCTCATGCCTCCTTTGTATTGGGCGCGAACAATACAGTTTGCAGTTGTCCAGATAACATCTGCGTAACGCCAAGCTTGGAACGACCCATCATTTGCAAACAAGATTCCCGCCGCGACAATTCCTGCAGGCAGCCATACTTTTTCGATCACATCCTTATATTGTCCCCAGCCTCGGTGACCTTCTAAAGGCGGAAGTGGGTCCCAGTAGACATTGTTTGGATTTTTTGAGTAATAGACCCCTGCTTGATCATATTCAGTATCTTTTTGGGTGTATGACCATGCTACATAATAGTCTTTTGTGATCTTGAAAATGGTCTGAAAGTTTTCACTGCTTTCTTTCAATATAATTATTTCTTCTGACACTGCGGGCTTTATAGTCGCTAGGAACAGTAAGGTGCTGATGATCACGACTTTTGTCAAACCTAGTATTTTCATACATCCTCCTAATTCTGTTTTTGTGTTTCTGATTAGTGGTTGATAAATACTAAATAGGTTAATCCATTATCAATAAAGCTGAATGAGTCACACAACAACCCGTTCGGGTAGTTGTGAGTCTTTGGCTTGCACTGAAAAATACAAGGACAAATAAAACCGTTACTGGAGGGGTAGAAATGCCAAACAAGATTGATCATATTAAGCAATATATGGCACTCGCGTTACAGCCTGTAATACAAGGGGCTCACAGACGCGACGATATCACTCGCAATCTCGATCATATTGCTGAACTTAGCAGAGCTGCTGTCTGGTTATCGGCAATTGATCTTCCGGTAAAACTGATTACGATCCCAGAGGGTGCGCTCCAGGGATTTACCGATGAAATATTTGATTGGGACCATGTCGACTATGTTGAACGATCTGCAATCGATATTCCAGGGAGGGAAACTGACTATCTTGGAGAACTAGCTAGGGAATTGGATACTTTCATCATTGCTCAGGCTAAAGCAAAACACCCTGAGTTTCCAGAGCGTTTTTTCAACTGTGCATTTGTTATCGATCCTAAAGGTGAAGTCATCCATGTGCATTATAAAATGCAGGTCTTTGCGAGAGAGCATTCCACTGTCCCTCACGATGTTTGGGATCGTTGGACCGAGCTTTATGGCATGGGACTGGATGCATTCTTTCCTGTGACTGACACTGAAATAGGACGAATTGGCTGTATTATCTGCATGGAAGGTAGTTATCCAGAAACAGCACGTGGTTTAGCCATGAATGGCGCAGAGATTGTATATCGTCCAAGTTACCCAGAGCCCTATGTGGCGAATGGACTATGGGAAGTTCAGAATCGTGCAAGGGCCTTGGACAATACCATGTATGTAATTGCGCCAAACCCTGCATCATATGCACCTATGCCTGAATCACAGTTCCCAATTGATACCTTTGGAGGTAACTCAATGATAGTAGATTATCAAGGGCGTGTTATTTCCAATCATAAGGCAGGCGGAAGCGCGTCTTATTCAGGAGCTATCATTGATATTGATGCGCTACGCCAATATCGCGCTCGATCTCGTTGGGGTAATTGGTTGAAGGATCTCAGAACAGAACAATTTCGTCTTATCTACGATGAACCTCTGTATGAACAAAATCGCTGTTTAATCGATCCGCCTTTAAAACATGGTGAAAATGACAAGGTCGTCACTCAGGCAGCCCAGCGTATGTTTGATAGGGGTATTTGGAAACGACCTTATTATTTGACAGCTGAAGAGGGCTAAGTATACACAATTTATGGCAACAATCGCCCCGCAGCTAATTTCGATGCACAGTGGCTTGCGGGGTAAAAAATATTAATTAGGAATATCTTTAGTTCGATTTGAATGTACCCGTTGAACTAATTCGGCTCGATTATGAACATCAAGTTGCCGATAGATATGCTTTAGATGGTGGCGCACGGTATTTTCTGATATACCCAGTCGATCCGCTATCACTCGGTTAATCGCCCCGGTTATTGCTAGCTCTAAAACCTCTTGTAAACGGGGTGATAAACTATCCATGGTGTCTGTGGGAATCCTTAGAGAAGCAATTTTTCTTTTTAACTCAGTGATCTCACAGATATGCTTGTAGGCAGTATTTATCTCGCCACATATAAATTGCGCAAAGGATAAAGAGTCATTTCGAAAATGTTGTCCTCCCCTAGCTATATTCAGTGTTCCAATCACTTGGCCGCCGACGATTAAAGGGGCTTCTATGGTGTGATCCAATCCCCACTTCGACAGGAACTTATACAAAGGTTGCTTGCGCCAATCTCGGTCCTTAAAGATTTCTGATGAATGGGTTAGAGATTTCTTTTGAAGCATGCGCATGAAGATAGGGTCATGTAGACGAATATCCTCATATTCTGCCAAAAAATTCTGGTTTGCTTTGTAAGAGAACAATTCTTTTGTTTTGTGCTTTTCATCTAAAAGATACATACCGAAGGCATCTGCTTTCACAAACTGAGGTGTGGTTGCAAAAAAGGTTTTTTGTAACTCTTCCAGGGATCGACTTCGATGAATTCGTGAAACAGCCAACGCAAGCGATTCTTGTTTGTTAATAGAGCTTGAATTTAACATATGAACTTGGTCTAAGTATTTTTCTTTAAAATCTATTGATAATTCTTGTCTTTATAGCACACTCCTCGAATGGAACAATTCCTATCATTATTCCGGTATTTAATAAATATCTGCTAATGTTCCCCGTAAAGCTGAAATTTTCTCATCTGGTACATTCTTAGCAGCACGTGTAGTCCGCGGGACCAACTTGTGGGTCGAGTTCGGTGTTGACAGAAGTGTTCTGCCGAACATGCCACAAGGCAGTGCTGATGAGGCTCTGCTGCATGAATTGGCACACGCATTACGCCAGATAAACGGATTGGTACGGTGGGCTAGAAGTGCAACTGGTGAACTCATTCCTTTACGTATGGCAGGCTTCGGTAACGTGGATGAGTTCTTTCTTGTAATGGCGGCATTTGTGCACTCATCGCAACTAAGGCGGCCGGTGCTAGGTAACCATGGTGTATGGGAGCTAAGGAAACCGAAGGTGCTACAATAACGTCCATACTCGACGCGCCTACGGGTATTTGGCAACGTATGCCGGTCTTTTCATCCGAGATAGCAGCTATACCCGCAACAACTGCTGCATTTAATCCTTTTCGTGATATACCACATTAAGCCTAATAGGTTGGGTTAACGACAGCAGTGTAAACAGGCCTTAATAGTACACCGTATCTATCTATCCATGCACTTCTCGATAACGATCCGGTTATAGGCTGCCGCATACTCGGATGCGTGTTGTATGAGTTTCAGGTGTGTTTGACCGTACACGGTATCGGTGGAGCCCTCCAGATAACGGATACCGCAGATGCTCTTGGCCTTGGATAACAAAGCCGGTTCGATACCGGGCAGAGTTGTTGCACGAGAGGCCATGGCCATCAAGCGTTTGTCGCCCTTTTCCAGGGCCTGTACCGCACGTTTATTCGGATCGGCATCCTTTAGCCACAGCAGTGACTCCACAGCCTTTTTCTCTTCAGCTGACAGTTGACTCATATCGATACCTTCCACCTCCTGGCAAGCGGTGAATACGAGTGCGAGAAGTAGCAGCAATATGGTTGATTTCACCCGGTCTCCTCAGCTACGAGTTTTAACACGACAGGCTCCAGGCTCCATAGTATGACGCCGGTGACCGCGCCGTAAAGATGGGCGTCGACGATTACGCTTCCCGCGGCCAACGATTCACTGCCCGGTAACGGGCCCTGCCACTGTTCCCAGATCAGCTTTAAGACGACAGAGACCAGGATCAGCAGCGAAACTGCGGGTTGCTCCTTCAGCTGACTCAATATACCCCAACACAATAGTCCATGCAGCATACCGGAAAGGCCTCTATACCAAGCGACTTCCGGGGAGAATAGCCAGAGCCCGGCGCTGGTACCCAGAATCAGCAGAAAAAGCAGGGTCAGGCAGCGTTGTGGCGGTTGTGTTTTCGGGAACAGGACCAGGATGAGCCAGAAACCGGCCAGGTTCATGATCAGATGCCCCCAGCCAAGGTGGGTCAGGTGGGCGCTGAAAACACGCCACAACTCACCATCGACGATGTGGATACGATGGTACTGTAGCTTGATTGCGATGGTTTCC